>CAVQHT010000023.1:0-324706 GCA_963712355.1 uncultured Acidobacteriota bacterium
GAATCGGCGTGTCGCGGATGATCGCCCGGGCAATGGCAATGCGCTGGCGCTGGCCGCCGGAGAGCGACACGCCGCGCTCGCCGACCATGGTGTCGTAGCCATCGGGCATTTCCATGATGAAGGCATCAGCGTTCGCCAGTGCGGCGGCGCGCTTGATTTCGGCGGGCGAGGCGCTGGGCTTGCCGTACGCGATGTTCTCCCAGATCGTGGCACGAAAGAGCAGCGTGTCCTGCAGCACGAAACTAATCTGATCGCGGACGGATTTCAGCCGGTATGTTCGAATGTCGGTCCCGTCGATGGCGACAGACCCGGCGATCGGATCGTAGAAGCGCGGAATCAGGCTGATGAGCGTCGTCTTGCCCGTGCCGGAGGGGCCGACGATCGCGGCAACCTGACCCGCTTCGATCGTGAAGCTCACATCCTTGAGCGTGTCCTTGCCGGTCCCGTAGTTGAAGGTCACGTGCCTGAACTCGATCTCCCCTTGAACTTCGGCGCCTGGCGCGCGCCCCGCGCGTCGCGCACCCGGCTTTCGATGTCCAGCACTTCCCGAATGCGCTCGTAGCCGACCATGGCCTTCGAGACCGTGTCGGTCATCTTCGAGAGGTCGCGCATCGGCTTGTACATGTTGCCGAGATACATCAGGAAGACGATCAGCACGCCGGCGCTGAGCTGCCCGGCCATCGCCAGCCGCGCCCCGTACCACAGCACGAGGCACGTGCCGATCGCCACGATCACTTCCACGAGCGGCGCCAGCTTGGCCTTGAGGCTGCGGGCTTCGAGCCCCGCTTCCACGTTGGCCAGACTCTCGGCGTCGAATCGCGTCTGTTCGTAGTCCTCTCGCGCGAAGGCCTTGACCACGCGGATCGACGTCAGCACTTCTTCCACGATGGAGAGCAGCAGGCCCTCCTGCTTGCGCACGGCGCGCGAGGCGCTCTTGATGCGCCGCGTGTAGGAGTACACGACCAGGAAGAGGACCGGCGCGACCGAGAGCGCGATGAGCGTGAAGCGCCAGTTGAGATAGAACATGACCCCGATCATGCCGACTAATGTCGTCACATCGACGAGCATCCCGAGCAGCGCGGAGTCGATGAAGTCCTGCACGGCGCCGATGTCGCTCGTGACGCGCGTGATGAGGTCGCCCGTCCGCCGTTCGTCGTATTCGGCCAGCGACAGCCGCTGGATGTGGTGATACAGCGTCCGGCGCAGGTCGTGCGCAACCCACTGGCTCACGCTCGTCGTCAGGTACTTTTCAACGTAGGAGCTGATGGCGCCGACAATCGCAATGCCCGCAACGGCGGCGACGGCGAAGGTCAGGATGGCATTGGCGTTGTCACCGAACAACGCGGTGGCGAAGCCGCCAAGGGCGCCCGGAAGCTTCTTCGACTGCAGGATGTTGTCGACGACGATCTTGAGTGGCCACGGCTGGAGGATGTCCGTGAGCGTTTCGCCGAGCACGGCCACCAGCGCGAGCGTCAGCGCCTTCCAGTGAGGCCGAAGCAGGTGGAGGATCCTCAGCGGGTGCGCGGAGGTGAACGCCGCCGATTGTTCCGTTTTGTCTGCCATGGCGCGTCCTGTTAAGGGACGGGAGCGAGCGTACCACGTAAGGGGTTCAACGAAGGGACGAGGTTGGGGCGCGAACCTGCCGAACACTCGGATTCACGACCTCAGAGTACTCGAAGGCTTTTCGGTAGCTCTCCGACCGCGCCAGCCAGGCGTAATGCGTGCTGGTGCTGACGCCGGTTTCGGACGCCGCCGCATGCAATGTTCCCAACCGTTCGTAGGCTTTCAGAAAGTTCTGTCTTTCTGCGGTAGCGATTCGCTTTGTCGGTGTATCGCGAACGGCTCGATGCCAGGTTCCAGGCCAATCTGAGCGTGGGCAGCACGGTCCGGGTGATTCACGAATATCACGATCAACCGCCAGTTATCGAGGCCGTCAGTGCGGAGGTGGAGGCGTCAGCCAAACTCCTGACAGCCAATTTCACAGATGTACTGCCAGGCGTCACTCAAACGGACGACGAGAACAATACCTAGCTTGGCGACGCCGTCTACATTTCACGATGTTCGCCGGTTCAGGGATCCCTCAGGCAACTGCATCGGCGTTATGACTAAAGAAATTTGGAGACTTGAACCGGCGGTGGAGGTTTTGCAGACCGTGGATGGACGCGTGCGAGGACCGGGCATTCAAAGAACTTTGCGAAATCATTGACAAAACTGGCCTTTCTCAATTTTCCCACGCATTTGTTCTTTCCTATTTTTTGCCCTGACAGGAACAAAATAGGCGACAGTCAAATTGGCCCGGCGGTGGCGCGTGTGAATATATGCCCCCGCGGCCGAAGCCGAGGTGTCAGGCGTACTGGGCGAAGGAGATATGAATGCGCGACAGCGATGTCAGAACGCTCACCCAGCTCCGCGAACGAACGATGCAGGCAGAGAATGCAGGGGATGCCACATTCTTCGAAGGTGTCTCGGCTGAGGATGTGATCGTCATGCCACCAGGCATGCCTGGAGTATCGGGTCGGACCGCCACTGTGGCGTTCATGAGTGCCTTCCTCGGTCAGTTCGACCTTCGGATTCAGTATGTCAGCGAGGAGATCCAGGTTCACGGAGATCTTGCCCTCGATCGCGGCACATACTCCCAGACGCTCACCCCCAAGGGCGGAGGCGAGGGGAATCGTGAGTCTGGGAACTACTTATGGATCTATTCGCGGCGGGCTGATGGAGGCTGGGAGTTCTCACGCGTCATGTGGAACGCCAGCCAATCCACCTCCGCTCGCTGATATCGATCATTGCGAACGCGTAAGTCTACGATAAGTGTCCCGCAACTAAGTGACTACGGGACAGCGGCGCGAGTGCTCGCCGCGCCAGAATTCAGACGCATTTTCTGTGCAACGTCCGCGGTGTTTTCGGGACAGCGACGCGGCGACGACATCTCGCCGTACGCGAACGCAACCGGAAGGCGGACGGGTGTCATACATCGTCCGCACGGTGGCCACGGAACAGCATGACCCTCCCGACGAGGCCCGCACCGAAACACACACCGGCAAATATCAAGAAAACGACATCAGGCGTGCGGCACGTGGCGAAGGCCGGACGGTGCAGGGCAAGCCCGCAGACTGGTTCGGGACGTGACTCGACCCTGTTTCCACCGCCGAAATCTCAAATCAGGGAATCCCGAGGCCGAAAGATCCGAACCGCTGATCCCCGCCCCACCCCCGAGCTTGTCGAATTAATTCTTCAGCCGAGCCGGTTGCCCGAGCGTCCGCGCACACCGAGGGTTGCGGAGGCGTTTTCATATCCAGCCACCGTGCTCCACCGCTCACGCAGTGTTCGGAAGTCCCACCCACACTCGCAGCGGAGTGCGGCGAGCGGATTCAACAAGCCGCACTGGGGGCAGTGCTGGCGCATCTCAAACGACGCCTCGCGAAACCGATCACCGATGGCGGAATAATTGGTGAAAATCATGTTCAGGCTCCTGCGTGAGGGCGAGATACCAGGACTTCCGTCTCCTTTTTTCGGAGACGGGGAAGAAGACGCTGCCACTGTTCGAAGGCCGCTTCCTCGGTCGCATCAGGCGCGTCGAGCGGGCTTACCTCTGAAGCGTGTGCGTGTGATTCAGACACGCTCATGCTCGTCACCTTGTGCATGGGGATCAGAGTAGCGAACCGCCCCCGATGTAGCCGTAACCGGGGAGGCCAACATTGGGCTACTCTGGCGTGAGAAGTCAGTTCTGGGAGTGCTTGGCGGCGCAGCGGGGGCGATCAGCAGCTACTGACGGGGTTGCGACGTTTACCTTGTGGTTCGGGGACACTGCTCGATCCGTCCAACGTCCGGAAGGCCCTGAATCGGATGCTTCTCGCCGCAGGTCTCCATCAATTGGGCCACAAGGACCCGAACGTCACGCTGAAGTACTACATCCACTACTTGCCGCCCGCGGACGGCAGTAAAGCGTGGACCGACTCGACACGATTTCCGTCGCGGAGACTGAAGAACAAGAATTCGCCGAGGCCGTTTCGGCCGCGCCGGGATCGTCGGACCGGACCCCGCCGGACCTCGCGTGCCAATGACGGATCAGCGGGATTTCGTAAGTCTTTTGAAATCAGTGGTGAGCCGGGACGGAATCGAACCGTCAACCCGCAGATTAAGAGTCTGCTGCTCTGCCAATTGAGCTACCGGCCCACGCGAACGTGGCGAGGAAGGCGAACCAACGGCGCTGAGAATCAGCGCCGCCGGAACAACAGATTCTAGCACAGCGACCGGGCTCGCCGGTCGCTGCCGGCCCATTTCGCGGTGTCTCGGCGGCCTGTCACTTCACCCGCGCGGCAGCGTATCCAGAGCGCTGATTCCGGCTCACGCGCGGCACGCCGCCTGCTCTTGTCAGCCCGACGACCGATCGACTACGCATTTTCGGCTACGATCGCAAACCTCGTCGCTCAGACGGCCGCGCCCTGTCGCGGTGCGGCGCGTCCGGTTGTGGGCTGCGGCAGACGTGACTGCCGCGAACACCCGAGGTGGCGCGCATTGTCCGGGCATCTTGTGATCCTTGAGGAGAGTTCGCATGTCATTCCGTCTTAAGCTCGCCGCTCTCGCACTGGCCGCGGGCTCGCTGACCGCCTGCGCCACCACCACGTTCGTCTCGACCTGGAAGTCGCCCGACGCCCAGCCCCTCAAGCCGGAGGGCTCGAAAGTCGTCGCGATGGTGATGAACAAGAACGAAGGCTCGCGACGCGCCGCCGAGGACGCGCTGGCGCGCGAGATCACGAAGCGCGGCGGCCAGGGCGTGCCCTCTTACACCCTGATCCCCGGCAGCGCACCGAGCGAGGCCGAGGCAAAGGCGGCCTTCGAGAAAGCCGGCGTGAACGGCGTCGTCGTGATGCGTCCGATCAGCAAGGAGAAAGAGGTCACGGCGACGAGCACGGGCTACGGCGGGGCCTACTACGGCGCGCCCTACTACCGGGGCTACTGGGGCGGCGGCTACTACGGATACGGGTGGGGCGGCGCGTATGGCGGCACCGAGATTCGCACCGACACCATCGTCACCATCGAAACGCTGGTCTATTCGATGAAACAGAACAAACTGGTCTGGGCGGGACAGAGCCAGACCACGAACCCGTCGAAGGTCGACGCGCTCGTCAAGGAAGTCGTGACGGCCGCGGCGAAAGAGATGAAGAAGCAAGGCCTGCTGTGATGCGACGCACTGCGTCCGGCGCGCTCGTCATCGTGATGTCGCTCTCGGCGGTCCTGCTCGCGGCACCAAAGTTCATCAGCACGTGGAAGTCGCCGGACGCAGCGGGTACGACGCTGGCGGGGAAGAAGGTCGCCGCACTGGTCATCACCAAGGACATCAACCTGCAGATGTCCGGTGAAGAGGCGCTCGTGCGCGAGCTCGCCGCGATCGGCATCGCGGACGGCGTGGCCGCGTATCGCATGGTCCCGCGCGCGGAACTCGAGGACGCGGCGAAGGCCAAGCCGTGGTTCGAGCGCGCGAACGTCGAGGCCGTGGTGACGCTGCGGCTGGTCAGCGCCGAAAAAGAGCAGGTCTATACGCCGACCTACTGGGGCGCGCCCGGGTATTCATCGCTCTGGGGCTACTACGGATACGGGTGGGGCGCCGTGTACGAGATCGGCTCGATGCGCGAGGACACGAAGGTCGTCATCGAGAACCTGATTTTCAGCGTGCCGAAGGACAAGCTGCTCTGGGCGGGCGTCAGCGAAACCACCAATCCCGAGAATGCCCAAAAGGTCATCAAGGATCTGGTGAAGCAGACCGTCAAGCAGATGAAGAAGGAAAAGCTGATTCGCTAGGGCGCCGCCGAACGTTCCTCATCGCACGTGACTCAACCCGAAATTTCCGGGATTGCGCCGTTCTTCATCGTCAGGAATGTCCCGGCCGCGCTGTCGTTTTATCGCGATCGCCTCGGCTTCGACATCACGTTTCAAGGGCCCAGCGAGGACGACATTTTCTTCGGCATCGTCCAGCGCGGGGCGGCGATGATCATGCTCAAGGACATCGGCGTCGATCCCGTGCCGAACTACACGCGAGATATCAAACAGGGCATTGCCCGCTGGGACGCCTACCTGCATGTCCCGGATCCCGATGCGCTGGCCGCGGAATTCTCGTCGCGCGGCGTCGAGTTTTTTCAACCGCTCCAGGACGACGATGATGGTTTGCGCGGATTTGAGATCAAGGACGCTGACGGCTATCTGCTGTACTTCGGCCGTCCTCGTTCGTGAGCGGCGCTGGACGCCCGTCCCCGCCTGCGCCGCCGGACTGTCGTGAACCAGACAGTCTTGACAGGGCCGCTCTTGGTAACCTCCAGAGGCCATGGACACCGGGTGTTGCCCGTTGTGTTTTGGGGTGCGCTGGATCTGCCAGGAGCACGAGAGGCGACCCTTTCACCATATCGTGTTCGATACGTGTCAGCCGTGCCCCAGCCCGGGCGGTCCGTGTCCGGTCTGCAACGGTGACGACCCGCCCCGCCCGCCACCGGAAACCGGTGAGCCCTAGCTACGACGTTCGACCCGCGGAATGCGCTGCTGCCGCAACGAATCCGATTGGGTCGCGCGTGTCACGTCTCTGATGGGACCGGTCTCACCAGGCTTCGGTTGGTTCCACACGTGGCCGCACTGCGGACATCGGAAATAATCCACGTATGCGTTTGCGCTGTTGAACGCGAGAAGCCTGGCGTCAGCGCTTTCGCATTGCGGACACATCGGCTTGATCGGCACGGTGGCCATGGGCGCCTCCATACGCGGCCGTCATGCTGGCCGCCAGACCAAGAATGAGGACTGAACGAGAGAAATCTAAACCGGCCGTGGTTTCCAGAACTGTCGTCTTCCCGACAGTTCACTAAATCTTGATGCGGTCTTTCAAGAGCTCATCGGGGCGGTCGGGTGAAACGCGAAGCGAAGGCGCCTCACGCTGGAAGACACGTTTGATGCGGATGCTTATAATCTGACTCGTCGAATCGGATGGGCTGGAAGGGAAGCCTGGGCGCCCGTCAAAACTGGAGAGTTTGGTGGCCTACAGCGGTGTTCGCGAGTTGATTCTCGAGAATCGGCATACGGGCGAGCGGGTGGCGTTGCGGCGTGTAAAGCGGGGCGACGAAGTGTGGCTGGAAATGAAAGGTTCGCTCCCCCCACATCGGCAAGGGCCTCCTCTCCATCTTCACGTCGCGGAGGATGAGGAAGGATTCGTCAGATCCGGCACGCTATCGGCTGTGCTCAATGGTCGCCGATTCACCGCGGGCTCCGGAGAGCGGGTGTCGTTCCCTCGCGGATCGAGCCACCGGTGGTGGAACGACGGGAATGAACCCCTGGTGTTCGAAGGCTATGCGCGGCCCGTAGTGGATTTCGACCGATTTGTTCAAGCGCTCTTCGAAGTCCTCAACGCAGGCTCCGACGGGCGGCCTTCGCTCTTCTACATGGCCCATACCCTCTTACGGCATCGTCATACACAGACCGCACTCATCATGCCGCGGCCGATTCAAGCCGCGCTGTTTCGAGTGATCGTCACGGTTGGCACCCTGCTTGGGCGCTACCGCGGGGATGGCTGGCCCGGGTGTCCATCTCGTTGTGTTGGTGCGCCGCTCGCTGCCGAAGAAGTCGCGTGACGCGGCGTTCCAAAGCGCTGCTGATGAGAGTAACGGCACCGACTTGTGATCTGAGACTCCAATGCTTGCGGTGATGATGAGGACGGCGGGTCTTTGAAACGCGGGAAAGGGGTGGCGCGCCCGGAGGGACTTGAACCCCCGGCCTTCAGGTTCGAAGCCTGCCGCTCTATCCAACTGAGCTACGGGCGCGTATCGGGAGACTCCGAGTGTAGCCGACGGTTCCGAGGAGCGCAACGGTGCGGACGCGCCAACGGCGCCAGCCATGAGTACACTTCTCAGGTGATTCCGACGAGCGACGCAGCCCGCGTCTCCTCCTGGATCGCCGCCGCCACGCGCATCGTCGCGCTCACCGGCGCGGGGATCTCCACCGACTCGGGCATCCCGGATTTTCGCGGACCGCAAGGCGTGTGGACGAAAAATCCGCAGGCCGAGAAGCTGTCCAACATCCACGACTACATGGCCGATCCCGAGGTGCGCCGGCAAGCCTGGCAGGCGCGCATCAATCATCCGGGTTGGCATGCCGCTCCCAATGCCGGCCACCGCGCGCTGTTCGAGCTCGAACGCCAGGGACGCCTGCACGCGCTGATCACGCAGAACATCGACGGCCTGCACCAGATGGCGGGGCATGCGCCCGAACAGGTGATCGAAGTCCACGGCACGATGCGCGAGGTGATGTGCATGTCGTGCGCGTGGCGCGGTCCGATGCTCGCGACGCTCGATCGCGTGATCGCCGGCGACGACGACCCGGCGTGCGAACGATGCGGCGGGATCCTCAAGAGCGCGACGATTTCGTTCGGGCAGCAGTTGGTGCCCGAAGTCATCCAGCGGGCATTCCGTGCGGCGAGCCGCGCGGATCTGCTCCTCGCCATCGGCACGAGCCTGCAGGTCTATCCGATCGCCAACGTCGTCCCGGTCGCGAAGGACGCCGGCGCGCGCGTCGTGATCGTCAACGCGCAGCCGACGCCGTTCGACGACGTCGCGGATGCCGTCCTCGCGGAGCCGATCAGCGCGATCCTGCCCGCGCTCTGCGGGACATTTCGGCCAGCCTGACGCCGGGGGAGCGCGCGCCGTTCGGGCTGAGACACGGCAGACGCGTACGGTCTCGCGGCCCGATGGTAGAATCGAAGGCTCCGGCAGTGGTCGTGGTCCGCGCACAGAGCCGCTTCCGTCGGCGCGGATTGCCTCCTCCGTAAGCGCCCGTAGCTCAGATGGATAGAGCGTTGGCCTCCGAAGCCAAAGGTCGGCAGTTCGAATCTGCCCGGGCGCACTTCTTCTTCACTGTCTATTCCGCGGCAGGTCACCGGCCATCATCAAAGGCTCATGCGCGAGTTGGACCGCGTCGTCGCGCAAATCGAAAAGGAAACCGGCCGGCCCGGCGTGTGGCCAGTTGATCCTCATGGACTGGTTTGAGCGTCTGACCGGATTTCGCGAGACAAGCTACGACGACACGCGGCGACGCCTCGAGATCGACGGCGGCCGACTGCGGTCGCGCGTGAACGGAAAGAGTTACGCCATCGGCGAACTCGAACTGGTTTCCGTGAAGGACTTGCGCGAGCGGGTTCGCGCTGCGAATGGGCCGGGTCTTCCACTCGAATCGCTCTGGACGATGCGCAACGGCTATGCACTGTGCAGTCGTGCCGGCCTTGACGCGATCGCGAATCATCTCGAGGCCTCGACTCCGGACCAAATCGACGCGTTGCGGGGCATGCTGCGAATTGGTGTACATCGCCAGGTGGAAGTCACCGACGGCGAACCGGCTCATTCGCTGCTCGTCTCGCAGGCGTTCTGTTCAGCGCTTCCCGTGGCCTACAGCCTCGTGCCGGCCGTCCATTGGCAGGCTTTCGCGTCGTTGGTGTTGGAATCCGCGTACGAAGCTACCTTGTGGGCCGCAGTGGACAACGCGCAGCGCGGCGGATCGAACGTCGTGTTGCTCACAAGACTTGGCGGCGGCGCCTTCGGAAATGACGACGAGTGGATCGATGCCGCCATGCGCAGAGCGATCCAGACACGCCGCGGCCCGGGATCTTGATGTGCGACTCGTCAGCCATGGACCGGCGCCGCGAGCGATGGTGCAGCTGGCAAATGAGTTTGCATGACCCGAGCCCCAGCCCCAGCCCCCAGCCCCGAGCCCCGAGCCCCGAATAGCGTGTAACCCCTAGAGCCTGAGTAATTTGGGACGAGGGGAGCCAGGCAGGGACCGAACGTCATCCCTCCTCATCCGGTTCATGTTTAGATCCACTCTGCCCGACTGTTCTACCGATACATCTTTATGAGGGCCGTCAGCGGAGAAGCGACGCTATGAAGTCAACAGCAAGGCCGTTCGATCGGGTCGCTCGCGTCGGAGGTCTGATCCTCGGGGTCGGCGTTCTCGTGTCCGTGCACGCCGCCGGTCAGACACCGCAGAAGGTTTCCACGCCGGCCTCGGCGTCCACGATGCCCCGGACGCCTGACGGTCATCCGGACCTTCAAGGGATGTTCAACACCGCGACGGTGACGCCGCTCGAACGGCCCGCTTCGTTTGCCGGCAAGAAGACCGTCACGGAGGCCGAAGCGCAGGCCTACGCGAAGGCGTTTCTCGCCGAAGGAGACATCGACAAGCGCGATCCCGATCCGAAAGTCGACGTGGGGCGCGCCTACGAAAATCTGTTTCTCGACCGCGGCACGAAAATGGCGCGCCTGCGCGGCGGCATCCCGTCGTCGCTGGTCGTCGATCCGCCGGACGGAAAAGTTCCGGCGCTGACGCCGGCGGGCGAGAAGCGCATCGCGGCCGAACGCGCCGCGCAGCGGCCGACTTCCGAGGCCGGCGAACAGGGCGGCGCGACCGGCGCCGGCGCATACGACAACCCGGAGCAGCGACCCCTGGCCGAAAGGTGCCTCCTTGGCTTTGGGTCGACCTCCGGGCCGCCGGCGCTGCCGGTTCTCTACAACAACTTCAAGCAGATCGTGCAGACGCCCACGACCGTCATGATCCTCAACGAGATGGTGCACGACGCGCGCGTCGTCCGCATGAACGCCGAGCATCTCCCGCCCGCCATCAAGAAGTGGACGGGCGATTCGGTCGGCCGCTGGGATGGCGACACGCTGGTCGTGGACACGACCAACTTCACCGACAAGACGAGTTATCGCGGGTCCGGCACGAAACTTCACGTCGTCGAGCGCTTCTCGCGCCTCGACGCGGACACGGTGCTCTACCAGTTCACCGTCGAAGACCCGGACACGTGGACGCGCGCGTGGACGGCGGAATATCCGTGGGTCGCGACCGGGGATCAGATGTATGAATACGCGTGTCACGAAGCGAACTACGCTCTGCCCAGCATTCTGAGCGGCGCGCGTTTCCTCGAAAAGGAAGCCGCCGGCAAGTCGTCCAGCAAGCAGTAAGGAGGATGAGAGTGAAACGCTACTTGTGGGTTGCCATCATCGGTGGGTGTCTGGCGGCAGGCTCGAGCGTCTATACGGCGCCCGCACCGGCAGCGACGGCGCCGGTTCCGACATTCGCCAAGGACGTCGCACCAATCCTTTATAAGAACTGCACCGATTGCCATCGGCCGACCATGTTCGCGCCGATGTCGCTCCTGACCTACGACGAGGTTCGTCCGTGGGCCCGCGCCATCAAGCAGCGCGTGTCGCGGCGCGAGATGCCGCCATGGCACGCCGACAGCGCGCCCGGCGTCTTCAAGAACGATCCGCGGCTCGCGCAGAAAGACATCGACACGATCGCGGCGTGGGTGGACGGCGGCGCGCCGCTCGGCAACGCCAAGGATCTGCCGCCGGCGCCGAACTACAACGACGGCGGCTGGACGATCGGCACGCCGGACCTCGTGTTGACGATGCCGGAGGAGTACCACATTCCGGCGGACGGTCTCGTGCCGTACCTGAATTTCCGGATTCCGACCGGCCTCACCGAAGACAAGTGGATTCAGGCCTACGAATTCCGGCCGAGCAACCGCGGCATCGTGCATCACATCGTCGCATCGGCGGTTCCGGCCAACTCGCAGCCGAACGCGGTGGACGAGGCCGGCGGCGGACGCAACAGCATCGGCAACCTGGTGCCGAGCCGTCCGGGCGTCGTGCTGCCGCAGGGCGTCGCCAAGCTCCTGCCGGCGAATTCCGAGATCGTCCTCCAGATGCACTACACGACCAACGGCACGCCGCAGAGCGACCGCACGAGCGTCGGCCTCATCTTCGCGAAACAGCCGCCGAAGCAGGTGGTGGGCGGCGGTGGCGGCGGCACGAACAACACGTTCGTCATTCCGGCAGGCGCGGCCAACTACGAAGTCAGCGCGAAGCGGAAGCTTCCCGAGGACACCACCCTCCTGGCGATGATGCCGCACATGCACGTCCGCGGGAAGGACATGACGTATATCGCCCACTATCCGGACGGGCGCACCGAGACGCTCCTGTCGGTGCCGAGGTACGACTTCCGGTGGCAGACGACCTACGAGCTGGCCCAGCCGAAAGTGCTGCCGAAAGGCACCGAGCTGGAGGTCATCGCGCACTTCGACAACTCGGCCGGCAACAAGGACAACCCGGATCCGACGCACGAAGTCCGCTGGGGCGACCAGACCTGGGAAGAAATGATGATCGGGTCGATGACCACGATCCGCGATTTCACCCCCGAGGCATCACCCAGGCGCAGCCTGCAGCAATAAATCGTAGAATGTCGGCGTGATAGCCGCCTCCGAGAGCAGACGACGGTTTCCGTCGTCTGCTCTAGTCACGCACCTGCTCGTCGGTCAGCTGGTCTGCCTGGTTCTGGCCCTGCTGCAGACGACGAACGCATATCTCATCCGGCTCACCAACCCCGCGCGCTACACCAACCCGCGCACGTTCTCGTACGTCTTCGACAGGACATGGCCGACGTGGGCGATCATCGCGCTCGCGGCCCCGTTCTTCGTGTTCGTGGCGAAGCGCTATGCGTTCGACACGCACAACCGGGGCAAGAGCGTGGTCGTGCACATGCTGAATGCGTCGGCGCTGTCGTTCGTGCAATTGCTGCTGATGGCGACCTCGTACTACATGTTCGCCAGGACTACGGGAAATTTCGGCAGCGTCTTCATCGCGACCATTTACAACCTGGGTCTCCTCGACCCGGTGGCGTATTGGGCGATTCTCGGCCTCTACCTGGTCATGCACCAGTCCACGCTCCGCGCGGACCTGGCGGAAGCGCGCCTCGCGGTGATGCGCGCGCAGATGAACCCGCACTTCCTGTTCAACTCGCTGCATGCCGTGTCGGCGCTCGCGCTCAAGGGCGATCAGCACGCGGTCGCCGAAACGCTCGGCAGGCTGAGCGATCTGCTGCGCGTCGTGCTCGACGACAACGCGCGCGAAGTGCCGTTCATCCAGGAAATGAAGTTCCTGGACAGCTACCTGATGATCCAGGACGTCCGGTTCGCCGACCGGCTCCGCATCGTCAAGTCGATCGCGCCGGAAGCGCTCGACGCGCTGGTGCCGCCGCTGATCCTTCAGCCGCTGGTCGAGAATGCGGTGGAACACGGGCTGCAGGGACGAATCGGCAGCCTGACCGTGGAGATCAATGTCAGCCGCGAGCACGAGACCCTGCTCGTGGCCGTGCGCGACAACGGGCCCGGATTCCCGAGCGCCGGGCCGACCGAAGGAATCGGGCTTGCCAACACGCGCGGACGGCTGGAACATATCTACGGCCAGGCGAGCCGCTTTACCTACGGCAATTCGGCGACGCGGCGGCGCGGTGGTCCAGATCCGCATTCCGTTCCGGCGCAGCGCGATGCGAGCCATTGCATGAGCGTACCGATCACTGCGGTCATCGTGGACGACGAGTCGCTGGCGCGCGACGCGATCCGGCTGCGCCTCGAGCACGAGCCGGACATCCGCCTGCTCGGCGAAGCCGCGAACGGCTTCGAAGCGGTCAAGCTGATCGAGGCCGAGAAGCCGGACGTCGTGTTCCTCGACGTCAAGATGCCGGAGCTCGACGGCTTCGAGGTGATCGACCGCGTATCGTCCGTCCACCTGCCGATCGTCGTCTTCGTCACGGCGCACGACCGCTTCGCGATCCGCGCGTTCGAGACACACGCGCTCGACTACCTGCTCAAGCCGTTCACGGTCGAGCGCTTCGGGTCGGCGCTCAACCGGGCGCGGCTCGCCGTGGCGAAAGCCGGCGACGACGAGACACATCAGCGGCTGATTGCGCTGCTCGATCGAGAGCGGCCGGCCGGTCCCGGCCGTCATCCGCCGGCGATGATTCCGCGCGAGGAAAGCCCGTACCTGGTTCGCCTCGCGGTGCGGCGCAACCAGCGCATCACGCTGGTGCGCGTGGACGACGTGGAATGGATCGAGTCGTGCGCGAACTACGCGCGGCTGCACGTCAAGAATGAAGCGCACCTCGTCCGCATGACGATGTCCGAGCTCGAGCAGCGGCTCGACCCCGGCCGCTTTGCGCGCATTCATCGGTCGACCATCGTCCGGATCGACTGCGTCAAGGAAATCGTGCCCGAGCTGCACGGCGACTTCACGCTGTCGCTGCACGACGGCACGACGCTCAGGCTCAGCCGCAACTATCGCGCCCGGCTTCAGCGCTGAAATTCACGTTTCCGGATCGGCCGTCGCGCCAGTCTCCCGTAAGTCGTTCATCTGAGGTAGTTTCCAGACATCATCGGTTCGTAATAATTTCGCTGGGACGGAACGAGCCAGCCGGGGACCAGCCGGACGTTCGGCTCAACAGTCCGCTTTCGCGAAATGGGGTTCGTGTTTAGATCCCCCACCTGCTGACAGGAGGACCCATGAACCGTGTCGTGAAATTCGCGGCCGTCAGCTTGTCTTGCCGCGCTTGTCGTCATATGCCCGAGCCTGGCCAGCGCGCAAGGCGATCGAGCCAGCATCGCGGGCCTGGTGACCGACTCTACCGGCGGCGTGTTGCCCGGTGTGACTGTCGAGGCTTCGAGCCCCGCGCTGATCGAGCGCACACGATCCGGCGTGACGGACGCGTCCGGCCGCTACGCGATCATCGACCTGCGTCCCGGCACCTACTCGGTCACGTTCACGCTCGCGGGGTTCAATACCACCCGGCGCGAAGGGATTCTCCTCGAAGGCGCGTTCGCCGCGCAGGTCAACGCGTCGCTGGCGATCGGCTCGGTCGAAGAAACCATCACCGTCGCGGGAGCGTCGCCGCTGGTGGACGTGCAGAGCACGCGCAACCAGTTCGTGGCCAACCAGGACGTGCTCGAAGCGCTGCCCGTCGCGCGCACGCTCAACGGCGGCATGAGCCTCGTGCCCGGCGTCAACGCCACCAACAACGCCGCCGGTTCATCGTCGGGTCAGATCCTGTCGGACCTGTACATCAACACCGCGTCGGTGCACGGTTCGGTCACCGCGGACCAGCACACCTACGTGGACGGCATGAACGTCGCGCAGATGCTGACCGGCGCGGGCGGACAGATTACGGCGAATCCGCCCAACGATCTCGGCTTCGCCGAAGTCACCTACGACGTCGGCACGCAGTCGGCGGAACTGGCGGTCGGCGGCATCCGCAGCGATGTGATTCCGAAAGAGGGCGGCAACCGGTTGTCCGGCACGTGGCGCGCGTTCGGATCGAACAAGTCGCTCAGCTCGAGCAACCTGACGCCGGAGCTCGCGGTGTTCATCAAGAACCCGAGCCAGCTCGATTTCAACTGGGAGAACAACGTCGCGATCGGCGGTCCGATTCAAGAGAACAAGTTGTGGTATTTCGGCGCGTTGAAGCTGACGCAGGCGAACATTCTGGCCACCGATTCGTACTGGCCCGATGGCCGGCGCGCCGACACGGGCGGACACGTCAACCCCAACGCGTCGCTGCGCGTCACCTGGCAGATGACGCCGCGGAACAAGCTGAAAATCAGCGGCAACCACGGCACGATCATCACCGAGCGGTTTTTCGTCACGAACAACTACTCGCCGGAAGCGAATCTGTGGCTCACGACACCGCTGAACTATTCGGCCGTCGCGAAGGGCACGTCGGTCGTCACCAGCCGGCTGCTGATCGAGTACGGGCAGTCGCTCGACACGACCACCTACAACTACGACTACCAGCAGAGCGTCGGACCGCTCGACGTGCAGAAGTTGAACAGCGCCACCGGCAAGTTGACGGTGGCCTACAGCAACCCGACGCGCTACTTCGATCACATCTTTCACAGCGTCGGCAACGTGTCGTACGTCACCGGCTCGCACGCCTACAAGGTGGGCGTGAGCTTCGAGTCCGGGCTATCAGCGTCAGAACCAGACCAACAACGTCGACATGTCGCAGCTCGCTGTACTCGAACGTCAATGGCGTGTCCGACGCCGACGCAGGTCAGCGTTCGCAACACGTCGCTGGTCAGGTTCGACAACGTGAACGCGATCTTCGGGACCTTCGCGCAGGACAAGTGGACGATGAATCGCCTGACGCTCACCTACGGCGGCCGGTTCGATTACCTGAATGCCTCCGTGCCGGACCAGACCAATCCGGCGGGCCGCTTCGTGCCCGCGCGGCAGTCGACCGCGATTTCGTGCCTGCCGTGCTGGGCGGACTGGGCGATTCGGCTGGGCGGCGCCTACGATCTGTTCGGCAACGGGCGAACCGCGGTCAAGGCATCGATCGGCAAGTTCGTCGCGTCGCAGGCCGCCGGCATCGCCGCGACGACCAATCCGATGCAGCTCCAGACCGACAACCGGTCGTGGACCGATCTCGACAACAACGGCTCCGCGCTCGACGCGATCGGGCAACGTGCAGTTTGCCGAAATCGGTCCGTCGCGCAATTCGAACTTCGGTGTTCCCAAAGGCGCGACGCGCTTCGATCCCGAGACGCCGCGGCCGACGAACTGGGAAGAGAACCTCGGCGATTGTTCATCAGCTGATGAACAATCTGTCGATGACGGCGGCGTACTATCACCGGACGTTCTACGACCAGTCGCTGACGCGCAACCTGCTCGTCGAATCCGGCGACCGATTACACGCCCTATACGATCACCGCGCCTGCCGATCCGCGCCTGCCGAACGGCGGCGGGGAAGTGATCACGCTGTACAACCTGAAGCCGGAGAAACTGGGGCTGGTGGACAGCGTCAGCAGCTTCTCGACCGAGAACACGCGGGTTTACGACGGCTTCGAAATCAGCGCCAACGCCCGCATCAAGGGCGGCGGATTCCTGATCGGCAGCATCACGACGGATCGCGTCGCGGTGAACAACTGCGATGTCGCCAATTCGGATCCGAACGGTCTGCGCTTCTGCCAGCAGACGCCGCCGTTCCGCGGCCTCTACAAGCTGTCGGCGTCCTATCCGCTGCCCTGGGACATCAAGGCCGAGCGGCACGTTCCAGCTGCGGCCGGGCAACCCGATCGGTTCGAACTACACGTTCAACAGCACGGTCGCGGGTGTCCCGCTGACGGGCGGCGGGAGCCGCACGGTTGTGTTGGTGGATCCGACGACCCAGTTCTACGATTACATCAGGCAGATGGACGTGCGCGTGGCGCGCACCTTCAAACTCGGCGGCACGAGCGGCTGCAGGCCTTCGTGGAAATCTTCAACCTGCCGAACGTGTCAACCGTGCTGACGGTCAACGAAACTTATGGACCGCTCTGGCTCCAGCCGCAGATCATCGATCAGCCGAGGCATTTTCAGTTTGGCGCGCAGCTGGATTTCTAGTCGAACCTCGCGGATGCAAGGAACGCGGCTTCTCACCGGGGCGCTGCTCGCCGCAGCGCCCCTCGTCTTCTTTCTCCCGCCCGCAGATGTTCCCGTCGTGGCGGCTGCCGGCATGTCGTGCGCGGACCTGGCGAAGTTCGCGCTGCCGGATGCGCGCGTCGTCTCGGCCAGCGAAGTACGCGAGCCGTTTGCGGTCCCGCCGAGCGGCGGCACGCAGACGATCACCGTGTCGGCGCCGTTTGCGTTCTGCCGCGTGGACGTCCGCCTGACGCCGTCCGCCGACTCGGACATTCACGCGGAGGTCTGGCTGCCGGCGCCCGAGCGCTGGAACGGCCGGTTTCTCGGCGTCGGCAACGGCGGACTGTCCGGTGCGATCTGGTACACCTCGATGGTTCGGCCGCTGCAGCGCGGGTATGCGGTCGCGGGTTCCGATCTCGGTCACACCGCGCCGAACATGGACTGGGCGCGCGACCACCAGGAAAAGCTGACCGACTACGCGCATCGCGCCGATCACGTGACGTCGATCGCCGCCAAGGCGCTGATCGCCGCGCGCTACGGACAGAGCCAGCGGTTCTCGTATTTCCACGGCTGTTCGAACGGCGGTCATCAGGCGCTGATGGAAGCGCAGCGCTATCCCGAGGACTACAACGGGATCATTGCCGGAGCGCCGTGGAACAGCTGGACGCGGCAGATCGTCGACTTCGCGTGGCGCGCGCAGCATCTGCAGTACGTCGATCGGACGAAGCTGCCGCTCATTACCAAGGCCGTGGTCGCCCAGTGCGGCGTGCACGATGGCGGCGCCGCCGGCGATGCCTATCTGAACGACCCGCGCCTCTGCAAATTCGATCCCAAGGTGCTGCTGTGCAAAGGGCCCGCGGGGCCGACCTGCCTGATGCAGCAGGAAGTGGACGCGGTGCGCAAGATCTATGAAGGACCGACCGACGCGCCAGGCGGCAAGCGTCTCTATCCGGGCTTCGAGCGCGGCAGCGAATCCGGCTGGTCGGACAGCGTCGGCACCTTCACCACCAACATGTTCCAGAGCGTCGTCTATCCCGGGAACAGCGCCTGGGATTTCAAGGCGTTCGATTTCAAGCGCGATGCGGATGCGATCAATCGACGCTCGCCGATCTGATCAACTCCAACAAGACCGACATGCGCGCGTTCCGGGCGCGGGGCGGCAAGCTCCTGATGTGGCACGGCTGGGCGGATCCGCTGCTCGAACCGCGCGAGAGCGTCCTCTATTACAACCGCGTCGTGGCCGCGGCGCAGGCCGACGGCAAAGCGGACGAACGCGCGAAGCTGGCGGACACGCAGGCGTTCTTCCGGTTGTACATGGCGCCGGGCGTCAACCACTGCCGCGGCGGCGAGGGTCCCGATTCCACGTTCGCCTACACGCTGGCTTCAGCCGAAGATGCGGTCGATCCGGAACACGACGCGCTGTCGGCGCTCGAGCGCTGGGTCGAATCGGGCGTGGCGCCCAACACCCTCGTCTCGGCGCACACGGCGGACGGGAAGGTCGATCGCCGGCGTCCGTTGTGCGTCTATCCGAAGGTTTCGCGCTTCAGCGGCCGCGGCGACGCGAGTGCACCCGAGAACTGGACATGCGTGGACGACTGGGACGGATTCCGGCGCGACTACACCGAGGCGGCGAAATGACCCGAGCATCGAAACACTGGCCGATCGCGACACGTGAACTGGCGCGGATGACGGGCCTGGCCGCTGTCCTGGTGGTTGTCGCGACCGCAGGCGCGAGCCGGCTGGACGCGCAGCAACCGCACCGCAGCAGCCGCAGCCGCTCACGCGGCCGCCGACGGTCGTGACCACCAATCCGGCTGACCGCCCGAGTCCGCCGCAGCCGCACCAGACGCAGGGCGTCGAGTACTTCCTCGGATCGTGGCGTTTCTCGTGGACCGGCCGCGAGAGCGCGATCACGGCCGGCCCGCGCGCCGGCAAAGTCGTGTTCTCGCGCATGGGCGACAGCAACTTCCTCGATATGAAGGCCGACGGCACGATCGAGGGCGGCGGACCGTATAAGGAATCCGGTGTCGCGGCGTGGAGCCCGGCCGGCAAGACGTTCGTCCTCCAGGAAAAACTCGCGAACGGCATGGAGATGCTGAGCGTCGGCGACTGGTCGTCGCCGATCGCGATTCGCTTCGACGCGCAGCCGATCAAGTCCGGCGCCCAGACGCTGCGTCTGCGGCGCACCTACAACATCGTGTCGGCCGGCGCGTTCAACGTCATCGAGGAACTGTCGATCGACGGGAAGCCGTACATCCGTCTCGGTAGCGGCGACTTCAAGAAGGAATAGCCGCTCCGCGTCACACTTCTGCGCTCCCTTGCCAGTCGGTCGCGACCTTCCGCCTCCGCGGTGTAGAATCCGTGCCGGAGGAATTTCGGTCATGAAGCGCTCATGGTCTGTCGCCGCCCTCACTCTCGCCTTGTTCGCGGCCAGCGAACTCGCCATTCACGCCGACGTGCGGACCGATCGCAAGACCCGCTTCGAGCTCGCCGGCGCGCTGGGTCGCATGGTCAACATGTTCAGCCGCACCGCGCGCGAGGGCGTGACGTCGACGGTTGCGGTCAAGGGCAACCGCAAGATCACCCTGACCGAATCGACCGGCGAGATCATCGATCTGGCCGAAGAGAAGGTCTACACCCTCGACATCAAGAAGAAGACGTACAAGGTGGCCACCTTCGCGCAGATCCGCCAGGCCATCGAGGACGCGCAGCGCAAGGCCGCCGAAGAAGCGCGCAAGGAACAGCCGAAGGACGAGAAGGCGCCTGAAAAGGCGCCCGAGCGCGATCCCAATGCGAAAGAAGTCGAGGTGGATTTCACCATCAAGAACACCGGTGAAAAGAAGACCATCAACGGCTTTGATACCCACCAGGCGATCGCCACCGTGACGGTCCGCGAAAAAGGCAAGACGCTCGAACAGAGCGGCGGCCTGGTGATGACCAGCGACATGTGGCTGACGCCGAGGAATCCGGCATTGAACGAAGTGCAGGAGTTCAATCTGAAATACGCGCAGAAGGTCTACGGCACGGCGCTGGCCGGCGCGTCGCCGCAGGACATGGCCGCGGCGATGGCGATGTATCCGCAAATGAAGCAGGCGATCGCCAAGATGAATGCGGAAGGCGGCAGGGTCGACGGCACGCCGATCCTGACCACGATGACGATGGACGCGGTCAAATCGGCCGAGGAGATGGCGGAAGAAGCGAAGGCCGGCAAGGACTCGGGCGGCAGCTCACCGACGCCGAGCACGGTTGGCGGACTGATCGGCGGGCTGGCCAAGCGCCGCGCGCAGTCGCAGCAGAACAAGGACAAGGACACCGATCAGCCGAAGAATCGCGCAACGTTCATGACGGCGACCGACGAAGTGCTCAAGCTGACGACCGACGTGCCGGCCGAGACGGTGGCGATTCCGGCGGGATTCAAGGAAGCCAAGTAACGCGCGTCAATTCGCGCGCGTTGCCCTGGCCCAGTCGAAATACCAGAAGCGCCCGGCCGCGGTTTCAATCGACGAGATCGACGCGGTCGCCGAATAGCTGCCGTCAGCGGTCTTCACGGTCTGCTGTTCGGTGCGGACAGTGATGCTCGCCGGCGCCGGGCCGCTCGTCGTCGCTTCCCGCAGCACGCGGCCCTGCATCGACGCCGGAACCGGCACGCTCGCCAGCGTGAGCAGGGTGGGCGCGATGTCCACGTTGGCGCTCGGCGCGGCAATCGTCGCGCCGCGCCTGATGTCCGGACCCGCCGCAATCAGCGTGTTGTGCACGTCGTAGCGGCTCGTGCTCCCGTGGCCGGCCACGCCTCCCGCCGACACCGTCCCCTTGAATCCGTGCGCGTTCGCATCGTCGGTCCAGTCGGGCGACACGATGATGTCGGCAGAGCGCTCGTGCTTCCAGCGAATCAGGTCGAATGACAGCGTGCCGGGAATGCGTCCAGCGAACAGCCCGCCGCCCGGCGCGCCGGCCGTGAAGATCGCGCCGGCGCCGCGCGTTTTCTGCAGCGCCGCGACGATGGCGCGGATGTCGGCGTCGTTGTGATCGCGGACGTAAATCGCGCCGTCGCCGCCGGTCAGGACACGCGGTGATCCATCCGGCATCGCCCGCGCGTACGGTTTCAGCAGGTCGGCGATCGGTGCGCCGCCGGTGTGCGTCGTGAAGCCGTGGTCGGAGGTGACGATGACGTTGAAGTCGTCGAGGCGGCCGGCAGCGGCCAGTCCATCCAGCGCGCGCTTGAACTCGGCGTCAGCTTTACGCAGGCATTCGACCGTCGCCGGGTCGCCGATGCCTTTCTCGTGCGCGGTCGTATCCGGGATCGGTCAGCCACAGGACCGCGACCGCGGGCTCGATCGTCGTCATGCCTTTCAGGAACGTGTCGACCGCCCAGTGGTTCAGAACGTCACTCCCGGCAGTCTTCGCCGGCGGCGGAATGGCGGCCGCCAGCGACTGGCCCGGCGTGCTGAGCGCTTCGTGTTCGTAGTGGAAGACCGCGCCGCCCGAGAGCTTGTGATTCAGGAGCAGCGCGGAACCCGTGGACCCGGCGCTGACGACCATCATTTTCTTTCCCGCGGCCTGAAGCGTTTCGCCGAGCGTCGCGTTCGTCAGCAGATGCTGTCCGGTGGCGGCGTCGATCTTGACGAGGTTCTCGCGATCGCTCGTGTCGAGGAATCGCGTGGCGTCCACCTGCGGGAAAAATACGGTGTTGCCGAGAAGGCCATGGCGCTCCGGGTAGGAGCCGGTGGAGAAGGACGAGGCGTTGACGCGCGTCACGGTCGGAAACACCGAATGGTGGTTCGCGAAGACGACGCCTCGCTGGCCGAGCGCGTAGAGGTTCGGCATGACGTCGGGCGTGACGTAGTCCGGCCGCAGACCGTCAAAGATGACGAGGAGCTGGCGATGCGGCGTGCCGCCCGGCCGCGTCTGTGCGGCGAGTGCGAGTGCGGCAACCGATACCAGCGCGAGCAGCAGCGTGAAGAGACGGCGGGCCATGATGCTCATTCTGTCCTTCCCGATCGACATTCCTGTTAACGGCGCTTGACGTATCGTGCAACTTTCTCGAGGTCGACGCCCTTCGACTCGCGCAGCGGTTTCCACAGGTCGCCGACCTCCCGAAGGCGGGCCGGTACGGTCTTGATCGTGAAGTCTTCGCGGTCGACGCCGGCGTCGACTTCTTTCCAGGTCAATGGCGTCGACACGCCCGCGTAGTCGCTGGCCCGCGCGCTGTAGGCGCTCGCGAGCGTCTTGCCGAGGATGTTCTGGAGAAAGTCCACGTAGACGCGCTTGCCGCGCGCGTTGACCGCTCGCTCGACGGTCGCCTCTTTGGGATGTTTCTGCGCGACGACGGTGGCGACGATCTGCGCGAAGAGCAGTCCGGCATCGTACGGCGTGCCGGGCGGCATCGGAATGTAGATGTGCAGGCCGCGCGAGCCTGACGTTTTCGGCACGCCGAGCGCGCCGAGCGCCTGCAGTTCATCACGAATCCAGCGGGCCACGTCCAGCACGCGGTCGAAGCCGGCGCCCTCGGACGGATCGAGATCGAGCGCGACGAAGTCGGCGAGCTCGGGCGACTGGACGCGCGAGAACCACGGGTCCTGGGAAATGGCCGCGAGCTGCGTCGTGTAGATCAGCGTCTTCAGCGTGCCGCCGATGATGTGCGGGCGGCGCTCGGCGACCTTGACCATCTCGATGCGCACGCCGTCGGGCGCGTCCTGGGCGCGGTGCTGGTAGAACGGCGCGGCCGCGATGCCGTTGGGAAAACGTTTCATGACCAGCGGCCGGTCGGCGATCGCCGGAAGGAGAAACGGCGCGACCGCCGCGTAGTAGCGGAACAGATCGCCTTTCGTGAATTTCAGCTTCGGCCAGAACACCTTGTGCAGGTTGGTGACCTTGAGGCTGTCGCCGTCCGGCAATTCCAGCACGGCGTCGCGCCGGCTCGCCTCAATCGCCCGTAACTGCTCGACGAGCGCGTCGGTGGCGGCGAGCGCCGCCTGGTCGCTGACCCCGCGCGCGGGGCGCGGCGCGGTCTTGTTCGCTGGACGCGCGCCGCTTGCGCGCGACTTTGCTGCGGGCACATTCGCCTTGGCCATCTGGTCCTCGCGCCGAACGCTTTCGGGCTTCTTGTCGTCACGCAGCCCGAGATACACCGGGTGGCGGAGATTCCCGTCGGCCGTCCACTCGGTGAACTTGACCTGCGCGACGAGCTCCGGCTTGACCCAGTGCGGACGCTCGTTGGCCGGCGGATCGTTGGCGAACGGCGACTCGCGGATCTCGAGCGGCTTCAGCAGCTTCATCACGCGATCGAGCTCGCGCTCGTTGAAGCCGGTGCCGACGTGGGCGACGTAGCGAAGGCTCGGGCGGGTAGGGCGGGTGGGCGTAGGGCTGGTAGGGCCGGTGGGGCCGGTAGGGTCTTCATAGACGCCGAGCAAGAGCGCGCCGAAGTGCGTGCGCGTCTGGCGCGGTTCGGTCCATCCGCCGACGACGAATTCCTGCTCGTGGACGTTTTTGAGCTTGCGCCAGTCCGGCGTGCGCTTGCCGGAGAGGTAGCGCGAGTCGGCGCGCTTGGCGATCAGGCCTTCCCATCCTTCCGCCAGCGCGCGCTGTTGCAGGGCGCGTCCGTCGGCGCGAACCTGCTCGCTCAACCGGAGCGTGTCCGATCCCGTTTTCGCGAAGATGCGTTCGAGCGCGGCGCGCCGCTCGGTGAGCGGACGGCTTCGCAGATCCGCGTCGCCGGCGCGCAGCAGATCGAAGGCGATGAAGGCGGTGGGATTGGGGCGGGTGGGGCTGGTAGGGCTGGTAGGGTGGATGGGGCTGGCGCGTCGCGCGGCGGGCTTGAAGCGCCGCGCGTTCACGATCTCTTTCACGTGAATGCGCCCTTGCAGCGCCTGGAAACCGAGCGGACGACCGTCGGCGTCCAGCGCGACGATCTCCCCGTCGAGCACGACCGGTTCCTTGCGCCGGCGCGCCCAGTGCGCGAGCGCCTCGGCGATCTCCGGAAACTGCGCCGTCTTCTCGTTCCCGAGCCGCGACCAGATGCGGACGCCGGTGCCGCCGGCCGGCACCTCGGCGATGCCGCGGATCCCATCGTATTTCGGCTCGTAGACGAGGTTCGGATCGGTCAGCGGGGCGTCCATCAGCGACGCCAGCATGGGCTCCAGCATTGGGGACATTGTATGGGGCTCGGGGCTGGGGCTGGGGACTAGGGACTAGGGACTGGAGGACTGGGACTCGGGACTCGGAACAGCGCCTGCGGCCATGCGACCTTCGACAGGCTCAGGTCGTCCCGAGCAACGCCGAGGGACGAGCCTGAGGACAAGTGAATCCGAAGGCGAGCATCAGCGTCAGTTCGCGCTGGGGGTGGGGCCCCAGGCAAGCAGAAGAAAGTCGGGCAGGTCAGGCGGGAAGGGCAGGTGGGGCAGGTCGTAGAGAGCGCCTGCGGCTATGCGAGGCCGAAGACAGTAAATCTGAGGCCGAGCATCGGCGTCAGTTCGCGCTGGGGGTGGGGCCCCAGCGCAAGTGAAAGAAAGAAAGCAAGCCGCGCAGACCGGGTGCCTGCTTCGATTAGGATCTGCCGCATGCTGATTCCGATTTCACTGCTCTGGGCCTGGATGATGGCGGCGCAAGGGCCCGCTGCTGCAACCGCAACCGTCGTCAGCGCGGGAGAGCTCGACGCGACGCTGAAACAGGCGATCGCCAGCAGCACCGTGGACACGATGGTGAAGACCACGGCGATCCAGGGCGGCAATGCCACCGTCGCCGTCCTGCACCGCGAAAAAGCGGAGACGAGCGCGCTGATTCACGATCACGTGACGGAGATCTACCAGATCACCGAAGGCTCCGGCACGCTGACGACCGGCGGCACGCTGCAGGATCCCAAGGAAAACGATTTGACGCGGCTCGGCGCCGGCATGAGCCACACCGGCACGCACGTCGGCGGCAGCAGCCGTCACGTCGGGCCGAAAGACGTGATCATCGTGCCGGCCGGCATGGCGCATCGCTTCAGTCAGCTGGACGGGCCGATCTCGTATCTCGTTTACCGGTTCGAGCCGACGGCGGCAAAGAAATAGGGCAGGTAGGGCAGGTAGGGCGGGTAGGGCAGGTAGGGAAAAGAAGCGCCTGCGGCCATCCCGAGCCGAGGACATGGAAATCCGAGGCGAGGGATCGGCGTCAGTTCGCCGCGGGGGTGGGGCCCCGCGGCTAGTGGAAGAAATGCGGGCGGGAAGGGCAGGTAGGGCAGGTGGGGCAGGTAAGGAAAAGAAGCGCCTGCGGCTATCGCGAGGCCGAAGACAAGCAGATCCGAGGCCGAGCATCGGCGTCAGTTCGCCGCGGGGGTGGGGCCCCGCGGCCAGTGGAAGAAAGAGGCAACATGACACGCACGGTTCTACTGACGGCTCTACTCGCGGTTGCACCGATCGCCGGCTTCGCGCAGACAGCCGGGGCGCCGCCGGCGCCGAAGGATCACGCGGTCGATTTTCCCACCGCGGATCTCGAGCGCGTCGCGCGCGAGATCACTGAAAAGGGACTGATCACGCAGCGCGTGCTCGAAGGCGGCGTCTTCAGCATCAACGTGCGGCACATCGCGGGCGCTGAAACGGCGCTGCAGCACGGCCGCATCACCGAAGTCTGGGTCGTGCGCGAGGGCACCGGCACGGTGGCCACCGGTGGCACGCTGATCGATCCGAAACCGGGCGCGAGCGCCGGCGAATTCAGCGGCAGCGGCATTCGCGGCGGCGTCGAGCGGACGATCAAAGCCGGCGATCTCGTGTTCATCCCGCCTGGGGTGCCGCATGGGATCAAAGAATCGAAGTCGATCACCTATCTGAACATCCGGTTCGAAGCCCGCGAGGCGAAGGAGTAGCGATGCGACGTCAGTCTCTCATTCACATCCTGGCAGTGGCGGTGCTGTTGCCCGTCGCATCGGCAGTCGCGCAGGAAGGGAAGCCGCCGATGCCGGCAACCGACATCAAGTCGCCGGAAATCCAGGAAGCCGTCAAGCGCGGGATTGCGGCGCTCACGCCCGGCGTGACGGTGAACGATCGCCTCGTCAACGTCGCCGACCTGATGAAGTACAACGTCGCGGTGGCCGTCGTGGCGCGGCCCGCCGGGCCCGATACGCGCGTCCTGAGCCACGACAAGGTCACTGAGATTTACTACGTGCTCAAAGGATCGGGGACGCAGGCGACCGGCACGCTGGTCAACGGCACGCATCAGGACACGTCGACGACGATCGGTCCCGGCATGAGCAGCACCACGCCGCTGCAGAATCCAAAGAGCAGCAAACTGGGGCCGGGCGATATTCAGATCATCCCGCCGGGACTCGGTCACGTGTGGTCGTCGATTGATGCCGGCGGCATTCAGTACCTGGTGTTCCGCGTCGATCCGGAAAAACTTCTGGCGATGCCGAAGTAGACTGCCAAAAGCTCTACCACGGAGGGCACAGACGAAGGACACGGAGGACACGGAATTTTTCAAATAAGAATCTGTGTTCTCCGTTTTCTCGTTTCAGTGTCCTCCGTGGTTTGCTTTTCGTCCTCGTCGCTGATCGAACTGTCCAGCTGGTCTCTCCGTTTTATCCCCACCTTCGCGACGATCGAACAACGATTTGAGAATCTGCGCGTAGCGAACGGTGTATAAGTGCCGTGACCATTTGACGGCATAGAGCGCTGGCGACCGCACCGCGGCGCGTCGGGGAGGCACCGTGGATACGCGTGAGCTTTTTTCGAAGCTGCACCTGCAGGTTGGCCGGGTGGCGCTCGACCAGGACACGCCTCCCGACGAACTCGAACGATTCCAGCGCAGCCTCGCCGAGCAATTTGCCGCCAATCCCGATCTGCGTATCACCGGCAACCGGTTCGCGCACGAAGGCGCCGATGCGATCGCCAACCCCGACGACGGGCGCGACTTCATCGATCGCATCTCCGCTGCGCTCGCGCAACCGATCGCATCAGAAGACGCGGGCGGAGCGCCGCAGATTTTCCGGCGCGAGACGGCGTTTCGATCGAACCTGCTCGGCAACTCCGTGCCCGAGTGGGCCGCCGGTGCGGCGCCGGCGGTCAGTTTCGGACCGTTTCTCGACGAGCACGGCCTGCAGGATCTGGTTCGATCTGTTTCGGCCGATCAAACTCGTCACCTTCTACCTGGCCGGACTCTCCGCTCCCATCCTCCGCGCGCCGGTTCGCGGCCTGCTGACCGGGCGGCAGTCCTATCGCATCGAAGCGGGCAGCGTGTGGATCGCGTCCGAGCTCATCGCGAACACCGGCGCGCTGCAGGGTTATTACACCGGCCTGACGGTCAAGGGTGGGTCGCTCGACCTGTCGCAGGCGGCGACGCTGTCGGGCAGCCAGGTCATCATCAATGCGGCGGCGGACGCCGTCCTTCATCTCGATCTCGATCAGCCGGCGCCGGCGCACGCACCGCAAATCGCTGGCGTGGACGCGATCGAGTCGTCGGTCAGCCTGCCGAAGACATTCGACCTGCGGTTTCGGTTTCAATCGAGCACGCTGCAGTCCGGCGCGGCCGCGTCGACGGCGTTTGGCTGCACGACGAATTTCAAACCCACCGGTCAGGCGCCGGTCTGGGTCGCGCCGGTCAGCCAGATTCTCGTGCGCTACTCGGCGTCCACCGCCACGAACACGCCGGATCATTTCGAGGTCGTCTCGTCGAAGTCGGATCTCTGCACGGTGAACGGAAGCGCGGCGATCGATCAGACCGGCACCGGCTGGCTGCTGCCCGCGGCGAAAGTGGATCCGCTGACGATTGGCGCGGCCGCCGGTATCGGGGCGATGTCCGTCGCGCTGCAGAAGGGGTTGTCGGCGACCTGGAAGGATCTCAAAGGCGCAAAGACCGCGCTGATCCATCCGGCGGTGATCGTGGATCCCGGGTTGTTGACGCTCGTCGACTTCTTCGCCTCGAACGTCAACGGACGTCAACGCTGGCGGTTGTGGCGCAACGCCGCGAATGAGCACGCCTCGGAGATCACGCTCACGTTCGGCAAGGTGTTCCCGTTCGTGTTCCTCTCGTCGATCGGCAACAGCGAAGGCGTGCTGTGCTTCTGCAGTCACGAGTCGCGGATCGATCGGCCGGTCGACGCCAACGGCAAGCCGTTCGCCATCCGCTCAGCCAACGCGCTCGCGTCCACGCTGCAGACCGGGGCGACGTTTCACGCGGGGCTGCTGGACACCGATCTCTTCGACGGCATCTTCAGCGGCGCCGAAGCGTTCCGCCAGTACTCGATCGCGCTCAGGAATGCGCTCTTCGCCGTCAGCGCGCCACGCACGCCTGGCGCTGTTCGGCGATCTGGAAAACGGCCGGATTACCAAGGGCTTTCTCGCGCTGACCCACGACATCTACGCGGTATCTCCCGACGCTGCCCGATCCCTACGTCTCGTCTTACACCGGGAATCACGCAGCGACGGGGAGCGCGCGGCCTGGCGCAGATTCCGCAGTCGCTCACCGGCTTCGTGAAGTGGCCCGACCGCTCGCCGCTCGCGAAGGACGTGATGGATCCCAAGGAGCCGCGCGCGATCGTGTACTTCAGGCTCACGCCGCCGCTCCAGGTCGGTCGCCGCGTCGCATCCGAGCAGCGGACCTTTCAGAACGGGCGTGTCCACCTTCAATCAGGATCTGTCCGCGCGCGCGCATCGGCGCGACCACCGTGCTCCCGCCCGCGCGCTCACTGAAGGGCATCGCGCGCCCGGAGGCCAGCCAGGCGGCTGACGCGGCGGCTCGCGTCGCGCAGGCGGCGCAGACCGGCGAGCTGCAGGTCGGCATTGTCGGAGCTGGAGGCGAATCCGCTCCTCGGCCACATCCCCGACAAGGCCGCGCATCTCTCGCTCGCGCTCGACGCCGCGCTGCGCCCGGCGCGACGCGATCAACCCGAACGTGCTCGGCCCCACCACGCAGCCAGCGTCGGCCGTCGCTGCCCTATCCGCAGAGCGCTCGGTCCCGACCTGCTGATGCTGCTCGACGTGTCGAGCCATGCCGACCAGATGGGCGTGACGCTCGGACCGGCGATTCAGGTCGAGCGCGATCCGGCGGGCGGGAGCCACGCTGCGCCAGGCGGGTGCGACGCTGTTCGTTCTCGCAACACCGGCCTGCCGCTGCAGATCGACGCCATGGACGTCGTCACGACGGCGCGCAACACGCGAGCCGCGACGCTGCCGCAGATTTCGTGGGAGCCGCTCTGGAACATCCCGCTGCAAGATCGAGGGCAGCGCCGGACCCGGCCGACACGGTCACGGTGTTCCCCGGGCTGCTCGTCTACGACGACGATGGCATTCCGACGCGCATTTTCTCGGAGAGCCCGTACCCGGTCCCGATCGCGCCGCTGCCGGTGGTCCGGCACTTTCTGCAGGAGTACCACGACAAGAGCACGCCGCGGCAACTGCATTCCGTGTTCACGTTGCCGTTCGGGATGATTGCCGCAGGCCGAGTTCACCCGGCGGTCTGGCCAACGCGGACGAAGACAACGCGCGGCTGTCGTTCAACATGCCGCACTTCGACGCAGCTGCGCGGCGGGCTGCAGATCAAGGCGCTGGCGCCGCGACCCGAGGCGCCGCTCAGGACGAGCCCGACGTTTCCGGGCTGGACGATTCAGCTCGACAACATCCGGTGGGCGCTGTTCGGGCTGCGCCTGAACGGCACGCACGCTCGGCAAGACGGTCGCGGACATCTTCAACCGGCAACTTCAACCCGGTGGAGTTGAAGGGCGCGAGCCCCAGCGTCCCGCTCGAGCGCATGGAGCTGTCCGGATATGGCGCGTCGATCTTCAGCAACTGGCTGAATCCGACGCGACGATCGCCGACGTCAGCCAGACGCAGTTCGACGTCGTCGTCGGCCGCACGGCGCACGAGGTCGTGCAGGTGCGCAGCATCCTGTTATCCGTTCGGCGTGCACGTCGTGCGGACGATCACGCTGCTGCGCTCGAACAACGGCTACGTGTTCCGCTCCGACTCCGGCTGGAAGGCTGAGAGCGACGGCTTCTACAACTTCGACTACAAGGTCGTGGCGGACGAGGCTCGGCCCGAGATCGCCATCACCAAGCCGTACGAAATTCCACGCGCAGCCGGTCAAAGGCGTCTCGCGCGTGCGCGAGATTCGCGATTTCCCGACGGCGGCCCCTTCACGTCGTCGTTTCCGCATCAACGATCCCGATCTGCCCGTCGGAGCTCTCCGGTCTGTCCGCTCGCGCGAGTGGCAGAAGATCTTCGCTTCATCAACCCCGTGGGTCCGGCCAACCAGACGCTCGACGTCGGCATGCAGGCGGTGCGTGTTCGACGCGGACGTGCATCTCGACAACGTGGTCATCGGCGGCAGCGGGCACCGGGCCGCGATGTCGTCGTCCAGTCGCGGAAGATGATCGGCTACGTCCAGCTGTCGCCGCCGAAGATCCTGCTGCCGGCGCGGATCTTCGCCGACCTGCTCAATTTCCAGAACGGCTCGCTCGGCGGCCCGGTGGATTGCACGATCGACATCGCCAAGTCGAAGCAGCGCATGCGCGTGTCGAGGGTGGACGTCAATCCGGCGCAGGAATGCCGCGCGGCAAGAGCGTCTTCGTCACGGCCGCGCGCGGCTCGCTGATCCTGCCGCCGGATGGCTCGTGGTCGGTCGTCAAGCAGCAGACCAACACCGGCGACGTCAAGCCGCTGGCGCCGCAGGAAGACGTGCCGCTGATCAAGCCAAACGCCAGCCCGAACTATCTGCTGGCGCACCCGGCGGACGTGTACGTGCCGACGTCGAACACGCACTACGGCGTCCTGCAGTCGACCGGCACGCAGAAGATGCTCTTCGACGTTCCGCAGTTCACGCCGGGCGATCCCAAGCTGAAGAGCGCGCAGACCTACTTCGCGGATGCCTACAAGCTGCTGAACTCGAAGGGCCCGTTTCCCAACGTCGCCAACGCGCTCGGGCTGACCGCCGCCGAGCGCGAGGTCGAGATTCTCGGCGAAGGCCTCATGAAGATGGCCGACCGCACGCTGATGCTCGACAACCTGCTGCCCACGACCTATCGAGTATCCGTTCGTCGACGAGCCCGGGCGTGCTGAAGGTCTACGCGCAATACAGGAACAAGGACACCGACACGAGCGGCACGCTCGAAGTCGGCATCGATTCGGCGGCCGCCGCTCGCCGATCGCTGGAAGGCCGCCCTCGTCGGACCTGCGCATCGTCGTCGACCTCGGTCCGTTCCAGGAGATCATGTACGTCGACGGCAATTTCAACGCGTCGAGCGGGATCTCGACGAAGTTCGACAAGCCGCACCTGCAGTTTGGTCCGGTGCTCGATCCGGCGGTGAAGATCCTGCAGATCCTCGCGACGCTGTCGGGCGACGACTTCGATCGCGGCATGGACGTCGGCATGAGCAACTCGGCCGACAACTGGGAATACAAGTTCAACTGCTCGAAGGAAATCCCGGTCATCCAGTTCCCGTCGCCGCTGCAACTGACGCTCAATCCCAATCCGCCGCTGAAGCTGGAGGCCGGGCTGCGGATCGGTTTCTATTTCAACGAAGTCATCTCGGTTCCGACCGATCTCAAGCAGCTCGTGCCCGCGTGCGGCGCCTACGTCGAGTTCTACGGCCGCCTGCAGGTCCAGTGCTTCACGCTGGGGGTCGCCAGCATCTACGGCGTCGGCCAGGTCACGCTCGGCATCGCGGCCGACAGCAAGGCCGGCATCACGCTCTACATGAAGTTCGGGTTCGGCGCGGAGGTGGTGGTCGGCCTGCCGGTCGTGGCCAACGTCTCCGTGCTCTACATGGTCGAAATCGAGATCAGCATCGCCGACAAGTCGATCCACGTCGCCGGCCTGATGCTGTTCCGCGGCTCCGCGGAGATTTGCGGCGGGCTCGTGGCCATCACCATCCAGATCGAAGCGGGCGGGTCGGTGGATCGCGATGGAGGCGACAAGACCACGCTGACCGCGCAGGTGACGTTCTCGATCGACGTCTGCCTGCTGTGGGTGATCGACATCGACGTCACGGAACACTGGCAGGAACAGCGCCAGATCGCATAGCCGACCGTTTCGCACAGGAAGGTCATCCATGCCGCCGCGTTTACCGACGTCAAGCTTCGCATCCTCACGTTCCCGCAGCGGATTTCCGGGCGCTCGCTCGACCTGAACGTCCTGCTCATGCCGACGCAGCGCCTGCTGTACGACCAGGCGTCGTTTCCGAGCGTGCTGAATCCGGGCACGAACGTCATGCTGCCGATGTTCCTGAACGCCAACCTGGCGCTCGAGGCGGACGCGATCCGCGGTCTGGCGAGCTATCCCGTTTTCGGATCCGATGGTCCTGCAGGCCGACGGCGCCACCATCGAGCCGTTTCCGACCGACGCGGCTCTTCCGGCCGATCTGCCGGCGCTCTACGAGGGGCTCGCAGGCGCAATTCAAGGTCGATCCCGCCATGCCGGCCAGCGGCGCGGCGGCGCCTGACACCGATCCGATTCGCAAGTACCTGCCGGTGTCGTACCGGACGGCGTTCAACTTCACGAACCCGCGCACGGAATACGCGAAGACCGACGACAGCTATCACTGCGCGATCAAGCGATCCTCGGAGATGAACCCGATGTTCAAGCAGTCGGGCGACATGATCACGTGGGGACGGGTGATCGCGTTCTGCCTCCGCCAGCCGCTGCTGGCGGAGCGCATCGGCTTGCTGTACCGCCTGAACATCACGCTGTCGGACGACGACTATTTCAAGGACGGCGGCTGGATTTCGTGCCGGCTCACGTCCGCGCTCGGCCGATTTCTCGATCGTCGATCCCGACAAGGAGCTGCGCTCGTACGCCGCGCGCATTCCGCCGATCGAGCAGCCGCGGCAGCTCTTCGCGCCCATCCTGTTCCCGGTCGTCAAGGAGCCGGCGCAGCCGAACGGCGACTTCGACACCCTGAAGATCGAAGCGTCCGACTACGACGATGGGTTCGCGAAGATCGTGCACGCCGTGCAGCCGGTGAGCGCGAACATCCTCGCCGAGGAAGCGGATGGCATTCACGTCCAGAAGGACATCGGTGTCCGCCTCGGATGGGACGACGAGCAGATCCTCATCTGGCAGAACCGCCAGATGCTGTCGGATCCCGCGACGGGGCAGCGCATCGAAGCGCCGCTGGGCGTCTTTTCGTATCGCGTGGACGTGCGCGAAAAGAACGATCCCAAGTGGCACTCGCTCGTGCGCATTCGCAACAAGGCGGCGCTCACTCTCGCGGGCACGCGTGTCGCCGCCGCGGCACACCGAAGTCGAGACCGGCGTTCAGGTGTTTCCCGTCCACGGTCAACGGCGACGACGCCGCGCAGTACTGGCTGCCCAGCTACTTCACGCAGTGGTATGGCCCGTCGCTCGTGCTCCCGGACGGCAAGGCCGCGCAACTCGATGCGAGCGGCGCCCTCGACAAGCCCGGCACCTACCATGACGGCAACATCAAGGCGAACCCCGGACAGGCGGGAAATCTGTACGAGCCGCGGGTGGCCGCGGAGGCCGAGCTCAAGTACGGCCACGACTACGAGTTCCGCGTCCGGCTGGCCGATCTCACCGGCGGCGGGCCGGTCGAGGACGACGACGAGTTGAACGATGCGCCGGCGACGAGCGCCTCGCTGACGTTCCGCCGCTACGTGGCGCCGAAACAGCTGACGGTGACGCCGGACGATCCGCAGCCGGCCCCTGGTGCCGGCGCCGTCCAGGTCTACGCGGGCGATTCGTTCACCATCGGCCGCCCTCGTCTCGGGTATCCGGCGCTGCTCTTCACCGAGCTCGATACCGCAGCCGCGTTCAAGCATCTGCTCGACGACAAGGCTGTCCTGCATCCGAACCCGCCGGTTGGCGGACAGACCATTGCCGAGTATCGCGACGTCAGCTACTTCGATCCGGATGTCGATCAGATGCTCGTCGTGGTCGACGTCAAGACGCTGGTGCTCGATACCCAGGCGTCGGCGATCGGAGCGCGAGCCGTTCATCCGGCTGTATTCGACCGTGCGCGCCTTCGACGCCGATCTCGACGAGCCGTTCAATCTGCAGCTCGAATATCGCAACGCGAACGTCATCGATTTCGGCAATCACCATACGATTTCGGCGATCTCGGCCATCTCCAAGGCCGCCATCGACGCGATGCGACGCGATCGTGCTGCCGCGCTCGCGCGACATCCGCATCACGCTCTATCCCGTGTGCTCCGACGAAGCCGGCGCTGCCCGGTTACTTCGGCTTCGCCAACAACCGGCATGGACGGGGCGCTGTCACCGGCTCGGCGAGCCGGTGCAGTTCTACGTCCGCGAGGACGCCGACGACGAAGCAGCAGTTTCTTCAAGCCGGGCTGGAATCGCACCAGCTGCAGGCGCTCTACCTGCAGCCCGATCCGCCGCAGGTGAACAACGCCGCTGACGATCTGTCGCGACGTCGGTCGCCGGCAGCGAGCTGCCGCAGAGCACGCTGATGGAGCGGCTCGCCGCGCAGCTCGACGTGGATTTCAAGGGGCTGACGCTCATCGGCAAACCGGGCGAGCGCATCCAGTTCGGCTGCAGCAATCGCATCCGCCACACGCTGGCGCCGGACAATTCGTCGCTGACGTTCGCCACCGCCGACGAGCTGATCAACCACTGGCTGTGCGTGCTGTCGTTCGACATTCAGCCGCGACTGGACCTGGGACGGCCTGGCGGATAGCGGCTTCACGGTCGAGCGGACGCGCGAGTTCACGAAGGCGAGGCCGGCACGCTTCGAGACGAGGTCGTCGGCCAGGTCGAGTGGCGCAAGACGGCCAGCCGCATGGCGACGACCAAGCCCGATCGCAGCTACACGCGGCGTGGTGTTCATCGACGCGGTGGAGCCGAAGAAAGACGTCGGCAAGCCGGCAACCGCTCGCGCATCCGTTTCCCAACACCATCGACCTGTCGTACACGCTGACGCCGGCGTTCATCCGCGGCGTCGTGCCGGACGCGTGCGGCGCTGCGCGAAGCGGTCACCCGCACGTGCGTGGTGCCGGTGACGACGATTCCGACGCAGGTGCCGAAGATCGTCGGCGCGGGCTACGCGCTGTCGCCGTATCAGCGGAACCACGAATACTCGGAGACGGCGGTCCGCCAGCGATTCCTGTGGCTCGAGTTCGAAAAGCCCATCGAGGATCCGAACGACACCTATTTCGCGCGCGTGCTCGCATACTCTCCGGATCCGCTGCTGGCGCTTCCGAATCCCGATCAGCTCCTGGTTCGTCAGGACGATCCGCCGCTGGCCATCGAACCCGAGCTGATCAGGGTCATCACGCACGGGCAGGGCAACGACAACGCCGGCATCGACGCGATGCAGTTCATGACGGCGGAAACGCCGGATCCGTCGGCGCCGATGGTGAAGATCACGCCGACGCGCTATCTGCTGCCGATGCCGCCCGGCCTGCACGCCGAGTCGCCGGAGCTGTTCGGGTTCTTCACCTACGAGCTGCGCGTCGGACACACCAACCGGATCTGGTGCACGGCGCACGGGCGATTCGGGCATCCGACACGTCTCAGCGGCGTGCAGCATCCGGCGCCGCCGCTCAAGGTCATCGTCGATCGGACGCCCGGCGCGCGATGTCGGTCACCGCGCCGTTTGCCGTGGCCGTCTTCAACGGGCGCAACGTGACGAGCCGGCCGCCGAAGACGGAGATCTGGTGCATGCTCTACGCGCAGGTCCTGCAGGCGGACGCCCGCCAGCTACCGCAACATCCTGCTGGCCGAATCGCGGCTCGATCTCGTCGTCCGCGAGCATCCGGAGGTCGGCGGTTTCCTGGCGAGACGCAGCGAGCTGGATGTGAAGTCGTTCAACAGCCTGGCGGTCAACCTCGATGCGCCCGCAACCGGCATGAGCGGCTGGACCGACAAGGAGATCCGCCAGCTGCTGGCGAATTTCCACCTCGATCCCGATACGCCGCTGAGCGTGCTCGCGGTGGAGATGATGCCGCGCTACGACCAGTACCTCGCGTTCGTCCAGGAAGAGCGACACGGACGTGCGGCCGCTGTCCCGCGACCTCGGACAGTACCGGATCCTCAGGACGTCGCCGCTGGTCGCGGCACCGGCAGTCTGTTGCGAGAACTGCTGACGGCCCGCTAGCTGGTCGTCAACCAGTCTTCGCGGGCGCGCAGGAAGCGCATCACGTGCGCGACGGTCACGATGCCGAGCACCTTGCGCGCGTGATCGCGATCGACGATCGGCAGTGCGCCGTCGCTTTGCGCCAGCCTCGCCATCACCACTTCCGATTCGTGATCCGGATGCGCGTGGACGAACGGCGCGGCGGCGACCGATTCCACCGGTTCCGTCGACCGTTCCGAGCTCGCCGCCGCCGAGAGGCGCGCGCCGCTGACAACGCCGACGAGATTGTCCGGCGTGCCGACGAAATAGGCCGGCACAGTGACGGGGGGCGCACCGCTCCACGCGCTGGCGACCGATTGTCCAGCCGGCAGGAAATGCCAGTTCTGATCCATGACGTCGGCCGCGGTCCACGACACCGGCGCCGGGCGAACGCCCGGGGCCGGCAGGTGGACGTGATCCTGCCGCAGCAGCTCGTGGTAAAGCGGCGTCGGTTGAAATCGCCGCGAGATCAGGAAGCTGAGAAGGTTCGCGACCATCAGCGGCACGAGAATCTGGTAGTCCTGGGTGATCTCGAAGATCATGAACACCGAGGTCATCGGCGCCCTGATGATGCCGGCAAAGAGCACGCCCATGCCGACCAGCGCGTAGGCGCCAGGTTCCGCGGTCTGAAGCGGCGCAAGGCGATGGACGATCGTTCCGACCGCGCCGCCGGCCATCGCGCCGATGTACAGCGTCGGCGCGAAGACGCCTCCCGCATTGCCTGACGCGTACGACACGGTCGTCGCCACGAGTTTCAGCACGCACAACAGCGCCATCGTTTTCAGGACAAGCCCGCCATTGAGCGCCTGATCGACGTACTCGTAGCCGACCCCGCGGACCTGCGGGATGACGATGAGGAGCCCGCCGATCGCCATGCCGCCGAGTGCGGGCTGCAGGAAACGGGTCCAGCGCGGCAGGTCGAGGAACGCCGCGCGGAGCCGCAGCACGCCTTTGCAGAAGACCAGTGAGATCACGCCGCCGATCACGCCGAGTGCGGCGTAGGCGAGCAACTCGGCCGGATGCTGAAGGTGATACGCCGGCACGTGAAAGAGCGGCGCGTTGCCGAGGATTGAACGCTCGACGACGACCGAGGCCACCGAGGCGACGACCGCCGATCCGATCAGCGTGGCGTTCATGTCGCCGATGATTTCTTCCAGCGCAAAGAGGACGGCGGCGATCGGGGTGTTGAAGGCGGCGGCCAGGGCGCCGGCGGCGCCGACCGGCACGAGATCCTTGAGCCGTTCCGGCGAGATGCGCAGCGTCCGCCCGACGAGCGACGCGAGGCCCGCGCCGATCTGGACCGACGGCCCCTCCCGTCCCAGCGAGTGGCCGGAGCCGATGGTCAGCACGCCGGTCAGGAACTTGCCGAACGGCACCCGCGCAGGGGATGTTGCCGCCGTGCAGATGGAAGGCGGCTTCGGTCTGCGGGATGCCGCTGCCGCGCACATCCGGGAACACCCACGCGAGCAGCACGCCGGTGACGAGGCTGACCACGGTCGGCACGAGAAACAAGCGAGCCGCCGACGGGTTCAGGCCGAACAGCAGCCGCGTCGCGCCGTCGATGGCGACCGTGAAGAGCACGGCGGCCAGGCCGGCGAGGATGCCGACGAGGATGGTGAGCGCGAGAAAGAGCTGATGTTCGCGGAGCCGCAGCTGCTGAAGGGACAGTCGCACGATCGTCAGTTCCGCCGCGTGTCGTGCTGCTTGCCGATGAGCAGCAGCGCACGGTCTTCGGCCGAGACATCCCGGCACGCCTGGGAGGCTTGTTCCACGCGGTACACGATGTTCACGCCCGCTTCCACGGTCTCCACCGGGGCCGCATCCTTCCCGTGCAATGAGTCCTGAAATTTCTTGAGCTCAGGGGCCAGCGCGTCGAGCTGCCGAACGTCGGCGGCGGCGAGCTGCGGACGGTCGTTCTGGCAGGCATCGAGCCGTTCGCGCGCGCGATCGGCGGCCGACGCCGAGCCGTGACGTATTGCGCGCTTTCCGACAGTCCCGATCTGAGGGGATCGCGCCCGATCACGAGCTCCGCGACCGTGCGCAGATCGTGGCTCTTGCTCCCGGAGGCGGCGTCATTCAAATAACGGATCGCCGCCGCATAGTCGCCCGCATCGAACGCGGCTTCTCCGGCGCCCGAGCGCGCCGCCTCGTTGGCCGCATCGAGTTGCAGGCTTCGCTGAAACTGGTCCAGGCCGCGGCGCGGCTCACCGGCAATCAGGAACAGCCGTCCCACCTCGTTGTGCGACGCCGGATCGTCAGGCACGGTGGTGCTCAGCGCCAGCAACTCGGACAATGCCCGCTCGCGCTGCTGATGACTCAAGAGGAATTGAATCAGCTCCATCCTGACCGCGCGGCGGCGGGCATCCGCGTCGCTGCCGGTCCACGTGCCGTACAACGCGCTCTGGTAGTAGCGCGCCGCTTCAGGCGAGGCGTTGTCCTCGCGCGCGTTCAGCCGCGCGAGCTCGAGATTGACCACCGGATCTTCGGGCGACGTTTCGCGAATCCCGAGCAGGATTTGCCGCGCGGATTCGTGGTCGCCCGCTTCGCCGAGTGCGCCGGCCAGCGCGAACCGCAGCGATCGATTGCCGTTGTCGAGGGCCAGGGCCTGCCGGAGCGCGGTGATGGCCTCGCTGGCGTTGCCGGCCTGGAGTTGCTGGTGACCGAGGTCGTACAAGCGTCGCCGCATCCTGCTGGCGGCGATCGCGATTGGCGCGGGCCGCGTATCGGGTCAGGAAGTAGCCGGCGACCACCACGGCGACGAGCAGCACGAGCACGATGATCTCGCGCTTGATGACGCTCGCTTCGGTGCGCTGCGCACAGGAGACGCACTGCGCGTCGGTGAGAGGTGCGCCGCACACGGAACAGGTTCGAGGATCGGTAACGTCAGGCACGCGGGGTGAGCGCCTCCGAGCGAGGCAACCGATGGCGAGCGTATCAGCCGTGCAACGCGAGGTCAAAGCGCGATCGCCCTGTCGAGCTTATCGAGCTTACCGACTCGAGCGTAACCGAATGCGTTTCTCTATTCAGGCGTCGAGTATCGATCGTTGTACCACGGCTCGGCGGAATTCGAATAGCCGCGCACTTCCCAGAAGCCTTTGCGATCCTCAGCGAGGAACTCGATCTTGCGGATCCACTTCGTGCCCTTCCACGCGTACAGCTTCGGCGTGATCATCCGCAGCGGCCCGCCATGCTCGTGGGGCAGCGGTTTTCCTTCCCACGTATGGACCAGCAGGACGTCGTCTTCAATCGCCCGCTCGAGCGGGACGTTGGTGGTGTAAGGGATGTAGGTGCCGGGCGCGAAGTCGTAGCCGGTGCACAGCACGTGATGCGCCGATTCCTTCGGCACGGCGAGTTCGGCGATGGTCCTGAAACGGACGCCGCGCCAGTGGTTGTCGTAGCGGCTCCAGGTCGTGACGCAGTGGAAATCGCTCGTGTCGTCCACCTGCGGCAGCGCCAGGAACTGTTCCCACGTCAACGAGAAGGGATTCTCCACGAGGCCGCCGACGTCGAGCCGCCACGTCTTGAGATCGATGTCCGGCTGCTCGCCGAGATCGAGGACCGGCCAGTTCTTCACCTCGTGCTGGCCGACCGGCAGCTGCGGCATCCCGTGCCGGTTTGCCGGACCACGTCCTTCCGGCGGCTGTCCCCGGAACCTGACGTTGACGTCTCCCTTGTCGAGCGCGATTTGCCGCTGGATGTATTTCTGGCGCCGTTCGAACAGGCTTCCCGCCTCTGGCGTCTGCTCAGTCTCTTTGCTCACTACTCATATCTTATGCTCGGCGGCGTGTAGTCGTCAGGGAGGCCCGCGCCCACGCCGGCCCACTCTTCGGCGGGCGTGACCGGCGCGGGAGCGGAGAGCCCGCGTCTCGCCGACTTGTCCTGATACATCCGGCGATCCGCTTCGGCCATCAGCTCTTCGTAGGTTCGGCCGTCGTGCGGAAACACCGCGGCGCCCGCGCTGGCGCCGAGCCGGATGTGCTGGCCGGGGAACACGGCGATCTCGATCTCGCTGATCCGCTGCTGCAGTTCCTGCCGCTTCGCTTCCGCCGCCTCGCGGCTCGAATCGGAGACGACGACGATGAACTCGTCGCCGGCGAAGCGGACGCACATGTCGTACTGGCGCAGCGCCGTGCGCAGCGCTCCCGCCACCGCGCGCAGCGCATCGTCGCCGACGTGGTGCCCGTAGCTGTCGTTGATGCGCTTGAACTCGTCGATGTCGAGGACGATGAGCGCGAGCTCGCTCTGCAGGCGCGTCGCCCGCGCGAGCTCGTGGGACAGGCGCGCGAACATGGAGCGGCGATTCGGGAGCGACGTGAGCGGGTCGGTCAGCGAGTCTTCCTGCGCCTGTTCGAAGACGATCGAATTGTGGATGACGGCGCCGGCCTGTTCGGCGACGCTGCCAATCAGCCGGCGATGGTCGTCGGTGTAGCAGTTCGCTTCGACGTGGAAGAGCGCCAGCGATCCGATGAAGCCGTCGCCGAGATACAACGGGCAGACGATCGCCGACTGGACTCGCATGTCGGCGACCGACACGCCGGCCGCTTCGAACTCGACGCGCGGGCTCGCGTTGACGAGAACACGACGGTTCCGCGCCACCCATCCGGACAGCCCTTCGCCGACGCGGATGCTGTGCTCCTCGAGGCGCGGCGCGTCGATGCCGGTGGCGTAGCGGCAGTGCAGCTCGTTGACGTCCTGCTGCTGGAGGAACAGCGCCACGCCCGACCACGGGATGATCTTGGCCAGCTTGGAAGAGATCAGCGCCATCGTATCGGCGACGCCGAGGCTGGTGCCCATCGACTGCGCGATCTCGTAGAGCGCGTAGATTTCGCGGTGGGCGAGGCCGATGTTTTCGAACGCCATCGCCCGGCTGTCCTCCGCCGCCGCGGCCTGGGCGGCGATGAGCGACTCGGGCGTGTCGAGCGCCACCGGCGCGATCATGGCCGGCCGCGTCGCCTCCAGTCCGGCGACGAGTCCTGGCAGCAGCTTGATGAAGATGTCCACCAGCGACGGATCCAGCGCCCGGCCGGCTTCGTGCTTCAACAGGTTGACGGCGCTTTCCCGGCTGAGGGCGTTGTGGTACGGACGCTCCGAGGTGACCGCGTCGTAGTAGTCCACGACCGTCAGGATGCGCGCGCCGATCGGGATCGCCTCGCCCGAGACGCCGCTCGGGTAGCCCTTGCCGTCCCAGCGTTCGTGATGATTGAGGATCAGCGGGGCGACCGGATACGGAAAGGGCACGCCGGCGATGATTTCGGCGCCGACGCGCGGATGAATCCGGACCTTCTGGAATTCCTCCGGCGTGAGCGGGCCGGGCTTGGAGAGGATGTGCTCGGGCACGGCGAGCTTGCCGATGTCGTGCAGCAGCGCCGCCGTCTTGACGCCCTGGATGTCGTCCGCCGAGAGACCCACGGCCTCCGCCAGGCCGACCGCGAAGAACTGCACGCGCAGGATGTGCGCGTTCGTCATCTGGTCCTTGGCGTCGATCGCGCCGGCCAGCGCTTCGATCGTGGCCAGATGGAGATCGGCGGTTTCCTGCGTCTGCCGCCGCGCGTCGAGACGACCCATGTAGATCGTGTACGTGTGGTAGATCAGCAGAATGGGCGCGAGCATGAACGGCGCGACCCACAGGCCGCCTTGTCCGATCGACCACGCGGCCACGGCGGCCGTTCCGGCGCCCACGAAGTAGCTGGGCGCGCTCCACAGGAAGTTCTGGCGCCACACGGTCAGGAAGTTCTGCTTGTCGGTCAGCGAGATGGCGGCCGCCACGAGACCGGTGTTGACCAGGAAGTAGGTCGTCGCGGCGCCAACCAGCGGGCGGGCCAGCGCGGTCACCGCGTCCGCGTCCGGCGCCTGGAGCAGCTTGTAGGCCAGCCCCGCGCATTCGACCGTGACAATCAGCGAGGCCATGCTGAACAGCGTGCGGTGGAGCGGATTCTGATCCTTGCGGTTCAGACAGCACTGGCTGTAGGCGCTGGTCGCTGCGACGAGCATCGTTTCGTGCGGGCCGAGCAGGATCAGCGACGCAAACCCCAGGGCGTACGACGCCGACATCGACGAGACGCTGCTGTCGAACGGCAGGTTGACCTTGAGCGCGGAGCTGAGGGTCGCGAGCGAGATCAGCGCGAGAAACAGGTACGGCTGCGCGAATTCGACCGTCGGGAGCAGAGACACCAGTAGCACGGCGCCCATGGCGATCACGGACGCGACGAAGAGACGCGCAGGGAGCGGGAGCTGCTTCACGTCGTTTCACACACTGGGCAGGAGACCCGGCGCGTTCGACCGCGTCGTTCCTACCCCAGATCCATACAGATCAGGTAACGAGCAAGGACAACGCCAGAATCGTCAGTGGGACAAGTGGTGCGAATCGGGAGGGTGAGCAGGACTGCACAGTACGGTCGCGTCCCGAAATGGAACGCGACGTACGGGAAACGTGATCGCGCGCGGAGCGCGAGGCCGGAGACAGAAAACTTCCACCACGGAGGACACAGAAGGAAACAGAGGCACTCAAACCTAAGACGGTTCTGCGACCTCTGTTTTTTCTCCGTGCCCTCCGTGGTTAAGCTTTTCCGTTGTCCTTTAGGCTCTGGGCATCCGGCGCTGACGCTTACTTCGGCGCAGGTGCGAACGGACCGACTTCCGGCTTCGGCTGCGTGTTGGCGAGCGGGCCGAGTTCCGCCGCCGCGCCGCGCGCAATGGCGGCCGTTTCGCTCCCGGCCTGGAAGCAGGTGAAATCGGGCCGGTCGCGCCACGCAAACGGACCGCAGAGACGAACCCGCGCTTTGATGGCCGCGTCGTGGACGATGTTGATGGCGCGCTCGTAGTCGGGCGTGCCCTGGCGGAATCCCGAGAAGTTGCCCAGGTCGCCGCTCGCGGCGAACACCGCCGTGACGCCCGGCACCTTCGCGATTTCGTCGGCGTTCTTCAGTCCTTCGAGGGTTTCGATCATGAGGACGAGCACCAGGTTGTCGTTGATCGTCTGGCGATACCCGCCGGGGACGCCGCCCCACATCGAGGCGTCGAACGCCTGTCCGCCGCCGTTGCTGCGCCGGCCGAGCGGCGGGAAGTAGGCCCAGTTGCGCGCCTCGATCGCTTCTTCAACCGTGTCCACGGTCGGGACGACGACCACGAGCGCGCCGGCGTCGAGCGCGTGCTGGATCTCGCGTTCGTCGGTGTAGGCGACGCGCACGCCGGGGACCGCCGCGGCGCGCGGGCACGTGCGCCACATCCGGGAAACCGCTTCCCAGTCGCGCGAGTCGTGCTGCATTTCGGTCCAGACGAAGTCGTAGCCGGCCGCGGCCATCGCACAGTACGTGGCCGGGTCGGTGGAACTGAACACCGTGCCCCCGGTCACCTTGCCGCCCTGCAGCATTTTCAACTTCACCGGATTCCAGATCTTCGCGCCGGCCGGTGGATTGAACGCGGGCCCGTACTTCCACGCCGCCGGATCGAACGGTCCTTGATTCACGGCGCCGGCGGGCGCCTTGGTCCGTGCGCCGCTATCGGCGCCGGCGGGTGCGGCCAGCGGAAACTCGGTCTGGCCAGGCTGCGCGTTGTTCGCGTAGGGATCGGCCGACGGCGTGGCGGGACGCTGCGGCGCCTGCGACCGGACGGACACAACGGCGGCGACGAGCGCGCCGCACACGGTGAGGGCGAGCAGGGGGCTTTTCATGCGCAGACTATGAACCCGGAGGGGCGTCCGTCGCAAGAACAGATGTCGGGGTTTTTCGTGAGGCTAGAGCCCGAAGCCTAGAGCCCAAGGCCAAGTCCGGAGCCCGGAGCCTAAAGCCCAAGGCCTAGAGCCTAAAGCCGAGAGCCTAGCGTGCGGGAGTGCGCAGTGTCGGTGAAAATTAGGAGTGGGGTGGATAACGGGACTCGAACCCGCAGCCTCCGGAGCCACAGTCCGGCGCTCTAACCATTGAGCTATATCCACCGTGCTGGCGATGGAAATTCAGAATCTCAGGTCAATGTGCCGAAAACCGGCCAATCCATTGTCCTGCGATCGAACGCGGAATCCAGAGCTCCTGAATCTGAACTCTGAAATCCGCACTCTGAGATCTCAACAGTCTAGCACGCGGGGGTGCGCTACTCGCGGGGGCCGGGGGCGGCGGGCGCGTCGGTCAGCATGTCCACGAGGCGGCCCTGCTCGATGCGGGCGCGCAGAAAATGCACGCGGCCGGCCTGCTTGCCCTTGGCCTCATACATCAGCTCGTCGGCGCGCTGAATCAGCGCATCGGCGATGTGGCGCGCATGGCCGCGACGGTCGGTAACCCGCCCGAGGCGCAGGCAGACGACGCCGACATCGACCTTGACCGGCCGGCTGGCGAGCCGCGGATCTTCCTGCGCCCAGTCGTAGCGCTCGACTCCCTGGCGGAAGCGCTCGGCGATGGTGTACGCGAGGCGATGTTCGATCAGATCGGGAATGAGGAAACAGAACTCGTCGCCGCCGAACCGCGCGTGCAGCTCGCGGACCCGGCGCTCGACGCGCTCCTGCGCGAGGAGATCGTGCGAGCGCACCTGTTCGCGCAGCAGCTGCGCGACGCGCATGATGATGCGATCGCCGACGGCGTGCCCGAGCGTGTCGTTATAGGCCTTGAAGCTGTTGATGTCGACCAGGCCGACCGCGCACCAGCGGCCGCGCTGTTCGAACTCCAGGAACGCCTCGAGCTGTTCCGTGAAGCTCGCGAAGTTGATCAGCTTGGTCTTCGGGTCGCGCTGCGACTTGTCGGTGAGATCCGCGACCAGCTGCTCGAAATACGCCGCGATATTGCTGACCGTATCGTCCTTCGCCTGCAGTTGGTGCGTCACCTCCTGCATCTTCTCGGCGAAACACGCCGACACAACTTGAATCGCTTCCTGCTTCGACTCCTGCCACAGGCGTTCGTGGCGCGAGAACACCGCGTCCACGGCTTCCAGAAGCGAGGCCTCTACCTGATGAGATAGGTGCAGGTGCTCGCGCACCCAAATCTGAAGCTCATTACGAGTTTGTGGAAGAGCTTGAGGCGAAGCGACTTGAGGTGACGGCATGAACGTCTTGCGGTCGACCTACAAACCGCGTGCCTAGTCGGGCTGCGCGACTCACGCAAAAGTGCGCCTGTTTTTCATCAGGCTCAAAGTGGTGTGTAACGAAGGATTACATCTCCCGCGTCATGTTGTGGCGCATCGGGTACACCGCGGTTTTCGTGTGTCCAGTTCGAGTTGTGTAATCGGGCGCTGTCGTCGGCATCCAGGGCCGCCATGAATTTCCAGTCGAGCTGCCGAAGGGACCTGAACAAGAACCTGTCAGAATCGCTTGTTGACCCACTGCACCTCGTTGTCCCAAGGAACGACGTCACGGTCATCATCCGGGCGGCGTCGAACGTGGCGTTCGCAGCCTCGCTGATCCGGGCCGGCGGCAGGATGCTGTCAACGATTCTTGTCGCGATCGTGCCGTTGTCGCGCAGGAATTTCTGCGGCTTGCTCGTGCCGTGATGGATCGTCGGATCCGGATCCATCAGCCGGGCGCCACCCTGGTGATGCCCGGTTGGCGCTTCAGGAATTCAGACGAATCGCCGTGTCGGTTGTTGTCGAACCGGGAGTTCATACCGAGCACGAGAAACCCGCCCGCGAGCTCGGTGTTGGCGATGTGGGGCAAGAATTGAGCGTCGGTGCATCGAACGAGGATCGCCGAGTGCGAGCACCGGTCCCGAGCCGGCCGGCGATGTGCGGCAGGAAATTGACCGTGGCGCAAACGGAATGTATTCAGGGCGGCGTTGCGCGCCGGCGGCCGCCGCCGCGGCCAGGATCAGCGCGGTGAAGCCGAAGTCCCGTAGAATCATGGACATGCGGCGGACTATATCTCATATACAATATTGCGCCGTTCCATAGGGCCGGTTGAAGGAAACAAGGAGTCATAGATGACGCGAAATTCATGGCGCTGGGCCGCAGGGCTCGGCTCGCTGGCGCTGCTGCTTGTCTGGGCCGTGCCGACCACGCAGGGACAAGCGCAGTCGTACGGCACGCAGAACGGCGAGTGGCAGACCTACGGCGGCGATCTGCGAAGCACGCGCTACTCACCGCTCGATCAGATCAACGCGAGCAATTTCAACAAGCTCGAAGTCGCGTTCCGCTTCAAGACCGACGCGCTCGGCCCCCGTCCTGAATTTCAGCTGCAGACGACGCCGCTGATGATCAAGGGCGTGCTGTACTTCACGGCGGGCACGCGGCGCGCGGTCGTCGCGCTCGACGCGGCCACCGGCGAGATGCTGTGGATGCACAGCCTGAACGAAGGCAAGCGCGGCGAATCCGCGCCGCGCCAGTTGTCAGGCCGCGGCGTCGCGTACTGGACTGACGGCCGCGAGGACCGGATCATCTACGTCACGCCGGGCTACCAGATGCTCGCGCTGAACGCCAAGACCGGCGAACCGGTCCAGAGCTTCGGCAAGAACGGCATCGTCGATCTCAAGTTCGAAGACGACCAGGAAATGGATCCGATCACCGGTGAAGTCGGCCTGCACTCGGCGCCGATCGTCGTCAACAACGTGATCGTCGTCGGCGCGGCGCATCTGGCGGGCACCGCGCCGAAGAGCAAGACGAATCAGAAGGGCTACATCCGCGGCTTCGATGCGAAGACCGGCAAGCGGATGTGGATCTTCCACACGATTCCGCGTCCGGGCGAATTCGGCAACGACACCTGGGAAGCGGACTCGTGGGCCTACACCGGCAACACCGGCTCGTGGGCGCAGATGAGCGCCGACGCGGAGCAGGGACTGGTCTACGTCCCCGTCGAACTCCCGACCGGCGACTACTACGGCGGTCACCGGCCCGGCGCCGGGCTCTTCGGCGAAAGCCTCGTCGCCCTCGACGTCAAGACCGGCAAGCGCAAGTGGCACTACCAGCTCGTGCATCACGGCATCTGGGACATGGACATCCCGAGCGCGCCGATCCTCGCGGACATCACCGTCGACGGCAAGGCGATCAAGGCGATCGCGCAGCCGACCAAGCAGGGCTGGGTCTACGTGTTCGATCGCACCACCGGCCAGCCGGTGTGGCCGATCGAAGAGCGCCCGGTTGAAAAGGGCGACGCGCCAGGCGAGTGGTACTCGCCGACGCAGCCGTTCGTCACCAAGCCGCCCGCGTTCGAGCGCCAGGGCGTCAACGAGAGTGATCTCATCGACTTCACGCCGGAACTGCACGCCGAAGCGATGAAGATCGCGGCCAATTACAAGATGGGACCGCTCTTCACGCCGCCTGTCGTCAGCACGTGGCCGGCTCCGCTCGGCACCTTGATGTCGCCGGTGGCCACCGGTGGCGCGAACTGGCAAGGTGGCGCGCTCGATCCCGCGACCAACATCATGTACATCTTCTCGAACTCCGGCGCGCAGTCGCTCGGCCTGGTGCCGGGCGAGGGCCGGTCGGACATGCGCTACGTATCCGGGCACCGCGCGAAATCCGAACGCGCCAGCGGGCGCGGCCGGCGGCCGCGGCGGCCGCGGCGGCGCGCCGCTGCCGGCGGGGCCGCACCACCGGCTGCAGGCGGCGGACAGGCCGGCGCGGCGCCGCCCCCGCCCCCGCCAGGGCCTCCCGCGGGTGGCGGCGGCGAAGGCGGCGGCGGCCTGACGGTTCAGGGCCTGCCGCTCACGAAGCCGCCGTACGCGCGCATCACCGCGCTCGACCTGAACAAGGGCGACATGGTGTGGCAGATCGCGCACGGCGAGACCGCGGACAACATCAAGAACAATCCGGCGCTGAAGGGCGCTGACGATTCCGCGCACGGGACGCCAGGGACGCATCGGCGTGCTCGTCACCAAGTCGCTGGTGATTGCCGGCGAGGGCGGATTCTTCACGACGCCGAGCGGACAGCGCGGCGCGATGCTGCGCGCGTACGACAAGGCGACGGGCAAGGACGCGGGCGCCGTCTACATGCCGGCGCCGCAGACCGGATCGCCGATGACCTACATGCTGAACGGCAAGCAGTACATCACCGTGTCGATCGCCGGTCCCGGCTACAGCGGAGAGGTCCTGGTTTTCCGCGCGGGTTCGTAGAAGACACGACGATCAACGCCGAGTTCGCGAAGAGCGCTGAGAGTTATTCGGAGTTTGTCGACGAAGGGCGGGCTTTCGGGTCCGCCCTTCGTGTTTCTCATCAACATTCACTGGACTCATCATTCACATCACAGGAGCGATCGATGGGCATCTCGGTTTTCCTGAGCTATCCCAAACCGTGCTTCGGCCGTCAGCAGGCGTTTGTCGACGCGGTCGTCGAGCACCTGAAGGATCGCGAGTTCAGCCCGCGGACGCTCGGCGTGACCGATTACGACATGGACGCGCCGCTGACCGCCATCCGCCGGCTGATGCTCGAATCGAACGGCCTGCTCACGATCGCGTTTCGACGGACCTACGTGGAGAAGGGCACGGCGCGGCTCCGCACGGACATCGACAAACTGACCGAGGAGTCGATCGACGGCAAGTGGCTGACCACGCCCTGGTCGCACATCGAAGCCGCGATGGCTTATCAGCTCGGGCTGCCGGTCCTCATCCTGCGGGAGCAGGGCGTGATGGCCGACGGCATCCTCGAGCACGGCGTGGTCGGCCTCTACATGCCGGAATTCAATCTCGACACCACGCCCGACGTGTACTTTCACACGGCCGAGTGGAAGGGGATCATCGGCAAGTGGGAAGGCTACGTGCGGTCGGTGGTCGATCGGAAGGGCAAACCGCCGCAGCTGTATTGAGTGGCGGGGCTAGGTGCTAGGGGCTGGGGACTGGCGCCTGCGGCCATCCTGAGCCGAGGACATCCGGGCCAGATCTCGATCTGGCCCCGATGCAGCGTCAGTTCGCCGCGGGCGGTCGGGGCCCCGCGGCCAGTGAAAAAAAGTCACTCTTTTCTGTACGTGACCACCAGCACGTCACGATACGCGGGCGCCGCCGGATCGATCGGTTCGACCGGTGTCACGCCGTGCGCCACGCGCGCATCGTCCACCAGCGCGGCGTCGAGCGGATCGGTCAGGGTGAAATCGCCGAGCGTCCGGCCGTCCAGCGCGTTGATCGTCGTGACGCCGCGCGCGATGTTGCGGCGATCGATCAGCAGCACCAGCACGTAGTCCACGCCGTCGCGGTGCAGCCCTTCGGGCGTCGGCCGCCCCTGTTCCTGGCTCCGCGCTTCAATCCGGAACTGATGGACCTCGACGTGCCACGCGCGCGAGGACGGCGACAAGCTCTCGAACAGCGCGCGGCAGAACTTCAGTACGGCCGTCATCGTGGGGCCGCTGCCCACGGCGTCCTCGATTGGTTCGAACCAGCGCGCGACGCCGCCGTTCAGCGGGTTGTAGTCGACGGTCTGAAAATGCGGCTGGTGGGGCGCTCGCTCGATGGTGCCCTGCTCTCGCGCGTCGAACGTCGCGTGCCGCCGGCGCCGATAGCGCCCGCCGTCCGCCATGTAGGTATCGAGCTCGAGGCGATTCCAGCTGTCGGCAAACGCCGCCCAGTCCTCGAGGCCGCCGTACGGAGCCAGCAGGTCGTGCATGGCCGCGCCGTGCACGAACGCAAACCCCTCGTCCACGATGGCCGACTGCAGATCGCGATTCGTCGAGCGAGTGATGGTGGACACTTCCTTACTTCCTCAATTCCTTACTTCCTAACTTCCTAAGTTCTCCTTACAACAATAGGGTTTCGACGCGGTGTGCGTGGACCCGCTCTTCGCACGGCGACCACGCGAAGACCGTAAACCGTCCGTCCTGCGACGCCACCAGCGCAAGCGTATCGCGCTGGTCGTGGACGAACTGCGCGGCCGACAGATGCCGCGTGCCGCCAAACCGCGAGGCGACCACCAGCGCCGTTTCGCCGCCTTCGATCGGCTCGGTCACCGACACCTGCTCGACCACCGGATAACCGTGGCGGCGGGTGATCTTCGCGCCGAACGCCAGCAGATCGCAGCGGTCGGTGATGATGGCGGCCCCGTCCACCGCCGTCAGGCCGGCAATCGCCTCGACCGCGTCTTCGAGCTCTTCCTGCCACTCGCGCTCGTCGTGCTCGGTACGTCCTCGTCGAACCAGCTCGGAGAGGACGCCGAACGACGGTTGGACCGCATACGGTACGGGTTGGACGATCGATTCCGACCAGGTGGTGCTGTCCGGCGGCACGACCAGGAGAATTCCGCCCCGTCCGTGCGCGCGCATCGACACCGACAGGTCGATCAGCACGTTGGTCGGTCCGCTCGTCGGCTGCTGCGTGTCGAAGCCGAGCAGCGATGTCAGCAGCGACGGGCAATCGGGCAGCCGCGAGGCCTGTTCGTCGATCATCTTGACGAGGTCGCCCTCGAGCACCGCGACGTTGACGAACTTGCCGCCGTCGCCGCGATGATGTTTCACGACCAGCAACCCCGGCGCGGCGACCTCCAGCACGAACGTGAAGGCGGGAATCTCCCTGGTCACGCCCCAGACTTTCAGATCGCCCGAGTCCTGACGCCACACGCCGAGATGAATCCCGGGCCGCTCGACCGCCGGCGCGATCTTGACGAGGTTCGAGGGCTTGAGCGACAGCGCCTTCTCGAAAAACATCGGCGCATCGGCCTTGTCCGGCGCCACCAGCGACAACGAGATCTTCGGGACGTAGCCTTCTTCGCGGCGCAGGCTCGTCCAGAACGCCGCATCCATGACCGCTTCGATGTCGTCTTCGTCAGGCGCTGCGACTCTGCGTCCGGCCGGGTCGGTCAACGACGAGACGAGACGATCGAAATGGGCGCGGACGCGCGGAGCGGCCGCGCGTGCGGCCGGGTACCCGGGATCGGACATGATCTGAATGCAATCATGAAGTCCGGGTCCGGCGAAAGTCCTATTTCACGGCGGCCGCCTCGGGCGCCGCGATCGGCGTCCCGCTCGATCGGACAAGCCGCGCATAAGCATCGACGATCCGCCGGGTGATCGGTCCGATGCCGCCGCTGCCAATCGGACGATGGTCCACCGACACCACCGGCACGATTTCCGCGCCGGTCCCGCAGATGAACGCCTCGCGGGCCGTCCAGACCTCGAACAGCGTGAACGGGCGCTCGTCGCAGCGGATGCCGAGCTCGTCGCAGATCTCCATGACGGTCTCGCGGGTAATGCCCTTGAGGGTGACCGCCGTCGGCGGCGTCACCAGGCCGCGTTCGGTGAGGATGAAGACGTTGTCGGCGGTCGCTTCGGCGACATAGCCGTTGACGTCGAGCATGAGCGCCTCGTCGGCGTCGCGATCGTTGGCTTCCATCCGCGCCATGACGTTGTTCACGTAGTTGAGCGACTTGATCGACGGGCTCAGCGTGTCGGGCGACGGCCGCCGGAACGACGAGGTGATGACCCGGACGCCGCGCGCGGCATTCTGATACAGGGCAATCGTCGGCCGGGCGATGACAATGATGCTGGGCGTCGAACACGAGCGCGGATCGATGCCCAGATCGCCGACGCCGCGCGTGACGACCACGCGGATGTAGCCGTCGACGATGCCGTTGGCGCGGCAGGTGTCGAGGATGATCTGCTCGAGCGCTTCGCGGCTGATCGGCATGACGATGCGCATCGCCCTCGCGCAGTCGAACAGCCGATCGAGATGCCGGTCCAATTTGAAGACGCGTCCGTTGTAGGCGCGGATGCCCTCGAAGATCCCGTCGCCGTACAGCAGGCCGTGATCGAGGACATTGACCGACGCTTCATGCTCGTTGCGTAACTCGCCGCCGACGTAAATGCTGCCCATTCGCGACTCCTCCTGCGTAGAATGAGGATCATGGCAACCGTCCGTTCGGAAACAGAGCCAATCCGTCATTGGCCTGCTTCGGGCGCTCAACGCGGACGCGGCGTCGATTTCGCGCACGCGGCCCATCTACCGGCGCATCGTGGAGCTCGTCGAGCGCGGAATTTCGCGCGGCGCGCTGTCGCCGGGTTTCCGCCTGCCGCCGGAGCGGGATCTCGCGGCGGCCCTTTCGTTGAGCCGCGCCACGGTCGTGACCGCCTATCGCGAGCTCGAAGCCAAGGGACTGGTCCGCGGCTATGTCGGGCGAGGCACGTTCGTGTCGGCGACGAGCGACGGCGGTGCGCCGTTCGCGTGGCGCGGCAAGATTTCGGCGACCGCGATTCAGACGACCGACTCCACGCTGCGCGATCTGGTTCGCCACGCCGCGGATCCAACGATCGTCTCGCTCGCCGCCGGCGAGCCGGCGCTCGATCTGTTCCCGACCGATGCGTTCCGCGCGGCGATCGACGATGTGCTGTCGGCGCACGGGACGGCGGCGTGGGGGCACGCGCCGACCGAGGGGCAGTCGCGCTTTCGCGAGACCCTCGCGCATCGCTTCGGCGGGGAGGCCGGCAACACCCTGGTCATTGCCGGCGCGCAGCAGGGGCTCGATCTGCTGGCACGCTGCCTGATCGATCGCGGCGACGCGGTCATCGTCGATCGGCCGGGCTACCTGGGCGCGCTGCAAAGCTTCCGCTCCGCCGGCGCGCGGATGTTCGGCTGGGATGTCGCGCGCGCGGACATGGACGAGCTCGAGGATCTGCTGCTGCGCTACCGGCCGAAGCTGATTTACACGACGCCGACCTTCTCGAACCCGACCGGCGTCACGTTGCCGATTCGCGCCAGGCGCGAGCTGATCGACCTGGCGAAACGCTATCGCGTCCCGATCGTCGAGGACGAAACCTACTGCGAGCTGTCGCTCGGCGCGCCGCCGCCGCCGCCGCTGAACGAGCTCGACGAGGACGGGACGGTCGTCATTCGCGTCAACAGCTTCTCCAAGGTGCTGGCTCCGGGACTGCGTCTCGGCTGGATCGGCGCAGCGCGGCCGATTATCGAGCAGCTGGCGCTCATGAAACAGCAGGTCGATCCGCATACGCAGAATCTCATTCAGCTCGTGGTCGCGCGGCTGATCGAGAGCGGGAAGTTCGACAAGCACCTGACCGGGCTGCGCGTCGAGCACCGCCGCCGGCGCGACGCACTGGTCAAGGCGCTGACCAAGCACACGCCCTCCGGCGCGCTCCGCTTCTCGGTGCCCGATGGCGGACTGTTTCTGTGGTGCCGTCTTGGCGGCAACGCCAGCGCACGCGACGTCCAGCAGCTGGCGCTCAACGACCGGGTCTTCATCGTCACCGGCGAGCCGTTCTACGCCGACGGTGGCGGCACGCGCGAGCTCCGACTGTGCTTCACCACCAAACCGCCCGACGTCGCTGCGAAGGCCGCCCGCACGATCGCCGCGAGCGTCGTCGCCGCGCAGCACATCGCCGCGCGCACCGAACCGATCAGTCGAATCGTCTGACGCCCGGTCCAATGGGCGATTGGACGGCTCCAGACTTCGGGCTCCGGGCATGCTAGGCTTTAGCCGAAGCCTGAAGCCAGCTGAAGCCCGAAGCCAGCTAGAGTCCCGAGTCCCGAGTCCCGAGCCTGAGACCGTCCGAGTCCCGACGATGATCACACCCGACCCCCGTTCCCACTGGAATCCCGACGATGTCCGGCGTGTCGCGCATCGTGTGGCGGACATGCTGGCGGACTACCTCACGACGCTGCCTGAGCGGCCGGTGTTCACGCCGGTGCCGCTGGCGGATGCCGAACGCTTCGCCACCGAAGCGCCGCCCACGGCGGGCGCCGATCCTGACGCGATTCTCGACGAGTTCGAGCGCACCATCGCGAAGTACCCGTTCGGCAATGGCCATCCGCGGTTCTGGGGCTGGGTGAATTCGCCGCCGGCGGTGATGGGGATTCTTGCCGAGGCGCTGGCGGCGGCGATGAATCCGAGCGTGGCCGGCGGGAATCATGCCGCGGTACATCTCGAGCGGCAGGTCGTGCGGTGGTTTACCGAACTGATTGGCCTGCCCTCCGGTGCAATGGGCCTGCTCGTCAGCGGCGGCTCGATGGCGAACCTGACCGGACTCGCCGCGGCCCGCCACGCGAAGGCCGGCTTCGATGTTCGCAGCCGCGGACTTCAGTCGGTCGATCGGCCGCTGACCGTCTACATGTCGGCCGAGGGCCACGGCTGCGTGCGGAAAGCCGCCGAACTCCTGGGCTTTGGCGGCGACGCGCTGCGCACGATTCCGGTCACCGGCCGCATGCAGATGGACGTCGCCGCGCTCGCCGATGCGATCGACCGCGACATCGATGCCGGCTGCCGTCCCGTGGCCGTGGCGGCCAGCGCCGGCACGGTGAACACCGGCGCGATCGACGCGCTCGAAGACATCGCGGCGGTCTGCCGCCAGCGCGACGTGTGGTTCCACGTGGATGGCGCGTACGGCGCGGCGGCGGTGCTGTCGTCACGCTACCGTGACGCGCTGAAGGGACTCGCGGCCGCCGACAGCATCGCGCTCGATCCGCACAAGTGGCTCTACGTCCCGGTCGAAGCCGGTCTCGCGCTGGTGCGGGACGGCGCGATCCTGCGCTCGGCGTTCAGTCTCGTGCCGCCGTACCTGCGTACCGACGGCGATCCTCAGGGCGTCGGCGGTCCGCCGTGGTTCAGCGAGTTCGGCTTCCAGCAGTCGCGCGGGTTTCGCGCGCTCAAGGTGTGGATGGCGCTCAAGTACTACGGCACCGACGGCTACGCGCGCGCCATCGATCACGATCTGGATCTCGCCGCGTACCTGGCGAGCGCGGTTGACGCCGACCCCGACCTCGAATTGATGGCGCCGGTGTCTCTCAGCATCGTGTGCTTCCGCTACGCTCCGGCGGGCGGCGACGCCGCGGCGCTGGACGACCTGAACAAGCAGCTGCTCGAACGTCTGCAGTTGAGTGGACGCGCGTTCCTGTCGAGCACCGTGGTTCGCGGTCAGTTCGTGCTGCGCGCGTGCTTCGTCAATCCGCTGTCGGGGCAGTCGGACATCGACGCGATGCTGCAGGCGGTGAAGGAAATCGGAAGCGGGCTCGGCAGGAAGGGCTAGCACCCCTCCTGCCGAATCCCGGCTGCGGTCGTGCGGGTTACTGCGTGACGTTGACGTTGATCGTCGTGCAAAGTCCGGCGATCGTCGTATGCAGATCGTCGCCGAGCTCGAGCGCCAGCTTGTGCGGGCCGGGCGTCAGCTGCATGTCGATGTCGCTGCTGCCGTTGCCGAAGTGCACCCAGGGCGCCGCCTTCGGGATGACGGTTCCCGGCGGCAGGCATTCGGTGTCCACGCCCACGTGGTGATGGCCCATGTTGGGCCGCGCGGTGGCCACCTCGCCGGTCGGAACGGGCGAGAGCTCCACGCCTTCGACGCCGAACTTGAGGTGGACCGGGCTCTTGACGGTCGCGCCGTCGGCCGGCTCCACGAAGAAGACCCGTTTGGCAGCCGCGGCCATCGTGGGCGGCGGCCGCAGCGTGCGGCGGCCGGCGCGCTCGAGGCGGTCTCGGCGGGTTTGTCCGAACTGCACGCGGCGATGAGCACGGCACCCGCAACTGCTGCCAGGCCGCTCAGAATCGTACGCTTCATTGGTGTGAATCTCCTTGTTCGAATGGACGTCAGGGACGCGTCATTGTTGACCGTCCGGCGTGCCAGGCGCAACCGTGTTGCGCGGCGCCTACCTGACGCGGATCGAACCGGAGGTGGTGGTCACCTCGACGCGGCCGCCGCCCTTGCCGACGACGCCGGTCGCGTGCTTGTTACGGTGGGTTTCGACGACCTCGACCAATCGGTGGTCGGCGTCGATATGGCCCGAGCGCGTCTGCGCGTCGAGCTCGGCTCCGCCGTCCGGCGCGAGGCTGATGTCCACGTCGCCCGAGCGCGTGCCCACCACCCAGGTGCGCGACGGCTGGCCGTCGAGATCGATGTTGCCCGAACGGCTGCTCGCATGAACGCCGTGGCTGTGGCCGGTCACGGCAATCCGCCCGGATCGCGTCGTCGCGTCGACGTCGCCCGACACACGGCCGATGCGGATGTCGCCGGACCTCGACGTCGAGTCCACCGGTCCGCTGATTTCGTCGATGGTCTGATTGCCGGAGCGGCTCGTCGCCCGGACGCGCGTATTCGGCGGAACGGTGATGTCGTAGTTGATGGTCACGTTCGAGAGCAGCGCGTCATCGTCCACAAAGCCGATGCGGACGCCGCCGGACGTCTGTTCAACCGGCGGGTGCGCCTGGAGACGGCCAATCTGTTCCTGGGCGTTGTAGCCGTTCAGCCAGATGTCGCTGCCGTACGCGCTCATGCGGGCGCTGACGTGAATCGAATCGGACCGGCCCGCCTGCACGCGGATGTTGCCGGAACGTGAGAAGACTTCGACGTCGGCCGATCCTGACACGTCGATGGTCTGCTCGAACGAGCCCTCGGCCCGCGGCGTCTCGGCCCGGACATCGCAACCGGCGGCGAGCGCCGTAGCCAGACCCAGGATCGCGAACTTCAGTGATGAACGAATCATCAGGCCTCCGCTCAGCGATTGGACGAATGTGGCCGGACGAATGTTGCAGCCGGGACTCTATCCAGCGACTTCGACCGGCTGATCGACGACGCGTCCGTCGAAGAGGTGGATGTTGCGGTCGGCGTGCCGGGCGTAGCGCGGATCGTGCGTGACCATGCAGATCGTCGCGCCCGCCTGGTGCAGCTCGTGCAGCAGTTCCATGACCGCCTCGCCGCTCTTCGAGTCGAGGTTGCCGGTCGGCTCGTCGGCGAGCAGGATCAGCGGTTCGCCGGCGACCGCGCGCGCGACCGCGACGCGCTGCTGCTGACCGCCCGAGAGCTGGCTGGGCAGATGCTTGGCGCGGTGCGCCATGCCGACGCGCTCGAGCGCCGAGGTGACGCGCTGCCGCCGTTCGGCCGCGGCCATGCCGCGGTAGGTGAGCGGCAGTTCGACGTTCTCGAAGACGCTGAGATCGCCGATCAGGTTGAAGCTCTGGAAGATGAACCCGATTTCGCGATTGCGCACGCGCGCCCGCTCCGACGGCGGCAGATCGGCGACGTGGCGCGCGTTGAGGAGGTATTCGCCCTTTGTCGGCGTGTCGAGCAGGCCGAGGATCGAGAGCAGCGTGGACTTGCCGCAGCCCGACGGCCCGGCGATCGACACGTACTCGCCGCGATCGATCGTCAGGTCGACGTCCGCCAGCGCGTGCGTCTCGACTTCGTCGGTCAGGAACACCTTGCTGACACCTTGAAGTTTGATCAGCGTTGCGTCAGACATCGGATCCATTTCCTTTCAATGGCCGCGGGCCCCACCCCCGCGGCGAACTGACGCCGATCCCTGCCTCGATTCCGTCTCGCGTGGCCGCAGGCGCTTTTCCTGCCACGACTCGCGCCCTACCTGCCCTGACCCGGCCTTCAGCCACCTGCCCTACTTGAGTCGGACGCGATCGAATGCGTCCCACGCGGACATGTCCGAGAGAATCACCTTGTCGCCGGTCTGCAGGCCGGACACGATTTCCACGGTGTTGACCGAGCTCCTTCCGAGCTGCACCTGCACGCGCCTCGCTTCGACGCCGTCCGCGTCCACCTTGAAGATGCCGACGGTGCCTGCTCCTGGCCGAACGCCGGACGGCCCATGTAGAGCACGTCGTTCAGCCGCTCCAGCTCGATCGTGCCGTCCACGCTCAGGTCGGGCACGGCGCCCTTCGGCAGATCGCCTTCGAGCGAGACATCCACCGTGCGCGTGCCGTTCTGCACCGACGGATCGATGCGGATCACGTGGCCGGAGATGATGCCGTTGCGCGTATCGACCGTCGGCGGACTGCCCGATGATCACGTCCTTGGCCTGCGTCTCGGCGATCTTGATTTCCGCCTTGAGGTGCGACGGGTTCGCGACGCGCGCGAGGTTGGTGCCGGGCGCCACCTGCTGACCGACGTCCACCGGCACGAGCTGCAGCATGCCGGCGAGCCCGGCGCGCACTTTCAGTTCGTCGCGCTGGCGCTGCTTCAGCTGCAGGACGGCGCGCGCCTGATCGAGGCTCGATTGCTGGACGGCGATCTGCGCGCGGCTGGATTCGGCGCGCGTCGCGAGCTGCTCGCTGCGCGATGTCGAGGCGCGTGGCCAGCATGCTCGGCGTCGAGTTGCGACTGGCGCAGGACGAGCTCCGAGACGAGCTGCTGCTTGGCGAGCGCCTCGTTCATCTCCGCCTGCATCTTCGCCTTGTTGTAATCGGCTTCGACGCTGGCGGCGGTGGCGCGCTGCTGCAGGAGATCGTTCTGCATCTGCACGCGCAGGTTGGCCAGCGACGCTTCGGCCGACTGCAGTTTGAGCTGCGCGTCCTGCACTTCCTGTTTCGAGCTGGTCGGTTGCTGAGCTCGAGGATCACGCTGTCGGGCGTGACCGCGGTGCCCGGCCGCAGCAGGATCTGCTCGACCCGCCCCTGCGTCGTCGCCGGAATCCAGCGGATGTCTTCGGGGACGAGCGTGCCGAGGCCGCGGACCTGGCGGACCATCGGACCGCGTTTGACGGTGTCGGGCCAGAGCGTGGCCGCTTCGACGGTCGGCGCGGCCGGCTGCAGCCGCGACAAGCCGACCGTGACGGCGGCGACGATGAGCAGGCCGATGGTCACGCGTGATCGCCTGGCGGATTCGTCTTCTGCCGAACGTTCGACGGGCGAGCGATATCCATGGTCCGATGTTCCTTCCTGTGCGCTGCTATTGCGCGGTGCGCAGCACCAGTGCGATCGCCTGCGCCAGCCGTTCCCAGTTGGCGCGTTCGCTGTCGAGCTGTCTGCGTCCCTGCCGGGTGAGGCTGTAGATACTTCGCGTCGCGTCCGGTCTCGGTCGTGCGCCACTCGGCCTTCAGCCAGCCGCGCGCCTCGAGGCGGTGCAGCGCCGGATAGAGCGAGCCCTGCTGCACCTGCAGGATGTCCTTCGAAATCTGCTGCAGCCGCTGCGCGATCGCGTAGCCGTGCACCGGGCCGAGCGCCGCCACCTGGAGGATCAGCATGTCGAGCGTGCCTTGCAGGAGATCGGATTTGGACGCGGTTGCCATGTCGGTGTCACGCTCGCGCCGCGAGTCCGGCGTGATGCCTAGACATTCGACACGTGCGATGCCGAGAGCATGGACCGCGCATATGTAGGATGTCAAGGGGTGGGCTCTCGGGACTCGGGACTGGGGACTGGGGACTCGGTGGCTGGGATCGGGACTCGACGGAAGCGTCTGCGGTCGGCGTCGCGTCAGTGGCCGCGGAGTGCAGGCCCGCGGCGACCAGCTGACCTGAGCCTCAGAGTCCAGTCGCGCTCAGGCCGGCGCAGGCGCATAGCGCTAGCCGTAGTCAGAGCCGCAGCCCGCGAGCCATCCGATGCCCGAAGGTATAGACTCGGCTATGAAGACCTCGATGTTTCGTCTCGTGGGCGCGGCTTCTTCCAGCGTCGCTCCTGGCTGTCGGCATCGCCTGTTCGGTGAGCGCGCCCGGCGGCACACCGCCGGGCCCGACCGCTGACGACGCCACGACCTTTCTCGCGACGGTGAACGACTACGCTGCTGAAACTCGGCATTGCCGAGCGGTCAGGCCGGCTGGGTCGCGCAGAACTTCATCACGGACGACACCGAAGCGCTCGACGCGCGGGCGACCCAGCAGGTCTCCGACGCGGCCGCGAAGTTCGCCAAGGAGGCGACCAAGTTCGACAAGGTCGAGCTGCCCGCCGAGCAGCGGCGGCAGCTCGATCTCCTGAAGGTCTCGCTCGTCCTCGCCACGCCGGCCGATCCCAAGGAGTCCGAGGAGCTGACCCAGCTCGTCTCGAAGATGCGCGGCATGTACGGCAAGGGCAAGTGGTGTCCCGACCCGGCCAAGCCCGACGCGTGCCACAACATCGACGAGGTCACGCGCGTGCTCGCCACGTCGCGGAACGCAGCCGAGCTGCGCAGCGAGTGGGAAGGCTGGCACACGATTTCGCCGCCGATGAAGAAGGACTACACGCGCTTCGCCGAGCTCTCGAACAAGGGCGCGAAGGAGCTCGGCTTCGCGGATACCGGGGCGATGTGGCGCGTCGAAGTACGACATGCCGGCCGACGCGATTTCGCCAAGGAGATGGACCGGCTGTGGGATCAGGTCCGCCCGCTGTATCTCGAGCTCCACGCCTACGTGCGCATGAAGCTGCGCGAGAAGTACGGCGACGTCGTGCCGGCTGAAGGGACCGATTCCGGCGTATCTCCTCGGGAACATCTGGGCGCAGGACTGGTCGAACATCTACCCGCTGGTCGCGCCGGCCAAGTCGGACGCCGGCTACTCGCTCACCGACATCTGCTCAAGAAGCAAGAGCATCGCGCCGCTCGACATGGTGCGGATCGGCGAGCGCTTCTACACCTCGCTCGGGTTCGCGCCGCTGCCGCAGACGTTCTGGCAGCGCTCGCTGTTCGTCCGGCCGCGCGATCGCGAGGTGGTCTGCCACGCCAGCGCGTGGGACATCGACTACGACGCCGACGTCCGCATCAAGATGTGCATCGAGCAGACCGCCGAGGATTTCTCGACGATCCATCACGAGCTCGGGCACAACTTCTACCAGCGCGCCTACAAGGATCTGCCGGTCATCTTCCGCGACAGCGCGAACGACGGCTTCCACGAAGCGATCGGCGACACCATCGCGCTGTCGGTGACGCCCGAGTATCTGGTCCGCATCGGCCTCCTCGACAAGGCGCCCGACGCCTCGCGCGACATCGGCCTGCTGATGTCCCGCGCGCTCGACAAGGTCGCGTTCCTGCCGTTCGGCCTGCTGATCGATCAGTGGCGCTGGAAGGTCTTCTCCGGCGAGGTGAAGCCGGAGGACTACAACAAGGCGTGGTGGGATCTGCGCCTGAAGTACCAGGGGATCGCGCCGCCCTCGCCGCGCGGCGACGAGTTCTTCGATCCGGGCGCGAAGTTTCACGTGCCCGACAACACGCCGTACGCGCGCTACTTCCTGGCCGACATCCTGCAGTTCCAGTTTCACCGCGCGCTCGTCGAAGGCGGCCGGCTGCACCGACGCCGCTTCATCGCTGCTCGATCTACGAGAGCAAGGAAGCCGGCCAGCGGCTGAACGCGATGCTGTCGATGGGCGTGTCCAAGCCGTGGCCCGACGCGCTCGAGGCGCTGACCGGCACGAAGCAGATGGACGCGTCGGCGATCCTCGACTACTTTGCGCCGCTCAAGGCCTGGCTCGACGAGCAGTTGAAGGGCACCGACACCGGCTGGTAGATCGCGGCGATCCGCTTCGCCAGGTTGTCGCGCATCTGTTCAGCCTCGCGCGGCGAGAACGCCCAGTCGCTGTCGAATTGCCGCTGCAGCAGCTTCGCCGACCACGACGCGCGCATCAGCCCCCGCGGCTGATGCGCGTTGGTGCCGAGCAGCAGGTGACCGATCTCGTGCGCCATCGCGCGGCCGAGCAGCGTGCCGGCCGCGACCCCGGCATCCTGCGCGAGCTGCTCGACGCGATCTTCGAAGATGGTGGCCAGCGTTCCGGTCGCCACGCCGGTGTCGACATACGAATAGCCGAGCGTGTAAATCTGCTGTGACGAACCGCGTGTTTCCAGTGACGAAATAATTCGCAGGACGAGCTCGTCCGGCCGTGGACTGTCAGCGCAGCCGCGTGTATCCTCGCCGGGAGGTGTGCGCGCGTCCGGACACGACCGCCACACGACATCGACGCCCGCGCTGTGCAGGATGCGCCGTGACACCTCTCTGCGCTGCGCTCATGTCGCGCTGCGGCCACGCCGGCGACGTCATAAGTGCGAACCAGCAGCAGAAGCGCGAAGGCGGCAGCGTGCATGACTCCACGGTGGAGCGCGCACGCGCGTGCCTCAATGGCGGCCGGGTGACCGGAAGGTGAAGCGTTGGTGACCTGAGCAGGCCATCACCGAGATTGGTCTGTTCTGCCCCAGTGTTTTCGGACATCCTAGAACAGTCCCATTCAACGGAGGCTCACGACCATGGACCGGCAGGTGGTGCGATTCAGCGGCTTTGAAGTGGACCTGCACGCGCGCGAGCTGCGCAAGGCCGGCAGTCGCGTGCGCCTTCAGGATCAGCCGTTTCACATTCTCGCCATGCTGCTCGAGCAGCCGGGCGACATCGTCACGCGCGAGCGAAATGCGCGAGCGGCTGTGGCCCGACGGGACGTTCGTCGACTTCGAGCACAGCGTCAACGCCGCGATCAAGCGCCTGCGCGCCGCGCTCGGCGACACGGCCGAAAATCCGCGCTTCGTCGAAACGCTGCATCGGCGCGGCTACCGGTTCGTGGCGCCGATCGACCAGGCGGCCGCGCCGGCGGAGCCCGGCGCCGGCTGCAGCTGGCGACGGCCGCGCCAGCCCGATCGCCGCCCCCGCCTCGTCGTCCTGCCGTTCACGAACCTGAGCGGCGATCACGTGCCGGACTATTTCAGCGACGGCCTGACCGAGGAGATGATCGCGCAGGTCGGCCGCCGCTGCGCGAGCCGCATCGGCGTGCTCGCGCGCACCTCGTCGATGCTCTACAAGAACGTGGTGCGCGGGGCCAGCGACATCGGCGAGGCGCTGCACGCCGACTATCTGGTCGAAGGCAGCGTGCGCCGCGAAGGCGACCGCGTGCGGATCACCGCGCAGCTGATCGAGACCAAAGGTGAGACCCACCTCTGGGCCGAGAGCTACGATCGTCACCTCGCCGATTGCCTGGCCGTCCAGACCGAGGTGGCGTCACAGATCGCGCACGCCCTCACGCAGGAACTGCTCCCTCAGCCGAGCGCCATCGGCATCGGGACGACCAATCCTGCCGCGTACCAGGCGTTCCTGCGCGGCCGCTTTCACTGGAACCTGCCGGGCCCTGCGGGGCTGGAGCCCGCCGTCGAAAGCTACGACCAGGCGATTTTGCTCGACCCGCGGCTCGGCAAGGCTTACACCGCGCGCGCGCGTGCGCGCGTGTCGCTCTGCGACTACTACCTGATCGAGCCGCGAATCGGGCTCGAGGCGGCTCGCCAGGATGCCTTGCGCGCCCTCGAATTCGATGGCGGTGATGCCGAGGCCCACCTCGCGCTGGCCGAAGTCCTCCGCACGCTCGACTGGGACTGGGAAGGCGCCGAGCGCGAATATCGCCGCGCACTCGCGTCCAATCCCAATTGTGAAGCGGCGCACAAGTATTACGCGGTGTTCCTGGCCGCGCGCGGCCGCGCCGAAGCGCCGGTGATGGCCGATCGTGCCTGCGAGATCGATCCGTTGTGCCTGACCATGAATACGGCCGCGGCCACGGTGCACTATTTCCGCGGCGACTACGACCGCGCACTCGATCGATTCATCCGGACCCTCGACATGGATCCGTCATTCGTGCCCGCTCGCCGCGGGTTGGCGGCGGCGCTCGTGCAGTTCGGGCGGATCGAGGAAGCGATTGGCAATCTGACCGCGCTGCCCGACGATCGCGGGGATCCGGTGACGCAGGCGTGGCTGGGCCACGCCCTCGCGGTGCAGGGCGACAAGGCGGGCGCGCGCAAGATCGCCGGCGCACTGGTCCGTCGCGCGAGCGCGGGTTCGTGCCCGCCTACCATCTCGCATTGCTCTACGCCGGGCTCGAGGATCTCGACGCGGCATTCGCGCAGCTGGATCGCGCGTGCGAGACGCGCGACCCCGCGCTCGATACGGTGGACGTCGAGCCGCGCTTCTGGATCCTGCGCGGCGATCCGCGCTACGCGCGCCTGCTGGATCGAAGCTGAAGCTCAGATCACGCAGGCTGGGCAGGTAGGGCGGGTAGGGCGTAGGGCAGTAGGGCGGGTAGGGCGGGTAGGGCAGGCAGGTATGCCGAGAAACCGCCCTTCGGGCGGTTCGCAGCACTACTCGAACACTGTCAACTTTTTTCCACTGGCCGCGGGGCCCCACCCGCCGCGGCGAACTGACGCCGATCCTTCGCCTCGGATTTCCATGTCCTCGGCTCAGGATGGCCGCAGGCGCTTCCTACCCTTCTTCTTCCCTACCTGCCTTACCCGCCCTACCAGCCCTACCAGCCCCACCCGCCTACTCCGCGCACCCGCAGCGCAATCGCCGGGTCGGTTCTCGATGCGCGCCAGGCCGGGATGGCGGACGCGATCAGTCCAACCAGTCCGAGAACGACCATCACTGCGATCAGCGTCAGTGGATCGCGCGCGGTGATGCCGAAGAGCAGCGCCGAGACGAGCCGCGTCAACCCCAGCGCGGCGGATCCACCGAGCGCGAGTGCGACGGCGACCAGCGTGAGCGCCTGGCTGACCACGAGGCGTAACACGCCCCAGGGGTCGGCGCCGAGGGCGAGCCGGATGCCGATCTCGCGCTGGCGGAGCGCGACATCGTAACTGAGGACGCCGTACACGCCGACCGCAGCGAGCAGCAGCGCGACGGCGGCAAACGACGTCACGAGCAGCATGGCGAATCGCTGCTGCGAGACCGATCGCGAGACGGTCCTGGACAGCGGCTCGAGACCAAACACCGCGAGCATCGGATCCTGCTCGCGAATCGCCTGACGGACCGGCCGAATCAACGCCGATGGATCCCCGGACGTCTTGATCAGCAGCACGCCGGCGCCATCGACGGACGGCGCCTGCGGCGTCGGCGCGTAGACGGCCACCGGCGCCGCTCCTGACAGGCCCTGGAACTTTTCGTTGCCGACCACGCCGACAATCGTCCGCCGTATCCCCCAGAAACTAATCTGTGCGCCGATCGGATCGCGGCCGTCGAAAAATCTCCGCGCCGCGGCATCGTTGATGACGGTGACCGCTGGCGCGGTTGTCGTGTCCGAGTCGGCAATCAGCCGGCCGCGCATCAGCGGCAGGCCGACCGTGCGGAAGTAACCCGCGCTCACGCGCCGCACGGAGATTTCCGGCCAGTTGGCGGCTTCCGCCTCTCGACCGACGACCCGGAAGGAGTTTGTGAAGCCGGGATCGAGTGGATGGTTGCCGGCGATCGCCGCGCTGGTGACGCCCGGGAGTGCCTGCGCCCGCATCAGCAGCGCGTTCATGAACGCATGCTGCTCCTTGAAATCCGGAAACGTCCTCATCGTCGCGGGATAGCGCGACGGCGGCAGCTGGAATTCCGCCTTGAGGACGCCGTCGGCGTTGAAGCCGGTTTCAACGCGCTGGAGGTTCCAGAAGCTGCGGATCAGCAGTCCCGACCCGGTCAGCAACATGACGGCGGCCGCGAGTTCAGCCACCACGAGCGCGCCGCGGACACGAACGCGATCCCGATCGCCGGTCGCTCGCGCGCCGCCGTCATCTTTGAGCGTGGCCGCCAGATCGACGCGCCGCGCCTGAAGCGCCGGTACCAGGCCGCAGACAATCCCCGCCACCGCGGTGACGACGAGCGTGGCGCCGAGCACACTGCCGTCAAGGGTGACCAACGACAGCCGCGGGATGTCGACCGGCGCGAGTGCCAGGAGTCCGCGAACGCCAAGCCATGCCACGGCCAGGCCCGCGACCGCGGCCATGGCCGTGAAGACCAGCGACTCGCTGAGGAACTGGCCGAGCAGGCGGAGCGCCGTGGCGCCGACCGACGCGCGAATCGCCACTTCCTGCGTCGCGTGCCGCGCCGCGCGCGAGCATCAGGTTGGCCACGTTCACGCACGCAATCAGGAGCACGACCAGCACCGCCGCCACCAGGACATAGAGGACCGGGCGGACCGGTCCGAAGATCACCTCGCGCAACTCCTCGACGTTGATTCCGCGGCTGCGGTTTTCCGGAAACGCGCGCTCGAGATCGGCGGCGATGCCGGCGAGCTCGGTTTGCGCGGCGTCGCGCGTCGCGCCAGGCGCAAGACGGCCGAGCACGAAGATCGGATGCGTCGATCGCGGCAGGGTCCGCGGATCGGGACCGAGCGGCGCCCAGATGTCGACGTGCGCCGCTTCGCCGTGATCGGCAAAGGATCGCGCATAGGCCGCGGCGGAGAGAATCTGCAGCACGCCGAAGTCCGTCGTGTCGGGCACGACGCCGACGATGGTGCGGGGTTGCTCGTCGAGGCGCAGGGTCTGGCCGACGGCCGACTGTCCGCCGAAGGCCCGCCGCGCCAGTGACTGGCTGATCAGCACGACGCCGGGACCGCCGGGCCGATCCTCCTCGGGCGTGAACCCTCGGCCCGCGACCGGTGCGATTCCGAGGAGCGGCAGCATGTCGTGCGTGACATTCAACGACAACACGCGTTCGGGATCGCCGCCGCCGATCAGCAGGTTCAGCTCGCCGGCCATCAAGGCCGAGATCCCTGACAGCGTCCTCGCGCGCTCTCGCAGGTCGAGGTAATCAGGAACCGAAGCCGGCTCGCGTGTCGTGCCGGTCGCGCGGTCGGTTTCCCAGACCATCACCAGCCGCTCGAGCGCCTCGACCGGCGCCGGCCGCAGCAGCACGCCGTTGATGACGCTGTAAATCGCCGTATTGGCGCCGATGCCGAGCGCCAGCGTCAGGATCGCCGCAGCGGTGAACCCCGGGTGCCTGGCCAGAAGACGCACAGCGAATCGCATGTCGCGCAGCATTGAAGGCCTCTGGATGACCGACGTTTGTCCGTCAGACGGACGGAAGCAGGAAAAGTTGACAGGACAGTGAAGGAGCGGTGCGGGGTGCGGGGGTGCGAAGTGCGGAGGTGCGGTGCGAGGTGCGGAGTGCGGAGTGCGGAGTGCGGCGCGAGTGCGGGTAGGGTGCGGTGCGACGTGCAGGCACTCCCGCACAGCACTCCGCACTTCGCACCTCGCACGTCGCATTGCACTCCCGCACCCCCGCACCTCCGCACCTCGCACCCGCGGCCTCTAAATAGATGATAAGTTCCTCTCTATGGACGCTTTTCTGACCAGCGAGGGACTCCTCGCGCTCGTGACCCTCACATTCCTCGAAATCATCCTCGGCGTCGACAACGTCATCTTCATTTCGATTCTCTCGGGCAAACTGCCGCACGAGCAGGAGGCGCGCGCGCGCCGCACGGGGCTGCTCGCGGCGATGCTGATGCGGATCCTCTTGCTCGTTTCGATCGCGTGGATCGTGCGGCTCACCCGGCCGCTCTTCACCGTCTTCTCTCAGGAAATTTCAGGCCGCGACCTGATCCTGATCGTGGGCGGATTGTTTCTCCTCGGGAAGGCGACGAGCGAAATCCACGACCGTCTCGAGGGCGAGGAACAGCATGGATCGCCTCGGGCGGCGCCGTCGTTCGGCGCCGTCATCGCGCAGATCATGCTCCTCGACATCGTGTTCTCGCTCGACTCCGTGATTACGGCGGTCGGCATGGCCGATGACGTGTCGATCATGATCACGGCGGTCGTGCTCTCGGTCGCCATCATGATGTTTTCGGCCGGGCCGATCAGCCGCTTCGTCAGCCTGCACCCGACGATCAAGGTCCTGGCGCTGTCGTTCCTGCTGCTGATCGGTGTGTCGCTGGTCGGAGACGGCCTCGACATGCACGTGCCGAAGGGCTACATCTACTTTGCGATGGGGTTCTCGATATTCGTCGAGATGATCAACCTGCGAGTCCGGGGAAAAGGGTCACATCCGGTGGAGCTGCACCCGACGCGCCGGAGCCCGTAAGGCTACAGCTTCAGGATGCTGGCGCCGGTAATGCGGTGCGTGGACGGTTCCTGCGTGAACACGACAATCGAGAGCGCCGGGCGCTTCCACGACGCCGCGAGATGCACGGTGTGCGATCCACTCCAGGCGGCCGCACCGTGTTTCAGCTGCGTGATCGTGGACAGCGTGCGCGCGACCGCGCTGTGCCGCAGCACCCGTCCGCCGTTCTCGCCGCTCCCGACTTTCGTGGCGAGCCCGTCCTCGGTGACGACCACCACGAGATCGAGATCCGCCGCGAAATGTTCGCCCGCCGATGGCTCGACGCGCAGCGACAGCGGCACGCTCAATCCATCCGCACCGTCCGCCGGCGATCCGGCGGACGATGAGAGGGAAATCGCGACCTGCCGGACCGGCGACTTCGCCTCGGCGGCGATGGCTTTGATGGCCGCCGCGTAGTCGCTGCCGACGAACTCGCGCGTGCCGTTCACTACCATCTGCGGCGTGTAGATCGATTCCAGCCTGAGGATGTTCGAGTAGCGGGACTGCCGCATCGTGAACGCGGCCGACGAAAACGCGTCACGCCACCCGAGATGATCCCAGTAGTCCACGTGCTCGCCGATGGCGATGACCTTCGCGCCGTTCACCGGCTGCGTCGCGGCGATCTTCGACAGCACCTCGTCGGCAGCCGGACAGCTCGAACACCCTTCGGAGGTGAAGAGCTCCACCAATACCGGCGTCACTCCGCCGGCTTCCGCGGCCGGATTGAGGAGGTCCGCCGAGGCATGCCGATACAGCGCCGACGCCGTCACGGTGGCGGCAATGGCGAGAAGACTGGCGGCGAGCAACGCTTTCATAGGAAGGGCCTCCACGAGATCTAAGACGCTTCCGCCGGCTGGTGGTTACACGGTCAGCGGCCTGACGCGGTCGACATCGCCGCCGTCGGTTTGAGCGTCAGCTTCTGGACGCGCCAGTTCAGGAGCTCGCCGACCAGCAGATTGTTTTCGCTCGGACACGCGATCTCGTGGATCCAGCCGAACTGTTTGGGCTGATGGCCGGATTTTCCCAGCCAGCCCAGCACCTTCCCGTCGAGCGTGAGCTTGTAGACGCGGCCCGGGAAACGCGTCGGCCGAGTAGCAGGGTACTGCACGCCTGCGGCGTTGGGCGGCGTAATGCAGATCGCCCACGGCGCGCCGGCCTGGGCGAGCGCCTGTTCCGGAGTCGGCGTCGGACCCATCCACGGCCGGGCGTCAGGCGGCACCGGCACGTCGATGGTGATCATGCGCACGAACTTGTTCGTGTTCGGATCGATGACTTGAATCCGCCGGTTGCCCCGATCGGCGACGTAGACGTTGCCCTTGGCGTCGCTGGCAATGCTGTGCGGCGTATTCAGCTGGCCGGGTTCGCGTCCGGGCTCGCCGATCGAGGTGACCCAGTCGCCGTCTTTCGTGAACTTGGCGACCCGCGCGTTGATATAGCCGTCGCTGATGTAGATGTTGCCCTGCAGATCCCAGGTGACGTCGGTCGGCTGGCGGAACTGCGCGTTGATCGGCGGGCGCGGCGGATTCACGCGCGTCCACGGCTCGGCCTCGTCGGACGCCTCCTTCTTCCGCCCGAACACCATCGTCACTTTTCCTTCGGGGTTGAAGCGCACGATCATGTCCGAGCCCTTGTCGATCGCCCAGAGGTTGTCGTCCTTGTCGAAGCGGATGTCATGCGCGTACGACCACGCGTACAGCCCCTTGCCGATTTCCTTGATGAAGCGTCCGTTGGCATCGAACAGCAGGAGCTGCGACGCGGTCGCCGCATAGGCCGGCCCGCCGGCGCTGTTGCTGCGGGTGAACACGGCGATCTGTCCGCGCGAATTGACGGCGACGCCGGACGCTTCGCCCAGGTTCATGTCGGGCGGCAGCTTCAGGTAGTTGATGTCGGCGTCGAAGGGAATTTCGGGAACGGTTTGCTGCGCAGATACCGACGTGCCGAGGGCGAGCGACGCGGCTCCGACCGCGACTGACAACGCGGTGACCCACTTCATCATGCTGCCTCCTTCACCGTGCCGGACCGGTGCGCGAATCGCCCCGGCTGACATCCGGGGTGATTCTGAGGCCGAGAAGTATACAGAAGCGGCGGCGCGGCGGACGGACAATCAGTCGCCGCGGCGATCGAACTCGCGCGTCGCGGTTTGCACGAACGCGCGGACCGCGGGCGAGCTGTTGCCGCGTGCCCGGGCGACCGCCATGACCGTGCGAAGCGTCGAGCCGCGCAGCGGACGGCAGACGACGTCGCGGACGCCCAGTTCGGCGGCCGATGCGGGCAGGAGCGTGATGCCGCAGCCCGCGGCGACGAGCGACACGACCGCGTGGATGTGGGTCGCTTCCTGCGCGACGCGAGGGTTGAAGCCCGCCGCGGCGCACGCGCCGAGGATCTGCTGGTGGATCGCCGCGACGCTGCGGCGGGCGATGAGGACGAACGGTTCACCGGACAGCTCGATCAGGGCCACTGCCCGGCGTGCGGCCAGCGGATGGTGGCGCGGCAGCACCACGAGATACGGCTCCTCGAGGAACGTGGTGCAATGCAGCGCCGGCGGAATGGCGGCCGGCGACCGGAGGATGCCGACGTCCAGGTCGCCGTCGAGGATCTGCCGGACCTGGTCGTCGCTGGCGGCTTCGGCCAGCAGGCATTCGATGCCCGGATGCTGTTTCCGGAACATGCGCATGAGCACGGGGAGGACGTGGTGCGGCGCGCTGGGGGTGAAGCCGATCCGCAGGCGTCCGGCGCCGCCGTCGCGCAGCCGCTTCGCCGTGTCTTCGAGATCGTCGATCGCCTGGAGCGCCTGCCGGGCTTTTTCGAGCAGCACTTCGCCGTCGGAGGTGAGCCGGACCGATCGCCGCGTGCGGACGAACAACGCCACGCCGAGCGTGCGCTCGAGCAGCTGGATCCGCTTGGTGAGCGCCGGCTGCGCGACGCGGAGCCGATGCGCGGCGCGGGTGAAATGCAGTTCCTCGGCGAGCGCGGCGAACGAGGCCAGCGCGTCGATCGGCAGGCTGGTATTCATTCCTGTAGAGAATTATATATGTCAAATATTGTATTGGACAGGAATGAGTGGCGGAGCGAGGCTATGTCCATGACACAGACCTGGTCGCCTTCCGCCTACGCGCACAATGCCGGATTCGTGCCGGCGCTGGGCGCCGGCATTCTCGAACGGCTCGCCCCGGTTGCGGGCGAGCGCATCCTCGATCTCGGGTGCGGCGACGGCACGCTGACCCTCAAGCTGGTCGAGCGCGGCGCGCGGGTCCTGGGCGTCGACAGCTCGCCCGAAATGATTGCGGCGGCCACGTCACTCGGCCTCGACGCGCGGGTGATGGATGCGACGCGCCTCGAATTCACCGGCGAATTCGACGCCGTATTCTCGAACGCGGTCCTGCACTGGATTCATGATGCGGATGCCGTGATCGCGGGCGTCCATCGGGCGCTCAAGCCGGGCGGCCGGTTCGTCGCCGAATTCGGCGGATATACCAACATCGCCGCCATCTCGGTCGCGCTGCGCGCGGTTCTCGGCCGGCGCGGCATTCCCGCCAACCGCCACTGGTACTATCCGACGCCGAAATCGTACAGCGCGCGGCTCGAAGCGCACGGCTTCGACGTCGAGTTCGTCACGCTGTTTCCCCGGCCGACGCCGCTTCCCACCGGCATGGCCGGATGGCTGCAAACCTTCGGCGTCTCGGCCCTGAGCGTCGTCCCGCCCGAACAACGCGCCGAAGTGACCGCGGAGATCATCGAGCTGCTGAAGCCGTCACTGTGCGATGAATACGGCAACTGGACCGCGGACTATGTGCGGCTGCAGGTGGTGGCGCGCAAACGGACGTAGGCTCTGGACTATAGGCTCCAGGCTTCAGGCTCCAGGCTTCAGGAAAGACTTTGCTGGAGCCCGGAGCCTGGAGCCCGGTCCTCCGCTCCCCCGTATAATCACGCAAACGTTGCCTCTTACCCAGGGCGCGCGCCTCGGCCCGTATGAAATCGTCAGCTCTCATCGGGGCCGGAGGCATGGGCGAGGTCTATCGGGCCCAGGATTCCAACCTCAAACGCATCGTCGCGATCAAGGTCCTGCCCGACGCGCTTGCGGCCGAACCTGACCGCATCTCCCGTTTCGAGCGCGAGGCGCAATTGCTCGCCTCGTTGAACCATCCCAACATCGCCGTCGTCCACGATTTTCAGCAGGATGGCCCGGCATCTGCTGGTGATGGAACTGGTGGAGGGAGAGACGCTCGCCGATCGCCTGCAGCGCGGGCCCGTCGCGATCGACGATGCGCTCCACATCGCGCGTCAGATCGCCGAGGCGCTGGAGGCCGCTCACGAGAAAGGGATCATTCATCGGGATCTCAAGCCCGCCAACATCAAGGTCGCCGCCGACGGAAGGGTGAAAGTCCTGGACTTCGGCCTGGCCAAGATCTTCGAGGCCACGCCGATCGCATCAGATGCCACCAATTCACCGACGCTGATCGGCGGCACGATGCACGGCATCATCCTCGGGACAGCCGCCTACATGAGCCCGGAGCAGGCGCGCGGTGGACCCGTCGACCAGCGAACCGACATCTGGGCACTGGGTTGCGTGATCTACGAGATGTTGACCGGCACGCCGGCGTTTGCCGGCGGGAATCTCTCGGACACCGTCGCATCCGTTCTTCGCAGCGAGCCGGACTGGCGGGCGCTCCCGGCCGGGACTCCCTCCCGGATCCGCGTCCTGCTCAGACGCTGCCTGCAGAAGGACTCGCGGCAACGTCTCCACGACGTGGCCGACGTACGCATCGAAATCGACGATCGCGACGCCGATGCGATAGCTGCCAGCGGCTTCGCCGCGTCGCACCCGCGATCATCGCGTGACATGGGCCGTTCTGGCTCTCGTCTTGGGTGCGGCGCTTGCCAGCGTGTCGTGGTGGGCCGGCACTCGGCTGTCGCGTGCGACACCGGCGCCCTTGCATCTCAGCCTGAACCTCGTGAATCAAACGGCGGCGTTCAGTCACCTGAACGCGAATCGCGAACTGGCGATCTCTCCGGATGGCCGGAAGATCGTCTACGTCGCGACTGTCGCCGGCAAGCGCCGACTGTTTCTTCGCGCGCTCGAAGATGCCGATGGCGAAACCGATTGACGGCACCGACGGCGCGACGACGGCCTTTTTCTCCCCCGACAGTGAATGGATTGCCTTTGACAAGGGATCGGCGTTGCAGAAAACCGCCGTCAGCGGCGGATCGCCGGTGACCATCTGCACACTGTCCGGCACGGGATTCTTTGGGGGCGACTGGGGTGCGGACAATACGATCGTCTTCGTCCCGGACTACAACGGCGGTTTGTGGACCGTATCCGCGAATGGAGGAACACCACAGCCGCTGCTGAAAACAGATGGGGAAAAGGACCGCGTGTCGCTCAGCGATCCGCAGTTTCTTCCGGGTGGCAAGGGCGTGCTGTTCACGATGGCATCCGGCCATGCCGTCACCGCGGACGAACAGGACGTTGCGATCCTCGATCCGAACGAAACAGAGCCCAGGATCCTGATCCGGGGTGCCAGCCATCCCCGGTATCTGTCGACCGGACACGTGGTGTATGTGCACGGCGGCGCGCTGCTGGCGGTCGCCTTCGATCGGTCGAAGCTGGCCGTCACCGGTACTCCGGTGTCAGTGGTTGAAGGGCTCGGAAAGACGTGGAGCGGCGATACGGACTATTCCATCTCGGACAACGGGACTCTGGTGTACCAGGCCGACGCGGGTCTCAAAACCGGCAGCCTGTTCGTGCTCGTCGATCGCAAGGGAAACGTCCAGCCGATGTCGATCAGGCGGGGCAATTACTCCGAGTTTTCCCTTTCGCCGAGCGGCCGATCGATCGTGACGCGAGTCTTTGCCGTCAACGACGACATCTGGACATACGACGTCGCGAGCGGTGCTCCGCTCCGGTTCACCTTCGAACCGCTCGATGAAATCTTTCCGCAGTGGACCGCAGACGAGACTCGCATCGCGTTCGGCACGCGTACCGGCACGATCTTCTGGAAATCGGCGGATGGCTCCGGGCCACGAGAGGAACTCACTCACGGCGCGTACCCGCGTTATCCGACGTCGTTCTCTCGGGATGGCAAGCGTATGGCTTTCGTCGAAATTCATCCGTCACGACGAGGCGACATCTGGCTGATGCCGCTTGACGGCGATCGGCAGCCTGAACCACTGCTGGCCACGGACGCGAACGAACGGGATGCCCGATTTTCGCCCGATGGGCAGTGGCTGGCTTATGTGTCCGATGAAACCGGTCGTGACGAGGTGTTCATCCGACCGCTTGCCACGCGCGGCGGACGGAAGCAATTGTCCTCCGATGGCGGAACCATGCCCGCCTGGTCGGCGAACGGTCGCGAATTGTTCTTTGCCAGAGGCGCCCAGGTTGCGGTAGTGACGTTGGATGGGCAAGGCAATCCCGTCGGCCGGGATCGCGTCCTGTTCCCTGTGCCGCGATTCGAAGACCTCGAATTCGATTCGGAAAACCCGCTATATGACGTCATGCCCGACGGCGAACATTTCGTGTTCCCGTTGGAGCAATCGTCATCGCCGACTCACTACAACATCGTCCTCAACTGGTTTGAAGAGCTGAAAGCAAAGAGTCAGGTTCGGTGAGCCAAGCCGAAAGCCTAGAGCCCAAAGCCTAGAGCCTAAAGCCTGGAACCAACGACTCCTTGTCACTGCCCCGAGTGACCGAAGCCGCCGGCGCCGCGGGCGGTGTCGGAGAGCGTGGGCACGGTGTCCCAGTCCACGTGGGCGACCGGCGCGACGACGAGCTGCGCGATGCGCATGCCGTCGGTCACGTCAAAGTGCGCCCGCCCGTGGTTGATCAGCAGCACTTTGACCTCGCCGCGATAGTCGCTGTCGATTGTCCCAGGCGCGTTCAGCACCGTCACGCCGTGTTTGCTCGCGAGTCCGGATCGCGGGCGCACCTGTGCTTCGTATCCGGCCGGCAGCGCGATGGCGAACCCGCATGGAATGAGCGCGACTTCGCCAGCGCCGATCGTCACGGCGCTCTCGAGCGCTGCCGCGAGATCGAGACCGGCGGCGCCGGCGGTTGCGTACTGTGGAATGTGGCAGCGGGGAGAGAGCGACTGAATCGCAACGCGCAGGGTGGACATCCGGAAACGCTAACACGGTACAAAAAAACGGAGGTCACTATGACCTCCGTTTTTGTGTGCTGGTCAACTTTCTTTCACTGGCGCCGGGGCCCCACCCCCGGCGCGAACTGACGCCGACGCTCAGGCTCGGATCCGCTTGTCCTCGCCTTCGCGTGGCCGCAGGCGCTCTTGCGTTGTCCGACCCAACCTCCAACCTCCAACCTCGCGATCACTTTTTTTCACTGGCGCCGGGGCCCCACCCCCGGCGCGAACTGACGCTGACGCTCGCCCTCGGATCTGCTGGTCTTCGGGCTCGCATGGCCGCAGGCGCCCTCGAGCCCCTAGTCCGGAGCCCCGAGTCCGCAGCCCCCAGCCCCAGTCCCGAGTCCCTAGCCCCGAGTCCCCAGCCCCGAGTCCCTACCACTTCAAATCGGCACCGATTCGAATGATCCGGCCTTGCAGAATGACGGACGGCCGTCCGTAGGCGGCTGCGCCGAACTGCATGCTGCTCACGGCGGAGTAGTCGTCGGAATTGAACGCGTTGAAAATATCCAGCTTCGGGCTGACCGTCAGGCGGTTGAACTTGAACGCCTTCTGGACCGCGAAGTCCACGGTGTTGAGCCGCGGCGTCAGTTCGGTGCCGGGGCCGGTCACGAGCACGTCGAGCTGACTCACGAGCTGATTCGGGTTGACGAGCGCGCCCGGCGTGCACGCGCCGGTGCAATTCGCCGCATAGCGCGTCGCCGGCGTCACACGCCAGTAGGTGGACTGGCCGTTCGGCGTCTCGAACCCGGTGCCCCACGTGAACACGCCGTACTGCATCGCGTCCACGCCGAGCACGTATCCCGGCAGACTCTGGAACGATCCGCTGAACGTAATGCCATACCACGGCAGCGGCGCCACACCAGAAATCTTGAACTGGGTGGCCAGCGGGATGTCGTACTGCGACTGGTCGCAGAACTTCAGCCGGTTCGGATCGGTCGCCGCCGAGCTGCACGAGTTGACGATCGTGCGCTCGGTGGACGTGCCGCCGAAGAACCGGATCCCGTGCTGAAGCCGCGCGTTGAAGTTCAGCTCGAGCGAGTTGTAGTGGCGCTTCAGATCGGAATCCGTCGAGTCGATGGTGTCCTGCTTCGCCAGGAATTCCTGCTTGACGTTGTAGACCGTGATCGAGCTGCCGTCGATCGGGCTGATCACGCTCGCCGCCGTGTAGCTGTTGCCATCGCGCGCCGTATAGGCGCGAGTGACCATGTTCTTGAAGTCGCTATGGATCCACTCGGCGGTCACCGCCAGCCCGGGGAGAACTTCGTGAGACAGGCCGACGTTATAGGAGTACTGATAGGGCCGCAGCAGATCGGGATCGACGACGGCCGCCCGCAGCGTGCCGAAGCCGGCCGCCAGCTGACTCAGGTTGATCTCGCAGCCCGGGGTCAGGTACACGCACCCCAGCTCGCCCTGCGCCACATCGTCGCAACCGCTCTTGTTGGTGGTCGCCGCCGCGAAGCAGTTCTGGCCGAGGACGTTCATGTCGGTCCACGAGAGCGCCGTTGACCCGGTGAGCCCGGACGGGTTGACGTTGCGCGCGACGCCCATCGTGCCCGCGGTGACGAACTTGTTGAAGCCCACCCGGAGCGCGGTCTTGCCGTTGCCGAAGAAGTCGTAGACGGCTGACAGACGCGGCGACCAGTTCTTCCAGACCGGCATCTGGATGTCGTCGTAGGCGGGCGTCCGCACGAAGCGTCCGGATTGCGCCGGCTGGCCGGTCACTTCCTGGTTCAGGTAATCCCAACGCAAGCCATAGTTCAGCGTCAGGCGGCTGAATCGCCACGAGTCCTGCAGGTACAGGCCGACCGAGCCATTGAGATGTTCGCCGCTGGTGATCGGCGTGTTCTGCACGGTCACCGTGGCCGGCACGCCGTTGTTGTAGGTCTGGTAGAGATCGCCGTTGGCGTTCTGCCACCGCTTGTAGGTGCCGGTGGAGAACTGGATGCCGGTCTTGACCGAGTGCGACCCTGTCACGTACGACACCGCGCCGGTCGTCGAGTAGCGATCCGGATAGTTGCCAAGCTGCGCGCCCGCCGCGTTCCAGAGCGTGCTCTGGCTGGTGTCGTTCTTCCGCGCCCCGGCATACCAGGCCGCCGTGCCGCGCTCCTGCGCGAGGCCGTCCTGGTACACGTTGTCGTAGCGCTCGCGATTGAACGCGGTCCCGACCTCGAGGAGCATGCGCGCAGTGACGGGCGAGCTCCACTTCGCCGAGCCGGTGGCGAAAGTCGGCGTGTGCCAGACGACCGACGCCGTCGCCGGATCCGTGCCCGAACCCATCGCGTGGCCGCGCAGGCGCATGGCGCGGTCCATGTAGGCCGCGAACTTGTTGCGCGGCGAGATCTGCCACGTGAGGCGGGCGATCGGATTGTCCATCTTCTCGTCGGAGACGCCGCGCTCGCACGAGCCAGGGTTCGTCCGGCACTGCTGATAGCCGATCGGGAACGGGACGCCGGCCGGCGTGTAGAAGGTGTTGGCGATCGGCTTGTCGTAGGTCGCATGCCGGAACGCCACGTAGAACCACATCTTGTCCTTCACGAGCGGTCCGCCCTGTTCGAGGTTGTACTCGTAGAAGTTCGAGATGCTGTCGACGCCGGTGACCCCGAGGTCCTTCAGGTGCTGCGTGAGGTTGTCGCCCTGCCACGACTCCGGCGACTTGGTAAACTTCGCACCGCCGGTGAAGCGGTTGCCGCCTTCCTTTGGCACGAGGTTCATGTTGACGCCGCCGGTCATGGTTTCGCCCGTGCCGCCGGCCGTCTGGTAGACGGCTTCCTGCACCATGGCTTCGTTGTGATAGGCCTGCACCGCGCCGTCGCCCATCAGGCCGTTGGTCACCAATCCGTCCACGGTCACCACGGTCTGCGCCGCGCCCGCGCCGTGCACGACGAAATACGTCTGCTGCATGGCGCGCGATCCGCCAACGTCGGGCGAACTGAGCTGAACGCCGACCACGAGCTGACCGAGACTTTGAATCGTTCGCGCCGTCGGCACCGCGTCGAGGATGTCGCGCGGCAGGACCTGCGCCTTGACGTTGGTGCTGACATCAACCACGGGCGACTGGCCCGAGACCGTGACCGATTCCTCGAGTGAGCCGACCTTCAGATCCGCGTTGACCGTGGCCGTGAAGTTCGAGGGCAGCTCGAGGCCGTCGCGCTTGAAGGTCTGGAAGCCGGGCAGCGTAAACGTCAGAAGGTAGGTGCCGGGGCGCAGGTCGACGATGCTGTAGGCGCCCTGACCGTCTGTGACGACTGATTTCGATTTTTCAATGAGGACGTCGCTCGACGCCTCGACGGTGACCCCGGGAAGTACTGCGCCTGACGCGTCTTTCACGACGCCGCCGATAGCGCTCTGCGCATGGGCGCCGACCGGTAGCGAGATCACGCCAACGAGCATGAATGCGGCACTAACGACCAGCTTGCGTGCTGACATCTCCGCCTCCTATGGTTGTGCTAAAGAAACCGTAAGAGGGTAGCATCGGTCGTCCCGCCACAACAGAGACATTTGTTGCCGGCCGTCGCAGGCTGTGGCGTTTTCGCGCAAATACAAGTTCGTGGATCGCCTGGGCGGACGCGAGGGCGTGGTGGTGCCGCGCAGCGAGTTGCTGCGGGAAGTCTGGGGGGCAGACCCGACAAGGATTCCGCGTTCTCAGCGGTCTCAGGCGTTGATCGTTGTTGTTCAGTGGGTAGTCGGTGGCGACGACAGCTGCACGACCGCCATCGTTTCTGAGTCTGGCACGTCGAACACGGTCAGCAGCTTGGTGATCGTCATCACCTCCGAGACGCGCCTGGTGAGGTTGACGAGCGCGATGCGTCCACTCACCTTGGCGACCGTGCCGGCGGAGGCGATGAGCGCGCCGAGCCCCGAGCTGTCGATGTGGCTGACCCGCTCCATGTTGATCACGAAGGCGCGACGGCCTTCGAAGACCAGGCTGTGCATCTTGTCGCGCAGGCGGCTCTCGTTGGTGATGTCGAGCGAGCCTGAAAGATCCAGAACCACCACCGTGCCGACGACGCGCGTTTCGATGGTCATGACAGCCTCCCAGGTGAAAGCGGGCAACAAAAGCGGGTCTATTGTAGCCACTCGTCCGTAAACCTGACGTTCACGGCAGCAATCTGGGGAAATTACGTTGTTTCCCGCGCAAAAAACCGTCACCTCACGATGGGTGTCAGATGGGTGTCTGACACCCATCTGACACCGAAAACATCCCAAAACAGCGTTTCAGTTTCCGCCGATCGCGCGTTTCTGGCCAGAATCTGCAGTTTCCTGGGGTCAGATGGGTGTCGGACGGGTGTCAGATGGGTGTCTGACACCGTGGCAGGAAGTGCCGACGTCGGTGGCTCTGCCGTGATCAGGCGGCGACCAGCTCGCGGGCGGTGACGTCGAGATCGCGCGCGAATGGCGCATCGGCCTTGGTCTTGACGATGTCGGCAATGACGGCGTCGAGCACGGCGGCCGCCGCGGGACCCTCGAGCGTGACGCGCTGCTGGAAAATCTGTCGCGCGCACCGCAGGTTTTCCTTCATGCGGCCGTGGCGATCGGCGGCGCTCATCTTCGCGGTCGTGTCGGCGTCGTATGCGTACTCGACTTCGTCGATCAGCATCTTCGCGTAAGCGCGCAGCTCCGCGATCGTCTTCAGCTCCAGCGTCAGACGCTCGAGCGCCAGCGTCGCGTGCCGCCGCAGGATCTCGGTGAGCTTGACCGCTTCGTCGAGGCGGTCGGCGGCCAGTTCGCTGGTATCGGCGTAGATCACCGCCAGCGCCTCGCCGCGCACGGTGATCGATGCGGTCAACATGGCCTCGAGGCGTGCCGCCGAACGCGCTGCCGTTCGTCGCCCCATTCGACCGCGACAGGCGGACGCCGTCAGCCTGGATGGCCTGCTGGAGGAACGCGTGCACGGCCGGGCCACTGAACGCTGACGAATCAGCGGCGAAGCCGTGGTGCAAACCGACCTCGAACCGCTCGCCGCGAATGACGAACGTCGCCACCCGCTGGAATTCCGCGGTCATCGCATCCGCCGCCGCGGCCACGACATCGTCGACGCTCGAGCCGAGCGCCATGAGATCGATCGATGTCGAGAGGCGTTCGATCAGCGCGCCGCGCGGATTCTGGGCAACCCTGGCGGCCAGCTCGTTTTTCTCCCAGCCGAGCGCGGCGTTCTCGGCGCGCCAGCCGCTCGTTCTCGATCACGACGCTCGAATGGTCGGCCCGAAGTGCATCGAGCGTCGCCTGCATGGCAGCCTGCGCCTGGGTGGCGGCGGTCATGGCCTGGGCAGCGGCCGCCTGCGCCTCGGTCGTCGCGGCTTCAGCCTGGCGGGCCGACGCATCGGTCAGTTTGTCGATGAGCGCCGCGAACTCGTGGGTCGCGAAGGCGCGAAAGTCCATGGGTCTTCGCTTCGCTCCTGCAACACGAGGACCGGGCGCAGGTGCACACGCGCGCGCAGTTCGACGCCGCGCCAACCACCAACCGCGTGCAACTGTTCACGGATTTGTAAGGCGACTGCTGGTACGATCGTTTCCGAGGAGGCTCCTGATGAAACCGCCATTTGTCGTTCGGCTGCTGATCAACGCGGCAGCGCTGTGGGTCGCGACCCAGGTGGTCACCGGCGTGACCTATACCGGCGGATGGGTGGCTTTTCTCGGCGTGGCGCTGGTGTTCGGCGCCGTGAACACGTTCATCGGCACGGCGGCGAAGATTCTGACCTTCCCGCTGGTCATCCTCTCGGTCGGACTCTTCATCCTGATCATCAACGGCCTGATGCTCTGGCTGACCAGCAGCATCGCCGGCGCGCTGAATCTCGGCTTTCACGTCGCCGGATTCTGGCCGGCGTTCTGGGGCGCGCTCGTCGTGACGGTGGTCAGCGCAATCCTCGGGGTCATGATCCGCGAGGAGCGCCGAATCTGACGAGACGGTCACTGCGCCCGGAGTCACGAAGCACGAAGGCACGAAAGCCACGAAGAAGATTCACCACAGAGGACGCGGAGGACGCGGAGATCCCGCGCCGCATGCCGCCACAACGTGGCGGCTCGAGTGGGCCGAACCCGACAAACGCAAGTGACGTCCACAGCCGCACTTCGAGACTTCGTGGCTCTGGCGTCGCTCTGCGCTCTTTGCGAGCTTTGCGGTTGAGGGCGCTGCCTGGTCTATTTGACTTCGACGAGCTCGATCGCTTCGCGGCTCGGTCCTTCGATCATGACCGCGCGCAGCTCGCCGAGCTTGTAGGGCTGCTCGAGAAACGTGACGTTCTCGGCGCGCAACTTCGCGACCCACGCATCGAGGTTGGCGACGCTCAACGCGAAATGATCGGCGAGATGGCCGCGCGTGCTCGCCGCGGGCTTGTCGCCCTGATTCATGTACCAGAACAGCGAGACGTCGCCGAAGGTGGTGCCGTTCAGCGCCGGCGTGCGGTACATGCCGTCGTAGTCAAGCGCCGGCCACGTCTTGTCGGGACCTCGCTCGACCGCGGCAGTTCGCTTCGGTGCGCGGCGGCTGGTTGCCGCGCCCGCCCGCGGCCACGTTCAGATGCTGCTGATACCAGAGCTGCGCGCAGAACGGCTGATCCTCGAACATGTGAATGTGGTTGAAGCGCTCCGCCGGCATGTTCCCCTGATACTCGACGATCGCGGTGTCCGGCCCCTGCAAGTACGCGAAGCCCGCGCCGCCAGCGGGCTTGACGCCTTTCGCTTTCGCCTCCGCGATGCCGGCCTTCGTCAACCCGAGGCCTCCGCCGGTGCTCGCCCAGGTGTCGGCGCTCGTGAACACCGTGCCGCCGCTTTCCTCGGTGTAGAGCGGCAGCAGCGTGATCGCGTGCTGCTTGTACATCTCGAGGCTCTTGTGCACGTCGGTCACGTGCCAGCCGAAATGCCAGATCGCGGTCTGCGGCTGCGTCGCCGGCGGCACATCGACCTTCGTGAACAGCACCAGGACGTTGTTCGGCGACTTCAGCGCCGGCTGGCCGGCAAACGTCGTCTTCGACGTGCTCGGAAATTGCTTCGTGTAGAAGTCGATCGCCGCTTCGGGATTAATGGAATTGAGATGCAGGTGATGGAACCCCGGCTGCGGCAGCGCCGCAGGCGCCTGGGCATGCGAGCGCGCGTTACCGAACCAGAGAGACGCGGCGACGATGAGTGCCCCGGCGGCGAAAATGTGGATCTTCATCGCGCGGGATCATAGCACCGCGCACTCCGCACTTCGGCACCCGGCGCCGAGCGCACGTCGCACTGAGCGCACCCGCGCACGGCACCCCCGCACCGCGCACTTCGCACCCCGCACCGTTTTTATATCGGCTTGCCGAGTCGTCGCCTGGAGGGAATCGCGATAGCCGCGGCTGAGCGTCAGGCGCGTGCCGGTCCGCAGCAGCACGACGTACTCGCCGTTGAACGAGGACTGCATTTCCTGGATGCGATCGACATTGACGATCGTCGAGCGGTGAATCCGCACGAACTGCAGCGGATCGAGCTCGGTCTCGAGACGGCTCATCGTGTCGCGCACGAGGTGTTCCTGGTGAGCGACGTGAATCCGCACGTAGTTCCCCGCGGCCTCGCACCAGTCGATGTCGGTCATGCGGACGAAATGGATGCGCCCGCCCGACTTGATCATCAGCCGGTTGCGGCGCGGCGGCGCCTCGCGCAGCGCCGGCGACGTGGTCGAGAGGTCGTCCATCTTGCGCGCGCTGCGAGACGTGCTCGCGCGCGTGGCCGAGCGCGGAGCGGAACCGCTCGGCGCTGAACGGCTTCAGCAGGTAGTCGAGCGCATGCACCTCGAACGCGCGCAGCGCGTACTCGTCGTAGGCGGTCACGAAGACGACCGCCGGCGCGCCGTTCGACTGGATGGTGCGGGCCAGGCTGAGGCCGTCGCCTTCCGGCATCTGGATGTCGAGGAACAGCAAATCGGGGTTCGTGGACTGGATGGCGGACGCGGCCTGGTGGCCGTTGGAGCACTCGCCGACCAGCTCGATATCCGATTCCTCGCGGAGCAGCGACACCATGCGCGCCCGCGCGATCGGCTCATCGTCGACAACCAGCGTTCGGATTTTGGTCATGCTCATGCCGCACCCATCGTGACAGGTTCCGTCATTCCGCGGGCCACCGTCATCGGCAGCGTCACCGTGACGCGGAAGCCGCCCTCACCATTCGAGAACACCAGCGAGTGATCGCTGCGGTACAGGTGATCGAGGCGCGCCCGCGTATTGGCGAGGCCGACGCCCTGGTTGAGCAGCGTCAGCCGATGCGGCGGCACCCCATCGCCGCTGTCGACGATGTGGATGGCCAGCCGATCGCCTTCCCGATAGGCGCTGATCGCCAGCCGTCCGAGCCGCGAATGGGGAGCAATCCCGTGGCGCACTGCGTTTTCGACGAGCGGCTGCAGCAAAAAGTTCGGTACCAGGGCGTCCAGCGTCTCCGGCTCGATCGTCATCGACACGGTCATGCGGTTGCCGAAACGGACTTGCTCGATGTCGAGGTACTTCTGGAGCAGCTCCAGCTCCTCCTTGAGCGGCACTTCCTGGATGTTCGACGTCTGGAGCGTCATGCGCAGCAGGTCGCCGAGCCGGTCCATCATCCGGTCCGCGGCGTCGACGTCACTGCGCATCAGGCCGGCGATCGCGTTGAGCGTGTTGAAGAGGAAATGCGGGTGCAGCTGGCGCTGGAGCGCCTGCAGCTGGGCTTCGATGAGACGAGTCTCGAGCTGCGCCGAATTGAGCGCGCGCCGCTCGGACTCGCGCCGATAGGCGAGCGCGTGCGCGAGGCCGACCAGAAACAGATACGTCATGAACAGCCAGTCGAGCTGTTGGAGATAGTCGATCCGCGTGATGCGCATCCAGCCGTCCGACGGCTTGTCCGTCAAAAGGGCGCGCGTCGCGAGCATCGCCGACGTGTGGACGATCGAGTAGGTCAGCGCGCCGGTCACGTGAATGCCGATCAGCGCGTACCACGGGGTGCGTCCGACCTGGTAGCGGGTGGCAACCTTGATGATGATCGGCGCGAGAAGCGCGGGGACGTACCAGTACACCGTGTCCAGGATGAACAGCTGGATCGTCATCGGCTCGTTCATGCCCTTGGCGTGCGCCAGGTAGTAGGCCTGAATCGTGGACGACACGCCAAAGGCCGTCGCAATCCCGAGGAGCACGAACAGCGAGATTCCCCGCCGCGAATTCATTCAAGCCACTATCGGCAATCTGACGGCAATGGTCAAGGTCCGCGATCCCACGCGCGGACGTGGCCCGGATACGTTCGTCACCCCGGGACGGCGACTCGTCACATGGAAGATGAGTCCGGTCCCATTCGCGTTGTCCGCCGCGCTCGATCTCGCCAAGATGCCCGCCAGCGAGACACATCAACATGCTGGCAGTTACCGCGCTTTCCGCACTCCTGCTTCACGCGGCTGCCCCTGCGGCCGACATCCGGCTTCCACACACCGAACTGCGCGTGATCGTGCGCACCGAAGGCGTGTCGGCTGGCCGACAACCGGCTCCTGACCAGGGGGCTGGCCGCCGCCGCCGACATCTGGCGTCCCTATGTCGATGTCAGCTTCGTCCGGTCGGCCGATCCCGACGATGCGGCGCTCCTGCCGCGCGGCGCCCTCGAACTCGTGATCACCGCGCGAACGCTGGCGGGACAGGATCCCGGCAGCCTGGGATGGATCGCGTTCACGAACGGCAGGCCCGCCCCGAAGATCAGCGTGTCGATGACTGCCGCGCGACACCTGCTCGAGCAATCGAGCTGGCGCGACCGCCCGCTGATGGCGCTGCCGCCTTCGGTCCGCGAGAGTTTTCTCGAGCAGGCGCTTGGACGCAGCGTCGCCCACGAGATCGGCCACTACCTGCTTCGATCGAGCGTTCACTCGACGCACGGCCTGATGCGCGCCCGCCTCGTGTCGGCTGACCTCATGGACGGCCGGCGCGACCACGTGCGCCTCGAATCGTCCGACGTCATGCGGCTCCAGCAGGGACTCTTGATGTTGGCTGGCCAGCGCGCCGACGCCGGCCTCGTCGATCCATAGCGCGTCGTGTCCCGCCCTTCCGCGGCGGCCGGCGGCTCGCCGCCTGCCGTTGTAGAATCCGCGGGGTCCATGACCCCGCCGCCGATCCAGCATTTCCGCGTCACGTTGTACGGAACCCAGGGCAGCGGATCGATCTTCCCGTCACGCGCCGAGCGCCTCGCGTACCAGCGGCGCGCCGACCACGATCTGCTGGCGCTCGTTTTCCAGGACATCGCCAGTCATGCCGATCGCGCCGGCCGGCTGTCATGTACGGTCGAGGATCTCCTCGGAGGGCCGATCGATCACCCGACATTGACGGCGTACGCGTCGCGGTTCGCGCCGCCCGAGCCGCGCGTCTACGGCGGCTGGACGACGTGCGTCCTCGTCGAGACCGGCGACGGCTACGACATCGTCCTCGATTGCGGCAGCGGATTCCGCAATTGCGCGCGCGATCTGCAGGCGAAGTGGGGTGCGCGGCCCGAGCGTCACCTGTATCTGTTCGGCAGCCACAGCCACCTCGATCACACCGAGGGCTTCGATCAGGCGGCCGTGTGTTTCGATCCGCGCAACCACCTGCATATCTACGGCAACCGGCAGTTCCTGCGCGCGCTCGACTTCAATCTGGGCATCTTTTCGCACGAAGTGGCGCGCGAGGTTCAAGGCGTGCAGACGCCGATTTTCTTCGGCGTCATGCCGGCGCACTTCGAGGCGTACGAGATCGGCGAGCGCCGAGCCCGATGACCGCCCGCCGCTGCACAGCGTCCTGCACGATCCGGCGGAGCCGATTCGCCTGGGCGCGACCACCATCACGCCGTTCGCCGTGCACCATCCCGCGCCGTGTCTCGCGTACCGCGATCGAGAACGCCGGCCGGGTGTTCGTCTTCTGCACCGATCACGAGCTGCGGCACGGCGATTCGCAACCTGACGATCGACAGAGTCGGGAAGCCGAGGACGCGGCTGATCGCGCATGCCGACCGGCGCCGATCTCCTGTATCGCGATGGCCAGTATCTCCGCGCCGAGTACGACGGCATGATGGGCATCGGCGGCAGCGGGCCGGTGCCGCGCGTCGGGTGGGGACACAGCTGTATCGAAGACGTCATCGACATGGCGAACGCCTGCCGCATCCGCCACACGCTCATCGGACATCACGATCCGAACCGCGACTGGTCGGAACGCAACTGGCTCGACGAGTCGATGGCCCGCCGGGGATCGCAGACCGCGCACGCGATTGAGTTCGCGCGTGCCGAAACGGTCTACGACTTATAGAGGATCAACCGATCAGCGCTTCCGCCAGCCGCATGAAGGCGGCGTCGACGCCCTCGCCGGTCTTCGCGCTGGTGGGGACGATCGAGCGCGCGTGCGGCCTGAGCGCGTCCAGGCCGGGTGGATCAATGCCGGGGGAGCCGGCCAGATCGGTCTTGTTGACCGCCAGCACGCAGGGGATCGCGCCGCCGAGGTCGCGGTCGATCTGCCGGACCAGTTCCAGCGCCACCGTGAACGTGTCCGGCCGCGTGGTGTCGGCGACGAGCAGGCATCCCGAAGCGCCGCGCACGTAGGAGCTCGGGACGGTGAAATGCTCTTCGGCGCCCGCCAGATCCCACAGCATCAGCGACAGGTCCACCTCGCCGACGCGGACCGATTTCTTGTCCACTTTCACGCCAATCGTCGTCAGGTATTTCTCGTCGAACAGGCTCTCGACGAAGCGGCGAACCAGGCTGGTCTTACCCACGCCCGCGGCGCCGAGAAGCGCGATTTTCTTTTGAATCACTGGGGAAAGCGGATTATACGCGCCCGCCGCCGGCGCCCGGCGGCCCGGGAACTGTTGGGCCGGCCTGTGATAGCCTAGCCGTTCGCATTCGAGGCAGCAGCGTCCTACGAGGAACATACGATGGGGTCCAAACGTTCCGCGCGCCCGGCGCTCCGGGCTGCATCCGCACCCGACCCCCGCGCGCGTCGCCGGGCACCTGCTGCCATCACCCCCATCAAGTCCGGCCGGAAGCATCCGCCGGCCCGCTCCAAGGAAAGGGTCGTCGTCCCCATGAAGAGTCAACCATCTCCCACTGCGAAGCCGGGCGGGGCGCGTCCGACGCCACCGCGTCGGCCGCCGAGGAGCTCGGCGGCGGCAATCTGGACAAGGTCCGCGACATCCTGTTCGGCGGCCAGCTGCGCGACACCGACCGGCGGTTCGGCCGTCTCGAGGAGCGCCTGTCGCAGGAGACCGTCGAACTGAAAGAGGAAGTGCGCAAGCGCCTGAGCGTCCTCGAGCAGTTCGTGAAGCAGGAAGTCGAGTCGCTCGCGGACCGCATCCGCACGGAGCACGAAGAGCGCACCGACGCCGACAAGGACGCGTCGCGCGAGATGCGCGACATGGGCAAGGCGTTCGAAAAGAAAATGGGGCAGCTCGAAGACCAGATCGCGCGCGTGCAGCGCGAGCTGCGCCAGCAGCTGCTCGAACTGCACCAGAACGTGACCGAGGAAATCCGCCAGCGCAGCGACGAAATCCTCGCGCGGCTCGCGCGGGAATCGGGCGAACTGCGCATCGACAAGCTGGATCGAACGGCGCTGGCGACGATGCTCACCGAGATGGCGATGCGGTTGAACAACGAGCTGTCGCTGCCGGCGCTGGGCGGAGACGGGCGTGCCTGATCCGCGCGTTGGACCCGCGCTCGGGTCCGATGCGCCGCCGGGCGACGACCGCGAACACGCCGACGATTTCGCCGAGCTCGTCACGCTGCTCGTCGCGCGCGAGCGCGCGCAGCTGGCCGCCATTCAGGCCCGCCTCGACGATCCGGCGCTGCGGCGGCGCGATGTCGGCGAGATTCTTCCCGAGGTGCTCCTGCAGCATGCGCTCGACCCCGACCTGGCGCGAGCCCTCGCGCCGGGCGTCGAGCGCGCCATCACCACGTCGGTCCGCCAGAATCCCACGCCGCTCGCCGACGCGCTGTTTCCGGTCATGGGGCCGGCGATCCGCAAGGCGGTGGCGTCCAGCCTGGCCGCGATGGTCGAATCGCTCAATCGCACGCTCGAGCAGAGCGTGTCGTGGCGCTCGATGGTCTGGCGCTACGAGGCGTTCCGGACCGGAAAATCCTTTGGCGAGGTCGTGCTCCTGCACACGCTGCTCTACCGCGTGGAGCAGGTCTTCCTGATCGAGCGCGAGAGCGGGCTGCTGCTGCAGCACGTCGAGGCCGGCCACGGCCAGGTCCGCGACGTCGACATGGTTTCCGGGATGCTGACCGCGATCCGCGATTTCGTCCGCGACTCGTTTCGCGTCGACAAAGGCGACGGGCTCGAGGCGCTGAAGGTCGGCGAGCTGTCCGTCTGGATCGAGCAGGGCCCGCGCGCGGTCCTGGCGGCGGTCCTGCGCGGCGAGGCGCCGCGCTCGTTCCGCGAACGCCTGCAGCAGGCGATCGAAGCGATTCACCTGGAATTCTCCGAGCCGCTCGAACGGTTTTCCGGCGACAGCCGCGGTGTTCGAAGGCGCGCGCCCGATCCTCGAATCGTGCCTGCAGTCGGAGTTTCGCGCCGGCGGCGCGCAGCTCGGGGCGCCGCACCTGGCTGCTGGTCGGCGCCGTGCTGGCAGGCCTGGCCGTCTGGCTCGGGCTGACGCTCCGCTCGCGGTGGCGCTGGGATGGATATGTCGATGCGCTGCGCGGCGAGCCGGGCATCGTCGTCACCTCGTCGGGCCGTCGCGGCGGTCATTATGTGATTGCGGGACTGCGCGATCCGCTGGCGCGCGATCCCGAGGCAGATTCTCGACAGCCGCGCCATTGCGCGCGCGACGGTCGAATCGCACTGGGAGGCGTACCACGCGGCGCAGCCGGCGCTGGCGCTCGCGCGGGCGCGTCAGGTGCTGCGTCCGCCCGAGGGCGTCACGATGGAGCTCGCCGACGGCGTCGCTCCGGATCGGCGGCACTGCGCCGATGTCGTGGCTCGCGGACGCCAGCCGGCTGCGCCGTGGTTCTTCCCGGCGTGACGCGCGTGGACGCGTCCGCGGCGGTCGATGCCGCGCAGACCCGGGTGATCCGCGCAGATCGAGATCGTCGGCGCCGCGCTTCACCAAGGGCGAGACCAGGCTCGCGCCCGGGCAGAGCGACGTGCTCCGTCAGCTCGCACTGGGCGCCGGGGATCTGCAGGCGCTGGCGGCCGCGTCCGATCGCCGCTTCACGCTCGCACTGGTCGGACACACCGACGCCGACGGCGCCCAGGAAGCCAACGTGCCGCTCAGCCGCGCCCGCGCCGAGATCGTGCGCACGGCGCTCGACGCCGTCCGCGGCGATCGGCTCGAGATCGTCACCGACGGTGTCGGCAGCCAGGATCCGGTCGTCGAGTCGCCGAAGGAAGCGGACAAGCAGCAGAACCGGCGCGTGACCGTCCACGTCACGCCCGGCCGCGAGCCGGCGCGAGCGGAAGCGCGGCCATGATCCAGAAAAAGATCTGCATGCTCGGCGGATTCGCGGTCGGGAAGACGAGCATGGTCGCGCGCTACGTCAGCAGCATCTTCTCCGACAAGTACCTGTCCACCGTCGGCGTGAAGATCGACAAGAAGCCGATGACGATCGACGACCAGAACGTGACGCTCGTGCTGTGGGACATCTACGGGCAGGACGCGTTTCAGACGGTGGAGCGATCCTATTTGCGCGGCGCGTCGGGCTATCTGCTCGTCGTGGACGGCACGCGGCTCGACACGTTTCAGACCGCCCGCGACCTGCAGAAGATGGCCGCCGGCGTGGTCGGCAACGCGCCGTTCGTGCTCGCGCTCAACAAGTCGGATCTCAATAGCGAGTGGCAGGTCGACGAACAGGCGCTCTGGGAAGTCGCCGAAGCCGGCTGGAGCATCGTCCGGACGAGCGCCAAGACCGGCGCCGGCGTCGAAGAGGCGTTCGAGCGCTTGACGCGCGCGATGCTGTCGGCGTGATCGGACACGGAAACGCCAATGGCTGACGCCCTGCTCGCCGAACTCCTTCAGGAACTGGATCTGGCGGTCATCGAGTGGCTGCCCGACCAGACCTTTCGACCCTTCGCGCCGCCGCCGCGATGGTTCCGGGGAATGGCGCAATGGTCGTCGCTGCCGTTCCTCGAGCATTTTCTTCCCGATGCCGAAGCGCATTGGCGCACCGCCGCGGTCGGCGTGCTCGATTCGCATCCGTTCGCCGTGGACAGCCAGGGCGAGGAACTGCTGCTGCGCGCCAGGGCGCTGAAGATCGAGGGACGCCTCGTCATGGCGATCGAGCGGCTGGTCGGAGACGCGGATCTGCGTCCGGTCCTCCGGAAAGCGCGCGACCAGGCGCTCGATCACGAGCGCCTCACCGAACAGGCGCGCGCCGTTCAGGCGCCCGCGTCAGCAGTCGAGGCGTGCGTCGCGCAGCTGCAAGGCGCTTCGCTGACGCCCGAACAGGCCGCGATCGTCGAACGGCTCGCGCGCGCCAGCGCCAGCCTGCGCAAAGCCGTGGGCGAGTTGCCGCAGCCGCGCAAGCGGCGCAAGTAGTCAGCAGGTCCGGTTAAAGCCGGACACTACTTCCGGACATTACTTCCGGACGCTACTTCTTGTTCTTCTGGTCGTCGTCCTTGACCGCCGGCAGAAGCGGAATGGCCGGGCCCGTCGATCCGAGCAATCCCGTTTTCACGTACGTCAGCAGCTTGTCGCGCGTGTCCGTGATATCGAGATTCCGCATCGTCAACTGACCGATGCGATCCTGCGGCGTGAACGCCGACTCGCCCTTTTCCATCGTCAGCCGCTCGGGCTTGTAGGTCAGGTTCGGGCTCGTCGTGTCGAGGATGGAGTAGTCGTTGCCGCGGCGCAGTTCCAGGGTCACTTCGCCGGTGATCGGCCGCGCGACCCAGCGCTGCGCCGTCTCGCGCCGCATCATGGCCTGCGGATCGAACCAGCGTCCCTGATAGAGCAGCCGTCCCAGCTCGCGGCCGTTGTGGCGGTACTCTTCGATGGTGTCCTCGTTGTGAATGCCGGTGACGAGGCGTTCGTAGGCGATGAACAGCAGCGCCATGCCCGGCGCTTCGTAGATGCCGCGGCTCTTGGCTTCGATGATCCGGTTTTCGATCTGGTCGCTCATGCCGAGGCCGTGGCGGCCGCCGATCGCGTTGGCTTCGAGCATCAGGGCCACGGGATCGTCGAACTCCACGCCATTGAGCGCGACCGGCTGGCCCTCGTCGAACCGCACGGTAATCGCCTCGGGCTTGACGGCAACGTCGTCGCGCCAGAAGGCCACGCCCATGATCGGGTCGACGATCTTCATGCCCTTGTCGAGATGTTCGAGATCCTTGGCTTCGTGCGTCGCGCCGAGGATGTTCGAGTCGGTGGAGTAGGCCTTCTCCGTGCTCATCTTGTAGGAGAAGCCGGCGCGCTGCATGTACTCGGACATCTCCTTGCGGCCGCCGAGCTCGTCGATGAACTGCTGATCGAGCCACGGCTTGTAGATGCGCAGGTCCGGGTTGGCCAGCAGGCCGTAGCGGTAGAACCGTTCGATGTCGTTGCCCTTGAACGTGCTGCCGTCGCCCCAGATGTGGACGTCGTCTTCCTTCATCGCGATGACGAGCATCGTGCCGGTGACGGCGCGGCCGATCGGCGTGGTGTTGAAGTAGGTGACGCCGGCGGTGGAGATGTGAAACGCGCCGGATTGAAGCGCCGCGATGCCTTCGGCGACGAGCTGGCGCCGGCAGTCGATCAACCGCGCGCGTTCAGCGCCGTACTGCAGCGCCTTGCGCGGAATGTCGTCGTAGTCTGGTTCGTCGGGTTGCCCGAGATTCGCGGTGTAGGCGTAGGGAATCGCGCCCTTGCTGCCGCATCCAGTGGAGCGCGGCGCTCGTATCGAGGCCGCCGGAAAACGCAATCCCGACACGTTTGTTGGCAGGAACGCTCTGAAGAATAGTCGCCATGAGACTCTAATCTTACTAGGGCGGGTCGGGCGGGTAGGGCAGGTAGGCGCGGGTAGGGAACAAAAAGAGCGCCTGCGGCCATGCGAAGGCGAGGACAAGCGAATCCGAGCCTGAGCATCGGCGTCAGTTCGCCGCGGGGGTGGGGCCCCGCGGCCAGTGAAAGAAAGTTGGCCGGGTAGAATGAAGGGAGCGCCTGCGGCCACGCTGAGGCGAGGACAAGAAATCCGAGGCCTGAAGCATCGGCGTCAGTTCGCGCCGGGGGTGGGGCCCCGGCGCCAGTGAAAAAAAGATGACACGGTCAGCGTAAACTGGGAATCATTTTCGCGGGCCGCGGGAGGGCTGTATGAAGACCTGGATTGGATCAGCACTGATTCTGGCGATGGTTGTCACGACCGCATCACTGCGGGGCCAGAGCCGGTCACAGCCGGCGGCGCCCCCAAACCAGCCGCGGACGTTGCACTGCCGCCGAAGCTCGCCGACTACAAGAAAGAAGCCATCGCCGAGATCGACAAGATGGACGTCTTCACGCAGCAGATGGTCGATCAGGTGTTCAGCTTCGGCGAACTGGGCTTCCAGGAATTCGAGACGTCGAAGTATCTGACCGGCATCCTCAAGAAGAACGGCTTCACGATTCAGGAGAACCTCGCGGGCATTCCGACCGCGTGGATGGCGAGCTGGGGATCGGGCAAGCCGGTCATCGCGCTCGGGTCGGACGTCGACTGCATCCCGCAGGCCTCGCAGAAACCGGGCGTCGCGTGGCACGAGCCGATGATCGAGGGCGCGCCGGGGCACGGCGAGGGGCACAACTCGGGCGTGCCGCTCAATATCGTCGCGGCGCTGGCGGTGAAGAAGATCATGGAGCGCGAGCACCTCTCCGGGACCATCAAGCTCTGGCCCGGGATCGCCGAGGAGCTGCTGGGCGCGAAGGCGTATTTCGTTCGCGAAGGCGCCTTCAAGGACGCGGACGTCGCCCTGTTCGCCCACGTCGGTGCGGCGTTCGCGACGAGCTGGGGCGACAGCACGAACAACGGCCTGATCTCCGTCGAGTACATGTTCAAAGGCGAGAGCGCGCACGCGGCCAGCGCGCCGTGGCGCGGCCGCTCGGCGCTCGACGCCGTGGAACTGATGGACATGGGCTGGAATTTCCGCCGCGAGCACCTGCGGCTCCAGCAGCGCTCGCACTACGTGATCAGCGACGGCGGCGATCAGCCGAACGTCGTGCCGCCGACGGCGTCCGTCTGGTACTACTTCCGCGAGACCGACTACCCGCACATCAAGGAGCTCTGGGCGATCGGCGATGCCATGGCGAAGGGCGCCGCGCTGATGACCAATACCGAGGTGACGTCGCGCGTGCTCGGCTCCTCGTGGCCGCAGCACATGAACAGGCCGGTCGCCGAGACGATGTACCAGAACATCGAAGTCGATCGGCTTGCCGAAATGGACCGAGGCCGACCAGACACTCGCCAAAGCGCTGCAGAAGGAACTGAAGGTGAAGGAATCGGGCCTGGTCACCACGGTGCAGCCGCTGCGCGGCCGCGAAGAGATTCCCGACGACGAAAAGCGCGGCGGCGGCTCGGATGACATCGGCGATATGTCCTGGAACCTGCCGACCATCACGCTGAACTATCCCGCGAACATCAACGCCGGGCCCGGCCACAACTGGGCGAACGCCGTCTCGATGGCGACGCCGATCGCGCACAAGGGCACGCTCGCCGGCGCCAAGGCGCAGGCGCTCACCGTGCTCGATCTGGTCATGCGGCCCGACGTGGTGCAGTCGGCGTGGGATTACTTCCACGAACAGACGAAGGATCAGAAGTACATCCCGCTGCTTCGTCCCGAAGACAAGCCGGCGATCTGGCTGAACAAAGAGACGATGGAGAAGTATCGGCCGGAGATGCGGAAGTACTACTACGACCCGACGAAGTACAAGACCTATCTCGAGCAGCTCGGGATTCAGTATCCGACGGTGCGCAAGACGGCGACGTCGCAGCCGTAGCACTTACGGACGTCGGCTCCGGGCTCCGGGCTCCAGGCTCCAGGCTTCGGGCTAACGCCCGGTGCGCGTCGCGTACAGCTTGCCGGAGCCGAGCGTTCCGAGCTTCACGGATCCGTTCATCGTGTCGCCATCGATCTTGCCGGTGAAGACGACATCGAGCATCGTGCCGCGATCGGGGAATTGCCACGTGACGTTGAAGTCGCTGCCTTCGATCCTGTCCGCGCAGCGGGAACTCGCCGTTTTCGTTCGTGAGGTAACCCTTCAGCGCCGCGCCCTCCTGCGAGATGAACATCGTCATCTCGAGCGGACCGCGCGGGGTCCAGAACTCGGTGTCCCACTCGCCGCCGATGTCGGCCTGCGCCAGGACCGGCGCGAGCGAGAGCAGGGCAAGGGCAACGAGCGGCGAGGATGCGTGATTTCATGGTGGTCATTATGTATTCACTCGGGGCTCGGGGCTCGGGGCTGGGGCTCGGGGACTCGGGGACTGGGCGACTAGGGACTGCGCGGCGCGGCGATCCACGCGATCCCGATGCTCAGCACGTACAGCACGATCATCGGTGCGGCGAAGACGATCTGATCCGTCGGACTCGGTGACGGCGTCAGGACCGCGGCGACGATGAAGATGATCAGGATGGCGTAGCGGAAATTCCGCCACAGCCATCCGGCGGTCACGAGTCCGAGCCGGGCGAGGAAAAACGCGAAGGTCGGAAGCTGGAAGACGCCGACCATTCCCATCAGCATGCGGAGATACAGCGAGTACACGTCCGACACGCGCGGCATGAACGCGAGCTGGTGCGGCGTGTTGAACAGGCCGAAGAATCGCATCATCGACGGAAACATGACGTAGTGGCTGAAGGCCGCTCCGGCCAGGGTGCCGCCGGTCGTCAGCAGCACGAACGGGATGACGAACTTCTTTTCGTGCGCGTGAAGCGCCGGCGCGATGAACAGCCAGACCTGCAGGAACACGAACGGCGACGCCAGGATGGTGCCGGCAATCAGCGCGATGTTGAACCAGAAGCTGAACCCCTCGCCGGGCTGCGTGTAGATCAACATGGCGCCGGGCGGCAGCGTCCGGAGCGTCGGCTCGAGCAGGAACTGGACGATGTCGTCGATGAAATAGAAGGCGATCGCCATGCCGGCGGCGATGGCTATCAGCGAACGGATGATGCGGACGCGCAGCTCCTCGAGATGCTCGAGGAACGACATGCCGCCCTGCTGTCGAGGGTCCGGCTCTTCGGGAGACTCGTAGACCCGCGCCAGTGCAGCCGACACGGGCGGCATTCTCGCACGGGGCCGCCCGGCGTGCGCATTTGATCTCGCCGTCCATCTGCAGCAACATACGCCCGGCAGTCATGTGGTCCGCCGCCGCGGCGTGGCCGAGGAGCCTTCATCATGAGCACCAAATTCGAGCTGACGCGCCGGGATCTGCTGCTGTCGTTGCCCGCCCTTGCCGTCGCCCGCAAGGCGTTCGCGCAGGCCGGCGCCCCCACGCTCCGCGCGCGCGGGCTGAGCCAGATGACGCTCAGCGTGTCGGACGTCAAGCGATCGCTGGACTTCTATCAGGGCCTGTTCGGCATGCCCATCCAGGCGCGGCAGGGCTCGACGGTCATCCTGCGCATCGGCGCTGGGCCGTCCTACGTCGCGTTGACGCCGGCCAGCGGCACGCCGAGCATCACGCATCTCGGCGTGGCGGTCGAAAATTTCGACGTGGATCAGGTCGTCAAGACGCTCGCCGCGCACGGCGTGACCGAAGGCCGAAGGCGAGGGCGGCGGTCTGGCCGGCGGTCCGATGAAAGTGCGCGTCCGGATGCGCGGACCGGAAGCCGGCGGCGCGCGCGAAGGCACGCCCGAGATCTTCTTCGCCGATCAGGACGGCATCATCATGCAGCTGCAGGATCCGAAGTACGCCGGCGGCGCCGGCAAGCTCGGTGATGTCGTGAAGGTCGAGGCCTCGCCGAAGAAGGGGCTTCTGGCCGTGAAGGGCATGAGCCACTTCACCATTTCGGCGAACGACAGCACGCGCTCCAACCAGTTCTACAAGGAGCTGTTCGGATTTGGCATCCGCTCCTATCAGGGGCCGACCGCGCCGACCCTGGCGATCGGTCCGACGGTCGAGTTCCTGATGTTCACCGGCGGTGGCGGCGCCGCGCGTGGCCGCGCCGGCGCCGCGCCGGCCGCGCCCGCTCCGCCGCCTCGTCCCGCGAGCATCAACCACTCGTGCATGAACATGGACGGCTTCAACGTCGAGCAGGTGCAGAAGGCGCTCGAGAGCGTCGGCATCAAGCCGCGCGAAGGCAACACGCCGGGGCCGATGCAGCACTACATCAGCCTGCGCATGGAAAATCGCGGCGGCGCAAAAGAAGGCACGCCGGAGCTGTACTTCACCGATCCGGACGGCCTGCTGATCCAGCTGCAGGACTCCAGCTACTGCGGCGGCGGCGGCTATCTCGGCAACGCCTGCCCGCCCGTCTCGTAGTGGCGGGTGCGCCGCTCCTCGAACTGATCGACGCGACCGTCGTCAAGGACGGCGTCAGGATTCTCGACGGCCTGACGCTGTCCATTCGCGACGGCGAGCACACGGCGATCCTCGGTCCGAACGGCGCCGGCAAGACGACGCTCATCAACCTGCTCACGCACAACGACTATGCGTTCGCGCACGACGGCGAACGGCCGCCGGCGGTGCGCGTCTTCGGGACCGATCGGTGGAACGTCTTCGAGCTGCGCACGCAGCTCGGCATCATTTCGAGCGACCTGCACTACCGGTTCGTCAGCGGCCACAGCGGCGGGGCGATTCGCGGCGAGGAAGCGGTCCTGTCCGGCTTCTTCGCGACCCAGGGCTTCCTCGTCAATCTGACGATCTCCGACGAGATGCGCGCGCGAGCGCGCGACGCGCTGGCCAGCCTTGGCGCCGATCACCTCGCCGGAAAATCGATGAACGAGATGTCGACCGGCGAGGCGCGGCGCGTGCTGATTGCGCGGGCGCTGGTCACGCGGCCCCGCGCGCTGATCCTCGACGAACCCACCGTCGGCCTCGACGTCGTCGCGCAGCACCGGTTCCTCGATATGGTCCGCGGCATCGCGGTCCGCGGCACGACCATCGTGTTCATCACGCATCACGTCGAGGAGATCATCCCGGAGGTCGAGCACGTCATCCTGCTGCAGCGCGGCCGGGTGATGGACGCCGGATCCAAGGCGGCGATGCTGACCGACGAACGCCTGGGCGTGCTGTTCGAAGCCCCGGTTCACGTGACCGAGAATCACGGCTATTACCACCTGCGCGTCTGAGCGACGCGCCGCGTCAAAACGCGACCGCCACGATTCCGCACTCGACCTCCGTCAGCTGAATTTCCTCATCCAGGAATGCGGAATCGGGCGGAAAATCGGCTCACATCGCGGCGATTCGAGCCTGCTCCGACGGTTTCCGGCGGTTGGGAGGCCGATTTGGGCGAGGTGCCAGAATAGCCGCCCGAGTGACATGAGAAGCCGGCTGCTCTCCTTCCTGGCGTTGCTGTTCGTTGCGCTGTCCGCGGCGCTGACTTCAGCCGCCGATCTGCGGAACGTCCTCACCGACTGCGTTCTGACGTCCTGGAACAACAAGGAAGGTCTGCCGCCGGGAACGGTCTGGGCGCTCGCCCAGGATCGCGACGGCTACCTCTGGGTGGGCAACGACGCCGGACTGTTCCGTTTCGACGGCGCGCGTTTCGTGGCGTGGAACGCCCTGTCGTCTGCCGGCTTGCCCGAGCAACCGGTGCGCGCGCTCGTCCTCGCACACGACGAGAGCCTGTGGATCGGATTCGGCGGATCAACCGGCGTCGGCCACGTCGTCAACGGTCACCTGGAGATGTACGGCGAGAAAGAGGGGCTGAGCCCGGGCGCCGTGACGACGCTGATCGAGGATGCGAACCGGTCGATGTGGGCGGGGAACGCGCGCGGCCTGCATCAGTTCGTGAACGGCCGATGGGAGAAGAGGCCGCTCGTCGAAGGCGCCACGCTGGCCGTGGCGAGTGCGCACGTCGACGCTCGCGGCGCGCTGTTCATCGGCACGTCGGCGGGGTTGTTCGTGCGCGAGGCTGGCGCGAGCGCGTTCGTCCTCGTCGATCGCTCCACGGATCTGGTGCGCGCGATTGCCGAGGACACGGCGGGCGTCATGTGGCTGACCGATCCGGTGACAGGGTTCCGATCCGTCCCGTTCGGGCCGCGCCGGGGTCGTCTCGACGGAACGCGGCCGCGGGATGCGCCTGCTTTACGACCGCCGCGGCAACATGTGGATTGCGACCGGCGGCCAGGGCTTGTGGCGGATGCGGCCGTCACCGGACGGCGGGCCGCCGACGTTCGAGCGGGCAACCAGCCTGACCGGCTTGCTCGGCGACGGCGTGTACTCGCTGCTCGAGGATCGCGACGGCAACGTCTGGGCCGGGACCACCGAGGGGCTGAACCGGCTCACGCCGCGCAAGATTTCGCAGATCGTGGATCTCGGCATCGTGCGCGGCGTCGAGAGAACACCGGACGCCAACGTCTGGGTCGGCACGGTGGACGGGCTCGTCGAGTTCGGCGCCGCCGGCACGAGACTCCGGGAATGGCGGCCCGATGACGCGCGCGTCACCGCGCTGTCGCGTTGACGATCACGGCACGCTCTGGGTCGCGACCACGCGCAGTCTTGTCCGTTTGATCGACGGCCGTGCGACACGCTGCCGGTCTCCGATCGCGAGCTCTTGAAGGACGTCGAATCGATCGCGCCGGACGGGCAGGGCGGTCTCTGGCTGTACAACACCACGCGCGGATTGCTTCGCTGGGACGGCACGCAGGCGAGGAGCGTCGCCATGCCGTTCGACCCGTCACGCCACGCGCGTGACGGCGATGTACAGCGATCGCACCGGCCGCCTCTGGCTGGGGCTGTCCACGGGACAGGTGGCGGTCGCGCCGCGCGACGGGCGCGTTCCAGGTGTTCGGCCCGGGCGACGGCCTCGACGGCGGCGTCTACGATTCGTTTCACGAGGATGATGGCGGCGTCGTGTGGCTCGGCGGCTCCACGCGGGATCAGCCGCTACTGGAGCGGACAGTTCGTGACGCTGCGAGTGCGCGACGGTCTGCCGGCCAACGGCGTGGTGGCGGTGATCAGCGATGCCGGCGATTCGCTGTGGTTCGGCAGCAATGCCGGGATCGTCCACATCGACAAGAACGAGTTCGGCAAGGCGACTGCCGATCGGACGTACAAGCCGCACTTCACCGTATACGACCGCTCCGACGGCATTGCCGGCGTCCCGGTCGATCTCGGGAACAACCGGCGGGTCGTGCGCGCGGGCGACGGACGATTGTGGTTCGTGACCGCGCGCGGCGTCACGATCATGGATCCGAGCGAACTGCAGCAGCCGCGGCCGCCGGCGCCGGTTCGCATCGAAGAGGCCGTTGCCGACGGGCGGCCGGTGCGCGTCCTCGGCGGCATGGCGCTTCCGGCGGGCGCGCGGCGCCTCGAGATCGACTTCACGGTCGTGAACCTGACATCGCCGCTCAAGACGCGCTTCCGCTACAAGCTCGAAGGCTTCGACACCGACTGGATCGAGAGCGACGCGCGGCGCCAGGCCTTCTACACGAATCTGCCGCCGCGCCCGTACGTGTTCCGGGTGGCCGCCAGCGACGATGTGGGCGGCTGGTCGGAGCCGGGAGCCGTCTGGGCTTTCTCGATCGCGCCGATGTTCTACCAGACCCGCTGGTTCTACGGGCTGGGCGCGCTCCTGCTGGTGCGGCATGATCGCCGGCGCCTGGCAGATGCGCCTCCATCAGGTCCGCAAACAGTTCGCGCTGCTGCTCGGCGAGCGCGCGCGGCTCAGCCGCGAGATTCACGACACGCTGCTCCAGAGCCTGGTCGGTGTCGCGCTGCAGTGCGATGCGATGGCCGGCGACCTCAACGCGTCGGCGGCGATCAAGAAGGACCAGTTCGTGCGGATGCGCAAGCAGGTCGAGGAGTACATCCGCGAAGCGCGCCAGGCGATCTGGGATCTGCGCTCGCCCAAGCTGGAACAGCGCAACCTGGCGGCGGCGCTGCGCGATGCGACCGAGCACGCGATCAACGGCCACGATATTCGCGTCGAGTTCGCCATGGCGGAATCCGCGCCGCGGGCGCTGCCGAGAGTCGAGGAACAGGTCCTGAAAATCGGCCAGGAGGCGGTGCTCAACGCCGTGCATCACGCGCACGCCTCGCAGATCACGGTCGAACTGAGCTACGACGAGCGCGCCATGACGCTGCGCGTCTCGGACAACGGCTGCGGATTCGATCCGGCCCACCTGAACGACGATCATCACTACGGCCTGGCGAGCATGAAGGAGCGCGCGGCGGTGGTCGGCGGCCGTTTGATCGTCGCGACCGGCGCCGAGCAGGGCACGGCCGTGACGGCGGTCGTACCGCTGGCGAGAACGGCGTGATGCTGGAGCCATCAGTGCACGCGACTGCTGCCGAACGGATTCGCGTCCTCTGCGTCGACGACCACCGCATCGTGCGGGAGGGGATCGCGCTCATCATCGACCGGCAGCCCGACATGCACGTCGTCGCGTCGGCCGCCTCCGGCGAGGAAGCGGTCGCGATGTTCCGGCAGCACCGCCCCGATGTCACGCTGATGGATCTGCAGCTCGGCGCGATGGGCGGCGTCGAAGCGATTCGCGAGATTCGCGCGCTGGATCCGGCCGCGCGCATCGTCGTGCTCACGATGTTCCGCGGCGACGAAGACATCCACCGCGCGCTGCAGGCGGGCGCGGCCACCTATTTGCTCAAGGACATGCTGTCCGACGACCTCATTCGGGTCATCCGCGAGGTGCGCAAGGGCGAGTCGCGGATCGGGCCGGACGTGGAGGCCAGCCTCGCGCAGCGCGCCGCCGGTCCGACGCTGACGCGCCGCGAGATCCAGGTCATCGAGCTCATCGCCCAGGGCATGCGGAACAAGGAGATCGCCGCGTCCCTCGGCATCAGCGAAGAGACCGCGCAGGTGCACGTGAAGAACATCCTCGCCAAGCTCAAGGTGAAGGATCGAAGTGCTGCAATCACCGCAGCGCTCCGGCGCGGCATCATTCATATTGCTTGAGCCGTCGGGCCGGTGCGGAGGTGCTTAGGTGCGTGGGTGCGTGGGTGCGTGCGGTGCAGTGCCAACGGTGCGGCGCACCTGCATGGGCGCACGAGCGTCGAGCACCTGCACCCAAGCACTCAGCACGTCGCACCCTGCACCCGGCACCCCGCACAAGCACCGCACCTAGCACCTCCGCACCTACGCACCCCGCACCGACAATCTTCAAGTTCTTAGATCCCCGCCTGTCTGTGAGGCTTTCTACCTGCTGTTGGGTATTGCGAGCCCCCGGACCGCACGTTAGAACTGCTCCGTCTCGGGATAGCTCTGCCTTCGTTCCGATCGGACGAGTTGTTTCAACAGCTTGGAGGAATGCCACATGGTGCGCGTGATGACGTCGAGGCGGTTGCTCGGTGTCCTGCTCGGAATCGTGCTGTACCCCATGACGGCGGCCGCGCAGAGCGTGATCGCCGGAACCGTCACCGACTCCTCCGGCGGCGTCCTGCCCGGCGTGACCGTCGAGGTCAGCAGTCCGGCGCTCATTTCCCAGACGCGTGACGCGGTCAGCGACACCAACGGCGCGTACCGCATCATCGACTTGCGGCCTGGCGCCTATAAGGTCAGCTTCACGCTGGCCGGCTTCACGACGTTCGTGCGCGACGGGATCGTGCTCGAGTCCGATTTCACCGCGACCGTCAACGCGCAGATGAAAGTCGGCGGCATCGAGGAAACCATTACCGTGTCGGGCGCGTCACCGGTCGTCGACGTGCAGAGCACGATGAGCCGCACGGTGCTGTCGAAAGATCAAATCGAGGCGCTGCCGACCGGCCGCAGCTATCAGAGTCTGGCCGCCACCATTCCCGCGCTCGCGCCGTCGGGTTCCGGCCGCTTCGACGTCGGCGGCGGATCGCAGATGTGGCAGGGGACGGTGGTCGCGTACGGATCGCTCGCCAACGACACGGCGCTCGAAGTGGACGGCATGAGCGTGATGTCGCTGCTCAACCAGGGATCGATCGCCGGCGTGTACCACAACCAGGGCGCCTACCAGGAGATGTCGTATCAGGTGGTCGCCGGGTCGGCCGATTCGCAGACCGGCGGCGTGCGGATCAACATGATCCCCAAGGAAGGCGGCAACCGCTTTTCCTTCGACGGCGTCGCGATGTACTCGAACGAGAACTTCCGAAGCCGACAACAACGACGCCGAGCTGATGGCGGCGGGCCTGACCGTGCCGCCAAGCCTGCGCAGCATCTACGATTTCAACGCCAGCATCGGCGGTCCGATCTTCAAGAACCGCCTCTGGTTCTTCCACTCGACGCGCGAGTGGGGCGCCGCCAACTACATCGCCAACCAGTACTTCGACGATGGCAGCCCGGCCTTCGATCGCAGCCACCTGCAGGCGTACACCACGCGGCTCACGCTGCAGGTGAACGCGAAGAACAAGCTGTCGGTGATGTACGACGCGCTGCCCAAGTATCGCGACTACTTCGGCAGCGAGACCGGCCGCCAGACGCCGGATGGTTCCGGCAACCAGGATCAGTTCGGATTCGACGAACAGGCGAAGTGGACCTCCACGCTGACCAGCAAGCTGCTCATCGAGGCCGGATTTTCGAAGAACTATCTGGGCTACAACCTGAAATACCAGGACGACGTGGCGCGGCCGAGCGCGACCAACCCGTACGGCGACATCTCGAAGAGCGACAGCGCGATCGGATCGAAGACGGTCTTCAACGCCGCGACGACCGAGTTCTACAATCCGTTCGTCGCCAATCAGATCATCGCGGCCGCGTCGTATGTCACCGGTTCGCACAGCATCAAGGTCGGCGTGCAGCACAAGTACGGCTGGATCAAGAACACCATCACGCAGAACGGCAACCTGGTCCAGGTCTACAACAACACCGTGCCGCTGCAGGTCCGCGCCTACAACACGCCGATCACGTCGCGCGCCGATCTCAACGGCGATACCGGCCTCTACGTGCAGGATTCGTGGCGCATCAATCGGCTGACGGTCAATCCCGGCCTCCGCTAGGAACGGTTCAACGCCGAAGTCGCGCCGCAGTCGGCAGCGGCCGGCCGGTTCGTGCCCGCGCGTCAGTTCGACGGCATCAAGAACCTGCCCGACTTCAAGAACTGGGTGCCGCGCGTCGGCGCCGCCTACGATCTCTTCGGCAACGGCAAGACCGGCCTGAAGGGCAGCGTCGGCCGCTACATGCAGCAGGACGCCACGAGCTTTCCGCAGACCTACAACCCGATGGTGCAGACCACCTCGAACCTGTCGTGGACCGATCTCAACAAGGACGACATCGCGCAGGGCGACATGGGCTGCGTCTACCTGACGCCCGGCTGCGAGATCAATTTCGGCCAGTTGTCGAGCACCTTCGGCGCGCGGCGCAATCGCAACCCCGCGCCGGATCTCGCGCGGCCGTATCAGATCGTCTACAACGCCGGGATCATTCACGAACTGAAACCCGGGCTCGGACTGGCGGCCAACTTCTTCCGCCGCGAATTCCACGCGATCAGCTACACCTCGAGCCTGTCCATTCCGTTCAGCGCGTATACGCCGTTCGCGATCCCCGATCCGCGGAACAACGGCGAGTCGATGACGGTCTACAACGTCAGCACGGCGGCGCTCTCCGCGCCGACCAACGAGCTGGACGTCACGTCCGCCAACAACAAGACGACCTACAACGGATTCGACATCACGATGAACGCGCGCTTCCGGAACGGCGCCATCCTCACCGGTGGCACGTCAACCGGGCGCACGGTGCAGATCGCGTGCGATGTGACCGATCCCAACAACACGCCGCTATTGCGATCAGAGCGAATTCGACATCCCGATGCTGACGACCGCCAAGGTGTCAGGCAGCTACCCGCTTCCGTACGCGATTCGATTGAGCGCGGTGTTCCAGAGCTCGCCTGGCGATGCGGTTGCGCAGACGTACGTCGTGACCGCCGCCAACTTCCGTACGCATCACCGGCGTGGCGATGGGACAGTCGTCGGTGACGATGCGCCTGAACAAGCCCGGCGAACGCGTATCTGCCGCGCGTGAATCAGCTGGACGTCACGTTCTCGAAGGCGTTCAAGGTGGGCGCCACCCGCGTCTCGCCCGAGGTGAGCCTGTTCAACATGCTGAACGCCAACCCGGTGCTCAGCGAGACGACCGCCTATCCGGCCGTCGGAACACCGCTTCGCATTCTGGACGGCCGTTTGGTACGCTTCCAGGTCCAGGTGCGATTCTGAGGAATTCAGAATTAGGAATGAAGAATTCAGGAATTCGGGATCGCGCCTCAGAACGGGATGGGAATTGAGAGCGATGGGTTCGCGAGGACCGCACGACCTGCGCATCGGTGCGTGCGCTTTTCCATTCCCAATTCCTAATTCCCAATTCCCAATTCTTCTCGCCTGTCTTCTTCTTCTCGTCGTCGTCCCAGCTCGCCTTCGCCCAATCTGCCGCTCCGGTCACGTTCGCGAAAGACGTCGCCCCGCTGCTGTATCGCTCGTGCGTGACATGCCATCGGCCGGGCGGCTCCGCCTCTTCGACCCTGCTGACCTTCGACGCGGCGCGTCAGCATGCGCGTCAGATCGCCGATCTCACCGCTTCGCGCCGCATGCCGCCGTGGAAGCCGGAACCGGGCTACGGCGAGTTCGAAGGATCGCGCCGGCTGACCGACGCGGAGATCGACGTGTTCCGGCGCTGGCTGGCGGACGGACTGCGCGAAGGCGATCGCGCGGATCTGCCGCCGGCGCCGGAGTTCCCGCGCGGCTGGGAACTCGGCGAGCCGGACCTGGTGCTGACGATGCCGGCGTATACGCTGCGGGCGGGCGGCCCGGACATGTTCCGCAACTTCGTGGTGCCGGTTGCGTCCGGCCAGATGCGTTACGTCCGCGCGTGGGAGTTTCATCCGGGCAACGCGCGCGTCGTTCACCACGCGACGCTGCAGATCGATGCCTCGGGCGCCTCGCGCCGCTATGACGAACAGGACAAGGAGTCGGGCTACGAAGGGCTGATCGCGCCGTCGGCGCGCGCGCCGGACGGCTTCTTTCTCGACTGGGCGCCGGGCCATCGGCCGAACGTGGCGCCGGACGGCATCGCCTGGTCGCTGCCGCCGTCGAGCGACCTCGTGATGATGCTGCACCTGCGGCCGTCCGGAAAAGAAGAACAGGTGCAGGCGAGCATCGGTCTCTATTTTGCGAAGGACACGCCGACCCGCATCCCGACCATGCTGCGGCTGACGAAGCAGGATCTCGACTTTCCGGCCAACGTCCAGGCGCAGCGCGTGACCGATTCGTTCACCGTGCCGACCGACGTGGATCTCCTGACCGTGCAGCCGCACGCGCACTATCTGGCGCGCGATCTGCGCGGCTTCGCGCGGCTGCCCGACGGCAGCCTTCGGCCGCTGATTCACATCGCGGACTGGGACTTCGACTGGCAGGACGTCTATCGATTCGCCACGCCGGTCTTTCTGCCCGCCGGTTCCACGCTGGTGATGGAGTACAGCTACGACAACTCGGCGGCGAATCCGCGCAATCCCAACACGCCGCCGCGCCGCGTGACCTACGGTCAGCAGACCTCCGACGAGATGGCCGAGTTGTGGTTTCAGGCCGTGCCGCGCGATCCGCGCGCGCGGGCGACGCTGAACCGGCGCGTGTACGAAAAAATCCTGCCGGCCGAGATCGACGGGCGGCGGATGATGCTCGCCCACGATCCGCAGAATGTCGCGCTGCACGACGATCTGGCGCTGCTCTACTCGGACGCGAACCAGCCGCGTGCCGCGGTGGACGAGTTCAAGGCGTCGCTGGCGCTTCGTCCCGCGTCGGCGGCGGCGCGCTACAACGTCGGCGCGGCACTGCTGGCCGCCGGCGATCGCCTCGCGGCGCGCGAATATCTCGAGGCGGCGCTTCAGGCCGATGCCAATCATGCTCGCGCGCACAGCAGCCTGGCCGTCATTCTCGATGCCGCCGGCGACCATGCGGCGGCGCGGACCCACCACGCGCAGGCCCTGCGCCTCGAGCCGGGCAACGCGGACATTCAGTTGAGCGCGGGCGTGGGGTTCGCGATGGCCGGCGACCGCGCGCAGGCGGTCGATCATCTCGTGGAGGCGATCCGGCTGCAGCCCGACTGGCCGAATGCCATGGCGGCGCTGGCCTCGGTGATGACCGACGATCCGCAAGCCACGGTCGCAGAGCCTGCGCATGGCGGTGGCGCTCGCGGAGCGCGCCGTGGAGCTCTCGGCCCGCGGCAACCCGGCATTTGTGGAAATTCTGGACGCGGCGCGCATCGCGCTCGAGCGGGCCAGCCGGTAGAATCACTCGTTCCGCTACCTGTAGTTGGGTATTGCCCGCCCGCGGGACCGGGCCAAAAATGGCACAACATCCATGACTCTCTTTCAACATCCTTTGCGCGTGATCCCGGTCGTCGTCCTTCTGGGCACGGCCGTCGTGTCGTTCGTGCCGCGGCTGGGCGGCCAGTCGAATACGCGTCCGCCGGCGGCGCGCGGCAACGTCAACGAGTGGCCGTCCTACGGCGCCGACCTGGCGAACACGAAATACCGGCCGCTCGACCAGATCAACGCCGGCAACTTCGACAAGCTGGAACTGGCCTGGCGCTTCCGCACCGACAACCTCGGCCCGCGTCCGGAACAGCGCCTCGAGGCGACGCCGCTGATGGTCAACGGCGTCCTCTATACGTCCGCCGGCAGCCGGCGGTCGGTCGTCGCGATCGACGCGGCCACCGGCGAGCAGCTCTGGGCGCACCGCGAGGACGAAGGCGAGCGCGCCGTCTGGGCGCCGCGTCAATGGTCCGGCCGCGGCGTGTCGTACTGGACCGACGGCCGCGAGGAACGGATTCTCTACACCACGGTGGGCTACCGCCTGGTCGCGCTCGACGCCAAGACCGGCAACCCGATCGCCTCCTTCGGCAAGAACGGCGTCGTCGATCTGAAGCTCGAGGACGATCAGACGATCGACTTGACGAAGGGCGAGATCGGCATTCAATCGGCGCCGGTCATCGCGAAGGACGTCGTGCTGATCGGCGCGTCGTTCCGCGAAGGCATGACGCCGCGCTACCAGAAGGCCTACAAGGGTTACGTCCGCGGCTACGACGTGCGCACCGGGAAGCGGCTGTGGATCTTCCACACGATTCCGCAGAAGGGTGAAGTTCGGCGCCGATACGTGGTTGAACAACTCGGCCGACTACACCGGCAACACCGGCGTCTGGACGCAGATGTCGATCGACGAGGATCTCGGTCTCGCGTATCTGCCGGTCGAATCCCCGACGCACGACATCTACGGCGGTCATCGTCCCGGCAACAACCTGTTCGCGGAAAGCCTGGTCTGCGTCGATCTGAAAACCGGGCAGCGGAAGTGGCACTTCCAGTTCGTGCATCATCCGCTGTGGGATCACGATCTGTCGTCGGCGCCGATTCTCGCGGACATCACGGTCAACGGCCGCGCGATCAAGGCGGTCGCCGTCCCGAGCAAGCAGGCGTTCCTCTACGTCTTCGATCGCGTGACCGGTCAGCCGGTCTGGCCGATCGAAGAACGTCCCGTGCCGAAGGGCGACGTGCCGGGCGAGTGGTACTCGCCGACGCAGCCGTATCCGACGAAACCGCCCGCGTACGATCGCCAGGACGTCTCGCTCGCGGAGGCCGCGGACTTCACGCCGGAGATCAAGGCGCAGGCCGATCGGATTCTCTCGAAATACAAGCTCGGTCCGTTGTACACGCCGCCGGTCGTCAGCAAGGCGGGCGGACCGCTCGGCACGCTGACGCTGGCCGGTGCGCTCGGCGGTACGAACTGGCCGGGCGGCTCGTACGATCCCGAAACGCACACGGTCTTCGCGTCCACGTCCACGACGCTGATCTTCATGGGACTGATTCCGCCGCCGAGCAAAGAGTGGTCGGACATGAACTATGTCCTCGGCAACGCCGAGGTCGGCACCCGCTATCAGTCGGGTGCCGGCGAGATCCCGGGTCCGCACGCCCCGCCACCGATGCCGGCGGGATACGGTGCCGGGGTGGGGATCGGCGGGCCGACCCTCGAGGGCGGCCTGCCGATCATTAAGCCGCCGTACGGGCAAATCTCGGCGATCAATCTCGATCGCGGCGAACTCATCTGGAAAGTCCCGCACGGCGAGACGCCGGACAACGTCAAGAACCATCCGGCGCTGAAAGGGCTGAATATTCCCCGCACCGGCAAGACCGGCAGCGTCGGCACGCTCGTCACCAAGAGCCTGCTGATTGCCGGCGAATCCGGTTTCTCGACCAAGCCGAATGGCGAACGCGGCGCCTGGCTCTGGGCTTACGATAAGGCGACCGGGAAAGACGCGGGCCGGGTCTGGATGCCCGGACCGCAGGGCGGAGCGCCGATGACCTACATGCTCAACGGCCGCCAGTACATCGTGGTGGCCGTCGCAAGTCCGTCGGCGGAGTTCCTCGCATTTGCGCTGCCGGCGGCGTCCACACGGCCTGCCGGGGCGACAGGGAATCAGCGATGAGCACACGCAAAAAGAAAACACAGGCCGAAGTGACGAAGAGCGAACTGGAGCTCTCGCGTCGCGCGTTTATCGAGGCAGCCGGCGCGGCCATCGTCGTCACCGCCGCGATCCCGGCGCTCGACGCGCAGACGGCGCCCGCCGCGCCCCCGGCCATCGTCGCCGACCCGTCCGTGCCGCGGACGACCATCCGCGTCACCGTGAACGGCACGGTGCACCGCGTGGAAGTCGAAGACCGGTGGACGCTGGTCGAACTGCTGCGCGATCATCTCGGGCTGACCGGCACGAAGATCGGCTGCGATCGCGGCGAGTGCGGTGCGTGCACGGTCCTGCTCGACGACAAGCCAATCTACTCGTGCAGCAACCTCGCGATCTGGGCCGACGGCAAGTCGGTCGTGACGGTCGAAGGCCTGTCCAAGAACGGCGCGCTCGATCCGCTGCAGCAGGCGTTCGTCGAGCATGACGCCGCGCAGTGCGGCTTCTGCACGTCGGGACAGCTGATGAGCGCGAAGGCGCTGCTCGCGAGCAATCCGCATCCGACCGCCGACGAAGCGCGCGCCGCGATGTACGGCAACTTGTGCCGCTGCGCGAACTACAACCGCTACATCGAAGCGGTCGTGGCGTATGCCGGCACGCCTGCGCGGACGAGCGCGGGAGGTGCGCGATGAAGCAGCAGGCCAACCCGCAAGCGCCGGCGGCCGCTGCCGCGACCGGCAACACGCCGTCCGGCGTCACGCCGATGAAGGTGATCGGCCACGCCACTCCGCGCATCGACGCCGTGGAGCGCGTGACCGGACGCGCGAAGTACACGGGCGACGTACAACTGCCCGGCATGCTCTACGCGAAAGTGCTCCGCAGCCCGCATCCGCACGCCCGGATCAAGTCGATCGACGTCTCGAAAGCGCGCGCACTCCCGGGCGTCAAGGCGGTGCTCACGCACGAGAACTGCCAGGTCGTGTGGGGCGCCGGGTCGGTGGCCGGCGGCCAGCAGTACAGCGACGAGGTGAAGAAGAACACGAAGCAGCGGCGCTACGCGTTCAACAATCCGGTGCGGTTCGTGGGCGAGCCGGTCGCCGCGGTTGCGGCCGTCAATCGTCACGTCGCCGAAGAAGCGCTGACCCTGATCGCCGTGGACTACGAAGAGCTGCCGTTCGTGATCGATCAGGAAGAGGCACTCAAACCCGACGCGCCGAAGATCTGGCCCGAAGGCAATCTCGCGCTGAACAACCGGAACGAGGCGGCGCCGCAGTCACAGAAGCGCGGCGATGTCGCCGCGGCGTTCGCCAGTTCGGCGCACGTCTTCGAGGATCGCTACTCGACGGTGTTCGTGCACAACGCGCAGATGGAACCGCGCGCCGCGGTGGCGCACTGGGAAGGCGACAAGCTCACCGTGTACACGCCGAGCGGCGGCATTGCGAATTGCCGCCACGACATGGCCCGCGATCTCGGCATGCCCGACGAGAAGGTCCGCATCGTCTGCCAGTACATGGGCGGGAATTTCGGCAACAAGAATCAGAACCAGGACGCCGACCTGATCGCCGCGTCGCTCGCGAAGGAAGCCGGCGCGCCGGTCAAGCTCGAACTGTCGCGCAAGGACGATTTCCTTGGCATGCACGGCCGCTGGCCGACCACGCAGTACTACAAGGTCGGCGTGGACAACGAGGGCACGCTCCAGGGCATCGAGCTCCGCGGCTACAGCGGCATGGGCGGCTATCGCAAGAACTCAGGCGCCCAGGGAGGCGTCGAGCTCTACAAGTGCGCGAACGTCGAGAGCACGATCCATCCCGTCTACACCAACAAGACGGTGTCGGGCAATTTCCGCGGACCGGAGTTTCCGCAGGGGTTCTTCGGCATCCAGTCGATGATGGACGACGTCGCGTACAAGATGAAGATGGATCCGGTCGAGTTCGGGATCCGGAACATGAGCCGGATGTCGCGCGACACGGTCCCGTACACCAACTACACGCTCGAGGAATGCATCCATCGCGGGGCGGCAAGCTTCGACTGGAAGGCGCGGTGGAAGCCGGAGCCCGGATCGGATCGCGGGCCGATCAAGCGCGGCGCAGGCTTCACGTTCATGGTGTTCCGCTCGGGCATCGGCTCGAGCAGCGCCGTCGTGCAGCTCGACGCGAAGGGCAAGTACACCGTGTTTGTCGGCGTCACGGACGTCGGCGCCGGCGCGAAGACGACGATGGGGATCATCGCGGCGGACGAACTGGGCGTGCCGCTGTCCCAGGTCGAGGTCGTCTGGGGCGATACCGATCGCTGTCCGTTCTCGGTGGGCGAGTCGGGCAGCCGGACCACGATCATGACCGGCTGGGCGGTCATCGAAGCGGTCCGCGGCCTGAAGAAGCAGATCGCCGAGAAGGGGACGCCGACCGGCACGCAGATCCTGGTGTCGTCGGCGACGCCGCAGCCGCGGATGGACAACCGCGTCCGCAGCGCATTCGGCGCGCATTTCGTCGAGGCCGAAGTGGACACCGAAGTCGGCCACGTGCGCATCACGAAATACACGACCGTGCACGATTGCGGCCGCATCATGAACCCGCTGACCGCGACGAGCCAGATTCAGGGCGCGGCCATCCAGGGCATCGGCATGGCGCTCCACGAAAACCTGCTCTACGACGCGCGCACCGGACATCCGCTCACGCCCGGCTACTACTTCGATCGCATCCCGACGCACCGCGACGCGCCGCCGATCGAAGTCACGTTCGTCGAGTCCGACGATGGGTTCGGGCCGTACGGAGCGAAGAGCATGGGCGAGTCGGGCATCATCCTGTCGCCCGGCGCCATCGGCAACGCGATCTTCAACGCCATCGGTCGCCGCATGAAGGATCTGCCGATCACGCGCGACAAGATTCTGGGAGCACTCGCATGAAAACTTTTGCACACGCGGGTGCCCGCGACGTCCAGCAGGCGGTCAAGCTGGCGCAGGACGCTCACAAGGACGGCAAGGTGGTTTCGTTCTCGAGCGGCGGCAGCGATCTGCTCGGCCTCGTCAAGGAACGCATCGTCCGCCCGGACGTCATCGTCAGCCTGCGCACGTCTGCGCAATGCGGATCAGGTGACCTCCGCCGCAAGCGGTGTGACCATCGGCGGCGAGATGACGCTCGACGCGCTCAGCCGCCACGATCTGATCAAGCGGCAGCACGCGGTGCTGGCCGAAGCGGCCGGCAGCGTCGCGACGCCGCAGATCCGCAACGTCGGCACGCTGTCGGGCAACGTCTGCCAGCGGCCGTGGTGCTGGTACTTCAGGAACGGGTTTCCCTGCTACAAGGCGGGCGGGAATCAGTGCTTCTCGTTTGCCGGCGAGAATCAGTTCCACGCGATCTTCGGCGGCGGCCCGAGCTACATCGTGCATCCGTCGGACACGGCCCCGGCCCTGATGGCGCTCGACGCGACCTTCCGGGTCGTCGGTCCATCAGGCGAGCGCCGGCTGGCGGCCGCGCGACTTCTTCGTGCTGCCGCGGCAGAACGCGGAGCACGAGAACGTGCTCGGCAACGAAGACGTGCTCGTCTCGGTGCAGATTCCCGCGGCGAAGCCCGGCACGCGCAGCACGTATCACAAGGTGCTGGACCGCGAGGCCTGGACGCATGCCGTCGTCAGCGCGGCCGTCGTGCTGGAGATGGATCAGCAGGTCTGCCGGCGTGCGAGCGTCGTGCTCGGCGGCGTGGCGCCGATTCCCTGGCGGCTGCCGGAGGTCGAGAAACTGCTGACCGGTCAGCGCATCACCGAAGCGCTGGCGGCGCAGGCCGGCGAGGCGGCTGTCGCAGGCGCGCGGCCGCTGTCCAAGAACGCCTACAAGATTCCGCTGACCAAGGCGATGGTCAAGCGGACGATTTTCGAACTGGCGACGCAGGCCTGACGATGAACCGGCGCGACTTCCTCCGTTTGCGGCCGACCCCGAAAGGGCGCACGCTGGAGTTGTCGTGCCGGGGACTATTCATGCAGAGCGTGAATCACCAGGTTCTTGCGGGTGCTGCGGATGACCGCTCCGTGTTCGATCATCAGGAGTGGATGGGCGAGCCGCCGGCAGATTTCGGGGCGCCCTCGGTCGATGAGCTTCTGCGCGGAATCGAGGACGAGCTGCGCGACGTGCAGGTCCTGCGAGTTCTCGACGGCGAATGGATCGCGGCGACCAGCTTGAACCAGCAACTCCAGCCCATGCTGGACGCGTTTCGCGCTCGGGGCGGGCGGGTCGAGTTCGGCTCGGACGCGGTTGCCTAGATTGACAACGTTCTTGCTCGAAGCCCGCGGGTAGTGCTGAAATAGCTGGAGGAGCGAACACCGTGTCTGAGGACATCCTGAAACGGCTGCAAGCGCGTAACGATCGCCGGAGCTTCCTGAAGGGTTCGGCGTTGCTTGCCGCGTCGGCGTTCGCCATCCCGCGCATCCTCTCCGCGCAGGAACCGCAGCAACAGCAAAGCGGTCAACCCGGTCAGACCGATCAGAAGCCAGCCGACGGGCAGGACAAGTCCGACCAGCAGGACGCGAAGGGCAAGGACGACAAGGCGCCCGCGCAGCAGGCCCAGGAAGGCGACGGCGCGAAGACCTTTGTCGGCTCAGACGGCCGGCCGTATCGGATCTGCCCGCAGTGCGGCGCCAACATGTACAAGCAGAATCGCACCTGGACGTGCGAGAACTGCGGCTACAGCTACGACGAATAGCACCCGCCGGTCTTATCTGCCGTCAGTCGCCATAACGGCTTGACCAGGAACGACATTCACGAAGGTCACGGAGACACGAAGGTTCCTTCTAGGGATTCGTGCTTCAGTTCGTGTTTTCCGTGTCCTCGTGGTTTGTTTCGTCGTGGGGCAGCGCGTTCGCTCGCTTGCTGATCCGAACGCCTCCAGCAACATCGGCGTCAGCGTGTGCATCTTGCCGAGCGACGGACGTTCGGGCGTGAGTCCCTTCCGAAATCCTCGCGCCAGCAGCCGGTCGAGAATCTCGACGCGGTTGGTGATGATGTGCACCGGCACATCCCACGGCGCGTGCGTGCCGCTCACCAGCGCCGGCGGCTGATGATCGCCGAGCACGATCAGCACGAGGTCCTGGTTCGCGTGCTGACCGAGATAGCCGGCGAGCGTCGTATACGCGTAGGCGACCGCTGCCGCGTAGTCGGGGCTGAGATTCATCCAGTCCAGTTCCTCGTCATACGCGCGCTCCAGGTCCTTCTCGTTGTACGGCGTGTCCGTCAGCATGCGCGGCCAGTCCGGCTGATAGGGCGGCTGCGGCGTGAACGGCGTATGCGTGCTGACGGTCGGCAGGAACACGAACAGCGGCGCGCGCGGCGGCGGCGTCATTTCGAGCGCATCGAGTTTGGCCAGCGTGAACTGATCCGGCAGGGCCCACCAGCCGAACGGCGGACCGTGGTACTGCAGGCGCTCGCCGTTGTAGACGTCGGTAAATCCGTAGAACGCGCCTTCGGGCCACGGGTACCAGAGTCCCGGCATCACCGCCAGCGAGCGATAGCCATGCGCGGCGAACGCCGTCGGCAAGGTCTGGCGACGTTCGGTCATGAGGAGCGCATTCGCGTCGGGATCGCGCACTTCGATGCCGGACAGCAGCGAAATATGCGCGAACCACGACGATCCGCCGAAGGTCGGCGACTCGACGTATGCCGAGGCGACATCGAATCCGCTGGCGTGAATGGCCGCGTCGAGGGCGCGGCGCGGCGCGTCGAGCCTGGCCGCGAACTCGGGCCGCTCGTAAGTGACCGCACCATACGATTCGACAAACAGCAGCAGGACATCTGCGCCGCTGACGGCGGACAAGTCCGAATCGAACGACGGGCTCGGCGCCAGCGTCTTCGCGCCGCTGAGGGCATTGATCGTGAAATTGACCTGCCGTCCATAGACGACCGTGACGGGCGACGCGAATGCCGGGACGCGGGGCAGCGGGGTGAGGCGCTGCACAGCCGAAGAGCGCGACGACGATCGCCAGGCCGATGGCGAGCGCGCGCCGCTCGTCCGGAGCATGAAGACCTCGCTCGAGACGGCCGAGCGCCCAGCGCACGATCGCGTATGTGACGAGGATGACCGTGAGAGCCCCGAACACGACGGCGAGCACGACCCGCAGCGACGCCGCGCGGCCGAGCATTGCGGCGACGTCCGGCAGGAACCGCAGATCCCAATAGAAGTTGAGCTCGCGTCCCCAGAGGGCCGGGGCCGTCACGTCCACGTAGCGTCCGACGATGAGCAGGATCCAGAGGACGGTGAGCCAACGCAGTGCCGCTCGCGAGACGGATGTCCGTCGCGCGGTGACGAAAAGCAGGACCGCGGCGGCGATCGCCAACTCCACCGAGAGCTCGCCGGTCCAGGTGATCCACGGTGTCGGCCAGACGTTTTCGAACGTCAGCGAGACATTGAGGATCAGCAGGGCCAGCGCGAACAGGACCCTTCGCTTGACGGTGCCCGGCTCCGTCACCGCGCTCTCCAGAGCCAGACGATGTCGATCAGAAAGGAATACAGGAGCGCCGCCACCAGCAGCATCGCCCACCACGCGCTGGACGGCGGTGCCGCGAGCGGCGACACGATGACGGCGAGGCCGACGATCTGAAGGACGCAGATCGCCTGACGCCGCCAGCTTGGCGGAAGAGACCGGCGCAGCCAGGGCAGGATCCAGCCGGCGGCCACGAAGATGTATCGCAGCAGTCCCGCGAGCAGGATCCACGCGCCCGCCTTGCCGTACTCCCATCCGAGGATCGACAGCGCCAGGATGAGCAGCGCGTCGATCTCCATGTCGAAGCGTGCGCCGAACGCGCTCGCCATTCCGCTTTGACGCGCCAGCCGGCCGTCCACTCCGTCGAGCAGCGTCACGAGCACGCTGCCGATCGCCGCCGGAACCGCCGCGCCGGCTGCCAGGTTCGCCGACCAGCGCGGCGATCAGCGCGACGCCGGCCGCGCGGGCAGTGGTGACCGCGTTGGCGGCGCCGAAACCGCGTGAAGGGATGGCTGGATTGGACGAATCCGACGCCGATCAGGACCACGGCGCCGAAGACGACCGCCGCTTTCAGCGGATACGTCGCCCCCAGCCCGAGTGCCTGTTGCGCCAGCGCGGCGAGCGCCACGACGCCGGCGAATCCGGCCGCATAGACGCCGATGACGCTTGCGCGGAGCGGCGCGCGGGGAATCTGCCAGGCCATCGACGTCATTGCCAAGGAATCCCTCGGATTGTAGCGCGTGTCAAAATGGTCCCCGGCACCAAGCCCAAGGACCAGTGTGAACCCATCCACCGCCCGCGCCTTCTGGACCGTAGATGCCCGGCCACGGCGAAATTCGCGAGGAACCGATCGCCATCCCGTCGGCCCATGAGGTGCTCGTCCGCACGAAGTACAGCGGCATCAGCCGCGGGACCGAGGCGCTGGTGTTCAACGGCCGGGTGCCGCCGAGCGAGTACGCGCGCATGCGGGCGCCGTTCCAGAGCGGGAATTTCCCGGGACCGGTGAAGTACGGCTATGCCAGCGTCGGTCGCGTCGAATCCGGGCCCGAGGATCTGCAAGGGCGCGACGTCTTCGTGCTGTATCCGCATCAGACCAGCTTCGTCGTCCCCGCTGCGGTCGTGCATCGTCTGCCCGACGGCGTCCCGGCGGCGCGCGCCATTCTCGCCGCCAACCTCGAAACGGCGATCAACGGGTCTGTGGGACGCGCGACCTCATGTCGGCGATCGCATTGCGGTGGTGGGCGCCGGGACGGTCGGCTGTCTGGCGGCCTGGCTTGCCTCGCGCATCGCCGGTTGTCGCGTCGAGCTCGTCGATGTGAATCGTTCGCGAGCGCCAATCGCGGCGGCGCTTGATACTCAGTTCGCGACGCCGGAATCGGCGTCGGAGGCGGACGTCGTGATCCACGCGAGCGGGTCGGCCGCCGGACTGGCGGTGGCGCTCCGTCTCGCCGGCTTTGAATCGACGGTCACGGAGATGAGCTGGTACGGAACAGACGTCGTGCCGCTGCCGCTCGGCGAAGATTTTCATGTGAAGCGTCTGACGCTGAAATCGTCGCAGGTGGGACACGTGGCCGCATCGCAGCGGGCTCGCTGGGATCACGCGCGCCGGATGCAGCTCGCACTCTCGCTGTTGAGCGATCCGGTTCTCGACGTGCTCATCAGCGGCGAGAGCGACTTCGACGACCTGCCCGCCGTGATGGCGCGCCTTGCACAAGCCCCAGGCGACGTGTTGTGTCAGAGAATTCGCTACTTTCCCAAAGCCTAGAGCCCAGAGCCCAAAGCCTAAAGCCTGGAGCCCGAAGCCCGGAGCCCGAAGCCTGAAGCCCAAAAACGTATGTATACCGTGACCGTTCGTGACCACATGATGATCGCCCACAGCTTCAGCGGCGCGGTGTTCGGCCCCGCGCAGAAGCTGCACGGCGCGACGTTTCTCGTCGACGTCGAGTTCAAGCGCTCCGACCTCGACGCCAACGGGATCGTCGTCGACATCGGGCTGGCGACCGAGGTGCTCAAACGCATTCTGGGCGATCTCAACTTCCGCAATCTCGACGACGAGCCGGCATTCAAGGGGCGGAATACCACCACGGAGTTCCTGGCGCGGGTCGTGTTCGACCGCATGGCGTCGGCGATTCAACGCGGCGATCTCGGCGCGGGCGCCCTTGCGGTGGAACTGATCAAGGTGACGCTGCACGAATCTCATATCGCCTGGGCGTCCTTCGAGGGACGCGCTTCCCTTCAGCCGCGCTGACCGCCGGATGCCCTCACTCGCGCTGGTGGTTCCCGGCGATCTCGCGACCCGAACCGGCGGCTACGGTTACGACCGGCGGATTCTCGCCGGACTGCAGGCACGCGGCTGGACCGCCACGGTCGTCGCGCTCGATGCGTCGTTTCCGCTGCCGACGCCGCCTGCCAGGGAGCACGCCGTCCGGTCACTTGCGGCGATTCCCGACGGCGAGCTCGTGATGATCGACGGGCTCGCGCTCGGCGCGATGCCGTCTGAAGTCGAGCGCGAACAGAAGCGGCTCCGGCTCGTGGCACTCGTTCACCATCCGCTGGCGGACGAAACCGGTCTCGAGCCTGCGGTGGCGGCCGCACTCGAAGCGAGCGAACGGCGAGCCCTGGCGGCGGTCCGGCACGTCGTCGTCACCAGCCGGGGCACGGCGGATGGCCTTTTGCGCTACGGAGTGGATCGCCATCGTGTGACTGTTGTCGAACCCGGCACCGACCCTGCGCCTCTGGCAGCCCGATACTCGAGCGGCGAGCGAACGGACAACGCGCTGAATCTCCTGTGTGTCGCGTCGATCACGCCGCGCAAGGATCATCAGGTGTTGATCGACGCGCTGGCGATGCTGTCGGACCGCCAGTGGCAGCTGCGCTGCGCCGGCGCGCTGGATCGCGACTCGCCGACCGTCGTGCGTCTGCGCGCGAGGATTGACGAAGCGGGGCTCACGGGTCGCGTGTCGTTGCTCGGCGACCTGAACGAAGCCGAGGTCGCCGCCGAATATCATCGAGCTGACGTGTTCGTGCTGCCGACGCAACACGAAGGATACGGAATGGCCGTGGCCGAGGCGCTGGCCCGCGGCCTGCCGGTCATCAGCACGCCGACCGGGGCGATTGCGGATCTCGTCGGCGATGCCGCCGGCATCCTCGTCGCCCCGCGCGACGTCGCCGGTCTCGCACACGCGCTGCGGCGCATCATGGACGACACCGCGCTGCTCGCCGAACTCGCCGCTGGCGCAAGGCGCGTGCGGTCGCGTTTACCCACGTGGGACGATGCGACGGGAAAGATGGCGGCGGTGCTCGATCGGGTCGCGCACGATGTCTAGCTTCAGCGCCGACTGGCTGGCGCTGCGCGAACCGGCGGACCACCGTGCGCGTTCGCGACGGCTGACGCAATCCGTTCGCGACCATCTCGCTGCCGGCACGACGGTCTCGGTCGTCGATCTCGCCGCCGGCACCGGTTCGAACCTGCGTTACGTTGCGTCCGGTTGGGATCGATCGCAGGCCTGGCTCCTCGTCGATCAGGATCCGGATCTGCTGTCACGCGCCCGCCCGGTCGGGTCCGCTACAGTCACCACGCGCGTGGCCGATCTCATCGACGGCGGCCAGATGCCGGCGATCCTCGAGCGGCGCGATCTGATTACGGCGTCCGCGCTCCTCGATCTGGTGTCGCGCGCCTGGCTGGAACAGATGATCGCCGCGTGTCAGAGATCGCGTGCCACCGTGCTGTTTGCGCTGACCTACGACGGACGCATGGAATGCAGCCCCGAGGATCCCGAGGACGCCGCGGTCCGCGCGCTGGTCAATCAGCATCAACGGACCGACAAGGGTTTCGGCGCGGCGCTTGGTCCCGACGCTGCCGGCTGTGCCGCGGAACTGCTCGAGGCTGCAGGCTACCGTGTCCTGCGCGAGTCGAGCGACTGGCAGCTGCAGGCCGGACGAGGCGGAACTCCAGCGTCAGCTCATTCTGGGTTGGGCGGAAGCCGCCGCGGAACTCGCCACCGGCGATGCGCGATCCATCTTCGCCTGGCGCGACCGGCGCCTGGCGCATGTCACGGCAAACCGATCACGCCTCGTTGTCGGCCACCAGGACGTTGCTGGGACTCTGGACTAGGGAATCTCAGAATTAGGAATTGAGAATTAAGAATTTGGAATGATTGGCCAATTCCCAATTCCCAATTCCTAATTCCTAATTCCTAATTCTTCAGCTACCGTCTCGATCCGTCCCTCGAGCAGCTCCATGAATTCGGCGTGCTGCAGGATCTCGACCGGGTCGATCATCGTCCGCTCTGCGTTCAGCTTCATCGCGAGCGCGAGCTCGCGGACATGAATCTGGCGGAAGCGGTCGGGCAGCAGCGCCGACAACATGGGGAACACCGACTGCGTGATCCGGTCCTGCATACCGTAGCGGGCGCTGTCGGTGACGAGCAGGCTCGGACGGAAGAAGCTGGTTCGCAGAATGCCGGCATCCTTGACCGCTTTTTCCGCGGCGCCCTTGACGCGCATGTAGGGATTTCTCGATTTCCGATCAGCCCCGACCGCGGACAGCAACGAGATGTGCTGCACGCCGGCCAGCGCCGAGCCGATCGCGAATGCGCCGGCGAGGACCACGTCCACGTGCCAGAACTCCTGATAGTCCACTTTCCGCGGCTGGCCGATGCCGATGGTGCAGAACGCGCGATCGCATCCGACCGCGGCCCTGGCCGTCGCGGCCTCGAGATCCTCGATGTCGATGATCTCCATGCGCAGCTTGGGCGATCGGATCTTCTCCAGCGTGCGACGGGTCACCGCCACCACTTCCGCGCACTCGGGCTCCGCAAGGAGCGCCTGCGCGAGCGCGCCGCCGACTGCGCCGGAGGCGCCGACAATTACCGCCCGATAGCCCATGAATCACGCTGCAAAAGGATTCTCGATCGACGCCGACGGCGGCGTCAGCAGTTCCGCGCCAGCCGCCGTGATGACCATGTCGTCTTCGAGCCGGACGCCAAACGCGCCGGGAATATAGATGCCGGGCTCGTCGCTGAACACCATGCCGGGTTGCGCCGTCAGGTTTCTGTCCCAGCCGAACATGTTGTTCTTCACCAGGTACGGCCACTCGTGCATGTCCATGCCGAGGCCGTGGCCGAGACGATGGGTGAAGTACTTGAATCCCGGACCGTAGCCGGCATCGACGATCACGGCGCGGGCCGCCCGGTCAATCGACTCGAGCGCGACGCCAGGCCGTGCCGCCCGAACCGCCGCCGCCTGCGCGCGGTGAACGATGTCGAAGACTTTCTTCATGGTGTCGGTCGCCTTGCCGAGCACAAACGTGCGCGTGATATCCGACTGATAGCCCTCCACGACGCACCCATCGTCGATCATGATGATGGTGCCTTCGCGAATGGTCTGCGGCGCGAGCGATCCGTGGGGCAGTGCCGTGTATTCGCCCACCTGGACGCTGGCGCTGCCGGTGAATCCGACCTGCGCGTACGCGGCGCTGATGAGCGACCGGACTTCGGTTTCCGTCATCCCCGGCGTCAGCGCATGGAAAACCGCTTCGTAGCAGCGGAGCGTCGCCTGCGACGCGAGGCGGATGAGCGCGATTTCGTGGTCATCCTTGATCATGCGGCAGCCCGCGGTGACCGGTGTGGCGCTGGTCAGATGCAGCGCGGGCGCGGCGCTGGCGAGGCTGTCGGTGAACACGAACTTGACGGTCTCTTCGACGCCGACCCGGCCGGTGCTGACGCCGCGATCGCGCAGCCCTTTCGCGATCAGCGCGAACGGGCTTTCGTCCTCCTGCCACACGAGCAGCTGGCTCGACGCGAGCGGTCCGGCGGCGAACTGCTCGCGCAAGCGCTCTTCTTCGAAGGCCGGGCAGACCGAGAAGCCGTCGCCTCGCGCCGTCAGCACGATCGCCGAGATCCGTTCGCTGCCGCCAAGGCGCGCGCCGCTGAAATAGGTCGCCGAGGTGCCGCCGGTCAGAAGGAGCGCATCGATCTTCTGATCGGTCATCAGGCGGCGGGCCCGCTCGAGACGGGCGCGGCGTTCATCGGCGGTGATCGGATGCGCGCGATCGCGCATCGACGTCAGCGCGGCGATTGATTGCGGAAGCGGAGTGGCGCGGCGGGCATCAGGCGACTGCGCCGCGGCCGCACTCGTCGCGGCGGCCGGCAGCCAGGCCGCCTGGGACAGGAATTGCCGTCGCGTCGTCATTGGCGAGTCAGATCACGCGGCTGACGAGCGGCGGACCCTCGCTGCCGGCGTCGGAATCGTCTTCGCGTGCGGGTTTGATCTCGCAATCGAAGAACATGTCGCCTCCCATCCGGAACACACGGTAGGACGGCCGGCGGCAATCGCTCAGCGCCGACCGCGGCGGCAGCCGGATCGCCGGACGCCCGTTGCCGATGATCAGCGGGGCGATCGCGACCTGCAGTCGATCCAGCAGATTCGCCTCGAGGAACATCGACACGGTCACGCCGCCGCCCTCGACGAAAATCCGGTAGCACCCGCGCGCCCGCAGGAGCCGCGTCACCTCGCCGACGTCCATGCCGTTCGGCGTGTCGGACACGCCGACCAGCCGCGCCCGTCCGACGTGGCTGTCGGTCGGACCGATCACCGATCGGCAGCAGATGTAGAGCGTTTCCGCCGCGTTGTCGCGAAACACCTTGTAGTGCTCGCCGAGGCGCCGCATCGGATCGAGGACGACGCGCAACGGGCTCGGCCCGGAAACATGGCGCGTGGTCAGTTGCGGGTCGTCCGCGGCGACCGTGCCCGCGCCGACGACGATCGCGTCGCACAGCGCGCGCATGCGGTGCAGGTGGAGGATATTGGCCTGGCCGGTGACGAATTGCGAGTCGCCCGAGTGCGTGGCGATGAAGCCGTCCAGGCTCTGGCCAAGATGCCCCACCGTCATCGGGCGGACCGTCGTGGCGCCGCAGATCGGCAGATACAGGTCGATCAGCGCGTGCCGCGGATCGTCCGGGGACAGGCGCAGCTCCCAGCCGCTTTCCGGGCGCCAGACCAGCGCTTCGTCAGGGTGTCCCGCGCGGACCGCGTGCAGGTCGCCGTCCGGACCGAGGGCGAAGGTGACGGTGTCGCTGGCGGCAGCGAGCTGTTCGGCGTGGCGCGCCGCCGCGATCACGACATTCCAGGCGGCATCCGTCGCTTCTTCAGCGCCTGGAACCGGATCCGGGAGTGCCGCGGGCTTGTGCGCCATGTGCCGAGTCGATTATAGACTTGTGTCTCGCATGTCTACCTCACTCGACGACACGTTGCGCCTCTACGGCAATCTCGCGGTCAAAGTCGCGCTCAACATCCAAGCGGGGCAGCGGCTCTTCATCATCGGCCCGCTCGCAAACGGCGGCGTCTCGCTCGACGCTGCGCCGCTCGTCCGCCACGTGACCGAAGCGGCCTATCGCGCCGGCGCGTCGTACGTCGAAGCGCTCTGGGGTGACGAAGCGCTCCAGCTCGCGCGGTTTCATCATGCGCCTCGCGATTCGTTCGGCGAATTCTCGTCATGGCTGCCGGACGCGCTCTTCAAACACGTCGAGGCCGGCCACGCCATCCTGTCGATCTACGCCAACGATCCCGATCTCCTCAAGAACGAGCCTCCCGATCTGGTCGGCACGGTCCAGCAGAGCGTCGGCCGTCACGTGCGGCCGTTTCGCGAGCTGATCTCGAAAAACCAGACAAATTGGTCGGTCATCGCCGCGCCGAGCCAGGCGTGGGCCGATGTCGTCTTTCCCGCGCTGCCGGCCGAACAGCGGGTGCCGCGCCTCTGGGAAGCGATCGCGCGGCTGTGCCGGCTCGATCGCCCGGATCCGGTCGCGGCCTGGGAAGAACATCTCGCGGCGCTGGCGGCGCGGCGCGATTTCCTCAACGCGAGGCGCTACAGCGCGCTCAAGTATCGCGGGCCCGGCACCGACCTCACGATCGGCCTGGCGACGGGCCACCTGTGGGTGAGCGGCCGCTCGAACAGCTTGAGCCGCGACATCCCGTTTGCGCCCAACATTCCGACCGAAGAAGTCTTCACGATGCCGCACAAGGATCGCGTGGACGGCGTGGTGCGCGTCGACGAAGCCTCTGAGTTACGGCGGCACGCTGATCGACGGCTTCACCATGCGGTTCGAAGCCGGCGCGGTCGTCAACGTCAGCGCGGAGCAGGGCGAGCGGGTCCTGCAGCAACTGGTGGACACCGATCCCGGATCGGCCCGGCTCGGCGAGGTCGCGCTCGTTCCGCACAACTCGCCGGTCGCGCAGTCGGGCATCCTCTTCTACAACACGCTCTTCGACGAGAACGCCGCCAGCCACGTGGCCGTCGGCTCGGCCTACAAGTTCACGCTCGAAGGCGGTGACGCGATGAGCCACGAGGATTTCGAGCGCGCGGGCGGCAATCGCAGCGCGACCCACGTGGACTTCATGATCGGCTCGCCGGCGCTCGACATCGACGGCGTGCACCAGGATGGGTCGATCGAGCCGCTGATGCGCCACGGCGACTGGGCCGTCGCGCTCCCGTAATGCGACTCCCGCATCCGACCGTCCTCATGCTTGGCGGCATCGTCATCGCCGCGCTGCTGACCTGGATCCTGCCTGCGGGGGAGTTCGATCGGCGGGAGGATCCCGCGACCGGCCGCCGCGTCACGGTCGGCGGTACCTATCACCGCGTGGATCCCACGCCGGTCGGTCCGTTCGCCGCCGCCGTCGCGATCCCGCGCGGCTTCATCGAAGGTTCGGACGTGATTGCCGTGGTCCTGTTCGTCGGCGCCGCGTGGCTGGTCGTCGACAAGCTGGGCACGCTGACGGCGGTGGTCGGCGCGCTGGTCGGCGGCCTTCAAGAATCGCGGCCTCATGGCGATCCCGTTCATCGTCGCGTTTTTCGCGTCGATGGGCGCGCTCGAGAACATGGAAGAAGAAATCATCCCGCTGGTCCCGGTGCTGCTGGCGCTCGGCGCGGGACTTGGGATCGATCCGATCGCCGTGGTGGCGATGAGCGCAGGCGCGGCGATGGTCGGCAGCGCGTTCGGGCCAACGAATCCGTTCCAGGCCGGCATCGCGATGAAGCTGGCGCAGCTTCCGCAGGCCGAAGGGCTGTGGCTGCGGGTGGCGATGCTGATTGTGGCCGCCGCGGGCTGGACGGTGATGACGATGCGCTATGCCGCGCGGACGCGGACGGTGCCGGACGTCGATCCGCGCAGCAAGGACGTCTCGCTCGACGCCAGGCACGTCATGATTCTTCTCTGCGTGCTGACGCCGATGGCGGTCTACGTGTACGGCGCGGTGCGGCTCGATTGGGGCCTCAATCAACTGTCCGCGGCGTTCTTCATCGGCGCGATTGCCGCGGGGCTGATCGGCGGCCTGGGGCTCGGCGGCACGATGGCGACGTATATCGACGGGATGCAGGCGCTCGTGTCGGCGGCCGTGCTGATCGGCCTGGCGCGCAGCATTTCGCTGGTGCTGTCGGACGGCCGGATCGTGGACACGATCCTCAACGCCTTTGCGTCGCCGCTCGCGCATCTGCCGGGCGTCGTGTCGGCGTTTCTGATGGTGCCGTTTCACGGTCTCGTGCACATTGCCGTGCCCAGCGTCAGCGGTCAGGCGGTGCTGACGCTGCCGCTCATGGTGCCGTTGTCCGACCTGCTCGGGCTGTCGCGGCAGGTGCCGGTCCTCGCGTATCAGACCGGCGGCGGGCTGGCGGAGCTCTTCACGCCGACCAACGGCGCGCTGATGGCGATTCTCCTGGCGGCGCGGGTGCCGTACGAACGCTGGGTTCGCTTCGCGGCGGTTGCGGTGCTGATTCCGTTGCTGGTCGGTTTGCTGGGAATTGCGGCTGCGGGATGGATCGCGCGGTAGGCCGCGCGTCTTACCTGGGGATGAACGTGAACTTGGCCTGCCCGGTGATGGCGTTGGCCCAGCCGATCATCGAGCTGCCGTGCGGGCGCGCCCGGGCGCTGATGCGCACGTAATAGTCGTGGCTCGGATCGAGCTTCGCGGTTTCCACGAGCGGCAGCCGCGTCACCGTCGTCAGCCACTGCCTCACGATCGTGTCGTCTCCCGTCACCACCGCGTCCTGGATGCGGCCGTCAACGGTCCGCGTCAGGCTGTGCCGGCGCGTCAGGTTGTCGTACTGATCGCTGATGTTGACGACGGTCGTGGCGACCGACCGATCGACCCAGGTCGGAACGACCATGCGCAACTCGATGTCGTAGGTGAACTGGGTGCGCAGGCCGCTGGCGATGGCCTGGCGGATTTCATCGTTGTAGGCGTCGGAGAGCTCGAAGGACACGACCAGCGTATCGTCGCTGGTAATCGGCACGATGCGCAGGGTCTCGGCGGCGCGCACCAGGGTGCCCGCTGCGATCATCAGCGCTACCACGCCACACAAGACAGTCCGTCGATTCATCGCTCTCCGCTCGGGTCCTGAACCAGACCCGGAATACTAGTACAAGTCAGTAACGAATTGCGAGAGCCATATTGGCCCTCCAGAACGACAGTTGTTCAGGTCCTGAACTGACGCCGCTCTCGGGCGGAAATCCGCTGCCCCGAAAATGCCGGACATCCCAGTTCAGCCCGATCCGCTTCGTCAGAAACCCGGTGACACCGCCGCCCAGATCGATTCCCGTGACGTTCCGGGTGATGTCCAGCGTGTCCACCGACTGATCGACCGCGATTCTGAGGAGACCCGCGCCGCCGACGAAGTAAGGGCGAAGCGTGTATTCCGTCATCTTTCGCGGCAGGGCGACGGTCACGTTGCCCGTGAAGGTCGTGACGCTGCTGCCCAGAACGGTCCCGCTGCTGTTTCCCGTGAGTCGCCCGAAATCCGCCTCGACGCCGAAGATGTCGCCGATCAAGCCCGCCGATGCGCCATAGACCAGCTTGGTTCCGTCACCGTCGAACAGCACAAACGTCGTATCGGTCGCGAACGTCACGCCAATAAAGGGTCGAATCTGCCATTCCGCGTGCGCGGACGCAGGCCAGCCCAGCATGGCCAGCGCTGCACACAGGACGAAGCGACGCATCGGGCGATCCCTTACGGGAGATACAAGCCCAGAAATACGCGGGCGAAGGGCGAGAGCGTCAGGTCGCCTGTGTTCAAAGAGAATCCCTTCGCCAGGCCGCCGCTATTGGCCACGAGGATCAACGTGACTCCCTTGCTCGGGATCGTGATGGACATCGACGAGGAACCGTTCGCGGACGAACCGCCGGCGCCAAACTGCCAGACCACGTTCTCGCCGTTATAGCTCTGCACGAACCAGCCGATGCCGTGGGGATACGCGCCGGGCGCCGCCACGCCGCACTCAGCGTGTCGGTGCGGACGATGACGCCGGTGCGAAGCGCCGTATCGAACTGGGCGAAGTCGCGCACGCTGCCGATCAATCCGGCGCTCGGGGTCAACGTCGTCGCCGCATATTGCGTGACGCTGGCGCGGCGCTGGGCGTCGACGGAGTACGGAAGCGCGAGGCGCTGGAGGATCCGGCGGTAGCGGTCCACGGCGGCCGTGAGGATCCCTTCGGCCGGCGGCGCGAGCGTCACGACGTCCGGACCGGGGACCGCGTCGATCATCGCCTGTTGATCCAGCAGGTTGGCGAGCGTCTCGCGATACGAATCAGCGGTGCAGGTGCGGACGGCAATCGACAGGTTTTCGAGGCGTTCCGGCTGGTAGGCGAACGTCGGGTTCTCCGGCGTGCCGATGTTGTGCGTCAGCACCTGGAGGATCGTCGCGGTGGCGTCGGGGCTGCTGGCCTTGAACTGGCCGATGCGATCGTTCAGCGAGAGCCGTCCTTCTTCGACGCACCGGAGCACGAGCGACGCGGTAAACGACTCGGTCAGCCCGTCGAAGTGCATGGGCGTGTCCGTGCGCATCGCGATGGAGTGCTCGACGTCCTGATACCCGAACGCGCGCTCCCAGAGAATGCCGTTGCGGCCGATGACCGCGGCCTGCAGACCGGGGACACCGAACTGCTGCCGCAGGTGGTCCAGGTACTCGCCCAGGCGGCTGTAGATCAGATCTTCCGCGCCCGAATTTCGTACAGACCAGCATGATCGCGACGAAGGCGGTCAGGGCCGCACAGATGAGCTTTCGGTAGCTTCTCACGCGAGTACTCGATGATAGCGGATATCCAGGGACGAATTGCGGAGTTTGGCGTAAAAACAGGCGCGCCGGCCGCGATAGCCCGCCGGCGCGCCTGCCGGACCACCGGCGGTCTGCGTCTTCCCCCAGGATATCGCCCGCGTTTCACCGCCTCCCCAACTCGAGGCGGCACCGCGCGATCAAACCGGTCCGGGACCGAGACGCAGCCGACGGCTGTCGCGCGGCCTCCCGGGCCGCGCGGCAGTTCGAGGACGCTTCCTTACTGCATTTCTTAGCGAACCGCTGCGAGCACGTGCGCGTTGTGCGCCGCGACGAGGGCCATCATGCTGTTCATGGCGGCCATCGTGAGCACGGCGCCCAGCCGGTTGTTGTTTTTCCACATGCGCTCGGCCGCCATAATAGACATCGCCGTCACGCCGGCCTTGAGACCGATGAATGCCGCCGGATGCGTCGTGACGCCTCTCATGACGGGATTGGCCTCGACGCCGCCGTGCTTCAGGACGGTCAGCGTCGAGTACGCGTCGTAGCCCTGAAGGAGCGCCGAGCCGGCGTAGAGCGCCGGGAGTCCACGCGGCCGTCGCGGCGTTGATACCGCTCGCGGGTCCAGGTCGGCGGCCGCAGCGAGGTCCGCGCGCTGCGCGATGGTCGACGCGGCGGCGACGGCGGCCGCGGGCGCCAGCGTGACGGCCGCGTCATCGTCAGCGGCGAAGATCGCGGTCGGGGTCAGCAGCAGGCCGACCAGCGTGGCTGTAAGGATCCGACGCATGCGAGCTCTCCTGAAAGTGGCGGGTGCGTCATGCACCGATGCCGCTCGGAAGAGCCAGCGCCATGCCGGATCGCTCGGGCGTCAGAAGTCGTGGCTTTGCAGTCAGTTACTGCTACTGTCCGGTCCACGGTCACGTGTGCGTCTGTGCCAGTGACGCACAGCACCATGGCGCGTGCGTCGCACAGCGCCCGGGGTCAGACGGGTGTCAGATGGGTGTCGGATAGGTGTCAGATGGGTGTCAGACACCTTGGTGCCAAAGCGTGCAGAACCAGACGCCGATCGATCCGCTGATCGGACGGACCGTTTCCCAATATGAAATCGTCGCGAAACTTGGCGGCGGGGGCATGGGTGTCGTCTACAAGGCCCGCGACATCAAGCTCGGTCGTACCGTCGCGCTGAAATTCCTGCCGCCGCAGTGGAGCCATGACGATGGCGCCAAGCAGCGGTTCATCCGCGAGGCGCAGGCCGCGTCGGCGACCAACCATCGCAACATCTGCGTAATCCACAACATCGATGAAACAGACGACGGCCGTCTGTTCATCGTCATGGCGTACTACGAAGGCGAGACGCTGAAGCAGCGGCTCGACCAGGGCGCCTTCCAGATTCCCGAGGCGATCGAAATCGGCTGCGAGATCGCCGAGGGGCTCGCCAAGGCGCACGCCCAGGGCGTCGTGCACCGCGACGTCAAACCGGGGAATCTCATCGTCACCGACGACGGCGTCAAGATCCTGGACTTCGGCCTCGCGAAGTTCGCGGACGCCCTGCAGTTGACGATTCCGGGAACGACGATCGGGACAGTCGCCTACATGTCGCCCGAGCAGGCGCGCGGCGAAGAGGCGGACGCGCGGAGCGACGTCTGGGCCCTCGGCATCGTGATGTTCGAGATGCTGACCGGCGCGCCGCCGTTCCGCGGTCCGTATCCGGAAGCGACCTTTCACGCGATCAAGCACGAGCCGCTGCCGTCGCTGCGCAACGCGCGCCCCGATATTCCCGACGCGCTCGAACGCATCGTCCTGAAAGCGCTCGAGAAGGATCCCGCGCAGCGATTTCAGACCGCGCGCGAGCCGGCGCGCGATCTGCGCATGCTGCTTGGCCGCACCGTGCCGCTCGAACTGCGGACCGAGGAAGTGCCGGCGCTTGGCGTGCTGCGGCGCGCGCCGCCGGCGCCGCGCCGTTCGTGGATCCGCCGCACCGTGACGCCGCTGCGTGCCGCGATCGCTGTCCTGGTCCTGCTCGCGGCCGCGGCGGCCGGCTATTTCTGGATCACCCGGCCGGTGGAACGCATTCGCGTCGCGATCGTGCCGGTGGCCAATCACACCGGCGACCCGGACCTCGATCGCTATCGCCTGGCGCTGACGCAAACGCTGATCGACGAGATCAGCGAGTCGCCCAACATCCGCGTCGTCCCGTACTTGCGGCTGGTCGAAATGATCCGGCCGTTCCTCGCCGCGAGCGGCGATCCGTCCAGCAACGACGCCATTCACGCGATCGCCACCGAGAGCGGCGCGCCGTTCCTCGCCGTGCCGACGCTCGTCTATCGCGACCGCGACGCGAAGTGGCTCGTCGAGATCCAGATCCGCAACGCGGCGACCGGCACCGCCGTCGCGAGTTACGAGACCACGCCGATCACCTCGTCGCTGTCGAAACAGACGGCGTTGCGGCTGGTCGCGTCCGCGGCCGACAGCATCCAGCAGCACTTCAAGGTCAACGGACCCGGCCGCTCGTTCCAGCAGCGGTCCACCGCCAGCCGCTTCCGCGAGCCGGATGCGGCGCGCGCGTTCGAAGAAGGGTTGAATGCCTACGAACAACTCGAGTATTCGGCGGCGCTCGATGCGTTCAACCGATCGCTGAGCGCTCGACGATCAGCACGCGCTGACGCAGGCCTGGTTGAGCCGCGTGCTGCTGATCCTCTATCGCCAGAACGAAGCCGTGGCGGCCGGCCAGCGCGCGCGCTCGCTGCGTCGGCGGGAATCTCTCCGCGTCGGAAACGGCTTTCGTGCTGGCGGTCCTGGCGGAGAGCCAGGGCGACCTGACCGCCGCTGACGCGAGCTACCGCGAGCTCGTGAAGCTCGAGCCGGACGATCCGTGGGCGCTCGCCGAACTCGCCGATTTCATGAAGCGGCGGCAGGATCAGAATCCCGCCGCGGTCGAGATGTATCACAAGGTGCTCGACGCCGATCCGAGCTACATCCGGCCGCACGTCGATTTGTGCCAGGTCTACACGCGCGTCGACGATCATCCGCTCGCCGAAAAGGAAGCGCAGCTGGCCATCGAACGCTACCGCGCGCTGGGCATGAAGAGCGGCGAGGCGCAGGCGCTGCAGTGCCTGGGCGAGGCCGAGCGCGAGCAGGGCGGCGAGCACCTCGCCGACGCGCGGAAGAATATCGATGCGGCCCGCGGCATCATCGACGGCGCTGAACCAGCCGTACAACCTCAGTCGCGCGGTGTTCTATCAGGCGCTGGTCGCCTACTCGTCGAACCGCATTCGCGACGCCGCGGAGCTGTTCGAAACGGCCGCGACCGCGGCCGGCGCAGTCGGCAACCGGCTGACCGAAGGCACCGCGCTCATGAATCTCGGCGCGACGAGCGAACGGCTCGGCCATCCGACGCGCGGCATGGAGTTCTTCCGCCGCAGCCGCGACGTGTTCGTCCAGCTCAAGGACGAACGCCGCGTCGCCGAAGCCGACGTGAACGAGGCCGGTCTCAAGATCGATTACGGCGACGATCTCGACGCGGCACGGCGCACGCTCGCCAATGCCCGCGTGAATCTCGAGCGGCTCGGTCACGTGGACTTTCAGCTGATCGCGATGCACAGCGAGGCGGACAACGATCGGCACGCCGGCCGCGTCGCCGAAGCCCGGCGTCTCCTGCAGGTCGCCTCCGAGGTGGCGACGAAGAACGATCTGCGCGACCAGCGCGACAGCCTCAGCGTCACGCTGGCGCTGGTGGATTTTCAGGCGAGCGAGTACGCGCGCGCCCGCGAGACGCTCGAGCGGCTGTTCGAGGCGTCGCCGACGGTGGAGCAGGCCGACGGCCACATCGCCTACGGCCGCGTGCTGACGGCGCTGGCGGATTTCAACGGCGCGCGCCAGGCGCTCGCCACCGCTGTCGAGCAGATCAACGCCGGGCAGCGCGACGGCTTGCTGCCCGCGGTCCACGCCGGGTTCGGGCAGCTGGCGTACGAGCAGAAGGCCATCGCGGACGCGCGCGCTCATTTCGATGCGGCGATCGCCGCGTGGAGCGATCCGCTGCCCAACATCGCCATCGCGGAGGCCTACTGCACGCGCGGCCTGCTGAACGCCGAGGCCGGCAATCGCGCGGCGGCGCGCCGCGATCTCGACGAGGGGCTGCGCGATCGCGACGCGGAGCGGGCACCTGCCGATCGAAGCGCGCTGCCGCACGCAGATCGCGCGGCTCGATCTCCTCGAGGGCATGGCGAAGGACGCGTCCGACGTGTTGTCGAAAATTCCGGACGACAGCGCGGAGGTGACCATCGGGCCGGAGTTGCGCGCGCAGGCCGAATACTGGCGCGGCGCAGCGCTGTCGCGCCAGGGACTCGCCGGCGGGGCGGAACGGCAGGAACATGCGCGCACGCTGATCGTTGCGCTGCAGGGCGCGTTGCCGGCCGCGTCGCGCGATGGTTTCAGCGCGCGCCTTGACATCGGCGATATTCTCCGGGGGCCTGTTCGGATTCAGCAGTAACCTCGTTATGAACTGGAAGGTCCAGGTCCAGTTCCGAGACACGATAGCGAAGCAATGCACGCCGGCCTGATCGCCGGCAGGAGGGCGCGATGGCAAATTTCGGCGAAGACGAGATTGGCGTTGGCGGCGACACCAGCGTGAGGTGGAACGTCGATGTGCGGAACGCGCGGCCGCGCACGGTGCGGAGCGATCAGGAGGGCACCGTGGTGCACCAGGAAGGGATCGCGGAAACGCCCGATGGCAAGGCGTATACCATCGCGATCAAGCTGCCCAAAGATGAGAAGGCGCGCGCACGATTCCTCGCCGGTGTGTTGAGAGCAGCCAATGCTCCGGCAGGCGACAAGATTGTCTTCGCCCTGCCCATCGAGCCGGGCAACATGGATTGCAAGACCGGGCAGGTGGATCAGATTCGGATCATGTGGCCGTCGCAGCCTCCTGGCAAGACCACTGCCGGCAAGAAGAAGAAATAACTACTGACGCTTGCCGCGGAGCCGGCCGAGGACGCGTCCCACTCGGGATGCGGACGATCGATCTCTGATGGCCAGCAGCTCACCGCGAACGCGCGCCGCCGATTCATAGCGATCGGCGGCGCTTTTTGCTGTCAGGCGCGAGACCAGCTGCTCGAGTTGCGGCGGGATGCTGCGGCGACAGCTTGCAGAGCGGCGTCGGCTCGTTCTCGAGGATATTCGTCACCGTTTCGCCCGGCGTCGCTCCCGCAAACGGCAGCCGCCCGGTCGCCATCTCGTACATCACCACGCCCAGCGAGAACAGATCGCAGCGCGCGTCGAGCGGCAGCTGCAGGATCCGCTCGGGCGCCATGTAGTTGGCGGTTCCAATCGGCCGTCCTGGAATGGTCGAGCCGTCCGTGCTGGCCGGATCTTCGCGCGAGAACGAGCGCGCCATGCCGAAATCGAGCACCTTCACCTGGCCGTTGGCGCCGACAAAGATGTTCCCCGGCTTGATGTCGCGGTGCACGATGCCCGTGCCGTGCGCCACGTCGAGCGCCTCGTTGATCTGCAACGCGATGTCGAGCACCTCCGCCGTCTGCAGCGGCGTGCGCGCGATGTGCAGCTTGAGATTCATGCCGTCCAGGCGCTCCATCGCGATGAACGGTTTCCCGTCGTGCTCGTCGATCTCGTAGATGGTGCAGATGTTCGTATGGTTGAGCCGCGCGAGGATGTTCGCCTCGCGCCGAAGCCGGCGCGTGGCGTCAGGGTTCGATGCCAGCTCATCGGAGAGGAATTTCAGCGCGACACGGCGTGGGAGACGCTGATCCTCCGCGTCGTAGACGACGCCCATGCCGCCGATGCCGAGCCGGCCCGTGATGCGATAGTGAGAAACGGTTTTGCCAACCACCTGCACGGTTTCCCCGGCCCCCATGTTCGGGCCGCGTGTCAGCAACGTTATACCTTCACAACTGCAAAATTCGTGAGTTTGTCCTATGTGACGGGCCGGGAGACGTTATGATCGCCATGAACTCCGCAGTGGCAGACCGAACTGACGAGCCAAGTGAAGACCACGACGCGCCACACGCGCCGGCTGCCGGCGGACGCGCCGATGAGGCGTATCTGCTGAGCGACGAGCCGACGCTGGAGCTCGTCGTGCGCGCGCGCGCCGGCGATCGCATGGCAACCGAGGCGCTCCTCGAGCGCTGCCTGCCGCCGCTCAAGCGCTGGGCGCACGGCCAGCTGCCGGTCGCCGCGCGCGGCTCGCTCGACACCAACGATCTCGTGCAGGACGCCGCGCTCAATCTGCTGCGGCGCATCGATCTGTTCGAACCGCGCCACGTCGGCGCGATGCAGGGCTACCTCCGCCAGTCGGTGATCAACCGGATTCGCGACGAGGTCAGGAAGATCGGCCGTCACGCGCCGCCGGTCGAACTGCCCGACGATCATCCGTCCGATCACACGTCGCCGCTCGAGAGCGCGATCAAGGCCGAAGCGTACGATCGCTACTGCCAGGCGCTCTCGCATCTCGAGCCGAAGGATCGCGAGCTGATCGTCGCCCGCGTCGAAGCGCAGTGGAGCGTCGCGGAAATCGCGCAGCGCTTCGGCATGCGCACCGTCGACGCCGCGCGCATGGCGGTCAGCCGGGCGGTCAAGCGCCTGACCGCGCAGATGGGCGCCAACCGCTAGACGATCCCGACGCTACCGCGCGCCGCGCGTCTTGATGAACGTGCCGTTGCGGAACTCGGCAAACGCCTGCTGCAGTTCCTCCTGGGTGTTCATGACGATCGGCCCGTACCACGCGACCGGTTCCTCAATCGGCTTGCCCGACACCAGCAGGAACCGGATGCCCTCGTCGCCGGCCTGCACCGTGATCTCGTCGCCGCGATCGAACAGCACCAGCGATCGATTGCCGGCTTCATCGGTGACGTAGCCGCCGCTGTCGTTCTCGTCTTCGCGACGAACCGCGCGCGGATCAGAGGCATCGCGGAACTGACCGGAGCCGGCGAACACATAGGCGAACGCGTGACGGGTCGTTTCGACCGGCAGCGTCTTGCGCACACCGGGCGGCACCGAGATGTCGAGATATCGCGGATCCGCCGCGACCCCTTCCACCGGACCCTTCGCGCCCCAGAAATCGCCGCACACCACCCGCACCCGCGTGCCGTCGTCGTCCACGACTTCAGGAATGTCCTTGCCCGCGACGTCCTGGTAACGCGGCGTCGTCATCTTCAGCGACGAGGGGAGATTCGCCCAGAGCTGGAAGCCGTGCATGTGTCCCTGGTGATCGCCTTTCGGCATCTCCTGGTGGAGGATGCCGCTGCCCGCGGTCATCCACTGCACGTCGCCCGCGCCCAGGGTTCCGTGGTTGCCGAGGCTGTCGCCGTGGTCGACGGTGCCGGCGAGGACATACGTAATCGTTTCGATCCCGCGGTGGGGATGCCAGGGAAATCCCGCCAGGTAGTCCGACGGACGATCGTTGCGAAAGTCGTCGAGCAGCAGGAACGGGTCGTAGTCCTGCGTGTCGCCGAACCCGAACGCGCGGCGCAACTTGACGCCGGCGCCTTCGATCGTTGGCTTCGACTGGATGATCCGCTTGACGGGCCTGATGGACACGGTGGACTCCCTTCCTCGTTCATTGGACGCGTTGAGTCTACAATTTGTCCCCGGCGCGCCACGTGGATCCCCACCAACCGATGATCGACGAAGACGTTCAGCATACGCTCGTCCGTTCGCCCTTGTTTCGCGGTGTGTCACCCGTGCTCGTGTCCTCGATTGCCGCGCGCAGCGAATCGCGGCTGCTCTCGCCAAAAGAAAAACTGCTGAGTGCCGGTTCCCAGAATCAACGTCTGTATGTCGTGCTCTCGGGGACCGTCAGCGTGCGGGTGCCCGGCACCGATGTCGCTCACGTTCTTCTCGAACCGGGCGACTGTGTCGGCGAGATTTCCATCCTCGATGGCCAGCCGGTGTCGGCCGACGTCATCGCCGAAGAATCCACCGTCGTGCTGTCGTTCGACCGCCAGCAGCTGTGGGAACTGATCGATGCGTCAGCGGACGTCGCGAGAAACCTGCTGCGCCTGCTCGCGGGACGCGTCCGGCACGACGATGAGGTGCTGGGCGAATCGAGCCGGCTGCAACGGTATTTCGAGCGCATCGCGACCGTGGATGGCCTGACCGGCCTCCGCAACCGGCGGTGGCTCGACGATGCGTTTGCGCGGCAGCTCGATCGCGCGGCCCGGACGGACCAGCCGGTGTCGCTGCTGATGATCGATCTGGATCACTTCAAGCTGGTGAACGACGAGCACGGCCACCTGGTCGGAGACGCCGTGCTGTCGCGCGTGGCCCAGACGTTGTCGGCGACGCTCAGGCCGCAGGATCTGCTGGCGCGGTACGGCGGAGAAGAGTTCGCGGTGCTGTTGCCGGGCATCGACGTCACGTCTGCGACCGCGGTGGCCGAGCGCCTGAGGCTGGCCGTGGAGAGCGGGCCGGCGATCCCATCCGACGGCGTCAACGGTGCGCTGCCGGCGATCACCGTGTCCATTGGTGTGACGACGCGCCGGGCCTACGAAACGCTGGCCGGATCTCGTGAAGCGCGCCGATTCGGCGTTGTATCGCGCGAAGGAAGGCGGACGGAATCGCACCAGCGAATAGAGGCGGCTACTCGGGCGTCGGCCGGATCACTTTGCTGCCGGTCCGCGCCTCGATCGAGTTGAGCACGCGGACGACGTTCCGGTCTTCGAGTCGGATAATCAGGAACTCGGCCGGTGCTTGAAGGGTCAGCCAATGGCGCGCTGAGCCGAACATGCCGCCTCCTCCGAGGTTCTCGGGCACTTCCGCCATTCCCGGATTCGGCTGGCTGCGGGGACGCTTCGCTCGCGCGTAGGTCGCGGCGAGGATCGACGAGTACGGCATCGAGCGCATCAGCGATCCGTCGTTTTTCGCCCGCACGACCAGCGTGCCGGGTTCGAGGCTGAGGAGCGCGTCCACCTCGCGTCCTTTGCCCGATTCGACGACCATCGCGCGAACATCACCAAAATTCTCAGTCGGAGCACTGGCCGCCGCCGGCGCTGCAGGTGGAGGCGGTGCGGCCGGCGTCCCTCGTGCCGCGCCGGCAACCGTGCCGTCTCCGCCGTTCGGCGTGACCGCGGTTCCGCGCGCGGTCGTCGTCGTTCCGCGTGCGCCTGGCGCGCCCGGCGCGGTTGCCGCGCGTCGCCGCGCTCGCGGACGTTCGGCGCCGAGCCTGCGGCCGCTGCACTTGCACGCAGCAGGCGGCGGTGTCGCGGACGGCGTATTCGTCGTCGTGGCCGGAGGCGGTGTCGTTGCCGGCGTGGTCGCCGCGGGGTCGGTTGTTGACGGCGTGGTGCCGGCGTAGCCGCCGGGTCAGTCGCCGGTGCGGGGCTGGTGGGCGCCGCCGTGGCGTCGGCCGTCGCCTGCTCCGCGGGTGGCGCCACGACAGTCGTCGCCGGCCGGCGCAGCGCCATGAACGCGAGGACGCCGATGCCGATGACCAGCGCGGCGACCAGGGCGCCCGCCGTCGCCAGGTGCGGCGCGCGAAGCGTCACGGTCGGCTGCGCGAGCGGTGGCACGGCCGGTACCGGAGGCGGAGCCGTGCTGGTCTGCGGGCCCCTGACTGCTGAAGCGACGGCCGAGACGGGAGCGGCCGGCGATGCCGGGATCGGCACGCGCATGGAGGGCGGCGTCAGTATCGGTCCGATGGTTTCGGCTTCGCCTGGCATCGGGATCGGGCGGCGGCCGGTCAGGCCGGCATCGAGCGCCGCGCGGAACTCCGACGCGGTCTGAAACCGGTCGGCGGGCGTTTTTGCCAGCCCGCGATCGATGACGGACACGAGCCAGTCAGGAAGATCCGCACGGAACTGGCGCGGCGGCGTCGGCGAATTGTTCAATTGCGAGTGGATCATCGCGATCGCCGTGTCGCCGGTGAACGGCAGGCGGTGCGTCAGCATCCGATAGAGGACGACCGCGATGGCGTAGAGATCCATCCGCGGGTCCACTTCCTCGCCGCGGACCTGTTCGGGCGCCATGTACGCGGGCGTGCCGACCATGAAGCCATTGGTCGTCAGGTGCTCGCTGCCCTGGACGCGGGCGATGCCGAAGTCCATCACCTTGACGTCGCCGGACGGCGTCAGCATGACGTTGGCGGGCTTCAGATCGCGGTGGATGACGCCGGCGCTGTGGGCGTACTGGAGCGCGTCGAGCACCTGCTCGCACAGCATGACCGCGCGCGGAATCTCCATCGGGCCGTGCTCGATCAGTTTCTCGAAGGTTTCGCCCTCGAGAAACTCCATCACCATCAGGAGGTCGTGCCCGTCGCGGGTCAATTCGTGGATGGCGCCGATCCGGCCGTGATTCAGCTTCGCGAGGGTCATGGCCTCGCGGCGGAAGCGCTCGACCGCTTCCTGATCGATCAGGTCGGCGTTGAGAATCTTGATCGCGACGCGGCGATCGAGCGTTTCGTCGATCGCCTTGTAGACCGTGCCCATCCCGCCGCGGCCGATTTGCTCGACGATGCGGTATTTGCCGATGGTGCGCCCGACCATGCCGGGATGATACCGGCCCGTCGGTCGGGCATCAAGACCGGGCGAGACTCCAGACCAGTCCGGCGACGAGCGGTGCGACGAGCGCGAGCTTCACGACGATCAACAGCGCCGCGACACGATAGGGCGAAGCCTGGGTGGCAGAGCGGGCGGAGGCGACAGTCTCGTAATCCGAGTACGGCACAACGGGTCCTTTCCATGCTGACGCAGAAGTGTCCCGACGCACGAACGCCATGGTGCCGTGCGGGGACGCGTATCTCAATGACCGGCGGGTGACGGGGTGGTGAAATCCGGCGATAATGCGCCGATGAAAACCGCCCTTTTGACTGCCGCCCTTCTCACCGTGGCACTCGCCGGCGCGCCGGCCGGGCAAGCGCCCGCGCGCGTCTGGACGCAGCAGGAGCTGTTTCAAAGGAATGTGGGGTCGCCGAGCGACCAGCACACGCAGTTTCCGCCCCACAAGATCATCGGGAACGTCTACTACGTTGGGACACGAAGCCTGTCTTCCTTTCTGGTGACGACCCCGCAGGGGCATATCCTCATCAATACGGCCTACGAACAGGACGTGCCGACCATCAAGGATTCGGTCGAAAAGCTTGGGTTCAAGTTCACGGACGTGAAGATCATCCTCGGCAGCCATGCGCACGGCGACCACATGGAAGGCGACGCGCTGGCGAAGACCTTGAGCGGCGGCCAGGTGATGGCGATGGCCGGAAGACGTTCCGGCCCTCGAAGCCATGCGCCCGGGCGGTAAGCCGCATCCGATCGACAAGGTGCTGCACGACGGCGAGGAGGTGACGCTCGGCGGGACGACGCTGGTGGCGCACCTGACGCCCGGCCATACACGCGGCTGCACGACCTGGACGCTGAAGGCTCAGGAGGGCGGCCGCACCTACGATGTCGTCATCATCGGCAGCGTCGGGGTGAACCCGGGCTTCGTGCTGGTCAACAACAAGACCGTGCCGCAGATTGCCGACGAGTTCGAACGCGCGTTCAAAGTCATGCGGTCGCTGCCCTGCGACGTTCCGCTGGGCTCGCATCCGGCGATGTACAACCTTGCCGAGAAGTTCCCCAAAATCGGCAGCGGCGCCAACCCGTTCATCGACCCGGCCGGCTACAAGGCCGAGATTGATATTGCCGAGGGCATCTTCCGATCGGTGCTGGCCCAGCAGCGCGCAGCGGCTGGACTGTAGGGCCTGCCGAGCGGGTCCGATTGAGACGATCCGCGACAATAAACACAGGCTCGTAACACCTGTACGTGCTATAAATAAGGGGAGTTTTTGTCATTTTCGTCCGCGCCTGTGTAGGTTCGGGCACGGATGTCGCTGGTCGGGTTCAGGAGGGCGCTCATGACTGGGTTTCGGATCATTCCGACAGGCGCGCTGACGGTTGGCGCAGTTTTCATAGCTACGGGATTGGCGGTCGCAGCCGACGCGCCGAAGGCGGTCACGTTCTCGAAGGACGTCGCGCCGATTTTCCAGGAGAAGTGCCAGTCGTGCCATCAGCCTGGCTCGATTGCGCCGATGTCACTGATCAGCTACCAGGAATCGCGTCCCTGGGCCCGTTCGATCAAGGACCGCGTCGCCGCGCGTCAGATGCCGCCCTGGCACATCGACCGCTCGGTCGGCGTGCAGAAATTCAAGAACGACATCTCGCTCACCGATGAGCAGGTCGACACGATCGTCAAATGGGTCGACCAGGGCGCCGTCCAGGGCGATCCCAAGGACATGCCGCCGGCCAAGCCGCTCCAGACCGACAACGAGTGGACGGCGGTGAAGGACGGCTTCGGACCTGCCCGATCTCGTCATCACGCTCCGAGGAGATGACGATGGCGGCGGTTCACCAGGACGAGTGGTGGCGCCCGATGAGCGACATCCCCGTCACGGAGCCGCGCTGGGTCCGCATGGTGGAAATCCGTCCGACCAATCTCAAGGCCCGCAAGATCATTCATCACTCGATCGCGTATCAGGTCCTCAGCCCGGAGAACGTGCAGTCCGTGAACACGGGCATCGGCAGCCCGCGCGGTGGCGCGTCGGATCCGGACGACCTGGTCAATCGCCGTCCGCAGCTGATGGAATGGGCGATCGGTAAGGGCTACGACCGTTACCGCGAAGGCACGGGCAAGCTCGTGATGCCGGGCGAGAAGATCTCCTGGGACGAGCACATTCACGCGGTGGGCGAAGAGATCACGGGCGGTTCGGAAATCGGCCTGTGGTTCTATCCGAAGGGCCAGGAGCCGACCAAGCGCAGCTACCTCGTGGGCTTCAGCGGCATCCGCCGCCAGCCCGGCGCGCCGCCGCTCGACATTCCGCCCAACTCCATCGCGCACACCGAAGGCTTCACGGTGCTGAAGGAGAACACGCTCATCACCAACTTCCAGCCGCACTTCCATCTGCGCGGCAAGGCGATGCAGGTCGAGGCGATTCTCCCGACCGGCGAGACGCAGATCATCAGCTACGTCGACAACTTCAACTTCAACTGGATGACGAACTACATCTTCGCGGACGATGCGGCGCCGGCGTTCCCGAAGGGGACGATCATCCACGTGAGCGCGTATTACGACAACACGAAGGCGAACAAGAACAACCCGGATCCGGATCAGTGGGTCGGCTACGGCGACCGCACGGTCGACGAGATGGCGCACGCCTGGATGAACGTGGTGTACTTGAGCGACGCGGAATACACGCAGTGGCTGGCCGAGCACAAGAAGCCGGCGACGACGACCCAGAATCAGCAGCAGTAGGCTGGTTCCGCGGAATTCCGATCGATGGTTCGAGTCGGGAAGCAGCGCTACGGCCTGCTTCCCGACTGTTATTTCAGGCCCGTTTTCATCCGCGGCGCCGCCGCAGATGTTCCTCATACAAGAGAGTGTTCCAAATGAATCGCTTGATACTCGGCGGCCTGTGTGCGGCCACCGTTCTCGCCGGCGGCGCTGTGCTCGCCGCTCAGCAAGGTCTGCCTGACGCTCCCGCCAAGGGATTCGGCACGAGCATCACCGGGGCCTACGAAGGCTGGTACGACAATCCGGACGGCACCCACGTCTTTCTCGTCGGCTACTACAACCGCAACATCAACCGCGACATGGACGTGCCGATCGGGCCGAACAACCGGATCGAGCCGGGCGGGCCGGACATGGGTCAGCCGACGCATTTCCTGAAGGGGCGGCAGACCGGGGTCTTCACGATCACGGTGCCGAAGGCATTCACGCAAAGAGCAGCGCCTGACCTGGACGATCATCGTCAACGGCATCACCACCGCGATCCCGCTGCGGACGCCTCCCGATTACAACATCAGCCCGTTCAAGGACGCGGCGGTCGGGAACACGCCGCCGGTCATTCACCTGTTCGACGAGAAGGCGCCGGGGATTCAGGGGCCGCTCTCGTCGGTCGCCACGGCGGTTGCCAAGACCGCGACCGTGGCGTCCGGGCTGGCGCTGCCGGTCTGGATTCAGGACGATGCGAAGTACACGAGCGGGACGAATGCGCCGCTGCGCAACGTGCCGGCGCCGGCGACGATCACGTGGTCGCAGTTCCGCGGTCCGGCGGACGGTGACGTTCGACAACGCGAAGCCGAAGCTCGAGGTCCTGGCGGGCGGCGGCGTGGATCAGCCGTTCACCGGCAAGGCGACCGTGACGGCGAAATTCAAGCAGGCCGGCGAGTATTACCTGCAGCTGACGGCGAATGACTTCTCCGGCAACGGCGGCGGCGGCGAGGTGTGCTGCTGGTCCAGCGCTCTCGTCAAGGTCACCGTCCAATAATTGCCGCGGTGTCAGACACCCATCTGACACCCGGGATCTTCAGGATCGCCTGAAATTTCGCCAGCCGCGACGCTAACTGCTGCAAATTCGGGGTCAGATGGGTGTCAGACACCCATCTGACCCCTGATCGTCGGTGACATTTCGTGGCAGCGGAGGGCGGCCGCATATAATCGAACATGCCTCGGCGCCGCGCGGTCGGCACGAACGTTCTCCGCAAGGAGGGCTTCGCGAAAGTTACCGGCGGGGCGCGTTACCTCGACGACCTCTCCTTCCCGGACCTCCTGCACGCGCGCACGATCCGATCGACGATCCCCGCCGGCGAGATCGCTGATATCCGTCTCGACTTCGACCGCGACGGCTTCACCATCGTCGATCACCGCGACATCCCCGGCAAAAACTTCATCGCGCTCATCGACGAAGACCAGCCCTGTCTGGTTGAGCGTATGGTTCGATCACGCCGCGGAGCCGATCCTGCTCCTCGCGCACGCCGACCGGGATCGCCTGCACGCCGCCAGCGTCCACATCGACTATCGCGAACACACGCCCAACTACGATCCCGAGCAGTCGCCGCTCGCGTTCAAGAAGATCGCGATCGACAAAGGCGACATCGAAGAGGGCCTGGCCGCCGCCGATCTGATCGTCGAGGGCGAGTACCGCACGGGCCACCAGGAGCAGCTGTACATCGAGCCCAATGGCGTCGTGGCCGTGCCGGAGCCGGGCGGCGGAATGACCGTGTACGGTTCGATGCAGTGTCCGTACTACGTCCACCGCGCCCTCCGGGTGCTGCTCGACCTGCCGGCGGAAAAAGTCCGCGTCGTGCAAACCGAAACCGGCGGCGGATTTGGCGGCAAGGAGGAATATCCGTCGATGATCGCCGGGCACGCGGCGCTCGCTGGCGCGAAAATCAGGCCGGCCGGTGAAACTCGTCTACGACCGCATGGAAGATCTCGTGGCGACGACCAAGCGGCACCCGGCGATCATTCGTCACCGCACGGGCGTCAGGAAGAACGGACAGATCACGGCGATCGACATCGACGCGACCTTCGACGGCGGCGCCTATGCGACCCTGAGCGCGGTCGTCCTGTCCCGCGGCTTGATTCACGCGAGCGGACCGTATCGCTGCGACCACGTCCGCATCCGCGGCCGCGCGACCATGACCAATACGCCGCCCAATGGCGCGTTCCGCGGCTTCGGTGCGCCGCAGACGCAATTTGCATCCGAAGTGCACATGGACCGCATCGCCGACGCGCTGAAGATGGACCCGGTTCGCCTGCGCGAAATCAACGCGCTCAGGCCGGGTGACACGACCGCGACCGGGCAGCAGCTCGGTCCGGACTGCAGTGCGCTGGCGGTCCTGCGCCGCGCGGTCAAGCGGACGAAATTCAGGGCGCGGCGCCGCGCGCTGCGCGGCACGAATCGCGGCATCGGGCTGTCGCTCTTCTTTCACGGCTCGGGATTCACCGGATCCGGCGAGGTCAAGCTCGCTTCGAGGGCCACGCTCGAACTGACCGAGCGCGGCGCGAGGATCCTGGTCGCCAGCACCGAGATCGGCCAGGGGACGCGCACCATGCTCGCGCAGATCGTGGCCGACGGTCTCGACGTGCCGTACGACTGCGTCGACGTCAACGACGCCGACACGTTCGTCGTGCCCGATAGCGGCCCGACCGTCGCATCGCGCACCTGCCTGATCGTCGGCCGCCTGCTCCAGCGCGGCCGCCGGGGACATGCGCAAGCAGCTCGGCTCGCTCACGCCGCGCCAGTACCTGCGCAAGCACGGTCCGCTCGTCATCACGACCCAGTACGAAAAACCCGGCGACATCAGATGGGACGATGTGACGTATCGAGGGGATGCGTACGAGAGTTACGGCTGGGCGTGCGACGTGGCGGAAGTCGAGGTCGATCCGATCACCTGGCAGGCGAGGCCGCTTGCCTTCACGACGGTCCACGAGATCGGGCGCGCCATTCATCCGCTGCTGGCCGAGGGACAGATTGAAGGCGGATCGGCGCAAGGCATCGGCTACGCGCTTCTCGAGGAAGTGGTGATGCGCGACGGGCGGATGGCGAACAACCAGCTGACCAACTACATCATCCCGACCACGCTCGACACGCCGCCGATTGACGTCGAGATCGTCGAGAACCCGTACCTGCTGGGACCGTTTGGCGCGAAAGGCGTCGGTGAAATGCCGATCGACGGTCCCGCGCCGGCGATCGTGAACGCGCTGCGCCATGCCGGCGTGGATATCTGCGAGATCCCCGCGACGCCGGAGCGAATCATGGCTGGGGCAGGTAGGCCAGGTAGGGCGGGTAGGGCAGGTAGGGCGGGTAAGGCGGGTAAGGCGGGTAGGTAGAACGGGAGCGCCTGCGGCTATGCGACGCCGAGGACAAGCAAATCCGAGGCGGAGCATCGGCGTCAGTTCGCCGCGGGGGTGGGGCCCCGCGGCCAGTGAAGAAAAGTAGACAGGTAGGGCGGGTAAGGGCGGGTAAGGCGGGTAGGTAAGAACGGGGAGCGCCTGCGGCCATGCCGAGCCGAAGACAAGTGAATCTGAGGCGGGGCATCAGCGTCAGTTCGCGCCGGGGGTGGGGCCCCGGCGCCAGTGGAGAAGAAGATAGGGGGCGGGTAGGGCGGGTAGGTAAGAACGGGGAGCGCCTGCGGCCATGCGACGCCGAGGACAAGCAAATCCGAGGCGGAGCATCGGCGTCAGTTCGCCGCGGGGGTGGGGCCCCGCGGCCGGTGGAGAAAAGTACGGGTAGGGCGGGTAGGTAAGAACGGGAGCGCCTGCGGCCATGCGAAGGCGAGGACAAGTAAATCCGAGCCTGAGCGTCGGCGTCAGTTCGCGCCGGGGGTGGGGCCCCGGCGCCAGTGAAGAAAAGTAAGCGCGGCGGCCAGTGCAGAAAAGATGCGATTCACACTCAACGGCAAGCGCGCCGACATCGCCGCCCATCCACTGAAGCGTCTGCTCGACGTGCTGCGCGAGGACTGTCACCTGACCGGCACGAAGGAAGGCTGCGGCGAAGGCGAGTGCGGCGCCTGCACGGTGCTCGTGGACGGCGCGCCGGTCAATTCCTGCCTGGTGCCGTTCGCGCACGTCGATGCCGCGCGCGTGACGACCATCGAAGGGCTGAACGGACGTCACCCGCTGCAGCGCGCGTTCGTGGAGTTCGGCGGGGCGCAGTGCGGCATCTGCACGCCGGGCATGATCATGGCCGCGGTCGCGCTCGGTCCGCGGCCAACCCAGCAGGCCATGCAGACCGGACTCGCTGGAAACCTGTGCCGCTGCACAGGCTATTCGGCGATCTATCGATCGATTCGCAAGGCCGGCGCGTCCACCGCGCACCCGCACGCGCGCGAAGGCGCGCCGCCCCGCGTCAGGCAGGCGCCGCTGATGCCGGGCATCGTCTCTCATCGCCACCTCCTGGATCCCCGCTCGCTCGCCGACGCGCTTCGCATGCTGCGCGACGAGGAATCGATCGTGCCGGTCGCCGGCTGCACGGACCTGTACGTCCTGCTCAACTTCGGGACGCTGAAGCAGGCGCGCTTCCTGAATCTGTGGCGCCTTGACGCGCTGCGCGGCATCACGCAGCGCGAGGGAACGGTTCGAATCGGCGCGCTCACGACATACACGGAGATTCAGCGCTCGGCGATCGTCAGGCGCCGCCTGCCGATGCTCGCGGCGGCGGCGCGCGAAATCGGCGGCGTGCAGATTCAGAATCGCGGCACGCTCGGCGGCAACGTGGCGAACGCGTCGCCCGCGGGCGACACTCTGCCGGTGCTGGCCGCCGCCGACGCCAGCGTGGAACTGGCCAGCGCTGCCGGCACGCGGCGCGTCCCGTTCTCGTCCTTCTACACCGGCTATCGAAAAACCGTCGCCCGTCCCGACGAGCTCATCGTCGCGCTGCACATCGCGCCGATACAAGGACGTCAGTGGTTCCGCAAAGTCGGCACCCGCGCGGCGCAGGCGATTTCCAAAGTCGTGATCGCCGGCGTTGACGGAACATCTCCCCGTATCGCCATGGGCAGCGTGGCGCCGACCGTGGTCCGACTGACCCGGACCGAGCACGCGCTGGCTTCGGGGGCGACGATCGAAGCCGCCCAGCAGATTCTGCAGGGCGACATCGCGCCGATCGACGACATCCGATCGACCGCCGACTACCGCCGCCGCGTCGCGGCCAATCTCCTCGCCGAGTTCTGGCAGCAGACCAGGGCCGGGAAGGCTCGCAGGGCGCGCTGATGCTGGTCGTGCGCGGCCGGCGCATCGTCTTTCCGGACGGCGAACGTCCGGCTTCCCTCCACATCGAGCACGGCGTCATCTCCGAGGTCCGCGCGTTCGATGCCGTGGGCGGCACGGGCGACGCCGAAATCGTCGACGCCGGCGATCTCGTCGTCATGCCCGGTCTCGTGGATTCGCACGTGCACATCAACGAGCCTGGCCGCACGGACTGGGAGGGCTTCGACACGGCCACGCGCGCTGCCGCGGCCGGCGGCATCACCACGATCGTGGACATGCCGCTGAACAGCATTCCAGCCACGACGGATGTCGAGCGCGCTCGAGGCGAAGCGCGCCGCCGCGCGAGGACGCTGTCACGTGGACGTCGCGTTCTGGGGCGGCATCGTTCCCGGCAACGCGGACGCGATTGCGCCGCTCGCCGATGCGGGCGTCCGCGGGTTCAAGTGCTTTCTCACGCCGTCAGGCGTCGACGAGTTTCCGTCGGTCGGCGAAGACGATCTCCGGCGCGCGCTGCCCGTGCTCGCGCGCGCGGCGCAGGGACGCTTGCCGCTCCTCGTGCATGCCGAAGATCCACGTCTGCTGCGCGACGCGGACGGCGATCCCCGCAGCTACACGACCTTTCTCGCGACCCGGCCGGCTGCGGCCGAGGTTGCCGCCATCGAACTTATCGCCGCTCTGACAGCCGAGTATCATGTCGCGACGCACATCGTCCATGTGTCGTCGGCGGCGGGGCTCGACGTCGTATCGAAGGCGCGCACGCGAGGCCTGACCGTCACCGCGGAAACTTGCCCTCACTATCTGACGTTCGTGGCCGATCGGATTCAGGACGGCGCCACCGCTTTCAAGTGTGCGCCGCCGATTCGCGGATCCGGCGACCGCGATGCGTTGTGGCAAGGCCTCCGCAGCGGCGTGTGCCGCCTGGTGGCGAGCGATCACTCGCCGGCGCCGCCGGCCATGAAGGCGGTTGGCTCGGGGGACTTTCTGGCCGCGTGGGGAGGCATCGCGTCTCTCGAAGTGTCACTGGCGGCGGTGTGGACCGGCGCCTCGGCGCGCGGGTTCCTGCCGGCCGATGTCGCGCGGTGGATGAGTGAGATGCCGGCCGGCCTGGCGGGACTTGGCGCAACAAAAGGGGCGATTCGATCCGGCTGCGATGCGGACCTGGTGATCTGGGATCCGGACATGAGGTGGGACGTGAAGGGCGAGCGACTGCAACAGCGGCACAAGCTGACGCCGTACGACGGCATGACGCTGCGTGGCGCGGTGCGCGCCACGTATCTGCGCGGCGAACGTATCTGGGATCACCGCGGACTGGTGGCTTCATCTCGAGGGCATCTGCTGTGAAAGAGCCATTTCTCGAATTCCTCGATCTTGCGTCGGAGCAGCTCGGCGCGTCGGTGGTCGCGGCGAACGACGAATACTTCGGCGAGAAGGAACGGCTGATCTCGACGCGGGCGCCGCGCTGGGACGAGGAACGCTATACCGATCGCGGCAAGTGGATGGACGGGTGGGAAACGCGCCGGCGCCGCGATGCCGGGCACGACTGGTGCGTCATCCGTCTCGGATCGTCGGGAATCGTGCGCGGCGTCGACGTGGACACGGCGCATTTCAAAGGCAACTACCCGGAGTCGTGCGCGATCGACGTGTGTGACGATCCGAATCACGCCTGTTCCGCCTGGGGCGAAATCGCCTGGCGCGAGGTGCTGCCACCGACGCCGCTCAAGGGCGACGCCCACAACATTTTCGCCGTCGCGGAAGGTCCACGCTCGTCACACGTGCGGCTGCGGATCTTTCCGGATGGCGGCGTGGCGCGGCTGCGCGTCTACGGTGAAGTGGTGCCCGACTGGGCGCGCCTGCGCCTGCGCGGACAGGTCGATCTCGCGGCCGCCGAGCACGGCGGGCTGGTCGTCGCGTGCAGCGACATGTTCTTCGGACACCGTCACAACCTGATCATGCCCGGGCTCGCGCGCACGATGGGCGAAGGATGGGAGACGCGCCGCCGGCGCGGCGGCGGTCACGACTGGACGATCATCCGGCTTGGCGCGGTCGGCTGCGTCGAACGGATCGAAGTGGATACCCGTCACTTCAAGGGCAACGCGCCCGGCGCGTGCAGCCTCGAAGGGTGCGTCATTCCGGCGCGCCATCCGGCCGGCGAGCAGGTCGTGTGGCACGAGCTCCTGCCAAAAACCCGGCTGCAGCCGGATGCGCGGCGAATCTTCGAAGAAGAACTGGCGCGGATACCGGACGTCACCTACGTTCGCTTCAATATTTTTCCGGACGGCGGCGTCGCCCGGCTTCGTCTCTTCGGACGACCCGCGTGACGCTGGTCGAGCTCAATCGACTGCCGGAGGCGCGCGCCGAGGGCGAGCTGTCGCGCTGCTGCGGGTCGATGCGGTGGGCGCGCCTGATGTCCGCGGAGCGCCCGTTTGCGAGCATCGAGGTTCTGGCCGCCGTGGCGCAGCGCGTCTGGTGGTCGCTCGCGGCTGCCGACTGGCTCGAGGCGTTTGCCGCGCACCCGCGCATCGGCGATCGTCCCGGTTCGGCATGGTCGGCGCAGGAACAGGCGCAGGCCGCCGCGATGGCCGATGATGTCAGGCAGCGGCTGACACAGCTGAATCACGAGTACGAACGGCGTTTCGGCTACACGTTTCTCATTTGCGCGACCGGCAAGTCGGCGACCGATATCCTGGAACAGCTCGAACGCCGGCTGCGCAACGAACCAGGCGACGAATTGCAAATCGCTGCCGACGAGCAGCGGAAGATCACCGATCTCCGGCTGGCGAAGCTTCTCGCATGATCACCACACACGTCCTCGATACGGCGCTCGGCGGTCCCGCAGTTGGCATGGGCGTCGTCCTTGAAATGCACAAGGGCAGCGACTGGACCCGCATCGCGAGCGGACACACCGACGCGCAGGGCCGCTTGACGTCGCTGACCACCAACGTCACGGTCGGCCCCGGCGTCTACCGCCTCACCTTCGACACCGGCACCTATTACCGCGAGGTACGCTCGTTCTTTCCCGAGGTGCAGGTGATGTTCAAGGTCGATGAAGACGACGGGCACACGGGGAACGTGCATGTGCCGTTGCTCATCAGCCCCTTCGGATACTCGACGTACCGAGGAGTGTGAACTGGGGCGGGTAGGGCGCAGGTAGGGCGGGTAGGGCAGGTAGGCGGTAGGAAGAAAGGGAGCGCCTGCGGCCACGCGGAGCCGAAGACAAGTAAATCCGAGGCGAGGCATCGGCGTCAGTTCGCGCCGGGGGTGGGGCCCCGGCGCCAGTGAATAAAAGAAGAAGTGAGCGCCTGCGGCCATGCGAGGCCGAGGACAACATCCGAGGCCGAGCATCGTGTCAAATCGCGTGGGGCCCCGGGCCAGTGAATCGGTGAGCGTGGCGTCAGTTCGCCGCGGGGGTGGGGCCCCGCGGCCAGTGAAGAAAAGATGACATCACTGCTATCCAACAGATACGGCAAATCGCGTATACGGCTGGTCAAGGTCCGGCGCGATCGCGAACCGCACGAACTGATCGACCTGACCATTGACGTTCAGCTCGAGGGCGCCTTCGATCGCGTGTACACCGACGGCGACAACGCCTCCTGCCTCGCCACCGACACGATGAAGAACACGGTCTACGCGACGGCGCGGCAGGACGACGTCGTGCACGTGGAGGCGTTCGCCGAACGCCTGGCGCGCCACTTCGCGGCCGAGGACGCGGTGTCAGTCGCGCGGATTTCAGCCGTCGAGCATCGCTGGGAGCGGGTGAACGTCGATGGCCGTCCGCATCCGCATGCGTTCCTGCAGCCGGGCGGCGAGCAGTGGACCGCCACCGTGGTGTGCGACGGCGTCAAAGCGGACATCGTGTCCGGCCTGACGAATCTCGTCCTGCTCAAGACCACGGATTCGTCGTTCTCAGGATTTCCGCGCGATCGCTTCACGACCTTGCCCGAGACCGACGATCGCATCCTCGCGACATCGGTCACCGCAACCTGGCGCTACCGCGATGGCTCGCAGGACTTCGCGGCCCGCGAACGGATCCGGCAGGCCCTGATCGAAACCTTCGCCGCACACGACAGCCGGTCGGTCCAGCACACGCTCTATGCCATGGCCGAGCGCGCGCTGGCCGTGTGCGCGGACATCACCGAGGTGACGCTGAGCCTTCCGAACCGTCACCACCTGCTGGTGGATCTCAAGCCATTCGGCCTGGACAACCCCAATCAGGTGTTCGTGGCGACCGACCAGCCGTACGGATTGATCGAAGCGACCGTCAGGCGGTAGATCCGGCGCGCCGGTTGGCCAGGATCCTGACGAACGACCGGCCGCGCAACTCATCGAGCGTCAAACCGCTCAGCGCCATGCCTTCTTCTTCTGCGATGGCGCCGCAATTCACCGCGCGCAGGAAAAAATTCAACAGTCCCTGTCCGGTCGCGGCATCGTCGAACACATCGCCGACCAGCGTCGCCTGGGCGGCCTTGGCGACGAAATTGCGCAGCCGCTCCGACGCCGGGGCGAGCCCCTCGAGGAAGAACGCATAGACCGCGGCGTATCGCGTCGGCAACTGGGCAGGATGCAGATCCCAACCCTGGTAAAAGCCGCCGATCAGCGAGTGCCGGATGTGCTCGGCGTGCAGCCGCCAGGCGCGATGGACCACCTCGGTGTTTTCGCGCCGCTGGTCGTCGGACAGCGCCTGGTTCGCCGGCGCGCGATGCGGACCGACCGGCATGATGTTGGTGGCGCCGTCCGAGAGATGCACCGGCGTTCCGGCGAGCGCGACCTGCATCACGTGCTTGGCAAAATCGCAGGCGGGATGCGCCATGTGCTGATGGGCGGCGGTAATCGACAGCGCCGCCGTGTAGTCGTAGGTCCCGAAATGAGCGCCGACGACGCGGCCGCGGCCCTCGGCGACGAGCCGGGGCAGTGCGATCGTTCCATCGGCCGCGAAGATCGACTGCGTGGTCTCGACCATCAGCTCGATGCGCAGCGAGCCGGCTGCCAATCCATGAGCGCGCTCGAACCCGTCGCACCACGATGCCAGCGTCGGCGACTTCGGCCGGCGCGGTGATCTTCGGCAGCGTGATCGCGAAGTTCGCGGGCAGCGATCCGTGGGTTCGTTCGAGCAGGCGCGTGAGGAACAGGTCGAGCGTTCGCAGGCTGCGCGACGACAACTCGGCGCTGAGCGTCTTGATGCGGATGCCGATGCCCGGCGGCAATGTGCCGGCGGCGAGACCGTCGGCGACTGCGTCCGCCGCGAGCCGCGCAAAGTGATCCTCCTCTGCGTCGGGCCGCGTGCCGAAGCCGTCCTCGAAATCGATGCGGAAGTCCTCGACCGGCTCGCGCTTCAACTTGTCGACGATGCGCGGATGAATGCGGTCGGCGAGCGCGAGGTCGAGCCCGAGGGCCTGCGCCAGCGCCGGCGGGGTTGGCGCGTACTCGTCGAGCGCCTTGAGCGCGGCCGCGCCGAGCTTCTGCGCGATATCTGCTGAAAACAGGTGCGCGCCGCCGTAGACCGTGTGAACGGGTTGGCGCGGCTGGGACGTCTCTGACATCCCGACAGTTTACAAGACTACGGGTAGACGATCGTGAGATCGAAGGTGATGGTGTCGGTCAGGGTGCCGACGTCGTAGACCGTGACGCAGTACGAGCCGGTATCGACCGGCACGTTGAACTGCGGCGTTGAACTGGCCGCCGTCGTAATAGACGTCGCCAGGGTGCACGACGCCAGCGCGCCCTGCGGGATGCCGACACCGAGGCCGACCATCGTGCCGTCCGCGCCCGCGCGCGACAGCGTCACGCTTACCGTCCCCGCCTTGCTGGTCGTGAACGTGCGCGAGACCGCCCCATCGACGAACAACTGCGTCGTCAGCGTGCTGGTGGCTGGGTAGACGAGCGGCGGCGGGGTCGTGGTCGTCGGCGTCGTGGTGGTCGTCGGTGTCGTCGTCGTGTTGCCTGCGCACGCAGCGGCGGCTGACGGCGAAGAGGAGGACGACGATCGAAAGGCGGCGGGATCTGATCATGGCATCAGGTGTGTTCGCGTCACTCGGTCACGGATGCAGGATGCGAATCGTGAAATCCGCCGAACCGGTGAGCGTGCCGGCGTTGCGGATGTCGACGCAGTACGTGGTCGCCGTCGTCGCGGTCGAGAGCTGGGCGATCAGGCCGGGCGCGGCATTCACCGACGTGGCGACCGCGCAGCCCGTTCCGGCGGGAGTACCCAGGCCCAGCGCCACGACATCCGAGAGGGTCTCGGTGACCACGCCGGGCGGACGCAGGCTGATGAGGGTAATGTCCGTCGTACCGCCCACTGAGGACGTGAACGAATAGAACTGCGGCGTATCCGGCGGCAGCGTGCCGGAGAAATATTCGATCGTCTGTCGCAGTGGTCGTGGTCGAGGGCGAAACGGGATTGTTCCCGCATGCGGCGACGAGCGCAGCGACGGGAACAAACACAACGAGCGCAATGCGCGAAAAATATCGAGGCATCAAGGATGAGCAATGGTCAGGTCGAACGTCGTCGCGTCCGTGAGGTTGCCGACGTCGTAGACGCGGGCGCAATACACGCCGACCGGATACGACCCGGTCGCCGCCACCGCCGTTCCTGGCGCCACGGTGACGGTGTTGGTCGTCGCGCAGTCGCTGCCGGAGGGGACGCCGATGCCGAGACCGATCATGATCGCGGACGCCGGGTCGCCGCCGATGCTGTTCAGCGTGAGGTTGATCGTTCCGGCTTGAACGAGAGAGAACGAGTAGAACCCAACGCCGCCCACCTTGAGCGTCCCTGAATAATCTTCCGTCATCGTCGGCGCAGCGGGCGCCGACGATGGCGTTGTCGTACTTTTGTCACAACTGATATTCGAGAGGAGGAGAAATAAAAAAAGAGGAAGAATCGCGCGCGCGATCGCAGGCCGAACGACAGGCATCGTTTCCAGCCATCGTGCAATCACGAGGCCAGCGGAAATATTCGGATCTTGCGAAAACGTGACCTATAGGACGGACGTCAGCGTCCGCGAACGATTACAGGAAAGTGCGACAGTGCGAGGTGCGGGGGTGCGAAGTGCGGTGCGGAGTGCGGCGTGCGGAGGTGCGGGGCGGAGTGCGGCGTGCGGCGTGCGGGGTGCGGTGCGTGCGCGTGCGTGCGAGTGCGTCGTGCGGCACTTCGCACTGCGCACTCCGCACATCGCACCGCACCACGCACTTCGCACCACCGCACCTCGCACCGCGAAGCGTTTATTTCTAATTCACCACAAAACAATAAAGAAGTCCTGCGCCGCCGGTGCTCACGAGATTCTCCTGGCTGCAGCCGCGGCTCGGATGCGCCGAGTTCCAGGAGCCGTTGCCGCCGCCCTGCTTGTCGGAGTGTCCGAGTTGCGCGATGCCGGTCGCGGCGTTGCTCGTCCAGTTGCCGCAGGTGTGATCCGCGCTGTCCTTGTAGGCGCGTCCGTCCGGTGTGGAACCCGTAAGAATATCGTGCTGATTGGGTGTGTCGCCCACGCCGTTGACGATGGTGCCTTTTTCGGTGAGGGATAACTGCTTGCCGAGCGCCACGCCCAGCCGCGCCTGTTCGATGGTGTCGCCGTGCAACTCCGCGACTGACTGCGCGACCCGCTGACCGCGCTGGTTGTACCAGGGTCCTTTCCCAATACGGTCGCGCGCGTTCACTGCAGTTGGTCCCTGGGTGCTCAGGTACGCGTGCCAGGTGACGCCGGCGCGGCCCGCGTCCTGCGCCAGGCGCTGACAGAGCTCGTCGGCCCCGGCGAGTCCACCGAGATTGGCGCCGTTGCCGGTACCGACGCTGGTGATGAAGAACGACATCGGCTGCGGCGGAGCGGCGGGTGGCTGTGGCGGTGGTGGTGGTTGTTGCGCGAAGACCAGTAAGGCGCCCAAGCGACACGGCAAACGCCGTGGCCGCAAAGACCGTTCGAGTGTATTTCACGAGTCCCTCCGGGGGCATAGTCTAGCCGCGTGTCGGGTGTTGGAAAAGCGGGAAGGAGAGGTGTGAGGCCCGCCGGGATCGACGGGCCTCCTGAGTGTCACGAGATCTGCGAGGCGTGCGAGTTACTGCGTCCGAACGAGCTGTCCGCGGGTGAAGCCGCCGCCATTCAGCGTGGAGTGCACGTTGAAGTAGAAGTTGGCCGGCGTGTTCATGATCGTCTGCGCATCGGTCGCTGACATGGTGATGCCGTTCACGTTGAAGTTGCCTGAACCGTTGGTGAGGATCGTCGCCCCGGGCGTGAGGTTGAGATTCACCAGCGGGCTGCCGTTGACGCCGACCGCGCCGGGATGAATGTGGGCCGCCGTCAGCGTCGTGCCCGCCGGAAAGCCAGTCAGCGTGACCGCGAAGTCCGCGGTCGCGGCGGTGATGTTTCCGGCGGCGTCCTTCGAGAGGTTGAAGGTGATCGTCGGCCGTCCCGGTTCCGCTCGCCTCGGCATTGGTGATCGGCGGCACTTCATTGGCCGGCAGCAGCGGCGGCCGTGAATTTCGGCGGCACATTCGACGGCGTGGTGGAGTCGCTGCCGCAGCCGACGGCGGCAACGGCGATGGTCAGGGCCAGAAAAAGTGTGCGATACGTCATGTCACATGCCTCCAGGTGTCAGAAGAACTTCCGAGCGAGGTTGAATCCGAGCGCGAGGTTGTGCGGTTGACCGCCGCGCGCGGTCTGGGCGAAGGTCGTGCCGGTGGTGTTCGAGACGTTCAGTTGAAACATGTGCCCGCCGGCGCGTTTCTCGATGGCAAACGCGAACTCCGCATCACCCGGCGCAAAGCCGGCGACCCGCGGCGTCACTTCTGCGGTGAAGTACACCGTGTCGCGAACGCGCAGGCGACCGCCGATGCCGAGAAACGTCGTGTTGTCCTCGGGGGCCTGCTCCAGGGCGGACGCGGTGTTGTGGACCCACATCGGGACGGCGTAGAGCGTCGCCAGATCGCCAAACATTCTCGAAACCGTCACGCCGATGGCCGGCGCGAACTGCTCCGAAAAATTATCCTGGCCTTCGACCGATACGATCGGTGACGCGGAGAACGGGAGCGATCCTTTCTGACGGATGCCGTCCCATTTGCTATAGAGCTGGATCGTGCGTGCGAACGCGGTGCGAAACGCGGCCGCCTCGAAATGCCCCGGCATACCCATCCGATATTCGAAGCCCACGACCGCCCCCTGGTCGAGGCCGAACAAGCTCGACGCCTGATCCGCAAGGCTGCCGCGCCTGAAATTGCCGGCGAATCGATGCGTCAGATCGAAGTTGCCCTTGAACCGAGGCAGCGGCAGCGTCGTCGGCAAATTGATCAAGCGATAGTCGGGTTCTGCCGGCCTCAAGGTCGCATCGTCATCGCCCTGGGACGTCGCGGCCGCGGTGGCCGACGTCGTCGCGTTTGCGGGCGTGCCCTCGGCATCGTCAGCGGCGAAAGCGGACGCGGAGAGTGATGTGGCGAATAATAGCGAACAAACAAATACTGAGTATACGCGCGTGTTTGAGCATAGTCGGGTGAATCTCTTGGCAAAACGGAGACCACCCTTCGAGCCCGGCCGGAGCGCCCGGCAATCGGACGCGTGGATCAGGTATCGAACATGAATTGCCTGCGAATCCGCGAGGGTTCGAAGGATATTTCCTTGAGAAAACGCCGGCTCGACGAATGTGACAGTTACCCGTCGCGTAAAGTCTTACGCGGCTTGCTGGGATGCATCATGAATCTCCGAAAAGTTGAATGACGCGGCTTCGTGCCACGGCGGGCGCAGTCGCGCTCGGACTTTCGCTTGCGGCGCGCTGCGGCCGCGCAGGACCCACCCGATCACGAGGAGCACGCACATCATCACGAGATGCCGGCGCCTGACAACGGCTGGAGCTGGGCCGGTGACGCGAACGTCTTCTTTGGCTACAACTACCAGCAGCGGCTGTACCTGGACGAAACCGCGTGGGAGTCGCAGAACTGGCTGATGGGTTCGGGGACCAGGCATCTCGGCGGAGGACGCCTCGAGCTGAGCGCGATGATGTCGCTCGAGCCCTTCACGATGCACGCGCAGGGGTCGCCGCAGCTGTTCCAGACCGGCGAGACCTATCAGGGCGTGTCGCTGGTGAACTACCAGCACCCGCACGACCTGTTCATGGAGCTCGGTGGCACCTACCGTTGGACGCCACCCGGGCGCACGCAGTATTTCGTTGGCGCGTATGCCGTCGGGTCACCCACGCTCGGCCCGACCGCCTTCATGCATCGCGAGTCCGCGCGCGACAACCCGCAGGCGCCGCTGGCGCATCACGTGATGGACTCCACGCACATCTCCTACGGCGTCGTCCGCGGCGGCGTGGACGTGGGCGCGTTCACGCTCGAGGCGTCGGCCTTTCGCGGCGCCGAGCCCGACGAGGACCGCGTCGGCCTCGAGGCGCCGGCCCTCGACTCGTGGGCGGCGCGCGTCCAATGGAACCGCGGGCCGTGGCACGCGCAATTCTCCGGCGGGCACATGCACGAACCGGAATTCGTCGAGCCCTGGGACGTGACCCGGATCACGGCGTCGCTCTCGTTCGATGGCGAGGTGAAAGCGCGCCCGCTGCACGTCACGCTCGCCTATGGCGCCGATCACGAGTTCAATGGATACAACGGCAACCATGATGGCTATCTGGGCGAGTGGGATACGCGATTGAGCCGCTGGGCGACGCTCTATGGACGCGCCGAGTGGGTGGACAAGGAACCGTTCAGCCATCGGCGGGATCCGCCCGGGCTGCAGCACCCGCACTATTACTTCAAGGTCGGCGCGCTCACGATGGGATACGTGCAGGAATTGATGCAGAGACGCTGGGGACGCGTGGGCATCGGCGCCGACGCGACCGTCTACCACATGCCGGCTCTCTATCAGCTGTTCTGGGACGGGTCACACTCGTATCACGTCTTCCTGCGCTGGCGGCCGGCCATGCCGTCCGGTCACATGGGCATGAAGATGAACTAGGGTGACACGACGATCACCGCAGAGATCGCGGAGTTCGCAGAGAGACTGAGCCGGCTGCACAGTCACTGGCCGCCGCAAGGCGGCCCGCGACGCATCGCCCGCTGAGGCATCTCTCCGTCCGTGCGTCCTCTGTCTTTTCTCCGTGTCCTCCGTGGTGAAGCTTTTTCAGGCCCCCACGCGGTTGTTGCAGGTGTCCACGAACTCGCGCTTGACCTCGTTCGGCCGGCTGATCGTCTGGAAAAACCGCTCCATGTACTTCTGCGAATCCTTGCGGTAGCCGTCGTCCAAACCGGGAATCGAATCGAACAGCGCCAGGATCTGCGGCTTGAGCGCCTGGAACTTGGCGAAGTACGGCTCGAACTCGGGGGGCGTGCGGCACGGACCCAGATAGAGCCGATCGCGAACCGACGTGATGTTGAACTGTTTCGCCGGGATGGCGTAGCGCGCGTTGACCAGGCCCGAGTAGTCGAAGTCGTACGGCACCGGATAGATGATGCCGCTCGTCTTCTCCGTCAGCACCACGTTGTGCAGCAGATACATGGACCAGTCCGTGTTGCCGATCATGTACTCGAACAGCGTCATCAGCGTGACCGTGTCCTGATCCACCCGCCGGAACGTGAGCTTCTGATAGGCGACGTTGCGGCCCTCCATCCGTTTCGCCACGTCGTCATCGTCTTCAATGAAAATCGCCTGGCGGATGGCGATCGGTTTCTGACTGGACTGATCGACGTAGGTGGCCTTCGCGAGCCGCGCGCGGAACGAGTTCGGCGTCAGCAGGTTGTACATGCGATAAGCGGCGTACTCGCGCGGGACGTACTGTTCGAAGAGGTCCACGTCACGGCAGTGCGTCCCCAGCTTGATGTTCTTGTGCCCTTCGAACACCGTGTTCTTGACGTGTTCGGCCTGAAATTCGAGGCGCAGCGGCGCGAACGCACAGGTCTGGAGCATGCGGCGCACGTGGCCGCGGGTCCGGATGTTGAGCGGAAACGTCCCCATGGTGCCGTCGGGCCTCGCCACGGTCATCGTCGCGGGGAAGACCTTCGTGCTCTGGGGGTTGCGATCGCGATTGACCGCCTTGAAGTCGGCCGTCAGCGTGAACTCGAGCGGCGTGTCCGTGGCGAACAGGCGTCGCGCGTCCGCGTCCAACTTGCGCCGCTCGACCTCTTTGGCATCGAGTTTTGGCGCGGGCTTCGACGCTGCCGGCGGGGCGCCGCGCTGCTGTTGCAGTCCCGTAACCAGGCCTGTGGACGCGAGAATCAGCGATACGACGACGATCGCCCTCATGCAGCCTCCGGGAGATGTGAACGGCGCGCCGATCTTACCCTCAGAGGCGCGTTAGAATCTCCCCGTGCGTACGAAAACAATCGCCGTGGCGTGGCTGATCGGACTGGGCGGGCTCGTGGCGGCGCAGCGGACCTTCGAGCGTGCGGCCCTGGCACAGGGCAACGCGCCGCCGAAATACGAGGTCGATCCGTTCTGGCCGAAGATGCCGCCGCAGTGGATCCTCGGCCAGGTCGCCGGCCTGTCGATCGACGCGCAGGACCACATCTGGATCCTGCAGCGCCCCTGGTCGTTGAACAGCGATGAGATCGCCAAGAATCCGGACGCCGCCTGCTGTACGCCCGGCGCCGCCGGTCATGGAGTTCGATGCCGCCGGCAACTACCTGCGCGGCTGGGGCGGCGAAGCGCCCGGCTACGAATGGCCGAAGGACGAGCACGCCATCACCGTCGACTACAAGAACAACGTCTGGATCTCGTCGGCCGGCGGCCCGCGCCTGCGCGAGCGGACCGAGAACCAGATCCTCAAGTTCACCAACGACGGCCAGTTCATCTTCCAGGTCGGGCGGCGCGGCGCCAGCAAGGGCAGCCTCGACACCGAGAACTTCAACAACGCGGCCGACATCTACGTCTACCAGAAGACCAACGAAGCGTTCGTCGCCGACGGCTACGTCAACCGGCGCGTCATCGTGCTCGACGCCGATACCGGCAAGTTCAAGCGGATGTGGGGCGCGTACGGCAACACGCCGGACGACACGGTGAAAACGACGCTGACCGACTCCGGTCCCGGCCCGCAGCAGTTCAACACGGTCCACGGCGTCCGCGTGTCGGACGATGGGCTCGTGTACGTGGCGGATCGGCTGAACAACCGCATGCAGATCTTCACGCTGGACGGAAAATTCCAGCGCGAGCTGTTCGTCGAGCGCAAGACCAAGCTGCTCGGCACCGCGTTTTCGATCGCGTTTTCGCGCGACGCCGCGCAGCAGTATCTCTTCCTGGCCGACGCCGGCAACGGACGCATCCACATCTACGACCGGCGGTCGCTGCAGGAAGTCGGCGGATTCGGCCGCATCGGCCATTACGCCGGCCAGTTCGTGTTCCTGCACAACGTCGCCCTTGATTCGCGCGGCGATCTCTACACCACGGAAGTCGGCACCGGCCGCCGCCTGCAGAAATTCGTGAAGCAGGGGATCCGATAGGCCGAATCGATCACTCACCCACACAAAGAGGCGCTTCCTTCATGGACATCGATCGCTACCGCGTGCGACCTGGCGACACGACTGCGCTGTCGCGCCACCGACCCGCTGATACCGCCGACCTGCGCGACAAGGACGCGGCGCAGGAGCGCCTGGCGCAGGGCATCGTGCACCTCGAGGAACGCCTCGCGCTGCTGCACGCGCAGAACCAGCGCGCGCTGCTGCTGGTGTTCCAGGGCATGGACGCGTCAGGCAAGGACGGCGCGATCAAGCACGTGATGTCCGGGGTGAACCCGCTCTATACCGAAGTCCACATGTTCAAGCAGCCCACCAGCGAGGAGGTCGATCACGATTTCCTGTGGCGGGCGGTGAAGGCGCTGCCGGGGCGCGGGACGATCGGCATCTTCGACCGCTCGTACTACGAGGACGTGATCGTGGTGCGCGTCCACCCGGAAATTCTCGGCGAGCAGCAACTGCCGCCGGATCGCATCGGACCGCGGATCTGGCAGGAACGGTTCGAGGACATCCGCGATCTGGAGCGCCACTTGTGGCGCAACGGGACCACGATCCGCAAGTTCTTCTTCCACGTCTCGCGGCGCGAGCAGCAGCGGCGCCTTCTCGAGCGGTTCGACGATCCGACCAAGAACTGGAAATTCTCGGCGCGCGATGTCCGCGAGCGCGAGAACTGGACGAAGTACACCGCCGCCTACCGCCAGGCCCTCGCCGCGACGAGCACCGAGCAGGCGCCGTGGTACATCATCCCGGCCGATCACAAATGGTTCGCGCGCCTGCTGGTCGCGGACATCATCATCAAGACGCTGGACCAGATGGATCTTCGGGCGCCGGTGCTGTCGGCAAGCGACAAGCGGAGCCTCGCAGGAGTCCGTCGTCAGCTCGCTGCGCCTGTGCGACGGGGCCGTGCGGTACGTCGGAACTGAAAGGTCCGGCTAAAGCCGGACACTACTCATGAATGGTTTCGTGTCCCGCGCACTGCATCACCGGCAGCCTCGGGTATTTTGAGTAGGCGGGATCGAAGGTCGAACGTTCGCAGAGCCAGAACATCGACTCGCGAGACGACGTCACGCGCTGACTGTACTTGCAGATGGAGCAGAGGCCGACCCGCGGATCCATGGACGCGCCGCTGTCGCGCGGATCCGTCACGCGCATCCTGCGTTCCGCGTCACCGGCACCGCCGGGCCAGCCTCCGCAGCTGTCAGGCCGCCGAGTGCTTTCCGCCGACGACCAACAAGGCGACGCCTGCGACCAGGCACAGGCCGCCGGCGATCGGCGGAATCGGCAGCGTGTTGCGTTCCTGCTTCGTCACTTCCACCGGACCGAGATCGACAACCTTCTTGGTGTGGGTGACCGACAGCCGACCGTACGTGAGTCCAGCGATGCCCAGAACGATCAACGCGACGGCAATAATCATCTTTGCGGCCATGAAATGCTGTCCTCCAGCCGCTGTAGAGCAAGATCAGATCCAGCCCAGCTCTTGGTGAGCGCACACTGCCCGCACGCCTATTCCTGGACGATGCCGTATTCCTTGATCTTGTTGAGGAGCGTTTTGTAGCTGATCCCGAGAAGCGGCGCCGCCTTCCGCCGGTTCCACTGCACGCGCTTGAGCGTCGGGATAATCATGTCCCGCTCGGCTTGAAGCACGGCAAACCGGGCCGCATCGGCGAGCGATTGCGGCGCGGCCGGCGTGGGCGCGGCGGGAGGTTCGACCGCGGCGGCGGCAGCCTGAGGCGGCGGCGCAACCGCGACGGCGGCAGGAACTGGGACAGACACTGCCGCCGTTGGCGGCTCGGCCGGATCGACCGCCTGGCGCGGCGCCGGATTGCGCAGGTCGCTCATCAGCGCCGATTCGTCCTTCAGGATGACGAACCGCTTCATCACGTTTTCGAGCTCCCGGATGTTGCCGGGCCACGAATACGCCTGCAGGGCGGCGCGCAGCCCCTCCGACAGCGCCACCTGCGAGCTGTTGTACTTCTGCGAGTACTTCTCGATGAAGAAGTCCGCGAGGCGCAGCACCTCGTCCTGACGATCGCGGAGCGGCGGGACCGCGATTTCGATCACTTTCAGCCGGTAATACAGGTCTTCGCGGAACTCACTCCGCCGCAGCATTGACTCCAGGTCGCGGTTCGTGGCGGCGACAATCCTGACATCCACCGACACGCGCTTGTTGCTGCCGAGCTTGGTGAATTCGCCGTCCTGCAGGACGTGCAGCAGCTTGCCCTGGAGGCCGGCCTTCATCTCGCCGATCTCATCGAGCATCAGCGTCCCGCCGTCCGCATATTCGAACTTGCCGATGCGCGTCGTCGCGGCGCCCGTGAACGCGCCTTTTTCGTGACCGAACAATTCGCTCTCGAGGAGATCGTCGGGCAGCGCGGCGCAATTCACTTTGACGAACGGCCGGTTCCGCCGCACCGAGCGATCGTGGATCGCGCGCGACACCAGTTCCTTGCCGACGCCGCTCTCGCCGCGAATGAGGACCGTGACGTCGCTGTCGGCGACGCGATCGATCATCCGCGCGATCGACTGCATGCCCTCGCTCTTGCCCCAGAGGAAAAACGCCGCACTCTGGTCGTCGCTCACCTGACGCCGCAGCTCGGTGACTTCGGTCTGCAGCCGCGTATTTTCCAGCGCCTGCTTGAGCGCGGCCTCGAGCGCAATCTCGCCGAGTCCTTCCGGATCGCCGGGTTTGACCACGTAATTGACCGCGCCAAGGCTGATCGCCTCGACGATGGTCGGTGCGCTTTCCTTGCCGGACAACATGATGACCTGCACCATCGGATGGGCGGCCTTCAGGTTCTTCAGCGTGGCCAGACCATCCATCCCCGGCATCATGACGTCCAGAAGCACGACGTCCGGAACATCGCCGTTCCGGGCGACCGCCAGCAACTCCTCGCCGTGCCCGTAAATACGCGAGTCGTAACCGCGGCTGGAGAGAAACGTCCGCAGGTAGTTCGCGAACGTCATGTCATCGTCGGCAATGGCAATCAGTGGTCGTTTCATCTCAGTAGGAACTCCCATCGTAGCACCTGTAAGTTCTACTTGCTGCGATCGCCATGGTTGAGTTGATTCTGGCACTTCGCTTGCGAAGCCAGCCGATGTGGGCTGGACCAGTAAGGGGAGGAATCATGGCTAAAGTGATAGCTGAGCTGTCGGCGCGCGTGCACACCTTTCTGTGCGGACTTGGCGGTCACGAGTTCCTGCTGAACGCCGAGCCTGGCAAGATGTCGCTGCGGTGCATGTCGTGCCCGTACGAAACACCGGGCTGGGCGATCAAGAGCACGCACAGCACGGCGGGGCGCCACACGCGAGCAGCAGGCGATCGCCTCTCCGCAGACGCGCGTGCGCGATTCGCGCCACGTGCTGGTCCACTAGAACATCCAATCCGGAGATCCGACGCTGCGCGCCACCTGCCGGTCGTGCCTGAGGCAACCGCGGGTGGCCCGCGGTTACTTTTCCTTCTTCTTTTCCCATTTGACTTCGATCGGCTTCTTCGGATCGAGCGTGGCAATAGCCTTCGCGATCGCGTCGGTATCCTTCTGCACGGGCACGTGAACGTCGTAGGTAATGTCGTCAGCGGATTCGCTGCGCAGTTCGAAGGCCAGTTTCCGCTGCCGCAGCAAGCCTTCAATGGACGACTTCAACGCGGGCGAGCCCTTCGCGTTCACGCTCATCGCGAACATCACGCTCGGCTCCGGCTCGAGCGACTCGAGAATCCACAAGCTGCCGAGCACGAACGCCGTGGCGAACGCTGCCAGGAAATAGAGACCGACGCCGGAGGCGAGTCCGATGGCGAGCGTCGACAGCATGACGCCGGCGTCCTTTGGGTCATCAATCTTTGCCCGGTACCGAATCAGGCCTGCCGCGCCGACGATCCCGAAGGCGCGCGCCAGGCTGGCGCCGACCACCAGCATGACGATCGCGCCGACGATGGCGAGAATAATCTGCGTTTGAATGACCTGCAGCTGGCGCGCCGGCGTGCCGCGGCGGCGCGGCCGATACGCGAGGATCGTGCTCAGGCCGGCGGCGATCGGCAGGCGCGCTGCCGCCCTTTGCAGCGACTCGAGTTGCGTGGACCAATCGGCGCCGACCGGCGACTCGTTGGCCGCCGATTCCTTCAACGCCTTTTCGGTCGCGGGCTGCGCATAGCCGGCGCTGGCGAGCGGACCGAGAAATCCCAGCGAGCACAGCAGGACGAGGCCGACGATGGGGAGGGCAGTGCGCACGAGTTGTCGCTCCGTATCTACGGTTGCTGTCCCGTGTTCGTTAGGAAGTCCAGGCCGTTACACAGCGGCGACGTGCGCATGGCGGAAACGGTAACGCATTTCACACTGACCGGCCCACTGCAAGATCGGCACCGGATGAGGTGCCTGTCTGGTCAGTCGCAGATGACCCATCCGGGGTCGGTTGTGCTGGTATTGGCCTTGCAACCTATGAGTGCATGAAGCTCATCGTGCAACCGCGCGACGGTTTCGCCGAGATCCTGACCGGCATTCGATCGGCCAAGAAGGAAATCGACGTCCTGATCTTCCGGTTCGATCGGCCGGAGATCGAAAAGGCGCTCGAAGCCGCGGTCAAGCGCGGTGTGAAAGTTCGCGCGCTGATCGCGCATACCAACAAGGGCGGAGAAAAGTACCTGCGCAGGCTCGAGCAGCGGCTCCTCGAAGCGGGCGCCTCGGTGGCGCGGACCGGCGACGAGTTCGTGCGCTACCACGGCAAGTATCCTGGTCGTGGATCGCCGGTCCCTCTATCTGCTGGGATTCAATTTCACGCTGATCGACACTGCCCGCAGCCGCAGTTTTGGCGTCGTGACGCGGCAGCGTTCCCAGGTGCAGGAGGCGCTCAAGCTGTTCGAAGCGGACCGGGCGCGCCAGCCGTTCGAGATCGCCGGGGAGCGGCTGATCGTGAGCCCTGAGAACGCGCGCACCGCGCTCGGCGACTTCATCAGGAAGGCGAAGAAGCAGCTGCTCGTCTACGACCCCAAAGTGAGTGACGTGATGCTGTCGCGGCTGCTCAAGGACCGCGTCAAGAATGGCGTGGACGTCCGGATCATTGGCCGTGTGGGCAAGCCCGCGCAGGATATCCCGCACGAAAAGTACCCGGGGAAGCGGCTGCACGTGCGCGCGATGATCAGGGACGGCCGCGCGGCGTTCATCGGCAGCCAGAGCATGCGCAAACTCGAGCTCGACAACCGCCGCGAAGTCGGCATCTTCATCAAGAATGCCGCGGTGGTGAACGAGATCGCGCGGACCTTCGAAGACGACTGGTCGCTGACCGATTCAGGTCGGCGCGCCCAGAAGGACGAGAACGCGCCGGCCGAAGCCGTCGCCTACCCGCAGGCCGTGTGACCGGGCACGTACCCCGGCACGATCATGTCAGGAAGATGAAGACGGACCGGTTCTGTCATCGTTCTCGCGCTGCTGATGCTGCTCGCATCAGGCACGGCGAGGGCGCAGGACAAGGACGGCGACGGCCTGCTGCCGGAGCCGGCGCCGATCACCAGGGCGATCGATTATTTCGACGAGCGCGTCGCCGCCCGGACCGAGCGCGACGGCTTCTATCTCGATCTCGGCAACATGATCACCGGCGCGGGATTCATCACGGCCGGACCGGGATATCGTCATCACCTGCTGGGTGGACGCGCGGTGTTCCGGACCTCCGCCGTGGTGTCCATGCGGTTGTACACGGCCGCGCACGCGACCTTCGAGCTGCCGCGAGTCGGGAGCGATCGGCTGAAAATCGGCGCGCAGACGCTGTGGCAGGACGCCATGCGCGTCAACTTCTTTGGCCTCGGCACCGACTCGCTTCAATCGACGCGCAGCGGCTACCGGCTTCAGTCGAACGACGTCGTCGGCTACGCCGTTTACGGTTCACGCGCCCTCTCGCTGACCGGGCGCGCCGGATATCTGCAGCCGATCCACGTCCTCGGGACCGCCGGCCCGGATCCCTCCTATCCGGACACGCAGGAGATTTTCACTGACAGCACGGCCCCCGGCCTGGGGACGGCGTCTTCGTTTCTGCACGGTGAGATCGCGGTTGCGGCGGATCGCCGCGATTACCCGGGCCGCCCGACCAGGGGCGGCATCTATCAGGCAGGGTGGTCCGTCTATGCCGATCAGGGCAAGGCGCAGCGAGATTTCCAGCGCTTCGATATCGACGTGTCGCAGTTCGTCCCGGTGCTTTCGTCGAACTGGGTGATCGCGCTCCGCGGCCAGGCGTCGCTGTCGGTCGTGCCCGACGGCCCGGAGATGCCCTTCTACCTGATGCCGAACCTCGGTGGCCGCAACCTGCGCGGCTATTCGGACTTCCGCTTTCACGACCGCAATTTGCAGGCATACAGCATTGAATCGCGCTTTGCGCTCTTCGATCACGTGGACACCGCGGTCTTTGCCGACTTCGGCAACGTCGCGCACGAGGCGTCGCAGCTGCAGTTGTCCAATCTCAAACGCTCCTACGGCGTGGGCATCCGCCTCCACAACAACAAGAGAACCATCGCGCGCTTCGATGTGGCGCACAGCGTCGAAGGCTGGCACTTCATCTTCAAGCTGAACGATCCGTTCGGGCGTGTGTCCCAGAACGCCGGGCGCCCGCCGGTCATCCCCTTCGTTCCCTGAGCTTCCAGGAAGAGTCGCGCCGTGCATCACGACGGCAACCGGCTTCACACGTTGATCCGTGTGCCGCTCATCAGCGGCGTCACCAGGGCAGATTTCTGGGGATTTCGAGCGATTTGGCCCGCATGAATGTGGCATTGAGGTTGCTTTTACATGATGCAACTTCCGTTTTTTCGCATCCTGCGGAGAAACAACCTTCCCTTCCCCCGCGCCGGGAGGCCTCACAGCCTCTCGGCCTGCCACTTGTACAGCCTACACTGGAACTTAGGAACTTGTGGAAGTAAGGAAGTCCGGAAGTAGGGAAGTAAGGAAGTACTGAAGCTCCGAAGCCCGGAGCCCGAAGCCTAAAGCCCGAAGCCCGAAGCCCGAAGCCTCGCGCGCGGAGCGAAGGGAGCGCGCGAGTTCCTACGCGAGCAGTTCGCGCAGCTTTTCGAGATCCGGCGGTTTGACGAGATGGTGATCGAATCCGGCGGCGCGGGATCGGCGGCGATCTTCTTCCTGGCCCCAGCCGGTGAGCGCGATCAGCGTCACCTGCTCGTGGGAGAACTTGGTGCGGATCCGCCTCGACACCTCGTAGCCGTCCATGCCGGGCATGCCGATGTCGAGCAGCACGACGTCCGGCGTGAAGTCGTCAACCGCGCTGAGCGCTTCGCGGCCGTCGTGGGCGGTCTTCACCTTCGCGCCGAGCGCGGTCAACAGCGCGCCGAGGCTTTCGGCGGCGTCCTCGTTGTCGTCCACGACCAGGATCTTGCGCGGCGGCAGCGGCTTCAGAAACGCCGCCTCCTGGTTCTCGACCGTCTCCGCAGAGACGAGCGGGAGACGCACCACGAACTCCGATCCCCGTCCGGATCCCTCGCTCCTCGCGTAAACGGTGCCGCCATGCATCGTCACCAGGCTGCGCACCAGCGTCAGTCCGATGCCCAGTCCGCCCTGCGTCCGCCGGGCCGATCGATCGACCTGCATGAACATGTCGAACACCGAGGACAGCAGCGCGGGTTCGATCCCGATACCGTCGTCCCTGACGGACACCACCGCCGTGCTGCGCTCGCGGCGCGCGGCGAGCGTCACCGTCCCGCCGGTGTTCGTGTACTTGGCGGCATTGTTCAGGAGGTTGGCAAACACCTGGGCCAGCCGGATGGGATCGCCAGAGACCCGCATCGGCACGTCCGGGACATCCACCACCAGCCGGTGTTCGGACGCGTCGATCACCGCGCGGCTGGTGTCGACGGCGGCTTTCAGAATCTCGTTCAGATCGACCACGTCCTTGCGGACGTCGATGATGCCGCGGGTGATCCGCGACACCTCGAGCAGGTCGTCCACCAGTCGCACGAGATGATTGACCTGACGCTCGACGACCGACGATGCCTTGAGCGCCGAGGGATCGGTCATGTTCGTGAGACGGAGCAGTTCGACCGCGGCCATGATCGAGGCGAGCGGGTTGCGCAGCTCGTGGCCGAGTGTCGCAAGGAATTCGTCCTTGCGGCGATCAGCGGACCGCAGACGCTGCTCGACGCGCTCCTGCTCGGCGAGGTAACCGCGGATCTGATACTGCCGTTCACGCGCGCGCACGGCGGTCTTGACCGCGCTGACCAGCGTCGCGACCCTCAGCGGCCGCTCCAGAAGCGTGACGTTGCCGAGCGTGCGCAGCGCTTCGGCGGTTTCGGGAGAGTCGGCGCCGGGCCGTGTCAACACCAGCACCGGCAGATCCGACCATCGCGGCTGGTGCGCCAGGACATCGGCCAGCGCGCCGCTCTTGGATGTCGCCACTTCCTCCGCGACCAGCAGCGCCGCCGCCCCGCCGTCGAGTTCCTCGAGCAACTCACTGAAGCTTCTGCACAGGAAGGTTGGTACGCCGGCCGATCCGAGCACCGACGAGGTGATGCCCGCGTCGCGTGTGGTAGGCGTCAGGACCAGCAGCCGCTGATCCAGCGCTGTCGACAGGGTGGCGATCATGTCTGATCCTGCGGGTTCCCGGAGCGCGATTTGCCCTCGTAAATCGGCACGCCGGTCAGGACGCCCCGGAAGTCGCGCAGCACCTTGCCGACCCTGATGCCCCCGTGTTTGAGGTCGAACTCTCGAATCGTGCGCTCGTGAGCGCCGTTGCGTTTTTTCACGACCGAGATCGCCTGCCGTACCTCGCCGGCCGATTCGAAGAACCGGAGGAGGATGACGGTATCCGACAGGTAGCTGGCGTCGATCGGCATGCTCATCTGCGTGCCAATCAGTCCCTGGTGCGCGCCGATGACGATGACGGCGACATTGCGGTGTCCGAGATACATGAGCATCTCGTGCAGCTGCGCGGTCAGGAAGCGCTCCTCGGGCATCGCGTTCAGGTATCCGTTCAGGCTGTCGATGACGATCAGCGAGGCGCCGCTGACTTCCGCGGCGTGCTGAACCTTGGCGGCGAACTCGCCTGGGGAAAGTTCCGCGGGATCGATCTGCGTCAGCACCACGTCGCCGGAGGCGATGCACGACTCGAGCTTGATGTCGAGGCAGTTGCACCGGTTAATCAGCGTCGCCGGATTCTCGTCGAACACGAACATGGCCGATTTCTGGCCCCGTTCGGCCGCTGCCACGACGAACTGGGTCGCGAGCGTCGATTTGCCGGTACCCGCCGAACCTATCAGGAGCGTGCTCGAGCCTTCGTCCAGCCCTCCGCCGAGCAACGCATCGAGTTCGGCAATGCCGCTTGGCAATGCGCTCGGAACCGTCGCCTTGCGTGACTCTGCGGCCACGAGGCGCGGGAAGACTTTCAGGCCGCCCTTTTCGATGATGTAGTCGTGATAGCCGCCGCGAAAACGGACGCCCCGGTATTTCAGGACCCGCAGGCGCCGCCGCTCCATGCCGTATTCGGGGCTGAGTTGCTCCAGCATGATCACACCGTGCGCGATGCTCTGCACCTGCAGGTCGTGATCGGTTGCGGTCATGTCGTCGAGCATCAGGACGGTGCAGTCGCGGCCGGCGAAGAACTGCTTGAGCGCGAGAATCTGGCGGCGGTAGCGCAGCGCGCTGCCCGCGAGCAGGCGCAGCTCCGACAGCGAATCGAAGACCACCCGCGTGGGATTCAGTTCCTGCACGTCCGCAAGAATCAGCTTGGTCGTGGCGGCCAGCTCGATCTCCGATGGCTGGAACATCGTGTACTGGTCGTCGGGGTCGAGCGAGTCGGGCGGCGCGAGCTCGCGGATCTGCAGACGGCTGGTGTCCCAGGCGTGCGACGTGGCCACCGCCTGCATCTCCTCTCCGGTTTCCGAGAGGGTGACGTAGAGCACCGGCTCGTTGCGCCGGGCGCCGTCGAGCAGGAACTGCGTCGCCAGCGTGGTTTTGCCGGAACCGGGGGCGCCTTCGATAAGGTAGAGGCGGCGGCGGGCAAATCCGCCCATCAGGATATTGTCGAGCCCGTCGATCCCGGTGCTCGCGACTTCGCCATTGCCAGACACACCATCGCTGCCTGCAGTCATCTGGTGTTAATTCAACGCAAGTTTGCAGCCATCACGTGAACGGCTTTAAGGGCCGTCACGTGGCACAGCCTTGCCATCCGGTGGTAAGCGCGTGTCCAGCAGCGCCAGCCCGATTGAACACTCGGTGAGCAATCCTCGAAGATCGTCAGGCAGCGGCGCCTCGATGCTCGTCGCCTCGCGTGGCGCCGGGATAGACGAAACTCAGCCGCCAGGCGTGAAGCGCCTGCCGTGGAAACGCCGGCATCCGGGCGGGGTCGCCGTATTTGGCGTCCCCGACAATCGGCCATCCGCGCGCCGCGAGATGCACGCGAATCTGGTGCATTCGTCCCGTCATCAGCCGGCAGCACAGGAGCGACGCGTTGCTGCCCGACGCCATCCGCTCGAATCGAGTCAGGCTCGCCACGCCGTCCGACGGCGAGATCACGACGCGCCGGCGATCGCGCGGGTCGCGTCCGAGTTTCAGATCGATCTCGCCGCGATCGGCATTCACCCGCCCGTGGACGACGGCCAGGTACTCTTTGACGCTCGTGGATGCGGAGAGCACGCGCTGCATCGCGGCGTGTACGCCGGGGCGCTTCGCGACGAGCACGATGCCGGACGTGAGCTTGTCGAGGCGCCCGACGAGTGACGGCCGCTGGCCCTCCGGCCATGACCGCGCGCGCCAAAAAGGGCGTTCATGAGCGAGCCGCGCCGGATGCTTGTATGACGGGTGCACGATCATCCCGGCGGGTTTGTTGATCGCCAGCAGCCGATCGTCTTCGTACAGCACGTCGAGATTCGACGCTTCGGCCAGCATCGGCGCGCGCCCGCGCAGATCGGCAAGGGACACCGCGATCGAATCGCCGAACGCGATCACGCGCCGACGTGCGTGTCATCACCGCGCCGTTGACGGCGATCCGGCCGGCTTCGATCCACGACTGGATGCGCGTTCGTGTCGCGCCAGGCACATCGTGAAGATGCCGCCGCAGGACCAGATCGAGGCGCTGTCCGGCGTCGCCGCGGTCAGCGGTGATGGTCCGCAGTGTCTGCTGGTGGGTTTCCACGGCTGAAAAGGAAGCCTACTGCCAACTCGTGCGTAACGCGAACGAGCCGGAGACGGGGCACGTCCCGAGGCACGTGATGTGCAATCCAACCGGGCATGGTGACGCTGACGACTCTGCTGTTGTTCGGATTTCTCGGTACCGGGGCCGCCCGGCCCACACTCCGCCTGCGGCAACGCATGGATGCGGTGATGCGCTCGCGTTTCAGGTGCTGCTCGATCGCCGCGGGTTTTCACCAGGCGAGATCGATGGCGCGTTTCGGCGCGAACGCGAAGAAGGCGCTGATGGCGTTCCAGGAATCCGAGAAGATCCGGGCCACGGGAGCGCCCGATTGCGCATCGTGGCGCGCACTCGGCGGCGGCGCGACGCCGTCCACGACGACCGTGACGCTCGAGGATCGCGATGTCGCCGGTCCGTTCACGGCCGACATCCCGACCGATCTCGTCGAGCAGTCGAAATTGCCGTCGCTCGGCTACACGCTCGCACTCGAGCGGCTGGCGGAACGGTTTCATGCGTCGCCGACGCTGCTGAAGCGTCTCAATCCGCGAGCGACCTACGAGGCAGGAAGCACGCTCACGGTCCCCAACGTCACACCATTCGATGAACGTGCGAAACCGGTACACGACGCGAGCGCGGGCGCGGTGACCGTGGAGGTCACGCGCGCCGGGACACTCCGCGTGCACTCGCGCGGACGGCCACGTGATCTTCGCGGCGCCCGTGTCGAGCGGCAGCGAGCACGACCCGCTCCCCGTCGGAAACTGGCACGTGACGAGCGTGTCGTGGCTGCCGGTGTTTCACTACAATCCGGATCTCTTCTGGGACGCGGAAGCGGACCAGACCAAGGCCGCGATCGCCGCGGGCCCGAACAACCCGGTCGGCGTCGTCTGGATTGGCATCAACGTCCCGCACTATGGACTGCACGGCACGCCCGAGCCCGCGCACATCGGCTACAGCGAGTCGCACGGCTGCGTGCGCCTGACGAACTGGGACGCGGCGCGCCTTGCGACGCTCGTTCGCGCCGACACGCCGGTGGTGTTCAAATGAAGCGGCGCCGTCCACCGACGACCGTCAAAGGACGCACGATTCCCGCGGTCGTGCTCGCGTTTGCGGCGGGCGGCCTGGCGGGATTCTGGCTGCACGTCGCGATGTCGTCGCGGGTCGTGGCGGCGCCGATGGTGACAGCCCCGATGATGGCGCCCGCGGCTCCCGCGGTGGCTGCCGGCGACGCAACTCCTCCGGCCGCGCGGATCCCGGACGCGGTCGCCACAATCGGCGTCGATCCGGTGGCCGATCTGCGCCGCCGCGGATTGCGCATGCCGCTCGAGGGCCTCGATGCCAAGGCGATGAAGGGCGGATTTCTGCAGCGGCGCGATCGTGGATCCCGGCCGCACGAAGCCGTCGATCTGATGGCGGCGGAGTCGACGCCCGTGCGTGCGGTGGAAGAGGGCACGATCGCGAAACTGTTCAACAGCAAGGCCGGCGGGATCACGATCTATCAGTTCGATCCGACCGAGCACTTCTGCTACTACTACGCGCACCTGTCGCGTTACGCCGAACACCTCGCCGAGGGGCAGCACGTGTCGGCGGGCGACGTCATCGGTTACGTCGGATCGACCGGCAACGCCTCGCCCGGCGCGCCGCACCTGCATTTCGCGATTTTTCAGCTGACCAGCGATCGCCACTGGTGGGAAGGCACGCCGATCGATCCGTACTGTACGGACCGGCTAGAAAAGGTCCGGCTAAGCCGGACACTACGTACAGATGCGTTGTGTTCGGCATTACCGGTCGTAGTGTCCGGCTTCAGCCGGACTAGTGAGTAATGTTCCGCGACGATTTCTCTCGCTGCGACAGCAGCCACGTGCCGAGCATGTCGTTCGATGCAGCGGCGACGTGCTATGCAGCGAGCAGAGCGCGTCCAGCGACGGCGCGGATCGCGGGTCGCCGAAGTGCTTGGACTGGTAACCGCAGAACATCGCGAACTGAGCAGGCCTCGGCCAGTGCCATCCACAGTTGTTCCAGATCGTGCGCGAGGTCGAACTGACCTCGCTCAGCAAACAGATCGACGATCTCGCCGTAAATGCGGAGACGATGGCCCTGGGCAAGCAGCGATCGCACAAGTGAAGCGCCGTGAGCTTCGAACCGCTCGGGATCCGGGCGGCCGCCCCGGCACAGTGTGCCCATCGTCGTGGCGGCATCCAGCACGGTGAGCTGGTGGGACGCGATCATGTCGTCCACCGGATAGCCGTGGGCCGCGAGCCACTTCAGGATCGCGATGCTGTGCGCAGGACGAGCCACCAGCAGGAGCGTCTCGCCGTTCTGGTAGCCCTCTTCGAAATAGGCGCCCACCGATTCGCCGAGCGAACGTGGCATCGTCGAACAGCTGGGCGATGTGCGTCGGGGCGAGGGCGTCTTTATCCGATGCCACCTGAAATACTCACGCGAAGGCAATCTACTCCCGAATCATCGACCGCGCAAGGCAGGGCTTATTGACCGCGTCGTTCATCCCTGAACGGCTGCGGTAGCCATTGCCGCAAATCGGCATCGCCATTGCACTTCGCCTGCCTGACGAACAACGAAGAGCATATGGGAGCCCAAACATCATGCAGAAACATACACCAGCCTCGCCGTCGCACTGACGTTCGCTGCGGCCGCGGTTGTCTCGGTCGCCGCGCAGGCGCCACCCGTCGCCGACCCCGGCCCCGCGTACGCCGACCACTCAGACACCGCCGCCAACGCCGGCCACGGCGAATCCGCCGAGGATGCCGTCGCTCTCGGCCACGACGAGCGCCGACGATCACTTCGTCATGGACGTGGCGGCGACCAATATGGCGGAAATCGAGCTCGGCAAAGTCGCGGCGGACAAGGCCTCGAACTCGAGAGTGAAAGACTTTGCCAATCGGATGGTCAACGACCACACCAAGGCCAACGCCGACCTGAAGGAGCTGGCTGACTCGAAGCACATCACGGTCGCGACCATGATCGACGCGCAGCACACGTCGCTGCGCGACAAGCTGGCCGGCACGTCAGGCGCAGCGTTCGACCGGATGTATATCGATGAGATGGTGAAGGGGCACCAGGCGGCCGTCGAGAAGTTCCGCAAGGAGTCGACGAGCGGCGCTGACGCGGACGTCAAGGCGTGGGCGCTCAAGACCCTGCCGACAATCGAAGAGCACTACAAGATGGCGCAGGACGCTTCAAAAAGAGATCGGCGGCGCGGCGAAATCGTCGAGCTCTCACTAGAGTCTTGCGCTCATGGGACGCGCGGGCGGATGATGAGCCGTCCGCGCGTCCTCTATGAAACTGCACGCCTTCCTGTTCGACGAGATCTGGAACGCCGGAGTCCGCCAGATCTTCGGCATCCCCGGTGATTTCGTCCTCAACCTCTACGAAGCCCTCGAAGAAGACGGACGCTTCCGCCTGATTCGTCTCAGCCACGAGCCCTCTGTCGGGTTTGCCGCTGACGGCGCGGCGCGGATGACCGCCGGACTCGGCGTGTGCTGCGTCACCTACGGCGCCGGCGGCCTGAACATGATCAACGCCGTCGCGTGCGCCTACGCGGAAGAGTCGCCCCTGCTCGTCCTGACAGGCGGACCCGGCCGCATCGAAAAACACGCGGCCGTGCACGTCCATCACGAAGTGAAGTCTTTCGAGTCGCAGTTGAAGGTGTACGCCGAGGTCACGGAGTACTGCGCGATCCTCGACAACCCGCGCACGGCCGCGGCGCACATCCGCAAGGCGATCGAAGTCGCGGTCAAAGTCAAGCGGCCGGTGTATCTCGAGATCCCGCGCGACATGGTGTTCGTCGAGATCGACGTGCCGCGCGACGTCGAGCCGGTGGACCTGCCGGTCAATCGGGCGGCGGTGGCCGAGGCGTCGGAGGAAATCATCGCGCGGCTGCGCGCGGCGCGGCGCCCGGTGCTGATCGTCGGCGTCGAGGTCCATCGTTTTCAGCTGCGCGAGCAGGTCATGCGCCTCGCCGAGCGGCTCAATATTCCGGTGGCGTCGTCATTTCTCGGGCGCGGCGTGTTTCCGACCCGCCATCCGCAATTCGTCGGGACTTACCTCGGCGTGGTGTCGCCGCCGATCCTGCGCGAGATCGTCGAACAGTCGGACTGCGCGCTGCTCCTCGGCGAACTGGTCAGCGACACCAGCCTCGGCGTCTCCGCCGACGCGATGAGCCGCACGAACATGATCATTGCGGTCGCGCGCGACGTCTACATCGGCCACCACCGCTATCACGATACGCCGATCGATCAAATCGTCAACGCGCTGCTGGCGTCTTCCGTGCTGCCCTCGCGGGCGCGCGACTGGCACGCGCCCGGCTCGCAGCTGTCGCCGGAAGTGCTCGTGCCGTTCGCCGAGGACGCGCCGATCGAGGTCCGTCACCTCATTTCCGTGATGAACGATTTTCTCGAAGAGCATCCCGGCATCCCGATCGTTGCGGACACGGGCGACTGTATGTTCGCCAGCGTGGATATCCAGGCCAACGAAATCGTCGCGCCCGCCTACTACTCGACGATGGGCTTTGCCGTGCCGGCGGCGCTGGGCGCGCAGATCGCGAGCGGCCGGCGGCCGATCGTGCTGGTTGGCGACGGCGCGTTCCAGATGACCGGTCCGGAGATCTCGCACGCGCCCGAGTACCGCTGCAATCCGCTCGTGGTGGTGTTCAACAACACGCGATGGGAGATGCTGCAGGCATTTTTCCCGGATGCCAGCTACAACACCACCGTGCCGTGGCCGTTCGCAAAACTGGCGGAGCTCTGGGGCGGACGCGGTTTCGTCGCGCGGACGCCGCGCGAACTCCGCCATGCGCTCAAGTCCGCGTGGGGCGGCGACCGTTTCGCGTTGATCGACGTCGGCCTGAAGCCTGGCGACATCTCGCCGATTCTGCGAGGGTTCGTCAAGGCCTTCAAGGCGCGCGTCTACGATCAGTCGGCGGCAGCCGGGCCCGGCGAGAGCCGCTAAGTCGCGGGTTATTTGTCCGACGGCTTCTCGACGACCACTTCCGCGGTTGACGATGATATGGATGGGGTAACTGCCGTCATGCCCTTGTCGAGGAAAACCGCGCTGGATAGTGGGAAAATCGATCGCCCCATGTATTCTGTGATGCGCGATCGGGCGACAAAGTCCGCAGTTTCACGGGCACGGCCGGGCAGATATCTTGCACAGCGAAAGCCATACAAAGGACTCGGACTCATTGCAGATGCAGATGAGCTTGCGAGGAGGACCAATGACTCAGGAAGAGAAATCCAACGGCGCTGGCTTGACCCTGCTGACCTTCATTCTCGGCGCTGCGAGCGGGGCGGCCGTTGCCTTGTTATACGCGCCTCAGAGCGGCAAGGATACGCGTGAGTATCTCGCGGAGCGGGCGCGGCAGGGACGCGATCAGGCGGCCAACGCGGCGAACAAAGCCAAGGACTACGTCGAACAGGGCCGTCAGACGGTCAACAATGCGGTCGAGCAGGGCCGGCAGACCGTCGAACAGAGCAAGCAGACCCTCAACTCGGCGATCGACCAGGGCAAGCAGGCGATCGAGCAGGGCAAGCAGACGTTGAACAGCGCGATCGAGCAGGGCCGCAACGCCTACCAGCAAGTGAAGCGCGATTCCCTATGAGCGACTGGGGCACGGCATTTCTCGGCGTGATTGCCGTCGCGACGCTCGCGATCGCGGTCGTGCAGGTCTACGTCATCGTCCTTGGCCTGCGGGCGCTGCGCCGCCTGGATTCGCTGAGCGAGCGCGCACGCGACGAATTGCTGCCGCTGGCGGCAGGCCTCGACGCCGTCACTCGCGAGGCGCAGCATGCGCTCGCCGTCGCCACTGAAACGCTCTACAGCGTGCAGTCGAGCGTGCAGCAGGTGGCGCGCCGCGTCGATCGAACCGTCGGCGTCGTGGAGTCCGGCGTCGCGATGCCCGCGCGCGAAGGCGCCGCGTTGCTGGCCGGCGCCCGCGCCGTGCTCCGGGCGTTCAAGAAAAACAACGGCGCGTCAGGCAGCGTGCCCCACTCGCCGTTTGGCCGCTGACCTGGTGCGGCCTCGCGTCGCGCGCGGCCGCGCCGCTTTCGCCTTGGCTTCCGGCTTCGCTGTTTCCGCTTTCGCGCGTCCTGCCTTCGTCCCGCGCTGATCGAGACTCTGCCGCAAGCGCTCCATCAGGTCGACGACTTCGGCCTGCCGCGGTTCTTCCGGCGCCTCCAGATGAACCTTCTTGCCCTTGATGCGCGCGTCCACGATGCGCATCAGGTTGTCGCGGTACTCATCGGTGTACTTGGCGGGATCCCACCCGGCGGCGAGGCTTTGAACCAGCGTCTTCGCCATCTCGAGCTCGTTCTTGCGGACGTCCTTTGACGCCGGCAGCGACAGGGTCTTCGGATCGACGAGCTCGTCGGCGAATCGCATCAGCGACAGCACCAGCGCGTCGCCGATGACTTCGACCGCCGCGAGATGCTGCGTGTCGCGCAGGATGAACTTGGCGACGCCAATCCGTTCCGACTGGCGCATCGCTTCCCGCAGCAGCGCATACGCGTGCTCGCCGCCCTTGGCCGGCACGAGGTAGTACGGCGTTTCGAAATAGCGATCGTCGATGTCGGCGGCCTCGACGAAATCGATGATGTCCACGCGGCGGGTCTTCTCGACCGCCGCCGCCTGGAAGTCTTCCTTCGTCAGCACGACGAATCGACCCTTGGCGTACTCGAAACCCTTGACCAGGTCCTGCCACGCGACCGGTTTCCCGTCGCGGATGCACACCCGGGTGAACTTCACCGGCGACTTGTCGGTCGCATGCAGCATGCGGAAATGCAGGCCGATGATCCCGGACGGCCGTGTGGAGCTCGACCGGGATGTTGACGAGACCGAACGCGAGCGAGCCTTTCCAAAGCGATCGCGGCACAAACCCCTCCTTGACAGGAGCCTGTCGAGCAAGCGAGATGCCGATGTAGACTTCCTGCTGACCTTTGCGGCCCGACACTTATCAATTTCTCCTTCAGTTTCTTCCAGTTCTCCTGCTGTTGTACTCGCTGACGCGGGTCCTGCGATCGAGCGTTCGCGCCGCCGCGGGCGCGGCCGATGGCATGGCGACGGCGCTCATCATCGCCGGAAGCGCCGTGTACATCGCCGCCGGTCCGATGGGATGGTTCCTGCTTGGCAGCGCCGCGCTGACGATGGCGCTGGCGGCGGCGATCGATCGCATCCGCTCGTCTTCGTCGCGGACCGCCACAGTGTCGCTGCTGGTGATTGGTATCGCCGTCAACGGGGCGGTGCTGATCTGGACGCGCCTTCACCTGGACGGTCCCGCGTTCGCGTTTGCCGGTCCGCCCGTGTTGACGTGCCTCGGCGTGGCCTACTTGATCGACGTGTACCGCGGCGAAGCCGCGCTGAGCCGTCCGCTCACCGCCATGTTGTACGTCGTCCAGTTTCCGGTCCTCGCGGCCGGGCCGATCGTCCGCTACCGCGACTTCAGCCGGTTTCACCGCCGCTCCGATCGCGACGTCACGCTGGCTGACGTCACCTACGGCGTTCGCCGCCTCGTCATCGGCCTGGTGAAGGTGATGTTTGTCGCGGTCGTGCTCGCCGATCCGGTGGACGTCATTTTTGCGATTGCCGGCGGCCAAACTGACGGCCGACGCGGCGTGGCTGGCGGCGGTGTGCTTTTCGCTGCAGATCTATTTCCAGTTTTCCGGCTTTGCCGACATCGCGATCGGGATCGGGCGTTTCGTCGGGCTGCGCTACCCGGAGAATTTCCGGCGGCCGTACGTCGCCGACTCCGTTCGCGAGTTCTGGCGGCGCTGGGCCGTCACCTCGATCACCTGGCTTCGCGACTACCTCTCGCTGCCGATCGCCGGCCGGGATGCGCCGTCGCTCGCGCTTTACGCCAACCTGCTGGTCGGATTCACGCTCATCGGGCTCTGGCTCGGCGCCGGTTCGACGCTGCTGATCTGGGCGATCTACTCGGCGACGTGGCTCGGTGTCGAGGCGGTCGGATTGGACGCCTGGCTGGACCGGATACCCGCGCCGCTGCGCCATCTCTACGTGCTGCTGGTGATGATCGTCGGCTGGGTGATCCTCAGGTCCGGCACCTCCGCCCACGCGCTCCTGATGGTGCAGACGATGATCGGGATGAAGGGAGCGTGGACGCTGTCGGCGTGGCGCTACTTGTCGCCGGGCCTGTGGTTCGTGCTGATCTCGGCGATCCTCGGCGCCGGCCCGCTGATTTCGTGGATCAGCCGATGGCGGGTTTCGCTGGACGCGGCCACCGCCGCGTTCCTGATGATGATCGCCGCGACGTTCGTCTTCCTCTGGAGAGGCGTGACGCTCGTGTTCAGTGCCGTAGCGTGGCGCCGGCGAGTTGAGCCACCGCGCTGAGCGTGGTCTGCGCCGCGTTCAGTCCCAGCCGGAAATCCTTGTCGGTGTAGGTGACGTACAGATCCGTGGGCTGGTGCCACTGCGGATCCCAGCCCGCGCCGATGTGCACGCCGCGCTCGTTTTCGCGGACGCTGATCGACGGCACGAGATTCATGAACGACGTCGAGTCCGTGTTCGTCATGTGACTGCCCACGGATGCCGGATAGTCGGTCGCGTATTTCTCGTTCGCGCGCTGCAGGACCCACGCGAGCGCTTCCGCTTCCTTGCCGAGCGTGGCGGTCACCTGAAATTCCACGTTGACGTCCGCTTCAGGCCGCTGCTCCGGGCTCATCGTGCCGTCGGGACGAGGCGCGCCGTGGTCGAACAGCATCATGTCGTGCTGAATCATCCCGAGCCACTTCGGCTCGGGGTAGCGGCCTGAGCCCGGCGGATTCTCCTTGCCCTGCAGATCCTTGCGCTGCGCCGCGTACGCCGCGCTGCCGTTCAGGCCGGTCTCCTCGTTGTTCCAGAGCGCGAACCGGATCGTGCGCTCGGTGCGCACGGCTGGATCACTGAAGACGCGCGCCAGTTCCATCACCAGCGCCGTCCCCGAGCCGTTGTCGTTCGCCGCTTCGCCCCACCCGTGTCCGTCCATGTGCGCGGCGACGATGTACATCTCGTCGGGCCGGGTGGTGCCGACCTTCGTGCAGAAGACTTCCTGGCGCTCGCCCGGCGTGGACGGCTGGGTGTTGAGCGCCCGCAGTTTCTCGTCGGGCTGTTTCAGCGGATCGGTGTTGACGCTCGTCGGCGTCCGCATCCCGCGGTAGCGTCCTCCGCCCTGCGCGGTCTGCGAGGGCGCTGCCGGCGCCGCTCCGGGTGCGCGCGGCGCCGGAGGCGCCGGGTGAAAGTCGTAGGTGATTCGTTCGGTCGGGCAGCCGTAGCTCTTGAGCTGTGCCTCGATCCAGTCGATCGCCGCCCGATTGCGATCGGTGCCCTTCGCGTCGATCGCCGAACGTGGTCAACCCCTTGATCGTCGCCTTGTAGCGCTCGAGATCCAGCTGCTCCACCAGCGTCTTCACATCGTCGGGTGGCGCGGCTGCCTCGGGCGGCGTGCCTGCACCGCCGCGCTGCGCCGCGACGCCGAGCACGCACGTCACCGCGAGCGTTCCAGTCGCCGCGAGCCATCGTTTAGTGATCGGCATGGGATCTATCTTTTCTTCACTGGCGCCGGGGCCCCACCCCCGGCGCGAACTGACGAACGTCACGCGGGGCCAGATTTAAATCTGGCCCCGGTGTAGTCTTCGGCTCGGCATGGCCGCAGGCGCTTCTTTTCTCCCACCCGCCCTACCTGCCCTATCCACCCTACCTGCCCCAGTTCAGGGTTGGGCAGTCGTGCGCGTCGGCGTCGGCTTCGGCAGCGGCTTCCGCGGCAGCTTGTCGTCGCGGTTGGCGGCATTGGCCACGAACGACGCGACGATCACCGCATTGTTCATCATGTCCTGCGGCTGGATCCGCTCGTAGTAGTCCATGTTCGAGTGATGCGTCCGCGTGTTGTACTCGACCGGATCCTGCACGAACTGGAACCCGGGCAACCCGACCGCGTCGTAGGACAGATGATCCGTGCCGCCGGTGTTGCGGATCGTCAGCGTCGTCATCCCGAGATTCTTGAACGGTTCCATCCAGGCGGAGAAGATCGGCGCGACCGCCTCGTTGCCCTGCTGGTAGACACCGCGAATCGTGCCGGTGCCGTTGTCCACGTTGAAGTAGGCCGCGAGCTTGGCGTGTTCGGCCTTCAGCTGCATGGTCGCCGGATCGCCGAAGTGATCCTTGACGTAGGCTCTCGAGCCAAGCAGCCCTTGTTCCTCGCCGCCCCAGAGCGCGATCCGCACGGTGCGGCGGAGCCGGGTGCCGCTCGTCTTGAGGATGCGCATCGCTTCCATCATGACGGCCGATCCGGCCGCGTTGTCGGTCGCGCCGGTCGCGCTGTGCCACGAGTCGAAGTGCGCGCCGATCATGACGACCTCGTCGGCCTTGTCGGTTCCGGGCAGTTCGCCGACCACGTTGAAGGCGTTGAGATCGGCGTCGAGGAACACGTTGGCGATGTCCATCTGCAGCGTGACGGGGATCTTTTTCTCGAGCGTGCGCGCAATGCGGCCGTAGTGCTCGACCGCCAGGACCACCTGCGGCGCGACTGGCGGGTCGCTGGCGGTGCGTGATCCGCCCGACTGCACGAACAGCGTGCCGCCGTCACCGCGACCGGGCTCGAGGACTGCGGCGACGCCTTCGTCCACCCAGAACTTGTTCAGCCGGCGGTTGAACTCGGCCTGGGCCTGGATGTTCGCGGGCGCGTTCCCCGGCGGCGGCGGCACGCCGGCGCGCGGCTGTTTCGACATGTCTGTCAGTTCGTCGGCGGTGTAGCGATGGAACAGCGGCTGGACGCTCGGCTCCACGGCGCGCATCGGCGTGGCCAGGACGAACTTGCCGCGCAGCGTCGCCTTGTACTTCCCGAAATCCTCGTCGGTGCGGATCACCGCCATGACCGCTTCGCCGGTGACCGGCCCGTTGGTGCCGGGCGTCCACGCTTTCGGAAACCCGGTCAGCGGATAGGCGCGCGGTGTGATCGCGTTCGCCACGAATCGCTTGTTGTCCCAGCCGCGTCCGAACGGAAACGTCTCGAGGTGCACGTTCGTGAGCCCCCACTCGCGCATCGTCTTTTGCGCCCAGTCGGCGGCTTCGCGAATGTTGGGGGAGCCGGTCAGGCGCGGCCCGTAGACGTCGGTCAGGTAGCTCTCGATTTCCATGACCTTCGACCGCTGGAAGCCTTCTTCCTTGATGCGGTAGATGGCGTCGAGGTCGAGCTTCTCGGTCGCGGGCCACTGCGCGGTCAGCGACGTCGCGGTGAGCGTTGCGAGGGCGGCCGTGGCGGCGAGAGCGTGGCGGAGATTCATGGGAGCTCCTCGGATGTTCAGGTCGAGGATGATAGCAAACTCGCTCGCGGAAACACGTATGATCACGCCAGTGGCCGCGGCCACAAAGCCGTCGCTTTTCCCAAGGATCTGTCATGACTCATCGCGTGCGTGTTTCCCTCAGCCTGGCCGTCGCGTCGCTCGCGGCGCTGGGCGCGGCGCCTTGCCGCGCAGGCGCCGGCCGACCCCGCCGTCGCGGTCGCTCTACGACCGCTACACCGAGCCGATCCAGATTTACAAGAACGGGCTCGGCACGTTCACCAAGCCGATGTCGTCCACGAACAAGGAGGCCCAGGCGTTCTTCAATCAGGGCTTCCAGATGATGTATTCGTTCGCGAAGCCCGAGGCGGTGCGGTCGTTTCGCGAGGCGTGGAAACGCGATCCCGACTGCGCGATCTGCTACTGGGGCGAGGCGTGGGCGTGGGGGTCGTATCTCAACGCGCCGATGAGTGCCGAAGAAGCGCCGCACGCCTACGAAGCCATCCAGAAAGCCGTCAGCCTGAAGAGCCACGCCAACGCCAAGGAACAGGCGCTCATCGACGCGATGGCGATTCGCTACGTCGAGAAATTCGACGCGCAGAAACGCGTCGATCAGGATCGGGCGTACGCCGATCGGATGAAAGTCGTGTCCGCGCAGTACCCGGACGATCTCGAGATCGCCACGCTCTACGCCGATGCGCTGTTCCTGCTCGAACCGCGCCGCGGAACGCGCGACGTGAACCAGCCGAGCGTGCACCAGCTGCACCAGGTGCTGGAAGCAGATCCTGTCGAAGGACATTCATCACCCCGGCGCGTGCCATCTCTACGTGCACGCGACCGAGTCCACCGTCGTGCCGGGGCGCGCCGAAGCCTGCGCCGAATTTCTCGGCAACTCCATTCCCGGCGCGAGCCACATCAACCACATGCCCTCGCACACCTGGAACGAAGTCGGACGCTGGGGCGATTCGGTCCGCGCCAACCTCGACGCCTGGCATTCCGATCAGAAGGCGGCCATCGGCGAGGGCTTCGCGATCTATCCCGAACACAACCTGCACATGCTGCTCTACGCGGCGTCGTACGACGGACAGGGCGCGGTCGCGATGCGCGCCGGCAAGGACTACGCGAAGCTGACCGGCAATTCCTTCTACGAGGCGCTGACGCTGCTGCGCTTCGGCCGCTTCGACGAAGTGATCAACGTCGGCAATCGCCCGAAAGACGATGTCATGGGCGGGCTGTGGGATTTCGCGCAGGGCTACGCGCACTTGAAGCAGGGTGATGTGGACTTTGCGAAGCTGTACCTGGCGCGCGTCAAGAAAACGGCGGAGACGTCGACCGGCGCCTTCCGTAACCACACCGCCAAGGGGCTGCTGGGCATCGTCGCGGACATTCTCGAGGGAGAAATGCAGTGAGACCGCCGGCGACCTGACCGGCGCCATCAAGACGTTCGAGGCGGCGGTCGCGCTGGACGACGCGCTGGTGTACGACGAGCCGCAGCCGCTGCCGTTCGACGCGCGTCACTGGCTCGGCGCGGCGCTCGTCGAGCGCGAAGCAGTACGCCGAGGCCGAAAAGGTGTACCGCGAGGAACTGAAGGAGCATCCGCACAACGGCTGGTCGCTCCTCGGCCTCCAGCAGTCGCTCGCGGGGCAGGGCAGGCCGTCCAAAGAGGTCGACGCCGACCTGGCGGCGAGCTGGTCGCGATCGGATACCTGGATCCGCTCGTCGCACTTCTAGACACGACGATCAACGAAACACGACGATCAACGCAGACACGACGTTCAACCGCAGAGATCGCAAAGGTCGCAGAGAATCAAAAAGGCTTTACCACGAAGACACGAAGAGCACGAAGTCCACAAAGAATCGCTTTGGAAAAACATTCGTGTCCTTCGTGCCTTCGTGTTGAAGCTTTTGTTTGTGTCGGTTCTGCGAGCTCTGCGAACTCTGCGGTTGATTGAAACCTAGTGTAAGAAAGGGAGCGCCTGCGGCCATGCCGAGCTGAGGACAGTAGTCGAGGCGGCACGGCGTCAGTTCGCGCCGGGGGTGGGGCCCCGGCGCCGGTGAAAAAAAGTCGGGCAGAGGAGGTCCGGGCGTAGCAGGAGCGCCTGCGGCCACGCGACGTCAAAGCCCAAAGCCCAAAGCCCGAAGCCCAAAGCCTGAAGCCTGAAGCCTGAGCTGGAGCTAGCGTCCTGCCAGCATCCCCCGCACCGTTTCCAGCGTATCCGCCTCGCTCGCGGGCTTGTCCTTGCGCCAGCGCAGCATGCGCGGGAAGCGCACCGCCACGCCGGATTTGTGGCGCGACGATTCGGCAATCGCCTCGAAGCCGAGTTCGAAGACCTGCACCGGCTCGACGTGCCGCACCGGACCGAAGCGCTCGCGCGTGTGCTGCCGGATCCAGCGGTCGATTTCGGCGATCTCCTCGTTGGACAGGCCGGAATACGCCTTGGCGATCGGCACGAGCTCGCCGTCATGCCAGACGCCGAAGGTGTAGTCGGTGAGCAGGCTGGCGCGCTTGCCGCTGCCGGGCTGCGCGTAGATCAGCACGGCGTCCATGGTGTGGGGATCGATTTTCCACTTCCACCAGTCGCCGCGCTTGCGTCCCACGCCGTAGGGCGACTCGAGCCGTTTGATCATGAACCCTTCGACGTGCCGGGCCCGCGATTCGCCGCGCAGGACGCGCAGTTCCTCCCAGCTCGCCGCGTGAACCGGCGTCGAGACGCGAAAGACGCCTGCGGCCGGCGCCAGCAGCGTCTCGAGCGCCTGGCGGCGCGAGGCGAGCGGTTCGCCGCGAATATCCCGTCCCTCGAGTTCGATCGCGTCGTAGCACATGAAGACGACCGGGACCTCGCGCGCCATCTGCTGGACCTGTTTCTGCCGGCCGATGCGCTGCTGCAGCGCGGAAAAGGGCAGCGGACGGCCGTCGCGAAACGCCAGGACTTCGCCGTCGAGCACCGTGCCGTCCGGCAGGTGAGTCGCCGCGGCGACGATTTCCGGAAACCGATGCGTGATGAGCTCTTCGCCGCGCGACCACAGGTGGATCTGGCCGCCGCGCCGCACGAGTTGGGCGCGGATGCCGTCCCACTTCCACTCGATCTGCCACGCGCCGAGATCCCCAAGGGTTTCCGGATCGTCTTCGAGCGGCGCCGCCAGATAAAAGGGATACGGGCGCGACAGGTCGGTGTCGGTCGTCTCGTGCGACACCAGCGACGCGAACCACGCGCCGGTCGTCGGCCAGTCGCCCATGAGGCGCGCCGCGATCGTCGGCGCGGGCAGCCCGGCGGCCTGCGCGAGCGCCCGGACGACGAGCGTCTGCGACACGCCGAGCCGGAGCTCGCCGGTGAGGATCTTCAGCAGCACGAGCCGCTGGCTGCGATCCAGCTCCAGCAGCCACGACGACACACGCGCGCGCTGCGCCTCGGGATCGGTGCGCCGCAGCGTGAGCACGCGGTCCTCGAGCCATCGCCGCAAGGCTCAGCGGCTCTCCGGCCATCGTCGGGACCTGGTCGAGCACGAGCGCGGCCGTTTCCGCGCCGTCGCCGACGACCGCCCAGCATTCCTCGAGCAGCCACGACTCGAGCCCCGTCATCGCCAGCGTCCATTCGCCGACCGCCGCCCACGGCAGCAGCCGCGTGAGACGCCGCCCGGTGAGAAAAAACACCGCCCACGCCGCATCGTCCGCCGGCGCGCTGGCGAAATACGCCGCCATCGCCTCCACCTTCGCGTTCGTGGAGGTCGTCTGGTCGAGCGCCGTGAACAGCTCCGAGAACTTCCTCACTTCCTCACTTCCTTACTTCCTCAATTCCTTACTTCCATAATTTCAAGTATCGCCATCGCCCTCTCCCTCCCACGCCGTCCGGATGACGCCGCTGTCGATCCCCTGCTCGCGCAGATAGCGGGCCAGCGGATCCGGATAGCCGTGGGTGGTGAGGACGCGCGGCGGCGCCGACCTCCGCGATCGTTCGCAGGAGATCCGGCCAGTCGGCGTGATCGGACAGCACGAAGCCGCGATCGACATTGCGCTGGCGCCGCACGCCGCGGACGCGCATCGTGCCGGACACGAACGCATCGGAGTAGTCGCCGACGCGCCGGATCCACGGCGTGCCCCGCGCCGACAGCGGCGCCAGAATCAGCTCGCCGGCGCACGACTGGCCGCGCGCGCGCTCGATCAGCAGGGCCGTCGGCAGCATGCGCACACCGGCGTCGCGGTAGGCGGCGATCATCGACGCCATTGCGCCGTGCACGAGCACAGGGCGATCGGTGACACCGGCCAGCTCCGCGAGCACGCGCTGCGCTTTTCCCAGCGTGTAGCAGAAGAGGACCGAGGCGATCCCCGCTGCCCGGTTGGCGTCCCACCACGCCAGGATGTCGGCGACGACGGCCGCGGTCGGATCCCAGCGGAAGATCGGCAGCGCGAACGTGGATTCGGTGACGAACGTGTCGCAGGCGATCGGCTCGAACGGCTGGCAGGTCGGGTCAGCCGCGCGCTTGTAGTCGCCGCCGACGACCACCACGCCGCCCGGCCCCTCGATGCGAATCTGCGCGGAGCCGAGGATGTGGCCGGCCGGATGAAAACTCACGCGGGTCGCGCCCATCGTGACCGGGGCGCCGTACGGGACGCTCTCGATGACGGTGGCCGCGTCGAAGCGCCGCGCCAGGAGCGGCGCCGAAGGGGCCGCGCACAGATAGGCGGCGCTGCCCGGCCGCGCGTGATCGCCATGCGCGTGAGTGACGATCGCCCGAGGCACGGCCCCCCAGGGATCGATGTGGAACGCCCCAGCGGAGCAGTACAGTCCGTCGGCGGTTTCCTCCAGCATGGCGTTCATTTTCTTCACTTTCTCCGTTAAGCATTAAGATTGCCAGTCATCCCGTGATCGGACAGACGATTTCCCACTACCGCATCGTGAGCCAGCTGGGAGCAGGCGGCATGGGCGTCGTCTACGCGGCCCAGGATCCGCGCCTCAACCGGCAGGTGGCGCTGAAGTTCGTGCCCGACGAACTGGCCCACGATCCGCACACCATCGAGCGTCTGCGCACCGAAGCGCGGACGGCGTCCGGCGCTGAATCATCCCAACATCTGCACGATCTACGACATCGGCGAGCACGAGGGGCGCCCGTTCATCGTCATGGAACTGCTGAAGGGGCATACGCTGCGCGAGCGGATGGCCGTGCGCCCCTTGAAGATCCACGAGGCGGTGGACATCGGGATTCAGGTGGCCGACGCGCTGTACTGGGCGCACAGCCGCGACGTGATCCATCGCGACATCAAGCCGGCCAACCTGTTTCTGGTCGATCAGGGCCAGGTCAAGATTCTCGATTTCGGTCTCGCGAAGTTCGTGGTGCCGCAGTCCGGCAACGAAACGACGCTCGCGCCGACCATCGATCTCACGGGCGTGGGCGTCGCGCTCGGCACGGTCGCGTACATGTCGCCGGAGCAGGTGTCCGGCGAGGTGCTCGATCGCCGCACCGATCTGTTCTCGCTCGGCGTCGTGCTGTATGAGTGCGTGACCGGCCAGCAGCCGTTCCAGGGCAAGACGTCGGCCGTGGTGCTGGCGTCGATTCTCACGCAGCAGCCGACTCCGCCGATGGCGCTGAACGCGAGCGTTCCGCCCGGGCTGCAGGAGATCATTCACAACTGTCTCGAGAAGGATCGCGAGCTGCGCTTTCAGGACGCCGCCGGGCTGCGCGCGGATCTGAAACGGGTGAAGCGCGATCTGGAATCGGGCGCGCTGCGGGTCGCGCACACGACGTCGGTCTCGACCGTGAACGCGGCGGCTCCGCCGAGTGACCGGCGTCACCTCGCCGATTCCGATCGAGCGTCCGGATTCCGGATCCACGGGTACGCGCCAGCCGCCGCCGGCCGCGAGCAATGCACGCATGGTGGCCGGTATCGCGGTGGCCGCGATCGTCGTGGCCGCCATCGCCGGCGGGATCGTCATGTCGCGGCGCGGGGCGGCACCCGCGGAAGCTGCGCGTGTCGCGGAAACGCCGCCGTCGCCCGCGGCGCCAGCCGCGGAGCCGCCCGCCGCACAACCAACGCCGCCCGCGCCGGTGCCCCAGGACGCCGCCGCCGAACGCGCGCGCGCGGAAGCACGCGCCGCCACCGCGCGTTTTGACGCCGCGATCGTCGATGCCAACCGCTTCCTGGCCGCGGGCGACGCGGATGCGGCGACCCGCGCGCTGAACACGGCGCGCGCGATCGATCCCGGCGCGCCGGCGGTCGCGGATCTCTCGGCGCGCCTCGTCGAGCACTTCAAAGCCGAATCGGCGCGGCGCACGACGACCGAGCCCGCACGGCCGCAGCCGCCGCAGCGCCGGCCTGCCGAACCAGCCGGACGTCAGGCGCAGACGCCTGCCGCGACGCCGCAGCCTGCGCCATCGCCGTCGGCGCCTCCGGCCGACGTGACCAGTCCGCCGCCAGTGAGCCCGCCGGCTGTCGCGCCGCGGCAGCCGGCCGCCGGAACCGCGCCGTCGTTGCGCCGCCGGTCGCGCCGCCGCCGGCCCGGACCGAGCCGGAGCGCCGGCCGGCTCCTGCGGTCGCACCAACTCCTCCGCCTGCCCGCACCCGCGCCGGCCGAAGACGACGACACGATCATCCGTCGCGTCGTGGCCACGTATGGCCGGGCGATCGAAACGAAAGATCTGGCGCTGTATCGATCGGTCAAACCGAATCTGTCAGGCGCGGAGCAGCGCACGATCGAAGACGGGTTTCGCGCCGTCTCGTCGCAGCGCGTGACGATCAACATCCAATCGATCGAGCATCGCGGCCAGGAGGCGATCGTGCGGCTGCGCCGCCAGGACGTCATTCAGGCCGGCGGACGACAGCAAACCGCTGACAGCCAACAGAGCCTGACGCTCGTCCGCTCCGGGAGCGGATGGGTCATTCGCGAAATTGGCCGCTGACCGAACGGAACCGACTATGAAACTTCGTCTCCTGCTCCTCGCCTGCGTCTGCCTGATGGCTGCCGCGCCGAACGCCTACGCGCAGGATCCGTATGTCATCTACTCGCCGGTGAAAAATCTGGCGACGCTGTTCACCGGCATCTTCGGTCCGCAGGGACTCAAGGTGGACAGCGAGGCGACGCTGCCCGGCGAGCAGCCGCACACCGCGCATTTCAACAGCGACTTCGAATCGAACTTCGACAAGTTCACGACCGCCATCGTCGGACAGCTGGTGACCGTCCCGCCGCCGTCGCCCTCGTCAGGCTTCACCTACGAATTCGATCCGGCAACCGGCGTCTTCCGGCGCACCACCGAAAGCTTCGGCCCGATCCTCGCGCAGCGCGCCGAAACGGTCGGCGCCGGACGCGTGTCCGTGGGATTCGCGTACCAGAGCTATCACTTTCAGACGATCGAAGGGCTCGACCTCGACAAGGTCCCCGCGGTCTTCACGCACGACAACGCGGAACTCCTCGGCGGCCGCCAGGACGTCGTCACGACGACGACGTCGATTGACGCCAGCGTCGCGCAGTACACGACCTACCTGACGGTTGGCGTGACCGACCGGTTCGACATCTCCGCCGCGTTGAAGTTCGTCACCAACGACCTGAAAGTCCGGTCCGATGCGAGCATTCAGCGGATCGGCACCACCAACGAGCTCACGCACTTCTACCGGCAGGCCGACGGCAGCATCGGCACGACCCGGCAGTTCTGGGCGCTCGGGCACGCGTCGGGGCTGGGCGACATCGCGATTCGGCTGAAGACGACGATCGACCAGGAGAAGTCGCGCGGCGTCGCGGCCGGGCTCGACATCCGCCTGCCGACCGGCGACCAGATGAATCTGCTCGGCACGGGGACGGCCGGCCTCGAGCCCTTCATCGTGCTGTCGTCCACGCATGAGCGGCTGTCGCCGCACGCGAATGCCAGCTATCAGTGGAACGGCTCGAGCATCCTCGCCGGCAACCCGGCGACCGGCGAATCCGCCGATTTTCCGGATCAGTTCAGCTACGCCGCCGGCGCCGATCTGGCGGTCAACTCGCGCGTGACGCTGGCGCTCGACCTCCTCGGGCGCTATGTCATCAATGCGGAACGCCTGGCGCAGGAAACCTTCCACGCACTGGACGGCCAGAGCACGTTCCCGAACATCGTCTTTTCGCAGGAATCGTTCAATGCGCTCAGCGGATCGGTGGGCGTGAAGGCCAATCTCCGCGATCGCCTGCTGCTGACCGGCAACCTGCTGTTCGCGCTCGACGACCACGGCGTCCGCGACCGCGTGGTGCCGATGATCGCGTTCGAATACGGGTTCTAGCCGCCGTACCCGCGAGGTAGCATAAGGTCATGCGGCCCGCTCCGCTTGCGATCGCGCTCATGATGCTGGGCGCGGCGGTCGTCGCGCAGCAGCCGCCCACGACGCGGCCGCCGACCTTCCATTCCAACGTCAACCTGACGACGGTGACGGCGACCGTGGTGGACAAGAGCGGTGCGCTCGTCACCGGGCTGCCGCGCGAAGCCTTCCAGGTGTTCGAGGACGGCGATCCACAGGAGATCACGCAGTTCACCAACGAGCGCGTACCGGTCAGCCTGGCGCTGCTGGTGGACGTCAGCGACAGCATGTACGGGCAGCGCATTCGCGACGCGCGCGAAGCGATCGAGCATTTCGTCGCCGACCTCCTCGAACTGGGGGACGAGTACGCGATCGTCGCCTTCAACCACCGCCAGCAGGTGCTGACCTCGTGGACGACTGACGCGGCGGCGGCCGCCCCGCTGATGGAGCCGCTCAAACCGTTCGGGTCAACCGCCATCTATGACGCCATCGTCGCGTCGCTGCCGCTCGGCGAGACCCGCACGCGCCAGCGCCTTGCGGTGCTCGTCATTTCCGACGGCGCCGACACGGCGAGCGACCTCGCGCTGCGCGACGTGCGGTCGTCGCTCCTGCGCAGCGAAGCGTTCGTCTATGCCGTGGCGATCGATTCGTCGGAGCGCCGGCCTATCAACGCCGCGGTCAACCCGAGCTCGCTGTCGGAACTGACCGATCAGAGCGGCGGACGCACGAAGCTCGTTCACAGCAGCGCCGACTTGAGCGGAGCGCTCTCGGAAATTGCGGAAGAGCTCAACAGTCAATACATGATTGGTTATTCGTCGCCCAGGGGCGAGGACGGCAAGTACCACACCATTCGCGTCCGCGTGTCCGGCAGCGAGTACCGCGTCCGCGCGCGCAACGGCTACGTCGCCCTTCAGAAAAACTGACCAGTTCGCGTTCTCGTCTCTGGGTCTCCCGTCGCCGGTTCGGTACCGACTGTGCATTACGAGGCGCATGAGCGGAGCAGTCCGCAGGGAGGTTACGTGGACACACCATTGAATCTGACACCGGAACGCGGGTCGTCCGTCTGGGACGCGCCGCCATCCTCGTCGCCGCTCTGGCCGGTCGTGGCGGCTGCGGGCGTCATCATCTTCGCGAGTTTGGCATGGCGCTACCGATCGGTGGGCAAGTCCATCGTCACGAAGAGCGCAGCGTTGGGTGGCATGCTCATCGGAGTTGCCACGAGTCCGATCGGCCGCAAGGTGACCAACGTGATCGTGCAGCATTGTCCGAGTATCAGGCCCGGCAGGAGGCGAGCGTCGATTCGGCGCTCGAAGATACGTTCCCCGCGAGCGATCCGCCGGCGCTGACCTACCGCGCACACTGAGCAGACACGCCCGATCCTCCGCGGATAGTCGCGCGGACTGACATCCCGGCAGAACTTGCGTGCGTCAACGTGGCGCACGCGTTGCATTCATCACAAGCGTGCGGCTCGAGCACTGGGCTCGAGCGTGATGAAAGGGGTTTCATGCGCGGTCGTCTTTTGTTCTGGCGTGGTGTGTTTCGCGGCGGCGGGGCTTCTTCTCGCGCGCACTCCTGCCGCCGGTCAATCGTCGGCTCAATCCAAGCCGGCCGTTCGATCAACGACGAACGAGATCTGCAAAACCGAACGCGAATCGCGGACGCGCTCGTGCTGCAGGATTTCAAGAAGCGCATCGACGCGTACATGGACCTGCACGACAAAATGAAAAAGGGCCCGGTGCCGTTGAAGCAGACGACGGATCCGGCTGAAATCAAAACCGCGCAGGAAACACTGTCGGGAAAAATCAGGGCGGCGCGCGCTGACGCCAAACCCGGTGACATCTTCACGCCGGAAATCCAGGCGCGCTTCCGGCAGCTGCTGCATCCCGAGCTCAAGGGCCCGGCGGGCAGCGATGCGCGGAAAGTGTTGAAAGACGATGCGCCGCCCGCAGTGCCGCTGAAGGTGAATGCCCTGTATCCGGCGGGCGCGTCCTTTCCGAGCGTCCCCTCGTCTCTGCTGCTGAATCTGCCGACGCTGCCGAAGGGGCTCGAATACCGGATCATCGACAAGCACCTGATCCTGCGCGACGCCGACGCCAACATCATCGTGGACTTCATTCCCAATGCGATCACCTAGCCTGCGCGGAGGCCCCATGCGACGTCTGTGTGCGTTCGTTCTCGTGGCGGCGGCGACCGTCGCGCTGCCGGCGCAGGATCTTCAGCTGCCGAACAAGCCCGGTTCCTTCAAGTTCGCGGTGATCGGCGACACCGGCACCGGCGACAGCCATCAGCTGGCCGTCAGCCAGCAGCTCGCGCGCTGGCGCGAGCAAGTTTCACTTCGACGCGGTGATCATGGTGGGCGACAACTTGTACGGCGGTGACAAGGCGAAGGATTACCAGAAGGAGTTCGAGACGCCCTACAAGCCGCTGCTCGACGACGGCGTGAAGTTCTACGCGTCGCTTGGCAACCACGATAATCCCAACGAGCGGCTGTACAAGCCGTTCAACATGAACGGCGAGCGGTACTACACGTTCAAGCCGGAAAAATCGAGCGTGCGGTTCTTCGCGCTCGACAGCAACTACGTGGACGCCAAGCAGCTGGAGTGGCTCGACAAGGAACTCTCTGCCAGCGGGTCAGACTGGAAGATTCCGTTCTTTCACCATCCGCTGTACTCGTCCGGCGAAACACACGGATCCGCCGAGCTCCAGCGCGGGCTGCTCGAACCGGTCTTCGTGAAATACGGCGTCAATCTCGTCTTGAGCGGGCACGAGCATTTCTACGAGCGCATCAAGCCGCAGAAGGGCATTCAGTATTTCATCATCGGCAACTCCGCAAAGGTCCGGCGCGGCGATCTGACGAAGACCGACCTGACGGCGAAGGGCTGGGATCAGGGATACGCGTTCATGCTGATGGAAATTGCCGGAGACGATCTGACATTCCAGACCATCACTGACACCGGCAACACGCTCGACTTCGGCACCGTGCATCGCACCGGCAAGACGGCGCCGACGCCAGGCCGGAGCAGCCAGCCGGTCGAGACGACGAAGGGCGTACCCAAGCCCTAGCGGCGAGAGCTTCGAGGATCGTGCATTCGGGGTGATCGTGTGTCGCGGGCTTCCTATCCTCACAAACTCGGCCCTGCACCAGCGCGTCCATAGAGAGGTATCTTCTGCATTTGCAGGAGATACCGTTGTCCCGCATTGCGAGCACACGTCTTGCAGTCTTCACTGCTCGGGCGGAGAGTTTCAACCGCCGGGAGGTATTGTGGAGATGCGAGGCATTATTAAATCGCTGGTATTCACGGCAGCAGTTGCGTGCGTGGCTGCGCCGATACCAGCGCGTGCTGACGGATACGTGAATCCGTGGGCGGGCCTGAATTTCGGGACGAGCGCCGACAACGGCCGCGGCGGCTTCGGTGTCAGCGCCGGCGCGATGGGCAAAGGCATCATCGGCGGAGAGGCGACGTTCGGGTACAACCCGAGCTTCTTCGGCACGAATAACGATTTCGGCACCAATACGGTGATCGATTTCATGGGCAACCTCATCGTCGGCATTCCGATCGGCGGACAGCACGGCAAGGGATTCCGGCCGTACGTCACCGGTGGTGCTGGATTGATCCGGACGCAGTTGGACGGCGGGACGCTCTTCGACGTGAAGGTCTCCGACAACAACTTCGGGTGGAACCTGGGTACCGGCGCGATGGGCTATTTCAACGATCACGTCGGCCTGCGCGGCGATGTTCGCTACATGCGGTCGGTCGGCTCGAACTTCCCGGATACGTTTGACGTCAACGGCGACCTGCATTTCTGGCGGCTGTCGTTCGGCGTGATGATTCGGTAAGCAAGTGCGAGGTGCGAAGTGCGGGGTGCGAAGTGCGAGTGCGACGTGCGAGGTGCGAGGTGCGAAGTGCGGGGGTGCGCTGCAGCGCACCTCCGCTGCCTATCGGTTGGCGAACGAAATGCCCATCTGAGACCCGTTGATGTTCGCCCGGGCGTCGAAGACCTGCTCGAACGTGACGTACCAGTTCTTGTTGATCGATCGCAGATATCCGCCGCGGAAGTGCACCGAGGCCAGGCTCACGAGGATCGTGGACTGTACCTCCGTCAGCGATTGCTGGGTGTGCGCGTTGTAGACCTGGTAGCGGCCGAAGCCGATGCCGGGTGACGGCGCGGCAAAGCTCCAGCGTCCGACTTCAGCGACGGTCAGGTAGAAGCCGAGACTGCCGTGGATGATTCCCTGGTCATAGCCGGCCGCGAGTCCGATGTGGGGCCTCAGCACGAAGATGCTGTGCGGTGCCACTTCGACGTATTGCGGTGGCTCGCGCATTTCGGATCGCACGTCGAAGATATCGAAATTCACGAGCGGCGCTTCGGCGAGCTCCACGTACGCGATCGGCAATTCGCGGCTTGGTAGCGGCGAAATCGCTGACGCCGGCGCGAGAGCCATCGACAGCAGAAGTGCTGCGACAACACCAGCCATATCCATTCCCCTGAGGTTCGTCTTCGGTCTGTCGGCGGTGCGCTGAGTTTACACCTCTGGAGTCGCAAATAAAGTGGCATTCGCGTTGCTCATCTATCTCTCCGAGAAAGCGGAGGGAACCCATGGGGATCATGAAGACTGTCATTACCAGCGGGGCCGTTGTCGCGGTCGTCGCTGCGCTGGGCACGCCTGGTGCGTTCGCTCGAGAAAACGAGCTCAAGTTGTCGGGCTGCCTCGTCCGCGGTGATGGCGACGGCGCCGGCTTCCTGCTGACGAACGCGCCCAGTGAACCCGCGTGGCTGAATCCCGCGGACGCGCGCGTCGCGCCGAGCGCGGTCGGCACGACGGGCGGGTTCAACACCGTCTTCTATTGGCTCGACGGCAACGGCGATCTGAAGGATCACGTCGGCCAGCGTGTCGAGATTGAAGGCGACATGAAGGGCAACCTGAAAGAGGGCGAGATCAAGGTTGACCGCAAGGACAACTGGACCGAGGTCACCGTCAAAGCTGACGGCCGCACCATGAAGTACAACGTGCCGCACACCTCGGTGGTTCCGGCGCCCGGACAGGACAAGACACAGAAAAGCGACATCCTTGTCCGCCGCGTAAATGTCGAGAAGGTCAAGATGCTCGGCGCCAGCTGCACGCCCTAGTCGAGCGCTTCGGTTCATGTGTGCGCCCTCATGACCGCCTCGATGTCCCGGCCTTTTGCGTTCGACGTCCTGGTGGTCGATGTGGGCGGCTCGTTCTGGCGCTTGGCGCTGGCTAGGCGTACGATTAGATGATGGATTGTGCGCCGAAGCGTCCGTTCGAGGAGTACCTGGCGGTCGCGACCGATTACGACGGCACGCTCGCCCACGACGGCGTCGTCGATGCCGGCGACGCTCGACGCGCTGCGGCGGCTGCGCGATGCCGACATGAGCCTCCTGATGGTCACCGGCCGCGAGCTTCCCAGCCTCGCCAGCGTCTTCCCGCATCTGAATCTCTTCGATCGCGTCGTTGCGGAAAACGGCGCAGCTCCTCTTCGACCCGTCGGCGCGCACCACGCAGTGGCTGGCGCCGTCGCCGCCGCGGGCGCTGCTTCAGGCGCTCGAGGCGCGAGGCGTGCCTTTTTCTGCGGGCCGCTCGATCGTGGCGACCGTCGAGCCGCACGAGCACGCCGTCCTGTCCGCGATCCACGACCTCGGCCTCGAATGGCACGTGATCTTCAACAAGGGCGCGGTCATGGCGCTGCCATCAGGGATCACCAAGGCGACCGGGCTCAAGCCGGCGCTGATGGAATTGGAGATTCCCGCGGACCGCACGATCGCGATCGGCGATGCTGAAAACGACCATGCGTTTCTCGGCATGTGCGGGCTGGCGGTGGCGGTGGCGAACGCGTTGCCCGCGCTCAAGGCGTCCGCGGATATCGTGACGGTCGGCCGGCAGGGCGCCGGTTTCGTCGAACTGGCCGAGTGCCTGCTGTCACGCAAGAACCATCTGAAGACGAAACGGCAGTCACTTCACGACGTCATACTGACGCAACGTCAGGTTGAATCTCCCGCTGATCGCCAGCGCGGGAGGCGCGCTGCCCGGAACGGTTCGCGAGACGCCGTGGTAGCGCAGGCGAGCCGGCCCTCCGAACACAAACGCATCACCCGATTCGAGCGCAATCGTTTCAACCGGATCCTTGCGCTTGATCCCGCCGAACAGGAAGCGCGCCGTGTCGCCGATCGAGAGTGAGACGACGGGCACGCCCGCCGCCAGCGATCGCTCGCTTTCGTCCTTGTCCTGGTGAAGGCCCATGCGGCCGTCCTGATCGTAGAAATTCAGGATGCAGAGATCGGCGTCGATCGACATGCCGGCTGCGGCCGCGGCGTCGCGCGCGAGCGTCCGGAAGTTGTCGGGAAGGGGCGGCGCGGCGAGCCCGTCGAAGTCCGTCCGAGCGGGCTCGTAGCGTGTACGTCCTGCCGTTCCAGTGACGCCCGAGGCACAGCATCCGGACGTGCATATGGCCGCCGCCGCGCACGATCGGCACGTAGCCCGGCACCGGCCCGTCCATCAGCGACCGGCACTGCGCGGCGAGTGCGACCTGCGCGTCGAGCGCAAGAAAGCCCCGGAGCAGCATCGCGCCGGGAGCGACTTCCACCGCGGGAATCCTGAACATCGCTGACCGCCGGAACGTCTTCAGTTCTTATCGTGACAATTCATCCAGGCGGCGCTTGACCTGTGCGTTCTGCGGGAATTCGCCCTGCAGCGTCTGTACGACCGCCCGCGCCCCTTCCTTGTTCCCCTGTGCCGCGAGCGCCGCTGCGCGCGCCAGGCCGGCGCGCACGCGGGCGCGGGTATCGGTTGACGGAATCTGCAGGCTGTCGATCCGCTGAATCGCCGCCGCCGGGTCCCGCTTCACGTCGGTCAGCCATTCGGCGGTCATCAACTGCAGATCGAGATTCGACGTCAGCCGTCGTGCGGCCAGTTCGATGAGCGCCATCGCATCGTCCACCCGTCCGCTCTGCCGATCCTGGAGGGCCTGCTGATAGACCCCTGCGAGAAAGACCCGGTTGACGTCCTCGGGGTTACCGCTCCGTGTGCCGACACCGCCGGCATACGAGTAGGTCAGCTCGCCGCCGTGGGAGGCAGCCTCGTACACGGCGCCGAGGCCGGCGAGGCCGATGACCGCGGAAAGGATCGAGGCGTGAAACGCCGCGGCGTGCTGCGCCCAGGTCAGACCCAGGACGACGATCTCGACGGCCGACACGATCGCGAAGATATTTCGCGCGCGCTCACCCCACTCTTCGTGCTCCATGACGGCAGGCCGCGCGCCGGGAATCCGCTCAACCGGCCCATGCGCGGCCGTTCCCGTCTGGACCGCCGCGAAGCAGGCGACCGTCCCGAGCAGAATCAGCGTCGCCGCCGCGAAGTTGGGCAGGGCGAACCGGCGAAGCAGCGAGAGCAGGCGAAAGCCGACCCCGACAAAGACGAGGGCGACCGCAAAGTGAACCACCTGTGGATGGTAGGAACCCATGCCGACAGTATGCCCGCGATTGTTGGGCCGGTATAGCTGACGTCGTGAAACTTTCCGCCCGCTTCCCGGGTTCTTCCCTCAGTGATCGCCGGCAGACGCGGTTCGAAGGATGACCGGCACGGACCCCTTTGAGGCGTTCGTCAATCTAGGGCAGGTAGGGCAGGTGGGGCGGGTATGGCAGGTCGGTAAGAAAAGGGGAGCGCCTGCGGCCATGCGAGGCCGAAGACAAGAAGATCTGAGGCCGAGCATCGGCGTCAGTTCGCCGCGGGGGTGGGGCCCCGCGGCCAGTGGAGAAACGTTGACCGCGCCTAGCTGCGGCTTGCCTCGGCTGCAGCGAGCAGCACGGACGCGACGACGCCTTCGGCCGCCTGTGCGACTTCGGCGAGCTCCGGAAAGCTGGGCGCGATGCGAATCGTGCGGTCCTGCGGGATCCTTGCCGTAGGGATGCGTCGCGCCGGCCGGGGTCAGTTCCACGCCGGCCTCGCGCGCCAGTTGCACCACGCGCTTCGCGGTGCCGTCCGGCACATCGAGGGTGATGAAGTAGCCGCCCTTCGGGCGGGTCCAGCGGCCGATGCCGGCGGGCGCGAGGTGCGCGTCGAACAGTTCCAGCACCTTCTCGAACTTGGGCGCCATGATCGCGCGGTGGCGATCCATGAGCGCGTCGATCCCCGCCGCGTTCTTCAGCAGCCGGACGTGCCGGAGCTGATTGATCTTGTCGCCGCCGATCGTGCGCATGCCGAGCCGCTTCATGAACCAGGCGACGTTCTCGGTCGAGCCGGCAAACAGGCCGACGCCCGCGCCGGCGAAGGTCATTTTCGACGTCGATCCGAAGATGAATGCGCGGTGGGGATGGCCGGCGCGCGCACACGCTTCGTCGATGTTGTCGATCTCGACGCGCTCGGGCGTCAGGTGGTGCACCGCGTAGGCGTTGTCCCAGAACAGGCGGAAATCAGGCGCGGCGGTCTTCATCCGCGCGAGGCGCTGAATCGTGTCCGGCGAGTACACGGTGCCCGACGGGTTGCTGTATTTCGGCACGCACCACATGCGCCTTGATCAGCGGGTCGGCGGCCACCAGGCGTTCCACCGCGTCCATGTCCGGCCCCTCGTCGGTCAGCGCCACCGAGACGAGCTCGATGCCGAGGTCCTCGCACATCCCGAAATGGCGGTCGTAGCCCGGCACCGCGCAGAGGAACTTGACCTTCGACTCCTGACCCCATGGCCGCGGGCTGTCGCAGGCGCCCTTGAGCAATGACGAGACGACCGCTTCGTGCATCAGCGGCAGGCTGCCGTTGTCGCAGACGATCGTGCGGTCGGCGGTGACGCCGAACACCGGCGCGAGCAGCGCGCGCAGCTCGGGAATGCCCTGCAGGTCGCCGTAGTTGCGGCAGTCGATCGCGCCGGCCTTGTAGTCGGCGTCGCCGGGCATCGACAGCAGGTCGTTCGACAGATCGAGCTGGCGTGCCGACGGCTTGCCGCGCGTCAGATTCAGTTTGACGCCGCGCGCCGCGAACGCGTCGTAGCGCTGACGCGCCTCCGCGCGAAACTGTTCGAGATCCCGGCCGGTCGTGATGCTTGGGTGCGACAAGAGACTCCTCGCTTGAAGACAGCAGAAACAACCTATTTCAACACAACTGAGGCGGGATCCGCACGTCGGGCCGCGCGGAAGGCCTTAGAATGCGCGGCGGAGGTTTCCCATGCGTGCTCTTCCACTGGTTCTGGTCATCCTGGGCGCCGTATCGAGTGCGTCCGCCCAGCAGCCGCCCGCCGCGCCGCCGGCGCCCAAACTCTTCTCATCCGGCGCCGACGTGACGGCGATGATTGCCAAAGCCAAGGCCGAACGTAAACCCGATCAGGCCAACTTCACCCAGCCGATCCTGCAGCTCGCGCCGTACAACGCCAACCTCGAATATCGCGTCGCCGGCGTCAACGCCAATGCGACCGTGCACGAAAAAGAAGCCGAGATGTTCTACGTCGTCGAAGGCTCGGGCACGCTGATCACCGGCGGCAAGCTGAAAGAAGAGAAGCGGACCAATCCCGAGAACCTGGCGGGCACCGGCATCGACGGCGGCCAGCGCCGCAAAGTCGCGAAAGGCGACTTCATCATGGTGCCCGAGAACACGCCGCACTGGTTCGGCGAGATCGACGGCGCGCTCGTCCTCATGTCGGTTCACGTGCCGAGGAAATAAGCGCTACGAAAAAAGCAAACCACGGAGGACACGGCACAACAAAACAGAGGCACACGGATCTTCAACAAAAGATTTTCAACAAGAAAGAACCGTGACCCTCCGTGTTTTTTGTCTGTGTCCTCCGTGGTGAAGCTTTTGGCTATTACTGCATCGAGCTGGCGCGGAACAAATCGTCGGCTGACGACAGGATGATGCGGCGCAGACGCTCGGGGTAGTCCGGAGCGGCGCTGTCGAGGAACGTCTTCACCATCCGCGCCGCATCGGCGGACTGGTGACCGCTGAGCGTCATGTCCATCCAGCGCTTCGGAAAGAAAATGTCGCCGGTCTGCTGAATCTCCTGGAGGAGCGCGAGGCTGCGCGGGATGTACTGCCGCCGATGCGCTCGCGCGCAACGGGTGATGCAGATAGCGCAGCCCGTCGAGGACCCACGGCTCCCGCCGCCGATTGGCCAGATCGCTGAGTGAGGCGAAGAACCGGCCGCGCTCGGCCGGATCGGACGACAGCGCCGGCGCCACGAACTGCAGGCGCGCCTTGCGATCGGGATTCTGCGTCCGTTCGATCTGCTGCTGAAGCATGCGCTGCCAGTCGGGCGCCTCGCGCACCGCAAGCTCCTGGGCGAGAGCGATGAAATCCGGCTCGGCGAGCGTCAGTCCTTCGACCTTTTCATCGCCTCGCCAGACGCGCGTCAGCCACTCGATGGTCGCCGGCGTCGCGGCGATGTCGCGAAGCGCGGAAAAGTAGGCGCTCTTCAGCGTCTGCGTGGTGGCCCGCGCGAGCCCGTCCTTCAGGCTCTGCTCGAGTTCCGGTGCGCGCCGCGCGCGCTCCGCGGGCGCGCTGAACTTCCACCAGGCCTGCCGCAGGTCGCCGAGCATCTGCTGCACGTTCAGTTCGTCGCTCTCGCGCGGAAGCGCCGCCATCGCGAGATCGATGAAGCGGCGGGCGCTCATTTCTCCATCGAGCAGCGCATCCCACAGCGTGACCCACGCGCTGCCGCGCGTCAGCGGATCGCTGATCTCCGGCAGGTTGGCCGTGAGCCAGGTCAGGCTGGCCGCATCGAGATGAAATTCGCCGTAGGCGAGTCCCGCGCCGTTCGGGAGCACGAACAGCGGCGCCGGCAGCCCGCGCGCGCCGTCGATCACCGTGCGGCCGCCGTCCAGGCGCGCCGGCAGCAGTTGCACCCGGTCGGCGTATCCCAGGGCGACCTGCATGTCTTCCGTCCACGTCAGCCCGCGCGCGGGGTAGGGATCGCGCGTCGTGAATGCGAGGCTGGCGATCCGTCCGTCGGCGACGGTCAATTCGGTCGTGACGACCGGGCGGCCGCGCTCATCCACCCACGCCTGGCTCCAGCGCGCCAGGTCGTCCGGCGTGCGCGCATCGAGAATCGCGATCAGCTCGGGCCATGACGCGTTGCCGTACGAATAGCGCCGCAGATACTCGCGCAGCCCGTCGCGAAAGCCGTCCGCGCCGACGATCTGCTCGAGCTGCCGCATGACGATCGGCGCCTTCTGGTAGATGATCGCGCCGTAGAGCGTGCCCGCGTCCTTCAGATTCGCCAGCGGCTGGCGGATGGCGTTGGTCCCGGCCGTGCGATCGACCTCGTAGGCTGCCGGGTAGTAGGCGTGCAGGAACCGCAGCTCGTGGTTGACGTTGGGAAACGACGGGTTGACGATCTTCGCCGCCATGAAATTGGCGAACACTTCCTTCATCCACACGTCGGTGAACCAGCGCATCGTCACCAGGTCGCCGAACCACATGTGCGACGTCTCGTGCGAGATCGTGCTGGCTCGCTCGAGCAGTGCGTTCTGCGTGGCCGACTCGTCGAGCATCAGGTTCGCCGCGTTGTAGAACACGGCGCCGGGATGTTCCATGCCGCCGAACTGGAACGCGGGGATGAGCACGAAGTCGAACTTGCCGAACGGATACGGAATGCCGGTGTAGCGCTCGAGCCATTCGAGCGCCGCGCTGTGGAGTCCGAAGAGCGCGTCGCGGTTCCGCGCCACCTTGGCGCCGTCGGTCTCGCGGTGGAACATCCGGAACGTCCGGCCGTTTCTCTGGTCTTCTTCGATCGAAAATCGTCCGGCGGCGAACGCAAACAGGTAGGTCGGAATCGGCGCCGTCTCCGCGAAGGTCAGCTGCGTCCGCCCCTCACGCGAATCCCTCGCCGTTTCCGCACCGTTGGCGACTGCCGCCCACGTGTCCGGAATGTCGAGCGCCAGCGTCCACCGTGCCTTCAAATCGGGCTGATCGAAGCAGGGAAACGCCTCGTGCGCGCGCGCCGGCACGAAGATGGTGTAGAGGAAGTCGTCGTTGCGGTTGAGCGATGCGTTCCCGGCCACGAACTCCAGCGTGACCACGTTCGGTCCTTCGCGCAGCGCGGAGGCGGGCAGCACCAGGTGTCCGCGCGACAGGACCGGATCGAGCCGCGTGCCGTTGACGTCGAGCGAGCTGACGGCGCCGCGCTCGTCCGGCTCGAAATCGAGCGCGAGCGGCTCCGTGCCCTTGAGCGTGAAGGTGATCGCTTCGCGCGCGCGGATCGTCTCGCCGCGCGCGGCCGGGATCGTCAGCGAGAGGTTGTAGCGCAGATCGGAGACGCGCCCGGCGCGGCTCAGGGCCAGCGTTTCGGCGACGCCGGGTTCAGGGGTTGGCGCGGTGCCGTCCGGTTGCGCCATGATTGCCGCGGCCGACGCCGCGAGGAGCACCGCCGCGGCGAGGACGATCCGCACCGCCATCAGCCGCCTATCGGCGCTGTTTCTCTTCGAGGTAGGTGTACCCGTTGAAGCCGTCCTCGTAGAACTCGAGCAGGCGCCCGCATTCCGCGTAGTTCAGGCGTCCGGCGCGGACCGCCGCCTCCACGTCGGATCGCAGCTTGGCGATGAGCTCGTCGGCGTCGAACTCGACGTAGTCGAGCACTTCGCGGACCGTGTCGCCCTTGATGACCGCGTCGAGCACGACCGCGTTCGACTCGTCGAGGCTCACGTGGACCGCGTGCGTGTCGCCCAGCAGGTTGTGCAGGTCGCCGAGGATTTCCTGGTACGCGCCGACCAGGAACACGCCCAGGTAGTACGGCGATCCGTCGAACGGGTGCAGCGGCAGCGTGTGCTTGACGTCTTTCCGATCGATGAAGTGGTCCACCTTGCCGTCCGAGTCGCACGTGATGTCGCCGAGCACCGCATAGCGCGTCGGCCGCTCGTTCAGCCGGTGAATCGGCATGATCGGGAACAGCTGGTTGATCGCCCAGCTGTCGGGGATCGACTGGAACAGCGAGAAATTGCAGAAGTAGGTGTCCGACAGCAGTTCGTCCAGGCTCTGCAGGTCCTCGGGGACGTCCTCCATCGACTTCATGAGCGTGCGCAGCTTGACGCAAATCACCCAGTAGAGGTTCTCGGCCATCGACCGCTGCGCCAGCGGCAGGTGCCCGGACGAGAACAGGTTCATCGTCATCTCGAGCGCCTGCTGCGCGTCGTGATAGCTCTCGCGCGCGTTGGTCACCGTCAGGCCGTCCAGCGTCTCCATGAGATCGACGATCGGCGGCTTCATGTCGGGCGTCGCCGTCTTGGGAATCGATTCGTCGCCGAAATCCGCCACGCCGAGCACGTTCAGGACGAGCAGGCTGTGGTGCGCGACGATGGCGCGGCCGCACTCGGTGACGATGTGCGGATGCGGCACCTTGGCTTCGTCGCACACCAGCTGCAGGTGGTAGACGACGTCGTTGGCGTATTCCTGCAGCGTGTAGTTCATGCTCGACTCGAAGTCGGTCTGCGAGCCGTCGTAATCGACGCCGAGGCCGCCGCCAACGTCCATGAACTTCAGGCCGGCTCCCGCCCTGACCAGCTCGACATACACGCGGGCGGCTTCGTTCAACGCGCCCTTGACGATGCGGATGTTCGGGATCTGGCTGCCCAGGTGAAAGTGGAGCAGCTGGAAGCAGTCTTCCATGCCGCGCGCCTTCAGCTCTTCGAGCCCGTGAAGAATCTCGCCGACGGTCAGGCCGAACTTCGACCGGTAGCCGCCTGACGACTGCCATCGGCCGCTGCCGCGCGCCGCCAGCTTGACGCGCATCCCGATGGTCGGCCGGACGCCGACTTTTTCCGCGTACTCGAGGATCAGCCCGAGCTCGGTGTATTTCTCGATGACCGGAATGATGCGGCGGCCGATTTTCTGCGCCAGCATCGCCGTTTCGATGAACTCGGCGTCCTTGAACCCGTTGCAGATAATCGGCGTGTCGTTGTCGGCGACCGCCGCCACCACCAGCAGTTCCGGTTTCGAGCCCGCCTCCAGCCCGAACTGGTACTGGCGTCCGAAGGCGTGCACCTGTTCGACGACCTGGCGCTGCTGGTTGACCTTGATCGGGTAGACGCAGTGGTAGTTGCCGGTGTACTCCTGCTGCGCGATCGCGTTGTGGAAGGCGTCCGCGATGTCCTGGAGACGATGCTTCAGGATGTCGGGGAAGCGCATCAGCGTCGGCAGGCCGATGCCGCGCAGCTGCAGATGATCGACGAGCTCTTTCAGGTCGATCGCGCGATGCGGCTCTTTGGTCGGGTGAACCTGGACGTGACCGTTGTCGCCGATGGAGAAATAGCCGTTGCCCCAGCGGCCGATCTCGTAGAGATCGTTGGCGTCACTCGTGGTCCAGCGTTCGGTGGAAGGCGCGGCAGGCGCATGACTGGCCGGATTCATTGACCATCATGATACGGTCATTCCCTCCGGTTTTACCCGATCGTTGCATGCGCGCCGATGAATTTCTCGAGCGCCGTTTCATTCGCCTTCTGGAAGTGGATGCCGACGCGGTAGCGCGCCGGGCGTCCGAGCGCCGGCGGTTCCAGCGTCGCCCAGACGATCTTGCCGGAGCAGGACAGCGGTTTCGGCTCGGTCGGCAGCACCACCTTCACCGCCTGATTCGGCTTGAGCGCGGTCGATGAGAGCACCTGGCAGCCGGCGACGGAGATGTCGCACAGCGTCCCGGCGTTGCCGTTGATTTGCACGTCAACCTGCTGACGGAAGGCATAACGCGTTGCCATCCGCACCGCGATCCATCCGCCATCGTCCGGCGCGGGCGGGCGGCCCGCGGGCAGCGACTGGCTCGCCTTCGTGGCGGTTGCCTTTGCGCGGCCATGAGCAGGCGCGGGCGCCGGCGGTTCGACGACCGGCCGTTTCGGGCTCTCGAGATCCATCAGCCGGACGCGCGCGGATTGAAGTTCGGCCTCGAGCGGCTGGAGCCGTTCGGTCGCCGCCGCGATCTGGCGCTGGAGATCTTCGTTGCTGGCCAGGAGTTGCGCCTTCTCGCCCGCTTCGAACAGCAGCCTTCGCTCGGCCTGCTCGAGGTCGTGGCGCAGGTCGCTGATGGCGTTGCGCTTGGTGGCCAGGTCGCCTTCGGCCTCGCCGCGCGAGCGACGGAGATCGGCCATGGACTCGCGTTCGCGCTGCAGCTCGTTGCGCAGCTCGTCGAGCGCCTGCGCCGATTCGGCGGCCTTCTGCTGGGCGTCCGCCAGCTGTTCCTGCCAGACGTGCGCCTGGTCCACGCGGGACATCAGTTTGGTGATTTCGTCGCGGGCGCCTTCGAGCTCGGACCGCAGCGATTTTTCAGTCGCCCGCAGTCCGGCCGAGATCCTTCTGCAGGTCGCCGGTCCGCGCGTCGGCGCGCGCCGCGTCCGATCCCACGGCGGATAGCCGCGTTTCCGTCTCCTGGACGCGCGCCTGCAGGGCAGCGGCGGCCTGCCGCTCCTGTTCGAGGCTGCGCTGAACGGCGGCGACCGATGCACGCTCCGCTTCGAGCTGCGCCAGCGCGCCGGCGAGCTCCTTTTGCAGATCGCCCGACCGCGATTCCGATTTCACGACGTCGGAACCGACCGCCGAGAGCCGCGCGTTCATCTGATCGACGCGCGCCTGCAGCGCCGCTCCGGCCGCCTGGGCCTGTTCGAACTTCTGCAGGTGCTCGGTGGCGGTGGCGCGCTCCTTCTCGATCGATTTCTTGAGCGCCGCGCCCGCCGTCCGTTCGGCTTCGAGCTCGGACTGGATAGCCGTTCGCGCCTGCTGCAGGCCGGCCGTCTGCTGGCGCTCGCGCGCCAGCTCCGCCTGCGCCTGCTTGACCTCGGTCGCGAAGCGCGAGGCCTCGTTCTGGGCGGCGGCGTCCTGCTGCTGCTGCACGCGCTGGGCATTGGCCAGCGCTTTTTCGAGCGACTGGATCTTCGCGCGGGCCTCGTCCACATCGGTGCGGCGCGCCGTCAGATCGGTGCGAGCCGCGGCGAGGTCGCGTTCCAGGGCTTCGCGGATGGCGGCCGCCTTGGCTTCGGTCGCCGTGCTGGCCGAAGTCCGCCGTTCGATGTCGTCCAGGCGGTTGCGAAGGTCGCCGGCGGTCGCGCGCTCGGCCTCGAGCGCGCTGCGTGTGTCGGCGTGGGCGCGCTGGGCGTCGGCGGTCCGCTCGCGCTCCCGCGCCAGATCGCCCGACGATTCCTTCTGCGCGCTGACGGCCGCTGATTCCTTCCGCCGCGACTCGGTGAGCTGTTCGCCCGCCTGATCGAGGTTCCGGCGGAGATTGGCCACCTGCTCTCGTTCGGCGTCGAGCTCGCGCTGGCGGTCCGCGGCCGTACGTTCCAGTTTGGCAACCAGCCGTTCCAGGTCGCCAATCGTTTGACGCTGCTCGGTCAGCGAGCCTTCCAGCGATTCACGCAACTGCCGCGCCTCGGCCACTTTCTCGTGGCTGAGCGTGGCGATGCGTTCGTCGGACTGCTCGAGGGCGCGGCGAAGGTCCGTGCTGACCTGCCGCTCGTGATCGATGGCCGCCTGGGCCGCCGCCTGCGCCTTGGCGATGCGAACGTCCGCGTCAAGGCGTGCATCGACGCACGCGCTGGCCGCCGCGGCCTGCGCTTCGTCGGTCGCGACGCGTGACAAATCGAGAATCAGCGCTTCGAGCGAGCCACCCTGCGCGGGATCCGCGAGCGCCGCTTCGAGAGCGGACAGCCGCATGTCCATCGCGCCGCGCAACACCTCGAGGCGCTTCTGGGCCGATTCGGCGAGATACGCATTTGGTGGGTCCGCTAACGAAACTGTTGCGGGCTCCACGGTCGCTGAGGCCTTCATTGTGTCGAGTTATCGGCTCTTAACCGATAAAAGATGCGGGTGTAGACCTTGCACACAGGTGACATCGCACCGACCATGGACAAGCATCGTGCCGAAGTGATTGCCGCCGCCGAAGCGGTCAGATTGTGGGCCCGCACCCGGCGTGCAGCCTGGACCGCCGAGCCGTTTCAGATCCGGCCGTTGATGAATCCGGCGCTCGCCCTTCATCCGGCCGGCGGCGCGCCCTGGCCATCAGTGCCGGAACCGGAATTTCTGTCACCTTCCGCCGGTTACGACACGGCGATCGCGGAACCGGACTTCTTTGGCGCGGCTTCGACAGCATCCGAGGATTCGTTCGAATCAGCGCCCGCCTATCCGGCTGCGCCGCGGGTAACGATCGGCGAACGCTGGTCGCAGGTCGATCGAGGCCGTCCGGCCGCTCGGTGCGCTTGCCGGCCCGGCGCTGCGCTGGACGTGGCGAGTCGCGCTCGTCACCGGCGTCGCCGCCGCAGGCGTGTGGGGCGCGCGGGCTTACAAGGCGCGGCCGCCGGCGGCCGAGAAGGTCGCGAAGGTCGAGAAAGCCGGTACCCGCCGCAGCGCCGGCGCCAAAGCCGGTTCGCACCGACACGGCGTCGAAACGCACGGGCCGCCTGCAGGTGGATTCCGATCCGCCCGGGGCGCATGTCCTGGTCGACGGCAAGGAGCGCGGGCTGGCGCCGCTCGCCATCGACGGGCTGTCGGTCGGATCGCATACGGTCACGATTCACGGTGAGAAGGGGACCGTGGAGCGCACGGTGGCGATCACCGCTTCCCGCACCACGCAGGTCAACGAGGCGATCTACTCCGGCTGGCTGCACATCTCGTCACCGATCGAGCTGCAGATCACCGACAACGATCACGGCGTCCGCCTCGACGACCGGAACCAGGCGCTGCTCTCGGCCGGCGAGCATGCGCTCACGCTGAGCAACAAGGCCCTCGGGTTCTCGGAAACACGAAACGTCAATGTCACGCCCGGCGGCACCGCGTCGATCTCGATCGAGCCGCCGCCCGCGATGTTGACCGTGACCAGCAGCGAGCCCGCGCAGGTGTCGATCGACGGCGAAATGGTGGGCGAAGCGCCGTTGACCGACCACCCGACGCGCATCGGCACGCGCGACGTTCAGGTGCGCAACGCGTCGGGGGTGACCCGTTTTTCGACGATCACGCTCACGATGAGCGGCGCGCGCCTCGATATCGATTTTTCGAAGCCCTGACCGTCACGCGCGCGGCAGCGACACGTAGAACGTCGCGCCGCCGTTGACTTGCCCCTCGGCCCAGGTCCGGCCGCCGTGGCGGTGCACGATCCGGCGGACGTTTGCGAGGCCGATGCCCGTTCCCTCGAACTGGGCGCAGTCGTGCAGCCGCTGAAACACACCGAACAGCTTGTCCACGTACTGCATGTCGAATCCCACGCCGTTGTCACGGACGTAGACGATCGCTTCGTCGGGCTGACCGGCGACGGTATCGATCTCGACCTGCGCCCCGGGCCGGCAGCGCGTATATTTCGCGGCGTTGTCGAGCAGGTTCGCAAAGACCTGGCGCAGCATCGCCGGATCGCCCTGGACCTCGGGCAGCGCGCGCACCGACCAGTTGACGTGCGCGGATTGCGGCCGCACGTCCTGGAGCGCGTGGCAGACGACGGCGTCGAGCCGCACGCGCTGGAAGGTGAGCGCCGCGCGGCCATTTCGCGAGAACGCGAGCAGATCGTCAATCAGCCGCTCCATGCGGCCGGCCTCGCCGGTAATCGCCTCGAGATGCCGGGTCTGCTCGGCATCGAGACGCGATACCGCGGACCGTTCGAGCAGTCCGGCAAAGCCGGCAATGCGCCTGAGCGGCGCCCGCAAGTCGTGCGAGACCGAGTAGGTGAACGCCTCGAGCTCCTGGTTGACGAGCGCAAATTCGCGGACCTGGTTCTCGAGGAGCGCGCGCGTTTCTTCGAGACGGATCGTTCGCTGTTCGACGCGCGCTTCCAGGTCGTGGTGCGCCTCGGCAACCCGGTTCGTCATCGTGTTGAACGCCGCGCCGAGCCGTCCGATTTCATCGCGCCGCTCCGTGGCCACGCACTGCGAATACTCGCCGGCGGCGATCGCCTCCGACGCCGCGGTGAGATCGAGAATCGGCCGCGAGACGCGCGCGCTGATCCAGGCGACCGCGACGCCGGCCAGGACGATACAGGCCAGCGCGAGAAGGACCATCCGGCCGAGCGCGGCCTGCGCCGGCGCCAGCAGCACGCGCTCGGGAAGCCCGATCCACACCGACCAGGGCGTCCCGTCGACGAGGGCGATTCCGCCGATGGTGGTCGAGCCCGCGCGGGTGAAGGAGCCATGGCCGCTTCGCCGCACGTCGACCGGCGGCGCGGAAATCTGGTGCGCGAGATCGGTCCAGAGCGTGCCCGACCGATTGCCGATGGCGAGTGTCGCGCCGCTGCCGATGAGACGTCCCGCCATCTCGGGATTCGGTCCTCCCTGAATCACACGCCGCACGACCAGATAGCCCACGACATCGCCGGCTTCGCCGCCGCCATCGTCGCCAGGCTTGTGAATCTCGGCGACCACGTCGGAATAGATGATGCCGGCCGCAGACCTGAAATTCGCCGACGCCCGTGTGCGAGGGTTTGCCCGACACGAGCGGCAACTGCGACGGCGGGTCCGGCCAGTAGTGAGTTCATTCCGCACTTCGAGCAGCCGCGTTCCGTCCGCGCTCAGCACCGCGAGAGCGGGCTGGCCTTGCGCGGCCAGCGGTTTCAGTCGCTGTTCGAGCCGCGCGCGAAGGGCGTCCGAGGGGGACGCGAGAAAATCGCTGAACCCGGGCTCGGCCGCGCGACGCTGGAGCTCGGCGAATCCGCGGGCGGTGTTTTGCGCCAGCATGTCGGCGACTTGTGTGGCCGCGACCATCGCGCGATCGCCGCCGTTCTGGAGGACGGCGCGCCTGACCTCGCGATTGGCGGCCCACAGAAACGCGACGAGGACCGCCGCGATCAGTAACGTGATGATCAGCGACAGGCGGAAGCGGAGCGACAGGCGGAACGGCACGGCGGGGCGTTCACCGGAGGGAGCGCCGTTCGTGCGCGGATTCGCACTGTCGAATTGCATGCCTTGTTCTGTAACTTCCCGTATCGGCTGACCTGTTAGAAACGACAGGGCAGTAGCCCAAAATAGTTCAGTTGAGCTAGCCCAATATAGTCCAGTTACGAAAATAGTGGGTAGCTGGGCTTTTAAAGGCGGGGGGCGGCTAGTCGTCGCCGCGGCGGGAGCGGCCGGCTTTGATCTCGCCCCGATGCTTCTTGGAGGAAAGGCGGCGCTCGCGTGCCGCGGCCTTCGGCCTGGTGGGCCGCCGCTTTTTGGGGGCCCGGGCCGCGGTGGTGACGAGATTCAGCAGGCGCGCCCGCGCGGCCTCGCGGTTCTGCGCCTGGGTCCGATGCTCGCGGCTGTCGATGAGCAGCACGCCCTCGGTGGTCATGCGCTGGCCGGCAAGCGCCACGAGCCGGGCGCGGACATCGCCCGGGAGCGGCGCCGCGTTGACGTCGTAGCGCAATTCCACCGCGGTCGCGACCTTGTTGACGTTCTGGCCGCCCGGTCCTGACGCGCGCACGAAGCGCTCACTCAGGTAGCGCTCGTCGAGCCATGCTGGGTCCATCCCTCAACGGTAGCGCAATCACCGCGGGCGCGAAAGCTGCCGCGCGGGTGTCGGTGCCGCCCGGGACATAGAATCAAGGGCGTCATGCAGATCGAGATCTGGTCTGACGTTCTCTGCCCGTTCTGCTACATCGGCAAGCGTCACCTCGAGCTGGCGCTTGCCGGTTCGACGCACGCCGCCGATGCGCAGATCGCGTGGAAAAGTTTTCAGCTCGATCCCGCCGCGCCGCGCTTCCCGCAGATGACGAACGCCGAGCGGCTGGCGAAGAAATACGGGCGCGACCTCGCGTGGGCGAGCGAGATGCATCGCGACGTCACCGCGCGCGCGGCCCGCGTCGGGATCCATTTCGATCTCGCTCGCGCGGTCCCGACCAATTCGTTCGACGCGCACCGGCTGATTCATCTCGCCGCCGCATCCGGCCTGCAGGACAGCGCGGAAGAGCGGCTGTTTGCCGCGCATTTCACCGAGGGGCGGAACATCGGCGATCACGTCGAGCTTCAGGCCATCGGCGACGCGATCGGCCTGGACCGTCACGCGGTCAGCGAACTGCTCGCCGGCGATCGTTTCGCTGAAGACGTGCGCCAGGAATCGGCCGAAGCGCGCGCATTCGGCGTGCGCGGTGTGCCCTTCTTCCTGTTCGATCGTCATCACGCGATTTCGGGGGCTCAGCCGATCGAGGTTTTCCTCGAGGCGCTGCGCAACTGAGGGACTCGGGACTCGGGGCTCGGGGCTCGGGGCTCGGGACTCGGGACTCGGGACTCGGGACTGGCGACTTGCGACTAAGGAGCCGGAGCGACGGACTCGCAGCTTGCAGCTCACTGCGGTGCGTAGTCGTCGGGAACGAGTTCGATCGCGACGGCGCGTCCGTCCAGGTTCGTCGTTCCGGATGACGTCTGCGCGGCGCGATACGTGATGAGTGCGTGGGTCGCGTTGTCCTGCGGTCCGCAGACGACATCGCCTGGCGGCTGGTCTCGATAGGTGATGAACTGCACGTCCTTCAGAGCCGCTGCGGACAGGCGCAGCGAATCGGTCGGCGTCCTCACCGCGAACACGAGCGCGCCAGGACTGCATTCGATGTCGGTCACGGCTCCGAGCACGCGCGTCTCTCCGGACTGCACGGGCCGGAGCTCGAGCCGGTAGCGCGAGAGGTCTTCGGTGCGAGCGGGGGGCGGGACATCAGCCCTCAGCCCTGAAATGGACGGCGCGGTGCCGGTGGTGCCTGTGGCGGGCGCGCCTCCGTTGGCTGGGTTGGGAAGCGGCCGCGAGGGATCGGGCCGCGACGCCACGCGGGCAAGGGACGTGCGCGCCGCCTCCCGGATTCGGTCGTCGTGCCACGCGCGACGAGCTGTCCCAGAGTCGAGAGGGCGCGCGCGCGATTCTGCTGCAGCGAGTATGCCTCCGCAAGGTCGAGGCGATACCATTCACGGGCGGGTGCGAGAGTGACCGCACGTTCGAGCAGCGTGGTGGCAAGCGCGAGGTCGGTGCCGGCCACGAGCTCAGGTCTCCGAGTAGTGCGATGGTCGCCGCTTCATTCGGTGCGAGCGCGATGGCTTTATTCAGCGCGGCGCGCGCCGTCGAGAGCGTCGCCGGCAGATCGTTCCCCAACCCATCGTGATACTGCGCAAAGTTCGCCTTGCCCCACGCCGCCTGAACGCTGGCGTCGTCGGGCGCCAGCTTGACCGCGCGCTCCAACAGTGGAAGCGCGTCGTTCAGGTGCCCGGCCCGGAGCTCCAGGCGACCCAGAACAAGCGCCGCACGCCAGGAATCGCCGTGCGCGTCGAGAATCCCGCGCAACCGAGTTCGTGCCTCTTCGTCGTCGCGGCCGACACGGGCAATGAGGTCCGACAGGTAGGCCGCGGCGTCGTACTCCGCGATCGCCTGCGCGGGTTTGCCGCGCGCCGGTGAGGCGCGTTCTCCCATGTCGACGCGGACCGTAGGGAAGGCAAACTTGCGAACGTAGCTCTGGAGTTCCTGCTCGAGGGCGGGGACTTCGATCTGGAAGGCGTCACGAAATGCCAGATCGGGCGACGTTCCAAGAGCGAGCTTGGCGAGATACACGCCGAGTTGCTGGCGGCGCGCCGGATTCCCGTAGGTCAGATAGTGAACGAGCGCCCAGGACTCGGCGTAGAACAGACCGCGTCGATTGTCTTCGTTGTAGAGGCGCGAGGTGTGGTCGACCGCCAGCAGTTCGGTCAGGGGAATCATCGTGGCGTTCCGCAGCAGCTCCAGGTGCTGCGCGTTCGGCATGCCGAGCGTGACGGTCTTGCCGCCGGCGTTCTGTTGGAAGGTGGCATAGACCTCGGCCAGCCCTTCGTTGGCCCATACCGGCATCAACCCGATCGTGTTCCCGACGAGAAAGTGCGGTACTCGTGATAGGTGGCGTGCAGCGCGGATCCGCCCCCGTCCAGGCTGATTGCGATGTAGTTGATGTCTTCGCTGTTCACAAAATAGCCGCCGACCGCGACCGGGCGTCCCTGGAACCGCGGCTTGTAAGGCGCAAATGATCGATCGGTGTCGAACACGAACACCATCGTCGGCACTGGCGACGCGGCGGCGGCCCTTGGCAGCGCGCGCGTCATCACCTCGCGAAAGTGCTCCAATTCGTCAGCGGTACGCTGCAGCGCGCTCACTGGCACATTGCCAATGAACACGAAGTTGTCAGAATCGAGACGGCTCCATTTCTCGGCCGCCGGCACGGATGGCGCTGCACACAGGATCACCGCGACGAGAAGAAACGCGCGTGAACGCATGGTGGCCTCTAACTCGGTTGACGGATTAGTCTCCGGAGATACTAACGGCGACGTTGCGAGTTCTTAACAGCCTTTTGCGCTTGCCGCCCCGAGGGACTGCGCGCCAGCTCATCATTGGCTCAGCGGTAAGATCGCGAGATGTCCGATCGCCTCGCCCGCCAGATGGCGTTTCTCGTCGAAGCCGACAAGCTGAAAAACATTCTCCGGCGGACGCCGCTGTCGGATGGATCGCGCGCGGAGAATTCCGCCGAGCACTCCTGGCATCTCGCGCTGGCCGCGCTCGCGCTCCACGAGTACGCGCCGGCGGGCGTCGATGTCGGGCGCGTTCTGGAACTGGTGACGGTGCACGATCTCGTGGAGATCGATGCGGGCGACACGTTCGCGTACGATGCGGTGGCGGCCGTGGGCAAGCTCGATCGCGAGCGTGCCGCCGCGGATCGCATCTTCGGTCTGCTGCCGATCGATCTGCGCGATCGGTTTCGCGCCGCGTGGGAAGAATTCGAGGCGCAGGACACCGTCGACTCCCGCTTCGCCAACGCGCTCGATCGCCTGCAGGCGCTGCTGCAGAACATGTCGTCGGGCGGCGGCAGCTGGACCGAGCATCAGGTGAAGCGCACGCAGGTGCTCAAGCGCATGGATCCGGTACGGACCGCGCTGCCTGATGTGTGGCCGTTCGTGGTCGAGATCATCGATCGCTTTTCCGCATCGGGGCAGATCGCGATCGGCTGAGGCTGAAGCCGGACACTACGTACGGAGACGTCCAATGATGCGGGCGAGTGCGGCGCGGTCGTCATCGATCGTGCCCGTCGCGCCGTTGACGACGAGGCGCTCGCCGAAGCCGAGGATGCTGGCGTGAAGGCCGGCAGCGGTCGAGACTTTGATCCGCGATTCGTCGAGAGCCAGATGCGTGACGCCCGCGCGATGCGCGGCCTCGACCGCTTCCGTCAGCTGACCCGCGAGTGCCCGGCGCTGCTCCTGACCGATGGCCGGATGTGCGTCAAGGGCGGTCAGCGGCCAGCCGGCCACGTACTCGGAGGCGACGTAGGGCATGCCTTCGACGGTCAGTCCCACATCGAGAATTCTCACGACGTGCGGATGGTCGATTCGGTCGAGCGCCGGCTTCCACTGTTGATACCGTTCGAGCACGGCGTCCGCATCGAACGTGCCGGCCAGCACTTTCAGCGCGACATAACGGCGCGCCGTGCCGGCGCCCTGTGCGAGGTAGGTGATGCCCGACGCGCTCTCGCCGATCGGGGCCACGATCTGGTACGGAAACGGCTCGGGATCGATGGCGAGCGCCGCGCTCAGCAGACACGTGGCGCACAGATCCAGCGACCGTGCGGCGCGCACGGTTCCGCAGCGCGGGCAGCGGGTCGATTCCGTCGAGGTCATGCGGTCTCGGTCTTCTGAAGCGTCAGCTTCGAAATGTTACGCGCTGACCGCCTTCAGCAGATATTCGATCTCGGCGTGGATCTCCGCCGGATCCGAAACCGTATCGGCGATTTCATCCGTGAGGGTGTCGCGAAACCGCCGCCGCAGGCGATGGACCGCCACTTTGACGGCGCCTTCGGACATCTCGAGGCGCCGGCCGATCTCCTGGTAAGGCGTATCGGTGTCGCCGGTCAGACATCCTTTCAGCTGATCGAACAGCGCCTGCCTGCCGGCCTCGCGATACTCGTCGCGCACGCGGCCGAGCACCCGGTCGAGCATCAGCAGCGCCCAGCGGCGATCGAACAGTTTTTCCGGCGTCAGATCGTCCCGCGGCTCGATCGTGTAGCTGCCTTCGGCGGTTTCGACGTCGAGAGACAGCACCGGCTGATTGCCGCCGCGCTTCAGCGTCCGCGCGCGGTCGCGTTCGTTCGACAGGAAATGGCGGACCGAGGTGCACAGGAACGCGCGGAAACGGCCGCGTGCCGGATCGGCCGATTGGAAGTAGTTCTTCTCGAGCACGCGCGTGAAGAACTCCTGCGTGAGATCGGTGCTCTCTTCCGGCGTGTGGCCCTGCCGCCTGACGAGCGCGTAGACCGGGTGCCAGTAGATTTCGCAAAGCCTGGCGAGCGCGTCCGCCGACTGGCGATCCGCTCGCGCGCCGGCGGCGACGACCAGCGTCCATCGGGTGGTGGCGAACCGGCCGGGTCCGTATGGCTGCATGCGATCAGACTCCGACGCTCGCCTCGAGCGCCTCGATCAGGGCGCCGGCTGACGCGGGGCGCAGGCGGGCGTCGATCGCCAATGCGCTGGCGAAGATCTGCTCGCATTCGGCGGGTATCGCGCGTGAGAACGATGCGCGGCCGATTGGACGCCTGGATCGACAGCGTGGTGAACGGGCGCCTGCCGTTCAGCATCTCGAACGCCATGACCGTCAAGGCCCACCGGTCCCAGCTGGGATCGGGTTCTTCACCGCGCAGCTGTTCCGGCGCCATGTAGGCGGGTGTTCCGAGCAGCGCGCCGCCGGTCGTCTGCACCGGCGACGAATCGGCCTCGGCCGCCGCACGAATGTCGCGATGCCGAAATCGAGCACCTTGGCGTGCTCGACAGTCCCTTGTGTCACGACGCAGATATTGTCCGGCTTGAGATCGCGATGCACGATCTGGCGCGCATGTGCGGCATCGACGGCCGACGCGACTTCTTTCAGGATCGGCAAGGCCCGCGCCGGAGCGATCGGCTCTTCACGTTCGAGCAGGTCTCGAAGCGTCGGTCCGTCGAGCAGTTCCATGACGAGAAATCCATGACCGGCCGACACGCCGAAATCGTGAACCGTGACGACGTGCGGGTGTGAGAATGCGGCCGCCGCGCGCGCCTCGCGCTGAAAGCGTTCGACGGCGCCCGGGAGGCCGGCAAGATCCTGCCGTACCAGTTTGACGGCGACCCGGCGATCGAGCGACAGATCCCGCGCGGCATACACGGTACCCATGCCGCCCTCGCCAAGACGCTCTTCGAGCTGGTAGCGTCCGGCCAGCACCTGCGGCGAGCCGGCGCGTGCCGCTGCGATGGCCGGCGCCAGCCGTACCGCGAGGTTGTCGGCGATGGCCATCAGCAGTTCGGTGTCCTCGTCGGTGTAGGGCTCCTCGGATCGTTTTGCGCCGAGCGCGAGAAACGCATCGGCGCTGTCTGTGTCCGGACCGAATCGGCACGAGCAGCTCGATGTCGGCCGCCTGCACCGCACGGATGTCCGCGGACGGAAGCTTGCGCGCCAGCCAGCCCGTGGCGGATTCCGACACCTCCACGGGTTGCCCGAGCAGTGCCGTGAGCGTCAGCACGCGGTTGTCGGCGGCGATCGATGGCGGCGTGTGCCCAGGCGGAAAAACCGCGACGGCGCGGTAGCCGCTGCCCCGCGGATCCCTGAGTGCCAGCGCGACGAACGTGCAGTGCAGCGCCTGCTCGACGCGGGCGGCCACGACCGAGGCCGCCGGTTCGAGTCCCTCCGATTTCCGCAGATCGTCGGCCACTTCGCGCAGGAGCCGCTGTCCGTTGTAGCGCTCGCGAAAGAATCGGCGATCGAGGGCGTCGAGCCATCGTTGCCGCTGGCTGCGGGCGACGATCGCCAGGGCGCCGATCGCCAGATACACCCACAACCGGCTCCGGAGGACAACACTCACCGGCTGATCGCTGTGCGCCATGACGTCGGCGCCGAGCAGCAGCAGGAGAATCGGCACGATCGCCAGCAGCGCGCGCCGCGCCATCGCATAGCGCAGCCCCTGCCGGATCATGATGCCGACGTCGAACAGCCGATGTCGCAGGATCGCGTAGGCGAACGACAGGGGCAGGGCCAGAAACAGCAGCGTGCCGATCAAGACGAGCGGAGACGCGATGAACGCCTGATCCAGGTTGCTCTCGGTGCCGCGCCAGTACGACACGACGACCGGGGCGCCTGCCAGGACGCCGATGAGCGACCCGAGCGTGAGTATCCGCACCCGCCGCCGTTCGTTCACATCGTCGAGACGGCGATAGTTCTTGAGAAGCGCGACGACCGCCGCGCCCACATACGCGATGCCGGACGCGATGAGCGTGGCCGTCCAGGGCCAGAACGGTGCCGGCCGCCCGAGGACGATGGTTGCGTAGCCGAACATCGCGTTTCCCACGAGGCCAGGCGCGACCGGCAGCCAGATCAGCAGCCACAGCCACCAGCGGAAGGCTCGCCGCCGCGGCAGCATCGCGAAGAACGAGTATCCCCAGGCCGCGATCGCGACGTTATTGATGAAGGGGATCCACAGCGGCAGGCTCGCGACGAGCGGCAGCGCCCGCCAGACCGACGCGAAGCGATGCGGCACGGCGAGGGAGAAGACGCCGGCGGTCGCGAGGAACGCCGCGCCCACCAGCGCCCGCGGATCGCGCGAGCGCTTCAAGGCCACGAAGATGCCGAGCGAGAGCGTCGCCAGCTGCGTGATCCGCACGAGCAGCAGCGACGGTCCATGCTGCGCGCGCCAGGACGCCCACGACGCGAGTTGCGGGGTCAGCTCGACGCCGACGATCGAACCGCCCCGTTCCGCCGTCACGCGGTTCGGCCGTCCGATTTCGAAGTTGGCTTCGACGCTCATCCAGTCGAGGCGGCCTGACACCGGATGGTTGTCGACGGCGAGCAGGCGATCGCCTGCTCGCAGGCCGGCGCGATCGGCGGGACCACCCGCGACAACGTCCGCAAGATGGATCCCGTCGGCTGCGTACTGGAAAGACAACCCGGGAGGGGCAGGGCGCCAGACGTCGCAATAGACGAGCAGCGTCCAATAGCCGAGGAACGCGATCGCGATCAGAACAGACGCGAAGCTGGCCCGTCCGCGAATCCATCGGCGTCCCGGCATTATACGAGCCGCCGTTGCCTCGGCATTGCACCCGCTCTGCGCAGGTGGCGGCATTCTTGCTGAATTCCTCCGCGGAGTCATTTTGTTGGAACCCGGGAGGATAACGTGCAGCATCCAAAACCATGGTTGAGATTTGTGGAAGCCCGAAAGATCGAGGACCAGACGCTCGACATTGACGGCATGAAGGTACGCAACGACGCCGGCGACAAACTCGGCAAGGTGGACGGCATGATCGTGGACGCCGAATCCGGCCGCACCTACTACGTGGTGGTGGATGCGGGTGGCTGGTTCAAGTCGAAGCAGTTCCTGCTGCCGATCGGCGAGGTCCGGCTCGACGGGGATCGCGACGCGCTGGTCGTCGGCTTGACCAAGGAACAGGTCGAGCGCTTTCCGGGGTTCGACACGAGTGAGTTCGATGGCCTGTCGGCATCCGACATCAAGCGCATCAACGACGAGACGTGCCGCGTGTTCCAGCCGACCTCGGTCTATCCGCAGGACGAACCGTATTACGCCGCCTGGAACCGCGCGTCCTATCAGTACCCCGACTGGTGGAACACTGAACCCACGCTCCCGGAGCGGATGGGCGAAACCGTTTACGAGAAGGAAGCCGAGTATCGGACGATGCCGGCCGGCACGGTGCACCAAGCGCGAGCAGTCAGCGCCGGCGGTGCGCGCTGCGGCCAATGACACGAGCCCGCACTTCGACGGCCGCGCCCAGCCGGGCGACGTGCTCGGCATCGAGACCGGTGGCGAGCAGTCCCATGTCGGCGATACGAAGGAAGACGAGGACGAGCGGCGCCAGAAGGCGGATGACGCGGACCGGAAGAGTCGCTGACAGCAAGTGATCTCAGGACGTGGGCGCCGGCTGACCCGCGTTCACGCTTCAGATCAACGCGGCGGATGCAGGGCGCGAACCCGCTGCACGTCAGCGGCCGAGAGTCCCGACGCGCCGGCAATGTCGTCGCGGGTGTGCAGCGGCTGACGGTACCGCGCGAAGTAGTCCACGATGTCCCCGCCATAACCGAAGTAATACATGATGTCGCGCATGTCTGCGGTGTGCGAGAGCCCGAGCGCGTGTCCGAGCTCGTGCAGGCACGTCAGGTAGACGATCGACTCGCGCCACAGCGGATCCCGCCGCGCGCGCAATCCAATCTCGAGACCGAGTGCATTCATGTCCGCGCGGATGAACACGGCCGCGCCCTGGCGGCCGTGTGTGACGAGCGGCCGCATCTCGCCGAACGTATTGTCGTCAGGCGGCGACCAGTACACGCGGACCACCGCATCCTCTTCGCGCGCCGCCTGGAGATCGAGCGAGCCCGGCGTCGCACGCGCCCACGCCTGCAGCGCCCACACCGCCAGCTCGCGATCGGACGGCTGAAACCCTGACTGCGGATTGCCCTCGGCGATGAAGTAAGTCAGCGGCTGCGCGTCCGCACCGCGGAACTGCGTGGCCGGCATCGCGAGACCGATCAGCGCGGCGCACACCAGCAGGCCGCCGGCGGCGAGCGCGGACTTCTCGAACCTGCTGACCGTCATGCCATCATGATAGCGGTATGCTTCCCTGATGCGGATTCTGCTGATCAGCAATTCGACCCAGCATGGCGGGCGGTGGCTGGGCCACTGCGCCGGCGCGATTGCCACGCTGCTCGGATCCAGCGTGCGCCGCGTGCTGTTCGTGCCCTACGCGCTGTTCGATCGCGACGCGTATGCCGCGAAAGCGCAGGATCGGCTTCAACGAGCTGGGCTACGAGCTCGACTCGATCCACGACGCCGCGAATGGCCCGGCCCGCGCGGTCGAGGAGGCGGAATCGATCTTCATCGGCGGCGGCAACACGTTTCGCCTGCTCGACGCGCTGTGGCGGCACTCGCTCGTGGAGCCGATCCGCCGCCGCGTCCAGTCGGGCGTGCCGTACATCGGGATCAGCGCCGGGCTGAACGTCGCCTGCCCGTCGATCAAGACGACCAACGACATGCCGATCGTGCAGCCGCCGACATTTGCGGCGCTGGCGCTGGTGCCGTTCAACGTCAACCCGCACTACCAGGATCCGATCCCTGGATCGATCCACATGGGCGAGACGCGCGAGCAGCGCATCGCCGAGTTCCACGAGGAGAACGCGCGGCCGGTCGTCGGGCTGCGCGAGGGGGCGTGGCTGGTCATCGGCGGCGGGACGGTGCACCTCGAGGGTGCAGCCGAGCGCGCGGCTGTTTCGCAAAGGCTGGGCGCCGGAGGAATTCGCGCCCGGCTCGCGACTGGACTTTCTCCTTGGCGCCTGAACTCGACGTCGCGCCGGCACCCGCCAGGACCGAGACGACGGCGCTGGCCGTGCTCGTGGCGGTCAGCGTGTCGCACCTGCTCAACGACACGATGCAGTCGCTGCTTCCCGCGATCTATCCGCTGCTCAAGGCGTCCTTCTCGCTGACCTTCGCGCAAGTCGGGCTGATGACGCTCGCGCTCATGCTGACCGCGTCCGTCCTCCAGCCGCTCGTCGGCCTCTACACCGACTATCGTCCGACGCCCGTATGCGCTCGCCGCCGGCATGACCTTCTCGCTCGCCGGCCTGCTGGTGCTCGCCGTCGCGTGGACCTACAGCCTGTTGCTCGTCGGGGCCGTGCTGGTCGGGCTCGGCTCGTCGATCTTTCATCCCGAGTCGTCGCGCGTGGCGCGTCTGGCCTCGGGCGGCCGCCACGGCTTCGCGCAATCGCTGTTTCAGGTGGGCGGCAACGCCGGTTCCTCGATCGGCCCGCTGGCCGCGGCTTTTCTGGTGGCGCCCTACGGGCAGTCCAGCCTGGCGTGGTGCGCGCTCTTTCCGATTGCCGGCATTGTCCTCACGTCGCGCATCGGCCGATGGACGAGCCACCGTCGTCCTGCAATACGCGCGGGCGCGGCGTCACGAGCCGCCGCGTCACCGTCGCCGGTCTCTTCCTCGCGCGTGGCGTGGTCGATCGCGATTCTCGCCGCGCTGATCTTTTCGAAGTACTTCTACATGGCGAGCCTGAGCAGCTACTACACGTTCTATCTGATCACGAAGTTTCACGTTTCAGTGCGGACGGCCCAGATCGATCTCTTCATCTTTCTCGCAGCGGTCGCGGCGGGCACGATCCTCGGCGGACCGATCGGCGATCGCATCGGCCGGAAGCCGGTCATCTGGGGATCGATCCTCGGCATCCTGCCGCTCACGCTGCTGATGCCGTACGTGAGTCTTTTCTGGACGCAGATTCTGTCGGCGCTGATCGGGCTGATTCTCGCGTCGGCGTTCTCGGCGATCGTCGTCTACGCGCAGGAGCTGGTACCGGGCCGCGTGGGACTTATCTCCGGTGTCTTTTTCGGATTCGCCTTCGGGATGGGTGGACTGGGCGCGGCCGCTCTGGGTCAGCTCGCGGACCGCATCGGCATCGAAGCGGTCTACCGCCTCTGCGCTTTTCTGCCCGCGATCGGATTACTCGCGGCCTTTCTCCCCAGTCTCGACAAGCCTCCGCCGCACGTCCCGTTTGAAACGCGCTCGTTACTCGTGGTGTTCTCTGCCGGGCCCCGCTACAATTTAAGGCTCTCAAAGAGGAATCTGTGACCACCACGACGCACCCAGAGGTGAAGTACCACACGTCCGGAATCGTTCCCCTCACGCGTCCGCAGTTCATCGGCACGATGACCGGACTGCTGCTCGCGGCGCTGCTCGCCGCGATCGATCAGACGATTGTCGGCACGGCTGAACCGCGGATTATCGCGTCGCTCTCCGGCTTCGACAGATATCCGTGGGTGGCCACCGCATATCTCCTGACGTCCACCGTCTCGGTGCCGATCTTTGCCAGCCTGTCCGATATCTTCGGACGGAAGCCGTTCTTCCTGCTCGGCGCGACGCTGTTCGTCGTGACGTCCGCCTTGTGCGGCGCGGCCGGGACGTTGACCTTCATGCCGATCGACGGCATGGGACAGCTGATTCTGTTTCGCGGCCTGCAGGGCATCGGCGCCGGCATGGTGCTCGGCCTGCTCTTCACGATCGTCGGCGACATCTTCTCGCCGATCGAACGAGGACGCTATCAGGGACTCTTCGCCGGGCTCTGGGGCGTGGCGTCGATTTTCGGACCGACGCTCGGCGGTTACCTCACCGACCAGTGGTCCTGGCGCGCGTGCTTCTGGGTCAACCTGCCGGTCGGCGCCATCGCCGTGGCGGCGATCTATTTCGAGTTCCCGCACATGAAGCCGCGCGGTGCGACGCGTCAGCTCGACTGGGCCGGTTTCGCGACGCTCATCGGCACCGTCGTGCCGCTGCTGCTGGCGCTGACCTGGGCCACGCAGTACCGGCTGGTCCTCCATGCGCGTGGTCCTGCCGCTGGTGTTGTCGGTCGTCATGCTGGCCGCGTTTATCTTTTCGGAGTCGCGGGCCACTGAACCGATCATCCCGCTGATCCTGTTTCGCGATCCGGTGATCGCGATCTGCTCGGTCTGCGCGTTCTTTCTCGGCGTCGGGATGTTCGGCGTGATCATCTACCTGCCGCTGTTCATGCAGGGCGTGCTCCGCGTGTCGGCGACGCAATCGGGCAACCTGCTCACGCCGCTCATGATGGGCGCGGTGGCCGGCAGCATCACCGGCGGGCAGACGGTATCGCGGACCGGTAAGTACAAGGCCATCGCGATCGCCGGATCGATACTGGTGGCCACGGGCATGGCGTTCTTCGCCCGCATGTCCGCCGACACCACGCGCCTCTACGTCGTCTACGGCATGGTCATCGCGGGGCTCGGGATGGGACTCCTGCAGCCGGTCTATACCATCGCCGTGCAGAACGTGGCGCCTCGCCAAGCAGATGGGCGCCGCGACCTCGTCGACGATTTTCTTCCGGTCGATCGGCAGCACGGTGGGTGTGGCCACGTTCGGGTCGATGATGCTCACGCGGTACCACGCCGAGTTCGAGCGCACGATGCCGGCGCACGTGCCCGAAGCGGCGCTGCCGTACTTCTACAATCCGCTGCTGCTCGTCCAGGCGCGGCCGCAGCTCGAAGCCGCATTCGCCAGCCGTGCCCGGCGGCATGGTCGCTGCTGGAGACGCTGTTTGTCAATGTCCGCACGGCGCTCGAGAGCGGGCTGCACCTGGTCTTCTTCTGGGCGGCGATCATCATGGGCGTGTCCATCCTGCTGCACCTGATGCTGCGCAGCGAGCCGCTGCGCACGCGCGTGACGGAACCGGAGATGCCGTCGCACTGAGCGGCAGCGGTCCACGTTCTACCGCAGAGCACGCGGAGTTCGCAGAGATCCTGGGCTCAAAAAGATCACCACGAAGGCACGAAGGACACGAAGGAAGACGTCGCATGCCGAGGCCGGCGTAGCCGGCCGTGGCCTCGATTGAGTGGCCCGCCGACAAACACAAGCCTGGAAAATCACGTTGGCTTGTGTTTTCGGCAAGCCACTCAATCGAGCCGCCGCGTTGCGGCGGGCATGCGACGTGGAGTTTCTGCGTTCTCAGCGAACTCTGCGGTTGAACGTGATCTGACAGAGCTACTGCACTTCGAAGGCGAGCAGCACGTTGCCGGCGCGGCCGAGGTGATCGCCGTACCCGGCGTTCACGTACAGCATGCCGCCGGCGATGACCGGGCCGGCGCTTTGAATCGATCCGCCGGTGGCGCGGACGCCGTTGAGCGTCTGGAATTCGCGGTTCGTGTCGAACTGCCAGATGATCGAGCCGTCCTTGGTGGAATGCGCTCGCAGCATGCCGTCATTGGATCCGGAAAACAGCACGCCGGGGATCAGCGCGGGCGCCGCCAGGAGCGCCGCGTTGCAGGTCGGCGTGCCAGGCGTGCAGGCGAGCGGCGGCGGCGGCTGGCTCCAGACCCGTTCGCCGGTTGCGAGGCTGACCGCGTGCAGCCCGCCGGGTTTCGGCGTGCGGATATCGGAGACCGGCAGGTACACCTGATCGCGATCGACCGCCGCGCCCCAGAGGATCCCGCCCCAGATCGAACCCTCGCCGGCCTTGTACTGCCAGACGATCGCGCCCTCGCGATCGGGATCCATGCCGAACGCCATGCCGGACTTCTGGCCCGCGACGAGCATGTCGCGGCCGTCGGGCAGCGTGGCGAGCATGGCGGGCGTGCCGAAGTCGAAGTCCGGTCCCGCCTTTTCGCCGCAGTTGGCGCTGCCAGGCCGGCAGCCGAACACGTCGCCTGCGGTGACCTGCTTCGTCCACTTGACCGCGCCGGTCTTCAGATCGAGCGCCATGACCGCGTCGGCCGTCGGCTGCGCCTCGCCGCTATACGTGTTGCCGGTCGTGATGTAGACGAGCGAGCGCTTCGCGTCGATCGTCGGCGCATTCCAAACGCCGACGCCGGATGGTCCCCACAGCGCGAGTCCGGCCGGATTCTTCCCCATCGACTGCGGCGCGGGCACCGTATAGGTTCGCCAGATGATGTCGCCGGTGCTGGCGTCGAGCGCGACGAGGCTGCCGCGAAACGTGCAGCATTCGTAGCCCGGCTGGCTCGCCGCGGTTTCCTCGAGCGAGGAGATCGGCACGTAGAGGCGATTTTGATAGAGCGTCGGTGTCCCGGTGACACGCGCGTACGGATGGTCGTCCACGACCCGGGTCCACAACTGGCGTCCGCTTTCCGTGTCGAGCGAATAAACGTTGGCGCCGGTGTCGCCGAAGTACACCGTCGCGCCGTTGCCGCCAACCGTCATCGCCGTCCGCACGCCGCTCTTCGGCGTAAACGTCCACAGCGAGCAGCCGGTTTTCGCGTCGAGCGCGTAGACGTTGCCGTTCTGGCTGCCGACAAACAGCCGTCCGCCGGCGACGGTGGGCTGCGACCAGGCTGAAGTCGTGTCGGGAAAGCCGAACGCCCACTTCAGCGTCAGGCGCGGCACGTCGGCGGCCGCCAGGCCGGCTTTTTCCGCGGACTGAAACTTTGTGTTCGTGACGGTCGGCGACCATCCAGGCCACGGCGCGGCCGAGTTCTTTGGCAGCGCGAGATTCGGCGAGCAGTGGCCGATCGACGTTCCGGTCGCATCGGTGCCCAGAGGGCGGCCGCTCAGATACTCGGCGACCGCGCGCCGTTCCGCGCCGCTCAGCCGTCCGCCTTGCGGCCGCATGCCGCCGGCCGTCAACGCCGACAGGATCGCCTCGGGAGAGCGCTGACGCAGCACGGCGGGGGATGGCGTGCGCGATTCGGCCGCGCCGTCGTGGCAGCTGGCGCAGTTGCGCGCAAAGATCGCCGCGCCGTCAGGCGGCGCTGACTGCGCGTCTCGCGCCGGCCGCGCTCGCGACGGCGACCGAGAACACCAATGACCCCACCAGTCCGCTGCGCATCGTCATGGCCCTCAGGATTGCCGGGAGAGCATACACCTTTGGGGCTCGGGGCTCGGGGCTCGGGGCTGGGGGCTGGGGGCTGGGGACTGGGGACTGGGGAAGATTACGGCTAGCCGCCGGCCAGCGCACCGATGACCAGGAACGGTTCGGCGCCCCGCGCGACGGCGGCCGGCAGCGGCTCGTCCGGTGATTCGTGCGACAGATCCTGTTCGCACGCGAAGAACCGAAGATAGGGCCGCCGCTGACCGCGTCACGTAGTCGCGGATCGTGCCGCCGAGCGCCGGATAGCGCGCCTCGAGGGCGTCGATCACGGCGCGCTGCGTGACTTCGCCGTCGACGTCGACGGTCACCTCGCAGCCGACGCGCGCCAGGGTTCGAAGATGGGCGGGAAGTTCGACGCGAATCATGACGGCAGCGTCTGGACTTCGACTGACAACACCGCCGGCAGATCGCGGACGATCGCCGTCCAGTGATCGCCGGAGTCCGCTGACGCGTACACCTGTCCGCCGGTCGTGCCGAAGTAAATGCCGCACGAGTCGAGCGAGTCCACGGCCATCGCGTCGCGCAGGACGTTGACATAACAATCCTGCTGCGGCAGCCCGTTGGTGAGCGCTTCCCACTCGTGTCCGCCGGTCCGGCTGCGGAACACCCGCAGTTTGCCCTCAGGCGGAAAGTGTTCCGAATCGCTCTTGATCGGGACGACGTAGACCGTCTCCGGTTCGTGCGCGTGGACGTCGATCGGGAAACCGAAATCGGTGGGCAGGTTGCCGCTGATCTCCGTCCACATTTCACCGGCATCGTCGCTCCGCATCACGTCCCAGTGCTTCTGCATGTACAGCACGTTCGGGCGCGCCTTGTGGAGGGCGATGCGATGGACGCAGTGGCCGACTTCGGCGGTCGGATTGGGAATCTGGTCCGACTTCAGGCCGCGGTTGATCGGCTTCCAGGTCGTGCCGCCATCGTCGGTCCTGAACGCGCCGGCCGCGGAAATGGCGACGAACAGCCGATCGTGATTGGTGGGATCGATCAGGATCGTGTGCAGGCCCAGGCCGCCGGCGCCAGGCTGCCACTGCGCGCCCGATCCGTGGCGCCGCAGGCCGGTCAGTTCGTGCCACGTCTGCGCGCCGTCGGTCGAACGGAACATCGCGGCATCTTCCACGCCGGCGTAGATCGTGTCGGGATCCGAGAGCGACGGCTCGAGGTGCCAGACGCGCTTGAACTCCCACGGATGCGGCGTGCCGTCGTACCACTGGTGCGTGCCGGTTTCCCCGTCGTAAACGAATCGATTGCCGACGGGCCCCCACGTCTTGCCGCCGTCGTTCGACCGTTGAATGATCTGGCCGAACCAGCCGCTGCTCTGCGAGGCGTAGAGCCGATTCGGATCCGCCGGCGACGCTTTCAGGTGATAGATCTCCCACCCCGCGAAGTGCGGACCTTCCACGGACCACCGCTCCCGCTTGCCGTCGGACGAGAGGATGAACGCGCCTTTCTTGGTTCCAACGAGAACTCGTACGCTGCTCATGTCGTCGTTCCTCCGCGCCGGGTCGCTGGTCTAGCGCTGCAACGGCATCAGCGCCATCGCCGGTCCGATAAGCTGCGCGCGATCGGCGCCTGCCTTCGGGTCGAAGCTTCTGAAGCCGTCCCAGCACGTTGTCGGCGGTGTAGACGATTCCAGACGCATCCACGGACATCTCGTGCAATTCGCCGAATCCGCCCGGCGCGGTGCCGCTCGCGTCCCACGAGAAGAGCCGCCGGCCGTTCGTGTCGAACTTGACGATCTCCGTGTGCATATTGTCGCTGACCCACACGTCCTGCGTCGCGTCGCTGACAAAGACGTCGTTGGGGAACCGGAGGTTCGGCCAGACCGCGAGAGACTTGCCGTTCTCGTCGAACACCTGGATCCGTTTGTTGGTCCGATCGGCGACGTAGATGTGGCGATTGCGATCGACGGCCAGGCCGTGCACCGCGTTGAACTGTCCGGGCGCGTCGCCCTTGCTGCCCCACGCCATCACGAACTTGCCGTTGCGATCCAGCTTGACGATGCGGGAGTTGGTGAGGCCGTCGGCGACCAGCACGCTCCCGTCCGGCAGGAACGCGACGTCCTGCGGCCGCCCGAAGTGCGTCTCGTCCTCTTTCATGACGTTGTCTTCGCCGAGCGTCATCAGCAGCTGCTTCCCGTCGTTCGAGAACACGTAGATCACGCTCTTGGTCTCGCCCACGACCCAGACGCGCCGCTGCGGATCGTAGGGGCTGATGCGGATCTTGTGCGGGCCGTTGGTGCCCTCGAACAGCCGGTCCCACTGCGACCAGGTCTCGGTGATGACGCCGTTGGCATTGACGACGCGGAGGCAGTTGCGCACTTCGGTGCCCGGCGCGTTGATCGCGTTCCGGAAAATCGACCCGTAGAAGCCCCGATAACCGGCAGGGATCGGATCCGGGAGTTTGATTTCGCCGCGGATCGCCACGAGGATCCGGTCCGGCGACTCGACGAACACGCCGGGATTCGAACCCCAGGCGTAACCGGCTTTCGGATAGGGCAGTGCCCAGTTCGCCACGACATCGTAGGCGTTGGGGCCGATGCGCTCGAGCAGCGGCTGCGGCGCGGGCGGAGCCGGTGGGGGCTGCTGACCGCGGAGCGACACGCCGAACAGGCCTGCCGCGAGCACGAACACGGGAACGGACGAAGGACGCATGTGACCTCGCGCACAATCTACCGCAAATCGAGATTCGGGCCATTCGTTGATTGACCCTGATGCACGCCGGTGCTAGCTTACGGCCCGGTCTCCGGGTCGGCCTCAGGAGGAGAAGATGATGGCGCGCAGATTGAGTTTCTTGTGTGCGGCGGCGGTACTGCTCTGGGTTTCCGCGAGCATGTCCGGTCAGGATCGCAACGGCACCGCACGACCGCCGTCCCTTGCCGCCGGCGACTGGCCGCACTATACGGCCGACCTCAAAGGCACGCGGTACTCGCCGCTCGACCAGATCAACGGCACCAACTTCAGCAAGCTCGAGGTGGCCTGGCGATTCAAGACCGACAGTCTCGGGCCGCGTCCTGAGTACAAGCTCGAAGGCACGCCGCTCGCCATCAACGGCGTCCTCTACACAACCGGCGGCACGCGCCGTTCGGTCGTCGCGCTCGACGGCAAGACCGGCGAGCTGATCTGGGCGCACAGCCTGCGCGAGGGCAAGCGCGCCGGCGTGGCCCCGCGCCAGCTGTCGGGACGCGGGCTGTCGGTACTGGACGGATGGCCGCGGCGATGAACGCATTCTCTACATCACCACCGGCTACCGTCTCGTCGCGCTGAACGCGAAGACCGGCGCGCCGATCAGTTCGTTCGGCACCAACGGCATCGTCGATCTGAAGGTCGGCGCCGTGTACGGCAACCGCCAGCCGATCGACCTCGAGACCGGCGAGATCGGCGTCCACTCGACGCCCGTCGTCGTCAAGGACGTGGCCCTGGTGGGATCGTCGTTCCGCGAGGGCGCGACGGTGTCGACGCACAACAACACCAAGGGGCTGGTCCGCGCGTTCGACGTGCGCACCGGCAAGGTGATCTGGACGTTCAACACCATTCCTCGTCCCGGCGAAGTTCGGCAACGAGTCGTGGGAGAACGATTCGTGGGCGATCAACGGCAACGTCGGCGTGTGGACGCAAATCACCGTGGACGAGGATCTCGGCCTGGTCTACCTGCCGGTCGAGACGCCTTCGTCGGATTACTACGGCGGCCATCGTCCCGGGAACAACCTGTTCGCCGAGAGCCTGGTGTGCGTCGACCTGAAGACCGGCGTGCGCAAGTGGCACTACCAGGTGGTCCATCACCCGCTGTGGAATTACGACATGTCGTCGGCGGCGATGCTCGCCGACATCACGGTCAACGGCCGCGCGGTCAAGGCGGTGGCGGTGCCCGGCAAGCAGGGCTTCCTCTGGGTGTTCGATCGCGTCACCGGCCAGCCGGTCTGGCCGATCGAAGAGCGGCCGGTTCCCAAGGGCGACGTGCCGGGGGAGACGTATTCGCCGACGCAGCCGTTCCCGACCAAGCCGCCCGCGTATGCGCGCAACACGATGAAGCTCCCTGACGATCTCATCGACTTCACGCCGGAGCTGCGCGCGACGGCGCTGAAGAATCTCGAGCGCTACACCGTGGCGCCCTGGATGTACAACCCGCCGATTCTCGGCAACGTGAACGGCAAGCTCGGCGCCATCAATCTGGGCAACGCCGTGGGCGGGACGAACTGGCCGGGCTCGGCGTACGACCCGGAAATGCACACGGTCTTCGCCCAGGGCAACAACGTCGGCCTCACGTCGGCTTCTCTCGTCGCGCCGCCTGCGGGCTTCTCGGACATTCGCTACGTGTCGGGCATCGCCGGCCGGCCGTTCCAGGAAGTGCTCGGTCCGGGTGACTGCTGCGCGGCCGACTCACCGCGCGCGTCGGCACAGGCCGATGCACAGCGCAACGCGGCGGGCGCCGTGCAGGCGCCGCCTGCCCGAGGCGCCGCGCCGCCAGCGGCTGGCGCGCCGGCTGCGGGCGGTGGCGGTGGTGGCAACGCGGGCGGGTTGGCCGCCGACGGTCTGCCGCTGCTGAAGCCGCCCTACGGTGTCCTGTCCGCGGTCAACCTCGATCGCGGCGAGATCGTCTGGCAGGTTCCGCATGGCGACACACCGGACAACGTGCGCAACCATCCGGCGCTGCGCGGCATGAACATTCCGAAGACCGGCCAGGTCGGTACGGGCGGCATCGGGCTGATGGTGACGAAGACGCTCGCGGTCATGGGCGATCCGCAGATCACGACGACTCCCGAGCATCCGCGCGGTGCGATGCTGCGCGCCTATGACAAGACGACCGGCAAGGAAATGGGCGCGGTCTTCATGGCCGCGCCCGAAAGCGGCTCGCCGATGACCTATATGGCCGACGGCAAGCAGTACATCGTCCTCGCGATCAGCGGCGGCAGCTATTCGGGGGAATACATCGCGTTGACGCTGCCGAACAGTAAGGCGCGCCGGAACGCGGTAGCAATTCTTCCGCGGAGTGCCGCTCAGCAGGATGGTACGTTAATGGTATGAGAACTACCATTGACAGGGCAGGCCGGGTTCGCGAAGGTAATTCCGGCGCGTCTCCGGGAGGCGCGCTGGTCTCATCGCCGGCGCTCAACTGGAGATTACCGAGGACGACCACGGGATTCGCCTGCAGCGCGTCGCCGCCGGCCCAGCTGATGAAGATCAGCCACGGCGATTGTCGCGGCTGACTGTCGCGGCTGACGACTGGCCGGCCGTTGACGTCGCCTCCCTGGTCGAGGAAGAGCGCAATCGCTGGCCGTGTGCACCTTTACCAAGGATACGAGCGTCCTCCTCGCCGGATTGATTCGATTGGTTGGTTCGCAGAGCGCTCCTGCGCAAGCCCTGCTTCACGCGATCGCCGAGCAGCGCATCGATGCGCCGACGACCGCATGGCACTGCTGCCTCGAGTTCTTTCGGTGGCGACCCGGTTGCCGCCTGAATATCGCCTGGCGCGCGCGCAGGTTGCTGCAGGAGGAAGTGTTCGACCGGATGAGCTCGCGATTGCCTGACGGCGACCGCGCACCGATGCTGCAGGCGTGCGCGCGCGACGGGATTTCGGGCGGCCGCATCTACGACTCGACATCGCAGAAGTCGCTCGACGCAGCAGGCGCCCGCGTTGTCGTCACGGACAATCGCCGGCACTTCATTTCTGCGCTGCGAGTACGGCATGCGTGTCGATACGCCGCAGGAGTTCCTGGCAAGATCTCAAGCGTAAGTAGCGGGTTGCGGCCTGAGCGCATCGGCCGCGAGTTCGGGCGCGTCTCCGAATTGACGCTCGAAGCCGGAGACCTGTTGACGACGCCGCTCCTGCCCGGCCTCGCGATGCCGCTTTCCACGATCTTCAAGGAACCCTGAGGCGTCCGTCGTTTCCGGGCCTCTTCTCAACGGGATCGTGAAAGAGACGTCGCGACGTCCCACGTGAACCGGACAAAGCGATAGAGCTCCGCCTCGAGAATCCGTTCCTGGTCGCCGTGTGCGGCAAACCCCTTCAATCCATCCTCGAGATCTCTGACGGTGCCGATCCCGTAGCACTGCACGCCTTTCGCGCGCAGTTCGGAGTTGTCCGAGGCGCCGTTGGCCATCGTCGGGACCACGACCGTGTCGTAGTTTTGCGCCACGGCTGTCTGGATGGCGCCGAAGCCTTCGGTGTCGACGCGGGTGACGCCGAATCGGTCGTGGTTTTCCGTCGAATTCCACCACCCGAACGTCAATGTCCGGATCGTTGATCACCCGCCGGAGGGCGTCGATGAACTGTTCGGCGTTCTCATCCGGCAACATCCGGATGTCCAGCGTCGCGGTGGCATCGGACGGGATGACGTTGCGGCGCGTGCCGCCGCGCAGGATGGTCGGTGAAATCGACGTCCTGAGCATCGACGCGTACATCGGCGTGTGCTCCGCCCAGGTACCTGGGCCACTTGTTCGACCTGCTCCGGCGTGCCGGTGAGCACAGTTCGGATGCGGGCGGCCTCGTCCGGCGAAACGAGCGCTGCCATGCGCGTGAAGTATTCGCGCGTCGTCGGCGTTCAGCCGGACCGGCGTGTGCCACGCCGCGGCCGCGGCAACGGCGCGACTGAGTTTCGCCACGGCGTTTCCGGTCAACGGCACCGACGCATGTCCCGATGGTCCGTGGGCAACGAGCTCCACGGTCCACGGCACTTTCTCCGTCGTCGCGACCTGCGCCAGCTGGATCCGCCCTTCGCTCCTCTGGATGAACGCGTTCTCAGCCAGGCAGTATTCGGCGTCGATGGCGTCGAAGTGCTGCTCGACCATGAAGTCGATACCGACGCGGGTCGTACCTTCTTCGCCGGACTCCGCGAGAAAGATCACGTCGCGATCGAGCGGAATATTCAACCGCTTCAACATGATCATCGTCATGAGGCCCGCGACGACGTGCGGACGATCGTCGAGTGAACCGCGCCCGTAGATGTAACCGCCGTCGCGTGTCGCGCTGAACGGCGGGAATGTCCACTTCGCGGGTTCGACCGTGACGGTATCGGTGTGCCCCATGAGAAGGAGCGGCCGCTTTCGTCCGTTGCCTTTCAGCCTGGCCACGAGATTCGCGCGGCTCGGCTCGAGCGCGAAGATCTCGTACGGAATACCTTCCGCCTTCAGCACTTTCGCGAGGTAGTCGACGGCCGCGGTCTCGTTGCCCGGCGGATTGGTCGTGTCGAGGCGTAGCAGCGCCTGAAAGTGCTGCAGGGTCTCGGGCTCGAGCTGACGCCAGTCGGGCTCGCGCTTCGCCTGCGCCGTCACCGTCACATTGGACGAGGCGATGGCGAGTGCCATGGCTCCACAGACCGCGCAAACGATACGGTTGATCGTCATATGTCACTCGAAGAAACAGGATCTTACCCGCCGGATGCCTCGATGCAACGATCGATCGCGTCGATAGCGACCGCGAGACGGACTTCAAGTGTGCCGGAAATGTCGACCCGGGGTGCGGCGGAGGCCGTGACGGCGGACGAAAAGAGCCGCTGCATGTCCTCCCGCAGGTGGCCGCGATCGCGCACGCCGTCCGCCACCCACGGCGCGTCGGTCTGGCACACGAGATACAAATCCGGCTTGCGCGCCGCCGCGGCTTCCTCGATCCAGGGCGGGCAGCGGCCGAAATAGTGCCGGCAATACACGACCGTGCTCAGGAGATCGGTGTCCTGGATGACGACCCGGCCGGCCCGCGCCAGGTGTTCGTCCTCGAGCGCCATCTGGCCGCGGGCAATGGCACCGTGGTCGCTGAATTCGATACGGCCGCCGTGTGCCTCGGCAAACCCGCGCACGAACTCCGGGACGAGCTCGGCTCCATAGTGGAGGGCGAGTGCGCCGGCCAGCGTCGATTTGCCCGTCGATTCGGAGCCGGTGAGGACGACGCGCGTCACGCGCCGATCGATCGCTTCCACGTCCGGTATCCCATCACGGCGAGAATCAGGTAGACGGCGTAGTTCAGGGCGGTCAGATACAGCCCCTTGAACAGGAACATGCCGATGTAGGCGACGTCGACGATCACCCACAGCGTCCAGTTCTCGAGAAGCTTGCGCGTCATCATCCACTGCGCGATCAGGCTGGTCGTGGTGGTCGCGGCGTCCACGTAGGGCAGCGACACGCCGGGCAGGCCCGAGGTCAGCTTGCCGAGCGCCGCCCACACGACGACGCCGACGAATGCGAGGATCGTCCACACGCGCTGCGGCGTCCTCGACACCTTCAGCGCGGTGCGACCGGCGCCGCCGTACAGCCATTCGTACCAGCCGTAGATCGACAGCGAGAAGTACACCACCTGCAGCCCCATGTCCGAATAGAGGCCGGAGGTGAAGAACAACGCGAAGAAGAGGGAGACGTTGACGAGGGCGGTCGGCCAGCTCCAGATGTTCTCGCGCACGCTGAGAAACACGCTGACGATGCCGAAGACGACGGCGACCAGCTCCAGGCAGCTGGAACCGTGGTCAGTGAGCCACGAGCAGAGGGATGCCACGCCGCGCTGAGCGTATGCGAAACGGCGGGGATTCGAAAGCGCGGCGCGCTACCGGTCTTTCGAGAGCTGCGGATTGAGCCGCGCCTGCTTCTTGGACTTCTTGTCGGTTTTCTTTTTCTCCGGCTCGTCGAACTGCAGGTGCACGACGTGGTCGCTGGCGCGGGTCAGCGGGCCGGTCTCGGCCTTGGGCGCCTCGCCGCCGCGAACCAGCGCGCGATCGTGTTGCCGACGCCGCCCGAATCGTCCGGTGATGCGTCGGCGGCTGGAGGCGGTCGTCTCCACCGGCGCCGCTCCTCGGACGGCAGCCAGTTCGTCAGAAACGCGTAGCGCTCGGACGCACATCGCGGACAGCGGTTGTCCACGTGAAGCTCCTCGCAGTCCAGGCACAGGCGGGCAACTCGTAGCTGCATCACGACTCCGACATCAAGAACGTCGCCGGGGGGACGACTTGTCGAGTGTATCGGCGGACCATGACGATCGTGTTAGATGAGCCGCGTCGAATGAGCCCTGTTGAGTTGCCATCCTACGCCGAGCTGTAAACCGCGACGGTAGTGATGTCGAGCTCGCGCGATGCAGAAGTGGCGGGCATTGTGCAGGCATACCGGTGACATGAAGGAGGAACCTAACATGACCCGGATGATTGTGATGTTTGCCGCGGCGAGCGCGTTTGCCGTGGCCGCACACGCACAAGACACGACCGTCAAGACCGAAACGAAGACCAGCGGTGCCGCACCGCAGACTGTCACTTACACAGGGTGTGTCCAGCAGGGAACTCAGGCGCGCAGCTACATGCTCAGCAAGATCGTTCCAGTGAGCCGCACCACCGCGACCGAGCCGGGCGCGGCCGGCACGAGCGGGACCATCACGACGACCACCACCTACGCGCTCGTGCCTGATGAGAAAGTGATCGTCGAGGAACATGTCGGTCAGAAGGTCGAAGTGACTGGCATGTTGATCCCCAGCGGCGACAGCAAGACGACGACGACAACGAAGGTCGAACGCGAAGATGCGCCGGACAGCAAGTCGACCACGACCGTGAAGCGTGACAACGCGGTTCCGGAATTCCGCGTGGTGTCGATCAAGAAACTCGCCGATCGGTGCGACTAACACTCGGGACTCGGGGCTAGGGACTAGGGACTAGTAGATCCCAAAGCCTAGAGCCCAAGGCCCAGAGCCTGGAAAGACCCGCCCGGCTCCGAGAAGGAGCCGGGCGGTGGTGTGTGTTTACGCCTGTTCGAGGCAGAAGCCGACGTCCGCACGTCGCGTGGAACGGGTTGCCGCGGCTGTCGACGTTCGTGCGATCCGTGACGTCCATGTGAATCACGTAGCCGCACGGATCCATGCCGGCCGTGTTGAGCGACCAGGTGCCGTCTTCGCCGGTCGTCGCGACCACCGGGAACGAACGGCTCGACGGGTTGACCGCCGCGCCGTGCGCCGGTCCTGCCGGCAGCACGCTGAACGACACCGCGTCGAAGTGCGCGAAGTCCGGATCCATCGGCGCGACCGTGCCCGGATCGTGCGCCGAGTAGGTGCCGGTGATGATCGTGCCGACCGGGAACTTCCCGCAGTCGACCGCCGTGATCGGGTTGCCGTTGAACGTCGCGCCGGTGATCGCGAAGCTCGCCGTCGGCGCCGTGTTGTCGATGCGGACCAGGATTTCCTGGAAGCCCACGAACACCGTCGGCGGCGACACGTTCGGATTCTTGCCGGTGATCCGGATCTTCCACAGCCCTTCCATCGACTTGTTCGTCTGCCACCGCGCGAGCGTGTTGGTGATGAGATCGCGCGTCAGCGGCAGCGAGTCGTCCTCGATGTATTCGTACCAGCCGTCGCCGAGGCCGTCGCTGTCGTTGGTCGGGTGCAACGTCTTCTGACACACGGTGTTGAAGAAGTCACAGAAGATCGGCAGCCCGTTGCTGCGCTCGCTGTAGCTGACCTGCACGTCGTTGAGCAGCGGGTGGTACGTGTCGATGCCGTCCTGCTTCTGGACTTCGACCTTGTACTTGAACGGCAGGGCGCCGCCGCCGAACGAATCGGGCGGCAATCCCAGCGAGCCGGTGATCGTCACCTCGCCACCGAACGGTGACTGATTCACGGACACGTTCGCGATCTCGAGACCGCCCGTCGCGAGACCGGTCATCTGGTCGATGCGGTTGATCGGCACGTCGCCGACGGTTTCGATCAGCCGGGATGTGGCTCGCGGCGCCGCCGGGCTGCACCTGGAAGCGGCATTCGAGACGATTGCCCCAGGTCGGGATGTAGTTGGGATTGTTCGCGGGCGGCGCAACTTCCCACGACATGATCGCGCGCAGGCGTCCGATCCGCGGACCGACCTCGCAGGGCACGCGCCACTTGGCGAAGTTGGCTTTCGCGAACACCGCGTACTGCACGCCGCCGGCGGGAACCGTCTGCAGGTCGTGGACGTTCACGCTGGTCGTCGCGAGGTGCTGGAAGCCGGCGCCGTCGTTGAAGTCGGCCCAGAACGCCACGTATTCGGTCGAACCGGTGCTGCACAGCGTGCCGGAGTAGCCGAGCGGCTTCTTCACGGTGATGACGCCTTCGAGCGAGCTGCTCGACGGCCGCACGCCGACGCACACCAGCTGCTCGAAGCTGGTGTCGCCGTCGGTCTGAATGACCTTGATCTTGTCCCAGATGTTGTCGATTTCCGATGCGACCAGGCCGATGTTCGCGAGCGCGCTGACATTCGGATGGGCGAACACGTCGGGCGCCGATGCCTGGATGAACGGCTGCAGCTCCGTGAACGCGAAGCGATGCGCCGGCACCTCGGCCCGCGCGTAGAGCTTGCGCTTCTCGGCGACCGCCAGCGGTTTCGGCGCGGCGATCGAAATCTCCGCGAGCGGATCGAGTCCCTGCACCACCGGCCCGATCGGATCGGGCAGCGACACCTTCGCGACGGCGATGTCCTTCAGCAGGTCGCCGAAGATGATCTTCGTCCGCGGGCGGATCTGGATCTCGCCGTCCACGCGGTTGCCCCAGACCGGCGGCACGTTGGGATTGGTCGAGGGAATCGCGTTCCACGACAGGACCGCGCGAACCTTGACGACGTTGGCGGCGGTACAGAATTTCTTGATCGACGTGAAGTCCAGATAGACCGCGTAGCAGAGCGGCTTCGGGCCGGGGATGTCGTGGACGTTGACCGTGGCGACGCCGACGTCGTGGAACACGCCGTTGTCGTGCAGGTCGACGAAGAATCGCACGTACTCGTACGAGCCGTTCGTGCAGACGTCGCCGCCATAGCCGTTGGTCCGCTTGATGTTGACGATCGCCTCGAGGCGATCCATCGACGGCTGCAGGCCGACGCACAGGAGCTCTTCGTAGGTGGTGTTGCCCTGAATGACCTTGACCGGTTTGAAGACGCTGTCGCTGAAGCTGCCGAAGTAGTTCGGGTTCTGCGCCAGCAGCGACACGAAGTTGGCGCGCTCGGCTTCGAGCGCGGGGTTGGGCGAAGGCAGCTTGCCAATGACGTCGATCAGCTTCGCGATCTGCGACGCGGTCAGCACCGACTGAACCTGCGCCGCCTTCGTGAACACGCCGCCGCTCGCCGCGCGCTGGGCGAGCACGTTGGCCGCGGCGTCGGCCGGTAACTGCAGTGTCTTGACGAGCTCGTCTGCGCTCTCCGCGCCGTTCAGCGCACGCAGGACGTTTGCGAACTGGATATCCATATCGATCTCCTTACAGGCTTACGCAGTGAACTACTGGACTCAGGGCGTCGGGCTTCAGGCTCCAGGCTTCGGGACTTAGGCTTTGGGCTCTCGGCTTTGGGCTTTAGGATTTCGTCAACGAACCTGCCGCAGCATCGGGATCTGCAGCAGCGAGAGAAAATCGCGGCGGTCGGCGGTTACCCGCGCGCCCGACGCGGTGAACTGATAATGGCGCCCGGTCACGCCGCCGATCGCGGTCAGTGCCGTGGTCCCGAGGTACTCGAACATCACGCCGCCCTCATACGTGCCTCTCGACGATCCCTGCATCCGGGGATTGCTGCTGAAGCTGGCCGCCGTTCCGCCGCCGTCACTTTTTCCGCAACATGCCATCGTCTTCATCTCCTTGAATGGGCGCGGGGTGTTCGAAATACTGCGCGGCCGGCACGGGCGTCCTGGTCGCGCGTTCCAGGACGATCGCGGCGCCGGACAGCGCCAGCCAGAGAAGCAGCCGTTCCACGAGTCCGGTTGCCATCCAGAGCGCCGGCGGAATCGCGATCCAGACACTCGCGCAGTAGAAGCAGCTGGCGGCCGTCGTCCGGAAGAGCTCATCGATGCCGCGGCGCAGCCGCGCGAACACGTGCCACGGTCCTTCTTCTTCGGAGACCAGGTGCGTGACGCGCCACACGGCGAGTGCGGCAATAACGAACGTATAAAAGCTGTCTTTCACCACGAGGTCGTGTCGGCTGCTCTTTCCATCTGTCAGTAACGAGAGGCCCTGTACAAGCGAACAAACTCGTCCGTGGAACTCGTTGCGATTGACGGTCGTCTTATGCGTCATGCGCAAACGCATTTCCCGACCGCTGATTCCGTTTGCCGCCTGCCTGTTGCTGGCGGCCCCGGTCCGCGCGCAGAGCGCGGTCGATCCGTCCGGCCACTGGGAAGGCTCGATCCAGGTGCAGGGGCGTGACATTCCGGTCGTCGTCGATCTCGCGAAGCAAAACGGCGGAGGGTTCAGCGGGACGATCGGGCTGCCCCAGGAGAACCTCGCGGGCCTCCCGATGCAGTCGGTGACGTTCGAAGGCGGGTGGGTGACGTTTTCCGTGAGGAGCGACCAGGTCTTCAAGGCCGCGCTGTCGGCCGACGGCAAATCGATGTCGGGCGACTACACGGTGAGCGCCGGCTCCGTCCCGTTCGGCATGGACCGGAAGGGAGACGCCGTCATCGCGGCGCCGCCGAAGAGTCCGAAAATCACCAGGGAGCTCGAAGGGACGTGGAATGCGTCGCCGACCGTCGGTGGTGCCACAATGAGGCTCGTGCTGGCGCTCGCCAATCAGGCCGATGGCATGGCGACCGGGACGATCTCGAACCTCGAGGAAGGCGGCGTGACCATCCCGCTCACGATCAAGCAGGCCGGAGCAAACGTCACGCTGGAGATCGCGCCGGTGAAGGCCTCTTATGCCGGCACGTTGAATTCAGCTGGAACAGAACTCGCCGGGACATATACGCAGGCCGGCGTCACGATCCCGGTCACCTTCCAACGCGCCGCACCCGCACGGTAGCCACGGTATGGACCAGGCGCCTCCGATCGCGTGCGAAAACGGGCAGTGCGATCTCTCGATATTCGCGAGCCGCAGCATCCTGGTGCATCTCGCACGCGGCGTGGCCGGGTTCCTGCTCATCGGGTGGGCGGTGGCACAGACCGCCAGCCCGGTTCTCTCGATCGGCGCGCTCGCGCTCGGGATCCTCGCGTGGCGCGGCTGCCCGATGTGCTGGACGGTGGGCTTGTTCGAGACCGTCCGCTATCGCCTGAAGACCTCCCGCTTCTAAAACCACTCGACCCATCGCTTGTCAGCATCACGCGTCCCGCCGGCGATATGCTGGTGCTGACGTGACGGAAGATCCGCCGGTCTTCGACAATCGGGCGAAGGGTCGTTTCGAGCTGGAGCGCAATGGACAGGTCGCGATCCTCGTCTACGAGCGCCATCCGGATTCGCTGGTGCTCGTGCACACCGAGGTGCCGCCGGAACTGCGCGGCCAGCACCTCGGCGACGTCCTGGCCCGGGCGGGATTGAAGGCGGCACACGACGAAGGGCTGCGCGTCGTGGTGGTCTGCCCGTTCGTTCGGGCGTACCTGCAGCGGCATCCGCAGTCCTGACGCGCGCGGGAATCGCGCGTATGATGACCGGCAGCACGGAGGGTTCATGCGCCGCCTTGCGCCATTCGTTCTCATCATCAGCTCGGGGGCCTCGCAGGCCTCGGGAGTCTTATCGCGACGACCGTGGCGCCCGCGCATCTGGCCGGCCAGTCGCACGACGCCCAACCATCGAGCGGCAAGCCATGGACGCAGCCCCGAACCGCCTGGGGCGACCCGGACTTCGACGGCATCTGGAATTACGCGACGATGACGCCGCTCGAGCGGCCGCGCGACGTGACAACCGACGTGCTGTCGGCGGCGGACGCCGCCGCTTACGAAAAACGCACCACCGATCGTCAGGCCGTGGCCAACAACACCGCGGGACCTGACTGGTGGGATCCGGGGACAGCGCACCTCACCAACCGCCGGACGTCGTTAATCGTGGATCCGCCCGACGGACATATTCCGCCGATGACGCCCGACGCGCAGAAGGCCGCGGCGGCGCGCGCGCAGACCCGGCGGCGTGGTCCGGCGGAAGGCCCCGAGGATCTGAATCTGAACGAGCGCTGCCTCAATTGGGCGACGGCGGGACCGCCGATGCTTCCCGGCGTCTACAACAACGACGTCGAAATCGTTCAGACGCGCGGTTACGTCGTGATCCACAACGAGATGATTCACGACGCGCGCATCGTGCCGATGGACGGACGTCCGCACGGCAACATGCGCCGCTGGATGGGCGACTCGCGCGGTCACTGGGAGGGTCAGACGCTGGTCGTCGAGACGACGAATTTCTCGGACAGGACCAGTTTTCGCGGCGCCGACGAAAACCTGCACCTGGTCGAGCGCTTCACCCGGCAGGGCCCGGACATCATCGATTACCGCTTCACCGTGGACGATCCCACGGTGTGGACGAGGCCATGGACCGCCGCGCTGCCGATGAATCGCATCGACGGACAGATGTACGAATACGCCTGCCACGAAGGCAACGAGCGGAGCGTCGAGGGCACGCTTCGCGGCGCACGCGTTCAGGACAAGTAAGTGCGCCGACTTCCTACTTTCCCGCAGGCGGCGCGATACACCGCGTCGGTGACCGGCTCGAGCCACTTCACTTCGCCGGCGTAGATCGTCAACTGCACAAGATCCTGGTCGGGCGCTGCCCCGTGCCAGTGTTCGACGCCCGCCGGCGTCCACCACGGCTGTCCCGGGACGACTTCGCGAATCGGCTTGCCGCGCTCCTGCGTGCGGCCGCGCCCTTCTTCGGCCATCAGCAACTGACCGGTGGCGTGGCTGTGCCAGTTGGATCGGCTGCCGGCCGGGAACTTCAGTCGAGAGGTCGACAGTCCGTTCAGATCGAGGCGTGACGGCGTGCCGCCCATGAACGTGCTCTGCGCCTGCTGCGCGTGAGTCTTCGAGACAGTCAGGTCGCCGATCATCCAGCAAACAATTCCCGCGGTGACAACGGCCGGCAGGACCGTTGCCCGCGACCAGGTGGTCCGTGTTCCGAGCATGTGGGATCGCCTCCTCGGTGACGCCTCCGTCACCGGGACGATTCTACGCGGTTGCCCGTCAAGAATCACTGGAAGTAGTGTCCGGCTTTAGCCGGACGTTCAGATCGACCTCACGAGTGAGCGTCCAGCAGTCTGGCGGCGTGACGGCATGGCGCGTGAAGATCCGAGGTCAGCGCGATCGACGCCGCCGCGCCGCTGGGCGGGCGGCCGGTTCGGTTTCGCGCGCGATCATCACTTCGGTCGATTTGATGATCGCCAGCGCGTCGTCGCCGCGGCGGAGTTTCATCTCGGTCAGCGCGTCGCTGGTGACGACCGCGGTCAGGGTCTGATCGCCGATCCGCAGCCGGACCTGTCCCATCAAGCCGTCGGTGCGAACTTCCTCGACGAAACCGCGAAGCCGGTTGCGTCCGCTCAGCGCGACGATGAGCCCGGTGGCGCGTCCGGTGTGCTTCGGGAGGGCCTTGGCGGCGGGCGCCTGCCGGGCCAGCAGGCGGTCGATTTCCGCCTCAGACAGCCGATGGTGGCCGCCGGCGGTCTGCGTCGTACGAATCTTGCCCTGGTAGATCCACTGCTTCAGGGTCGAATAGCCGATTCCCATCCGCTTGGCGGCGGCGCGCACGGTCATCAGCGACATGGTGAAAAACAGTCCTCCAACGGCGTCGCAGATCATACCGCGGATACCGGGCGGCACGAGTGCGTCTTGATCACCAGCCAGACGTCCGATCCCGGACGCAGCCCCAACTCGTCGCTGGACAGCGGCGTGAGGTGCACTTCGAGCAGCGCGCCGACATCGACGTCCGACCGCATGACCGTCCCGTTGACGGTCAGCCTGCGGATGGTGCCGGGGATGACGTTGCGCGCGCTGATCCCATGGGGCCGCTCGGTGGCGATGAGAATGTCGCCCGCGCGGATCGCGATGCGCACCGGCCGGCCGACCTCGACATCGGCGAGCGGCGTCTCGAGGTGAACGGTCGTGCTCGCGATGCGAGCGACCATGGTGCCGGCCTCGGGGCGTTTGGCTGCGACCACCGCATCGAGCAGATTTTCGAAGCCCGCCAGCTGCGCCAGGTGCTCGTGGACCGGCGCGTCCATGACCTGTTGCGGCGTGCCCTCGGCGACCACTGATCCGTCCTGCAGCGCGACGACCCGATCGCCGAGCGCGAAGACTTCGCGCTGCGAATGCGTGACGTAGAGGATCGGAATCCCGTGCGCGTCGTTCCAGCTGCGCAGATCGGCGATGATGCGCGACTGCGTGCCGTGGTCGAGCGCCGACAGCGGCTCGTCGAGCAGCAGGATTTCCGGATTGGTCACGAGCGCGCGCGCCAGCCCGACCCGCTGGCGCTCGCCGCCGGAGATTTCGCCGGGCCGCCGGTTGAGGAGGTGCGCGATTCGAAAGGATTCGGCAATCGCCGCGGTGGCCCGCTGCTGCTCTGCGCTGGTGGTCCGCCACAGCCCGTAGGCGATGTTCTCGGCCGCCGTGAGATGCGGAAAGAGCGCCAGGTGCTGAAACACGAACCCGATGCGGCGCTCCGCCGCGCGGATGTTGATCTGCGATGTGCTGTCGAACAGGACGCGATCGCCGACGGCAATGCGTCCTTCATCAGGCTGCGCGAGCCCGGCCACGGCAGCGCAGGACCGTGGTTTTTCCCGATCCCGATTCGCCGAAGACGATCGTGACGCCCGGATGTGACGTCGAACGCGACGTCGAGGAGAAACTCGGGCCGCCAAACGCTTCCGGACGCGAACCGACAGCGTCATGGGAGCGGCGCCACCGCCCAGGGCTTCCGCTTCACGCCGTAGACGACCGCGAGCGTCGCAAACGACACGGCCAGGAGAAAGAGCGCCGTCTGGTGCGCGCTGCTGAAGTCGAGCGCCTGGACATCGTCGTAGATCGAGATGGACACGGTCCGCGTGATCCCCGGCAGGTTGCCGCCGACCATCAGGACGACGCCGAATTCACCGAGCGTGTGGGCGAAGGTCAGGACGCCGGCCGCAACGATTCCGTCGATGGAGAGCGGCAGGACGATCTTGAGGAACGTGCGCATCGGGCTGGCGCCGAGCGTGGCCGACGCTTCGAGGAGCGCGCGGTCGATCAGCGCGAAGGACGAGGCGATCGGCTGGACGCTGAAGGGCAGGCTGTAAAGAATCGACGCGACCACCAGCGCCTCGAACGTGAACGCCAGGCCGTGTCCGGTCCAGTGCTCCCAGGCGCGGCCGATCGGGCTGCGCGTGCCGAGCGCGACGAGCAGATAGAAGCCGAGCACGGTCGGCGGGAGCACCAGGGGCAGCGCGACGAGCGATTCGACGGCGAACTTCCACCGCCTGGTCGAGAACGTCAGCCAGTAGGCGATCGGCGGACCGATCAGCAGCAGCGCGACTGAAACGATCGCGGCGAGCCTGACGCTGAGCGCGATGGCGGTCCAATCCAAGGGCGGAAGTCTACCAGCAGGCGGGTCAGCGCGCCGCCTGGGCGGGCACGGCGAAGCCGAAAGACTGCAAGGTGCGAACGTTCTCGGGCTTCTTGAGCGTATCGATGAATCGCTGCGCGAGCGCGGCCTGGCGGGATCGTTTCAAGACCACCGCCGCCTGTTCGATCGGCGGATGAAACGACTCGGGAATCTCGGTGTAGCTGCCCGACGACTTCATGGCCGGTGCGAGGGCGAGCGACAGCGCCACGATGCCGACCTGCGCGTTGCCGGACTGCGCGAACTGCGCCGCCTGCGAGATGTTCTCGCCGAGCACCAGTTTCTCGCGCACCTGGTCGTAGACCTGCTCGTGGCGGAGCGCCGCCACCGCGGCGCGCCCGTACGGTGCGTGCTCCGGGTTGGCGATGGCAATCCGGCGCACTTTCGGATCGACGATCGACCGGAGCCCCTGCCGCAGGTCGACGCCGGAACCGTTGAGGGTCCAGAGGACGATCCGTCCGGTCGCATATTCGTAGAGCGATCCGGGCACGGTCAGGCCGGCGCGTTCCAGGTTGCGCGGGTACTCGATGTCCGCCGAGAAGAACAGGTCGAACGGCGCGCCGTTCTGGATTTGCGTGAAGAAATTGCCGGACGACCCGAAGGTCAGCGCGACCTTCTGTCCGGTGTCCTTTTCGAACTGCGCGGCGATCGCCGGCAGGGCCGCCTGGAGATCCGACGCGGCGGCAATCGTGAGCGCGGGCGTCTGGCCGGCCGCGCTCAGCGCGCCGAAGCAGAGAAGGGCGAGGGCCAGCGCGGAACGACGGAAGCGTGACAGCACGACCTCATCTTACGACGCAGGCGTTTCAGTGCAACAACAACCGGGATCGTGGTCGTTTCGAGTCGGCTTTGGACTGAGGTAGAATCTTGCCGCATGACCCCTCTGCTTTATCGCCGCTCCGCCTATCGCCCTGACGCTCGCTGTCGCGCTGGCCGTGGCGCGGGTGCCGGCGATGGCGCAGGCCGCGGCAGCCGCTCCGGTCTCGACCACGCTGGCCATCTCCGGGGATGTCACGCAGCCGATGACGATCTCCCCTGGCCGACCTCAAGGGCATGCCGCGGACGACTGTCACGATTGAGGAGGAGGGCGGCAAGCAGACCCATTACGAGGGCGTGCTTCTCGGCGAGTTGCTGAGGCGCGCCGGGGCCCCGGTCGGCCGCGATTTGATGCAGAACGGCGTGGCCAGCTACGTGAAGGCGATCGCGCGCGACGGTTTCCAGGCGGTGTTCTCGCTCGCCGAGCTCGATCCCAGCTTCACCTCGAACGACATCATCGTCGCCGACAGCGTCGAAGGAAAGCCGCTCGTCGACTCTCAGGGACCGCTGCGAATCATCGCCCCGAAAGACAAGCGTGGTTCGCGGCGGGTCCGGATGCTGGAACGGATCGAGGTCGTTCGTCTCGTCAAATAACCATCATCTCGACCAGACAACGCCCTGCTCCACGATCCGCGCTCGCGAACCCCTGGCCGGCCGCCTCCTCGTCCCGCTGAACCTCGCGAGGCGTCATGGTCCCCGACGATGGGAAGTCGCATCAGGGCAAATCGAGCCGATTTGTCTCAGCGTTTACATCCGGTATAGAGTGTCCCACCGCAGGCATCTGAATCGCGGAGGGTAAATGCGGCGTGTGTCCGAAGGGTTGGCTCGCCGTCGTCGTGCTCGTGGCCTGCGGCATCATCGCCGGCGCATCATCTGCGCTCGCGCAAGTCGGGGCGGGCGAGATTACCGGCATTATCCAAGACCAGGCCGGCGCTGCGGTGCCGGGTGTGACGATCACGGTCACCAACATCGCCACGAATCGGCCGTCGGTTGTGGCCTCGAGCGGGGAAGGCGTCTACACCGCGCCCAGTCTGCCCCCGGGCGAGTACCGGATTGACGTCGAGCTGACCGGGTTCAAGCCAATCCGTCAGGACAGGTGTCATCCTCAGCACGGGCGAGAAAATCCGGCTCGACTTCAGGCTCGCCGTCGGCGACGTGCGCGAGCAGGTGAGGGTCACCGCCGACGCGCCGCAACTGCGCATCGAGACCGCAAGCCTCGGCACCGTGGTCAACAACGAGCAGGTCGTCCAGCTGCCGCTGAACGGCCGCACCTTCATCGGCCTGACGGCGCTGGCGCCGGGCGTCGCCCTTCCGCCGAACTCGCAGCTGCCGCGCATCAACGGCGGCCGGCCGCGCACCAACGAATACCTGTACGACGGCATCTCCGTGCTCCAGCCCGAGCCGGGACAGGTCGCGTACTTTCCGGTGATCGACGCGATTCAGGAATTCAAGGTCGAGAGCAACAGCCCGCCGGCCGAGTTCGGCCGCTTCAATGGCGGCGTGATCAACCTGACCACGAAGGCGGGCAGCAACACGCTTCACGGCAACGCGTTCGAGTTCTTCCGCGACGAATCGATGAACGCGCGCAACTACTTCCAGGCGACGAACGCGGTCAAGCCGGACTACAACCGCAACCAGTATGGCGGCACGTTCGGCGGCCCGATCGTCAAGGATCACACGTTCTTCTTCGTGGACTACCAGGGACAGCGGCAGGCGATCGGCCGCACGGTGATCTCCACGGTGCCGACCGTGCTGCAGCGCCAGGGGATCTTCACCGAGCCGATCGGCACCACGGTGCGGACGATTTACGATCCCGCCACGACCGTCGGCACGAGCCGTACGCCGTTTCCGAACAACACGATTCCCCAGGGCAGCATGGACCCGGTCGCGTTGTCGCTGCTGCAGCGCTATCCGCTGCCGACCTCGAGCGGCACCGCCAATAACTACCGCCGCACCGACAACGAGATCGACAACCAGAATCAATGGGACGTCCGGCTGGATCATCGCTTCTCGACCAATCGCGATCAGGTCTTCGGACGGCTGACCAACTTCCGTGACGATTTCATCCCGGTGACGCCGCTCCCGGAAGGCAGCGGCGTCACGACCGGCACGCTGGGACCGCAGAACACGAACGCGTGGTCGTTCGCGTCCAACTACCAGCACACGTTCTCGTCGAACATCCTGAACGAAGTGCGAATCGGCCAGACCAGCCGGACCGTCAGCCGGAGCGCGGTGACGCTGCCGACGACCGCAGGCGAGGCGCTGAATATTCCGGGCATCCCGACCAACGGCCAGTTTCCGAACACGATGCCGACGTTCCTGATCGGCGGCATCCAGCAGCTCGGCTCGCCGACCAATACCGCGTCCGACTTCCACACCAGCGTGACGGAGGTCGCGGACTCGCTCACCTGGCTGAAGGGACGTCATACGTTGAAGATGGGGCTGGACTATCGCTGGGAGCGATTGGACGTATTTCAGCCGCCGTCGCCCACCGGCTCCTTCACGTTCTCGACGCTCGGCAGCGATCTGCCGGGAAATACTTCCACGGGCATCCAGCTCGCAAGCTTCCTGCTCGGACAGGTGCAGCTCTTCTCGATCGATATTCAGCAGTCGCAGATCCAGGAGCGAGCGCATTTCCAGGAGTACTTCTTCCAGGACGACTGGAAAGTGAACGAGCGCCTCACGATCAATCCCGGCCTCCGCTACACGCTCAATTTCCCGTCCAACGAAATCAACGGCCAGGTCGCGGTGCTCAACCTGCAGACGCAGTTGCTCGAGTATCCGGGCGACGAGCCGGTACGTCCGTTGAAGAAGAACAATTTCGGGCCGCGGTTCGGTGCGGTGTATCGCCTGACCGACAAGACCGTGCTGAGCTCCGGATACGGCCTCATCTGGATCGAGATGGCCGGCATCACCACGCCGTTCACGACCCCGACGTTCCCGTTCCTCCAGACCGTCTCGCAGCGCAATCTCACGAACGACGCGCCCGCGTTCGTGCTGAAGAACGGCCCGCAGGTCGCGCCGATCTCGCCGACACCCACCGCGGGGCTTGGCCAGGGCGTGTTCTCGGTCGACGACTCACTCGGCTCGGGTTACGCGCAGCAGTGGAACGTGTCGGTGCAGCGGGAGCTCACGAAGAACACGACGGTGGAGGCCGCGTACGTCGGCTCGTTCATCACCCACGTCGGCATTCCGGACGTGAACCTCAATCAGCTGAGCGCACAACAGCTGGCGCAGGGACTGCAGGGCGTGAACCTCCAGGCGCTCGTCCCCAATCCGTACTTCGGCATCATCCCGCGATCGTCATCGCTCGGGGATCCGACGATCTCGGTCGCGCAGTTGATGAAGCAGTATCCGCAGTACACGACGGTCAGCCTGTATCGCAACAACGTCGGCACGACGCGCTACGACGGCTTCACGCTCGGCGTCCGGCAGCGCCTCGATCGCGGCGTGTCGTACTCGGTTGCTTACACCCGCTCCAAGCTGATGGACGACGCCTCGTCGGTGTTCGACGCGTCGATTCTGACCGGGCCGATCGCCAACTATCAGGCGGCCGACAGTTTCAATCGCGGACTGGAACGCGACTACTCGACCGGAGACATTCCCAACTATTTCGTGGCCTCGGTCGTGTGGGACCTGCCCGCGGGCACCGGACGCCCGCATCAGCCGCACGGCATCGTCGGCGCGATCGTCAACGACTGGTCGCTGTCCACGATCATCACGCAGCAGTCGGGCGTGCCGGTCGCGGTGACGCAGACGACCAACTTCAATGCGTTCGCCGGCTTCGGCATCCAGCGGCCGAACCTGGCGGGCGACCCGGTACTGCCTGACGATCAGCGCACCACGTCGCACTGGTTCAACACCAGCGCGTTTTCCGTGGCGCCGGTCTACACCATCGGGTCGGCCACCGCGAAACCCGATCCGCGGGCCCGGCTACAGCAACGTGGATCTGGCGCTGATGCGGCGGGTGCCGGTTGGCGGCAGCCGTGCGGTCGAAGTCCGCGCCGAAGTGTTCAATCTGTTCAACACGACCCAGTTCGGCGCGCCCGCGGCGGTCGCAGGCGTTCCAGCCTTCGGCACGATCACGAGCGCACTCGATCCCCGCGTCGTGCAGCTGGCCATCAAGTTCTTGTTCTAAAAGCTTCACCACGGAGGACACAGAAGGAAACAGAGGGCACGGCACGAATCCAAAATGGATCCGTGACCTCTGTAGTTCTTCTCCGTGATCTCCGTGGTAGCGTTTTTCGTGGCGGTCGGCTTTAGCCGGACTGGTGAGGATACGGACCGCGCGCGGCCGCCGCCGTCGTGTCCGGCCTGATGCGGGCCGCCGGCGCCGGCTCATCGACCGCGGTCGCAATCGCGCGTTCACGCCGGCGCTGCTGCTTGAAGCGGTCGAACACGGCGCGCTCGCTCTCGAGTCCCAGCATCGAACGCACGCTCGAACCGGCGAACGTGTGAGCGAGCATGGCGCGGCCATGGCGCAGCACGAACCCCGGGCTGTGACGAAACGCCGAGGGCACGTGCCGCAGCTTCATCCAGCGCTCTTCCCGCCAGCGCATGAACTCGATCTCGTCGGCCGCCAGGTGCTCGGTTCTCACGACCGCCGTCGTCCCGTCATAGTGCGACACATCGTCGTCGACGATCAGGTTCCGCCGGCGGAAATCCTCGTTCATCGGCGTCCGCGGATACGGCGTCGGATGCTGGATGTAGGGCCAGTCCACGTATTGCCGCGCGAACTGCAGGTTGGCATCGATGGACTCGGGCGTGTCGTCGGGGTTGCCGACGATCAGGCCGCCGACGACGAACATGCCGTTGCGATGGAGATGGTCGATGGCCGCGATCGTCGCGTTGCCGACCGACTGCCCGTGCCGGCGCTCGGTGTTCTTCGCCCGCGCCTTGAGGAACACGAGATCCGATTCGACGATGTTCTCGATGCCGAGGAAGACGTAGCGGAAGCCGGCGCGGCGCATGAGCGGCGCGAGCGTCGCGCCGTGCTCGGCGATCGGCGAGGTCATCGCCTGGACGATGAAGTCGGTGTCCTGATAGCCGCTGTCGATGATCGCCCGGCACAGCGACTCGAAGCGCTTGACGTCGAGCGTGATGTTGTCGTCGACCAGAAAGATCGCCTGCGCGCCGTGCCGGCGGGCGTCCGAGATGTCGGCCAGCACCCGCTCGACGGGATAGGGATGGAAGTTTCTCCCGCGCATCTCGATGATCGAGCAGAAACTGCAGTCGTAGGTGCACCCGCGCGAGGTTTCGACCACGTCCACGCGCCGGCCGAGCAGCGTGTAGTCGGTGAGCACGCGTGCGGCGCGGTTGGGCAGCGCGAGCGGTTCGGACGCCAGCTTCGCGACCGGACGGGCCGTCGTATGGACGAATCGATCGCCGGCGCGGATCGACAGCCCGGCAATCTCCGCGACGTCGCCCTGTCCCGACCACGCGCGCAGCAGATCGCGGAACGTGATTTCGCCTTCGCCGCGGACCAGGTAATCGATGTCCGCGCAGGCCTCGTAGGTTTCCGGCGCGAGGCTGGGATCGTAGCCGCCGGCGACAATCCGCACGTCCGGCTTGAGCTGATGAATGAATCGCGCGACGCGGAATGCCGTCGCTCGCTGGAAGGTCATCACCGAGAGGCCGACCACATCGGGCCGGAGCTCGCGAACCAGCCGCTCGAGCGTGGAGCGGACGCGTCCCTGCACGAGAATCAGATCGGCAATCGATACATGGTGCTCGTGATCGATGCTGCCGGCAATCGACGCGAGCGCGCCGTTCGGGATCCGGATCGCGACCGGCGCCATGTGTTCGAACGAATCGGGCATCGAGAGCAGGAGGACGTTCATGGCGCGATCGGCAGCAGTCTACTTTACGTTCTGAGGACGAGCTAAGCCTTTGGGACCATCGACGATTTTCTTATGTGGCACGACGCCTGATTTCCCGCGAAAATCGCCCCAATAACTGCGTCCTGGCGCCGGGAGACGCGCTAGACTGGCGCCCTGCAGACAGGTCTTCTCAGAAGGGGAGTTTCAGCATGAAACGAACGGCATGGCGGTTGGCAACGGCAGGCGTGTGTGTCGCGCTCGGGCTCGCAGCCGGTTCACGGCTGTTCGGCCAGGGCGGCGCGTCCACCATGCCGAGCACGAAAAATGGCGAGTGGACGCACTACACCGCTGACGTGCGCGGCAGCAAATACTCGCCGCTCGATCAAATCAACGCCGGCAACTTCAACAAGCTCGAAGTCGCGTGGCGCTTCAAGACCGAGAGTCTCGGTCCGCGGCCTGAATACAAGCTCGAAGGCACGCCGCTGATGATCAAGGGCGTGCTGTACACGACCGGCCGGCACGCGCCGTTCGGTCGATCGCGCTCGACGCGAAAACCGGCGAGCTGATGTGGGTCTACAGCCTGCGCGAAGGCGCGCGCGCCGCGAACGCGCCGCGCCAGCTCTCGGGCCGCGGCGTGTCCTACTGGACCGACGGCCGCGGCGACGATCGCGTCATCTACGTGACGCCCGGCTATCGCCTGGTCGCGCTCAACGCCCACACCGGCCAGCCGATCCCGTCATTCGGCAAGAACGGCATCGTCGATCTGAAGGAAGGCGTGGTCTACGGCAACCGCCAGCCGATCGATCTCGAGACCGGCGAAATCGGCCTGCACGCGACGCCGACGGTCGCCAAGGACGTCGTCCTCGTCGGGTCGTCGTTCAAGGAAGGCACGCAGGTCATCACGCACAACAACACCAAGGGGCTGGTGCGCGCGTTCGACGTGCGGACCGGCAAGGTGCTGTGGACGTTCAACACCATCCCCCGTCCGGGCGAAGTTCGGCAACGAGACGTGGGAGAACGATTCGTGGGCGGTCAACGGCAACGCCGGCGTGTGGACGCAGATCACCGTCGACGAGGAGCTCGGGCTCGTCTATCTGCCGGTCGAGGATCCGACCTCGGATCAGTACGGCGGGCATCGTCCCGGCAACAACCTGTTTGCCGACACGCCTGGTCTGCGTCGACCTGAAGACCGGCGTGCGCAAGTGGCACTTCCAGGTCGTGCACCATCCGATCTGGGACTACGACCTGTCGTCGGCGCCGCTGCTCGCCGACATCACCGTCAACGGCCGCGCGATCAAGGCGGTGGCGCTCCCGAGCAAGGAATCGTTCCTCTACGTGTTCGATCGCGTGACCGGGCAGCCGGTGTGGCCGATCGAAGAACGTCCGGTGCCGCAGAGCGACGTGCCCGGCGAGAAGACGTCGCCGACGCAGCCGTTCCCGACCAAGCCGCCGGCCTACGCGCGCCAGGCGGTGACGGTCGACGAACTGATCAACTTCACGCCCGCAGATGCGCGCCGAGGCGCTCGAAGCGGTGAAGATGTATCGCATGGGCCCGATGTTCCTGCCGGCGGTCGTGAGCAAGGTCGGCGGACCGCTGCAGGCGATCACCATCGGCACGCTCGGCGGCGGCACGAACTGGCCGGGCGCGTCCTACGATCCTGAAACGCACACCGTGTTCGCGCAGGCCGCGAACGCCGGCGTGTCGCTCCTCGGTCTCGTCGAGCCGCCGAAGGGTTTCTCCGACATCCGCTACGTGGCCGGTGTGGCGGGCCGCGAGTTCCGCGTGAACGAAGGGCCGGGATTCGGCAGCGGCGCCGACGCGCCGCCGGTCAGCCAGACGCAGGCGAAGCTGGCGCAACTCGGCGTCCCGCAGACACCGCCGGCAGCCGCCGCGGCGCCCGCGGCCGGCGGAGGCGGCGGTGGCCTCAACGTCCAGGGACTGCCGATCGTCAAGCCGCCCTACGGCGTGGTCTCGGCGATCAATCTCGATCGCGGCGATCTGGTGTGGCAGGTGCCGCACGGCGACACGCCGGACGCGGTGCGCAACCACCCGGCGCTGCGCGGCGTGAACATTCCGAAGACCGGCCAGCAGGGCAGCGTCGGCCTGATGGTCACCAAGACGCTCGTCATCCTCGGCGATCCGCAGGTGACGACGACGCCGGAGCATCCGCGCGGGCGCGATGCTGCGCGCGTACGACAAGCAGACCGGCAATCAGGTCGGCGCCGTCTGGATGCCGGCGCCGCAGAGCGGCTCGCCGATGACCTACTCCGTCGACGGCAAGCAGTACATCGTCGTCGCGGTGAGCGGCGGCTCGTACTCGGGCGAGTACCTGGCGTTCAGTCTGCCGAACGACTCGCGGACGCAGTAACTTGGGCAGGTAGGGCGGGTGGGCAGGTAGGGCGGGTAGCGAGGCGGCAGGTAGGCGAGCGTCAGGTAGGGCGGGTAGGGCAGGTAGGGAGAGGGAGCGCCTGCGGCCACGCGAGCCGAGGACAAGCAAATCCGAGCCTGAGCGTCAGCGTCAGTTCGCCGCGGGGGTGGGGCCCCGCGGCCAGTGGAAAAAAGACGATCACCACAGAGTCCGCGGAGAACGCAGAGCCAAATTTAGCTCTGTGAACTCTGCGTTCTCTGTGTTGATCGTTGTGTCAGTGAATCATCTCACTCCACGTCTTCGATGATTTCGCCGTTCGCGGTCGCGAGCAGGACACTCACGGGCTGTCCCGAGGCTTCCGCATCGCGAAGGCGCGCCAGGATCTGCTCGAAGCGGTCATTGCTCGCCATCAGCCGGTAGATGCGCGCGGACTCGAGGAACAGGACTTCGGCGAAATCCGCCCGCATGCCTTCGCGCACGTGCGCCACCGTCATCCGCTGCTGCATCTTTAGCACGTGACCAGGTTCATATAGTTGGTCAGCGTGCCATCGGTCAACGTGTAGGTCGGGTCCGTGCTGAACATCGTCCCCTGGTAGTTCGCCGGCGCGTAGGCCGAGCCGGGCTGAATCGAATACATCGACACATTTGCCGCCGCCGAGCAGTTGAGGTTCTCCTGCGCGGCCAGCCAGGTGCTGAGCAGCACCGGCTTGTCGAACATGCCCGGGTCGATCACCATCGCCAGCGTCAGGTGGATGGTTCCGAGCTTGAACTGCACCCGCACCAGCGGAGCGACGTGATACCACCACTGGACGCAGCAGCCGCCCCATTTGTCCGCCTTCACCGCCAGCGTGTCGTTGCCCTGATTGGCGAAGCTGAACACCTTGTCGCAACAGTAGCGGTACTTCGTCGTGATGATCTTCCGCATCTTGTGGGCCCGGGCGTAGCACCCGTCCCGTCACGTACTGGAACGGGATGCACGGCGAGATGTCGAACGGTCCGCCGAGGCTGCAGGTCTGCTTGGCGCAGAAGTCGAAGATCTTCTTCGCCTTCTTGTAGTTGGGGATCGTTCTCTTGCACAGTTTGAAGATCGGGCTCTTCAGGTGCAGGTCGACGACGTTGAACACCATCGGATCGATCTTCGCCAGATCGATCGCCCGGGTCGTGCCGCGAATGTCCGACAGGATCCGCGTGCGATTGAACGCCTCGATCTCTTCAGGCGTCGGCGTCTCGATGTATTGAATGACCCCGCGGGCCGGATCGAGTCCCACTCGCACCGGGTTGTTCTCGCGCACGGCGGCCTTCATGAGCTTGGCAGTGCTTGCCCGTTTCGCGGTCGCGGCCGGCATCGTGAAGATCTGGTGGCGTTCGTTGAAGAGATATTGCGTGACGCCGGCCTTGCGGTTTGCGGATCGCCGCGATGGTGACGACTGCCGATTCGCTGTCCCGTGATTTCAGTTTCCTGGCCATAAGAATCCCTTCGACATGCGCCGGAGCGCGATGACACCTCTTTACAACGACCTCGTCGCAGGGAAACGAACAGCGCGGCGGGCGACATCGGCCGTTCTGGATCACACAGAGGCCCTATCCACCACGGAGATCACGGAGGAAAACACGGAGGTCACGGATCTATTTGGGTTTGTGTCGTGCCCTCTGTTCTCCTTCCGTGTCCTCCGTGGTGATGCTTTTGGGTCCAGCTGAAGCCGCTCACTCCACCCCCAGCGACTCCTGCTGCTGCTTGAGGAAATCGGATTCGCGCGTGTTGCCGGCGCGCGCGATCGCGGCGTCGTAGGCGCGCGCCGCTTCGCGGCCGCGGCCCAGGCGGCGAAGAAAGTCGGCGCGGATCGCGTGGAACAGGTAGTACGACTCCAGGTTGAGTTCGTCCACGAGCGTCAGCGCGGCCGCCGGTCCTTCGACCTCCGCGACCGCGACGGCGCGGTTGAGGGCGACAATCGGGCCGGGCGCAATCGCGCCGAGGTGATCGTAGAGCGTGAGGATTTGCCGCCAGTCGGTCGCTGACGCCTCGAGCGCGTCACTGTGGACGGCGTTGATGGCCGCCTGAATCTGGTAGGGGCCGGGTTGATTTCGCGCGAGGCATTGGCGCACCAGCGCCTGACCTTCCGCGATGAGACGGCGATCCCAGCGCATGCGGTCCTGATCGGCGAGCCGCACCAGCTCGCCGTCGGCCGTCGTGCGCGCCGCCCGCCGCGCGTCCACGAGCAGCATCAGCGCGAGCAGTCCGCGGACCTCCGGGTCGGCCGGCATCAATTCGAGCAGGGCACGGCCGAGACGAATCGCTTCCGTGCTCAGGTCTTCGCGCATCAGTTCTTCGCCGCCGCTCGCGGTGTGTCCTTCGTTGAAAATCAGATACACCACGGCGAGGACCGCCCGAACGCGGGCGGGGAGATCGGCCGCGTCCGGCACGCGGTACGGAATCCGCGCATCGCGGATCTTGCCTTTGGCGCGGACCAGGCGCTGCGCCAGGGTCGCTTCAGGGAGGAGAAATGCCCGCGCGATCTCCGCGGTCGTCAGACCGCCGAGCAGCCGCAGCGTCAGCGCGACCTGGGCGGCCGGTGCGAGCGCCGGATGACAGCAGGTGAAAATCAGGCGGAGGCGATCATCGGTCACCGGCCCCTCCTCGTATGGATCCGAGAACGCCTGGCCGTCGTGGATGAGCGCTGCGGCCTGCGCGTGGCGCTCGTCGCGCGACGCTTCGCGGCGGAACCGGTCGATCGCCCGGTTCCGCGCGGTCGCGATGATCCATCCGGCAGGGCTCGGCGGCAAGCCGTCCACCGGCCACCGCTGCACGGCCACCGCGAACGCGTCCTGGACCGACTCTTCGGCGAGATCGATGTCGCCGAACCGGCGCACGAGGACCGCGACCACACGGCCGTACTCCTCGCGGAACACCCGCTCGACTTCCGACGTGTCGACTGGTGGCACGTGCCTCCCTGAATTGCCGCTGGCTTCGGCGATCAGCCCTGAAACGGCCTGACCTCGATCGGCAGCGTGATGATGCGCGCGAGCCGGCGGCCCAACTCGAGCGCGCGCGTCGAGATCGGCGGCCTTGACGATCATGAACCCGCCGATATGTTCCTTGCCCTCGGTGAACGGCCCGTCGGTCATCAACACCTCGCCGTCGTTCTGCAAGCGAAGCACGGTCGCCGTTCCGGGCGGATGGAGCGCGCCGTTGAATACCCAGGCGCCGCTGCGCTTGAGGTCATCGATGAGCGCGCCGACCTCCCGCATCACTTTCTGAAGAACCTCGGGCGGCGGCGTCGGACCGTCCGGCTGATAGATGCTGAGCACATACTGTTTCATTGTGTGTCCTCCAATCCTTTCATCTTCTAGACGAAGACGAAGGGGACGAATCGACATATGTTCATCTGAGATTCACATTTGACTATCTGTCGAGCTGGTTTGTCGCCTTTTTTCGACTTAGCCTTTGCCGTTCATTGCGGGACTCCCGATACAATGGCTCGCCATGACGCCAGGACTCGCCGCGCTCAAACACCTTGTCGTGTTGATGATGGAAAACCGTTCGTTCGACCACATGCTCGGCGGCCTGAACGGCGTCGGTGGCATCGACGGGCTGTCGGGAACCGAGACCAACCCGGACACCAACGGCAACCCGGTCAAGGTCGAGCCCAAGGCTCAGTATCAGGGCCAGCTCGATCCGGATCCCGATCACCACTTCGCCGGCCGTTCACAAGCAGATCTTCGCCGGCGGCGACGACGCCGTCGATGCAGGGGTTCGTGCAGAGCTACTTCGACCAGCAGCGCGACGTGAATCAGTCGAAGAAAATCATGTACTACTTCGCGCCGGAGAAACTGCCGGTGCTGACCGCGCTCGTCAAGGAGTTCTGCACGTTCAACCGCTGGTTTTCATCCATCCCGGGACCGACGCTCTGCAACCGCGCGTTCGCGCACTACGGCACGTCGTTCGGGCACGTCAGCCAGGAGATTTTCTTCGTCGGCGTGCAGTTCAAGAGCATCTACGAACGCCTGCTCGCGGCGAACAGCAGCGGCCGCGTCTACTACTTCGATGCCGCCAGTTCGTCGCTGGAAGTGCCGAACCTGCTGAAGAACCAGCCGCAGCTCTTCGGGACCTTCAAGACAGTTCATCGACGATTGCGGGAACGACCGGCTGCCGGCCTATTCCTTCATCGAACCGAACTACACCGATCACCAGGACGCCAGCGGCGCGACGTTCATCGCGTCGGATCAGCATCCCGACCATCACGTCCGCGAAGGCGAGCGCTTCATCGCGCTCGTCTACAACGCGCTGCGCAAGAATCCCGTGCTCTGGCCCAAGAGCGCGCTGCTCGTCGTCTACGACGAACACGGCGGGACCTTCGACCACGTGCCGCCGCCGAGCGTGGTCACCGACGGGTTCGTCGCGCAGCCCTCGGCGACCGGCACGGGCGAGGCGTTCATGTTCGACCGGCTCGGCGTGCGCGTGCCGGCGGTGCTGATCTCGCCGTGGGTCCCGAAGGGCTCGGTGGTCAACGGCCGCGTCTTCGAGCACGCCTGCATTCCGGCGACGGTGACCGACTGGCAGATCGGCCTCTTCAACGATCGGTCGCCGCGTGAGAAGAACTCCGAGACCTTTCTCGATCTGCTCACCGAGCCCGCGCCGCGCACCGATTGCATCGAATTCCGCCTCTAGGGAGAGCACGATGGTCAAGGTCATCGCCATACCGAAGACGCCCAAATCGGCGTACCAGCCGAGTCGCAAGGCCTCCGAATCTGATCAAGGCCCACCTGTCGAATCTCGAGTTCATGGTCGGCAAGATGGCCGGCCCGACGCGGGCGATCCGGTCGACGAAGCCGAGGAGCGAGGGACAAGCTGCGCTGCGGATCGCGGAGTTGACGCAGATGATGCATCCGACCGCCGATGCCGTGCCGGCGGTCATCGTGCCGGCCGCCCGCGCGCCGCGCCCGATCGCGCGAAAGAAACCGGCGGCCAAGCGAGCGAGCGCGAAGAAACGGACCAGCGACGCGGAGAAGCGCGAGCGCCGGAGCAAAGCGGCGAGCGGGCTCGAAGAAGCGCGCCGGAGCGAGGAAATAGATGCGGTGTCCACACCTGCTGATCGCCGCCGCCAGCCTCGCGGCCGGGCTCGCCGCCGCCCCGGCTCGCGCGCAGGAGAGCAAGCTCGGCGCGGACGTCCGCCTCGAAGGCGACCGCATCGCCGAGAGCTGCAACGGGTTCGACTTCAAGAAACTGATCGGCTGCGGCGACCACGTTCCTGACCGATCATCCGTTTCACGTCGCGGTCGGCAGCCTCGCGCCGCAGAACGGCATGGGGTTCGGCGCGGCGTTCGTCCCGCCGCAGATCAAGCCGAGTGAGAACTGGCGGATCAACTGGTCGGCCGACGCCGTCGGCTCCACCTCCTCCGCCTGGCGCGCCGGCGCGTATGCGACGTTCGTGGACACGCACGTCGGCGACATCACCGTGGTTGGTCCGGGCGGGGGAACCGCGAGCGCCAATGCGCTGCCGCGGCCGTATCCCACCATTCCGTCTTTTGCCAGGTCACGTCGCTGCCGAAGCTGTCGTACTACGGATTGGGCAACGACACGGCGCGCACCGATCTCGCGCTCTTCAAGATGCGTCAGTCCACCGTCGGCACGAAAGTGGTCTGGCCGATCGGCAGCGGCGCCTTCTTCAACGGCCTGAATCTGAGTGCTCTTGGCGAGATGAACGGGCGCTGGCTCGATGTCGGCGGTTCGACCGCCGGGCCGGAGCCGCCGATCGACGCGCTCTACACCGACGCGACCGCACCGGGCCTGGCCAACCAGCCCGCGACGGCGCAATTCGGCGAAGGGTTGCGCATCGCGCCGGCCATCGGGCGGCTGCAGCTGATCTACTCGGGCATGTTCCAGCAGTTCGTGGCGCCGTCCGATTCGACGGCGTCCTTCCGGCGCTGGACGGCGGATCTGCGATCACGAGTTCTCGATCTCGCGGAACCGTCAGCAAGGCACCACGCGCGAGTTCAACGGCCCGAACGAGTGCGCGATGTCCGCCGATCGGACGGTCGGCGTCTACGGCTGTCCGGACCCGACGCTCGTCACGACCGATCGTGTCGGCTCGCTCGGCTTCCGGGCGCTGTTCTCCGGATCGGATGTCTCGAACGGCAGCCAGGTGCCGTTCTATTTCCAGCGGACTCTCGGCGGATCGGACATCGACGGCGAGCGCCTGCTGGCCAGTTACGACGACTATCGTTTTCGCGCGCCGAACCTGTTCCTGCTGCAGGAGACGTTCGAATACGTCCTATGGGGACCGATCGGCGCGTTTGCCGAGGCTGAACAGGGCCGCGTCTCGATGATTGGCGATTCGCTGACCAAGGGCGACCTCAAAAACACCTACGGGCTGGGACTGACGGTGCGCGCAGGCGGCCTGCCGCTCATCTCGTTCTGGTGGGCGCAAGGCGGGCCCGAGGGCCATCACATCGCGCTGACCATGAACGCGAACCTGCTCGGCGGATCGGCGCGGCCGTCGCTGCACTGATCATCGGAACACGCCTCCATGAGCGACCGGAACGCCCGCACTGTGTACTCGACCGGTGTCGGCAGCGTGTGTCCGACCTGCGGCTGGCCCGAGCGCGACTGCAAGTGCAGCAGCCGGTTCGCCAGGGACAAGGCGCTCCCGGCGCGGATCGTCGCCAAGCTGCGGATGGAAAAGAAGGGGCGCGGCGGCAAGACCGTCACCGTCGTCTACGACCTGCCCGAGAATCAGGCGTTTCTCAAGGAACTGGCCAGCGAGCTGAAACGCGCGTGCGGCGCCGGCGGCGCGGTCGTGGACAACACGGTCGAGATTCAGGGCGACCTGCGTGACCGGGTTCGGGCCGCGCTCGAGAAAAAGGGCTGGACCGTCAAAGGGTGATCACGCGGGTCGCCGGGCCACGCCCCGGTAGAGATATCCGCCGAATTTCGGTGCGCCTTTCAAATACTCGTTCTCAATCCGGTCCAGCGTGAAGCCGGCCTGGGTGATCAGCTCGGAAATCGGCCGGTTCAGATTGCACCCGCCGCAGATGGTTCGCTGGGTCGAGTTCAGGCGTTTCTGCCAGCGCGCAACATCGGGATCCTCGGAGCGGCCATGCTCGACGAAGTGGAAACGGCCCTCCGGCGCCAGCACCCGCCGTATCTCGAGCAGCGCGCCCGCGACATCGGGGATCGTACATAGCGTGAAGGTGCTGACGATCGAGTGAAAGCTCGCGTCGGCCACCGGGATCTTCGCCGCGGACAGTCCGATGAGTTCGACCGGGAACGGCGCGGCGGCGATACGTGTGCGCGCGAGCTTGGCTGACGTCGCCGACGGGTCCACGCCGACGACCCGGTGACGGTCCTCGGATAGTGGGGCAGATTGAGACCGGTGCCGAAGCCGATTTCCAGCACGTCGCCCGTCAGGTCCTGCAGGCAACGCGTGCGCTCGCTGCGCATCTCGCTGGTGTCCATCATCAAGTTGATGAGATGCGGCAGGATGCGGTTTTCGTAGAAGCCCATATCAGTATGCCTGGAGCCTGGTGAATGAATGGGCACTCACGGTAGCCCAGCGCAACGCCGCGGGCAAACAGTAAAATACGCGGTCACATGTGGCAGCCCAATCGCGCGCAATGGGGAATCATCTGGGCCGCCGCGCTCCTGTTGATTCTGAGCTGGCCGCCCGCCGAAGGGCGCAGCCTGCTCGTGAAGGCGGCCAACTGGATCGTGGATCCGTCCGATTCGCTGCCGCGCCTTCCGGCACCCCTGCCGATGGGCCTCGAAGACAACGGCGATGCCGTCGCCGAACACGACGCGGCCGCCACCGAGTACGTACCGGCAATACGAGAGCTCCCGGGTGACACGCTGGCGGATGCAGATGAAAGAGGCCGCCGACCCGCTGTCAGCGCAGACCGAGCGGCAGATGCTCGTGGGAGTGGGGGTCGTCGCCGCCTTGATGATCTGGCGGCTCCAAGGCGGGGGGAAAATAGCTATTTAGAGCGCGTAACAAAACCTCCGAACCCTGAAAACTCGCCGGCGGGGTAGCGTGAACGTCCATGGCCACCCCGCTGCTTCCGGCTCCGTTGTGGGATCTTGTTGAACCGTTCCTTCCCACTCCACCACGTCGGCCGACACTGCGCGTTACTCGCGAGTAGAGCGTTGGTCGAGCGATTCTACGGCAGTCGCTGAATCGCGGTTTCCCTTCCGAGATCCATCTGCAGCTCATTCGGGTTCCGGATTGGCCCGAAATGAGTCGAATTCAAAGACAGAAGAGGGGCTCGACGAGCTGACCGCGAGGACCGATTCTCATCGGCGCACGTTGACATGCGACCTGCGTAAAACATCGGTTCATTACTCTTGCGTTCGAGCGGCCCCACCTGGAACGGTATTGGTGGCACCGTCTCGCTATCGCAGTTCTTTGGACTTGTTGTCGCGGTGTGGCTACGGTTTGCGTTGAACAAAACAAGAGCGACTCGAGCCGTTCACGGTCGAATCGAGGACGCCCGCTCCGGAAGGCCAAGACGCCTGTCGAGCGCCGCAAGGCGGGGGTCGCCACGCAAGAGCGTGAACTCGGGGTAGTTCAAATACAAGCCGACGCGCTGTGGGCCGAGCGCCGCCATCCGGCCAAGCGCCTCGAATGTTCCGTCCTTGTCGCCGAGCCCTGCCAGGATCAGGGCCTGCTCGTTGGGAAAGGTCGTCTGCGCCGCCATCCGCCTGGCCTCGTCGCGGCGGCCCGAGCGCGCGTAGGCGTACCCGAGCTGACCGCGCGCCTGCGGGTTCCGGTTCAGCGTGGGATCGCGCTCCAGCAGGTCCGCCATCTCGCCCGTTCTGCCTTGACCGGCCCGCACCATGGCCAGGCACTCGACGCGGATCGCCTGATCGTTGGCGCGCGGTCGCAGTACTCAGCCGCTTCGTCGTACCGCCCGGCATAGATGAGCACCATCGCCAGCGTCCGGTGAATCCTGGGTGACAAGGGATCGGTGCGCTTGGCCAGCCTCAGCTCGGTCAGCGCCTCGTCAAGGCCTCCCCTCCACGGCGAGCACCCAATATGCGTAGTCCGCCCTGACGATCGATCCATTGGGATCGATTTGGATCGCGCGGTGGAAGCTCTGCTCCGCCTCTGCCCACTCGCCACCTCGCGCGTACATCGACCCAAGGGCCGCGTGCGCTTCGGCCAGGAGCGGATCCAACTGAATCGCTTTCTCCGCCATCGTGCGGATGTTCGCCAGCTCGTCGGGCGGATGGTCCAGCGCGAATTGCACCGATCGCAACGCGTAGTCCGAGGCAAGGGCCGCGTACGCCGGTGCGAAGGCGGGATCTTGCGCAACGACCTGCTGATACAGATCGAATCGCCTGCCTGAAGAGCGATCCATCACGGGGACCATCGTACCGACGGATCTGGTTCGACAATTGGCGCGCGCGCAGGTACGTGTCGTACGGCTCCCGCGCTGGTTTCGTACCGCCGCCGGCCACGTCCCAGCTGCAGCCGCAGGCTGTTCGCCACCTGGGTGGAGATCTCGTCCTGGACCGCGAACACATCTGCCGCGTCCCGATCGAATTGCTGCGACCAGAGCGGCACGTCGTCGCGGACCCGGATCAGCTGAGCGTCGACGCGTAGCCGCGAACCCATGCGCAGCACCGATCCTTCCACGAGGTAGTCGACGCCGAGCGCTCTCCCCGTGTCACGCGCGTTGCGCGGGTTGCCCTTGAGCGCAAATGAGGAGGTTCGCGACCGGACCGCCAGACCCTCGATGATCGACAGGTTGTGGATGATCTCGTCGGTCAAGCCGTTGGCCAGATAGTCGGTATCGGGCGCTTGATTCAGGTTTTCGAGCGGCAGCACCGCAATCGAGTAGGGTTCCCGTCGAACACGCAGCATCCAGGCTCCGGCCGCGAGCAGGGCCAGGCCCGCGGCAATGAGCCCGGTTGCCGCCCAGCGCCGCCTCGTTGGTCGGCGCGGCGACTGGCCAGGCGGCTCGACGAGGCTGAATACGGGCGTGTACCCGCCCTTCGGCACCTCAATCCTGAGAGTGCTGCTGCGCCCGGGACCCGCATAATACTCGCCGAGCCTCGACCGCAGCCGTGCGGCTTCGGTGCGCACGATCGAGTCCTGCCTCGGGTCGAAGTCGGCCCGTCGGTTGAACACCTCGACGCCAATCACCGACTCCTTGATCTCATCTTCCCTTCCCTCGAGGTGCCGCTCCACGACGAACCGAAGAAAGCGCGAGAGCCGCTCGTTGTGCGCAAAGCCGGGACTGGCCAGCACGCGGGCAAGTTCCGCGCGGATCGCGAGGGGGTCGACCGGAATCATGGGAGGGAGGATCGCGGCTTTTCTGAGAGGTTCATGGGTTTAAAACCCCGATTCTACCCACTTCGACTTGCGGGCGGTGAAGAAACGGAGCGATCGTGCGCTCCACAACGTTCGCCTTTGGGTGTCTTGCTGTTGCGGTTGGATGTGGAGGCGCTGCGGAGCCGGCAACGCTGCGATGGGTCCAAAGGCGCTCCTGGTGGCCTGTGTCTAAAGCATCAGGTGTCGCCATTCCGGCAGGTTTCGTGTTTACGGCACGTCGTCATCAACAAATGGGAGGTCACAATGCGACAGTCTTTGAAGCTCCATCTGCTCGTGTTCGCGATCGTGCTGACCGTCACCCTTCGGGCCTCTGCGGGAGCTCCCAACCTATGGCACGTCACCACCATCGATCCGCCGCACTCCACCCGCACCGTCGCGCTCGACATCAATCCGGCGGGCGAGATTGTCGGGCGCTACATCAGCGCGATTGACAACAACGAACACGGATTCTTGCGAAACGATCTGGGCGAGTTCACGACAATCGATTACCCCGCCGCTGTATTCACTGTCGCCGCGGGGATCAGCCCGCGCGGAGACATCGTTGGCTGGTACCGGCTCCCGACCGACCAGCTGGACGAAAGACATGGCTTTCTGCTCCGCGACGGGCAGTTCTCAACGATCGATCCGCACGGCGCGCGCTCCACGAACCCGCTCGGGATTAATTCTCGCGGCGATGTCGTCGGACGGTTCTGCACGGTCGGCACCTGCATGTCCGATACCGGAGATGTGCACGGCTTTCTGCTGACGGGAGGCGTATTCGCGACGGTTGATTTTCCCAGTGCGATTCGAACCAACGCGTGGAAGATCAACTCCCGTGGACAGATCGTGGGCGGCTACACGGGCGCCGACAATCAGAACCATTTCTTTGTCGCAGACCGCGGCAACTTCACGCGCGTCGACTTGCCTCCTACGGTGACGACGATCTCTATCGGCAATGGTGGCATGAACTCTCGCGGCGACATCGCAAGCTTTTACTGCAACACCGCGCCCTGTACGATTAACAACGCTCACGGATTGCTCCTGAGCAACGACGAGTTCAGTTCGTTCGACGTCCCTGGCGCCGCCGCGACCGGCATCTTCGGGATTAGTCCGGACGGGAATATGGTCGGCGCTTACTTTGACACGGGCGGCAGCGAACATGGATTTTTGGTCAGCACGCAGTAAGGACACGCCGAGCAGCAGCGCGGCCGTTACACCGAAAGGCACTTGGCCTGGGAGTCCGCGGCCGGACCAGTTGAAACCACACAGGCGTTGTCAGCAGCTGGCAGTCCCGCTGCCGAGCGCCAAGGAAAGTGCCCGTCAGATTAGGAATGAGTGCGAGGCGGACGCGAGCGGGATGACACCGGGCGACGCGCTCGCTGAATCCTGTATGTAACGAGCGGGTCAGAACGGGAGGGTCAGGACGCGACGGGACGCGAGCGCGGCCATCGACGGGTCGTCTCCCTTTGGGGGTTTTGTTACAGTCTCCAAGTCATCGGGTCATCGAATCATTTGGCCATCGGGTCATCGAGTCAATTGATCAATCAATGACCAGATGACCCGATGACTAAATGACCCGATTACCCGATGACTAAATGACCAATAGCGCGTTACTTCGTCGCGCGAGTGGCGGTCTTGAGCGTGATGTGCTGCACGCGCCAGTTCTGCGCTTCGCCGGTGATAGAGCTCGTTCTCGTTGACGCAGTGCATCTGGTGCACCCAGTAGAACTCGCCCGACCTTCTTGCCGTTCGTGCCGAACCAGCCAAGCAGCTTGCCGTCGAGATCCAGCTTGTAGATCTTGCCGCCGGCGTCGGCGCTGAAGAGGAACTGCTGCCCCTGCGCGTTCGGCGGCGTGATGCAGACCGCCCAGGGCGCGCGCACGTTGCTGAAGATGGCCTTGCGATTCAGATCCGAGTCGTAGACCTGGATGCGGCTGTTGCCGCGGTCGGCGACGTAGATGTTGCCCTTGGCGTCGGAGGTGATCGCGTGCGGCGTGTTGAACTGATCGGGCGCGTTGCCGCGCGATCCGATCGACTTCACGAAGTCGCCGTCCTTGGTGAACTTGGCGACGCGCGAGTTGTCGTAGCCGTCGGACACGAAGATGTTGCCCTGCGTGTCCCAGGTGACGTCGGTCGGACGGCCGAACGAGCCGCCGCGGCCGGCGCCGGCGCCGGGCCGCGCGTTGCGGCCGCGCTCGGTGTGCGCACCGTCCTCGAGGATATTCTTCGAGGTAGTCAATCGCTTCGTCCTTGCGGCCGAGCACCATGCGTGACCAGCCCCTGCGGGTTGAACTTGATCACCATGTTCGACCCTTCGTCGACGACCCACACGTTGTCTTCCTTGTCGACGCGGACGGCATGCGCGAACGAGAAGCCGTAGGCGTTCTGGCCCCATTCCTTGACGAACTTGTTGTTCTGATCGAACTCGAAGAGCTCGGCCGCCTGCGCGCCGCGCGCCGGGCCGGCGTTGCCGCTGCGCGTGTAGACGAAGAGGTGCTTCTTCGAGTTGATCGCGACCCCTTCGGTCTCGCCGATGGTGTGCCCCTCGGGCATCAGCGGCAGCGAGACGGCGTCGAAGGGAATCTGCGGCGTGTTCTTCTCGAGCTCGGCCTGCGCGGCCGCGGCCGCCTGTTGTTCCGGAGTTGGTCCGCGACCCGGAGCCGCGCCTCGTCCAGCCGGCGGTTCCTGACCGCGTTGTGCGTAAGCGGCGACGCCGGACGCCAGAATGAGCGCGATGACATAACGTTTCAAAGGAAGCCTCCTCGTTGCGGGCGAAGGCGCCCGCAACCCCAGTGTGCGGGGGCAGTATACCCGCCGGCAAAAAGAGATCGTAAAGACGCGGTCAGGACATGGTCGCGACGCTGGCGGCGCCGGGCAGCGCCGCCGCGGTCCGGCCGGCGAACTGGCTGTGATAGAGGTCGGCGTACCGCCCCTTCGCGGCCAGCAGGTCGTGGTGCGTGCCTTTCTCGACAATCCGCCCGTGGTCCATCATCAGGATGAGATCGGCGTTGCGGATGGTCGACAGGCGATGCGCGATGACGAACGTCGTGCGGCCGCGCATCAAATCCGCCATCGCACTCTGGATCAGGACTTCGGTGCGCGTGTCCACGCTGCTGGTCGCTTCGTCGAGGATCAGGATGGCCGGATCCGCCAGGAAGGCGCGCGCGATCGTCAGCAGCTGCTTCTGTCCCTGCGACAGGTTGGTGGCCTCCTCGTTGACGAGCGTGTCGTAGTTCTCGGGCAGCGTGCGGATGAAGTGGTCCGCCTGCGCGGCTTTCGCGGCCTTCACGATCGCGTCTTCGCTGGCATGCTCGCGCCCGTAGGCGATGTTCTCGCGAATCGTGCCGGAAAAGAGCCACGTGTCCTGCAGCACCATGCCGAACATGCGCCTGAGCGCGCCGCGGCGCAGCTCGCGGATGTCGATCCCGTCCACTCGAATGCTGCCGCGGTCCACGTCGTAAAAGCGCATCAGCAGGTTCACGAGCGTCGTCTTGCCGGCGCCGGTCGGACCGACGATCGCGATCATCTGTCCGGGCGCGACGTCGATCGCCATGTTTTCGATCAGCGGGTTCTCGGCCTTGTAGCTGAAATCCACGGCGTCGAACTTGACGTCGCCGCGCGGCGCGTCGATCACGGCGGCGCTCGTCGCTTCCGGTGCTTCCTCGGGCTCGTCGAGCAGCTCGAACACGCGCTCGGCCGACACGATCGTCAGCTGGATCGTGTTGGTAATCCCGCTCAGCTGCGTGATCGGCATCGAGAACTGGCGCGCGTACTGGATGAACGCCTGGACGTCGCCGATGGCGATCGACCGCCGCGTCACGAGCACGCCGCCGATCACCGCGACGAACACATACCCCAGGTTGCCGACAAACATCATCGTCGGCATGATGATGCCGCTGACGAACTGGGCGCGCCACGCGCCGTCGTAGTACTTCTCGTTCAGCTCGCTGAACGTCGCGACCGACCGCTCTTCGTGGCCGAAGGCGGTGACGATCGTGTGGCCGCTGTACATCTCGGCCACGTGGCCGTTCAGGGCGCCGAGCGCGGCCTGCTGCCGCATGAAGAACTTGCCCGATCGCTTGGCGATGCGCGCGACGATGACCAGGCTGAGCGGCAGCGTGAGGACGATGACCAGCGTGAGGATCCAGCTGATCGTCAGCATCATGATGATGACGCCCAGGAGGGTCAGCGCCGACGTCAGCAGCTGCGTGAGCGTCTGCTGCAGCGTGCCGCTGATGCTGTCCATGTCGTTCACGGCGCGGCTCAGGATCTCGCCGCGGGTCCGCGAATCGTAGAACTTGAGCGGCAGGCGCTTGAACTTCGCTTCGACTTCCTTGCGCAGCGCATACACCGTGTTCTGCGCGACGCCGGCCATCAGGTACTGCGCCATGTACTGGAAGGCCGCGCTGATGACGTAGAGTCCGAGCAGGCGGACGAGGATCCAGCCCACGTAGTCGAAATCGATGGCGGCGCCCGGCACGCCCAGCCGCTTTGCGACGTACCCTTCAAAGACCTTCGTGGTCGCCAGGCCGAGGATCTTCGGGCCGATCACGTTGAAGATCGTCCCGATCGCGCCGGTGAGCACGACGATGGCCAGCGCCCGCTGATGGGGGCGAAGGTAGCCAAGGAAACGCTTGAGCGTGCCCTTGAAGTCCTTGGCTTTCTGCGTCGGCATGCCGAGGCCGCCGATCGGGCGGCCGCCGAACGGGTTGGCCGGCGGTGCCGGGCGCTGCGGGGGGCGCTCGTTGCTCATGCGACCTCCTCGAGCGAGACCTGCGACGCCACGATCTCGCGATACACCTCGCTGGTCTCCATGAGCTCGGCGTGCGTGCCGATGCCGACCACGCGGCCGTTGTCGAGGACGATGATGCGATCGGCATTGATGACGGTGCCGATCCGCTGCGCCACGATGAACACCGTCGCGTTGGCGGTTTCGCTCTTGAGCGCGGCGCGCAGCCGCGCGTCGGTCGCGAAGTCGAGCGCCGAGAAGCTGTCGTCGAATACGTAGATTTCCGGCCGGCGGACCAGCGCCCGCGCGATCGACAGGCGTTGTTTCTGTCCGCCGGACAGGTTGGTGCCGCCCTGTGACACGGCGGACGCGAAGCCCTCGGGCATACCGCTGATGAATTCGACGGCCTGGGCCGTGGTGGCCGCCTCACGCACTTCGTCGTCCGAGGCATCGTCGCGGCCGTAGCGGATGTTCGCGGCGACGGTGCCGGTGAAGAGCACCGCTTTCTGCGGCACGTAGCCGATCCGGCCGCGCAGATCCTTCAGCGACAGCTCGCGGACGTCGACGCCGTCCACCAGGATGCGCCCCTGGTTCACGTCGTAGAAACGCGGAATCAGCCCGGCGAGGGTCGATTTGCCCGAGCCGGTGCCGCCGATGATTGCGGTCATCTCGCCGGCCCGCGCCTCGAACGACACGCCGGCCAGCGCCGGTTCTTCGGCGCCCGGATACTGGAAGGTGACGTTCTGGAACTCGACGTGGCCGCGCCGTCCCGCGCCCGGGCCGATCGCCACCGGCCGCACCGGATCGACGACCTCCGGCACGACGTCGAGCACCTCGTTGATTCTGGCGGCCGACGCCGAGGCGCGCGGCAGCATGACGAACATGGCGGTGACCATGAACACCGCAAACAGGATCTGCATCGCGTACTGCAGCGACGCGATCATCGCGCCGACCTCCATCGTCCCGGAGTCGATGCGGCGGCTGCCGAACCAGATGATCGCGATGCTGGTGAAGTTGAGCATCACGATCATCGCCGGCATCAGGAACGCGATCAGCCGGTTCGCGGCGATCGCGGTGTCCGTCAGGTCGCGGTTGGCGGCGTCGAAGCGCGCGTGCTGATGGTCGCTGCGGTCGAAGGCGCGAATCACCCGCACGCCGCTCAGCCCTTCGTCGAGCACCAGGTTGAGGCGGTCGATCTTGACCTGCATCACCTGGAACAGCGGGATGGCGCCGCGCATGATCAGCACGAACACGACCGCCATCACCGGGATGACGGCGATCAGCACCCAGGCCAGCTCCGCATCCTGCGACAGCGCCATGATCACGCCGCCGATCGCCATCATCGGCGCGGTGATGACCATGTTCAGCATCATGATCAGGACCTGCTGCACCTGCGTCGTGTCGTTGGTGGTGCGGGTAATCAGCGACGCGTTGCTGAAGCGGTCGAACTGATGCACCGAAAAGTGCGCCACCCGGTTGAAGATCTCGCCGCGGACGATCCGCCCGAAGCCGGTGGCGATCTTCGCCGAGAAGTAGCTGCCGGCAATCGCGCACGCCGTGCCGACCAGCGCCATCAGCAGCATCAGGACGCCGATCGACAGAATCGCGCGGGTGTCGCCCCTGACGATGCCGCGGTCCACGATCTCCGACATCAGCCGCGGCAGGAACAGGTTGGCCAGCGACTGGGCCAGCGCGAGCACCAGCACGATGGCGATGAACGAGCGATAGGGCCGGATCAGCCGAAACAGTTTCAGCATGGCAATAATACTTAGCTAGGCAAACTAATTTGCTGTGCGAACTATAACCGCCGGGGCGAGGGCGGGTCAATCGCGGCGGACCGCGGGCGCGTTTTCAGCGGACGTACATCTGCAGCCGCGGAAACGCGAAGTGCCCGCTGGCTTCGTCGATGATGTTCACCTGGCAGGTATAGAGGCCGGGTGTCAGGCTGCCGGCCGGCAGCTCGAACTGGAACAGGGCGGCGTGCCGTTCCGTGTCGTCGATCCGCGTGCGCTCGACGACCGGGGTCTCGAACACCCGCACCTTGCCGCGATAAAAGGCCAGGCTGGTCTGCAGTTTCGGCGCGCCGTTGTCGGATGCCGGATCGTAGACCTCGTAATAGAAGTAGACCCGCTGATCCTGTCCGACGATGTGCGTGAGGTTGGGGACGATCTCGACGCCGTCCTTGACCAGCGGGCTCGCGCGTCTTCTTTCCGGCCTGGTCGCGGAGCTGCGTGCTCAGGACCAGCGAGCTGACCTTGACGGACGACTGCTTCAGTTCGGGCACGGTGATCGGCGTTTCAAACGTGCCGGTCAGCCCGCCGCCGTTCTCGCGCACCACGACCTTGACGGTGAAGCGCCCCGGCGGCAGCGTCACGTTCGTCTGATAGAGGATCTGCCGCGTCGTCAGATTGTCCTCGGCAGCCTTGACGGTCAGCGTGTCGCGGATGCGGCCGATCGGCGCGCCGCGCTCGTCGCGGATGAAGCCGGCGACATCCAGGGTTGCCGCGCCCGCTGACAGCGGGACCGCCGAACCGGGAACCGCGACGGAAATCGGCACGAAGTACTTGTCCGCGGCCATGCGGAACCAGCCCGCGGATACGTAGACCGGGACGTCGGTCGACGGAATCGGCGTCATCAGCTGTTCCTGCAGCTGCACTTCGCGATCGGTTTTGGCGGTATGCGCGAAGTCGCGGTCCGCGTAGTAGCCGTCCTTGGCCTGTACGCGGACGTTGCCGCGGCTCTTCACGCGCACCGAGATCCGCCGGAACCGTCCGTCACGGTTGGCGTTGGTGCTGGAAAAGCCGAGGATGTAATAGGCGGAGATGTCGCGCTCCACCTTGGTGAACGCCTCGCCGAAGTCGTTGGAGTCGGTGAACGCGGTCCCGCCGGTGTCCGACGCCAGCGAGGTCAGCGTGTCCTGCTGCGCGGCGAGCTGCGTGAACTGATTGGCGACGCTGCTCCCGCTGAACGCGCCGAGACCGCCGCGGCTGGCCTGCCGCGCGCTGCCGCCCGGCACGATCGCCTGCAATCCACGCGCGTCGATCGGATAAATCGCGGCGTTCGCACGAAGCGCCGCGTTCACCGCGGCGCGCAGCTCCACCTGGTTGTCGGTGCCGCTGCGCTGCAGGCCCGAGCTGAAATACAGGATCGCTTTTTTCTGCTGGATCGGCTGGAGCGCTTCGGCGAGGGTCTTCAACGCCCGCAGCCGCACGTCGTTGTTGAACGTGTCCAGTTCCTGCGCGCTCTGATCGGTCGCCGTCGCATCGTCGGTCGCCGACTGGGCCGCGTCGTCGGTTGATGCCGTGCTCGTATCGACGGCGTCGAACGCGGTGCCGCTGGCCGCGGCGAGCGACGTCAGCGCGCTCCGCACCTGTTCCTTGCTGCTGGTGAAGTCGGTGAGGATCTGCAGCGACGAACCGATCGCGGCCACGGCGACGAGGTCCGCCGATGCCATGCGGCCGTCCACCCACTTCGAGGCGCCGTCAATCGCTTTCTGCACTTCGTCAGGCGCCATCGAGCTCGTGTCGAACACCAGCGTGATCAGTCGATGACCGGCGACTTCTTCCGAGGTCAGCGGATGTGACGGCACCGGGCTGGCGTCGGCGCCGGTCACGACCGGCACACTCGCTGACGTCGCCGCGTTCGCAATCGCCGACGCGTTCTCGATCGGCGCCGCGTTGACGCCGACCTCGTCGTACGCGAACGAAAGGATCTGCTGGCGGACGCCGTCTTCCTGCAGCTCGAAATCGTCCGCGGTCAGTCCCTTGATGACCGCGCCGCTGCGATCGCGGACGACGACGTCAACCAGCACGAGGTTGACGGCGCTGCGAAAGACCGGCGCCTGCGCCGCCGCGGGTTGTTGGCCGAGCAGCGCCGGGCCCGGAACGGCGAGGGTGAGCGCGATGACCAGGAAGAGCGCGGTCCGCATGGTCAGAACCGGATCCTCGCGGACACGGTAATCGTGCGCATCGGCCGGGCGGACAACACCTCACCAAACGTCGGCGAATTGACGTTGGTGTCCAGGCTCGCCCACTGGACCGTGTTGAGCAGGTTGTTGGCGTTGACCTGCAGCGTGAGCGAACGGTTTCCGAAGCGGATATCGCGCTGGAAGAGGCCGTTCAATTGCCGCGAGCCGGGCCCGGTGATCATGTTTCGCGACGAGGTGCCGAATGTGCCGGGCGCGGGAAGGCTGAACGCCGTGGTGTTGAAGAACTCGTCCACCATCGGATTGCTGAGGACGATGTCCTGCGCCGTTGTAGTTGGCGCGGAGCGAGCCGTTGACGCCGCGCAGAAGGTCGCTCGCCGAGCCGAGGACGCGCGCGGTCAGCGGGACGCCGGACTGCACCGTGACGGTGAACTGCGCCGACCACTCGCCGAAGATCGTCGCGAGGTGGCCGCCGTCCTTCAGCCATCGCCGGTTGGGTCCCCACGGCAGCTCGTAGTACAGGTTGCCGGAGATCTGCTGCCGCCGCTCGAAGGTGGAGCGCGCGTATTCGGCCTCGAGATCCTTGTCGTTTTGCGCGACGACCGCGCCGCCCGCGCCGAGCGACGAGGCGTTGTCCATGGCGTGGGCGAAGGTGTACGACGCGCCGCCGGTCAGGCCGCCGGCCAGGCGCCTCCGCACCTGCACGTTGGCGGCGTTCATCAGCGAGCGCCCGCCCGAGGATTCCCAGATGAAGGCCTGCGTCTCCGGAATCGGCTCGCCGTTGGCGCCGAGCGCCGGCGCGCGCAGGATATCCAGGTCGGTGCCTTTGACGCCGGTGTAGCCCACCTGCATCGTCCAGTCCTGCGTGAAGTTCTTCGTGACCGTGGCGTTCCACGTCTGGATCATGCCGAGCGCGTAATCGCGATCGACGCCCCAGTTGTTGGTCGTGGCGGGCGCGGGCGTCAGCAGCGCGTCTGCGATCGTGAGCGGCGCGTCGATATTGCCGGTGACGGTCGTCGGTGTCGGCAAACGGCGGCTGTCCGGCCAGCTCGCGGGCGATCGACGAATAGGACCCGCTGTTGTAGGTGATGCTGTAGCCGCCGCGCAGGATCGTGGACGGCGTCGCGCGATACGCGACGCCCAGGCGCGGCCCGAGATTATTGGCGTCCGTATTCAGCAGGCCGGCGGGGAAGGCCCCGGTGTAAGGTCCCACGCCGCCAGGGAGCACCGCGGCCACGGACGACAAATCGGCGTTCGCGTCCAGGTTGGCCATGCGCCCGTCGATTTCCACGTACGGCTTCGCCAGCTCGTAGCGCAGCCCGAGATTGAAGGTCAGCTTGGAGCTTGCCTGCCAGTCGTCTTCGACGAACGCGCTCATCGCGCGCTGCCGCAGTTGTGACGTGCCGCCGGCCTGGAGCGATGCCTGCCCGGTCGTGCCGAGCAGGAAATCGGCGAAGTCCGCGCCCGTGGCGCCGATCGCCCCGTTGGCCGCGTACGCGCCGGTGAAGACGAAGCTGCCCCTCGCGTTCGCGTTGATCTGGGATTCCGCGCGGTCGTAGCGGAAATCGCCGCCGAGCCGCGGCCGGTGCTTGCCCATCGGATGCATCCACATGTAGTTCGCCGTGATGCGATCGTCGCTGCGTGAGCTGGCGGCGGCGCCGCGGATGCCGGTGTAGCTCGAGAAGGAGATATTCGGCACGCCCCAGTTCTGCGGATCGGTGGACGCGGCGGAGGGATATTGAATGCCGGCGAGTCCGGCGACATCCACGACGTTGGCAAAGGCGTTGGTCGTTTCCGACGAGGAATGCGTCAGGTTGACGCCGAAATTCTGAATCGTGCGGTTACGCACGACGTTGAACGCGAGCGGCACGGTCAGGCTGCGATTGGTCGTCTCGCCGCCGAGGCCGGGAAAGACGTTGAGCGCTTCGGTGGTGCTCTCGCGGTACTGCAGCTGCGCGTTCAGCAGGATGGTGGTGGGGCGATTGGCTGCAGGTCCGCCGCCGCGGCCGCCGCCAAATCCACCGGGCCCGCCGAATCCGCCGCCGCCAAATCCGCCGCGACCGCCTCCGCCTCCACCACCACCGCGGCCGGCGCCGCGTCCGGCCGGCGGCAGCGTCGGCGACAGATTCTGCGTCAGCCTGAGGCTCAGTGCGTTGGACGACGTATGAGCGGTCGTCGAGACGTGATAGTTCTTCGTGTCGCCCGCAAGATTCGGTGCAGGAAGGAATCGCAGCAGCGCCGCGGCGGTCGGGTCAACTCGCGACGCAGGGATCTGGTTGCCGGCGAATGGCTGGCCCGTGGCGGGATCGACGAGTTGCACGGGCGTCGCGGAGAAATCGCCTGCGCGCATCGCGTCAGTGGGCACCGTCGCGTATTGATCGAAGAGGTTGTTCGATTCGGTGCCGTTGTAGTTGACCTGAAAATTCGTCCGCCCGTTCGTGTTCTTGTAGAGACCGGGGATTTTCAATGGGCCGCCGAACGTGCCGCCGTAAGTGTTCTGCGCAAACTGCGGTTCGGTGACCGGAACATCCGGCCGGAGTTGGTACGGCGGGCTGTCGAGCGGAGAGCCGCCGAACGAATAGGTCGCGGATCCCTGATATGGATTCTGTGCGCGCGCGCCGCGGCCGCCGAGCACGAATCCACCCGGCCCGCCAAATCGACCGCCGGGCCCGCCGCCCGGTCCACCGCCGCGCCCGCCGAATCCGCCGGGCCCTCCGCCGGGACCACCTGGTCCGCCCGGTCCCGGCCCGGCGGTCCGAAGCCGGCGGCGAATTGCCCGGTCGCGGGATCGAGCTCGCCGGCGTCGATCGCCCGAAGGCGATCGTTCATCAGTCCGCGATTGACGTTGGTGGCGCTGCCGGTGCCGTTCATGGCAATCGCATCGCTTTGCGCGCTCTCGAGCGAGAACCCCGGCGGCAGGAGCGACGACACCTCGGTCGTGTCGAGCGCGGGGGCAGTCTCCGGCTCGCCACCATCCCGTCCGCCTCCCTGAACATTCAGCGTCTGGAAACGCTGACCGCCGCGGCCAGCCGGCGGGGCGGCACCGGCGGCGCCCGACGGCGACGCGTCTGCCGGCCAGCGCCGGCGCGCCCGGTGCCTGCGGGGCGCGTTTGCGGCTGCGTTCGGTGCGGCGGTTCGGTCGGCACGAGCCAGCGTCAGCTGAAAATCGACAGTCGTGCCGCACGGGGCCGTCCCGACGGTCACAGTCCGCTCGACCTCGGCGAAGCCGGTGAAGTTCGTAAACAAACGGTAGGTGGCGCCCGGCCGCACGTTCATCACGAATCGCCCGTCGAGTTCCGTCGACGTGACGATGCGCGACGCGTCGTCGGTTCGGACGCCCACCGCGACGCCGGGGAGCGGCGTGGCGCCGCTCGTGATCCGTCCTTCGACACGGCAGAATTCGGAGGGCGGCGGGGCTTGCGCGCCGGGGGTGGCCATCAGGTACGACGACAGGCCCAGGAGCGCCGCCACGGTGGCGGTTCGGAAGGTCATGGCGGGCGCGCGAAGACTCACTACTGACTCTTACGTGGATTTGACCGTGCGCGTTACGCCCCGGTGACCTTGTCACAGCCTTTTCATCTTTGTTATCTCTTTACTTTTTCGAGTAACTGGCTGAACAGGCTTGCGAGCACGGTCGTGCTGTGACAGGGTATGTGGCCGAAGAGGGACAAAAAAATGCCGAAACCAACGCTTGAAGAACTGCGCGCGCGGGTCCACGGTCCGGTGATCGTCGCAGGCGATGACGCCTACGAGTCGGCCCGGCGCGTCTACAACGGGATGATCGACAAGCGGCCCCGCGTGATCGTCCGATGCTCGGACGTCACCGACGTCATGGCCGCGGTCGACTACGCCCGCGAGCACGCATTGTCGTTGTCCGTGCGTGGCGGTTCACACAGCGTGCCCGGCTTCGGGACGTGCGACGACGGCGTGGTGATCGATCTCGCGCAGATGAACGGCGTCCGCGTCGATCCGCGTGCCCAGACGGCGCGCGCCGAGGGCGGCTGCACCTGGGGCCAGTTCAACCACGCGACCTACGGATTCGGCCTGGCGACGACCGGCGGGATCATCGCGTCGACCGGCATCGCCGGCCTGACGCTCGGCGGCGGCATCGGCTACCTCACGCGCGCATTCGGGTCTGTCGTGCGACAACCTGATCTCGGCCGACGTCGTGACGGCTGACGGACAGTTCCGCGTCGCGAGCAAGAAGGAAAACGAAGACCTCTTCTGGGCGCTGCGCGGCGGCGGCGGCAACTTCGGCGTCGTGACGTCGTTCGAATACCAGATGCATCCGGTCAAGGACATCGTCGCCGGCCTGTTCTTCTTCCCGTTGACGCACGCGCGCGAACGTGCTCGAGTTCTATCGCGATTTCGTGCAGACCGCGCCCGAAGAGCTCGGGCTGTTCCCGGCGTTCCAGATTGCGCCGCCGCTGCCGTTCATTCCCGAAGCCGACCACGGCAAGACGTTCTGCATTCTCGTCTGCTGCTGGGCGGGACGACCCGGACAAGGCCGAGGAGATGTTCGCGCCGATCCGCAAGATCGGCGCCGATCGTCGGCCGAGATGGTCGCGCCGATGCCCTATCCGGTGCTCAACGGCTTGTTCGATCCGCTGCTGCCGCCCGGATTGCAGCACTACTGGAAGGCGGACTTCGCGACCGAACTGACCGACGGCGCCATCAAGGCGCACCTCGAGTTCGGGCCGAAGGTGCCGGTCGTCAACTCGACGATGCACATCTACCCGATCAATGGCGCCAGCAATCGCGTCGCCGCCGACGCCACCGCCTTCGCGTATCGCGATGCGAAATTCGCGACCGTGATCGCCGGCATGTGGCCGGATCCCGCCGACAACGAGAAGAACACCAAGTGGGTGAAGGACTACTACCAGGCCGTTCATCCGCACTCGGAAGAAGGCGGATACGTCAACTTCATGGCCGGCGACGATCAGCACCGGATCAAGGCCAACTACAAGGGCAACTATGATCGCCTGGTCACGATCAAACGGAAGTACGATCCGGGCAACCTGTTTCACATGAACCAGAACATCAAGCCATGATCAGGAACCTGGCGGCCGCGGTCGCTGCGATGGTGATAGCGGGCACCGTGCTGTCCGCGCAGCGGCCAGGGCGGACGCCGGATGGGCATCCGGATCTGCAGGGCACCTGGCTGAACAACACCGCGACGCCGCTCGAACGCCCGAAAGAGGCCGCCGGGCGGACGTCGTTCACTGACGCGGAAGCGCGCGACTACGTCCAGCGCTATCAACTGGACCGGACCGCGGCGCTGACGCGCGACGATCCGCGCTTCGAACTGGACGTGGCCGGCGATCTCGATACCTACGAGCCGGGCCCGCTCCTGCCGGGCAACCGGACCGCGATCATCACCGAGCCCGCCGACGGCCGCATTCCGGCGCTCACGCCGGAGGCGCAGAAGCGGCTGACCGATCGGACCGCGCATCTCAACGCGCACTACGCCGAGAACCCCGAGGACTTTCCCAACGCCGAGCGCTGCCTGGTCGTGGCGAACACGTCGTCGCCGCCGATGATGCCGGCCTTCTACAACAACGGCCTGCAGATCGTGCAGGCCGGCAACTACGTGATGATCCTCAGCGAGATGATCCACGACGCGCGGATCATTGCGCTCGACCGCCGCACCGCATCTGCCGGCGGGCCTCGCGCAGTGGAAAGGCGACTCGATCGGGCGCTGGGAGGGCGACACGCTGGTCGTGGACACGACCAACTTCACGACCAAGACGGCATTTCGCGGTTCAGGAACGGGGCTGCACGTCGTCGAGCGCTTCACGCTGAGCGGCGCCGATACGCTGAAGTATCAGTTCACCGTCGATGATCCGGCGTCGTTCGTGCAGAGCTGGTCGGGGGAGAGCGTGCTGACGAGAACAGGCGCACTCATTTACGAGTACGCCTGTCACGAGGCGAACTATTCGCTGACCAACGTCATGCGCGGCCGGCGGTCGGTCGAAGCCGCCGGCGCCACCAAAGACTGATCTATTCGCCCGGCGTCATGAGGTGGGCGGTCGACGTGCCCGCGTTCATGATCCACACGCCGCCGTTCTTGTTGTTGTCGGGCAGTCCCATCGACGCCGTGGTCGCGCCCGGCACAGCGATCGTCATGTGGGTCCGCGCGTGTTCCTTGTCGGCGCCCATCAGGTGGTACCACACCGAGCCGAACTCGGGCTTCGCCCGCGTGCCGTCTTTCTCGGCCGCATCGAGCATCGCCTGCTTCTTGTCGCCCATCGCTTCGAACTTCAGGTTCTGCGCGGCGCGATCGAGATTGGCGAGGCTGGTGCACTCGAGCGAGAACGCCTGCTGTCCGGGTTTGCCCGACCGGTCGTAGCACACGAGACGGTTGGTGCCCTTCTTCAGGGTGTCGTAGGTGTAGTCGGCCTTCCACTTGATGACGGTCGCACCTTCACGCAGGTTGGCCGGAGCCGCGAGCAGCGGCGTGTCGATGTCGGGCGACTGCGCGAACGCGCCGCTCGATATCGCGAGGACACCGACGAGACACAGGGCAAAGCGCTTCATACAAACCCTCCAGTGATGACGGATCCAAACTCACATCGCCGCGGCAAATCTCAAGGCCTCGATGGCGATATCAGGCGGCAGTTCGTGCCGGCCCTCGAACTCGCGGAACGTCACATCGTATCCCATCGCGCGCAGGCGCGGCACGATGACGCGGCTGCATTCATTGATGGGCAGAACCTGATCCGAGGTGCCGTGCGAGAAGAAGAACCGCGGCTTGCCGTGCGGCGGCGCCTGGATGACGAAGCCGGGAGAGCACGCCAGGACGCGCGGAAACAGGTCGCCGTTGGCGAGGCCGAGCGACAGCGCCGTAGGACGCGCCATCGGAAAACCCGCCAATCGCCAGCCGAGCCGGATCGACCGCCAGCCGCTCAAAGACGAACTCGAGCGCGCGGTTCAGAAACACGACATCCTCGCCGAAGTCGCCGCGAATCGCGTCCCAGGATGATGTGCCGCGCGCATCGGGTGCGAGGACGGCCACGCCCGGCTGGTCCGCCGCCGCGCCGATGCGGCGCAGCATCCCGGCGCCGTTCTGGGTCGCGCCGTGGAGAAAGACGATGCAGCGGCATGGGTCCGTCGGGGATGGTCGACGGCATCTGGATGACGCCGTCGCGTCCCGAGCCGCCGAGACCGAGCGGCCCGCTCGACGAGCGACGTCTTGACGCCGGATCGCGGCCGCGCGGTCAGCCGGCCGTCATTCCCCTCGGCGGACCTGGTGAACGCGGCGCACGCGTCGCCCAGGGCGACGGACGCGAGCGCGCATCCGGTGGTGATGGCGAAACGACGCCGCGTGATCGAAGTGTCGACGCGATTCATGGCTTACGGCTTGCGCTGCTGATCCAGGAACGCGAACACCTTGTCGATGTTCAGCCGTCCGGCGCTGCTGTGCGTGCCGCCGGGCACTTCGATGTACTCGCAGCGCATGCCGAGATCGCGCGCCTTCGCGACCCACGGTCCTGGTGACCTTCACGTCCACCTGCTGATCGGCGTCACCCTGCACGACCATCACCGGAAGGTGCTTCGCCGGTTCGAGCGTATCGGGCGAGATGTAAATGGCCGGAGCCATCGGCGCGAGCGCTGCCCAGATGTCCGCGTACTTCGCGCCGAGATACCACGTGCCGCCGCCGCCCATCGACTGTCCAATGAGATAGATCCGGTGTGAGTCCACGTTGAACTCGGCGCGCACCGTTTTCAGGACGTTGAGCACGTCCTGTTCGCTCAGCTCGCCAAGATTGGCGGGGCCGGGTTCCGTCTGCCGGCGGTTGAACTCGTTGCCCTGTCCGCGCGCGCCGTACCAGCCGCTCGGGTTGTAACCCATCGGCGTCGCGACGATGTAGCCGTAGCGTTCGGCCAGCTCCACGAGGTTGTTGTATTCCATCATGTAGCTGATGCCGCTGCCGAGCCCGTGCAGCGCGATGACCAGCGGTGTCGGACGCGCCGCGTCGTAGTGCGTCGGCACGTACAGCCCGTATTCCATATCGATATTGCCGGCCGCTTCGAACTTGTACGACTTCACCTGAACACGGGCGAGTGCCTCGGTGTTGGCCTTGGAGCGCTCGGGCTGCACCCATTCCTGCGCGGCAGCCGAGAGGGGCAGGAGGGCGCTGACCGACAGTATCGAGAGAAGGATTCCAGCGGTGCGGGTGGCACGCGAGACCGGCTTGAACATCATGATCCTCCGGGCAGACGAGGAGCAGATTCTCGCACAATAATGTGCGAGGGGCCCGGTCAAAGGCGGACCGAATCGGCCCCGATCCGGAGCATGAACATGAAGAAGCTATACGCGCTTTGCGGGCTGTGTGCGGGCGCCGCGCTGCTGACCGGGCTCGAGGCCCGGGATACGACGGCTCCGCCGACGAGAGTCGCAGCCGTCACGGACGTTTACCACGGCGTGTCCGTCTCGGATCCGTATCGCTGGCTCGAGAACGGCAGCGACCCGGAAGTCCGCAGCTGGACGGCGGCGCAGACGCAGCGCACCCGCGCCTACCTTGATGGCCTGCCGTACCGGACGGCACTCGCGAACAGGTTGATGTCGCTGACCTCGACGGCCTCGCCCTCGTATGGGGATCTCAAGGCCGTCGGCGGACACCTCTTCGCGCGCTACGTCGATCCGGCGAAGCAGCAGCCGATGCTCGCGGTGATGGGAGCCGGACGCGATCAATCCGCGCGTGTTCCTCGATCCGAACGTGCTCGATCCGACCGGCGGCACGGCGATCGACTGGTACGTGCCGTCGCCCGACGGCCGCCGCGTGGCCGTGTCGCTGTCGCGCGGCGGCAGCGAGGACGGCGATCTGCACGTCTTCGAGGTGGACACCGGGCGGCAGATCGGCGAAGTCATCCCGCATGTGCAGTACCCGACGGCTGGCGGAGACGCGGCGTGGACCGAAGACGCCGCCGGTCTCTGGTACACGCATTTCCCCGGCGCCGAGCGTCCCGAGGCCGATCGGCACTTCTATCAAACGGTCTGGTTCCATCGGATCGGCACCGCCGTGTCCGACCGATCGCCAGGTGTTCGGCGACGGCCTGCCGCGCGTCGCCGAAATCCAGATGGACTATTCGACGCTCGCGCGCGCGCTGCTCATCACCGTGGCCAATGGCGACGGCGGCCAGTTCGCGCACTACGTGCTCGAGCGCGGCGGCGCGCTCCACCAGGTCACGAAATTCGACGACGACGTGGAATATGCGGCGTTCGGGCCGGACCGCGGGCTCTATCTGGTGTCCGAGCGGGACGCGCCGAAACGGCGGATCCTCAAGCTGGCGGCCGGCGACTACACGCTCTCCCATGGCCGCGTGCTGGTGCCCGAAAGCGCCGACGTCATCGCGACCGAATTCACCGGCGAAGATCCGATCGCGTTTGTCGGCCGGGCGATGGCGGTCCGCTACCTGGCCGGCGGACCATCGAAGCTGCGGATGTTCGATCTCGACGGCCGGCCGCGCGGCGACGTTGAACTGCCGCCGGTCGCGGCGGTGGACGAGATGGAGTCGGTCGAAGGCGATCTCATTTACAGCGTCGAAACCTACCTGACGCCCCGCGCATTTCATCGCCGCACGCCGGACGGACGTGACACCGCCATGAGCCTGAAGGTCACGAGCCCGGTCAATTTCGACGACATGGAGGTCACGCGGGTCACGGCGCGGTCGCGCGACGGCGCGGAGGTTCCGATCAACATCATCCGGCGCAAAGGCGTCGCGCTCGACGGCAGCCACCCGACGCTGCTCTACGGATACGGCGGATACGGGATCAGCATGACGCCGGCCTTCCTCGGCGCGACCCGCCGGCGTGTTTTTCGATGCGGGCGGCGTTTACGCGATCGCCAATCTTCGCGGCGGCGGCGAATTCGGCGAAGCCTGGCACGGAAACGGATCGCTCACGAAGAAACAGAACGTGTTCGACGACTTCATCGCCGCGGCGCAGCTGCTGATCGATCAGCGCTACACGACGCCGCAGCATCTCGCGATTCTCGGCGGGTCGAACGGCGGGCTGCTGATGGGCGCCGTGCTGACGCAGCACCCCGAGATGTTTCGCGCGGTGGTCTCGGAGGTCGGCATCTACGACATGCTGCGCGTCGAGCTCGATCCGAACGGCGAGTTCAACACGACCGAGTTCGGCACCGTGAAGAACGAGGAGCAGTTCAACGCGTTGTATGCCTATTCGCCGTATCACCACGTGAAGGACGGCGTGGCCTATCCGGCGGTCCTGATGCAGACCGGCGACAACGACGGCCGCGTCAACCCGATGCACTCGCGCAAGATGACCGCGCGCCTGCAGGCGGCAACCAGCTCGAAGTATCCGATCCTGCTCGCGACCTCCAGCGATGCGGGCCACGGGATCGGCTCGCCGCTCAGCGTCCGCGTGGCGCAGTCGGCCGACTACCTGGCGTTCCTGATCGATCAGCTGGGCATGAAGTACCTAGTGCATTGAGTACCACGTTCCACCGCGGAGACGCGGAGAACGCAAAGAATTGATTCGACCCGTCGAATCCCGAGCGGATCTGACGGGCTCGGGTTAAACGTCGGAGTCGCTGACTGCAGAGGCCGGATGGACGCACCTGCGCGGCGTTTCAGCGCCGCCGGCGCCGAGCACCGTTTCGAGCATCGGCAGCATCAGCCCGGCGCGCCTGGCGCGGATCACGAGGTCCCAGAGCGGCTCGAATTTCTTCCAGCCCGCCGCATACGCGAAATGTTTCACGCTGCCGACGAAGCGGTCGTGCGCCGCGGCGCCGCGGGCGATCGATCCCCACCGGTAGAAGTCGCGATAGGCGCGCCAGTAGCCGGCTTCGAGCGCCGCCGCCGACATCAGCCGCGGACGAAAAACCGCATGGCGCGTGTCGTAACGATCCCAGTCGTCGCACGTGATCCGCCCCTCGGCGGCAATCCGGCGGTGCAGGTTGGTCCCCGGATAGGGCGTGAGGATGTGGAAGGTCGCCGTCTCGATGCCGTGCGCGATGGCCCACTCCACCGTCCGCTCGAACACCGACTCGTCGTCGGCGTCCATTCCGAACACGAAGCTGCCGTTGATCATGACACCGAGGTCGTGCAGACGACGGATCGCCGCACCGTAGTCGCGGCGGAGATTTTGATACTTGTGCTGCTCGGCGAGATTGGCCGGCGTCGAGTGTTTCGAATCCGACGAACAGGCTTCGCAGTCCGGCGGCGACCGCCCGTTCGAGCAGATCGCGCTCGAGGATCGTATTCACCGTGCCGGCGGCCTGCCACACCCGGCCCATGCCGCGCATGCCGTCGAAGAGCGCCGTCGCGAAGCGCCGGTCGCCGAACAGGTGGTCGTCGAGAAAGTACAGGTGACGCCCGGGCAAGCGCTCGATTTCCGCAAGCGCCGCATCGACGGTCTGCGTGTAAAACCCGCGACCGCCCTGGAAGAACGCGTCCTTGTAGCAGAAATCGCAGACGTGCGGACAACCGCGCGAGACGACGATCGAGTTCGGCACGAGATACCGTGCGCGCTTGATCAGATCGCGCCGCACTCGAGGCAGCCCGTCGAGCGTGCGGATCCGCGATTGATAACGCCGGGCGGCCGAGCCGCGTCGATAGTCGTCGAGAAACTGCGGCCAGGTATCTTCGCCGGGCCCGAGAAAAATCGTGTCCGCATGCGCTGCGGCCTCCTCGGGCAGCGACGTTACGTGCAGGCCGCCGAGCACGACATAAGCGCCGCGTTCGCGGTAATGGTCGGCCAGACGATACGCCCGCCTCGCCGACGTGATGTAGACCTGGATGACGACCAGGTCCGGGCTGTCCTCGAGCTGCAACCGCTCGACATGCTCGTCCTGAATTTCCACGTCATCGTCGTCGCGCACGTACCCGGCGAGCGTGGCGAGACCGAGCGGCGGAAACAGCGAATACTTGATCGGACGCCAGAAGGGGCTCGTGGCTTCGGTGAGCGCCGGCAGGATCATCTTGATCTTCATCGCCCGGTCGCTCCCAGGATGAGCACCGACAGATCGCGGGGCTGAGGACCGTCGAGATCGACGAAGAAAATGCGCTGCCAGCGCCCGAGTTGAAGCTGTCCATCCACGATGTTGAGACAGACCGAGGGGCTGAGCAGCAGCGCACGGCAGTGCGCATGACCGTTCCGCCGCTCGTCGGGCACCAGGTTGACGGTGCGGGCGCTGAAGTCGTCGTGCGCATAGCGGCTTGCCGCCGGTGCGGTTCGTTCGAGCAGGCGGGCGAAGTCGGCGAGCAGCAGCGGCTCGTGTTCGTTGAGCACGACCGCGGCGGTCGTGTGCAGGCTCTGGATGTTGACGATGCCGGTGTGGACGTGGGTGTCGGCAGTGAGGGCGGCGATTTGCTCGGTGATGTCTACGAACTCGACAGCCGTGTTGGTCGAGACGTGCAGGCGAAGATGGCGTTGGACCGGCGTCGCGGCGAACATTTCCATCGGTCTATGCTCCAGTCGGGGCGATCCGCGGGCGTGCGGCGCACCGTGGCCGAAGCATCGACCGGAGAGGGGGTCAGCGTCGTGACCGAATTGTGAGCATTCGCTGAGATGTGGGTGAATGCGGGACTATTCGCGGCGCGGGCGGCGCGTCAGTCCGAGCGTGAGGCCAAATCCAAACAGCAACCCCTCGCCGGTGGCCAGCACGATCTGCGAGACGCGGCCGAAGTCTGGTTCGCCGATCAGCCGGCCGAGCGGCTCGAGCGTGACCTGGGAACCGTGCGCCGCACGGGCGATCGCATTGACCGTGCCGCCAACGAGCGGCCGGCCGTCCAGTGCGATGACGAACGCGCCGAGCCCGCAGCACGCGCTGGTCAGAGCGGCGGCATAAAAGCGACGCCGCCCGGCGGGCGTCGCGAGCCCTGCCGGCCTCACGGGTGGCCATCGCGTAGCCGGCGCCCGCCGCCGCGCCAATGACGATGCCTTCGACGGCGCCGCCGATGTCGACGTCCAGGCCGACGAGGGCGGCAAGCGTCCATCGCCCGAGCCACTGAACGGCAGCCCCGACGATCCCGCCGCCGAGCGCGCCGCCCACAGCGAGCGCCGGGCCGCGCCACGATCGCGCGCTGGCCTCGGCGAGGCTTATCCCGGCGCCAACCCCCGCACCTCCGGCGCTGCCGCACAAGGCGCCGATCACCGCGAGAACCGGCGCGACCGCGATCGGCGCCGCGCTTCCCGGCGCCGCGGCGAGCATGAGGCCGCCGAGCGCGCCGGCAATGAATCCGGCCAGCCCGCCGCCAATCGACGCGCCCGCCCAGCGCAGCGCGATCATCCGGGTGACGCGCCGCACGCGGATCGCAATCAATTCGCGCGCAACCGCAATCGGCGATGGTCCGCCAATCACGGGAACCGGATCGGCCGCCGGGAGATCCCACCGTGCGTCGCGCAGCACGGCACGCGCGTGGACGTGGCCGGGACGCGAGCCGAGGCGTGCCAGCGCCTGCGACGTCCCGAGCCCGTGGAGCAGCTCCGCGGCCTCGTGCTGGTCCTCTTCTTCAATCGACGTGGACGGCACCGTCGTCAGACGCGCGAGCAGCGGCTCGACCGCGTCCACGGGCATTTCATGAGCGTCCGCCGGTTGCCGGTGCCGGCAGCGCCGCGGGCCACGCCGCGTCATCGTCTTCCTCGACGATGTCCGCGTAGACGAATCGATAGCCGTGGCGTGACACGGTGCGGATGTACCGCGGCTCGCGCGAGTCGTCGGCGAGCGCGCGGCGGATCGTGCGGATCGCCTGGCTCAGCGCGCTGTCCGAGACGATGACGTCGCTCCAGACGCGGTCGAAGATGTCGCGGCGGTGGACCGCCTCGTGACGCCGTTCGATCAAAAAGGTCAGCAGATCGAAGTAGCGCGGGATCAGCGGCAGCTCGCGTCCGTCGCGGATGAGCAGGCGGCGGCGCGGTGACAGGACGAAATCGCCGAAGCGATAGCGGGGCACAGGACGTAACGGAAACGGCGATGGTAGCAGACTCGCAGGTGTGCGATAACTGATCTGTTGCAGGCAGGAGGTGCCATGCTCCGTGCTGTCTCGATCGCGTTCGCCCTCTCGTCGGCCGTGTCCATGGGCGCGCAGATCGCCGGGCAGTCAGCCGGTTCCGCACAGTATGAAGTGGTCTCGATCAAGCTCACGGTGGGCAGTCCGGATCGCAGCGGCATGCGGATTTCGCCGGACGGCTCGTTCACGATGACCAACCAGCCGATCGCCGGCATCATCTACGCGGCGTCGCCGGTTCCGGTGCGCGACGTCGACGGGTTTCCCGATTGGGTGAAGCGCGATCGGTATGACATCACGGCGAAAGCGCCCGCCGGCTCGACGCGCGAACAGAGCGGCGAGATGATGCGGAACATGCTGATCGATCGGATGAAGGTCGCCGGCCACGTCGAGGAGCAGGAGCGCAACACGTTCGCGCTGGTCCTGGCGCGGCGCGACGGCCGCCTCGGTCCGCAATTGAAACCTTCCAGTCTCGATTGCTCGCCGCCGCCGCGCCGCCATCGGCGCCGCCCACGCCTGATTCCGTTCCCGAGCACCGCTGCGGGTTGTCGATGCGCGCCGGGACTCTGATCTCGGGCGGCATCGACATGAATCGTCTCGCGCTGTCGCTCAGCGGGTGGGCGGGTGGCCACGTCCGCAACGCCACCGGCCTGGACGGCCGGTACGCGCTGACGCTGCGCTTCGCCATGCCCTTCGGCAAAGGGCCCGCTGCCGATCCTGCGGCGCCCGACGACGCGCCTGAATTCTCCACCGCGCTCCAGGAGCAACTGGGCCTCAAGCTGCAGCCGGAGAAGGCGATGGTGCCGATCTTCGTCATCGACCACATCGAACGGCCGACCCCCAACTGAAGCTCGCCCGACCTCAAATCCAGAGTCACGAAGACACGAAAGCACGAAGAAAAACCGCACGCAATCCCGCTCGGCCTTTGCACCGCCGCGGTGCAACCACTAGAATCGGCCTCGCTCATGCCGTTGTCCGCAGGCGTGCGCATCGGCGCATACGAAATCCTCGCCGCCATTGGAGTCGGCGGCATGGGCGAGGTGTATCGCGCCACCGATACGCACCTGGGGCGCGACGTCGCCATCAAGGTGCTGCCCGACGCCTTCGCGCACGACCCGAATCGGCTGGCACGCCTCGGGCGCGAGGCGCGCACGCTTGCCGCGCTGAATCATCAGAACATCGCCGCGATCTACGGGCTCGAAAAATCTGCGGGCGTCTACGCGCTGGTGATGGAGCTCGTCGACGGTCTCACTCTGGACGACCGGATCGCGCTACGTGGCGCGCTCCCGCTCGATGAGTCGCTCGCGATCGCGAAGCAAATCGCGGAAGCGCTCGAAGCCGCGCACGAGCACGGGATCATCCATCGCGATTTGAAGCCGGCCAACATCAAGGTCCGGCCTGACGGTACGGTGAAAGTGCTGGACTTCGGCTTGGCGAAATCGTTGGAGCCTGAGTCCGGTGGGTCAGATGGGTCGCGCGCAGCGGTGACGGCCTCGTCGACGATCACGACACCCGCGATGACGCAGGCCGGGATGATTCTGGGCACTGCCGTGTACATGAGCCCCGAACAGGCGAAGGGCCTTATCGGCCGACAAGCGGAGCGATATTTGGGCGTTCGGTTGCGTGCTGTACGAGATGCTGACAGGCAAGCGGGCGTTTGCTGGCGAGGATGTCAGCGACACGATGGCAGCGGTGCTGCGCGCCAAGCCGGACTGGTCGGTGCTTCCAACGGAATTGTCACCAATCATTCGTGATCTGCTGCAGGGCTGTTTGGCAAAAGATCCGACACAACGCGTCGGTGACATCGCGGCGGCCATTTTTGCGTTAAAAACCGTTGCGGCGCTCGATCTGGAGCGCGTCGGCCTGAAGAGCGCGCCGCTGCGTTTGCGACAATCGGCCTGGCGGCGTATCGCAGTTCCGACCGGCACGTTGCTCATCGGCGCGATCGTTGCCGGCTTGGTCACCTGGTTTCTGAAGCGTCCCATCGCACAACGCGTGACGCGAACCGCAATTACGGCATCAGGGCGGGCGGCCCTGACGATTGACGGCGCCGAACATGACCTCGCGATGAGTCCGGACGGCTCGAACGTGGTCTATGTTGGTAACAATGGCACGCAGCTGTTCGTGCGCGCACTCAACGCGCTCGAACCGGTTGCGATTGCGAGTGGACAACTCAGTGGACCATTTATTTCCCCAGACAGCCAATGGGTCGGCTTCGTGGATGACCAGACGACGCTGAAGAAGGTGGCGATCTCCGGCGGCCCGGCCATCACTTTGGCATCGCTTGACGGACTATCGCGGGGTGCGAGCTGGCTGACGAATGAGACGATCATCGTCGCCACCAACAATGCGAAGACCGGGCTTCAGCGTGTGCCGGCCACTGGGGGACCAGCCACGGTCCTCACACGCCCCGACCCCGCTAACGGTGAGGCCGATCACCTGTGGCCACAGGCCGTGCCAGGTGGGCAGATGATTCTGTTCACGATCGCACCGCAGGCGGGCGGACTCGATGCCCAGCAGGTCGCCGTACTCGATTTGCGGACGAATGTTTCCACGATTCTCGTCCGAGGCGGCAGCGACGCCCGGGCTGTGGCGGATCGCTACCTTCTGTACGTTGCCAGAGGAACTCTTCTCGCCATGCCTTTCGATCCGGCCCGAGGGGCGGTTCGTGGCTCAGCGCTGGCAGTCGTGCCGCGGCTCCTGACGACTGCGCCTGGTGCTGGTGACTTCGGCGTTGCCACGGACGGGACCCTCGCCTACGTCGATGCTCCCGGCGGGGCCGATGATGCGGCGCGCACGCTCGTGTGGGTGGACCGCGCCGGCAGGGAAGATCCGATCGCAGCGCCGCCGCGCGCGTACGTCCACCCCCGCGTTTCGCCTGACGGAACGCGGATCGCGGTCTCCAGCGCGGATCAGGAGCAGGACATCTGGGTGTGGAATCTGACGCGGTCGACATTGACTCGTCTCACGTCCGGTTCCAGAACTGACGTGGTGCCCGTCTGGACGCCAGATAGTCGCCGGATCGTGTTCAGTTCTACCCGTGAAGGCGAACCCAACTTGTGGTGGCAAGCGGCCGATGGAACGGATACAGCGGAGCGGCTGACGACCAGCCCACACACCCAGTACCCTGGCGGCATCTCGCCAGATGGCACGCAACTCGTCTTTCAGGAAGCCACCGCGACAACGGGGTGGGATTTGCTGCGGGTGCGTCTCGATGATCCTCGTCAAACGACGTCCCTGGTGCAGACACCATTCGACGAGCGCAACGGTATGGTCTCACCGGATGGTCACTGGCTGGCGTACGAATCAAATAGCTCGGGTGTTCCAGAGATCTACGTCCGCCCGTACCCGGAAACTGGCGGTGGCCAATGGCAAGTCTCAATGGCGGGCGGGACGCGGCCGGTTTGGGCGAGCACCGGCCGGGAGCTGTTCTTCTTCAGCGCTGACGGCGCGTTGGAGCAGGTAACAGTCGAAGCGACGGCAGCGACGTGGAATGCGAGTTCCCCGACGAAGCTCTTCGAACCTGGTTACTTCACCGGCCGCGGCGCCAATCGGTCTCGAACTTACGACATCTCGCCGGACGGCCGGCGATTTCTGATGATCAGGGGCGCCAGCCCCGACATTGGCCGATCCAGCCTGATCGTCGTGCAGCACTGGGATGAGGAACTGAAGCGCCTCGCGCCGAAGTGATGGCGCTCGTCCGACCTCAAATCAAGAGCCACGAAGACACAAAAGCACGAAGTGAGGCCGCCATGGATCGAAGGCTTCTCGCGCTCGCCGTCAGCACGGCGCTGACCGCGGCGCCGTCGCTGAAGCCCGGCGACGTGATCACCGTCAACGGCTACCTCGCGAAGGTCGCGCCGCACCTCGCCAACGCGCGCTCGAAGAAAACCCTTAAGTTGAATTACTTCGTGTCTTCGTGCCTTCGTGGCTCCGATTGCAGGACGTAGCCGCTCGCCTTCGGCAACGCCAGACTGCCTGCCAGCGTCAGCAGGCCGCACGCCACCATCACGAACGCCGGCGCGGTCACGAACCCTGAGCGCTGGATCAGCGCGGTGGCGACGAGCGGCGATGTGCCGCTGAAGATCGTGAACGCGACATTGAAACACAGGGCGACGCCGCTGAAGCGCACGCGCGTCGGAAACAGATCCGTCAGCAGAACAGCGAACGTCCCATTGACGAACCCGGCGGCCAGCCCCGCGAGGACCAGCAGCAGGATCGGATTGGCGGCGTGGGCGGCGAGCGCGCTGTAGAACGGCCACGCCAGTGCGGCGAGGGTCAGCGCCCCGGCGCGAAGCAGCGTCCGCGGGGGCAACCGGTTCGCGAGGCGGCTGACGCCGAGAATCGCCAGCGCGTGCACGACGACGCCGATGGTCTGCGCGCTGACCGTGAGGCGCGGATCGTAGTGCAGGACGCTGGACATGTAGGCGGCCATGTGAGCGAAGTACAGGCCGTTGAAGCCGGCGGTCGCCGCCAGGACCAGAATGCCCACGCCGACGTGCCCGAGGTGGGCGCGCATCACCTCCTGCAGCGGCTGGCGCGACGCCAGCTGCTTCATCCGCGCGAACTCCGGCGACTCCTCGAGCGAACGCCGCAGCACATAACTGAGCAGGCCACAGAGTCCGCCGAGGACGAACGCGATGCGCCAGCCGAGCGTCGCGACCATGGTCTCGGGCAGCCAGGTGCGAACCGCGAAGCTCACACGCCGTGGCGACGGCCACGCCCATCGTCACGCACGAGAACACCATGCCGCAGACCGCCGGCGCGCGGTCCGGCGCGGTTTCGACGACGTAGGTGAGCGCACCTGGGAGCTCGCCGCCGAGACAGAAACCCTGCACCAGCCGGAGCAGCGACCATCAGCGCACTCGATGCCGCGCCCCACGCGGCGAACGACGGCACGAGCGCCCATGCCGACGGTGGCGGCCGACATCACGAAGATCGAGATCAGGAAGACCCCGCGGCGTCCGTAGCGATCGCCAAAGTGGCTGAGGACGATGCCGCCAAACGGCCGGGCGAGGTATCCCGCGGCAAAGGCGGCGAACGACACCATCAGCGAGATGAGCGGCGTCGGATTGGGGAAGACCGCGTCGGCGATGTCCTTCGCGAACACGCCGAAGATGACGAAATCGTAGAACTCGAGCGCGCCGCCCAGGCTGGCGAGCAGGACAATCCGCGAGCTCGCCGCGTTCAGCGTGGCACTCGACTCGTTGCCGGCGTTCGTTCGCATGTGATCTGGCGCGCGATCGTATAAGGTTGGCGAAGCCGCCGCCAGAATATCATCGCCTGACGCTGCGGGCTATGCGCGGTGCGTCCGCCCGATTGCCTCGCCACAATTTGCCACCACAATTCGTGGTCGCCGGCGCGTCGCTCATGCTGCTCGTCATCGGTATCCACAACGCCTGGGACACCGTGAGATTCATTGTTAGCTGGAGCGGATCGGTCGAGCTCGGCGCCAGCGAACGACAAATGAGGACATAGACGAACGGTCTACGTCCGGTCCAACTGTTTTGTCGTGCCAGCGCACCGGATTCAGACAGTCGTGTCTGTTGAGAAATCCGGAGTTTTGAAGTCGGCCGCGGAAAATCGTGGCGGCGGCTCCTTCTTCAGCTTGAACCTCTCGATGAGCGCCTAGAATCGGTTCAACCATCGGCGTCGGAGTCTGGACAAACTGGAGGTTCGAGTTCATGAAGCTTCTGTCTCTCGTCCTTGTCCTCACGTTCGGTGCGGCTGCGCTCGGCGCGCAATCGACCGCCACCCTGGAAGGAACGGTGACCGACGCGCAGGGCGCCGTCATGCCGGGGGTCTCGCTGACGATTCGGAACGACGCCACCGGCGTCGAACGCACGGCCGCGACCGACCAGTCGGGCAAGTATGTCGCCGCGTCTCTCCCTCCTGGCACTTACAGCATCGTCGCGCACATCGACGGATTCCAGGACCAGAAGGGAAGCGCGGAGCTGGGCGTCGCGCAGACCGTGGCGGTCAATTTCCGGATGACGGTCGGCGCGATCCAGGAGAACCTCACGGTGGTGGGCGTGTCGCCACTTATCGAGACGACGACCGTCTCCGTCGGGCAGGTGATGGCGGAGCGGACGGTGCAGGAGATTCCGCTGAACGGCCGGCACTTCGTCGATCTCGGGCCGCTGATGCCGGGCGGCGTCACGCCGCCGCAGAATGGCGTGCTCAGCGCGCCGCTGCGCGGCCAGGGGTCGTTCTCGTTCTTCTCGGCCGGCAACCGCGAGACCTCGGTCAACTTCATGATCAACGGCATCAACCTGAACGATCTGGCGAACAGCCAGGTGACGTTCCAGCCCTCGATCAACACGGTGTCGGAGTTCAAGGTCGATAACTCCACGTTCAGTGCCGAGTACGGCCGTAACTCCGGCGCCATCGTCAACGTGGCCACGCGATCGGGCGCCAACCGGATGCACGGCGAGGCGTTCGATTTCTACCGGGACGATTCGCTCGACTCGCGGAATCACTTCAATCCCGAGCCGAATCCGAAGTCGCCGTTCAACCGCAAGCAGTTCGGCGTCAATCTCGGCGGGCCGATCCAGAAGAACAAGACCTTCTTCTTCTTCAGTTACGAAGGTCTTCGCCATACGCAGGGTGTTGACCTGAACTCGGGCGTGCTGACCGACGCGCAGCGTGCCGGCGTCACCGACCCGGTGGCGAAGAACCTGCTGGCGTACATTCCGCTGGGCAACACGACCGATGCGAACGGCCAGGCGCGGCTGCTGGCGGCCGGCACCGCACCGGTCAACATCGATCAGTACACCATCGACATGCGGCACACGCTCGCGCTGAACGACACGCTGCACGGCTACTATGCGTTTCAGCGCGACCTGCGCAAGGAGCCCAACGCGCAGGGCAATACCGTTCCCGACTTTGGCGACACGCGCGGCGGTCATCGCCAGGTGCTGACGGTGAACGAGACGCACATCTTCAGCCACGCGCTGGTCAACGAGGCGCGGGCCGGCTACAACCGGATCAACATCAGCTTCGATCCGAACGTGGTCGTCAATCCGAAGGACCTGGGGATCAACAACGGCATCGACTTTCCGCTCGCGCTGCCGCAGATCGTGATCACCAGCCTCGGTCTCAACTTCGGCGGCCCGGCCAATTTTCCGCAGGGGCGCACCGTCGTGACCTTCGTCGCGTCCGATACGGCGACCTATCTGCGCGGCAATCACATCATCAAGTTCGGCGGCGAGTATCGGCGGGCGTCGGTCAATACGTTCACGGCCGATCCCGGCGCGTTCACATACGCCAGCGTGCCGGCGTTCCAGACCGGTATCGGCAACTCGTTCAACATCACGCTCGGCGACCGTCAGTCAACGCTGATCATTCCCGCGATCGGCGGCTTCGTGCAGGACAGCCTCTCGCTCGGACCGAAGCTGAAGCTCGATCTCGGCCTGCGCTACGACTTCATCGGATCGCCGTCCGAGCCGGACAACAACCTCGTGGTGTTCGACGCGTCGAAGGACGCGCTGGTGCGGCTCGGATCGGGCATCGATCAGATCCACAAGAACGGCAGCGACTTCCAGCCGCGGCTCGGCGTCATCTGGAATCCGACCGAGAACGGCATCGTCTTCCGGGCCGCGTACGCGGTGATGATCAATCAGACGAATACCGGCTACGTCGGCGGGTCGGCGTCGAATCCGCCGCTCGCGACGCCGCTCAACGTGTCCGGCGCCGTCAAACTCGACTCGGCGTACACGACCGCGCAGGCCGCCGGTCTGGCGCCGACCACCACCAACCCGGACTTTCAGCCCGGGCGGATGCAGACGTGGAATGTGAACGCGGAGAAGGAACTGCGCGGCACCGGCGTGATGGTCGGCTATTTCGGTTCGTATGGGGATCGGCTGCGCGTGCCGATCAACATCAACCAGTTCATCAACGGCGCCCGGCCGTATCCGACGCTCTCGGCCGCGAGCCCGATCTCGCCGGGCGCGACGCTCGGCAACATCACCGAAGTGCAGAGCGCGGGCTGGTCGCACTACAAAGGCTTGTGGATCACCGCCAATCGCCGGATGTCCAAGGGATTGCAGATGAGTTCGTCCTATACCTTGTCGAAGTCGACCGACACGAATTCCTACGACGGGACCGGGGCCAACGCCAACGGATCGCTCCAGAACAGTTACGACCTGGCGGACAGCGAAGCGCCGTCCGACTTCGACGTCCGGCACCGCTTCAGCCTGAATGCCACCTACGAGCTGCCGTTCCACGGCAACTGGCTGAAAGAAGGATGGCAGGTCGGCGGCGTGCTGCAACTGCAGTCGGGGAGCCCGGTCAACATCATCACCAACATCGGCACCTTCACCGGCGTGACATCGCTCAGGCCCGACCTGGTTGGCGATCTGTCAGTCGTCGGCGATGTCAACCAGTGGTTCAACGCGTCGGTGTGCGATCCGCGCATCGCCGCTCCCGCGGCCGGTTCCTGCAATTCGAGCTCGGTGTTTGCCTTGCCGGTCTCGCCGAGTGGCGTGTTTCACTTCGGCAACCTCCCGCGCAATGCGGTCGTCGGGCCCGGGTTCAGCGACACGGACCTCTCGCTCATCAAGAACGTGACGCTGAACGGGACGTCGCGCCTGCAGTTCCGCGTCGAGGTCTTCAACCTGTTCAACGTCTCGAACCTGGGCCAGCCCGGACGGATCGCGACGGTGGGCAGCACGGCGTTCGGCGTGATCACCAACACGCGATTCGCGACCGGCGATTCCGGGTCGGCGCGCCAGGTGCAATTCGCCGCGAAGTTCATGTTCTAGATAGCGACGCGTGGCGCCATCCCGGCCGATGGCGCCACGCTAATTCACGAAGACACGAAGGACACGAAGGTGTTTAGGGAAAACCTAAGGTGTCTTCTTCGTGAATTTCGTGCCTTCGTGGTTGTGTTACGACGCTCTGGGACGATTTCAGTTGATCTGGACGCGCGCTTCGACCGACATGCCCTGGCCTGAGCCGGTGCTCGCTGGTCCACGTCGCCTGCGAGGCGAATCCGCACCGGCAGGCGCTGCACCACCTTCACGAAGTTTCCGCTCGCGTTTTCCGGCGGCAGCAGGCTGAACACGTGCCGGCCGCGCCGGGCAGTTCCTCAACCGTCCCCGTGTAATCGCGATCGAAGGCGTCCACGTGCACGTTGACCGGCTGGCCCGGGCGCATCGACTTCAGCTGCGTTTCCTTGAAGTTCGCCGTCACCCAGACGTCGTCGGTCGGCACGACGATCATCAGCGACTGGCCGGGCTGAATCCGGTGGCCGACTTCGACCGTCTTGCGGCCGATGATGCCGCTGACCGGTGCATAGATGCGGGTGTAGGCCAGATTCAGTTCGGCGCTGCGGACGTCGGCCATGGCCTGTTCCAGCTCCCCGGCTGCAGCCGCCGATCGCGCTTCGGCGCTGGCAAGCTGGCGCGGCGCCGACTGCGCGTCCGTCACATCCGATTGCCGCTGCGCGACCCGGTTCTTCGCCTGCGCGATGCGGTGGGCGGCCGCAACCGCCGCTGCGCGGTCCGTTTCGAGCGTCGCCACTGCCGCCAGTGCTTCCGATTCGCGCGCGTCGTACTCGGAACGGGAGATTTCTTTCTTCTCGACCAGCGCGAGATAGCGGACGCGGTCCCGTTCCGCCCGATCGGCGTTCACCAGATCCTGCTCGACCCGATGCTGCGCCGCTTTCAGGTTGGCCTCTTCGACCGCGACGTTCGACGCGGCCTCGTCCTGTCCTTCGTGCGCGACCGCGAGGCGGCTGAAGGCGCTCGCCTGCACGATCGGCACGTCGAGCGCCGCCGCATGGGCCGACGCTTCCTTGGTCGCGAGCTTCGCCCGCGCCTGCGCCAGCGCGACCTCGTTGTCGGCCGGATCGAGCTCGAGAAGGAGCGTGCCGGCTTCGACAAAGTGGTTGTTCTGCACGTCCGGGTTGATGCGCAGGACGGTGCCGGTCGTCCGGGCGCTGATCGCGTGCAGGTGCCCGTCCACCTGCGCGTCGTCGGTCGTTTCGAAATGGCGGCCGCGGAGCCATAAGCCAAGCGCGCCGGCGGCGATGAGGACGATGAGCGTGGCGCCGATCAGGCGCGAGCGTTTACTGGTCAACGTTTCGGTGGTCATTGCGCGAACCACTCCTTTGCACTGAGTTCGGCGTTTCCCGCGGCCCGCGCCAGCGCGAGCTTCGCGACATTGAACGCGTAGAGACTGGCGATCAGGTTTTCGCTGGCGTGCGCCACGGTTTCCTGCGACTGGACGACTTCGAGATAGTTGGTCACGCCGTTCGCGTAGCGATCCTGCGCCTGCAGGAGCGCCCGTTCGGCGAGCTCCTTGTTGTGCTGTGCGACGGTCACGCTGGAGTTCGAGGCCGACAGGTCGAGCCACGCGACGTGCACGTCGTACGAAACGCGCCCTTTGAGGTCTTCGTATTCCGCGCGGCGCCGGGCGAGCTCACTGTCGGCGAGCGCCACGTCGGCGCCGATTCGGCCGCCGGTGTAGAGCGGCACGGTCACCGCGGCCGCGACGGTGTAGACCTGGTCGAAGTGCGCGCGGTCGCCGCCGCGGCCGTAGTCGGCGTTGACCCCGACGCTCGGATACGCCTGCGCGCGATGGGCGCGAACGTTCAGCTCGGCCGCTTCGACCGCGGCGCCGGCCGCCGCGAGGTCGGCCCGCGCCTGACGCGCGCGCGCCGTGACGGCGGCCTCGGTCAGGTCCGGCATCGGCCGGTAGGGCACCGCGCCGTCCACGATGAACGGCTGGTCCACCGCAAGACCGATGATCCGGGCGAGCGTCGCCTTGTCCTTCTCGAAATCGTTCCGCGAGGTGATCACGCGCTGCTCGGCCGATTGCCGCTCGACCTGCGATCTGAGCGAATCGATTTCCGGCGCGACATCCGAGCTCACGCGATCGGCGGTCAGTCGATCCAGTTCGGCGGCTGACGCCAGTTGTGCGGTCGCCGTATCGAGCCGCGCGGCGCTGGCGACGATCTGCAGGTAGGCCGCGCCGACTGCGAACACCACCACGTCGCGAGCATCACGCGCGTTCAGCTCGGAGGCCCGTTCGGCCGCCGCGTCAGACTTGTAGCGATTCCGCAACTCGCCGTTGTAGATCGACTGGGTGACGGCGACGCGCACATCCGTGAAGCCGAAATTGCCGGTGGTCGAGGGCAGGCCGGGCAGTGTCAGTCCGACTTCGCGCAGGCTCAGCTCTTCCCAGACCTTCGCGGCGCGCGCGCTCACGGTCGGGAGCAGCGACGACAGCGCGCGGAGCCGGGTGGCCCGTGCGGCGGCACTCGACGTGGACGCGTCGATCAGCCCGAGGTTGTACTGCAGGCCCCGCCGGACGGCGTCCGCCAGCGAAATCGTCAGCGCCGCATCGGATGCGGGGCATCGGTGTGCTGCCCAGAAACGGATTCTGCAGCTGGCCGGCGCGCGTGCTCGGGATTCGACGTGTTGGTCGCCGGGTTGATCGGCCGCGGCGTGGGCACGGAGCCGTCGGCCGCTGTCGAGGCCGTCTGCGCAGCGGCGAAGGTGGCGCTGGTGAGCAGCCCTGTGGCGATCAGGAAGAGCCGAGTGCGGTTGAACGGTCGTGGTCGTGCGGTGGTCGACGTCATATGAAATCACTCGTAGTGAAGGATCCTAAGGGTTGCCGGATGAACGGCCGGCGCCGGTCTGGTCGAAGGCGCGGATGCCGAGCGCGAGAATCGGTCCGAGCATCGCCAGCGCGCCCAGGATCCAGAAACAGTCGAGCGCGCCAAGCAGCGTCGCCTGCTGACGCACGAGTCCGCCGAGGATGGCCGGCGCAGTCGACAGCGCGTCCGCAGTGGTGTGGCCGGCAGCGATCAGCCGGTTGACGATGGCGGGGGCTGCGCCCTGGAGCGTCAGGTCGGTATCCGTGAGGTGCGTGACCAGCACGGTCTGGTGGAATTGCGATCGGCGTTCGAGCAGCGTGGTGACGAACGCGATGCCGACGCTGCCGCCGAGATTGCGGAACAGATTCGTCAGGCTCGACGCCTTGTTGTTCTTGTTCGCCGGCAGGTTCGAGTAGGCCAGCTGGCTGATCGGAATGAACAGGAACGCGAAGCCGAGTCCCTGCAGCGCCCGCGCGGCGGCCTCGTGCCGATAGTCGGTGGCGAGATTGAAGCTCGCGAAATACCACATTGAAAGCGCGAGGACGACATAGCCCAGCATGATCAGCGCGCGGACCGGCACGCGCTTGACCAGCCGGACGACCAGCGGCGCCAGCAGCACGATCACGAATGCGCCGGGACCGAGCACCAGCCCGGCATCCGTCGCGGTGTAGCCGTACAGCGCCTGCAGCAGCTGCGGAATCAGCACGGTGCTGCCGAACAGCACGATGCCGAAGAGAAAGTAGAAGCTGCTGGCCAGCGCAAAGTTGCGATTCTTCAGCAGCCTGACTTCCACGACGGGATCGTCGTGGTGCCATTCCCACAGGCAGCCGATCGCCAGCGCGAGCAGCGAGACGACGAGGAAGGTCACGATCAGCGGGCTTTCGAGCCAGTCCTCGCGCTGTCCGCGATCGAGCACCACTTCAAGACACGCGAAGCCGGCGGCGACGAGCAGGATGCCGACCACGTCCACTTTCAGGTGACCCGATTGGCGCAGGCGGAGGACCTCTTCGCGGAATGCCGGGGGATCGGACACCAGCCGGCTGGTGAGAAACAGCGAGATCAGCCCGAGCGGCAGGTTGATGAAGAAGATCCACCGCCACGAGAAGCTGTCGGTGATCCAGCCGCCGAGAATCGGTCCGATCGCCGGCGCGGTGACGATGGCCATGCTGTAGAGGGCGAAGGCGGCCGCGCGCTTCGCGCCGGGAAACGTGTCGACGAGGATCGCCTGTTCCACCGGCGCGAGCCCGCCGCCGCCGATGCCCTGCAGCACGCGAAAGAGGATCAGCATCGCCAGGCTGGGCGCCAGGCCGCAGAGCACCGAGCTGACGCTGAAAATCGCGACGCACGCCATGTAGTAGCGCTTGCGCCCGAAGACCCGGCTCAGCCAGGCGCTGAGCGGGAGCACGACGGCGTTGGCGACGAGATAACTGGTCAGGACCCAGGTGCTCTCGTCGTAACTGGTCGCCAGGCCGCCGGCGATGTGCGGCAGCGACACGTTGGCAATGCTGGTGTCGAGCAGCTCCATGAAGGTCGCGATCGTCACGGTGATGGCGATCAGCCACGGGTTGATCGCCGGCTTCGCCAGCGCGGGGGCGCAAGCGCGAGCGTGGGGGCGGGTGGCGCGTCGAGGGTCGCAGTCGGCATGGTGTTAAAAGAGACCGTTTGGTCTCAACAAAGAGATGCTATCATAAAAGCGACCAATCGGTCTCACATCGACATGAGACGCCGGTTGAAAGGAGAAGGTGCCGCGATGACCAAGGGGGAGCGCACGCGGCGGAAAATCGTCGCGGACGCCGCGCCGGTGTTCAACACCCGCGGCTACGAGGGCAGTTCGCTCAACGATCTGATGTCCGCGACCGGCCTGAAGAAGGGCGGCATCTATCGCCATTTCGCCAGCAAGGAGGAACTCGCCGCCGAAGCGTTCGACTACGCCTGGGCCGCCGCGGTCGAATGCCGTGAGCCATCCGCCGACGAGAAGGTGAACGGCGTGGCCTGGCTGAAGGAGCTGATCGACAATTTCGTGACGCGCCGCCCGGCGGTGGCCGGCGGGTGCCCGCTCCTCAATACCGCCATCGAAGCCGACGATGGCAACGCGCTCCTGCGGGCGCGGGTCAGCAAGGCGCTGCAGCTCTGGACCGTGCGCCTCGAGACCGTTGTGACGCGCGCCAAGCGGCAGCGGCAGATGCGACCGGGAACCGATCCGCGGCAGGTGGCGACGATCATCGTGTCGACGCTCGAGGGCGCGCTGATGATGAGCCGCCTCGAGAAGCACGGCGACGCGCTCCAGCAGGCGCGGGCACACCTGCACGACTACCTGGATCGCCTCGCCGTCGCGGCGCCGCGCCGGCGCCGCACGCGTCATTCAGCGTGAACCTCCACGCTGATATAGGTCGCCTGGAGCGATTCGATTTCGTTACACGGTAACGGCGGCTATTGGACGCGGATGACCCCGACGCTGTTCTTCGGCCTAGCCGCGAATCTGGGCGACGGTCATCCGGTCGAGCGCCGAGACCAGCGCGCGAAGGTGACCACCTCTCCGTAGAGGCGCCGCTTGTCCATCTTGTCCAGCGCGCCGCCTTTGGGTGGCGCAATGAACAGGTACTGCGGCGTCGGGATGTACGAGATGCAGGGAATCCCGGCGCGATGGAAGGACTGTCCCTCGCCCGCGTAGCTGTCGGCGACCGCGGCATAGGTGTTCTTGGCGTCCGTGCCCTGGACGGCCTTCAGGAACACGTCTGCCTCGGGGCGGAGTGGCGTGTAGGCCGGTCCCCACTCGTACTCGCCGGTCGGCTTGTAGACGTTGGCGTCAGGATCGTCGATCCAGCCGAGCGCGCCGAGATGCTCGATCGTCACGCAGGCGACCGTGTTCTTCATCGCCTCCTGATGCGATTCAATCCAGTCCGCGGTTCCACGGAAGTATCCATGGCCGAAGTGCCCGGCGGTCATGAGGAAGATCAGGTTTCGTTTGCGCTCGCGCGCCGGCAGCTTCGCAAAATAGCGCGCCAGCGCCACGACGCCAAAGAATCCGTTCTCCTCGTTGGCGTTGCAGCCGTCGGTGTGCGTGTTGATGATGATGTTCTCGTCCGTCGTGCCGGGAAGGACGGCCCACAGATTGTCGGCCGACGCGTCGGCATGCACGACGGCGTGGTGCGTGAGCGTCGCCGTTGTGCCGGCGTTCGCCATGGTCTGAGTTGCTGTCCGGCCGCGTGCCCGACCAGGACCACGGGAACACGGGTCGGCACCCCGAACGGCGGCACCGCCTGATCCGCCGCGTTGCCGTCGGAGACACCGTTCCAGACGTGGATGACGCCGACCGCGCCGGATTCCTCGATCGGCTTCATGTTCGAGGTGTCGGTGTTCAGCCCGCGCAGCGCGTTCCCCATGCTGCGGCGCGTCGCGCCGGCCGGATAGGTCCCGACGACGTCGACAGGGCGTCCACCGCCTGCGCCACCCGCGTTGACCGGCGCCATTTCCATGACCACGATCTTTCCGCGCGCGCCGGACAGGTCGAACTTCGGTGACGTTCCCGCGAAGTACAGCGGCGCCGTCACCCCTTCTGCCGGCGTCGGCCCCGAGTAGGGACGATAGCCGCTGACCTTGATCTTCTCGCTGCCAACCGCCAGGCCGTACGACTTCAGCTCCCAGTAAGGGATCTTGAACGTCTTGCGCTCCGGCGTCAGATTCGACCGGCGCAGTTCCTGGTCGAGGAAGTTGACGAGTGCGGTGTGGCCGGGGCCGCCGGTGAAGGCCGGGGACCAGTCCGCGAGTTGATGCATCCACTTCCACAACTCATCGGCATCGGGAAGAGCCTCCCGATCTGAGCTCGGGAAACGCGGCGTCATCCATCGCTCTCGGCCGGACCGCTCCTGGCAGCATCAGCCCGAGCGCCGCGGCACCCGTGGTCTTCAGAAACTCCTTGCGTGTCATTCCCACGAGAGCCTCCACAGCTGAACGCGACTCAGTCCTTCGGCGTTTGCATCCGCGCGGTGGATGGCGGGACGTGACCCTTGAGCCGCATGTAGACGACCAGGTTGCCGTAGTGCTCGTTGTTGTGGGTGGTGTTGAAGAACAGCACGGCGCCGCGGCCGGCCTGGCTCGGCTTGGCGGCGAGCAGCTTCACGATTTGCCCGAAATTCTCATCGGTCGTGCCGCCGTACACGCCGTCGCAATAGGTCAGCGATTCCGACAGCGCCTTCACCAGCGCCGCCTTGTCGGTCAGCTTTTCGTAGTCGGCCATCGCCGGCATCTGGCCGCCGCCGGCCTGCGCGCAGAAGAAGAAGTTGGCGCTGGTGATGTGTCCGACGATCTGGCCGAAGCTTCTCACCTCGGGCGTCGGCTTGAACGGATACTCGGCGGCGGGCATGCTTTCCGCGGCGTCGAGCAGGTTGCGCCGGATGGTCGCGTGCATCGCCTTGATGACCGCGGCGTTCGACGGCGAGAGCGCATCGTAGTACTCGCCGTCCGAGGTCTGCGCCATCGCCGGCCGGGCGGCGCACGCCAGAAGTAGTCCCACGAGCAGAGTCCGGAACATGCTGTCCTCCGTGAATCCCGAAATCTTATAATCGCCGGTGGTGCAGATTCGGGGAAAATCGGACGTGGGTATGTGCGCGGACACGCGGCTCGTCGCGGCAATCGGCCTCATCGTCTTGTCGGTGAGCGGAACCGCGCGCGCCCACGACGTCACCACCCGCGTGACGTGGAACCGGGAGATCTCGCGGATCGTCTACGCGCGCTGCGCAACCTGCCACCGGCCCGGCGGCACCGCGTTCTCGCTGCTGAGCTATCAGGAGGCGAGTCCCTGGGCGACCGCGATCAAGGAAACGGTGCTGCGCCGCGCCATGCCGCCGTGGGGCGCGGTCAAGGGCTTCGGCAGTTTTCGCAACGATCAGGCGCTGACCCAGGAGGAACTCGATCTGATCGGCAACTGGGTCAACGGCGGCGCGCCTGAAGGCAACCCGAACGATCTGCCGCCACGGCCGAGGGTCGCTCCGCCGCTCGCGTTCGCGCATCGGCCGGGTGAGATCGTCGCCACCGGCGACTATCGATTTCAGCGCCCGTTCAGTCTCGATGGGTTCTGGGTGATCGATCTGCCGAAGGGGCAATCAGCGCAGGTCACGATCGAACTGCCGGATGGCCGCATCGAGCCGCTCGTCTGGTTCCACGACTACCCGGCGCAGTCCGGTCATCCGTTCCTGCTCCGCACGCCGCTCGCGGTGCCGTCCGGCGCCGTCATGCGCGGCCTGCCGCCCGGATCGAGTCTCGCTCTCGTTCCCGCGACGCCGGAGCACTGACGCCTCGAGCCGCGTCAGTGGGCGGGCGCGACGAACCCGCGCTGTCTGCGCTTCACGTAAACCGCCCGGCCCACGACCGCGGCAGCGGCCGCGATCCCGATCGCCGCGAGCACCGCCATGTTGACCGGCGGGGCGCTCGCCGGCACGAGCGAGAACGCGTCGATGCGATCGAGCATGCGGCGCCACGCGATGTGGATCACGACCGCGGCTGCGATGACGACGATCGCCCGCGGCGCACGAGACAGTCTCAGCAGGATGGCCGCCGCGGCGATCGCGGCGGCGACCGCCAGCAACTCGCTCGATACGACGCCTGCACTGAACCCGAGGGCCGAGGCGAGCTGATGCGATCCCGCGAACTGCAGATTCGGCTGCAGCGCGCACCAGAAGCTCGATCCGAGAATCAGGCCGGCGCCGATCGCCAGGCTGACACGCGCACCATCGCCGGCGACGATGGCTTCGATGCCCATGTAGGTCGTTGCCGCGGCGATCAGCGCTGCGGCAATGACCGGGATCCACGGCGCTGAGGGCATCACGCCGAGAAAGACGATCAGCGCGACCGATTCGGCCGCGACGAGCGCCGCGACGAACGGCAGCAGCGCGCGAACGCGCCGGAACACCAGCGCCACCGACACGGCGAACAACAGATAGATGGTGTCCGTGAAGTAGTGGGCGAATCCGGCCTGGAGGAAATGCCGGACCACGTAACCTCGCCCTGGGTTCAGCGCGAACGTGTCGGGGTCGCCTTCATAGAAAAACTTCCGGACCTCGCCGTCCGGCGCCAGGAACGTCAGCGTGCTGTAGACGAGCACGCCGAGGCGCCCGAAGCGGGGCTCGTAGGAAAACACGCTGCTCGCGGACGTGATGGGCGTTTCGAGCAGCGCATCGACCGCCGCCTGATCCTGGGTGACGTAGGTGTCCGGCGCCAGGCGCGGCGCATCCATGTGGCTCAACGCATCGTCGAACGAGTTGAAGAACGGGTCGTTCATCCGCGAGATGCGCGTTTTCAACACCGTCGGCCTGGGAATGGCGGCGCCGTTTTCGAAGAGCGGCAGGATGTCGGCGATCCAGACCTGGGCGCCATCGGCCGCCACCGCGTCGGCCTGCGTCAGATCGAGCCCGCCGTCTTCGAACATCGGAAACATGAAGTCGATGAACGCGTTCGCCGGCACGCGGACGAGCATGCGCATGCGCCCGTTCTCGGCTTTCAGCAGGATCGAGATGCGCACGACGTCGGGGACATCGTGGGCGGACGCGAGGGCCGGCCAGAGGAGCAGCGCCGCCAGGATCGTCAGGCAGGCGCGCTTCATATCGCCGTCTTGCGTTCCGGCTGCGGCGTGGATTCGTCGCCCGCCACGCGCAGCGACTTCAGCCACTCGTTGACGAACCACAGCAGGCCGCCGAACAGGACCAGGACCGTGAGCGCCCTGAGCGCCGGCGCCAGTACCCCGGCGTCGAACACGAGCTGAAAGGGAATTTTCCTCAGTTGCGCCCAGCGATCGCCGAGCCAGCCCCACGCGGTGTCTGCGGCGAGCGCGGACACGATGATGCGTTCGATGTACTCGATTCTGGCGAGCGAGAACAGGAAGGAGAGCAACCGGTATCAGCAGGGCGACCGCGATCGACAGCGCGACGACGAGGCCGGCATAGAAGGCCAGTGTCGAAACGACGAGGTGAGTCCCGCCGAACTGGAGAGTCGCCGCGAGGCGAAACGCCGCACTGAACCCGAACACCAGTCCCGCGCAGAGCGCGAACAGGGTGCGGCGCCGCGGCGTCACGCGCCCGGCGATGTTGGCAAATGCGACGAGCAGGATTGCGACGGCTTCGAGCGTCGCAATGAGCGGGGCAAACCAGACCGCGTCGGGCGTCAGGCCGAAGAGCGATGCCAGGACGGCCAGCAGCACCGCGGCCGCGAACGCGATGACGGCCGGGGCGACGTCGCCGTAACGGCGAAACGGCAGCACGAGGCAGAAGAGAAACAGGAGGATGACCGCGCCGGTCGCGACGTAGCGCACGCCGCGGACCACGAACTGCCGCGCGGCATCCGTCCAGCGCGGATCGAGGTAGATCACGCCGGGGTTGCCCTCGAACGAGAACGTCCGAACGTCGCCCATCGGGCGCGACGTAGCTCAGATCCGTCAGCACCCTGACGCCGAGCCCCGCCAGCTTCGGCTCGATCGCCAGGACCGGGCTATCGGAAGTCAGCGGATAGCGGAGCCGCATGTCGAGCCACACATGGTCCCAGAACAGTTCCTCGTCGTTCGGCAGGTCGGGAGCCGCGAGGTTGGCCACCGCGGCTTTATAGGAATCAAATGACTGATCGGAACTGATGGAGATCCGCGTGTCCGTCGACGTCGGGCCTGGCCACCGCCGTGCCGTTCTCGAAGACGTCGAAACCGCTGGCGATCCAGTAGCGGGCGGCCCCCGGCAGCATCGATTTCACCGCGGCCAAATCGAGGTAGCGCTTCGGTGCCGCGCGCCGGAAACTGCACGTCCTTGACGGCCGCCAGCGGCACGCGGACCAGCAGCTCGAGCTGCCGTCCCGTCGGGCCTGGCGAACGCCTTGACGTTGACGATCTCCGGAATGGGGCGATTTGCCGCATGGACAACGGCCGCAAAAAGGCACAGACTCGCGGACGCCGCGAGCAAGCCGTGGCCGTATTTCACGGAGGAATTTCGAGGAGGGCACTTTTCAGAGTTTACATTTGAGGGAAAAACGATGTATACCCCACCGGATCTTCTAGAGGCAGGTGGGCGTGGACCCAGGAGGCGAGGCATCTATGAGGCGTAATTTGTATGTGGGCGTTGCCGTGGTCGCTGTGGCCGCTGTTCTTGGAACAGGGTCGATGGTGCTCGGCAGGCGTGCCGTGGTCGAGGCGGCCGGCGCGCAGGCGCCGAAGTTCGAAGTCGATCCGTTCTGGCCGAAGCCGCTGCCAAATGGCTGGGTGCTGGGACAGACGATCGGTCTGGCCGTCGATGCATCCGACAACGTCTGGATCATTCATCGTCCCGGTTCGCTCGAGGCGAAGGAGTCCTACCAGACGCGGAATGAAGCCGATTGCTGCACCGCGGCTCCCGACGTGCTCGCGTTCGACCAGGCGGGCAACCTGATTCAGCACTGGGGCAAGGTCGAAGGCCACGACTGGCCGACCTCGAACCACGGCATCACGGTCGACAGCAAGGGCAACGTCTGGCTCGGCGCGAACGGCGCCGGCCAGCCTGGACCTGCTCCGGGCAGCGCCGCCCAGTTCGCGCCAGCCGCCGCGGCGCGCGTGCCACCGCGCCGTCCGCGCTCCGGGCGCCGAAGCCGGAGTCGCCGGCCGCCGGGCAGCGCACGTATCACGACAGCTTCATCCTGAAGTTCAGCAAGACCGGCCAGTACCTCGGACAGATCGGCAAGGCGAACGGCAGCAAGGGCAGCATGGACAACGACAACGTCCGTGGCGTCGCCCAGATCCGCTTCGATCCGAAGACGAACGAGTTGATCGCGGCCGACGGCTACGGCAACCACCGCGTCTCGGTGTGGGATCCGGACACGCTGAAGTTCAAGCGCGCCTGGGGCGCCTACGGCAAGCCGCCGACCGACGAGACGCATGAAGCCGTATCAGCCGGGCGATCCGCCGGCGCAGCAGTTCCGCAACCCGGTGCACTGCGCGCAGCCGAGCAAGGACGGGATGATCTACGTGTGCGACCGCGTCAACGATCGCCTGCAGGTGTTCAAGACCGACGGCATCGTTCGTCAAGGAAATCATGATGGAGACCAACACCAAGGGTGACGGCTCGGTCTGGGAGATCGCCTTCTCGAAGGACCCGCAGGAAAAGTACATGTACGTCGCCGACGGCTCGAACCACAAGATCCACGTGTTCGACCGCCTGGCGCTGACCGAGATCTACTCGCTTCGGCAGCGGCGGGCGTCAGCCCGGCGAATGGTACGCGCTGCACAGCATCGCGACCGACTCCAAGGGCAACATCTATACGACGGAGACCTATCGCGGCCAGCGCGTGCAGAAGTTCACCTACAAGGGCATCGCGGCCGTGACCGCGCCGAACGAAGGCGCGCCGTGGCCGGCCGGCAAGAAGTAAGCTGATCGCGTTGTAGTTCTCGGAGCAGGTTTTTCCGTCCCGGCCGCACGTCGATGTGCGGCCGGGACATGTTTTCTCGGGGCGAATGGCTCGTATCTCGATCATCGTTGCAGTCGCGGTGTTCTGCCTGCTGAACGCCAGGACGCCGGATCCCAGAATCCTCGCGGCGATCGACGCGCTCTCCTCCAACCACATTCATCAGATCGAAGACGCCGACGGCAGTTTCTACTGTCCGATGGATCCCGACGTCCGTTCGATCCGCCCCGGCAAGTGTCCGAGGTGCGGCATGACGCTCGTCGACGGCGTTCCCGACATCGTCGAATATCCGCTCGACCTGACGGTCGCGCCGAATCCGCCGCGCGCCGCGGAGGTCACGCGCCTCACGTTCGGGATCACCAACCCGCGAACGCTCCGGCCGGTGCGCAATTTCGAAATCGTGCACGAAAAGCTGTACCACGTGTTCGTGGTGAGCCAGGACCTGTCGTTCTTCCTGCACACGCATCCGGAGCGCCAGCCGGACGAGGACTTTCATCTCGACGTGCGCCTGCCGAAGCCCGGGCTGTACCGCGTGCTGAGCGATTTCTATCCGTCGGGCGGGACGCCTCAGCTCATCACGAACACGGTGATTGCGCCGGGCGCCGGCCTCTCGATGCAGCCCGCCGCGATTCAAGCCGACCTGTCGCCGAAACAGACCGAAAACGCCCGCGTCGAACTGTCGGTCGCGCCGGCACGCGTCGTGGCGCGGCAGAAGGCGTCGATGGTGTTCCGCATTACGCCCGACGAGGGCATGGAGCTGTACCTCGGCGCCTGGGGTCACATGCTCGCGGCGAGCGCGCGATCTGATCGACATGGTCCACAACCACCCGCTCGGCGCGGTGGACGCGAGAGGCAATGCCGAAAAGGATCTGCAGTTCGACCTGGCGTTCCCGCGCGCCGGCGTCTACCGGGTCTGGGTGCAGTTTCAACGGCTGGGCGTCGTGAACACCGTCGCCTTCAACATTCCCGTCGAAGACCCGCCGCAGTAATCCCGAGCTCTGCTGTTGCCGCATCTGCTTGATCTCTGACGCGTGTCAACGTTAGATCACGCTCGGAGGATGCGATGCTGTTCATGACACGATGGAACGCGGCCGCTGTGGCGGGCATGTGCGTGATGCTGGCGACCGGCGCCGCGGCGCAGAGCGTGGTGAACGCGGACCATCCGTACGGCTTCGACCCTTACAAGCCGAGCGACGCAGCGGTGCTCAGGGAATACGGCGCGACGCTCGCCTTACAGTCGCCGACGTTTCCGCTCGATCCCTACAGGCCAAGCCACGCGGCGCTGATCCGTCAACTGGGCCCTGACGTTCCGCTATGGGCGCCGGAGTGGGCGCTGTCTGGCCAGGGAGCGCAGGGCGCCGGCAATGTCGATTGCAACAACTGCGAAGAAGGCGATGGCATTGCGGACGGGCCGCGCTGGTCGCCTGTCACACTCGGCCTGCCTCGCTCGAACGACGGCGTCTGGATTCGCTTCAACGATCGAACCTGGATCAGCGCGGGTCCGGCGGTCGCACTCTCGCCGGCGGGCTTTACCCAAATCGGCGAGCGCGCCGGTGCGGCGGTCTACAAACGGACGGATGCCAGCGACGACGTCATCTACGTCCCGACGCGGCGCGATCTCGTCGCACCGTTTCGTGCGAAGCCGTAGGGTGAAGAGCGACACCACAAAAGCTCCACCACGGAGGGCACGGAAGAAGAACAGAGGTTACTGCCCGACGCAGCCGGCCTGGCTGGATGCCTGCTGCGTCCAGCGCGGATGATCGGCGCTCACGAACTGCTCGGGAGCGAGGTGGCCGCCGCGGTGGCGCAGCCAGTCTTCGACGACCTCGCGGAGGACGGGAGCATCCTGCGGCACCGTGAAACCAGCCGGCGGTGGAACGGTCGTGAAGACGAGCCCGGTCGCGAGCGTGTCCATCGTCACCACGTTGAGCCGCTCGCTGCCGTCAACCGGCTGTCCGTCCGCATGCAGGAGATCGACATGAGGCCCGTCGCTCGAACAGCTGACGCGAGCGATCACGCCTGACGTGCCGAGCGTCCCGCCGCGGCGCCGCCGGCGAATTTCTTCGGCGAACACGCGCGTGACCTCGTCGCCGGTCAGCGTCAGGCGCACGACACGGTTGTCGAACGGAAACACATCGTACAGGTGTCCGAACGTGAGGGCGCCCTCCGGGAAATCGGCGCGCAGGCCGCCGCGTGCGTTGCTGTTGACGAGCGCCACGTCGGCGGCGAGCCTCTCGCGCAGCGCGTCGGCGAACAGGTTGCCGAGCGGCGATTCGAGATCGCCGGTTCGTCCGAGAGGTCTGTCGATCTGCACACCCATTGGCGCGGCCTGGAGCGCGCGAACCCGCGCCAGCGCCGGCGCCATCGCGTGGGTCACGGCGGCATCGGCCGTCACCGGCCGGCCTTCGTAATGTGACACCGGCAACATCGACGCGGATCCGTCGCAGTTGAGCGTCAGCGGATCCTGCTGCGCGCAGACTTCCCGCGGCGGAAATACATCCGTCCTCACGACGCGATGGCTGGCGCGATCGACCACGAGGTCCGCGCGCGCGAACGCGCGCCCCTGCGAATACGCCTGAACAATCGCCACGCCCGCGACCACGTGCGCGACCGCGTCGTGTGTGTGTCCCGCCGCGATGACATCGACGAGTCCGGCCGGCAGGTCCCTCGCCAGCGCGAAGATCTCGGACGACGAATCGCACGAGGTCAGGTCGGCAGGGGAGCCGAACTGCCAGCAGTAACCGCCGGCGTGCGCCAGCGCCACGATCACCTCGGCGCCCTCGGCGCGCAGCTTTTCCGCTTCGGCGGCGATCGCCGGCGCCAGCGGCGCGACTCGCAGTCCCTGGACGTTCACCGGCAGCGTGGCGCGCAGCGCATCAATCGTCATGACGCCGACGATGCCGACGCGAACGCCCGCCGCCTTCACCATCATCGAAGGGCGAACGTTGGGCCAGTCGACCGGCTTTCCGGTCGCGGCGTCAATCAGGTTGGCGGCGAGAAACGGATAGTGCGCCTGCGCCGCGCGCGCCTTGACCGCGCCGCGAGCGTCGCCGGACGACAGCTTCTGCCGCGCCCCGGCCGCATCCGCCGGCCCGAAGTCGAATTCGTGATTGCCGATCGCAGCCGCCGTATAGCCCATCTCGTTGTAGGCGTCGACGATCAGCGCGCCTTCGCTGAGGTTCGATTCGATGCCGCCGAGAAAGGTATCGCCGGCGTCCAGCAGCAGGACGGCGCCGCCGTCGGCCTCGCGGGCGGCTCGCAGGTTATTGACGAATCCGGCGAGCAGCGCCAGCCCGCCGCGCCCGTTGCGCGCGAACGCGACGCCGTGCAGGTCCGTGGTGCCGACGATGGAAATGGTGATCGTGTCGCCCGGGGCAGGCGCAGAAAGGACTCGGAAGCGGCCGGTGAGCGCCGGCGCGGCGATCGCGCACAGCAGCGTAACGGCCGCGACCGACGACGCGCAGCGACGCATCAAATCGCTCTCCTACTTGAGCGGCTTCAGTTCCGCCGTCGTTCCCGGAGGCAGCGGATAGCGATCGACGTTCAGCATCATCGACACCGTCCCGTACCAGCCCATGACGTTGATCAGCTCGACGACGCCGCGCTCGCCGAGCAGGGTCTTCGCGGCGGCGAAGGTCGCATCGCTGACCTGTGTCGTGTCGAGTAGCTCCGTCGCAAAATTGTAGACCGCCGCTTCGTCCGGCGCCATCGCCGCCGGACGCCGGCCTTCCGCGATCGCATCGGCGACCGCCGCGGGAAGTCCCGCCTGCAGGGCGCCGCGGTGGTGTGCCTGCCACTCGAACTGCGCAGTCCAGTGGCGCGCGGTGATGATGATCGCCAGTTCGTAGAGCTTGCGCGGCACCGTCGTCGCAAAACGTGTGGAGGCGCCGAACTGCTGACCGAGATCGCCCATCTCCGGGCTGCGGAGCTGAACGTTGAACGGACCGTCCGTGCTGCCGCGCGGTCCGGCGAGCACGTGCTCGATCATCGTTCGCTGCGCCGGCGTCATCTCGTCGTAGGTGAGCGGCCGGAAGCGATCGCCGCGCAGGCGAACGGTGCGCGGATCCGGGCGCGGGGCCGGCGCCTGCGCCGCGGTCAGACCGACGATCGCGCAGGCCGCGAGGCACAGTGTAAGCAGACGGGTCATGGCTGTTCCTTTCGCCGGAGGCCGGATGTGGTGCGGCCGTGCCCGCGCTACTCGGACGCCAGGCCGTTCTTCACCAGGAACTGATGAATCTTGACGTAGGCCTGCGAGCGCTGCTCGGGGTTGAAGTTTCCGTGGCCGCCGCCGGCAATCGTCACCAGTTCGTTCGGCGTGCCCGCCTTGGCGAGCGCGTCGCGCAGGCGCGTGTTCTGCGAATAGGGCACGATCGGATCGGCATCGCCCTGGATGCTGAGGATCGGCGGCAGCCCGGCACGGACGTAGGTCAGCGGCGAGACCGACTTCGCGACGTCGTCGCGGTCCCGGCCGCTGCCGATCCATTGCACCGCGTACGAGCGCGCGTTCGGTCCGGCGAGCAGGTCGTTCACGTCGGTGATGCCATACCAGTTGATGATCGCCGCGACCTTCGGCACAGCGGTTTCATTGCCGGTGAATCCGCCGCCGGCGCAGATGGACGTGAAGCCCGACGTCGCGGGCATCATGCCGACGGCGAGCGCGAGATGTCCGCCGGCCGATTCGCCGCTGACGACGATCTTGGCGGGATCGATGTTGTTGTTCTTGGCGTTGTTCACGACGTAGCGCAGCGCGCAGATCGCATCTTCGACCGCCGCCGGCGCCTCGGCGACGCGCGCCATGCGGTACTCGACGTTGACGACATTCCAGCCCATCTCGAGCCACGGCATGATGGACATGAACGACGCTTCCTTGGTGCCGCCGATCCATCCGCCGCCGTGATAGAAGACCAGCGTCGGCTGCGGCGTCTGCACGTCGCGCCGCCGGTAGATATCGAGCTTCGACTCGTAGCCCGACGCCGTCAGGTAAGTGATGTTCGCGGCGACCGCATATCTATTCTGGGCGTGCGTCGCCCAGTCGGCCGTCGGGGACAACTGCGCGAAGGCGGTCGTGGCCGTGACGGGCGCGAGGATCACGCCGGCTGCAAACGAGAGCATTGCTTTGCTGATCATCTGGACCTCCGCGGACGGTTAGCGACGGGCTCGGCTCTAGGCTTTGGGCTTCGGCTTTAGGCTAAAAGCGGCTGACACTATACCGACGACCGAAGCCGTAGCATATACTCGCGGCCGGATGAGTTCCGGTCAACGCCGGTCCGGTCACGCCTGGCTGCTCGCCCTCTGCGCAATCTTTTTTCTCTCCGGTGCCAGCGCGCTGACCTATCAGCTGCTCTGGCTCCGCATGCTCGGCCTGATTTTCGGCGTGACGGTCTATGCGGCCAGCACCGTGTGGGCGAGTTTCATGGCCGGCCTCGCGATCGGCAGCGTGTGGGCGGGACGCCTCGCGGACCGCGTGCGCCGTCCCTTGCTCTGGTTCGCCGCCGCCGAAGCGGGAATCGCCGTCGCCGGAGCCGCGACGACGCTCGCGTTCTCGGCGCTCCAGCATTGGTACCCACGGCTGGCGCCCGGGCTCGAGGGCAGCTTCCTGCAGGTCACCGCACTCCGCTTCGTCATCGCGTTCCTCGTCCTGATCGTGCCGACCGCCCTGATGGGCGCCACACTGCCGCTGGTCGTCAGGTCCTCGACGTTTCAAGCCGGCCACGTAGGAGCGATCGGCGTGCTGTACGGCAGCAATACCACCGGCGCGATCGTCGGCACCATCGTCGCGGGCTTGTGGCTGATTCCGGTGCTGGGCATGCGCGCGACCTTTATCGCGGCCGCATCGCTCAACCTGCTCGCTGCAGTCAGCGCGATTCTTGTTTCGCGGGCGCAGCCGATCGCTGACTCGAGGTCCGTTCGGCGCGGAGGCTGGCGACGCCGCGGCGGTTCCGCAGATGCCGCCCGTCGCGGCAGACTCGGACCTGGCGCGCGCGATGGTGCTTGTCACCTTCACGGTGTCGGGTGGTGTCGCCCTGGCGCTCGAAGTCGTCTGGCTGCGATCGGCGACGATCATCCTCGGTCCGACCGTCTACACCGTGTCGGTGCTCCTGGCGGCGATCCTCGCCGGCATCGCACTGGGAAGCTATTGCATGACGCCGTTTCTGCGGCGCATCCAGAGGGCGTTGCCGGTCCTCGCTGCGCTCGAAGCGCTGATCGTGCCGGCGATCCTCCTTTCGCTCAGCCTCCTCACCAGGACTTCCGCGGTCGTCGAGAGTCTGCCCGCGTCGCTCAAGCTGCTGCTGCCTCCGTACCTCGTTCCGGTCGTCGTCGGCGCGTTGCTCGTCGCCTTTCCGACGTCGTTCCTGATGGGGCTCGCGTTTCCCCTCGGCCTGCACGTCTGGACACAGGGCCCCGCGGCGAACGCCGATCGCACCGGCTCGCGGCTTGGCCTGTTCTACGCGCTCAACGTCTGCGCCGGCGTCGTCGGATCGCTTGGCGCCGGATTTCTGTTGTTGCCGCTCACGGGCAGCCGTTCGGGAATCGTCGCGCTGGCGGGCTGCGACGCTGGCCACGGCGATCGGACTGGTTGTCGTATCGGCGCGTTCGTGGGTCTTGCGCGTCGGCGTTCCCGGTCGTCATGGTCGCCGCGTTTGCGATCGTGGCAGGAAGGCTGTCCGATCCCGTCGCCACGCTCCTCGCGCAGCGATTGCCGGGACAGCCGGCCGTATGGCGCGAAGAGGGGATCCAGACGACGGCGAGTATTCATTCGTTTCTTGGCGGGAAACGCCTCGCGATGTACCTGGACGGCTACCATCAGGCCGCCAACGACGGCGCCACGCTGGGTCTGCACTACAAGATCGGGACGCTGCCCGTTGCGCTGCACCCCAATCCGCACAACGCGCTCGTCGTCGGACTCGGCGGCGGTGCGACCGCCGGTGCGATGGCCCGTCATTCGGGTCTCGACGTCGACGTCGTGGAACTCTCGAGCACCGTGGTTCGCGCGTCGGACTTCTTCAAGACAGCGAACTTCGATCTGCTGAACCGCCCCAACGTTCATTTGCGGGTAGACGACGGGCGGAACTATCTGCTGTCGGTCCGCCGCCGCTACGACATCATCACCGCCGATACGATTCAGCCGGTCCGAGCTGGATCGGCGAATCTCTATTCGCGGGAATATTTCGAGCTCGTGCGCGAGCGGCTGAACGACGACGGCATCGCGCTGCAGTGGTTTTCCGGCACCGAGGACGAATACCGGCTGGTCGCCCGAACGTTTGCGGACGTGTTTCCGTACGCGACGACCTGGGATCACGGCACGCTGCTCGTCGGCACGAAGCGGCCGTTCAGGATTTCACCCGATGACTTCAACTGGAAACTGCACATTCCCGGACTGATGGACGCCCTCGCCGCGATCGGTATCCGATCGTTCGACGATCTGGTGGGTGAATACTGGGGCGGGCCTGCCGAATTGCGGCGCTATGTCGGCGAGGGACCGCTGTTGACCGACGATCGCCCGACGCTCGAATACTTCCTCACCATTCCGCGCGACAAGGATGCGAACCTCGCCGCGATCAAGGGCGATGTGAGTCAGATCATCGATCGGTAGATCCCGCGCGGCATTACCGCTGGCAGACCGGGCAATAGAACGTGGAACGCCCGGCCTGCTCGATTCGTACGATCGTTCCGCGGCAGCCAGGGTTCGGGCACGGTTCACCCTCCCGGTCGTAGACCCGGAACCGCGACTCGCGATACCGATCCGACTCCTTCAGCGAAATAGCGCGGCGAAGGACCGACTTGATCGCAGCCGCGAGACGCTCGCAGGCAGGCCGCGGCGCGCCTGCCGCCGTGGCGATCGTCGACGCGAGCCGCAGCGGCGACAGCCGCGCGAGGTTCAGCGCCTCGCTTGCGTAGATGTTGCCGAGGCCGGCGACCGTGCGCTGATCGAGCAGCGCGACCTTGAGCGCAATCCGTCGATTGGCGCAGCGGCTCGCCAGCGCCCGCGCGTCGAATGCGCGCGCGAGCGGCTCCGGCCCCATGCGGCCGAGCGAGCCGTGCTGCGGCAGGCGATCGGCGGACACGAGATCCATCACGCCGAAGCGGCGTGGATCGTTGAAGATCACCGTCATTCCCGAGGACATGACGAAGATCACGTGATCGTGGCGGTTCTCGAGGTCCGCGTCGCGATCGCGCGCCCGTCGCCTCGCCGGGGCGGTCGGTTCGACGCGGAACGATCCGGACATTCCGAGATGCATGATCAGCGCATCGCCGGACGACAGCTCGGCGAGCAGATATTTCCCGCGTCGCGCGAGGGCGAGCAAGCGTGTGGCCGCGCAGCCGCCGGGCAAAGTGCTGAGGAAACGGCTGCCGCAGGTCGGCGCGGTTGAGAATGACGCGATCGAAACGCGCGCCGGTCATCGCCGGCTCGAGGCTTCGGCGGACTCGCTCGACTTCGGGAAGTTCAGGCACTGACCGACCATCGTATCAGTCCGTTCGCCTCTGCCCTGAAAGCACCGGGCCGCGCGGGGTGAAATGGTATATTCGGGCCGCCCTATCTATGTAGTGTTCCGAAGTCTCGATTTCCTCTCTCGGAAAGGACTGAGCTTGATGTTGACCTCGCATTTCCCGCGGATCGGTGCGTTTGCCGCGCTTGGCCTGGTGCTGTTCTCGGGCGCCGCGCTTGCGCAGCCCCGGCCGCCGGCGCCCGGCAGTCCGCGATTCCCGTTGCCGACCGAACCGCGCGTCTACGACACGTTCCAGCAGAAGATCCGGGTCAGCGTCGTGGCGCACGGCATCGAGCGCCCGTGGAGCCTGCTGCCGCTGCCTGACGGCGACTTCCTCGTGAGCCTGCGCGCGACCGGCCAGGTGCTCGCGATCCGCAAGGGCGTGCTCGATCCGAAGCCGTTGACCGGCCTGCCGGCGATGCACCTGACCCGCACGACCGGCATGCTCGACATGGCGATGCATCCGAAGTTCGCCGAGAACAAGTGGATCTACTTCACGTACCACAAGCCGCTCGACGGCGACAACTACACGCTGGCGCTGGCGCGCGGACGCTACGACGGCGCCGGGTTCTCGGACGTCAAGGATCTCTACGTCGGCAACGCGGTCCGGACCGGCGGCTCGCGCCTGACGTTCGCGCCCGACGGGCTGATCTACATCACGGTCGGCGGCGCCGGCCGGACGCCGGATGCCCAGGCGACCAACACGATCTACGGCAAGATGCTGCGCCTGAAAGACGACGGCACGATGCCTCCCGACAATCCGTTCGTGGGAAAGGCGGGCAGCCGGCCGGAGATCTACACGATCGGCCATCGCGATCACCATGGCATCGCGCCCTATCCGGCGAACGGCCAGATCTGGGAGGCGGAGCTCGGACCGCTCGGCGGCGACAAGATCAATATCCTCAAGCCGGGCGCGAACTACGGCTGGCCGACCTTCGGCTACGGACGCGACAACGACGGCTCGCCGATGCTGCCGCCGGGCGAGGGGATCGATCCGGCGTGGATCACCTGGAACCCGGGCATCACGCCTTCGGGCCTGTTGTTCTACACCGGCGACAAGTTTCCGGACTGGAAGGGCAATCTATTCGTCGGCAGCATCCAGCGCGGGCGGATCCCCGGCACGGGCAAGCTCGAGCGCGTGGTGTTCAACGACAAGCTGTGGGAACTGCGCCGCGAGACGATCCTGCAGGACTTCCATCAGCGCGTCCGCGACGTCCGCCAGGGGCCGGACGGACTGATCTATCTCCTGACGGAGGAAGACGACGGCGCAGTGATCAGGATCGAACCGGTGAAGTAGGCCCGGTAACGCAGGCAAGGAGTACGACGATGAAAAAAATGGCGTTGGTGCTGCTGGCAGCGGCCGCGACGGCCGCGCTGCCCGCGATCATGACGGCGCAGCGATCGGAATATCCGGTCGAGCTCATCCCGCCCGGCAAAGGCCCGTTCACGTTTCCTCCGGGCTACGAAACGCCGTGGGACAAGATTCAGATCATGGTGACGGCGAAGATGTCGCCGAATCTGTTCGTGCTGCACGGGTCGGAGGGTCTCGACCCCGCGCATCCCGATGCGTCGGGCGGGCGAGCGATGGCGCTCTTCGGACCGGACGGCGTCCTGATGGTCGACAGCGAGAACCGGCAGGTTGCCGAAAAGACGCTGGCGGCGGTCCGGACCTTCACCAGCGCGCCGATCAAGGTCCTGGTGAACACGCACGTCCACAGCGACCATACCGGCGGCAACGCGTTCTTCGCGAAACAGGGCGCGGTGATCTTCGCGCAGGAGAACCTGCGCAATGAAATGGTCCGCCAGCCGCCGCGCGCCAACGGCCAGCCGGCGCCGGCGCCCGAGCATGGCGGGCGTGCCGGTCGTCACTTATAACTACAACCCCGCGGCGCCGGGTCAGCCGGCGGTCACGCTGCACATGAACGGCGAAACGGTGGACTTCATCCCGATGATGCCGTCGCACACCGCGGGCGACACCATCGTGCGCTTCCGCAACGCCGACGTGATCTACATCGAGGACTTCTACCGCAACTTCGGGTATCCCTTCGCCGATCAGAGCAACGGCGGCTCGATCAAGGGCATGCTCGATGCGGTGGATCTCTTCGACAAGGTCGCCGGCGCCGAAACGACGCTCATCCCCGGCCACGGCACGCTGATCAAGAAGAAAGATCTGCAGGCCTACCGCGCGATGCTCGTGGACATCACCGCCAAGGTGACCGCGCTGCGCAATCAGGGCAAGTCGCTGAAGGACGTGCTCGCGGCGAACCTGACCGCGCCGTACGACAAGACCACGCTCGGCGACACCCAGCAGAGCAAGGACCGCTTCATCACCGAGGTCTTCGACGAGGTGAAGGATTTTCCGCCGGTGGTCGACGGCAAGCGGACGATGCCGGCGCACCCTTAGATCCGCGCCATGCGTCCTTAGGGGCAGTCTTCACATGTACGTAGTGTCCGGCTTTAGCCGGACTTCTTAAGGTCCGCCTGAAGGCGGACACTACTTACACTTCGAAACGCTCTAGATCATCAGATCCCGGCCGGCAGCGTGCTGTCGGGGACGATGTCGTCGACGCTGTCGGCATCATCAGATCTGGCGTTCGACGCCCATTCCGAAGTGAGCGAAGGTCTGCCAGGCGGCGCGCCGGGCCATGGTGTGCGTGGCCGCCGGGATTCGATGGGTGGACGCCAGATCGTCCAGCGCGCGCAGGATGCCGTCCCGCGCGTCAAGGAACGTCGGGTTTGGCGGCGTCAGCTTCAGGCCGTCCGTGACGATCTGCCACGCCAGGCGATACCCCTGCTGATCGTTGCCGAGCGCCGCGCGCAGTTTGCGCGTCATCATCATCGAGCGTCGCGCACCAGACCTCGCCGATGTCGTGCACCTCCGGAGAATCGCGGAGATCGCCGTACTTGAACGGAAACGCATCGTCGTAGGCGGCGCGGCGGATGCCGGCCGGCTCGTTGACCACCCAGTCTCCGGTGACGGTTTTTTCGACCGGCCGGAAGAAGTTCTGAACCGTCAGCGCGTAGAAGTCGCTCCATCCTTCGCCCATCCCGCCGCTCTGGAGCGCGTCGAGGGAGTGCGGCGCGTTGAGCCGTCCACCCATGACGGATCGATTCGTCAGCCCGTGGGTGTACTCGTGGAAGACCACGTCGGCGTCGAAGGCCGTGTGCCGGCCGGTTGAGGCCACCAGTCCCATGTTCATGACCGGCGGAAGGCCGTCCGGCCCGGTGGCCATGTTCGCCGTTCCCTGCACCGGACCGCTGTGCGCGCGGGCGCGGACCGGATCGCGCTCGGACCCGGTGTGCGTGAAGTTCGTCTGCTGAAAGTTGCCCGCCGCCTCGTCGAACCCGAGCGTGAACAGGAAGTCGTGCATGTAGTTGCAGAAGTAGAAGATGTTCAACAGCTTCTGTTCGTCGCCGTTGGCATCCGCGGGTCGAACACCACCACGCCGTCCTGCACGACGCCGGTCAGTGTCGTGGTCGTAAAATTCAGCGTCGCCTGCGTCGAATTGCCGTCCGTCGCGTGAGCCGCGACCCAGTCCGACGGGAAATTGTTGATCGGCGTGGCCGGCATGGCAGGGAAGTCGGACAGCGGACGCGGGAAGTCGATCAGTCGCCGGTCGGCGACGCCGGGACTGAACTCGAAGACCCGGCCGCGAGCGGACGCGTGCCGCATCGTGCTCTTCGAGTACAGGATCTCGCCATCGGCGTCGTCGGCCGCGACGATGATCGCGTATTGGTCGGCGTATCCAGGCAGCGTGAGCACGCAGTACCACCCGAGCCGCGCCGCGTCGGGCTGATTGAAGATCACCAGATGGGCCGCGATTGGATTCTCGAACGGACCCTTGTCGAGCACGGTCGGTCTGGCCGGAAGCGGGAAACCGGCGATGACCTCGGGCTTGAACCCGGTGACGTCGATGGTCGCCAGCGGAACTCTCCTGCCCGAACATGTCGCGGACGCGCTCGCCCGCATCCGGTGGTGGCGATATGCGAGGCGGCCTTGAACACCGCGTCTTCGACGCCCAGCTTGGGATCGGTACTCGTCCCTGACGGGATGGATGCGGAATCTCCGGCGGCATCCATGATGTGGCCATCCGGACTGAAGCGAACGCTGCGGGCCATCTGGAATACCGGCAGGCCCTGAAACATCTGCTTGAGATTCACGACGGCCGCCCCGGCGCTCGTCTTCTGAACGACCGGGTCAGGCGTGAATTCCGGCGTGTGCATGCCGGCGAAGCCGGTGAGCACCGGCTGACTCTTCATGAAATCGACCGCCCGCTCGACGAAGGTCTTGTCGGCCTGCGGTCCGGGCGCGGCGGCGAGGATCGCCGGCGAACCGGTCATCGTATTGGTCCGTCCGGCAGCTGCCGGCCTTGCGACGAGCGCGGCTCGTGTGGCGGGCGCGGAAGAAGCAGGACGCTTTCGCGAATCATATTCACGGGTTGCAGGCATGGTGACCTCCAGTGGCGAGAAAGAAGAGAGACGGCGGGCGCGCAGCGTCTCGGCATGAGACGCGGTTTCCCATGCGGCGGCTGCGAGCGCCCGGGCGATATCGGCGGCATACACATCGTCGATGAACGTGTCGCCGGGACCGTGATAGTTCGGGTTGGCTTCAGGAAGCGGACCATTGGTGCCGGGTCCGACGAAGAAATCCTCCGACACCACGCAGGCGGCATAGCCCTGCGCCTGAAATGGCGCGTGGTCGCTTCGTCCGGCCGCCGGATCGCCTTCGGGCGCGGTCGCGCTGTCATAGATCTGCGCTTCGGGAAGATCCGGTGACACGCGCGGAGCGATGTCACGGAGCAGCTCCGCGAGCCGGCGGGACCGCGCTTCGACGGCTGGAGCGCCTTCGAACCCCGCATGGACCTCCCACGATCGGGGTGCGAGCTTGTTGAAGCCGATCATGTCCATCTGCCAGACGGCGACGATCGCTTCGCCGCGGCTCTTGGAGCGCCGTGCGTACGCCTGGCTGCCGATGAGTCCCTGTTCCTCGGCGTTGAACAGCACGAAGCGCACGGTCCGGGCCGGCGTCGCCGTCGCGGCGAGCGTCGCGAACCGTTTCGCAATGGTCAGCACCGCCGCCACGCCGCTGGCGTCATCGTCCGCTCCCGGCGCCGGGTCGGCCGCCGGATCGTAGGGCTCGTGCTCGGCGGCCGTGGAGTCGAGGTGCGCCGTGATCAACACGAGCTCCGGCGAATCGCCGGTCAGTTCGGCTTCGACGTTGAAGAGCGGCAGACCCGCGTGGGTAAACCGGTGCAGGCGGACTTGCAGGCGCCCCTGTCCCGCGGCTTCGAGATCTGCCGTCAGCTGCGTCACGACGCGGCCGTTGTCGGCATGGCGGATGTGGCGGCTGGTGACCTTCGCGGCCTGTGATCCGTCGAGTGGGCGCAACCCGCTGTAGCGCTCGACGGCGTCGCGCATCTCGCCGGCAGCGATGCGGGTAATTTCGGCAGGCGTTTCCACGGCGCCGAACTCGCGAGCCGTCAAGCCGGCGCGCCGTTTCAGTGGTCCAGTAGGCGGCGACTCGTCCCACAGGAGCGGATCGGGCGTGAGTTTGACCGTGTGGCCGTGCCGGGCTCCGTGAAAGTGAACGCCGTCGGGGCCGCGGTCTCCACTGAGTGCCGCGACCACGGTTCCGTCGGGCAGATACTTGAGGATCCGCTGGCCGCCGTCCGTCGCGGCAAATGTCCGTGCTGCCTCGCCGCGCGAAGACAGAAAGCCGCTCTGTGCGGCCATGTCATCGCGCAACAAATAGAGATCGGCCGTCTCGGGAAGGCCTGCCTCGCCCAGCAGATCCACTTCGAAGCCCATCGCGCCGAGTTCGCCGGCGGCTTCGTCGCTGGTGAGCGCGTAGACTGTGCCGCCATTCTCCCCGGCGAACTGCTGCGGCACGACCGGCCGCTTCTGAAGCTCGTCGCGCCAGGGCTGGCGTAGTCGATCCGGCGGCACGGTGAGGCGCACGAATCTCAGCGCGTGACCGGCGAGCACTTCGTTCACGAGCAGCGGATGCGGGCAGACGCGCCAGCCTGCGGTCGAGGCCACCTCGCGCTCGTGAGCATCCTCACCCACGAACAGGCACTGGCGGGGATTGCCGTCCAGGTTCGCTCGCTTTGCGGCCCGGCGAAAAATCTCCGGCGTGCGTTTCGTGACCGGCGTGACCGTCGGAGGAACGGTTGTGTTGTCAACGAGAGGCGGCTCGTCTCCGCTGTAGACGAGGAGCGCTGGATCGAAATTGTCGAGCAGTCCCGTCGGCGTCGAGAACCGCGTTGATGGCCGGTCCCTTCTCATCGCCGGTGTTCGAAATGATGCCGAGCTTCAACCCGCGCGCCTTCAAGTCTGCGATGACGCGCGGCACGAACGGGAACACGTCGAAGGCGGTCAACTTCGGCGGCTGACCACCGAGGACCGGCGAGCCAAGCGTGTCGCCGAGGTCGAAGAAGACCGCTGCCACCCGTTGTTCGGCCACACCTCGCCGCCTTTCTCAGCTGCTCTGGTCAGACGATCGTTTCTGAGTTCATTCGTAACAACGTTCGTGGCCATCGATCAGAACGGCCGCCGTGTTGGATTGGCGAGAGGCGTGATGAGCCGGTGTATCCGAGCGCAAAAAGCTCAAGCGCAACGCGCGTCGATCGAGCGACTCAGGAAAGCGTCGCGCGGAGCTCGCGTTCGGCAAAGTCGAGCGCGGTTCCTGGCGGCCGCTCCATGCCGCGCCGGTGAGCGGCGCTGAAGATCTCTGGCGCGAGCGAGGCGCCGATCTTCGGCAGCCACACGTTCTGAACGGCGCCTTCCCAGGGACGGGGCTTGTCACCGGTTTCCTCCCGGATGCGGTTCGCGCAACCGAGGAATTCCGCGCCCAGCTCGAACCGGCCGGTCATGGCCGCCCACGCCGCGGCGGTTTCGAGCACATGCGATCCACAGTTGATCTGGATGTTCTTGAACACCGGCAGCACGTCGGCCAGTGTTTCGGCGCCGCGCCGGGCATCGCCTTTCAGGCAGTAGATGAACGCCCGCGCTTCGCGGCTGTGGCCGAAGTCGAACACGTTGGCGAGCTTCGCGCTCTCCCGCTCGGCCTCGATCGCCAACACCTCTGCGCGATCGACATCGCGCTCGGTCTCGAGCCAGGTTCGTACAAAGAGCGCGCGCGCCAGCGCCTCGGTGTTGTGTGCCGCCCGCGCGGCGTCGAGCGCGCGCTCGAGGGCCGCGAGCGCGTCGTCCAGCGTCGCCCAATCCCCAGTGACAGGCGCCGACGTAGGTCAGGCTCATCGAATGGCGCATGGCATTGCCCACGGCGGCATTCACTTCGGCCGAGGCGCGCATTGCCTCGAGGCCCCACTGCCAGTCCCCGATCATGAAGGCCAGGCCGCCCGCGGTGTATAGCACCGTGCCCTGCACATCCATAGGCGCCTGGTCGACAAACGGCAGCAGCAGCTTGAGCAGGCGCTTTCGTTCGTCGAGACGTCCGATGGGCGCGTTCGCGATGATCCGCAATCCTGATTCGTAGCGCCCGGTCTCGTACGACCATTCCAGCGCCGTGCGCAGGTTGTCCAGTTCGGCGGCGATCGCCGACCGCGGCTCGCCCGGTTTCCAGGTCTCTGACAGGGCGACCGCCCACGCGAGATGCCGATCGCGCACCTCCGGCATGGCGCCGCTCGCGATCAGGTGATCGCGCCCGAACTGGCGGAAGGAGTCGAGCATGCGGTATCGCGTATGTCCGTCGGCTGTCTGATCGGCGACGACCATCGACCGTTCGACGAGATGGGCGGTGCGATCGGCGATATCCGCGCAGTGCAGCCCTTCGTCACCGCAGACGCGCTCAGCGGCGGCAAGCGTCCAGCCGCCCGAGAAGACCGTCAGCCTGGCGAACAGCAGGCGCTCCGGTTCGGCCAGCAGGTCGTAGCTCCACGCGATCGTCGCTTCGAGCGTCCGCTGGCGCGGGACCGCCATCCGCGATCCGCCGGTCAGCAGCCGGAATCGATCGTCCAGGCGCTCGGCGATTTCGAGCGGTGACATCGCGCCAACCCGCGCCGCGGCGAGCTCGAGCGCGAGCGGGAGGCCGTCGAGGCGGCGGCAGATCTGCGCGACCGCTGCCGCGTTCTCAGCCGTGAGCACGAAACCGGGTCGCGCGGACGCGGCGCGTTGCAGGAACAATTGAACCGACTCCGATTGCCCGACCGACGCCGGGTCCTGGCCGTTGTCCGGCACGCTGAGTGACCGCAGCCTCCAGGTCACCTCGCCGCGAACGTTGAGCGTTTCGCGGCTCGTCGCGAGCACCCGTACCGTGGGGCACGCGGCCACCAGCTGCTCGACCAGCGCCGCGCAGGCATCAATCAGGTGTTCGCAGTTGTCGAGCACGATCAGGATCGTTCTGGACTCGAGGTGATCGCAGAGCCTCTCGATGATGGGCCGGTCGGTTCGCTCTTTGACGAGCAGCACGTCGGCGACGGCCGTGACGACGAGGGCCGGATCGGACAGCGGCGCCAGATCGATCAGCCACGCACCGTCAGGAAAACCCTTGACGAGCGCCGTCGCGACTTCGAGCGCCAGCCGTGTCTTGCCGACGCCACCCGCCCCGGTCAGCGTGACGAGACGCGATGCCGCGAGCGCCGCACTCAGGCCGGTGACATCGTCTTCGCGACCGACGAAGGCCGTGAGGTTGAGCGGGAAGTTATGGGCGGCCGCGCTCGCCTTCCGCGAAGGCTTCGCATCTCCGGACTCCGGCCGATCCAGTTGCCGCTTGACTGCCACGAGTTCGAGCATGAGGTCGCGGGCGTCCGCGTACCGTTCGATTGGGATCTTGCGCAGCGCCCGGTCGAGGATGGGGGCGAGTGCGTCGAGCGCGCACGGTGCGGGGGCACTATGCAGGATCGCGCCGATGAGATCGGCGGCGCTCGTATCGGCAAACGGCCGGTGTCCGGCGAGCATCTCGTATAGCGTGACGCCGAGACTCCACACATCGCTGCGCGCATCGACGTCCTGGCCGCGAAGCTGCTCAGGCGACATGTAGCGCGGCGAACCCAGGGCAACCCCCGGCTGTGTCAGCGCAGTGACGGTCGCGGGATCGACCGACGGTGAGGCGAGTTTCGCCAGGCCGAAATCGAGCACCTTCACGTGACCGTCGGGCCTCAGCATGATGTTTTCCGGCTTGATGTCGCGGTGCACGATTCCGCGGGCGTGCGCCGCGGCCAGGGCATCCGCGATCTGCCGGGCGATCTCCACGGCCTCCGCGGCTGCGATCGGACCCCGATCGAGCCGCTCGCGCAGCGTCTCTCCCTCGACGAACTCGGTCACGATGAACGGATTGCCGCCCGCGTTTCCGAAGTCGTGGACGACCAGAATGTGAGGGTGATTGAGGAGGAGGCCGCCTTCGCTTCGAGTTGAAAGCGGCGCAGCCGCGTCGCATCCGACACGGTCGTTCGCAGGCAGACACTTCAGCGCGACCGGACGATCGAGGACGATGTCGTGTGCGCGATAGACTTCGCCCATCCCGCCGGCGCCGACTCGCGCGTCGATCCGGTATCTGCCGAAAACCTGCCCGACGAGATCGTTCGAGCCGTCCAGGGACATCGCGCCTGATTCGGAGCCCGAACATCCTACTGCATCAGTGAATTTAGTCATCGAGTCATCGAGTCATCGAGTCATTTGGCCATTTCAATGATCCGATGACCAGATGACCAGATGACCAGATGACCGTGCCATGGGATTTCACCGCCCGGCGATCATCTCGCAGGTGCTCGCGAGCGCTGCCACCTGACCCGGGAGCAGCCTGAAGAACCGGGGGGCATTTGAGGCGTCTCTTGGTGAAAAGGCGGCGCGCATCAGGCCGGTTTTTGCGTGTTCTCTCGACCGGAGGAGATAGTGACCCAGTTCGTGCGCGACCGCCCGCCCAAGGAGAACGGCCGCCAGCCAGTTCGCCTGTGCGGCGAGCACCGGCGTCGCCGCGTTCGACTGATTGGACCAGCGATCTCGCCCAATCCAGCGAAGCGTAGAGCACGTTCCTGGACCGTCGGCGGTGAACAGCAGCGACGCCAACCCCGGCTCCGCCGACCGCGCGGGAGGATATCCCAGCACCAGCGTCAACCAGATTCCTCCGTCCATCTCCGAACCCGGCGGCGTAGACACCGGCGCGAGGTGGACATTGTAGGAGCCCAGATCGCCGCGGCTGTCGACACGATCGTGCGCACGAGTTTTTCCGTAACCGGCGCCGCCGGCACGATCTGCAGCTGGACGTGGAGCGGTGCAGTCCGTGCCTGCACCTGTGCCGGAGCGGCAGCGCAGTTGCTAGAATGCACGTCGCCGATCGTCAGTGTCGCAAGGGCCAGGATCAAGTTCGCCACCATGACTCGCCTCCCGGAGGTGCGTCCTCCTGAGGCACATAGTCGTCGGACGGGCCGCGGCAAGTCGGGGCGGTTCGGGGGGAATTCAGGGGGAAATGCTGGAGGGCCGCTAGTGCGCGCGAGCTTCGACCCGTTCACGCTGGATGCGGCGAGCCGCCGGCTCGAACGCGACGGCGCCGAGGTTCATCTGACGCCGAAAGCGTTCGA
>CAVQHT010000024.1:0-45413 GCA_963712355.1 uncultured Acidobacteriota bacterium
GCCACTTCGCGCCCGCTATGATCGAAACGATGGCTACTGGCGCCTTGAACACACCTACACAAACGCTTCCGGAACTCTTTTACTCGCCCGCGGTCTACGACTCGGGTACGGGACCGCGACTCGTGGTGTTCAACCGGCGGCTCGCTGCCGCGCTCGGACTCGATTCCCGACGCACTGGACGGACCCGAAGGCGCGGCGATTTTCGCCGGTAATGCACTCCCGGAGGGTGCTCATGCGATAGCGCAGGCGTATGCGGGGCACCAGTTCGGCCACTTCACCGCGCTCGGCGATGGACGGGCGATCCTGCTCGGCGAGCAGGTCACGACGTCCGGTGAGCGATTCGACATTCAGCTGAAGGGCGGCGGGCCGACACGAATACGCGCGTCGGCGGAGATGGTCGCGCGGCGCTCGGGCCGATGCTGCGCGAATATGTCGTGAGTGAGGGATGCACGCGCGGGGCATCCCGACCACGCGGAGGCTGGCCGTGGTGACGACGGGGGAGCCGGTGTTTCGGGAGGCGAAGCCGAGGGAGCGGTGCTGACACGAGTTGCCGCGAGCCACGTGCGGGTCGGCACGTTGCAATAGGCCGCCGCGCATGGATACGACCAGGAGGCGATCCGCGCGCTGGCCGACTACATCCCGTGCCCGGCATTTTCCGCAACTGTCGGAGCGCCGCAACCCTATGTCGCGCTCTTTGAAGCCATCGTCGAACGGCAGGCGAGGCTGATCGCGCGCTGGCAGCTGGTCGGCTTCATTCACGGCGTGATGAACACCGACAACATGTCGCTCTCGGGCGAAACGATCGATTACGGCCCATGCGCCTTCATGGATGCTTACATCCGGCGCCGTCTTCAGCTCCATCGACCACCAGGGCCGCTACGCCTGCGCAACCAGCCGCGATCGCGCAGTGGAACCTGGCGCGACTGGCCGAGGCCCTCTTGCCGCTGTTCGGAACGGACGACGGGCGCCGGGCGCGCGCGACGGCGGCGCTGGGCATCGTTTCGGCGCTGCTTTTCGAGGAGGCGTACACGGGCTGGTCGAGGGCGAGAAGATCGGTGTGCTCACCCTCGCGAGCGAGGACGACGCGCTCCTGCTCCGCTCCTTTCTTCGGCCTGCTCCGAGGGAAGCCGCGCGGGTCGGCCGACTTCACGAACACCTTCCGGTCGCTGACCAGCGGGCGCCTGATCGGGGACGCCACTACGCCGATCCCGAAGTCGCAGGCGTGGCATCGACGGCTGGCGAAGCGCGCCGCGGCACGGCAGCCGCAATCGCCCGTCGAGGGCGAGGACCTGATGCGGCGGCACAACCCGGCGTTCATCCCGCGCAATCACAACGTGGAGGCGGCGCTCCACGCGGCCACGAGCACGGACGACTATTCCGTGATGGCGCGCCTGCTTGACGTACTGGCGACACCCTACGACCACGGTCGCGATTTGCCGATGTTCAGCACGTCGAGCTCGGGCGAGCAGCCCTATCGCACGTTCTGCGGCACGTAGCTGACTTATGGAGGAGTCGAAAGGCTTCGCCGGCGCGCCTCATTCGGCACGCCGGCGAAATCTGCAGGCTTATTTCGGTGTGACCCGATACAAGCCGCCGGGGGGTTCGCATCTTCGAGCAGCCACAACGCGCCGTCCGGCGCGACCTCGACATCGCGCATGCGATGGCCAACGGCCCAGCGCTCGGCAGGCGTCGCGCCGCCCTTGCCGTCGAACGTGATGCGGTGAGCGTTCTGCGTGGCGATGCCGGTCATCAGCGCTGACCCGTTCCACTGCGGAAACATCGCGCCCTTGTAGAACATCAGATTGCCAGGCGCAATGGGTCGGCGTCCAGTAGATGACCGGCTTCTGATCCGACCGCGTATCAGGGCTTGGGATCGGCACGCCGTCGTAGTTGACCGCGTACAACACAGCGGCCAGCCGTAGTTCTTGCCCGGTTCGATCAGATTCAGCTCGTCGCCTCCGCGCGGACCATGTTCCACTTCCCACAGCCGTCCGTCGGGCGCATAGGCCAGCCCGTAGGGCGTCCGGTGACCGATGCTCCACGTTTCGGCGGGCGCGAGGTTCGGTCCCTCGACTTTGTAGGTGCTGACGACGGGCGCGGTCTTCGCAATTTCCGTGTTGCGCGGTGGATTGATCAGCGGGACGTTCCGGTCCGCCGGTCTTGCCCGCGAACGGATTGCCCGGTGCGGGCTTGCCGTCTAGCGTCAGCCGCAGGATCTTGCCGACTTCTGTATTGGGATCCTGCGCCCGCGTCATGCGCTGGCGATCACCGACCGACAGAAACAAGAGAGAGGCCGTCTGGCGTGAAAAGGCGACCTGCGCGCCGAACTGGCCGCCGCGCCCCTTGGGCAGGTCGTGCCAGCAGGACCGTCAGCCCCTCGAGGCTGACCTTGCCTTCGCCAATCGTCAGCCGCGCACGGGCCAGTGCCAGGCCCGGGAGGTCCCGGGCTCGTCGCCCGGCTCGGCGTAGGTGAGATCGATGTTGTGATGGGTCGCGTACTCGGCGGGAGGTGAGACTCCGAGCATGCCGCCCTGCCCTTGATAAAGAACAGCCAGAACGAATTCGGAATCGGCGTCTTTTCACCCTGCTGCGTCACGAGCCAAATCGGCCCGACCTTCTCAGTGATGACCATCTTTTCCGTCGGGCAGAAACACAATCTTCAGGGCAGCTTGAACTTCGGCCACCTTGGTCATCGTGAACGGCACGTTCGGCTTCCGGCTTCCTGAGTGCCAGCGTTGATCTGGGCCTGAGCCGTGGCCGACACCAAGGTCATGGCCGCACTGCATTCAAGAACGTCTTCATGTATCTCCTTCCCTCGAGAACGTTCGAGGCTCACCAATATTACGTCTATCCGCGATGACCGGTCACCCGCGATGTAAAGCGCGAGTGACGAGGTCCGGCTCAAGCCGGACACTACATTTGAGTACCGACGAACGCAGGCTACTTGCTGACGACGACGGTGACGTCCTGGGCCGCCCAGAGACCGCCGTCGTGCGCGAGCGCGCGGACGACGTAGGTGCCGGGCTCGGAGAACGTCGCGCGCGCCTGCCACTTGTTGCCTTCCGGAACCGGCGGCGTCTTGAATCCGGCCGACCACGGCGAGTTGCCGCCGTCGCGCGTGTTCTCCCAGGTTTCGGTCTGCGGCGGATCGAATGTCACCGCCGTGCCGGACCGCGATAGACGAAGAACGACAGCCGCAGGCCGTTCGCCGTGGCCGGCAGCGAGTAGTCGCCGCCGAGCCGCGCCGGCATGTCCTTCCGATTCGGCTTCCCATCGTCGGTCGCGACGGCGGCGAACGCGACCGGCTCGCCGACTTTCGCGGTGCGGCTCTTCGGGCCCTCGACCGTCAGCACCGGCGCCTTGTTGCCGACCATGTCCGGCGTCGTGCTCAAGCCGCCGCCGGTGCCGATGTTCGACATGATCGACGTGTCGTCGAGCACGTAGTCGGGCTTGAGCGTGCCGTAGGTCTTCTCGGTCTTCCCCTTGCTCGTCAGCGTCCAGACGATTTCCTTGGTGCCGAAGTCCTTCGGCACGTGGACCTGAAACGTGAAGCGATTGCGGCGCGGGAAGAAGTTCGTCGGCTGGCCGAGATCCGGGCCGCCCGGCTCCATGGTGTTGTTCGGGCCGAGCGGAATGTAGCGTCTCGCCGCTCCACTCCCGATTGATGTAGCCGAACAGCAGCTCGAACGAACCGTCCGGATTCGGCAGCCAGCCTTCGTAGACCGGCGTGATGTTGGCGACGGCCGGCTGCACCTGCGCGCCGACCGTCACGAGGCCAATCCCCGCGACGCGGATGCGCAGAGCATCGCAACCCAGACGCGCGATCCGCGGCGACGCAGCATGGCTACTGCTGTCCCGTCCTCGCGGGCTGCGCCGCGCCGGAATCGTCTCGAACGCGCACAGCGGACATCCCGGCGCGTCCTCGCCCGGCTTGAGCTTCAGATGCTCGCGCCGCGCCTTCACTTCCGCCTGGAACTGCTCGTCGGTCAGCGACACGCCCTGCATGATCATGATGTTCATGTTGTCGATCGAGCGGTGGCCGAGCCCGGACCAGTTGCGCGGATCGACGACGTTCCGGTTGGCCGGCGTGTTGTCGTAGTAGCCGGTGACGCGGAGGATCGTGCCGCGCGGCAGCAGCGGCGCCGCGTCGTCTTCGTACTGATAGGCGCGCACCCAGCTGTGGTCGTAGCCCGAGCAGCTCAGCGTTTCCATGCGCGAGCCGAAGATCGCGTCGAAGCACATGCGCACCGCCGCCGCGTGCATGTGCGGCTCGAAGACGGTGACCTTCGTCGGCTGCGTCAGCGTCATGAACGCTTCGACCTTCTGCCCCGACTCCATCGGCCGGATATCGATGTCGCCGGTGCCGATCGGCATCAGGCGCTCGACGAACTTCGGCTTGTAGTCCTTCGGGTGGAACTTGAACGCGATCTCGAGATGGCCGGTCGTGTCCTTGCCGTTCGCGTGCATGTGGACGTTCCCGAAACCGACGCGCGAGCCGGCGCGCAGCAGTTTTCCCGAATCGGGATTGAAGACGTCGGCGTTGCGTCCGACTTCGTGCACCGGCCAGCCGCCGGGCGACGCGGGGCCGCCGGGCACTTCGACGCCCATGAGCGCGTGGTGGAAGATGAACAGCCCGCCGACGGTGTTCGACGCGCGTCGCCTTGCCCTGCTGGTCGTTGACTTCCCTGATTTCGACCGCCGACGACGTAGCGATCTTCGGTGAGCCCGGTGTCGGCAAAACCGGCCGGGCCCCACCAGTCGGGCTGCACCGCCTTCACGCTGACCGGCGGCGTCTTGACGACGAGGTCCGGCGTGCCGATCGTCCATTCGTTGCCGTCGGCGAACTTCAGCGGCGGCGGCATGTCGGCGGGATTGCCCTGCGGCGCGCCGCTGTCCGCCCACTGGGCGATCTGTCGCGACTTCCTCGTCGCTCAGCGAGATGTCGTTCTTGTAGTGCTGGATGCCGATGCCCTTCTCGATGTACCACGGCGGCATCGTGCCCTGCTTGCTGCGGATGCTCGTGCGGCGCTTGATCGCCGCCGCATACGGGCCGCGCCTGCTCGTAGGTCAGCAGCGACATCGGCGCCAGCGAGTTGGGGCGGTGGCAGTTCTGGCAGCTGCGCTGGAGAATCGGCGCGATGTCCTTGGTGAACGTCACGCGCGGGGCCGTGGCCGGCTGGGTTGCCGCCGGCTGCTGTCCCGCCAGTGGCGCCTGCAGTGAAAAGCGGCCGCACCGCCAAGACCGATCAGGGCGACGAACGCCACACGTCCCATCGCGAGGCGTGAACCCGGTCGTGCAGGCATAGCTCTATTCCTCCGCGTGGCGCGCCGCCACGCATGCGCGGTATATGGCCCTTACTTTCGGTCAAAAGGGTCATTTCGCAAGGGGTTCGTTAGGTGCGGGTCGTCACAGCCGCACGTTGACCGCAGAGCCCGCGGAGCGGATCGACGGGCCGCGCGGCACGACGCCGCGCGTCGCTTCGCGACGCCCTCTCGAATTCTTCACCTTTGCGCTCTTGGCCTAATGGTCGTGATGATGCTTGTGCTCGGCCTCCCGATCGGCGATCTGCTTGTCTTTCGCGGCTTTTGTTCGCTTTTCGCGCGGATTGCAGGTGCGCCTTCCGGGTCGCCGCAATCGACATCGCGAAGGTAGAGGGAAGCCGTTTACCTGGCTGCTGGCGCACGAGGGACACTCGGCGCTGGCTGAAGCGGACACCAGCCGTTCGAAGACAAATCCGCAGGACTGACACTCGAAGTCGTAGAGAGGCATCGGGAGATGGATATCACGAAAGGCTGTCGGCCAAAGGTGTAAACTGCGCCAACTCCGTTTCTGACGAGGGCCTTCATGAAACGGCGCGTTCGTGTGCTGATGTTCCTGGTGGGCGCCGGCCTCGTGGCTGCGCCGCCGCGCCAACTGCAATCCGCCGCCGCGGACGGCGAGTGGCGTGCGTGGGCCGCGGACAAGGCGAGCACCCGCTACTCGCCGCTCGATCAGATCAACGCGACACGGTCAAGAACCTCAAGATCGCCTGGCGGCAGTCGGCGAATCCCGACGCCCTGAAGCAGGCGATGCCGAATCTCCGGCCGGCGCCGACCAACTACCAGAACACGCCGCTGATGGTCGGCGGCCTCGTCTACATGAGCACCGGGATGGGCACGGTCGCGGCGCTCGACGCGGCGACCGGCAAAGTCGTCTGGCTCGACAGACCGCCGCCCACGCACGCCGCGGTCCGCCGATCGGCGGCTGCGATCGCTGGCGTCGCGTACTGGAGCGATGGCCGTGACGGGCGCATTCTCGCCGTCACCGGCGCCTATCTCGTCGCGCTTGAACGCGAAGACCGGCGAACCGTATCCGAGTTCGGCGCGAACGGCCAGGTCGATCTGCGTCTCGGGCTGAGCCGCGCATTCGACGGCTACAGCTGGCGATCGGCGCCGATCATCGTCCGCGACGTCGTCGTCGTCGGCTCGGTGGTCGGCGACATCAACAGCGCCGCGCGGCCGGTGCAGATGGAAGCGCCGCCCGGCGACGTCCGCGGCTACGACGTGCGAAGACCGGCAAGCTGCTGTGGACGTTCCACACGATTCCGCGGCCCGGCGAAGTCGGCAACGAGACGTGGGAGAAGGATTCGTGGGCCTACACCGGCCACACCAACGTGTGGGGCACGATGAGCGGCGACGAGGAGCTCGGCCAGGTGTACCTGCCGCTCACGACGCCCACCAACGATTGGTACGGCGGCCATCGTCCCGGCGCGAACCTGTTTGCCGAGAGCATCGTCGCGCTCGGATGCCGCGACCGGAAAGCGGCTGTGGCACTTCCAGGGCGTGCATCACGGGATGTGGGACTACGACTTCCCGTGCCCGCCGATTCTCGCCGACATCACCGTCAACGGACGCCGGATCAAGGCGCTCGCGCAGCCGTCGAAGCAGGCGTTTCTCTACGTCTTCGATCGCACCAACGGCAAGCCGGTGTGGCCGATCGAAGAGCGTCCGGTGCCGAAAGGCGACGCGCCGGGCGAGTGGTATTCGCCGACCCAGCCGGTGCCGCTCGACGCGCACGGAAGACCGTTCGCGTACGACCAGCAGGGCGTGACCGTCGACGATCTGATCGACTTCACGCCCGCAGCTCCGGCAGGAGGCGATTCACATCCTGTCCGACTACGCCTACGGGCCGATCTTCTTTCCGGCGGTCGTTCCGGGCCAGGGCATCGGCGCCGGCAAGAAGGGATCGATCCATATTCCCGGCACGTACGGCGGCACCAACTGGCCCGGCGCGGCGCTCGATCCGGAGACCAACATCCTCTACGTGCCGTCGCACCATTCGCCGATCATCGTGCAGCTCGTGCCGCCGCCCGAGGGCTCGAACATGAACTTCGTCCGGCGCGCCTGGGAGCCGGTCGTCGGTCCGGAAAAACTGCCGATGTTCAAGCCGCCCTACGGCCGGCTCGTCGCGATCGATTTGAACAAGGGCGAGATCAAGTGGACGGTCGCGAACGGCGACGGCCCGCGCGATCATCCGGCCATCAAGGATCTGAATCTTCCGCCGCTCGGCAACCCGGGCCGCGTCGGGCCGATGGCGACCAAGTCGCTGGTGTTCATGGGCGAGGGGTTCAACACCGATCCCGGCGGCGGTCCGCCGTACGGCGGCGGCAAGAAATTCCGCGCGTTCGACAAGGCGACCGGCGCGGTGGTCTGGGAGATGGAACTGCCGGCCGGCGTCACGGCGCCGCCGATGACCTACATGTGGCAGGGCAAGCAGTACATCGTCGTCGCGACCGGCTGGACCGATCGTCCCGGCGAACTGGTCGCGCTGGCGCTGCCGTAATTCAGTGAATAACGAACCACCAAGCGCACGGCCGCGGACAATATTTCGCGCGGTCACCTCAGTTTTCTGAAGGAATTTACGGTTATCCTGCCGTATTGTCAACACCGCCAATTGGTCACTCTTCCATCCCGTGATTGCGACGGGGTGGAGGTGACCGTCGCCAAAGTCGAAGAACTGGTCGAGCCGGGATGGCGAAAAGACTGCTCCCGCTCGGTGTCGTCATCGCGATCGTCATCGCGTCCCCGGCGCGCGCCCAGGACGCGGACGGCGCCGCCGTGTTCAACCGCGCCTGCGCCGCGTGTCATGACGGCGCGGCCGGATCGCGGGCGCCCAGCCTCGAGTCGCTGCGCGGGCGATCGACGCAGGCGGTGTTCGATGCGCTGCTCACCGGCGCGATGCGCATGCAGGGCGCACGGCTGACCGGCGCCGAGCGTCGCGCCGTGGTGGCCTACGCGACCGGCAAGCCGTTCGATGCGCCGGCCGTTGACATGTCAGCCGGCCGCTGCCCCTCGCCGGCGCGTTTCGATGCGTCCGCCGGTCCCGGGTGGAGCGGATGGAGCCCGAGCGAGACCAACACGCACGCGCAGACGGCCGCGCAGGCGGGTCTCACGAGCGCGCAGGTCCCGCACCTGGTCCTGAAGTGGGCGTTCGGATTCCCCGATTCGAGTCTTGCCTTCTCGCAGCCGAGCGTCGCCGGCGGCCGCGTCTTCGTCGGCAGCCACAGCGGCGCGGTCTACTCGCTCGATGCGAAGTCTGGTTGCACCTACTGGACCTACCAGGCGAAGAGCGCGGTGCGCTCGGCGATCTCGATCGGACCACGCGCCGACGGGCAGGGCTCCGCCGTGTACTTCGGCGATCTGTCCGGCAACGTCTACGCGATTGACGCCGGCACGGGCGCGCTGATCTGGATGCGTGCGCTCGAGACCCATCCCGTACGGCCGGATCACCGGATCGCCGACGCTGTTTCGCGATCGCCTGTATGTGCCGGTGGCGTCGCTCGAAGAATCCATGGCGGGGAACGCGGACTACGGATGCTGCACGTTCCGCGGCAGCCTCGCGGCGCTCGATGCGCACACGGGGACCGTCGTCTGGCAGACGCCAACGATCAGCGAGCCGTTGAAAGCCCGCGGCACCAATGCCGCAGGGCAGACGCTGTATGGGCCGTCCGGTGCGCCGATCTGGACCGCTCCGACCGTCGACGCCAAGCGCGGACTGATTTACGCGTCGACCGGAAACCAGGTACTCGGGTCCGCAACTGCCGACGAGCGATGCGGTTATGGCGTTCGACATGGAGACCGGCGCCATCCGCTGGTCACACCAGATGACCGCCCAGGATGTTTTCCCGTGCCGGAAGGGCAGCAGCAACTGCCTCGATCCTGACGCCGGCGACGACTTCGACTTCGGCACGCCGCCGACGCTGGCGACGCTGCCCGGCGGCAAGGATGTGATCGTCATCGGCCAGAAGTCCGGCGTCGGCTGGGCGATCGATCCCGATCGCCAGGGCGACGTCCTCTGGCAGTACCGCGCGGCCGAAGGCGGTGCGCTCGGCGGCATCGAGTGGGGCACTGCGGTGGACGCCGAGCACGCCTACTTCCCGGTGTCGGACATTCGCGGCGCTCATCCCGGAGGCCTGCACGCCGTCACGCTCACGACCGGCGAGCGATCGTGGTATGCGGCGCCGCCGCCGCCGCTCTGCGGCAGCGCGCCCGCCTGCAACGCCGCGCAGTCCGCGGCGATCACGGTGATTCCGGGCGTCATTTTTTCAGGGTCCAACGACGGCGGCATTCGCGCGTTCTCGACAAAGGACGGCGCGGTGCTGTGGACCTACGACACCAATCGCGCGTTCGACACGGTGAACAAGGTGCCGGCGCGCGGCGCCTCGCTGATCGGCCCGGCGCCCACCGTGGTCGGCGGCATGGTCTTCGTGAACTCGGGGTACGGCGCGTACGGCGGACGGCCGGGCAATGTCCTGCTCGCATTCGGTTTGGAATAGACCACGAGACGGGTCGTTGCAGGCCCGTCATCGCACCAGGCAGTTCAGGAGGCTTTCACCATGAGAAGGATCGCGGGATGGTTTCTCCTTGCGCTCGGCATCGGCGTGACGCCGCTCTTCGCGCAAACGGCCGGCAATGCCAACATCCGTGGCCGCCTCACCGATGAGAGCGGTGCCACGCTGCCGGGGGTCACGCGTCACGGCGACCAGTCCGGCGCTGATCGGCGGCCAGTTGACGGCCGTCAGCGACACGGAAGGTCTCTATCGATTTTCCGAGCTGCCGATCGGCGACTACACGGTCGCCTACGAGCTCGCCGGCTTTCAGCGCCACGTGCGCGAAGACGTCCACCTCACCGCCGGATTCTCCGCCGAGCTGAACGTCGTCGATGAAGGTCGGCGCGGTCGCCGAAACGATCACCGTCTCCGGCCAGAGTCCGGTGGTCGATACGACCGCGGCGGCGCCGAGCGTCAATCTCTCGGCGCAGTTCCTGACCGAAGTCCTGCCGGTCACGCGCCGCGTCCAGGACATTCTCGCCACGACGCCGGGCATGTCCACGCGCTTCTCGGCCGACCTTGGCGGCGGCACGAGCGGCGGCGGCGCCTACACCAACTACGGCATTACCGGGCAGTCGACGATGCTGATCGACGGCGTCAATACGCGCCAGGATGCGACCATCGACCAGGGCACCGGCAACGGCCCGGACATCGGTTCGCTCGAGGAGATGCAGATCGTCACCGTCGGCGGCACCGCGGAGCAGGCGCTCCCGGGCGTCTTCCTGAACATGATCGTCAAGTCGGGCGGCAATCAGTTCCACGGCCGCTACGAAGTCCAGAACGTCAGCGACAATTTCCAGAGCGACAACATCACCCCCGAACTGAAAGCGCAGGGCGTGACCGTCGGCGACGCGTTCAAGGTCGGCAACGAGTTGTCCGGCGACCTGGGCGGCCGCGTCATCAAGGACAAGCTGTGGTTCTACGTGGCGGCGCGCTGGCGCAAATCGGAGCGCAGCGCGCTGGGGTTCTCGCTGGCGCCCGGGCCGGACAACGTCTTCATGACGAGCGACGACGTGCCGGCCTTCCGTAATTCGACGGACTGGAACCGCACCGCCAAGGCCACCTATCAAGTCGGCAAGATCAAGGCGATCGGCTTCTTTTCGAAGCATCACGAATTCTTCGATCCGTATCCCGACACGAACCCGCGCCTGACGCCGTATCCGGGCAGCCGCACGTTCGTCGTGGGATCCGAACCAGATCAAAGGTGAGATCCAGGGCACGCCGTCTCCACGGCTGATCTACAACTTGATGGTCGGCAAGCAGCAGTATTTCGCGGCCTACCGCGCGCAGGAATCGGCGCCGGACGCACCGCGGACCCTCGACAACGTCACCCAGCTCAATCTGGGACCCGAGTCTCATTCAGGACACGCGTCCGCGGAAAAGCTGGGGGCCGTCAGGCTCCGTTTCCTATTTCCCGGAACGCTCCGTGCTGGGCCGCCACGAACTCAAAGGCGGGTTTGCGTGGATGTACCAGGATTACGCGACTGGCCGCCCCGACGGCAAACACGGCAACTACCAGCTGATTTTCGACACCATCAACGGCGTCGCGCACCAGCCGTCGCAGATTCAGACCTACAACTTCCCGCTCGCGCCGAAGAACCGGCTGAACGAAGGCGGCATGTTCGTGCAGGATACGTGGCGCGTCGGGCAGCGCACGACGGTCAACCTCGGCGTGCGCTACGACCAGTTCCACTCCTGGGTTCCGGAGCAGACGAAAGAGCAGGGGCAGTTCGGCAGCGCCGGCACCTATCCGCGCGTCGAAGCGATCACCTGGAAGGGCGTTGTGCCTCGCGCTCGGCGTCGCCTACGACCTCTTCGGCGACACGAAGACGGTCGTCAAGGCGTCGTACGGCGCCTTCGCCAACTCGCCGGGTGATGCGTTCTCCGACTTCTACAACAAGAACACGATCACGACGACGACCTACCGCTGGCGGGATCTGAACGGCAACGGCGACTACGATCCGGGCGAAACCAACCTGGACACGACGTGTCACCGCGTGCGACTTCATCAGCATCGCCGGCGGCGCGGCCAACAACCTGCTCAATCCCGATCTCAAGGATCCGAAGACCTACGAGGCGACGGTGACGCTCGACCGCGAGCTCCGGCCCAACCTCGCGGCGCGCGCGAGCTACATCTACGTGCGCCAGGCCGACTTGTACGCGCAGCGTCAACGTGCTGCGTCCGTACTCGGCCTGGGACGTGGTGCAGTCGCGTCAGGATCCGGGTCCTGACGGTGTCGACCGGCACGCCGGACGATCTCGGCTTCGTGAACGTGTATGGCTACGGGCCCGCGGTGTCCTCGAGCGCGTTCGTCGGCAACCAGCGTCTGACGCGGCCCAACGACCGCGACATCCGCCTGAGTACCATCGAAGGCGTCGTCACACGGCGGACGGTCGGGCACTGGGGCATGCTGGCCTCGGCAGCGGCCAGCAAGAACGACCGTCCGATCGTCGGCATCATCCAGACCCCGAACGACGAGTACTTCGACAGGGACACCACGTGGGACTGGAGCTTGAAGATCAACGGCAACTACCTGCTGCCCTGGAAGATCGATCTGTCCGGGACCTACCAGATCTACAACGGCGTCAAGGGACAGCGCACGAACCTGTTCCGGACCGTCGGATCCGCGGGTAACATTACCCTCCGGATGGAGCCGTTCGGCGCGCAGATCGGCGCCGCGCGCGATCTGCTCAACCTGCGGGCGGCGAAGACGATGGCGTTGTCGAAAGGCAGCAAGCTGCGCGCGAGCGTGGAGATTCTCAATGCGCTCAACGCCGCCAATCCGTGGGACATCAGCTTCGTGTCGGGTCCGACGTTCCTGCAGCCGCAGACGATCGATTCGCCGCGCATCGCGCGATTCAGTTTGTCGTTCACGTTCTAGAAGGTGAGCTCGATGGTTCGTGTCGCTCGTACAGTCGGGATCCTCGGCGGCGTGGCAGCCGCCGTCGCCTTGCTCTCTGCCCAATCGACGCGGGCAGCGGGCGAGTGGCCGAGTTACGGCGGCACGAACTGGAGCCAGAAATACTCGCCGCTCGATCAAATCACGCCGGGCAATTTCGGCAGCCTGAAGGTGGCGTGGACGTGGCGCTCGCCGGATCACGAGCTGCTTCAGACGTTGCCTCGTTACGAGGAAATGCCGCTTCACGCCAACGGACTCAAGGGCACGCCGCTGGTCGTTCGCGGCGTGATGTACATGAGCAGCGGTCTCAACCAGATCGTCGCGCTGGACCCGGTGACCGGCGCGACGAAATGGCTCTACAACCCCGAAGCGTACAAGGACGGCGCGCAGGCCGACGTCCTTGGCTGGCAGTCGAAGGGGGTCGCGTACTGGACCGACGGCAAGGATGACGAACGCATCCTGTTCGGGACACTCGACGGATATCTCATCGCGCTGAATGCAAAGACCGGCCGTCCGATTCCATCGTTCGGCGTGGGAGGCAAGGCGGACCTGACGCGGGAAGTTCCTCGCGCCAGCCGAAAGACGCTGCACCTGGTCGATGGCGAGCAGCACTACATCTCGGTCGATTCACCGCCGGTCGTCGTGCGCGACACGGTGATCGTCGGATCGTCGATGTCGGATCGCACGCCGATCAAGGAATGGGCGCCCGGCTACGTCGAAGCGTTCGACGTGAAGTCGGGCAAGTTCAAGTGGGCCTTTCACACGGTGCCGCGCGACGGCGAATTCGGCGCCGATACCTGGAAGGATCATTCGAACCGCTACACCGGCAACGTGAACGTCTGGTCGATGATGAGCGGCGACGATGACCTCGGGATGGTCTACCTGCCGCTGACGACACCGAACAGCGATTACTGGGGCGGCTTCAGAAAAGGCGATGGTCTCTTCGGCGAGAGCCTGGTCGCGGTGAATGTCGAGACCGGCAAGCGCGTGTGGCATTTCCAGGCCGTCCACCACGGCGTGTGGGATTTCGATTTCCCCTGCGCCCCGACCTTGCTCGACGTCACCGTCAACGGCCGGCGTATCAAGGCGATCGCGCAGGCCAGCAAGCAGGGTTTCCTCTACGTGTTCGATCGCGCGACCGGCCAGCCGCTGTGGCCGATCGAAGAGCGGCCGGTGCCGCCGTCCGATATTCCCGGCGAGGAACTCTCGCCGACGCAGCCGTTTCCCACGAAGCCTCCGGCGTTCGATCGTCAGGGCGTCACGGAAAACGATCTCATCGACTTCACGCCGGAGCTGAAGAAGCAGGCGCTCGAGATTCTCTCGCACTACAAGTACGGCGGACTCTTCACGCCGCCGTCGCTCTACAAGAACGACTTGATGCGCGGGACGATCAACCTGCCGACTGGAAACGGCTCCGCGAACTGGAGCGGTTCAGGCGCGGATCCGGACACTGGTTATCTCTACGTGCCGTCGAAGACACAGCCCGGGATGATGACGCTGACGCCATTGCCCGAGGGCATGGCGCGCTGGCCGACGGTGGCGCCGCTCGATGGGACGCCTTTGCCTTACGTGCCGAACGGAAAGATCGGCAAGCCCAGCGTGCATCCGGCCAATCCGCCCCCTCCGGCTGGACCGCAGGGACTGCCGCTCGTGAAGCCGCCCTACAGCCGGATGACGGCTTACGATCTGAACGCGGGCGATATCGCCTGGCAGGTTCCGACGGGTTCGGGACAGGAGCGCGTTCGCAAGCATCCGGCGCTCAGCGGCGTGGACCTTCCTGCGCTGGGCGGCCAGGGTTCACCTGGCGGGCCGCTGATCACGAAAACGTTGCTGGTCTACGGGCTAATCCCGGCGGTTGGCGGCGCGGACACCGGTGCGAAATTGATCGCGTACGACAAGAAGACCGGTGCCACACTGGGCGAGGTGGCGCTGCCCGCCTCGCCGCTCGGGACGCCCATGACGTATCTCGCGGGCGGTAAACAGTACGTGGCGTTGACGCTGCAGGGCGGACAGATGGTTGCCCTGAGCTTGCCGTAAGAAGCACGGACATGCAGATGCATCGAGTAGGAGTCCTGACATTGGCGCTGACCTTCGCCGCGAGCCTCGCGGCGGCGGCGCCGGATCGGCGTGTGGCCGACGCGGCGAAAGCCCGCGATCGCGCCGCACTGCAATCGCTCCTCAAGCAGCACGCCGACGTGAACGGCACCCAGGGCGACGGCGCCACGGCCCTTCACTGGGCCGCGCACTGGGACGACGCGCGACGCGGTCCGCGCGCTGATTGCCGCAGGCGCCAACGTCAACGCGGCGACCGACCAGGGCGTGACGCCGCTCGCACTGGCCGCGATGAACGGCAGCGCGCCGACGGTCGAGGCGCTGCTCAAGGCCGGCGCGAATCCGAATGCCGCGTCGAGCGTCGGCGAGACGCCGCTGATGATCGCGGCGCATGTCCGGCAGCGCCCGCGTCGTCACGCGCGCTGCTCGACGCCGGGGCCGACATCAAAGCCGCCGAGACGAGCGCCGGCCAGACGGCGCTGATGCGCGCGGTCGCGGAAAATCACGCCGACGTCGTCGCGACTGCTGCTCGATCGCGGCGCGGACGTCAGCGCGCGATCGAAGAACCGGTTCACGGCGCTGCTCTTCGCCGCGCAGCAAGGGAACATCGAGATCGCGCGGCGGTTGCTGAAGGCGGGCGCCAACGTGAACGACACCGCGCCCGACGGCATCGCCGGCGACACCAACGCGCTGCGCACGTTCAAGCCGGATACCGAGGCGTCGGCGCTGCTGGTCGCGATCGACAGCGGACACGAGGCGATGGCGCTCTTCCTGCTCGACGCAGGGCGTCGATCCGAATCAATCGGAAGCGGGACGCACCGCGCTCCACTCGGCGGTGCAGCGCGCGATGCCGAAGGTCGTGCGAGGCGCTGCTCGAGAAGGGCGCCGATCCCAACGCGCGCACGTTCAAGGCGATGCCGCTGCTTGTCGCGCTTCATCCAGCAGCAGACCGGACTCGACATTACTCCGCAGGGCGCGACGCCGTTCTGGTGGGCGGCGAGCTACGGCGATCTGGCGGTCGATGCACATGCTGATCGAGTGGGGCGCCGATCCCTGGATCAATACGTCGGACGGCACGACGCCGCTGATGGTCGCCGCCGGCGTCGATTTCGTCGAAGGCCAGGACAAGTACGGCCGCCGCTGGTTTGCGCTCGACACGACCGTGCTGCAGGAACGAGCGAAGGCCGCGGTGCAGTACTGCCTCGATCTCGGCCTCGACATCAACGCCGCGAACAACAAGGGGCAGACGGCGCTGCACGGCGCGGTCTACTTCGGCGGCACGATGCTGGCGCCGTTCATGGTCGAGCACGGCGCCAACATGAACGCGATCAACCAGCGCGGGCAGACGCCGTGGCTGATCACGCAGGGCGAATATCAGGCGGGGTCGTTCATCGCGCACACCGAGACCGGCGAGGTGCTCGCGCGTCTCGGCGCCGATACGACGCTCGGCAAGGATCTCGGCGGCGCGTATGCCGAGAAGGCGGCAGAACAACGATGATGCGAACCTCGCGGCTCTTCTTCGGCCTGTCGCTCGTGGTGACCGCCGCGTCGGTCGGCGTGACGGCGGCTCGCCAGGCGCCGGCGGCGCCGCGGCCACCGCCGACGAGATCGCGACGAATCAGGCGCTCGTCGGCCGCTACTGTGCGAGCTGCCATAGCGAGCGGCTGCACAGCGGCGACGTCGTCCTGCAGGGCATCAACCTCGGTGACGTCGGCGCATTCGGCGGAGACGCTCGAAAAAGTCGTCCGCAAGCTGAGGAGCGGCACGATGCCGCCGCCCGGCGCGCCGCGCCCGGATCGCCGCGACGACGGCGAGCCTCGTGACGTTTCTCGAGTCGTCGCTCGATCGCCAGGCGCTGGCGCATCCGAATCCCGGCCGCGCGCCCGCGCCGCACCGGCTGAATCGCGCGGAGTACGCCAACGCCATCCGCGACATCCTCGGCGTCGACCTCGATGTCACGTCGCTGTTGCCGCCCGACGATTCGGGGTACGGCTTCGACAACATCTCCGACGTCCTGTCGGTGTCGCCGATGCTGGCCGAGCGTTATCTCGCGGCGGCGCAGCGCATCAGCCGCATCGCCGTCGGCGACCCGACGCTGCGGCCGACGACGGAAGCCTTCTCGGTGAACAAGTATCTGCGCCAGGACGATCGCGTCAGCGAGGATCTGCCGTTCGGATCGCGCGGCGGACTGGCGATTCGCTACTACTTTCCGGTCGACGCCGATTACGTCGTGAAGGTGTTCCTCGATCGCACCTACGACGGCCGGGTCCGCGGCCTGGGCGACGCGCACGTGCTGGAAGTGCGCCTGAACGGCGAGAAGGTGCAGACAGTTGACGATCGGCGAAGCGGCCGCGAGCGCCGATGCCGCCGCTGGCGGCGGGGCGCGGCCGCGCGCGTCGCGCGCGCCCGCCGGCGACGGGACGGAAGTCAAGATTTCCGCGAAGGCCGGACCGGCAATCCTCGGCGTGACGTTTCTGAAGAAGGCGGCCGAGCCCGAAGGGATGTTGCGGCCGGCGTACGCGGTGACCAGCTACGAGTACGCAGGCGACGCGGTCCTGCCGCCGGGGATCGGCAGCGTCGAACTGCGCGGCCCCTACGACATCAAAGGGTCCGGCGATTCTCCGAGCCGCCAGCGCATTTTTGTCTGCCGCCCGCCTGAGGGCGCGACCAGCGCGGTCGAGGCGAAGTGTGCCCGCGCAGATCGTGTCCACGCTGGCGCGGCGCGCCTACCGCCGGCCGGTCGCCGACCGCGACGTGCAGCCGCTGATGGACTTCTATCAGGCGTCGCGGAAAGACGAGTCATTTGACGGCGCCATCGAAGCGACGCTGCGCCGCTTGCTGGTCAGCCCGGATTTTCTGTTCCGCGTCGAGCGCATGCCGGCGTCGGCCAGCGCCGCGACCATACCGGATCAGCGACGTGGATCTGGCGTCGCGCCTCTCGTTCTTCCTCTGGAGCAGCGTTCCGGACGATGAGTTGCTGGACGTCGCGTTGAAGGGACAGCTGAAGCAGCCGGCGGTCCTCGGCAGCAGGTGGAGCGGATGCTGGCGGATCGACGGGCCAAGGCGCTCGTCGAGAACTTCGCGGGCCAGTGGCTCTACCTGCGCAACCTGCGGATTCACGCGCCGGACCCGATCGAATTTCCGGATTTCGACGAGAACCTGCGGCTGGCGCTCGAGCAGGAAGTGACGCTCTTCTTCGACAGCCAGTTGCGCGAGGATCATCCGATTGCCGGAGTTGCTCACGGCGCGACTACACGTTCGTCAACGAACGCCTGGCGCGCCACTACGGCATCCCGAACATCTACGGCAATCACTTCCGGCGCGTGGAGCTGACCGACGAGGCCCGGCGCGGGCTCTCGGCAAGGGCGCGGTCCTGACCGTGACGTCGTATCCGAACCGGACGTCGCCGGTGCTGCGCGGCAAATGGCTGCTCGAAAACATCCTCGGCGCGCCGCCGCCGCCGCCGCCGCCCAACGTGCCGACGCTCAAGGAAAACGTGGCCGGAGAGCAGGCGCATTCGGTGCGCGAGCGCATGGAGCAGCATCGCGCCAATCCGGCGTGCGCCAGCTGCCATCGGGTCATGGATCCGCTCGGATTTGCGCTCGAGAATTTCGATGCGATCGGCAAGTGGCGGACGAGCGAAGCGGGCACCGTGATCGATGCGTCCGGGTCGCTGATCGATGGTACAACGGTCGATGGTCCGTCGACGCTGGTCGAGGCGCTGGTCTCGCACAAGCAGGAGTTCGTCGGAACGGTGACACGGAAACTGCTGACGTATGCGCTCGGCCGGGGCGTCGAATACTACGACGAGCCGGCGGTCAGGAAGATCGTGCAGGGCGCGGCGGCCGACGACTACAAGCTGGTCGGCGGTCATCGCCGGGATTGTGAACAGCGTGCCGTTCCAGATGCGGAATCGTGACGTCGAAGGAGCTACGCAATGATCATTACTGGAAAATTCTTACCGCGCCGCACGTTCCTGCGAGGCATGGGCGCGACGCTGGCGCTGCCGTTTCTCGACAGCATGGTTCCGGCGTTCGGCTCGCGCGCGCTGGCCTGCCGAAGCGGGCATCAAGCGGCTCGCCGTCGCCTACGTCCCGAACGGCATCCAGATGGAAAAATGGACGCCCGCGTCGGCGGCCGGCGGCTTCGACCTGACGCCGACCCTCGAGCCGCTCGCGCCGTTTCACAATCGCCTGATGATCGTCACCGGACTGGCGAACAAGCCGGCGTTTCCGGCGACCGGCGAAGGCACCGGCGATCACGTCCGGGCCGCGTCGACGTTTCTGACCGGCGTGCATCCGAAGAAGACCGAAGGACCGGACATTCGCGCCGGCGTCTCGATGGATCAGCTCGCGGCGCGCGAGCTCGGGCAAGGATACGCAGCTCACCTCGCTCGAGCTGTGTATCGATTCCAACGAGCTCATTGGCGCCTGCGAAGCCGGCTACAGCTGCGCGTACGCGAACACGCTGTCGTGGCGGAATCCGACGACGCCGCTGCCGATGGAGAACCAGCCGCGCGCGGTGTTCGAGCGCCTGTTCGGCGACAGCGACGACACGACCCGCGCGGCGCGGCTCGCGCGCATTCGCGAGGACCGCAGCGTGCTCGACTCGCTGCTCGGCGAGGTCGTCGCGCCTGAAGCGCGACGTCGGCAGCGACGATCGCGGCAAGCTGGCGCAGTACCTCGACGCGATCCGCGACATCGAGCGGCGCATCCAGAAAGCCGAACAGCAGAGCGACATCGAGCTGCCGCTCGTCGAGCGGCCAACCGGCGGCATCCCGGCGACCTTCAAGGAACACGCGCGCATGATGTTCGACATGCAGGTGCTCGCGTTCCAGTGCGATCTCACGCGCGTGATCACGTTCCTGATGTCCCGCGAAGTGAGTCCGCGCACCTACACGGAAATCGGCATCTCCGATCCGCATCACGGCTTGTCGCATCACCAGAACAACCCGGCGCAGATGGAGAAGCTCGCGAAGATCAACCGGTTCCACGTCGAGCAGCTGGCGTACTTCCTCGAGAAGCTCGAAGCGACGCCGGACGGCGACGGGCACGTTGCTCGATCAGGTGACGCTGCTCTACGGCTGCGGCATCAGCAACAGCAACCTGCACACGCACGACAACCTGCCGATCCTCGTGGCCGGCGGCCCGGCGGGTCCAGCCCAGGGCCGGCATCTCCGCTGCGACAAGGACACGCCGCTGACGAATCTGCAGCTGTCCCTGCTCTCCAGGGTCGGCGTGCCGATCGACAACCTGGGCGACAGCACGGGGCGCATCGGCCTCGTGGACGGCGTCTGACCGGGAGTAACTGGAGGCGGAACGCGCGCGCCATTTTCCGAGGCCGGCCCCCGGTCGATTCGCGCATAATGGCCGCATAAGGGCCGGACCAGAACGGCGGGGCCGGCCCGCGCACATCCCTGGACGTCAAGCCTGGAGGCAGATGGTGAGACGCGCAGCGATCGCAGCGGCGGTTTCAACGGTATGCGTGCTGGCCGGTGCTCACGTCACCGCGATCCGGCCCGCGGCCCAGTCTCCCGCGCCGTCCTCTCCCGAACGCGAGCTCGTCTCTCAATATTGCGTCCGCTGCCACAATCAGCGGACGAAGTCCGGCGGCGTCTCGCTCGATGCTGCGGATCCGATGAACGCGGCCAGCGACACCCGGCTCTGGGAACATGTCGTCCGCAAGCTTCGAGCGCGCGCCATGCCGCCGGCTGGTGCGCCGCGCCCCGACGACGCGTCGTTCGACCGGCTGATTGCATCGCTCGAATCGTCGCTGGACCGCGCCGCCGCGCTCAATCCGACGCCAGGGCGCGTCGATCCGATCCGCCGCCTGAACCGCACCGAGTACCGCAACGCCATCCGCGACATCCTGGCGCTGGACGTGGATGTCACCGAGCTGCTGCCGGTCGACGAGGCGAGCCACGGCTTCGACAACGTGAGCGTCAGCGGTCTGTCGCCCACTCTGATGGAGCGCTACCTCGCCGCCTCGCAAAAGATCGCGCGCGTGGCGGTCGGCAGCACCCTCCGGACACCCGCCAGCCGCGTCGTCGTCCTTCCGCCCGATCTCACGCAGGAGGAGCACGTCGAGGGACTGCCGCTCGGGACGCGCGGCGGGATTCTCTTCACGCATACGTTCCCGCTCGACGGCGAGTACCAGATTCAGGTGAAGCTTGCGCGCAACCGGAACGAGAACGTCGAGGGGCTGACCGAGCCGCACGAGTTGGAGATTCTGCTCGACGGCGCGCGCGTGCAGCAGTTCACGATTGCGCCGAGCCGGAATCGGCTGGGTCAGTACTACGCCGACGAAGACGTGGACAAGGGGCTCGAGATTCGCCTGCACGTGGCGGCCGGGCCGCATGCCGTCGCAGCGACATTCGTGCGGAAGAACGCCGCGCTGATCGAAACCACGCAGCAGCCGTACCAGGCGCATTTCAACCAGGATCGGCATCCGCGCGTGCAGCCCGGCGTGCATTCGGTCGCGGTCGCCGGGCCGTTTGGCGAGACCCGGACCGGGGACACGCCGAGCCGGCGCCGCATCTTCATCTGTCACGACGAGACCGACGCGTGCGCGAAACGGATCATCGCGACGCTGGCGCGCCGCGCCTATCGCGGTCCGGTGAGCGATGCGGATCTGGTCAAGCCGTTCGGCGTTCTATCAGGACGCGCGCCGCGACGGCGGTTTCGACGCGGGCATCGAGACGGCGGTGCGGGCGCTGCTGGCGAGTCCGCAGTTCCTGTTCAGGGTCGAGCGTGGTCCGGCTCCGCACGGAGGTTCTTCGTCGGCCGCGCAGCCGCACTCGGGCCTGGCGCGCGTCAGCGACCTCGATCTCGCGTCGCGCCTGTCGTTTTTCCTCTGGAGCAGCGTGCCGGACGACGAGCTGCTCGACGCGGCGGAGCAGGGCAAGCTGAGCGATCCGGCGATGCTGAATCGTCAGGTGGCGCGGATGCTGCGCGATCCCCGCGCCGAGGCGCTGGTCACGAACTTTGCCGACCAGTGGCTGCAGTTGCGGAACCTGAATGCGGCGGCGCCGGATCCGCGGATGTTTCCCGATTTCGACCAGAACCTCCGCGACGCGATGCGGCGCGAAACCGAGCTGCTGTTCGACAGCGTGATGCGCGACGACCGCAATGTCGTCGATCTCCTGCGCGCCAACTACACCTTCCTGAACGAGCGGCTTGCCCGGCACTACGGGATCGCGAATGTCGCGGGCGACAATTTCCGGCGCGTCGAGTTGCCGGCCGGCGATCCGCGCGGCGGTCTCCTCGGGCAGGGCAGCATCCTCACGCTCACCTCGTATGCCACGCGGACCTCACCGGTTCGCCGCGGCAAATGGATCCTCGAAACCATCGTCGGCATGCCGCCGCCGGAGCCGCCGCCGAACGTTCCGGCGCTCGCGGAAGCCAAGAGCGGGACGTCGGGCGCTGACGATGCGCGAGCGGATGGTGCAGCATCGGGCGGATCCTGCCTGCGCGGCGTGCCATCAGCTGATGGATCCGATCGGCTTGTCGCTGGAGCATTTCGACGCGATCGGCCGCTGGCGCCCGGCCGGCGAAGGCGGCGCCGCGATTGATGTCAGCGGTGCGCTGTTCGGCGCCGTGACCTTCGACGATGCCACCGGGCTGCGAAAAGCGCTGCTCGAGCGGCCGGATGTCTTCGTCGGTACGGTCACGGAGAAGCTGCTGACGTATGCGCTTGGCCGCGGCCTCGAGGATTACGACGCGCCGGCGGTCCGGCAAATCCGGCGTCAGGCCGCCGCGAGCGACAACCATTTCTCGGCGATCGTGACGGGTGTTGTCACGAGCGTGCCGTTTCAAATGCGTTCGGCAGGCCAATTGAGGACACCCCGATGATCATTTCGAAGATCGCGCTGCCACGGCGGACATTCCTGCGAGGCCTCGGTGCCGCCATCGCGTTGCCGGTGCTCGACGCCATGGTCCCGGCGATGTCCGTGGTGGCGCAGACGGCGGCGAATCCGTCGCGGCGGCTTGCTTACGTGTACATCCCGATGGGGATGAATCCGGCGCAGTGGATGCCCGGGGCTGTGGGCCGCCTCACGGAACTTTCGCCGACGCTCAGCTCGCTGGCGCCGCACCTCGATTACCTGACCGTGGTCTCCAACCTCGAGTTGAGGAACGCCAATACGACCGGCAACCACGCCTCGGCGAATTGTGCGTTTCTGAGCTGCGCCAAGGCGAAGCGCACGGAAGGAAGCGACTACGAGCTCGGCACCACCGTCGATCAGATCGCAGCGCAGCAGATTGGCAGGGATTCAGCCGATTCCGTCGCTGGAGTTGGGCACCGATCTCATCGCGCAAGTCGGCAGCTGCGACAACGGCTACGCGTGCGTCTACCAGAACAACCTGTCGTGGTCGTCCGCCGACGACGCCGCTGCCGACCGAAGCGGATCCGCGGGTCGTGTTCGAGCGGCTGTTTGGCGACGGCGGATCACCGGGCGAACGGCGCGCCGAGCTGCGCCGGAACGCCAGCATCCTCGACTGGGTGATGGGCGACGTGACGCGGCTGCAGAACAAGCTGGGCGCGGCCGATCGCACGAAGGTCGGCGAGTACCTGGATGCGATTCGCGAGGTCGAGCGGCGGATCCAGCACGCCGAGACCCAGACGGCCGATTCGCCGATGCCGGACCTCGAGCGGCCGGTCAACGTGCCCGCGTCGTGGGAAGAGCACGTGAAGCTGATGTTCGACCTGCTGGTCCTCGCCTATCGCGCGGACATCACGCGCATCGGCACGTTCCAGCTGGCGCGGGAAGCGAGCACGCGCACCTATCCGCAGATCGGCGTGCCGGAGCCGCACCATCCGGTCTCGCATCACGGCAACGACCCGGAACTGCTCGCGAAGCTCGCCAAGATCAACGCGTACCACGTCTCGCTGTTCGGCTACTTCCTCGAACAGATGAAATCGACGCCCGACGGCGACGGTTCGCTGCTCGATCATTCGACGATCCTGCTGGGAAGCGGGATGGGCAATCCCGACATTCACGATCACACCAACCTGCCGATCGTGGTGGCGCGGGGCGGCGCCCGCCTGAAGGCGGGGCGGCACCTCCGCTACCAGGAGGGCACGCCGCTGGCGAACCTGCACCTCACGCTGCTCGACGACATGGGCGTGCGCCTCGATTCGTTCGTCGACAGCACGGGCCGCGCCGGCGAAGTCGTGGAGCCGGTGTCGTTGTGACGAGGAGGCCGTCCATGTCCCGCATGATGCTCGTTGCGCTTGGACTGCTGCTCGCGATGCGGCCGGCGGCCGCCATGGCCGGCGCCGACGAGGCGACGCTCGTCGATGCGGTGAAACATCTCGATCGCCCGGCCGTGTCGGCGATGCTCGCGAAGCACGCGGACGCGAACGCCGCCGACGTTGACGGCACGACCGCCCTGCACTGGGCGGCGCGCGGATCCGATCCGGCGATGGTCAAATTGCTGGTTGGCGCGGGCGCAAACGTCAGCGCCGCCAATCGCTACGGCGTGAAGCCGCTGTCGCTGGCGTGCGAGGCCGGCAATGCGGCGGTCGTCGATCTGCTGCTCGGCGGCGGCGCCGATCCGAATACGACCAGCACGGAAGGGGAAACGGCGCTGATGACTGCGGCGCGGTCCGGCAGCGTCGAGAGCGTGAACCTGTTGATCGCGCGCGGAGCCGCCGTCAATGCGAAGGAAACATGGCGCGGTCAGACCGCGCTCATGTGGGCCGCGGCAAACGGATACGCGGCGGTCGTGCAATCGTTGATCGCCCACGGCGCGGACATCCACGCCCGGTCGAACGGCGGGTTCACGCCGCTGTTGTTTGCGGTCAGGGAAGGCAGGCTGGACGCGGTGCGGACGCTGCTCGACGCGGGCGCCAGTGCGCAACGAATCGCTGCTGCCGCCTGCGAGACGGACCGCCGAAGGCAGCGAACCGGCGCCGGCACCGGAAACCGGGCTGACGGCGTTACTGGTGGCCGTCGGGAGCGGGCACTTCGAGCTCGCGGCCTTTCTGCTCGATCGCGGCGCCGATGCCAACGCCGCGCCGCAGGGATGGACCGCGCTCCACCAACTCACCTGGGTCCGCAAGACCGGCGTGGCCGGCAGCAACAACCCGCCGCCGCAGGGTTCCGGGACGATGACCAGCCTGGAACTGGCGCGGCGGTTGATTGCGCACGGCGCGAATGCCGATGCGCGCGTGACCAAGCGGCCGCCGGCGGGCATTACGCGGCTGAACTTCATCGGCGGCACGCCGTTCCTGCTTGCGGCGCGCACGGCCGACGCCGACTACATGCGGCTGCTCGCGAGTCTTGGCGCCAATCCGCGTCTGCCCGAACGCCGACGAGTCCACGCCGTTGATTGTCGCCGCCGGCCTGGGCACCGCCGCTCCTGGAGAAGATCCCGGCACCGAGCCGGAAGTGCTCGAGGCGGTGAAAGTTGCGCTCGAACTCGGCAACGACATCAACGCCGTCGACAACCACGGCGAAACCGCCATGCACGGCGCGGCGTACAAGCACGTGCCGTCGGTCGTGGAATACCTCGCCGGCGCCGGCGCGAAGATCGACGTCTGGAATCACTGGAACGCCGACGGCCGGACGCCGCTCGACATCACGATTGGCATCCCCTCGTCGATGAGCATCATTCGCTCTGCGGTCACCGAGGCCACGATCCGCAACGTCATGCTGCGCGAGGGCGTCACGCCGCCCCCGCCGTCGGCTTCGGCGCCGAAAACCGGTTCACGACCGTAGCGTGTTCTTAGCTGTAACTGAAAACCGCATCAATTCAGAGTCACGAAGGCACGATGACACGAAGGAATCCATCAAGGGGTTTCTTCGTACGTGTCTTCGTGGCTCGCCGTCTACGCGGGTCGATGCGCCTTGAGGAACGAACGGATCTGGCGTATCGCGAGAGGAATCCGCTCCTTCGGCTCCTTCCACGGAAATATGCTCACCTCGGCGTTCGGCGCGAGCATCGCCGCTTCCATGGCGACCGCGTACGGATGCGCCGGGATGTCGTCCGGCAGGATGAGGACCGGCGTCTGGCACGTGCGCACGAAATCGCGCGTCACCGTGAAGACGAAGTCCGGGTTGTTGCGGTACATCCTGGTCAGGAACTTCTCGACCACGTCCTTCGTGATCTCGGGCCGGCGCTTGATCAGCTCGGGTCCCCACCCCGTCGAGTTGGTCTCGTAGAACAGATCGCGCGCTTCGGGACGCGAGCCGCTCGGCTGCGCCAGGACGGCCGCGACCACCCGATTCGGCGCGCGCCGCAGCAGGTTCCAGATGAAGGGACCGCCGATGCAGAAGCCCATCACCATGAACTTGTCGATGCCGAGGTGATCCATCACGCCGAGATGATCGTCGGTGTAGGAATCCCACGGCCGGTCGATCTCGAGCGGGCCTGAGGACTGGCCGCTGTTGGCGTTGCGCAGGTCCGCCGCGATGCAGCGGTACTCGCCCTTGAATTCATCGATCGCGTTGAAGGGGCTATTCAGGCCGGCGATCGTCGAGTTCAACCCGCCGCCGGCGATCAGCAGCAGCGGGAAGCCCGTCGCCGTACTCCTCGTAGTGGATGCGGACGGGACCTTTTTCGTAGAAGGACATGGCTTTTCCTCCCTGGCCGGCCTGTTGCGCGAGCATGCGCGGCGCCGCGGCCACGACCGTCGCGGCGGCGCCGGTCTTGAGTATTTTGCGTCGAAGCGGATCCATCATTGGCGTCCTCCTGATCGGGTCGTTGATTCGGGTTATCGAGCCGCCGCAGCGAACCGGTGCACTATGACATCCTCGCCAATGTCGATGGTCATCAAATCTTCCCCGAATTCCACCGGGCCGTTGTAGCTCTGTCTCACGAGCGGCAGCGTGGCCGCGGGTGCGACGTTGTAGTGTGAAAAAAGAGCCAGCTTCGGCTTGACCCGCTCGAACACCCGGCCCGCTTCGGCGCCGTCGGTGTGGTGCGCGGCGATCGTCCTGACCTGGCCGCGGGTCTGGCGGGAATTGGGCAGCAATTCATCCGGCGCGCCGGTCATCAGCGGGTCGTCCTTCCATCGCCCCAGCTCGTGAATCAAGAGATCGACGCCTTGCGAATGCTTGATCAGGTTCTCGGATGGCTTCGTATCTCCGGAGATGACCAGCGATCGCCCCTGATAGTCGATCCGGTAGCCGAACGCCGGTTTGACCTGGCCATGATCGACGAGAAACGCGGTGACCGTAACGCCGTTCGCTTCGTACACCATTCCCTCGCGGATGTCGTGAGCGACCACCTTGATCCCGTTCGCCGGAAACTTCTCGTCGAGATCTCTTCTGACGTGAATGTCGAACGCAAACGCGGCCTGGAGATGCTTCATCATCGACTGCGTGCCCTGCGGTCCCCATACCTGCAACGGAACCTGGCGGCCCTGCGACGCCCATGGCGCCAGATACAGTTCCGGCAAGGCGAACACATGATCGGAATGAAGATGGGTCAGGAACACTTTCGTGACGTCGGCCGGGTTGATGTCCAGCCGCGCGAGCGCCGTCAGCGAACTGCGGCCGGCATCGAAGAGTAATCGTTCGGATCCGGCCACGACCAGCGTGCTGATGCCGAACCGCTGCGGGTTGATCGTCGGTCCGCTTGCCGTTCCGAGCAGAATGACCTTGAGCTCGCGGGCGCCGGCCGCGGCAGGAAGTGCTTGTGCCCCGGCCGAGACCGCGTGGAGCGCCATGAACAGAGGAATCCCAACCCACAACACGCGTCGGCTCACGGTCTTCCTCCTGAGATAGGTCGATGCGGAACTATAGCCGCTGAATTAAGGATGTTGTCTATAACTCGTGCTGAATAGTGTGCTGTCGAGGTGGCTGCGGCTGCTCGCAAGACACTTCAGCTTCCCGCGCGCGCATCGATGATTTCGCCACGATCATTTGACGTAAGCTGATCGCTCTTCAACCATTCAGCAACAACCGCCCATGATCCACGTCTCCATCCTGGTACCGTCTGCAAGCGCGGTACAGGAGAGCGTGGTCAGCGTCTTCACGATTCTCGACCAGGCCAACGATCACGCGCTCGCGCGCGGCGGTGACGCGATCTTCGACGTTCACCTGGTGGGCACGACGGATCGTGTCGACTTGTATGGCGGACAGTGTTCCGTGACGCCGGATCTCCAGCTTGCGGAGACTGCGTCCACCGATCTCGTCATCGTCCCGTCGCTGGCCGGCAATATCGCCGAAGGGCTGCGCCTCAATGCGGCTTCATCCCGTGGATGCGGGAGCAGTCCACTGCCGGCGCGGAAGTCGCCGGTCTGTGCACCGCGGCGTTGTTCATCGCCGACACGGGACTGGTGGGCGACGCGCGCTGCTCGCCGCATTGGTTCGTCGATGCGGCGTTCCGCAAAGAGTTTTCCTACATCGGTCTCATCGTCGACAGAACCGCACCGGACGAGCGCGCGATCAGCGGTACGGGCGCGTACTCGTTCTTCCATCGCGTGCTGGAGCGAGCTGGTGGCCGCGAGGTCGCCTCTCTCTGCGCCGCAGCGTCGGAAGCCGCTTTCAACCAGCAATGCCAGTCCGTGCTGACGGTCGCCGACGACGTGGCGCGCGCGTCGCGGCCCGCCGCCGCATCGGAGCGCCGTTCGTTGGAGACGGCGCCGCGGATGACGAAGGGGATGTTTGCGTCGATGTTCGAGGCGACACGGCGCGGGCGCCGTGGCAGCGGCGGCCTCGACGCCGTCATGCCGGCGAGCCCGGCCCGCGTGAACAGTTCGACGTTGAGGCGCCTCATCAGACGTGTGCCCGCCCAGGCAAGGCTCGGGCGGCGGTCTCAGTGAATGGTCGTTACAGAAGAGTGGAGAGCAGTTCATGGCCAAGCGCAAGGCGCGCGTGATGTCCGACAAGGAGGCGCTGAAACACTACACCCCGTACGAGGACGCGACTCCTGGCTCCTCCAATCCCACGTTCATCAAAGCGGTCGTGGCAGTCGATCATGTCCTGACCGGACGCAAATCCGCGGTGATCGAGATTCCGGGATCGAAATCAAAGAAACGACGGGAGCGAAAACATGCCAAAAAGAATGAGTGACAAGGACGCGATGAAACACTTCAGGACCTACGCGGCGCCGCCGTACGGATTCGATCCTGACGACGCCGCCGCCGCGGATGCTGCTCAAGCACGGTTTACCGCGCCGGCCGGACGCCGCAAGGAACCGCAGCTGAGGGCGATGTGGGATAACGTGTTCTCGTCGAAGCCGACATTCATCACCGCGGAAATCGCCATCGACCACACGCTCACCCGACGGAAACGGCCGGTGATCAAGAAGCGCGCGAACGCCCTGCGGTTCAGCCCGAGCGGCTGGGCGGGGCGTGGTGAAGCCGGTCAACTTCAATCCTCCCGAACCGGTGGTGAGCGTCTACGGCGAGTGGTTCATTCCCAACATCACGCCCATTCCGAATGAACCGGCGGGCGGCACAGACCGTCGGATTCTGGGTCGGCATCGATGGCTTCGGCAACAACCAGGTGCTGCAGGCCGGCACCGCGGCGACGGTGACCGGGCAGACCATCGATCACTGGGTGTGGACGGAGTGGTTACGTTGCCGGCGATCAAGGTGATGAACTTTCCGATCAAGCCGGGCGACTACATCACCGTGCTCGTCTGCGCCAACCAGCCGAACCACGGGTTCTGTTCGATGTTGAACAAGACCACCAACCAGGCGACGAGCATCGGCATCACGCCGCCGGCCGGCGTCACGTCGATCGGCGCCACGGCGGAATGGATCGTGGAAGGCATTTCGTCCATCCTGCCGGTCTTTTCAACCGTCGTCTTCACGAACTGCAGCGCCGGTACGAAGAACCACGCGTTCAACATGAACAACGGCATCGTCACGGAGATCACCGGAACCGGCGGCGCCAACCTGACCACCTCGGGCATCCTGTCGGACACCCGCGGCATGGTGACGTTTTTCAACGCAGACTGAAAGTTTGTCTTCGTAACGTACTGACTATCTTTTTAGAACTTACACCCGCTATACTCTTCGGCCATGGCGAAGGAATACGGACAGGTCTGTCCGATGGCCCGGTCACTGGAGTTTCTCGGTGAGCGCTGGACGCTGCTGATCGTCCGCGACCTGCTGCGCGGCCCCCAGAAGTTCCAGGATCTCAGTACCTCGCTCGCGGGCGTCGCGCCGGCCGTTCTGTCGCTGCGCCTGAAGCTGCTCGAAGAGCGCGGCGTGATCCAGCGCCGGATCTATTCGGATCATCCACCGCGGGCGGAGTATTCGCTCACGTCCGCCGGGATAGAACTGCGGCCGGTCGTTGGCGCGCTGATCGTGTGGGGCTCGCGCCACCTGGACACGCCGCGGCAACTGGCTCACAAGACCTGCGACCACCCGATCGAGCTCGCCTATTACTGCGCACACTGCGAACAGACGCTCGATTCGGGAGACGTCACGTATCGGCCGCGCAAGGTGACCAGGCGGACCAGTCGTAAACGCCCCAGCCGCGTCGCTGGAAAATTCTGAAATGACGCGCTCGCGATGGTGCGTTCTGGTGTTCTGGTGGCTCTGCCTGAATGCGGTTGCCGCCTCGGCGCAGACGCCGACCATTGACGGGCCAGCGGCGCCGGTTGTGCCCGCCGTGGTGAATCGCGACAGCGCCGGCCGTGCGACCGTGCGGGCCATTCGACTCGAGCGGCCGCTGACCGTCGATGGGAAACTCGACGAGGAGGTCTATCAGACGGTCGCGTCCGTCTCGGACTTCGTCCAGCAAGTGCCGCGCGAAGGCGCCGCGGCTACCGAGCGCACGGAGTCGTGGGTGCTCTTCGACAAGGACACGCTCTATGTCTCCGCTCGCTGCTGGGACACGGCGCCGCCGGAGAAATGGGTCGCGAACGAGCTGCGTCGCGACACGAACCAGCTGCGGCAGAACGACACGTTCGGCGTGATTCTCGACACGTTCTACGATCGCCGCAATGGATATCTCTTCTACACGAACCCGCTCGGCGCCAGAGCCGATCAGGCCGTCACCGACGAAGGCAACCTGAATCCCGATTGGAACCCGGTATGGGATGTGCGCACCGGCCGCTTCGACGGAGGGTGGACGGTGGAGATGGCGATCCCCTTCAAGTCGCTCCGCTACAACTCGGGCGCGAACCAGGTCTGGGGCATCAATATCCGGCGCGTCATCCGCCGCAAGAACGAGTGGACGCACCTCACGCCGATACCGGCCGCCGCCGGCGTGCCGGGCGGGATGTTTCGTCTCTCGCGCGCTGGCACACTCGTCGGCCTCGACCTTCCCGAAGCCAGCAAGAACGTGGAGCTCAAGCCGTACGGCATCGCGCGGTCGACGACGGATCGAGCCGTGGCGCCGCAGACCCACCACGATCGCCCCGGCGACGTCGGCGTGGACGCGAAGTACGGCGTCACCGCGAACCTCACGGCGGACCTCACGGTGAACACCGACTTCGCGCAAGTCGAGGTCGATGAGCAGCAGGTGAACCTCACGCGCTTCAGTCTGCTCTATCCGGAAAAGCGCGACTTCTTCCTGGAAGGGCGCGGTCTCTTCGACTTCGCCCGCAGCGGCCAGGCGACCTCCAGCACCACGGTCACGCCGGCGCTCTTTTACAGCCGCCGCATCGGCCTCAATGGCAGCCGCATCATTCCGATCGATGTCGGAGGGCGGCTCACGGGAAAGGTGGAGCGCTACGGCATCGGCGCGATGAACATCGAGACGCGCGACGATGCGGTGTCGAAGACGCCGAGGACCAATTTCACGGTCGTGCGTGTCAAGCGGGACATTTTCCGCCGCAGCGCCGTCGGGCTGATCCTGACGAATCGTTCGCAATCCACGGTCACGCCCGGCGCATCGAACCTGGTCTACGGGGCCGACGCCGGCTTCTCGTTCTTTCAGAACGTCAACTTCGGCGGCTACTGGGCGCGTTCGGACACCGAAGGGCTGAAGACGGACAACGACTCCTACCAGGGGCGCTTCGAGTACACGGGCGACCGCTACGGGGCGCAGGCGCAGTACATGAAAGTCGGCGACAACTTCACGCCGGAAGTGGGCTTCGTGCGGCGCGACAACATGCGGCGGTCGTACGGGCTGGCGAAGTTCGCACCACGCCCGACGGTGCGCTTCAGGAGCATTCGTCAGTTCACGTACCAAGGCACGGTCGAGTACATCGAGAACGGAGCGGGGCAGCTGGAGACCCGTGTCCAGACCGGACGCTTCGCCGCCGAACGGCAGAACAGCGATGTGTTTTCGGTCGAAGCGAACGCGGACTACGAACTGCTCTTGAAGCCTTTCACGGTGGCCAGGGGCGTGGTCATCCCGGTCGGCGGCTATTCGTTCAACCAGATCACAACCGCGTACGCGATGGGGTTGCAGCGGCGCGTCTCGGGAACGTGGACGCTGCAGGCGGGCGAGTTCTACGACGGCCATATCACGGCCGTCAGCTACACCGCCGCGCGCATCTCGATCGTCAAGCAGTGGTCGGTCGAGCCGAGTGTCGCGGTGAACGCGGTCACCCTCCCGGGCGGAGATTTCACCACCACACTCCTCCGGGCGCGGTCCGATTATGGATTCTCTCCGCGCATGTTTGCGTCGGCGTTGCTCCAGTACAGCTCCACGGATCAAGTGTTCAGCAGTAACCTGCGGTTTCGTTGGGAGTACCTGCCGGGCAGCGAACTGTTCGTCGTTTACACGGACGAACGCGACACGCTGACGCGGGGGTATCCCGACCTCAGAAACCGTGCGTTTGTCGTGAAAATCAACCGGCTCTTCCGATTCTAGGAACGCTCAGGTAAGCCGGCGAAGCGCGCTCCGCACACACGCCGGGCGAAGTAGAGTGTCCACTGCCATGGGACCGCCACGATTCGCCGACCGGCGCGAAGCCGGCAGGGAACTGGCCCTCCGGCTGACGGCGTATCGCGGCCGGCCCGAGGTCGTCGTGCTCGCGCTGCCGCGCGGCGGGGTGCCGGTTGCCTTCGAGGTGGCCGAAGCGCTCGACGCGCCTCTGGATGTGTTCGTCGTTCGCAAACTCGGCATGCCCGGACATCAGGAGTACGCCATCGGCGCCATTGCGCCGGGTGGCTGTCTCGTACGGAATGAAGACGCCATCCGCAGCTATGGCATTCCGGAGAGTCTGATCACCGCCATCGCCGGAGAGGAGCGTGCGGAACTGGAGCGGCGCGAGCGGGAGTACCGGGGAGGAAAGGCCGGGATCGATCTCCGCAACCGGATTGTGATCCTGGTGGACGATGGGCTGGCGACCGGATCGAGTATGCGCGCGGCGGTTCAGGCCGTTCGCGCGCAAATGCCGGCGCGAGTGGTGGTGGCCGTTCCGGTCGGCGCTTCGAGTACGTGCCACGACATGTCAGACATCGCGGACGAGATCGTCTGTGTCCGGATGCCGGATCCCTTCACGGCCGTAGGTTTGTGGTACCGCGACTTTTCCCAGACCACCGACGAGGAAGTTCGCGATCTGCTGGACGAGCACGCACAACGGATCCGGACCGTTGGGCCCAATCATCCTTGACGGCCGGCGTGCTCGCTACTTCGGTACGGTCGTTCGCTGCGTGTCCAGGGGCCTCAGCGCGACGACGAACGACAGCGGAATCGATTGAGGCGTGAAGCACAGTCGATCGTCGCACGCCTGGTACTCGAGCGTGCCGGCGATCGTCACGTGATCGAGCCCGTTGAGCGCGGACCTCGTTTCAGGCGAGGCGCTGACCGACATGCTCTGGACCAGGCGAAACGGTTTCTGAAAAACCGGGACACGCTCGTCGAGCGGCTTGAAGTAGTACGTTTCGGATGACGGATACAGCAGCGGTCGCGTCGTGAGCAGCGCATTCGGCTTCAGCGTGAACGCGATGGCCCTGTAGTCTTTGGCGCCAGGCGCGTAGACGTGCACACCGGCACGCGGCTTGACGTCGAATACCACCGAAAACTGGGAGCCCGGCGCCACCACCTCGTCGCTGACATACGCGGTGATGTCGATTTGTCCGGATTCCACATGCTGCGCCGTCGCCGGCGCCACGGCATGGCCGGTGGCGATCAGGATCGTCGAGACGGTATTCCGTTCCTGATAGGCCTCCTCGAAGAAGCGCGACGTCACCGTGCCGCTGCGATTCAGCAGAAACGTCCCCGGAAACGGGATGCCGTAGTTGCTGGTGTCCGGGGCGACGGTGGTATTGAGGATGCCGTACGCCTTGATCGTGCGCGACCCCGCGTCCGACAGCAGCGGAAACGTGATGCCGCGCCGTCGCGCGAAATCCGCCAGGATGGCCGGCGAGTCATACGTGATGAGCGCCAGCCCGAGTCCCTGTGCCTTGAGCTCCTCGACACGGGTCTGCAGTTCGATCGCTTGCGTCTTGCAGTAAGGGCACCAGTCCAGCGATCGCGAAAACACCACCATCACGCCCTTCGGTCCCATGAGTGAATCGCGGGTCCACACGTGTCCCTGCGCATCAGGCAGCTGGAAGTCGGGCACGCTGTCGCCCACCTGCGGACCGAGGTGCGCGACGTCGACTTTCTGTGGTGCAGGCTGTTGGCCGCGCACCGGGAGCGGAGCCAATAGAGCCGCGAGAAGCGCAACCTGGATGACTCGCATGGATTCCTTTATCCGACGTCCGATGCTGACCGAACGGGAGCGTGTGGTCAATCGAATCCGAGGGCCGATCGGGACGTCCACCCGGTGCTAATCTCAACGGCGCGGGCGCGACAGTCGCCCGCGAGGAGAGTGTGGCATGGCTGAAGGCAGGCCGCGTTGACGCGCCGTCAGATTCTCGTCCTGGACGTGAACGAAACGATGCTCGACATCCATGCGCTCGAACCGCACTTCGCGCGCGCGTTCGGCGACGGCCGGATCCTTCGCGAATGGTTCTCGACGCTGTTGCTGTATTCGAACGCCGTCAGCCTCGCGGGTCCCTATTCAGACTTCGGCGCCATCGGCGGCGCCGCACTCGACATGCTGGCCGACGCTCGCGGCGTCCAGGTGGCATCCGCCGATCGCGATCGCATTCTCGCCGGCATGCGGACGCTGCCTGCGCATCCGGACGTCAGGCCGGGTCTCACGCGATTGCGCAACGACGGGTTTCGCATGGTGACGCTGACCAATTCCGCGCCGGCGGCCGTCGAGCAGCAGTTGAAAAACGCCGGGCTCGCCGATCTCTTCGAGCGCTCTTTTTCGGTCGATGCGGTCAAGCGTTTCAAGCCGGCGCCGGAGCCGTATCGCCAGGTCGCGCAGGAACTGGGCGTCGGCATCGGCGATTTACGGATGGTCGCCGCGCACGCGTGGGATATTCTCGGCGCGCTTCAGGCCGGCTGTCGCGGCGCGTTCATCGCGCGTCCGGGCAAGGTGCTGTATCCGCTCGGCCCGCAGCCGGACATCGTGACGCCGGACTTCCTGGCCTTCGCGGATGCCATGCTCGCGAAAGACGCCGGCGGGTGAACCGCCCGCTGCCGGGTGCAGAGTGTTGGCGCTATACTCCACGAACGGGAAGTGACTATGAAGACCATTCTGTCAATCGCATCCGTCGTCACCGCATTGCTCCTGGCCGCGCCGCCGGCGCACGGCCAGGCCCCCACGATTGCCACTGACCTGCTGAAGGACTGGCAGGCGCAGAAGCAGACGATGATGAAGATCGCGGATGCGATGCCGGCCGAAAAGTTCGACTACAAGAGCACGCCGGCGCAGCGCAACTACGGCGAGCAGATTCTTCATGTCGCCGGCGCGAACTACATGCTCCTGAAGTTCGTTGGCGCGAAGAATGCGCCGGCGCCGCCGCCGCTCGCGGAGCGCGACTTGTCGACGTTCGGGTTGAAGGCGACTTCGAAAGCGGAGATTCTGAAGCTGCTGAGCGACTCGTACGATTACGGCGAAGCGGTGATCAAGGAATTCACCGCGGCGCAGATGCTCGAGACGATTCAGGGTCCGCCGTGGATTCGCGAAGCCACGCGCGCCAAGATGATCTACTACGTGCTCGGCCACACGCAGGACATCTACGGCCAGATGGCCGTCTATCTCCGGCTGAACGGCCTCGTCCCGCCGGCCAGCCAGCGCGGTATCTAGCCGGTCACCGGATCCGCGGCACTCCATGGCCGACCGAGGCGAGGTGACGCAGCTGCTCGCCCAGATCCGCGAGGGCGACGAGCAGGCTGCCGCGCAGCTCGTGCCGCTGGTCTACAAGGAGCTGCGCAAGATCGCGTCCGCCATGATGCGGCGCGAGCGGCCCGACCACACCCTCCAGCCAACCGCCGTCGTCCACGAAGCCTTCGTCCGGCTGATGGGCGGTGAACAGGCACGCTTCGAAAACCGCGCGCATTTTTTCGCGATCGCCGCGCGGTCCATGCGGCGGGTGCTGGTGGATTACGCCAGGCAACGGCTATCCGACAAACGTGGCGGCGAAGCGCAGCGGGTCGAGCTCGAGGACGACATCGCCCTGACCGTGCCGCAGTCGGTTGAAGTGTTGGGGCTCGACCAGGCGCTCGAGCGCCTTGAGCGGCTCGACGCCCGCCAGGCGCAGATCGTCGAGATGCACTACTTCGCCGGCAATCCGGTTGCCGAGATCTCGCATCTTTTTCAGATTAGCGAGCGGACCGTGAAGCGCGAGTTACAGACCGCCCGCCTCTTCCTGAAACAGCAGCTGCAGTCCTGGGACTGACACCGGCCCTGGCCCGCATCAGTTGACGGACACGCGGGCGCGCCACTCTCCGGCGCGTTCCGGTTTTCCCCACGCTTGATAGAGCTCGACGATCCACCGGCGGGTCCGCTCGACGGCGGTCTCCGTGTCGGACGGGATGGTCTTTTTCCATTCAACCAGTCGTTGGTAACCGTCGAGCAGAAGACGCTCGGCCTCGGGGTAGCGTTTGTCGGCCGTCAGCGCGGCGCCGAGAATCGCCGCGGTGTTGGCGCGGTACCAGGTGTCTGTCGCGGCGGCGTTCGGGACGAGAAAATCGGCGAGCAGCGCTTCGAACCTCCGTAAATCGACGTTGCTGGAGGTAGAGGATTGCGAGATTGTCGGCGGTCTTCAGCGTATCGGGATGGTCGTTACCCAGCTTGCGCTGCTGAATCTCCAGCAGCGGACGGAACATCGATTCAGCCTCCGCCTGCCGGTTGTTCCGGAAATAGAACAACCCGAGATTGTTCATGATCGCCGTGAGTCGGGATGGTCTTTGCCCATGACACGCTGCCGCAGGCCGAGGACTTCGACATAGGCCCGCTCGGCTTCAGCGGACTTGCCCTCGCGGTCGTACAACTGCGCGAGGTTGGTCATGGTGTTCAACGTGTTCTGGTGTTCGAGGCCGAGAATCCGTTTTCGGGCATCCAGAACCTTGACGAACAAGGCTTCCGCCTCGGGGAACCGGCGCTCCCGTGAATACAGGGCGCCGAGATTGTTCATGCTGCTGAGCGTATCGGGGTGTTCGTCGCCGAGGACGTGACGCCGTCCTTCGAGGACCGCGTTGTACAACGGTTCGGCTTTGTCAGTCTGGCCGTGATTCTTGTACATCAGGGCCAGGTCGTTCATCGTAATCAGCGTTTGCGGATGCTCGGCGCCCAGCACGCGTTTCTCCGCCTCGAGCGCCTCGAGAAAGAGCGGCTCGGCGGCGGTGAGGTTTTCCTGCAGCGAGTAGCTCAGCGCGAGGTTCGACAGCGTGCTGAGCGTGTCGGGATGGTCTGTGCCCAGCACCCGCCGCTGGACATCCAGCACCTGGCCGTAGAGCGAGCCCGCTTCGCGGTCGTTCCCCTCGAGACTGTAGATGTTGGCCAGATTGACCATCGTGGTCAGCGTGTTGGGATGCTGTGGCCCCAGCACTCGCCGGTCGGTCGTCAGCACCTGGTCGATGAGTGCGGCGGCCGGCTTGTAGCGGCCTTGATATTGATAGAGCGCCGCGAGATCGGACATCGCCGCCAGCACGTCGGCATGCTCGTCGCCATGCAGGGCGCGCAGGCGTTGCAGCGTGGTGTTGTAAGCCGATTCCGCCTGCGGATACTTACCCTCCTGCACGTACAGCTCCGCCAGCTTGCCAAGCAATTCCGTCGTGGACGGGTCGTTCTCGCCGGCGGCCGACCTGCGCAGGTCGAAGGCGCGCTGGAGTTGCTCGCGCGCCTGCGGATAGAGTCCGAGATCCTGATAGGCGCCGCCGATCGTCTGCCGGATGGACGATTCGACTAGCGGCTGCTGACGGAAACTGTCACCGATGCGCGCGGCCGCCCGATCGAGTGCGGTCCGCACCTTGAGATCCGGATCCGGCTTGGTGTCGGGACTCGATTGCACCCGCGCACTCGCCTGGGCCAGCACATCGCGGCGCAGGAAGTCGCTGACCGCCTGGGCCTGCCGTTGCGCCGCCACTGCACGTCTGGCCTGCCACGTGCTGGCGACAATCCCGCCCACCAGCACCACGAACACCGCAGCCGTTCCGCCGACGAGCGCTTTGTGGCGGCGCGCGAACTTCTGCAATTGATACGTGGTCGTTGCCGATCGCGCGGTGATCGGCTGGTCGGACAGATATCGGCGGATGTCTTCCGCCATCGCCGCCGCAGACGTGTAACGGCGCGCCTTGTCCTTCTCGAGCGCCTTGCCGACGATGGTCTCGATGTCGCCGCGGTAGGTGCGGTTCACGGAGCTGAGACGCGCGGGGTCTTCGTCGCGAATCGTCTGCACGGCTTCATGCACGCGATTGCCGATTTCGTACGGTAACCGTCCTGCCAGCAGCTCGTAGAGGATCACGCCGAGCGCATACACGTCACTGCGCGTATCGAGCTCCAGCGGATCGGCCTGCACCTGCTCGGGGCTCATGTACGCCAACGTGCCGACCAGCTGCCCGGTATCGGTCTGCAGCGTTCGCTGCGTTTGATCGTCGGTCAGGCGTGCGACTCCGAAGTCGAGAATCTTCGGCTGGCCGGTTGCGATCGACCAGGATGTTGGCCGGCTTGAGATCGCGATGAATCAATCCGCGCCCGTGCGCGTGCTGGACGGCGTCGCAGATCCGCGCCACGAGTTCGAGCCGCTCGCGGCTGTCGAGCGCGTGCGCTGCGGCATAGTTCCTGAGCGTCTCGCCCAGGATGAACTCCATCGCGAAGTACGGTTGCGGACCGAAGCCCGTATCGGCGGTGCCGGCCTCGTAGATCTGCGCGATGCCCGGATGCTGCAGCCGCCCGAGCGCCTCCGCCTCGCGCTCGAAGCGGCGCAGAAGCTCCGGGTTGGTCAGGCCTGGTGTGATGACTTTGAGCGCGACGATGCGGCGCGGATGCTCCTGTTCCGCCTCGTAGACGGATCCCATGCCTCCTTCGCCGACCAGCCGCAGCACCCGGTAACGGCCGATGGTGGCCGGCAGCCAGCGCGCCGCCGCTGCGGCGGGGCTCGCCGCACCGGGCGCGATCGCCGGCGCCTGCCACACGGGCGCGTTGAGCACGCCTTCGCCCTCAGTCGCCTGCAGCAACAGCGTTTCCGCGTCCCGTTGTAACTGGGGATCGCCCGCGCAGATCTCGGCAAGGAACGCGGCGCGATCGCGCGGTGCGTGTTCCAGGACACGTTGACAGACGTCCTTCACGCGTTGCCAGCGCTCGGGAGTCATGGCGGGTATGGGCGGAAATTATAACGCGCCGGTCGGCGGCGGTCCGGAGCGCTTTCGCGCTGTGGCCCCGCGCTCACGTCTTTTCCGCTTACTGGGATGTGGCGAGACCAGCACCGGTTGCTGGACGCCCTGACCTCAGGAACGCCGTCGTCTCCGCCAGGAGCGGCGGGAGGAGTGAGCGATGGATACCAGCAGCCTGGACGTGCTCCGACATGAACTCGAAACCGACCGCCCCAGGCACGCCCGGGCACTGATGTCGGCGGAGGCCCGCGCGCGAGCGATCGAACGCGGGATCCTGGGCCTGTACCGGTGGTACTCAGAGCATTCGCAGCGCCGCCGGAACTGGCATGCCGACACTTGTGTCGATTGGCGCGCGGTGCGGCGGGATCACAGCGATGCGGTCGCCACCATCATCGAAGGCTTCTTCGCGGTCGAACAGTACACGCCGGACTACGTGGGCCCGCTCCTCAATCTGATTCGAGAGTCGTACGGGCGAACGCAGTGGCACCTGTACCTGGGGCGCCGAGGAGGTCCGGCACGCCGATCTGTGGCGCAATGCCGTGATGGCGCTGGGACGCCGGGATCAGCCGTGGATCGAGGAATACACGAGCGAGCTGAGACGGCACGAATGGGCGCTGCCCTGGGATTCGCCGCGGCATGTGCTCTTCTACCAGGTGATCCAGGAACGCGCCACGCAAGTGAGTTACCTCAATCTCGGACTGGCTGTAGACGGGAAGGCGCCGAGACTGCAGACGCCGGCCGACGCCGCGCTGACGGCGGCGTGCCGGCTGATCTCGGTTGACGAAGCCGCTCATTACGGATTCTTTGTCGAAGTCGCGCGCCTGTTTTTGTACTACGAGCCCGAAGACTCGCTCGAGGCGCTGATCGACGTGCTGCGGCATTTCACGATGCCGGCGCGGCAGATCATTCCCAACTACGACACCTTCGGGCAGGTGCTGCACGATTCCGGCATCTTCGGACGCACCATCCACTACCGGGACGTCGTCCGCGTCGTGCTCGACACGCTGTCCACGCCGGCGCTGCGTGAACTGGAAGCCGGCGTTCGCCGCGCGCGCGAGATTCCATGCACGGACGGCCGTCGTCGAACCGCCGCGTTCATCGACACGCTGAATCAGCCGGAGATTGAGCGCAAGGTCTCGCAGTTGTTTCGCCGGAACCGGTCTCACCTGGTGCGCAGTGGCCTCGATCGATGGTGCGACGTGGCGTGGGAGCCAGCCTGGGCCCTTGATGAAGCAGTAGAGGAGGTCGCATGAGCACGAGCAATCCGCTGTGGTCGACGCTCGATGGTTTTCAAGCGGATCTCCCGTTCGGCGGGGCGAGCCTGGCGATCGCGCGTCTCGCCTCGTCGCTCGCGCTGCATCGAAGCACAATGACCTTCGACGCCTGGAAGGCCTCCTGCGCCAGCCTCGGCGACCACCCGGCGGTCTCGCAGCTCCTGGAGGACCCCTATTCTCGCGATGCACGGCTGAAGCCGGCCGGCTATGCGGGCGATGCCCGCACGCTCGACTACGTCTATCTGCGCGATCCCGGATCGCAGCCCGTGTCCGACATCGGTCGCGCGCTGTTCGATGTCAGCACCGGCGTGCCGATCGCCGACGCGGTACGGGACCGTTGCGCAGCGCTCGCCGACGAGATCGTGCGGCGCGCCCGGCAGAAGCCGATCGCCATCGCGTCGATTGCCTGCGGACACGCCCGGGAACTGGATCGGGTTCCAGCCGATGTGCGCCCGTCGATTCGCTACTGGGGAATCGATCAGGACGCGAAGAGCATCAGCCATTGCCGGTCGCACGTGGAGGCGGGGCACGCCGCGTTCGAGGTGGGATCGGTTCGCGACATCCTGGCCGGCCGTGTCCGGATTCCTGAATCCGACCTCGTCTACGCGTCGGGACTCTTCGACTACCTCGATCAGCGCGTCGGCGCGGTATTGCTCAAGCGGATGTTTGCGTCGGTCAGGGTTGGCGGGTCGGTGGTGATCCCCAATCTGACGCCGCACAACGAGGAGGTGGGCTTTATGGAAGCGGTCATGGACTGGTGGATGTGCTATCGCACTGAAACCGACATGTCCGAGCTCGCCGCCACGCTGCATGGGAATCCGGCGCAGGTGCGGACAACGGCGTCCCTGAAATGCGAGAACCGAATCGCCTGGCTGCAGATCGACCGACTGGCCTAGCAGGCACGATTACTGCATTGGTATACTGTCAAAACAGTCAGGGGCCAGGGGGGATTCGATGAAGCACGGCACGGCAATCGCGGTTGGAATGTGTCTCGTGTTCGGTGCGGCTGGCGCGTTCGCGCAGGACTGGGGCCGTCCTGCAGACTCCCAAGAGCGGCGCGTGCTTCTACGAGGACATCCGCTACGGCGGCCGTTACTTCTGCACCTCGGTCGGCGGGGCGACGGCCGAGGTGCCGCACGGCACCAACGACAAGATCTCGTCCGTCCGGATCTTCGGCAACGCGCAGGTGGTCATGTTCCGCGATGTCAATTTTCGCGGCGAGTCGAACGTGATCGTCGCGAGCGTGAGCGATCTGCGCCAGATGGGCTGGAACGACAAGATCTCTTCCTATCGCGTCCGCGGTTTCGGCAGCAGCGCCGGAGGTGGGAGCAACAGACCGCCAAGCGGTAGCCGATGGACGTACCCACAGGCGGAAAACATGGTGCGCCGCGGATTCAAATCCGTGCTGAATCGCGATCCCGATTCATCGGGTCTGCGCAGCTGGGCCCAGCGCGTCATGGAGAACAACTGGACCCAGCAGAATCTCGAGCGGGAACTGATGAACACCGACGAGTATCGCGAAGCGCACCGGCGCTAGGCGCCACCGAGCCCTCACGCCGTTTCTCCGCAGGACTGGAGCCATGAAGCACACGAAGCCTTACGGGATTCCCTCGTGTCATCGTGCCTTCGTGACTCCGAATTGATGGCCCGCCGAAAGACTTTCTACATTCGTGTCCTATCCGGAAGAACGAACGACGCTGTCATGTCGCGTTGTTCGCCACATTGCCTGACGCGAGTAAGCGGCGGGCTGGAGGTCTGGATGATGCGAATGATACGGTTTTCCCGGTTTGGGTATTCGACGACGCTCGCCGTGGTGTTGCTCGTGAGCGTGGGATCGTCCCGAGCGATGGCGCAAGGCGATCACGATCACGTCATCACCCCACCGCAGAAGCTCACCGCCGAACAGAAGAGCAAGGCCGGCGCACTGGTCAAAGCCGTTCGTGATATCACCGCGGGTTTTCAGACTCCGGATAGCCTTCCGGAAGGCTACGGCCTGCTGTTCGGCTGCGTCAGCGGAGGCGATCTTGGCGCGATGGGATTGCACTTCGTGAACCTTGGCCTGGTCATGGACGGCGCCATCGAACGTTCCACGCCGGAGATCGTGCTCTACGAGCCGCTCCCGAACGGCACGATGCGCATCACCGGTGCCGACTACCTGGTGTACCAGGCCGACTGGGACGCGAAGCATCCGCACGATCCACCGCAGCTCGATGGACAGCTGTTTCATCTCTTCGACTTTCCGAATCGCTTCGGATTGCCCGCGTTCTACACGTTGCACGTCTGGGCGTGGAAGGACAACCCGAACGGCACCTTCACGAACTGGAACCCCAACGTCTCCTGCGACGCATTCGCCCCACCGAATAACTAAGCGCGACACCTGCGGGCCTCGGCGGTGAGCATCTCACCGCCGGAGGCCCGGCCCGACAGCCGGAATATTTCGGTCGGCCCTGCGGCTATCCAGCATCCGATACCACCACCACGCGATGGACGCGTGCGTCGGCTGGTCAAGGATGAGGTCGCACAATGTTCAGGCTCGCTATTGCGCTATTCGTTCTGCTGCCGGGCGCCGCACACGCCGCGGATCTTCAGCTGGAGAAACATGAACGCACCCTCGCGGTCGTCATGACCAACGATCCGAAGGTCAACCAGATCAAGATCTACGACGCGAAGGACCGCACGCTGCTGCAGACGCTGCCGACCAACGGCCAGGGCGGCGCCGGCAACAACGCCCGCGGTGTCCGGCAGTTCAACGGCGAGCTGTTCGCAGCGGTCAACAAGGGTTCGAACAGCGTCGCCGTCTTTCGCCGCGATCACGATCGCCTCAGGTTCGACAGCCTGGTTTACACGACGAGCGCGCCCATCAGCATCGACTTCGGCAACGGCCACATGTACGTCGCCGGCGCGACGACGGTGGACTCATTCGTCGTGCGAAACGGACACGTGGACCGGCTCGATGGCACCACAGGCCTGATCCTGGCGAACGGTACGGTTCCACCCGACGGCGCCGCCGGACAGGTCGGCGTTACCGGCGAGGACCGTCTGCTCGTCACGCTCAAAACCGATCCTGATCCAGGGACCGTGGACGTCATCGCGCTCAAGGATGGCGCCATTGCGACGCAGACCGCGCAGGCCGTTCAGGCTCCTGCCGGCACACTCGCGCCATTTGGTTTTGCCGTGTATCCGGACGGCACGGCACTGATTACATTGGCGCACTCGAATCAGGACGGCCTCTTCCGCGATGGTCAGTTCACCGTCGTCGCCAATGCGGGGCAGCTCGCACCGTGCTGGATGACAAGGGACGGCAAGTATGTGTTCACGGCCAACACCGCGAGCCACACGCTGAGCCGCCTGGTCGGCACCGGCGCCAACGTGTTCGTGGATGCGCAGGTGGCGGCAACCGTTGCGACCGGCAATCCGACGGATCTCGATGCGGCGGAGGGCGTGCTGGCGGTCATCGATCACGGCGGCGCGGCATCACATCTGTCGTTCTTCTCGGTCAACGAATTCGGCGAGCTGAAACAGAGCGGCTCTCCGCTCGACATCGGCGCCGCGAACGCGAACGGCGTGGCCGTGATCCCGCCTTCGGACACCGACGACGACAACTGACGCGGGCCGTCAAGCCATCGCGGGAATATCTGCAGCCGCCGCGGACATTGTGCTCCCTGAACGCGGTCTGCTGACCGCAAAAGGAGAAAGCGATGAAACGAAGAGCAGTGAGCGCGTTGTTTGTAGTGGTTGCGGCCGTCGCCGTCCGCGCGCAGACCGGCGGGACGATGCACGGCGATCACAAGATGGAACAGATGGCGCCGGACATGACCTACGTCGGTTGCGTCGAGGCGGGCAGCATGCCGAAGGCGTTCGTGTTGACGCATGTCACCGCCGGCGGCGAGATGAAGCCGGCGAAGAAGCAGGATCGCGACAAAAAGAAAGATGGCATGGCCGGCGACAGCATGGACATGATGACGCCATCGAGCGTCGCCCTCCACGTCGCGCCGCCGGACGTCTCGGGACACGTGGGTCACAAGGTCTCGATTGTCGGTTCGCTGGCGCAGGCCACGACGATGATGTCGAACGAGGCCGACGGGATGAATCACTGCCGACGCTGACCGTGAAGTCGGTGAAGATGGTTGCGGCGACGTGTCCGTAACGCGCGTCGCAATCCGCGACTGAACACGTGATGGTCATGTCCTTGCGTCGAGTGCCTGCCGGCGCCGAACGTGAACGGTTACGTGCCGCTCCTGCTGCTGGCCGACGAGTCGGAGCAGCAGGTGCGCTCGTACTTGAACCAGGGAGAGCTGTACGACTGTCGCGACGACGGTCGGTTCGTCGGCGTCGTTCTTGCGATCCGCACGAAGCGGACGCCGTGGAGTTGAGAGCGGTGGCCGTTGAGCCGGCCTGCTCAAGGTCAGGGCCTGGGTCGTCAGATGCTGGTGGCCGTGCTCGACGACCTGCGGACACGCGGCGTGCGTCGGGTACTCGTGGGCACGGCGAGTTCGGCGATCGGGCCGTTCGCGTTCTACCAGAAGGTTGGATTTCGACCGCTGCGAATCGAGCGCGACTATTTCAGCGCAGCGCTCGGATATCCACCCGGGCTGCGGGAGAACGGGATTCCCGTACGTGACATGATCTGGATGGAACAGAGTCTCTGATGCAGAACACCTGGCACCCCGCGGCGCCAGCGGGCACGGACGCGATGCACATCCGGCGGGCGCTGCCGGAGGACCGCGAGATTCTTCTCGTGGTGTGGCACCGCTCCGTCCGTGCCACACACACGTTCGTCTCGCCG
>CAVQHT010000025.1:0-87928 GCA_963712355.1 uncultured Acidobacteriota bacterium
GCGTCAGACGCGATCAATGTCGGGCTGCAGCGTCAACGTCGCGAGCAGCACCAGCTCCTCGTCGACCGCGACGATCCATGGACCGTTCACGCCGTGACCTCTCCGAGGTACGCGCGTGTGCATCATGACGAGCTGGCCGGGCGGGTGCTCGACCTCATGGCCGAGCATCCCGGCCTGGTCCTTGCCGCTCGGCTACAAGGACGGCGTCTTCGGCGCTGAACGGGTTCCGTCCGGCGCTTACCTGGGAGACCGAGACATGTTTCTGTTCCTCGTGGACGGCAACCGAGACCTCGACGACCCGACCGACCCGTCGCACGCTGGCTTGTTCCGCGGATTCATTCTCCGGAACAGCGACGTCGGTGCCGCCGCCCTCACCCTGGATGTGTTCCTGTTCCGCGCGGTGTGCGGGAATCACATCATCTGGGGCTTTCAGCACGTCGTCGGCTTCCGGCGCCGACACGTGGGCGCGTCGATTCAGGACGAGTGGACGGCCTCGCTTGAGAGTGTCCGCGCGGCCCTGGATGCGGACGTCGCCGGCGATCGTCTGGTGCTCCTGCGGGCGCAGTCCCAGGAGCTCGGGCCGAATCGCGCGGCGGTGATCGAGACGGCCGTGCAGCGACTGGATCTGTCGCAGAAGCACGCCGATGAGGCGTACACGCTCGCGGAAACGTTCGAGTCGAATCCCCGTTCCGTCTGGGGCTACGTGCAGGGGCTCACGCGTTTGAGTCAGCGCACACCCTGGCAGGACGGCCGGTTCACCCTCGATCGTGCCGCCAGCCGCCTCCTGACCACGGTCCACTAGACCGGTCAGTCGCCGTCAGGGCTCAGCCCGCGGCTCCCACAGCACAGCGGACGCTGGCGCCACGCCACGTCCATCCACCCGCCCCTCGCGACAGGCCGTCGCGCAGGTGGCCGCCTTCGCTCCCAGAGCCAGGCGCTCTGCCGGAGGTGTCTGCCATGCGCGACGGATCCGCTCGCCGACGAGTCACGAACCGACCAGCCCCGCACCTGGACGCCGGAGCGCGTCGAGGTCCAACACTTCAGACAACACCACCGCGACGACCTCCTCCAGGAACTCGCGGACGGTGCCCACGGTGTGAAGTGGACGCGTCGGCTCGTCACCACCCTCCTCGACGAACTCCACGTCACGGACGAATTCGATCGACTCGTCGGTCCTCTCTCCCGCGTGCCCGCCAGCCAGTACCCACGGCTGGTCGCCATCGCGGTGCTCCTGCGTCATAGCTGGTCGCTCGTCGACCTGTCTCGCACGAGCACGCGACTCGGGCTCGCGTGCGGTCCTCTCGAAGCAGACACTCAACACCCACGGCTGCGACTGCGCACGGCGCCGTCGTCGTGCGTCCCGGGCGGCGCTCGCAGGGCCACGCCCGCATTGAAAGGAGTCACTCATGAACGCCTGTCACCCTGTCGTCCGCCTCGCCACGCGGCCACCGCGTGCGCGAACTCGTCTTCGCGTATCGCTCGCTGCGCGACAGCGACGGGCGCGTCGTCGATGTGCCCGCTGTGGCGCTCAACTCGCCACGGAACGCGGCGGCCGTCCTCGCGCCGCTGATCGCCGATCAGTCCGTCGAGGTCTTCGGCGTCGCGTGTCTCTCCACCCGTCATCGCCTGCTCGCCTGGCATCTGCTCGCGCGCGGGACACGCGACAGCACGCCAGTGTCCCTGCCGGACGTGTTCCTGCCCGTGTGTCTCACACCGGGCGCGACCGGCGTGATGGTCGTGCACAACCATCCGAGCGGTGATCCCACCCCGAGTCCCGACGACGCCCGGCTCACGCTCCGCTTGTGTGCCGCCGCCGACGTGCTCGACATCGCGCTGCTCGATCACCTGATCGTCGGCGACGAGGGCCGGTACTTCAGCTTCCACGAAGCCGGCCAGTTCCCGCAGAAGACCACGGAGCGTAGGACATGCCCGCTGCTTCGAACTGCGAATTCTGTGGAAGGCCTCAGCCGCGTCAAGGCTTCGCTCGCTGCGCTCGCCGCTGGCGCGGCCTTGACTCGGCCTCGGGCCTTCACACGGAGGGCATTTATCGAAGCAGCGGGGACTCTCGAAGAAAGGAGTACGTCATGAACGAACGGTCGCTCACACCCAACATCACGGTGACGATCGGCCACCACTCGCGGATCTACTTCGCGTTCGTCACCACGGCACCGGCGGATCTCGATTCACCCGCGACGCTCACGCTGCATGCGGCTTCGCTGGCCGACGTCGCCGGCTTCGCGGCCGAACCGATCACGCTCGACACGACGCGGAGCAAGACACCGGCGCGACTGATCCTCGTCGACGCGATGGAACTGGCCTGGCAGCGAGCCAAGTGCCGCGGCCAGCACCACGCGTTCCTCTCGGCCGATCCCGTTCTCGTCGGCCTCAACACGCTGCAGCACTGGCTCTGGCAACGGCTTCAGGCCCCAACCACACCGGTCGCGGCATGACTCCAACTCACTCGTCAGCGTCAACCGCTCGCCGAGGAGGCGAGCTTTTCAGGAGGTCACATCATGGTCGTCAAGATCGTTCCGAACGACAAAGGCAACCCGGCCGGCAAACTCGCGGATGCCGAGCTGCATTTCACCGAAGGCGTGCTCGAGGGCTTGAAGCTTGTCGGCTTCGCCATCTGGGAACGACGCAGCGGCTCTGGCCGCAACGTCACGTTCCCGTCGCGCCAGTACACCGTCAGCGGTGATCGACGCAGCTTCGCGCTGCTGCGTCCCGTCGCTGATGCGGCCTCGCAGGAACGCGTGCGCGATCTCGTGCTGCAGGCATACGCCGAATACGAGGAGGCAGGCTACGAGGCCGCTTCGTAGCGAATGAGCCACTCCGGACGCCGCCCATCGGGCGGCGTCCGGAGTCTCCAGGGATCAGCCGGTTCAATGCAATGCAAGTGGAGGGCAGAAATGCCGGCCCACGGAGATTAGCTTTAGCGCACCATTGCGGAGGTTGCGAACTCGCCAAAAATTGGGGACACGTGACGAGTCCGCCGGCTCTTCTTAAGCGAACCCGGAGTCGTCGTGTTTTGTTCGTCCGCGAACGGGAAGGCGCATCTATCGGACGTCTTACGCATTCCGGCAAAGAGTTTCAAACGTGTCACTGACGGATGCACGAGACTGCATGAAGGGATCCGGAACTCCACGTCAGATCGTGCGTACATCTTCCGACTCCGGCGGACAAGCTTCTCGAGTCGCTCCTGTTACGCTACGCGCACCCAAGGCGCGTAGTGCTTGGCCACCACTTGAGGCGAATTCCCAAGAAGCTGGCAACATCCTCGAGCGGCACGCCTGCCAGGAGCAGTTCCACTGCAAATGTATCCCTAAACCGATGCGAGTGACCGTCCTCGACCTCGGCGAGACCGAACAGCGATCCAAGATAGCGCGACCAGTTGGGCCGGCCGATCTGCGTGTTGCGTTGCCAGTCGAAAAGAATCGGCCAGCTGCCATTCGTATCGAGTTTCGCGAGTGCCTTCATCGTCACAGGCGGCAGCGGCACGTAGACCGGCGTGCCCGGTCTTGGCGGTGTAGAGCAGCAGCTTGTTGCTCTTCAGGCGCTTGCTCGTCGAGCGCGATCGTGTCGCCAATCCGCATCCCCGAGTGCCGCATCACGAGGACAAAGGCGCGCAGCCGGTCCTGATCTCCGCGGTAGCGGTCGCAGGCATCAAGGATGCGCTTGCATCTCCGACGTCGAAAACGGCAGCGTCGGCGTTGTCCTTCACTTTGGGTGCCTTCACTGCCCGCGCCGGGATTCTTGGCCATCCAGTCGCCCTGCTGGCAGAACCGGAAGAACGACCGCAGGCGCTCGAGATTCTTGGTCGCGTAGATTCGGGCTGTCCTTCCAGGTCGCGCGGAACTCCCGCATCTCGTCGACGCCGAGCTGCTTGAGATAGCGGAAGCCCTTGTCCTCGCACCACGGCAGGAACCGCTTGTTCAGCAGGTTGTCGTACTTGCGGATCGTCTCGCCGCTCAAGTGCTGCGCCTTCGCGTCGACGAAGAACTTGTCGACGGCCTCGGCGATCGTCGGCACCTCGACGCGTTTGACGACGCCGATCTCGCCAGCCGCTTCCCAGTCGCGCACGAGGTCCGTCGCGGCCGACCAGGACCGCAGATTGAGCCCACGGCGGATGTACTCGCCGCGCAGCGAGCCCTGGACCCAGATCGGACACTTGCAGTTGCGATTGCGGCGCGTGGTGAACCGGCAGGGCGATTGATGGCGGCGGTAGAGGTTCAGCATGGCTCCTCCGACCGAATCCAGTCGATAGGGTACAAAATAGGTACATCGACCGCAAGCTGAGCGATTCAGCGTCAAAGTGCCTGTATTTATTGAGTGAAACGTGATGGCGGAGAGGGTGGGATTCGAACCCACGTGCCGGTTACCCGACAAGACGCTTTCGAGGCGCCCCCGTTACGACCACTTCGGTACCTCTCCGTCGAGGTGTGACGCAGTGAAGCGGACCTTCGATTATACCCCGTCCGTCGGGTCCGGCCTCAAGCTCGCCGGTCGGCTTCGGCGGCAATTCGGCGCCTGAGCGCCTCGTCGGGCAGCGGACCGGTCAGCGCGCGCATGTTGTCGCGGAGATGGCCGGAATCGGCGGTCGCCGGGATGACGCAGGTGACGGCGGGATGCGCGACGATGAACTTGAGCAGCAGCTGCGCCCAGCTGTCGCAGCCGATCTCGCCGGCCCAGGACGGAACGGGACGGTCGCGCAGGCGCCGCAGCAGATGCCCCTCGCCAAACGGCCGATTGACGATGACCGAGATGCCGCGCTCGAGCGCCATCGGCAGCAGCCGATGCTCGGCCTCGCGCTCGCCCACCGAATAGTTGATCTGCAGGAAGTCGACCGGCTCGGTCTCGAGCACCTTCGCGACCGCGGCGTGCGCCGAGGCTGCGTAATGCGTGACCCCGATGTAGCGCACGCGCCCCGCCTGCTGCCACTCGCGCAGCGTCCGCAGCTGTGTGCCGACGTCCACGAGATTGTGGACCTGCAGGAGATCGACGCGCTCGGTCCCGAGCTTGCGCAGCGACTCCTCCATCTGCCGAACTCCCGCGGCACGACCGGTCGTCCACACCTTGGTCGCGAGGAACACCTTCGATCGAACGCCGAGCCGCTCGAGCGTCGCGCCGACAGCCTGCTCCGCGCGTCCGTACATCGGCGACGAGTCGATCACCGTCCCGCCCAGCGCGATGAATTCGGACAGAAGACGTCCGCGCGCGTCGTAGTCCGACTCGCCAACGTCGAACGTCTGCCACGTGCCCAGGCCAATGACGGGAATGTGCTCGCCCGATGCATGGATCGCTCGCGTGATCGGGGAATCCACCTGCTCTGACATATCACCGAACTGTAGCTCGACTCGCGGGAAGTCGTGCTACGTTACCGCCATCACCGACGGTCCGCCGTCTCGCGCGGATCGGCCCGCCTGATGCCCGCAATCGACTCTGGAGAACGCATGCGCCTGCGAATCGTGGTGTGTTTGATTGCCAGCCTCTGTCTGTCGCAACATCCTCGCGCCGCGGTGCCCGACGACCTGTGCACACCACTGACCTCCGCACAGAAAACGAAGAACAAGCTGCACGTGGACGACGCGGCACGGTATGCGACCTACGCGATTCTGAGCAACAACGCGTACACGCGCGCGCATGTCTACATTCCGCTGCCGGCGAACTGGCGGGAAGTGCCGGAGCTCAGGCGGGAGCGCAGCGGTGAACCCCGTCAGCCAGGCCTCGAACTGGCGGTCTTCGAAAAACGCGACGGCGCGCAGATTTCCGAAGTGGTCGTGTCGTTTCGCGGCACCGACGAGCCGCTCGACTGGATCCAGAATTTCATTCCGTTCTATCGGATTCAGATCGTCCCCGCCGAGCAGATGTTCAACGAGGTTCGCGATCGCTACGCAGGCAGCGCGACGCGGATTGTCGCGACCGGCCACTCGCTCGGCGGCGGCCTCGCCTTCCACATGTCGTTCCGCTACAAGAACGTGGATGCCGTCGTCTTCAATTCATCGCCCGTGACCAAGGCGGGATTGACGGTGGAACCCGGCAACCATCGCGTCAGCATCTGGGAAAGCGGCGAGGGGCTCGAACCACTGCGGGCGACGGTCGCCGGTATTCGGCCCCGCTGGGAGGACGTCGTCGGAATCAAAGTCCGATTTCTGCACGGGAGTCCACTCGCCCAGCACAGCATGCAGGCGATGGCGTTCAACCTGGTCAGGCTGGCTGCTGAAAGCCCGCAATCCGACTGGCCGCGCTTCATCGCCGACCATTGCCCGCAACAACGGTAAAAAGCTTCACCACGGAACGCACGGACAAAAAACGGAGAACACGGACTCATCCAAATGTGAATCCGTGACCTCCGTCGTCGTTCCGTGTCCTCCGTGGTGAAGCTTTTCGTTCTTACGGCGCAGCGACGACGGCGAGGCCCCACGGGCCTTTGCCGACTTCGACCTTCTTCGCGACCTGGCCGGAGGCGAGGTCCACGATCGTCACGTCGTTGGATGGGCCGTTGGCGGTGAAGAGCGTTTTCGCGTCGGGCGAGAGGCCGATGCCCCAGGGTCTCGGCCCGACTTCGACCGAGCCGATCACCGCGTCGTTCTTCGGTATCGACGATCAGCACCATCTTGCTGCGGCCGGTTGACACGTAAAGGCGCTGGCCGTCCGGCGACGCGATGACGCCCATCGCCCGCATGTTCTCCCCGAGGCGAATCGTCTTTCGCGCGGTGAGCGCCTTCGTGTCGATGTCGGTGAGCGTCCAGCCCGTTTCGGACGTGACGAACGCGCGCGATCCATCCGGCAGGAACGCGATCGACCGCGGCCGCGGACCGACCTTGATCGCCTTGACGTTCTTGTGCGCGACGTGATCGACCACGAACACGGCGCCATCCTCCTCCGACGTCACGAACACATGGTTCGACGTCGGACTCACGGTCACGCCTTCCGGCTCGCCCCCGACCTTGAACGACTCGACGATGTTCTTGGCCGCGATGTCGATGACGCTGAGGCTCTTGTTGTCTTCGTTGGCGACGAACAGCTTCGTGCCGTCGCGGCTGATGGCGAGCTGCTCCGGATCGGGGCCGCTGGTCATGACGCCCGTCAGCTTCATGTCGGCGAGGCTGACCACGCCGATACCGTCCGCCTGACGATCGGGCGGCGGCAGCGTGCTCTCGTCAACGCCGGGGCCGCCGACTGGCGATCCGCTGAGCGCGACATACGCGGTCTGTCGATCCGGGCTGATCGCGATGCCGCGCGGCCGCTTGCCGAGCGGAATCGTCGTGACCAGCGTACCGGTGGCCGCGTCGATGACCGAGAGATCTCCCGACGTCTCGTTCGTCACGTAGACGGCGACCGCAGGCCGCTGCGGTTTCGGCGGCGCGGCAGGTGCCGCTGCCGCAGGCGGGGCCGGCGCAGGCTGATTACAGGCCACCGCTCCGCACACCGCGCCCGAGATGACGAGACCCTTCAGGATCCGGACGACCGTTGGACCACCCATGACACCCTACCGTTTCGGAACCGCGAAGCTCAGAATGAGATCGCCGCCACGACGACCGCGATCTCCGCCGCCGGATCCGACGGTCACGAACGTCTCGCCGTTCACCATGTACATCGACGGCGACGAAAACACACCGGCGCCGGTGTTGAACTTCCACAACAATTCGCCGCTCTTCGCGTCGAACGCGAAGAAATCGCCAGAGACGTTACTGCCGGTCCCGACGAACACCAGATCGCTCGCCGTGACGACGGAACCCGCCTGCCCGAATCCTTCGAAGATCTTCCGCCACATGAGCTCGCCGGTCGTCGGGTCGTAGGCCGAGAAATAACCCTTCGCCGGCCGTCCCGCTTCGTAGGGCGCGTCCACCGCGTTGACATACAAGTAGCCGGTGCGCGGGCTGTAGGAAATCGGCCCGTAGTTCGCGCCGCCCTGCGTGCCCGGCGCCTGCACCTGGCCCGGCGCCAGCGGCGAATACATCGGCATGAGCTTCTTGACGGCGGACACGGATTCCGGAATCTCGATCGGCACGACCGGGCAGACCGGCTCCATCGGTTTGCCCGCAGCCGTGTACGGAATCGGCTGTGTCGGCCACGGCTGGTCGCCGGGCCGGACGACGTTGGTCGGCACGGGCATTTCCTTGATCGGATGCACCGGCTTGCCGGTTTCGCGATTGAGGATGAACAGGAATCCGTTCTTGCTGGCTTCGGCCAGCGCCTTCACGCGCTGACCGCGCACCGTCATGTCGAAGAGGATCGGCTGATTGCCGGAGTCGTAGTCCCAGACGTCGTGATGCGTCTGCTGGAAGTACCACTCGAGGTTTCCGGTATCGAGCTTGAGCGCGATGATCGAATTGGTGAAGAGGTTCGTACCGGCGCGCTTGGTGCTGTCGCCGAACGGATTCGCGACGGCGACGTAGAGCAGGCCGAGCTCCGGATCGATCGACGGCGTTTCCCAGATGCCCCCGCCGTTTCGCTCGCCGCCGACCCAGGTCGGTCCGGCGATCTTCCAGCCCTGATCTTTTTCGTCCTGCGGAATGGTGTTGAAGTTCCAGAGCACCTTGCCGGTCTTGGCATCGATCGCGAGCACGTGACCGCCGGGAATGTGGCTCTCGCTGCGCGTGCTGCCGATGTAGAGCACGCCCTTGTAGTACTGCGGCGCGGTCGTGAACCAGTATCCGAGCTGGATCGCGGCCTTCACGTCAGGGAACCGCTCGTGCACGACGTCGAGGATGACGTTCGACTGGCCGTTCTTGCCGAAGGTGGGGATCGGCTTGCCGGTCTTCGCGTCCAGCGCGTACATCGCGGATCCGGCGGCGGTGTAGACCACGCCGTCGGCATAGACCACGCCGCGGTGACGGAACACGAAGCCTTCGCGGCGTCCGCCGCCAATCGAGTCGGTGACGTCGAACGACCAGAGCAGGTGGCCGTCGGCCGCGTCGAGCGCGTACACGCCGCCGCGCGGATCGGTGACGTACATCGTGCCGTCCACGATCACCGGCGTGGTTTGATTGCTGACGCCGTCGATGATGCCGTACTGAAAGAGCCAGCGCGGCGTCAGGGTTTTGATGTTGGATTTATTGATGCCGTCGAGCGTGGAGAAACGGCTGCCGGCGAGATCCAGGTTGTGGAGCACCCAGTCTGCCGACGTCGCGGTCGCCGCGCGCTGCGCGGCAATCCTTGGCGACGCCGCGAGCCAGCCCATCCCTGCCGCGATTGCGACTGCGCCGAGCCGCACGGTCCACGTCGAGCGCTGATTCCGCGCCATAGATCGCCTCCGGAGGCACGGCTGGAGTGCCGGCCCGCGCGACATTCTACGGCGGATCTTCGTTTTCGAACGTGCGACGTGGAAAGCGCTACCCGCCGGCCGCAATACGGGCCCCGATCGCCTTCATCTTGTCCGGCACGCTGTTCGGAACGGCGAGGACGTCGAAGGTGCCATCGGTGTTTCGCGTGAAGTTGTTGAGGAATTCGCCGGTGATGCCGCTGACGCCGCTGCGGATCAGGACGCCATAGGCGCGGCCGCGCCGGCGCCGGAAGTCGTTCATGAACTTGTTGTAGTCGTCGATGTTCGGCTCGTCGCGCGTGTCCGAATCGGTCGTCAGCACCACAAACACCTGGCGCATCGTCGTCGCCGGCTTCATGAAGCGCCGGTCCGCTTCGACCAGCGCGTCGAGAAACGAATTTGCGCCGTTGTCGGAGGCGAAGGTGCTGGCCGCCTTCTCAATCTTGACGCGGTCGATGGTCGGCGCGACGCGGACGCGCAGCTGGCCACCCATGCTCAGGATGCCGATCTCGGTGTCGGTCGGCAGCGCATCGATCAGCGCCTGAAGTCCGCCGCGGAAATGCGTGAGCATGGTGCTCATGCCCTGGCTGGAATCGACGAGCAGGATGACGCGCGCCGGCTTCTCGATCTGCGCGACGGCCGGTCGGTGCGATCTGACAATGATCGCCAACGCCGCCACGCTGGCGATAACTGTCCACCGCGCCAGACGACTAACCATCGGAGCCTCCCGGCCGGGCAGTATAAGTGAAACTGCGGACGGAATCAGGGCTTGGTCGCGCTCGTTTCGTGTTCGGCCGCACGCCCGCCGCGCAGGACGTGCTCGACCGCCTGATTTCCCTCGTGACAGGCGTATTCGTAGATCTGGTAGTCGTCGGCGCGGTTCAACGGAATCGCGACCTTCCAGCCGGTCGTGTAGACCTTCGGGTCGTCGATGGTGACCTGGTAGTCGATGGTGTTCTGGTCGGTGCGCGTGAAGCGCTCGACCGCGTGCAGACCCTCGCCCTGAGGAATCCCCCTGATCCGCCCCGAGGCGGCGTTGGTCGCAATCCATCCCTTGCCGTTGTAGTTGGTGATGTCCACGACCAGCGTGTTGCCTTCCCAGTGGCCGACCGAGTCGCCGTCCCAGAAGCGCATCTGCTCGGGCAGGTGCTTGCGGTTGTCGGTCGGGATGACTCGCGCGGCGTGAATCATCTCGTAATGAATGACCACATACCCGGGCGCCTGGACGATCTGATAGGCGTTGTTGTAACCCGCCGGAAAGAACGCGCCGGGAATGCCGCGAGTGATGCAGCGATCCCACGGGCTCATGAACTCGAACCCGTCGCTCTCCTGCGCGGCATACTCTTCACGCCGCTTTTCCGCCTCCGGACGCACCGGCACGCGGCCATCGGACGGCTCGATGACGAGCGAGGTCCGGCGCGACGCGACCACCTTGCTTCCCGAGTCCATCCAGAACTGGTTGTAGTTGCCGACGTCGCCGGATCGCGGCGGCGCCTCGTCGGAGCTTTCGCGCTGGGTCGCCGATCGCTTCTCGATCGCCGCGGCTTCCTCCGGCGTCAGGAACGCCTTTCCCGCGAGGTTCGCGGGACGCTCGAACGGCGTGATCGTCTCGTTGGTCCACGTTCCCTGCAGGTCCGGCTCGCCCCACGGCGTCTTCATCTGCGCCTTCGTCTGCGCGGACGAGACGCTAGCCCCGCCACCCACGACACAAACCGCCGCCACGATCGTCATCCAGGTGCGTGTCATAGCCGGCATCCTACGCCCATTGGCGGCCGGGCAAAAGCTGATTCAGCTATCATCCGGACGCGTTGAACGTCCCCGCCATTCAGACGGTCGAGCTCTCCAAACACTATGGATCCGTGGTCGGCGTCGACCGGCTGTCCCTCGCGGTCGAACAGGGCGAAGTCTTCGGCTTCCTCGGCGCGAACGGATCCGGCAAGACCACCACCATCCGGACCCTGCTGGACCTGTTACGGCCCACCGGCGGGTCGGCGAACATTCTTGGATTCGACTGCCAGCGGCATGGGCTGGAAGCCCGCCGCCTGGTCGGCTACGCCCCGGGCGAAATGCCGCTCTATCCGGATCTGACCGGCGCGGGATATCTCGAATTCCTGCGGCGAATCAGCGCCCGGCCGGTGAGCGCGGCGCGTCTCGAACTCCTGCTTGGGCGCTTCGGCATGAGCGCCGGCGATCTCGGCCGCTCAATGCGCGACTACTCGCACGGCATGAAGCGCAAGCTCGGGCTCATCCAGGCGCTGATGACCGAGGCGCCGGTGCTGATCCTCGACGAACCGACGTCGGGATTCGATCCGCTGATGATCGAAGCGTTCTACGAGACGCTCGATGAGCTGTCGCGCGGCGGCAAGACGACGATTTTCCTGTCGTCGCACGTGCTCTCCGAAGTCGATCGTGTCTGCCAGCGGATCGGGCTGATTCGCGAGGGACGCCTTGTCGCCGTGCGGACACTCACCGAATTGCGCGCCGCTACGCCGCGACGTGTCACGATCCGCTTCGCGGAGGATGTCGCCGCGATCGCGCCGGCGCTTCCGGGCACGCTCGTCGTCGCGACCACCGCGCGCCAGTGGACGATCGATGTCCAGGGACCGCTCGGACCACTGGTCGCGGCGCTCTCCGGCCTGCCGATCGCCGACATGGACGTCGCCGGCTTCGCGCTGGACGATGCGATCCTTCATCTGCTCGGTGAGCGCTGACATGCTCGCGCTCATTCAGCGATCGCTTCGCCGTGCCGCGGCGCTCCTCGGGGCGCTCGCGCTGCTGCTGGTCGCGTTTCAGATCGGATTGGTCGCGGTCGCGGCGTCGTTCGAAGGGCGCGGCGATTTCGATGCGCTCATGCAGCTCGTTCCGGCGTTCGCCCAGCAGACGTTCGGTCTGGCGCTCGGTTCATTCGCCGGGATGGCGGTCCTCGGATATTTCGATCCGGTTCCCGTCATGGCGGTGGTGCAGATGGCGATCTACCTTGGCAGCGAGCCGGCCGGCGACGTGGAAATCGGACTGGTCGATCTTCTACTCGCGCGTCCGCTGCCGCGGTATTGGATCGTGACCAGGTCAGTGGTCGCGATGACGCTCTGCATCGTTCTTCTGATACTGACGATGGCGGCGGCGACCGCTGTCGGACTGCTGATGTTCGCGCCGGCTGGTGCGGCGCGGCCCTCTGCGCATCTCGTCGGCGTGATGATGGCGCATCTCGGCGCGACGGCCTGGTGCTTCGGCGGCGCGAGCCTCGCCGCGAGCGGCTGGGCGCGGCGGCGGGGAACTGCACAGGCGCCCGTGGCGATTACTGCGGTCGGTCTCTATCTTCTCGACGTGCTCGGCGAATCGTGGTCGGTGGCCCGCCCGTTCGCGCGGTTCTCGCCGTTCCACTACTTCCACGGCGCGGCGATTCTCGGCGGCACCGCGAACACCCCGCGCGATCTGCTGGTGCTGGCGGCCACGGGCGGCGTCGCGGTCGCGATCGGCTACTGGAAATTCTCGGCGCGCGATCTGTAGCAGCGAAAGTCCGGCTAAAGCCGGACACTACGACTGCCACGTCAATCTGACGCGGGGGAAAGTCTGCGCCCGCGACCCTGGACCCTGATAGGATGCGCGAGTTTGGGGAGGCTCTCATGAAACGTCTATTGGGCGGCGCGCTCGCCGCAACCCTCGCGCTGGTCGTCGGCTCCGTCGGAACCGGCGCGCAGTCGTCGTCCAACGCCGCCGCGGAAACGCACATCGCCGCCGCGAAAAAAGCGGCCGGCACTGAATGGGACGGCGTCTTCACCACCACCTGCCGCGCGGCCGCTCCGGCGGCGCCGGCTGCTGCGCGTGGCGCTGCACCGGCACGACCTGCCGGACCACCGGATCGCTCGACGTGGCACGCCGAGCCCGCGAAGGTCTTCGACAACCTCTATTTCCTCGGCCAGACCGAATATTCGGTCTGGGCGGTCAACACCTCGGCCGGCATCATCGTCATCGACACGATCTTCGATTACTCGGTCGAAGACGAAGTCGTCGGCGGACTCAAGAAGCTGGGACTCGATCCCGCGCAGATCAAGTACGCGATCGTCAGCCACGGCCACGGCGATCATTCCGGCGGGGCCAAGTACCTGCAGGATCATTTCAACACGCACGTGATCCTGAGCGCCGCCGACTGGGATCTGCTCGATCGCAGCACCGGCACGAAACCGCGGCGCGACATGGTCGCGACCGACGGGATGAAGCTGACGCTCGGCGACACGACGCTGACGATGTATCTCACGCCCGGGCATACGCTCGGGACGATCTCCACGCTCATTCCGGTGAAGGACCACGGTCAGCCGCATCTCGTCGCGGAATGGGGCGGCACGGCTTTCAACTGGATGAACAACGGCGGCGGCGCGTACATCACGCCCGAGCGGCCGGCGAAGTTCTGGTTCCAGTCATACATCGACTCGGCGAAGCGGTTCCGGGACATCGCCGCCAAGGAAGGCGCCGACGTGATCATCGCGAACCACACGATCTTCGACGGTTCGAAGACCAAGCTGCCCGCGCTGCAGACGCGCAAAGCCGGCGATCCCAATCCGTACGTGGTCGGCAAGGAAGGCGTGCTGCGCTACCTGACGGTTGCGGAAGAGTGCGCGGAAGCGGGCCTGCTGAAGGTGTCCAAGTAGATTTAAAGAGCGCCTGCGGCCATGCGACGCCGAGGACAAGCAAATCCGAGGCGGGGCATCGGCGTCAGTTGCGCTGGGGGTGGGGCCCCAGCGCCAGTGGAAAAAAGTAAACGCGTGGGTGGCTAGACAGGCTGCGGCAGTTGACTCTGTCCGTCGTCCTCGGCATGGCCGCAGGCGCTCCTTTCTTGCGATACTATTTTAGTTTAAACTATAGTACGTCGCTGTGCTGAGCGAGTCGGCAGTGCTTGCGGCCGTGGCGTCGCCGCGACGCCGGGAGATCCTGCGCCTGGTGTGGAGCGACGAGCTGATGGCGGGCGATATCCATCGCGCTATGCCGGACGTCACGTTTGGCGCGGTGTCGCAGCATTTGAAGGCGCTGTCGGCCGCCGGCCTCGTGCGCTGCCGGCCTGAAGAGACGCGGCGCTTCTACCGGGCCGATCGCAGGCGCTCGGCCCACTCGCGGACGTGCTCGAACAGATGTGGGATCGGTCGTTGTCCCGATTGAAAGTACTCGCCGAACTGGAACAGTCGCGACGCGGTCCGCGGCCGCGAGCGCGGCGCCGCAAGAAAGCCTGAGGATTCCGTCATGCTCCTTCCGCACGTGCTCGATCGCACCATCGCGATTCGCGCCACGCCGGACACCGTGTTCGGATATTTCACGGACAGCGCACGGTGGGCGAGCTGGTGGGGTGCGGGGTCGTCGATCGATCCGCGCCCGGGCGGGCCGCTCGTCATTCGCTATCCGGACGGAACCGAAGTCCTGGGCGAGGTCCTCGACATCAATCCGCCGCGCCGGATCGTCTTCACTTACGGGTACGCGAGCGGCAAGATGATCCCGCCGGGCGGATCGCAGGTGACGATCACTCTCGAGGCGACCGCCGACGGCACACGGCTCACGCTCACCCACGAATTTGCGGATGCGGCGGTTCGCGATCAGCACGTGCAGGGCTGGCGGTATCAACTGTCGGTCTTCGCCAACGTCGTGCTCGACACGCTGCATGCCGGCGCGCCGGACTTCGTCGATCGCTGGTTCCAGGCCTGGGCGGAGACCGACGCCGACGTGCGCCGAACCAATCTGGCCATGTTCGTCACCGGCGAGGTGCGGTTCCGCGACCGGTTCTCGGCGACCGACGGGCTCGACGATCTCGTCGCGCACATCACCGCGACGCAGCGGTTCATGCCCGGAACCCACCCCGTCCGCGCTGGTGATGTCCGCCATTGCCAGGGATTCGTGCTTGCCGATTGGACGGTCGGTTCCTTTTCAGGGACGAATCACTTCACGCTGGATGCGCATGGACGGATCGCCGCGGTCGCCGGATTCTGGAATTCGGGAAAGTAGGGTAGATAGGGCTGGTGGGGCAGGTAGGGCGGGTGGGCCAGGTGGGGCCGCAGCGCGCTGGACCTCTATACTTGAGGGGTTGGACGAATCACAGATTCACACGCGAGCGTCCGTGAGCCTGCCAGCGCCACAGGCGTTGGAACGCTGGGGGCCGTTCGAGCGGCTGGAGCGCGTCGGGCGAGGATCGTTCGGAGAGGTCTATCGCGCGTTCGATCCGACGCTGCAGCGGTACGTCGCCCTCAAGCTGCTCATTCCGAGCGCGCTCAATCGAGAAGCCGAAGTCAACGCGCTCCTGCGTGAGGCCAGGGCGATCGCGCGGGTGCGGCACCCGAACGTGCTGCCGATTTACGGCGTGTCGAGCCACGACGGGCGCGTCGGACTCTGGAGCGACTTCGTCCGCGGCACCACGCTCTCCGGGCTTCTCACCGCGCAGGGTCCGATGGGGCCCGCGCGAAGCCGCGCTCATCTGCATCGACGTCTGCCGCGCGGTCGGCGCGGTGCACGCGGTGGGACTCCTTCACCGCGACATCAAGGCCAGCAACGTGATGCGCGAAGAGGGCGGCCGAATCCTGTTGATGGATTTCGGACTGACCCACGAACGCGGCATCGACGAGGATCCGAGCGGCACGCCCACTTACATGTCGCCGGAACTCCTGGTCGGGCAGCCGGCGTCGATCGCCAGCGAGATCTACGCCATCGGTGTCCTGCTCTTCAATCTGCTGACCGGTCAGCACCCCGTCGAGGGTTCGGATTTCAACGCACTCCACGCGATGCATCTTTCCAGCACGCGCCGGACCGTGCTCGACGTGCGGCCCGATCTGCCGGAAGAACTGGCCCGCGTCGTCGATACCGCCACCCACGTCGATCCGCAGAAGCGCTACGCCAGCACGGGGCAGATGATTGCCGCGCTGTCCGAAGCGGTTGGCATGAACACCGGCCCGGTGCCCGTCCCGCCAGCGGCGGCGAAGCCGCGGGTCTTTCGTCCCTGGATGGTGCTCCCGCTGGCTGCCGCCGCGGTGGCGCTCGTCCTGGCTTTTCCTCGAGTGCGGGCATCGCTGATGCCGGCGAACGGCGCACCGCCGGTGGCGTCGGCGCAGGACGACTACCGGCAGGCCCACGACTTACTGGCGCATTACTATCGGCCAAATTCGCTCGAGACAGCCATTGCGATGCTCGAGACGATCGTCGCGCGCGACCCGCGCTTCGCGCCCGCGTTCGCCGACCTGGGCCGCGCCAACCTCCTGCAGTTCATCTCGCAGCGCGACACGAAATACATCGAGCCGGCGCGCGAATCGTCGCTGCGGGCGGTGGCGCTGGCGCCCGATCTGGCCTCTCCGCACGTGACGCTCGGCGCCCTCTACGGGCGCACGTCGCAGAACGATCTGGCGAGCCACGAGCTCGACGAGGCGCTGCGCCTCGACAAGTTCAACGCGCCGGCATACGGCGCGTTGGCGGATCTCTACGACCGTCAGGGACGAACCGACCTCGTGGAGCCCAACTTACAGAAGGCCGTCAGTCTCGCTCCTGACGACTGGAGCCTGGTGCAGCAACTGGGCGAGTACTATCTCGTCGCCGGCAAATGGGCGGAGGCGGGCGAACAGTATCGTCGCGCGTCCGAACTGGCACCCGACAATCCGCGCGCCCACAACAATCTGGGCCTGGCGTACAGAGGACTCGACAGGCTCGATGAATCCGCCGCCGCATTCCAGAAGGCGATCGATCTCGAACCGACGTTTCTCCGGGTGAGGAACCTGGGCATGGTGCTGGCTGAGGCCGGCAAGTACCCGGAGGCTATCGCGATGCTGCAGCGATCCATCGACATCCAGCCGACGCAGTATCGGGCGTGGGGACTGCTGGCGGGCGTCTATCTGAATCAGCACGCCGACGCGAAAACGGTCAGGGATACGTACCTCAAAGCCATCGATCTGTCGGCTGACCTGCGGAAACGGACACCGCGGGATTCGTATCTCCTGGCCGATGTCGGCAGTTACTACGCCGCCGTCGGGAAGGAAGCCGAGGGCATTCCGCTCCTCGCGCAGGCCGCCGCGCTCTCTCCGGATTCGCCCGAAGTGCTCTACCAGGTGGCCATCGGGTACGAAACGCTCCACCGCCGTGACGAAGCGTTGCGATTCATTGCAAAGGCTCGAGCGGCTGGCTATGCTTCGGGAGCGATCGCGCGCAATCCTCAACTTGCCGCGCTTCGTGCCGACCCGCGGTACACCGCGAGCCTCGGCGCCGTCCGTTAGCGTCTCAGAAGGAGATGAATTCGTGTTTACTCAGTCAACGCCCGCGTCGTTCGAGATTGCGTTTCCACAACCCGCGCTCGCCGCGCTGATCTGCGCGGCCGACAATCCCAACGTCGATCGCTCGGGTCCGCCGCCGCGTCCGCGCAAAAGAAGAAGGCGCCGCGAAAAAGAAGCCGACGACGAAGCGGCCGGCGAAAAAACGCTAGCGGGACGCCGGTGTCCTCTCAGTAGAAATCGCCGCCGGGCACCGGCTCCGGGTGCTCGTAGGCCGCGCGGTCAAGGTCGTCGAGCACGCTCTCGTGAACGGCCAGCTTGAAGACGTTCTCCTCGAACCATTCCGCGTACATGTGAAAGATGCCGTGGTCGCCGATGTCGGCGCCCCACGAATTCACGACGCGATACTTGATCGGATCCGAATCCGGCCTGGCGCTGTCCAGGCCGACGATGGCCATCGCGTGCTTTGAAGAAGCGATGCCGAGGTAGATGTCCTCGCGGCGCGGCAGATCGCGAATCACCTTGGCGCCGTAGACATGGCTTCGATTGAAGATGTCCGGGTGCATGATGCCGCGCTCGATGTCGATGTCGTTCCGGCCGACGTCTGCCGAGAAACCCACCGCGTAACCCCGCTTCAACGACCCGCGCACCAGCGTTCGTAACCGCCGCTGCGGCAGGTTGAGGCGGCGCAGGTTGAAGCGCGGCGCGTCGCTGGTGATGGCGCTTCCCCGCCGCTCGTAGACGTGATGGAACGGCAGCAGCGGATTGCTGACGACCACGCGCCATTCACTGGGACGGAAGCCGACGATCTGCTCGGCATATTCCGTGGGTAAAAGAGTCCGCCCGCGGTGCAGCACCTCGGAGGGCGGGCTTCCGAGGTGGGCGACGAGCAGATGTACCACGTCGTGCATCGTCTGATCGCGAATCACATCGGACTGCGCGGGCTTGCTCTGCATCGCGCGCGTCGCGCGCGCCAGGCACTCGCGCAGATCGACGCGGAGTGCGGTCGTATCGTTCGAGCTGGCCGTGACGGGCATGCGCCGTGAAGGTACCAGCCCATATTTCTCGATCAGGTTGAAGGCCCACTCCCATTCGCCGCCGTCAATCAGTCCCATCACCTCCTGCTTGAGACCGTGGCGCAGCGTCGCCCCGTCGATCGGCTCCTTGCTGGTGGTAATCCGGTGCACGCGCAGCAGCGCCGCCCGCGCCTTTTCCAGGAGGTCGAAGAAATACAGGTAGGTTTCCGAGAAGGATTCATGCGGGCTGATGCACCCTTTCTGCAGCGCCGCGGCACGCACCAGGACGGTCGGCGCATACAGCCAGCAGTTGCCCGATTGCTCCTGATTTTCGACCTGACCGAAGGGCAAGAGCGTCGTGTAGTGGCGGTTGTGGCGGCGCAACACGTCCTTGTCGAGCGCGGCGACCTGGAACCCGCGGCGGCGCAGGCGCGCGACGTCCGCCTCGTCGCGAACCAGCCGGGCACTGGCGCGCGCGACGGACCGGACGATCCACTCGCGTGCGAGCACATCGCGTTGAGCAACAGACTTGCGGGGACTGGGCATCGATCGCAACCTCTGCCGTCATGTTACTCGGCTCGGCATGGCCGCAGGCGCTCACGTTTTTTCACTGGCCGCGGGGCCCCACCCCCGCGGCGAACTAACGCTCGATGCTCTGGCGGATGGCCAGGTCTTCGACATCCTGGCTCCGGATTTATTCCTCAGCTCGGCATGGTCGCAGGCGCGCCCTACCTGCCTTACCGCCCCACCCGCCCTACCTGCCCTAAAGCGTCGTGATCGGAAGAATTCCTGGACGAGCGTGCGGCAGTCGTCCTCGCGCACGCCGCCGACCACTTCGAAGCGATGGTTGTGGCCGGGCAGTTCGCCGCCCTTGACCGTGGACGTGACCGCACCGGTCCGCGGCTCGGGCGCCCCGTAAACCAGCGTGCCGATCCTCGCGTGGACGAGCGCGCCGACGCACATCAGGCACGGTTCGATGGTGACGACCAGTGTCGCCCCGGTCAGCCGGTAGTTGCCGAGCTGCGCGGCCGCGGCGCGAATCGCCACGATTTCGGCGTGGGCCGTGGGATCGCCCGAGGAAATCGGCTGGTTGAAGCCCCGGCCGACAATCTCGCCGCCCAGCGCGACGACGGCGCCGATGGGAACTTCACCGTGCGCCTCCGCGCGGCGCGCCTCCTCGAGCGCGGCGGCCATCAGGTCGTCATAAGTCATCGGGAGCGTGAAGTCAGTATAAGTGCGGGGTGCGAAGTGCGAGGTGCGGCGGTGCGGTGCGAAGTGCGGGGTGCTGGGTGCGGTGGCGCGGTGCCGCGGTGCGAAGTGCGTCGTTCTAGGTGCAACAGTGCCAGGGCGTGGTGTGAAATGCGTGATCCGCATTCTTGCGTTCCTGCATTTCCCCAGCCGCGAGTCCGCAGCCTCGAGTCCCGAGTCCCGAGTCCCGAGTCCCCGAGCCCCGAGCCCAATCGACCGCCCCGAGCCAATTGTCTGCAACCTCGACTTTACGATCTATACGTAAAAGTCATGTATTGGATACAATGATTGTATTTTACTTCTGCATCCGTACTGGGGCGATAACGTTATTCCGTTTGGATCCCCCGAGCGGTTTTGCACGGGCGGCCTGAACATCCCGCCCTCGTGTTCCTCCTATGGACGCACAAGGCCTGTACGACCCCAGCACGAGCACGACGCCTGCGGCGTCGGCTTCGTCGTCGACATCAAGGGGCGCAAGTCGCACGCGATCGTGCGCCAGGCGCTGCAGGTGCTCAAGAACCTGCAGCACCGCGGCGCCTGCGGCTGCGAGGTCAACACCGGCGACGGCGCCGGCATCCTCGTCCAGATGCCGGACGCGTTCCTGCGCAAGGTCGCGCCGGCGCCGCTGCCGCCGCTCGGCGAGTACGGCGTCGGCCTGGTCTTCCTGCCGCAGGACGCCGACGATCGCGCCGCGCGTCGAGGCAGCTGTTCGCGCGCATCGTCGCCGAAGAAGGCCAGCGCCTGATCGGCTGGCGCGACGTGCCGACCGACGACAGCCCGATCGGCCCGAGCGCGGTGCGCGTCGAGCCGGTGTTCAGGCAGGTCTTCATCGCGCGCGGCGAGCACGTCGGCCTCGGCGAGGAGACCGATCGGCGCGCCGCGTTCGAGCGCAAGCTGTACGTCATCCGCAAGCGCATCGAGCACGCGGTCGACACGCTCGCGATCGCCGACGACCAGCGCAAGTTCTTCTACATCGTCAGCCTGTCGTGCAACACGCTCATCTACAAGGGCATGCTGACGGCGAGCCAGATCGAGCCGATGTTCCCCGATCTGACGCGATCCGGATCTCGCAGTCGGCGCTGGCGCTCGTGCACCAGCGGTTCAGCACCAACACGTTCCCGTCGTGGCCGCTCGCGCATCCGTACCGCTTCATCGCGCACAACGGCGAGATCAACACGCTCACCGGCAACATCAACTGGATGCGCGCGCGCGAAGGGCTGCTCAAGTCGAGCCTGTTCGGCGACGACCTGAAGAAGGTCCTGCCGGTCATCCGCGAAGGCGGCAGCGACACGGCGACCTTCGACAACGTGCTCGAGTTCCTCGTCATGACCGGGCGATCGCTGCCGCACGCGATCCTGATGATGATCCCCGAGCCGTGGCAGAACCACGAGACGATGCCGGAGGAGCTGAAGGCGTTCTACGAGTACCACTCGTCGCTGATGGAGCCGTGGGACGGCCCGGCGTCGATCGCGTTCTCCGACGGCACGGTGATCGGCGCGGTGCTCGATCGCAACGGCCTGCGTCCGTCGCGCTACTACGTCACCAAGGACGACCTGGTCGTCATGGCGTCGGAAGTCGGCGTGCTCGACATTCCGGCCGAAGACATCGTGCTCAAGGAGCGGCTGCATCCCGGGCCGCATCTTCCTGGTCGACACGGCGCGCGGCCGCATCGTCTCGGACGAGGAGGTGAAGCGCGAGCTCGCCGCGGCGCAGCCGTACAAGGAGTGGCTGTCGCACCTGATCGACATCGACGATCTCGATCCGGCGCCGTACCTGCCGCCGCCGAGCCACGAGACCGTCGCTGCAGCGGCAGCAGCTGTTCGGCTACACGCACGAGGATCTGCGGCTGCTGCTGGCGCCGATGGCGACCACCGGCGAGGAAGCGCTCGGCTCGATGGGCACCGACACGTCGCTCGCGGCGCTGTCGGATCGGCCGCGCCTGCTCTACGACTACTTCAAGCAGGTGTTCGCGCAGGTCACCAACCCGCCGCTCGACGCGATCCGCGAGGAGCTGGTCACGTCGATGGAATCGACGATCGGCCCCGAAGGGCAACCTGCTCGATCCGCGGCCCGAGTCGTGCCGGCAGATCATGATCAAGTACCCGGTGATCGACAACGACCAGCTCGCGCAAGCTGCGCCACGTCTACGATCCGGGCTTCCGCGCGATCCGCCTGCCGATGCTGTTCGACGCGACGCAGGACGGCCCGGGCCTCGAGCGCGCGCTCGAGGATCTGAAGCGCCGCGCCAGCGACGCGGTCGAAGCCGGCTACACGATCCTGATCCTGTCGGATCGCGACGCCGATCGCGTCCGCGCGCCGATTCCGAGCCTGCTCGCGACGGCCGGCGTGCACCATCACCTGGTCCGCCAGGGCACGCGCACGCGCTGCGCGCTGATCGTCGAATCGGGCGACGCGCGCGAAGTGCATCACTGCGCGCTGCTGCTCGGCTACGGCGCCGGCGCGGTCAATCCGTACCTCGCGTTCGAGACGCTCGACGACATGATCCGCCAGCGGATGCTCGTCGGCATCACGCACGAGACAGGCGGTCAAGAACTACATCAAGGCGCTCAACAAGGGCATCCTCAAGGTGATGTCCAAGATGGGCATCTCGACGCTGCAGAGCTACTGCGGCGCGCAGGTGTTCGAAGCGGTCGGCCTCGACACGGCGCTTCGTCGACAAGTACTTCACGCGCACCGCGTCGCGCATCGGCGGCGTCGGCATCGACGGTCATCGCCGAAGAAGTGCGCCGGCGGCACCAGAAGGCGTTCCCGTCGCGGCCGCTGCCGGCGAGCACGATCTCGACTGGGGCGGCGAGTACCAGTGGCGGCGCGACGGCGAGTACCACCTGTTCAACCCGGACACGGTGTTCAAGCTGCAGCACTCGACGCGCAGCGGCCAGTACACGATCTTCAAGGAGTACACGCGGCTCGTCGACGATCAGAGCCAGCACCTGGCGACGCTGCGCGGCCTGCTCGAGCTGAAGACCGCGACGCAAGCCGATGCCGATCGACGAGGTCGAGCCGGTCGAGTCGATCGTCAAGCGCTTCGCCACCGGCGCGATGTCGTACGGATCGATCAGCCAGGAAGCGCACGAGACGCTGGCGATCGCGATGAACCGCATCGGCGGCAAGTCGAACACCGGCGAAGGCGGCGAAGATCCGGCGCGCTATCACGAAGGATGCGAACGGCGACTCGCGGCGCAGCGCCGTCAAGCAGGTCGCGTCGGCGCGCTTCGGCGTGACCAGCGAATACCTCGTCAACGCCGACCGACCTGCAGATCAAGATGGCGCAGGGCGCCAAGCCGGGCGAAGGCGGCCAGCTGCCCGGCCACAAGGTCTATCCGTGGATTGCCAAGGTGCGCTACGCGACGCCCGGCGTCGGCCTGATCTCGCCGCCGCCGCACCACGACATCTATTCGATCGAGGATCTCGCGCAGCTGATTCACGACCTGAAGAACGCGAATCCCGAGGCGCGCATCCACGTGAAGCTGGTCGCGCTCGCCGGCGTCGGCACGGTCGCCGCCGGCGTCGCCAAGGCGCACGCCGACGTCGTGCTGATCTCCGGCCACGACGGCGGCACCGGCGCCTCGCCGCTCACCTCGATCAAGCACGGCGGCGTGCCGTGGGAGCTCGGGCCTCGCCGAAACGCAGCAGGTGCTGATGCTGAACAACCTGCGCGATCGCATCGTCGTGCAGGTCGACGGCCAGCTGAAGACCGGCCGCGACGTCGTCATCGCCGCGCTGATGGGCGCCGAGGAATTCGGCTTCGCCACCGCGCCGCTCGTCGTGTCGGGCTGCATCATGATGCGCGTCTGCCACCTGAACACCTGCCCGGTCGGCGTCGCGACGCAGGATCCGGAGCTGCGCAAGAACTTCACCGGCAAGGCGGAGCACGTCGTCAACTTCTTCCGGTTCATCGCGCAGGAAGTGCGCGAGTACATGGCGGCGCTCGGCTTCCGGACGATGGACGAGATGATCGGCCGGGTCGATCGGCTGAACTTCCGGCCGGCGGTCGATCACTGGAAGGCGAGGGGGCTCGACTTACTCGGCGATCCTCCATCAGCCGACGTCGACGCCGACGCGCCGCGGCGCCGGATGGTCGCGCAGGATCACGGGCTGGACGACGCGCTCGACAACGAGCTGATCGCGCGCTGCCAGGACGCGCTCGAACACGGCACGCCGGTGTCGCTCGACGCTGCCGATCCGCAACGTCAATCGCACCGTCGGCACGATGCTCGGCTACGAGGTGACGAAGCGGTACGGCGCCGAAGGGCTGCCCGACGACACGATCCGGCTGACGTTCACCGGATCGGCCGGCCAGAGCTTCGGCGCGTTCGTGCCGCGCGGCATCACGCTGACGCTCGAAGGCGACTCGAACGACTACATCGGCAAGGGGCTGTCGGGCGGCAAGATCGATCGTCTATCCGCCGAAGCAGGTCGCGCTTCGTCGCCGAGGACAACATCCTCATCGGCAACGTCGCGCTCTACGGCGCGACCAGCGGCGAGGCGTACTTCCGCGGCGTCGCCGGCGAGCGGTTCGCGGTCCGCAACAGCGGCGCGCTGGCGGTCGTCGAAGGCGTCGGCGATCACGGCTGCGAGTACATGACCGGCGGCCGCGTCGTCGTGCTCGGCCGGACCGGCCGCAACTTCGCCGCCGGCATGAGCGGCGGCATCGCGTACGTGCTCGACACCGGCGAGCGTGTTCCAGCGCAGCTGCAATACGCAGATGGTCGATCTCGAGCCGCTCGACGATCCCGAGGACGTCGCAGCTGGTGCGCAGCCTGATCGTCCGGCACGTCGCAGTACACCGGCAGCGAGCTCGGCTCGCGCGTGCTCGAAAGACTTCGACGCGCTGCAGTCGCTGTTCGTGAAGGTGATGCCGCGCGACTACAAGCGCGTGCTGCACGGCGCAGGCGCGGGCGGCCGCCGCCGGGCGCGAAGCGACGTTCCTCGAGCTGATCGGGGTGGCGTCGAATGGGTAAGGTCACCGGGTTCATCGAAATCCCGCGCAAGAAGCATCCGACGCGGCCGGTCGCGCGAGCGCGTGCACGACTGGCACGAGGTCTACCTGCCCTATCCCGAAGCCGGCGCTGAAGGACCAGGCGGCGCGCTGCATGGACTGCGGCATCCCGTTCTGCCACAACGGCTGCCCGCTCGGCAACCTGATCCCGGACTGGAACGATCTCGTCTACCGCGATCGCTGGAAGGCGGCGATCGATCGGCTGCACGCGACGAACAACTTCCCCGAGTTCACCGGCCGGCTGTGCCCGGCGCCGTGCGAAGGCGCGTGCGTGCTCGGCATCAACAACGATCCGGTGACGATCAAGGCGGTCGAGGTCTCGATCATCGATCGCGCGTTCGACGAAGGCTGGGTCGTCGCGCAGCCGCCGGAAACGCGCACCGGCCGGCGCGTCGCCGTCGTCGGCTCCGGACCGGCCGGCCTCGCCGCCGCCGCGCAGCTGAATCGCGCCGGCCACACGGTGACGGTGTTCGAGCGCGCCGATCGCATCGGCGGCCTGCTGCGCTACGGCATTCCGGAGTTCAAGCTCGAGAAGCGCGTCCTCGATCGCCGCCTCGACCTGCTGATGGAGGAAGGCGTCATCTTCCAGACCAACGCGAACATCGGCGTCGACATCCCGATCGACGAGCTGCAAGGCGCGAGTTCGACGCGATCGTGCTCGCCGGCGGCTCGACGCGGCCGCGCGATCTGCCGGTGCCCGGGCGCGAGCTCGACGGGCATCCACTTCGCGATGGACTACCTGACGCTGCAGAACCGCCGCAACGAAGGCGAGACGATTCCCGACGATCAGTTCATCAGCGCGAAGGACAAGCACGTCATCATCATCGGCGGCGGCGACACCGGCGCCGACTGCCTCGGCACCGCGCACCGCCAGGGCGCGGCGAGCGTCCATCAGCTCGAACTGCTGCCGCAGCCGCCGGACGACGCGCGCGGTCGGCAACCCGTGGCCGCTCTGGCCGAACATCTTCCGCGTCTCGTCGGCGCACGAAGAAGGCGGCGAGCGGCTGTACTCGATCGCCACGCAGAAGTTCACCGGCGACGACAGCGGCCGCGTCACGACGCTGCACGCGCACGCAGGTCGAGATGGTCAACGACCGGCGGCCGGATGGAGTTCAAGACCGGTCGCCGGACAGCGAGTTCGAGCTGAAGGCCGACCTCGTGCTGCTGGCGATGGGCTTTCTCGGGCCGGAAACCAACGGCATGCTGAGCAAGCTCGGGCGTGAAGATGACCGACCGCGGCAACGTCTGGCGCGACGAGCGCTGGATGACGAGCGTGCCCGGCGTCTTCGCCGCCGGCGACATGCAGCGCGGCCAGTCGCTCATCGTCTGGGCGATTGCCGAAGGACGCTCGGCCGCGCGCGGCGTGGACGAGTACCTGATGGGCCGAACGAGCCTGCCCGCGCCGATCGCGTAACTTCAGAGTCACGATCAACCGCAGAGTTCGCAGAGACCGCAGAACCTTCAGGGATTCAAATCCTTTGAGGTCTGCGAGCTCTGCGTGCTCTGCGGTTGATTTTTACTGCTGTTGCTGTTGCTGCTGCTGGCTGGCGGACGGCGTCACGACCGACGTGCCATCCGCTTCGCGTGACATCCACGGCACGAACGGCAGCGGATCGCCCATCGTCGTCTGCGCGGGCCCGACGCGTACGGCCACCGCCAGCTCGCTTCGCACCGCGCTCACGCCCTTGAATACGCCCTTGGTCGGCGGCACGTCCGCGTAGTCGCGCCCGATCGCGACGCGGATGTGGCGATCTTCGGCGATCCGGTTGTTGGTCGGATCGAATCCCACCCAGCCGATGTCCGGCAGCAGCGCCTCGACCCAGGCGTGCGTGGCGCCGTCCACCGAACGATCCTCGCGTTCCTGGTGAAACAGGTAGCCGCTGACATACCGGCACGGCACTCCGAGCTGGCGCACCAGCGCGATCATGATGTGGGCGAAGTCCTGGCAGACGCCGCGCCGCGCCTGCAGCGCCTCGTCGATCGGCGAATCGACGCGCGTGCTCTTCGGGCTGTACTCGAAGCGATCGTAGATCTCCGTCGTCAGGCGCCGCAGCATCGCCAGCGGATCCGGCCCGCGCGTGATGTTGATCTCGCGCGCGAACTCATCGAGCAGCGGCGTCGTCCGCGCAAACGGACTGGGGTTCAGGAATTCCCAGAACTCGCCACGCCTCCAGCATCGTCCCCAGCCGCTCCCAGGACCCGGGCCCGAGGTCGTACGGGATCAGCGGCGCCGGCAGGCACTCGACCAGCGCTTCCGACGCCACCGTCAGCCGCGAATGCCGCGCCGGGAATGGCGAAGTGATGGACGATGTTGCCGTCGTGATCCTGGTAGACCATCACGCGCGAGGACGGCGTCGTGGTCAGCCCGAACTGCACGCAGCGCTGCAGCCCGTCGCTGCGCGGTTGCATGCGCGCTTCCATGACGCTTTCACTGATCGGCTCGTCATACACGAACCGGGTCACATGGCGGACGGTGTAATACATCGTTGCTCTCGCTCTCAGGCTCGGGGCTACTGGGCTAGGCTCCGGGCTCCAGGCTATCAGGCTTCGGGCTTCAGGCTCGGCAGGCTGCGACTCCGCACTGCACGTCGCACCGCCGCACTATGCACTTCGCACCGCACTTCGCACCTCGCACCTCGCACTCACGCACTTTCTTCACGCCGGAATCGCCGTTTCGATCGGATACGCGATATAGGTCTGGTGCACGGCGTTGTGAATCTGCTGACACTGGCGCGCGATGCCGTCGAGGAACCGGTGCGGGTTGTCGCTCAGGATCTCGTCGACCTGTCCGTAGTCGAGTGACGCGTGCAGCCGGCCCGCCAGCCGTTCGACCCGGCCGCCGAGACCGCGCGGGCTGTGCTGGGCGACGAGCCCGCAGCGACGACTCCACGCACTCGGCGGCGAAGCGCACCGAGTGCGGAAAGTCGGAGTTGAGCAGCAGGAACTCGGCGATCTGGTCGGCGCGCAGATTGGCCGTGTAGACGCGGCAATACGCTTCGAGCGCCGAGCACGATCGCAGCAGGCCGGCGAGCGCAATCTGCGTTCGCGGACTGGGGATCGCGGCCGTGGCCGGCGCCGCCGAGATCGCGTCGTCGCGAAAGTGAAAGTCGATCAGCTCCGCGGTCGCGCCGGCGCGCTCGAGGAACCGCCCGATCTGCAGGAACTGCCACCCTTCGCCGTGTCCCATCGTCGAATCGGTGATGCCCTGAAAGAGATGCACGCCTTCGATGATGAGACGCGACAGATAGTGCGGCCGCGTGTTCCACGTGCCCTCGGCGCGCGCTTCCTTCAGGCGCAGGAACAGGCCATTGAGGTGCTCCCACATGTCGGAGCTGATTTCCTCGCGGACCTGCCGGGCGTTCTCGCGGGCGGCAGATCACGCACGCGATCACCGACTCGCGGTTGGCGAGATCGAAAATCGACGCGATCGACGAGCTCGGTCGGCGTTGCCGGCGGCGCCTCCGGCCCGGTCAGGCCGAGGCTGGTATAGAGCGCGCGCGAAGTCCCAGCCTCCGCCGGCGCGCCGATCCAGTCCGAGATCCAGGCGCACGTCGATCACGCGCGCCACGTGTTCGGCGCGTTCGAGGTAGCGTCCGATCCAGTAGAGCGCGTCCGCGACGCGGGACAGCAGCATCTATTCCTCCAGCACCCAGGTGTCTTTGCTGCCGCCGCCCTGCGAGGAGTTCACCACCAGCGATCCCTTGCGCAGCGCGACGCGCGTGAGTCCGCCCGGGACAATCTGCACGCGATCGCCGTACAGGACGTAGGGCCGGAGATCGACGTGCCGCGGTTCGACGCAGTCGTCGATGAAGCACGGCGCGCACGACAACGCGATGCGTCGGCTGGGCGATGAAATTGCGCGGGTCGGCCTGAATCTTCGCCCGGAACGCATCGCGCTCGCGCGCGGTGCTGTGCGGGCCGATCAGCATGCCGTATCCGCCGGATTCGCCCACCGCCTTGACGACCAGCGAATCGAGATGTTCGAGCACGTACGCAGCGATCGGAAGGATTGCTGCACAGAAACGTCTCGACGTTCTGCAGAATCGGCTCCTCCGACAGGTAGAACCGGATGATCGCGGGAATGTACGCGTACAGCGCCTTGTCGTCCGCGAGCCCGGTGCCGATCGCATTGGCCAGCGACACGTTGCCGGCGCGATACGCATTCAGCAGTCCGGCCACACCGAGATACGAATCCGCGCGAAACGCCAGCGGGTCGAGAAAGTCGTCGTCCACGCGCCGGTAGATGACGTCAACGCGCTTCAATCCCGCCGTCGTCCGCATGTAGACCGATGTTGTCGTGCACCAGCAGGTCGCGCCCTTCGACCAGCGCGATTCCCATCTGCCGCGCCAGGAACGCGTGCTCGAAGTACGCCGAGTTGCCGACGCCGGGCGTGAGGACGACGAAGGTCGGATCGGGACAGGTCGGCGGCGCCAGCGCGCGCAACGTGGACAGCAGCGCCTGACCGTAATGCGCGACCGACGCCACCTTGTAGCGATCGAAGAGTCCCGGGCAGCACACGCTTGGTGATCTCGCGGTTCGTGAGCATGTACGAGACGCCGCTCGGCACGCGCAGGTTGTCTTCGAGGACGACGAACTGGCCGTTTTCGAGGCGGATGAGATCGGTGCCCGCCACCGACACGTAGATGTCGCGGTGGACGTAGACGCCGCGCATCTCGCGCCGGAAATGCTTGCAGCTCTGGACCAGGTCGCGCGGCACGACCCGCTCGTTCAGGATCCGCTCTTCGTGATAGACGTCCTTCAGGAACAGATTGATGGCCGTCAGCCGCTGCGTCAGCCCCTGCTCGAGGACGCGCCACTCCGCCGCCGGAATGACGCGCGGCAGCAGGTCGTACGGAAAGATTCGCTCGGTGCCCTGCTCGTCGCCGTAGACGGTGAACGTGATGCCCTGCGTCGAGGAATGCCTTCTCGGCTTCCGTCTGGTGCTGGCGCAGCTCGGGCAGGCTGGCTTCGAGCAGGCTGTCGACGAGCGCGCGGCACTGCGGACGCACCGCCCCGGAGCGATCGAACATCTCGTCGTACGGGCTGCCGAGGCTGTAGGTCGAAAACAGTGCGTTCAGCGGATCGCTGGGCGAACCTGCGGTGGCGGCAGGCGAGGCCGGCCCCTGAGATGGCGACGGAACGACGGCAGACATGGGTATCCGTCCAATCGAGCAAGAGCCGAGCCATGGGGTCGCCCCGCGACCGCTCCTGAGACTACGATTTTTACCCTAAATCCGCGCAATTCCCACGCCGATTGGCGATCGGCGCCGCGCGGCCTCTTCTACAGTTTCGTCGCTCTATCCGAATAGTCAGACACAAATGTTGGTACCGATCCGTCAGAATCGCCACGGAACGGGCAATCGCGGGGCAGCGTTCTTGCTCATGAATGCTTACCGCTCAATCGGAGGCGCCATGTCAGGGACGGAATCGGTCGGAGCCAATGAAGACTCACGCTTGTGGACGCTCGAGGAAATCGGCCGCCTGGTCTCGCGGCACGGCGATCCGTCGGAAACGCTGACCAACGTCGCGCATCTCATTCAACAGCGCTTTCAGACCGACGTCTGCTCGGTCTACCTGCTGGAGCCCGACCGCTCGAGCCTGGTGCTCGCCGCCACCATCGGCTTGCGCAGCGACAGCGTCGGCCGCGTCCGCATGCGGCTGACCGAAGGCCTGGCCGGCCTGGTCGCCGAACGGCTCGAACCGCAAATCTTCGCCGACGCGACCACCCATCCCCGATTCAAGTACTTCCCGGAATCCGGCGAGGATCCGTACCGCGCGTTTCTCGGCGTGCCGGTCGTCGATCGCGGCCTGCTGCAGGGCGTCCTCATCGTCCAGACGATCGAAGCGCGGACCTTCGGGGCCGACGATGTGCGGATGCTGGTGATGGCGGGGGCGCAGGTCGCGCCGATTGTCACGCGAGGCGCGCGCGCACGGACAAATCGTCGCGCCGACGCACCAGCGGCTGCTGGCGCTGGCGCAAAACCTGTGGTGGAGCTGGGACACGGACACGACGCGGCTGTTTCGCGAACTGGACCCGGTGCTCTGGCGCGAGCACGGCAGCAACCCGATCGCGCTCCTGCAGCATCTGTCGATCGAAGCGCTCGAGGAGCGCGCCTCGCAGCTCGCGCTGCACAACCGGATCAACTACGCGTACCGGCGCATGCAGGAGTATCTGAACTCGACGCACACCTGGGGCGCCCGCCACGCCGGCGTGCTGTGGGCGCGTCCGGTCGCGTACTTCTCCGCCGAATTCGGCCTGCACGAATCGGTGCCGATCTATTCGGGCGGCCTCGGGCATTCTCGCCGGCGATCACATCAAGAGCTCGTCGGATCTGGGCGTGCCGCTCGTCGGCGTCGGCCTCTACTACGACCAGGGCTATTTCCGTCAGCGGCTCGACGTCGACGGCTGGCAGCACGAGGACTATCTCGACGTGGACAGCGCGGTCCTGCCGATGCAGCCGGCGACGTTCCGCGGCGTGCCGGTCAGCATCACGATCCAGACGCGGACCGGCACGATCGCCGCGCGTGTCTGGAAGCTGGCGGTCGGGCCGCAACACGCTGCTGCTCCTCGATTCGAACGTCGAAGGCAACAGCCCCGAGGATCGCGAGCTGACGGCGCGCCTCTACGGCGGCGATCTTCGCGTCCGCATCCGCCAGGAACTGCTGCTCGGCGTCGGCGGCGTGCGGGCCTTGAGCGCCATGGGCATCGCGCCCGGCGTCATGCATCTGAACGAAGGGCACAGCGCATTTGCGGCGCTCGAGCTCGTGCGCCAGCGGATGGAGATCGAAGGGATCGATGCGCTCGAGGCGATCCGCCGGGTCGCGCCGCAGATCGTGTTCACGACGCACACGCCGGTGCCGGCCGGCCACGATCGCTTCCCGGACGCGCTGGTCGAGGAGCATCTCGGGCCGCTGCGCGATTCGCTCGGGCTCGACTACGACGCCTTCCTCGGTCTCGGCCGCGTGAACCCGCAGGACCGCGGCGAAGAATTCTGCATGACGGTGCTGGCGCTGAAACTGAGCCGGCGCGCGAACGCGGTGTCGTCGCTGCACGGCCAGGTCTCGCGATCGATGTGGAGCGGGCTGTTTCCCGGCCGCTCGGAAGATCACGTGCCGATCGGCCACATCACCAACGGCGTGCACGTGCAGACGTGGCTCGCGCCGGAAATGCAGCAGGTCTACGAACGGCATCTCGGCCCGGACTGGACCGCAACGCGCCTCGTCACCCGGTTTCTGGGAGGCGATCGACGCGGTCAACGACGGCGAGCTGTGGGAAACGCATCAGACGCTGAAGGTCCAGCTCGTCGAGACGGCGCGGCGGCGGGCGGCGCAGCACGCGCAGGCGCGCGGCGAGTCCGCGGAGTTCGTCGCGCACTTGAAACGCGCGCTCAGTTTCGACGCGCTCACCATCGGCTTCGCGCGACGGTTCGCGACCTACAAGCGGGCGACGCTGATGCTGCAGGACATCGACGTCATGGCGGCGCTCGTCAACGACCCGCGGATGCCGGTGCAGTTCATTTTTGCCGGCAAGTCACACCCGCACGATCATCCGGGCAAGCGGCTGCTGCAGGAGATCGCGCAGTTGATGCGCGATCCGCGCTTCGCCGGAAAAATCCTGTTCCTCGAGGACTACGACATCAGCGTCGGACGGCTGCTCGTGCAGGGCGTCGACGTCTGGTGCAACAACCCGCGGCGTCCGCTCGAAGCGTGCGGCACCAGCGGACAGAAAGTCGTGCTGAACGGCGGCCTCAACATGTCGATTCTCGACGGGTGGTGGGCCGAGGCGTACGACGGGCAGAACGGCTTCGCCATCGGTCATGGCGAAACGCACGTGGACACCGCGCTGCACGACTTCCGCGATGGCGACGCCCTGCTGCACACGCTGCGCGACGAGGTGATTCCGCTCTTCTACGACCGGGATCGGGACGGCCTGCCGCGCGCCTGGATCGCGCGCATGAAGCGCGCCATCGGCACGCTCGGCTGGCGCTTCAGCGCCGATCGCATGGTGATGGACTACGTGCTGAACTCGTACATTCCCGCCGCCGGCGGCACGAGCGCGGAAACGAGATAGACGGTCGGGGCTCGGGGCTTTAGGCGCTGGGCCTTGGGCTCTGGGATTCGGAGCCACGAAGACACGAAGATCACGAAGACAAGATTCTTTGGGTTTTCCAAAGAGAGACTTCGTGCCCTTCGTGCCTTCGTGATGATGTCTTCGTGACTCTGAGCTTCTATCGCGATCCGGCAGCTCGAACACGTACACCGCGTTGCCGTTGTTCGGGTGCTTGATGTCGGGCGTAATCGTGCGCGGCACGAGGCGCGGGCTGCCGCCGCCGAGGCCGGTCGTGACCGCGATGTACTGCTTGCCGCCCGCCGTGAACGTCACCGGATAGCCCGAGAGCGACGTGCCGAGCCGCGTGGACCACAGCGTCTCGCCGGTCCGCACGTCGAACGCGCGGAACGTCCGATCGAGATCGCCGACAAACCCGACGCCGCCCGCCGTGGACAGCACCGCCGTCAGGAACGCGGCCCGTTGCTCCTTGCTCCACGCTTCCTTCATCGTCGCCGGGTCGTACGCGACCAGCTTGCCGACGTTGCCTTCTGAGCCCGGCATCTCGTAGAAGCGGCGCGCCGCGCCGGTGCCGCCCGAGCCATCGACTTTCTGGATGTCGCGCCCCTGCAGCTCCATGCACGACTGGCTCATGCGGAATGATCAGCAGACCCGCCGGCTGGTTGTAACTCATCGCCTGCCAGTTGTGCCCGCCCTCGGTGCTCGGGCAGGCCTGCGATCCACTCGTTGACCTTCGCTTCGATGATGTCGGCGCGGTAGACCGGCTTGCCGGTCTGCGAGTCGATGCGATCGAAGACGTTCTGGAAGATCGTTTCCTTGTGCGCGACGTACGCGCCGGTCTTGCGATCGAGCTTCCACAGAATGCCGGCCTTGCCGATCGTGAAGACGAACTTGCGATCGCCGATGTCCACGAGCACGCGCTCGAACACTTCGTCCTGATCGAGCGCTTCGCCGGGAATGTGCTGGTAGTGCCACACCAGCTTCCCGTCGTCCGGATTCAGCGCCAGCGTGGACACGGCGTAGAGCGCCGCGTCGAAGATGCTCATGCCGCGGCTCGCGGGCACCCACGGCTTGGCCTGCGCGGTGCCCCAGTAGGTGAGATTCAGATCCGGATCGTAGCTGCCGGTGATCCAGGTTTCGCCGCCGATGCGCAGGTTGTCGGCGAGCTTGCCCCACGAGTCGGCGCCGGCTTCGTTCCCGCGCGCGATGGTGTGGAACTTCCACAGCTGCTTGCCGGTGTTCGCGTCGTAGGCGCTGATGTAGCACGCTTCGGAGCCGTAGCGATCGCAGCCGACCAGCCCCTGCAGCACCTTGCCGTTGATCACGATCGAGCCCGCGGTCTCCGCGTAGTTGCCTTTCGTGCGGTCGGCGATTTGCGTTTCCCACACCACCTTGCCGGTCTTGGCCTCGAGCGCGACCAGGCGCGCGTCGGTCGTGGTGAAGAACACCTTGTCCTGATAGATCGACATGTTGCGCATCGACGCAATGCCGATCGCCTGCTCGGGACCGATGTGGTTTTCCCAAATGAGCTCGCCGGTTTTCGCGTCGAGCGCCTGGAGGATGTTCAGCGGGTTCGATGAGGTACATGATCCCGTCGTGCACGATCGGCGTCGGCTGACTGGCGGCGCCGTCATACATCGACCAGACCCACGCCAGCTTGAGATCCTTCACGTTGGCGCGCGTGATCTCGTTGAGCGGGCTGTAGCTCCAGCCCTGATAGTTGCGGCGCACCATCAGCCAGTCGCCCGGCGATTGATTGCGCAGCATCGCGTCGGTGACCGGCGTGAAGTTCTTCACCTCGCCGGCCACGGTCAACCCGCGCGGCGCCGCGGCGCCGCGGCCGGCCGGCGCTCCGCCGCCGTCGCCATCGCCGCCAGCCGCACGCGCCCGCACCGTCCGCCGCGACCACCAGCCGGCGCCTGTCCTCGTCCGCCGGCGGGAGCCGCCGCCGCAGCCTGAGCCGCCGGTTGCGGCGCGCGGCCGGTCGCCACGCTCGAAATCGGCACCGCCGTCGCGGCGCTGAACGCCTGGGGCCCCGCCGCCGCGCCATTCGACTGCAGGACGAACGCGACGATCGACGCGTATTGATCCTCGGTGAGACTCGAACCCGACGGGGGCATCGTCGCGCTCATGTAATCGAACAGATCCTTCGTCGTCCGCGTGCCCCACGTGCTCATGAAGTTCGGGCCGGCAAGCGCGGGCGCCTCGTTGCGTCCACCGAGATCGGGAAGATGACAGGACGCACAGTTCGCCTGATACGCCGTGCGGCCGGCGGCCGCCTGTTCGGCGCTGTAGACCGGCGCGCCGCCCTGCTGACCGGCGAACATGACGACGGCTCCAGAAACGGCAAGGGCCGCGGTCGCAAGCGCGCGAAGATGTGCGGAGGTCATCGCTTTGTCTCCTGGGGCAGCAACCATCCCCACAAATTGCCGTCGGGCGCCTTCTCGCTGTGCAGCTGCACGTAGAGCCGGCCGTTCTGCAGATCCTGCACCTGCGGTGCGCGTCAGATCGAGCGTCCCGGAAATCGTGCCGCTGGTGCCGCTCGTCGCTTTGAGATCGAGGATGGCCGGCCCGCGCACGCCGCGCTGCGCCTTGTGCAGCTGGACGATCGTCGCGGGCGACTTCAGGCCGTCGAAGGTGCCCGTGACCGTCAGCTTGGAGCCGTTCAGCACGGCGGTCACCGAGCCGGAGCCGGCGATGGTCGCGGCCATCGCCAGGTCCATCGGCACGGGAGACAGCCGGGTCCGGTAGGTCTTCCCGGCCTGGGCCGCCAATGGCGAGGCAGCAATAAGGACGACCGTCCCCAGAACAGCCAGCCTGGCGGAGATTTTGGCAATATGACTCATGAGGCAGCGATCTTACCGCTCGCCTGATACGATTAGAAGAAGCATGTCGGTGCGAAAGTGCGGGGGTGCGGGGGTGCGGGGTGCGGTGCGAAGTGCACCGGTGCGCGGTGCACGAGTGCGCGGAGCGGGCGTGCTGTGCTCCTGAGCCTCGCCTGCGTACTGGTCGCCTCCTGTTCAACCGGCGAAGATCCGGCGGCGAGCGGCGCGACGGAAATCGGCGTGGCGGGTCAGACCGTCCAGCTCCTTCGCGATCCGGCGCCGGTCGCCGACTTCTCGGTCACCGATCTCAACGGCCGCACGATCTCGTCCGCGGACCTCAAGGGCAAGGTCGTCCTCGTCAACTTCTGGGCGACGTGGTGTCCGCCGTGCCGCGCGGAAATTCCCGACTTGATCCGCCTGCAGGAAAAGTATCGCGACCATCTCGTCGTCCTCGGCATTTCCGAGGACGAGGACGGCGTCGACGCCGTCAAGGCGTTCGTCGCGGAACACAAGATGAACTATCCGGTCGCGATGACCAAGCCGGAGCTCGCGAAGATTTTTCGCGGCGTCTCCGCGCTGCCGACCACGTTCGTCATCGATCGCGACGGCAAGCTCGCGCAGCGCCATGTCGGTCTCTTGAATCCGGAGCAGACGGAGCTCGAAGCCCAGGTGCTCGCCGGCCTCAACACGAACGCGAAAATCGAACGCGTGGACGATCCGGCGCACGCCATGCTCGTCAACGCCGCACAGGCGACCTCGGTCCCGGCGTCGACCTGTCGAAGATGTCAGCCGCGCAGCGCACGGCCGCGATCAAGGCGCTCAACGCCGAGGATTGCACCTGCGGATGCGGCCTGACCCTCGCCGCGTGCCGCATCAACGATCCCGACTGCGTCGTCAGCCTGCCGATCGCCCAGAAGGTCGCCGAGAAAATCGCGGCCGGGCACTAATACCATCCGACAACGGCTTCACCACAGAGGACACGGAAAGACCTGAGCGGGATTTCTCCTCCGCTCCTCCGTGAGCTCCGTGGTGGAGACGTCGTGAATTTACGAAATCAAGTGCGCAACCGCTTCGACGATGGCGTCGGCGTCGATGCGGTATTCGTGATACAGGTCCGGCACGTCTCCCGACTGGCCGAAGCGATCCACGCCGAGCGGAATCACGCGGTGACGGCAGACGCCGCCCAGCCACGACAGCGTCGCGGGATGCGCGTCGACGACCGAGACCAGGCCGGCGCGATCGGGAAGCGCGCCGAGCAGCTGCTCGATGTGCGAGCGTGACGTGCGTGACGCATTCGAGGCCCGCCACCCGCGCTCCAGTCGATCGGGCGAGGTGACGACGAGCAGCCCGGCGCCGGGAAGGTCCTCGACGATCTGCCGGTGCGCTTCCATCGCTTCCGAGACGACCGGACCGCAGGCGACGATCGCCACTTCGGCATCCGGCGACGGGCGAACCAGCCAGTAGCCGCCGGCGAGGATGTCGGCCTTGAGCTCCTGCGACATCGGCCGCTGCAATTGATCGAGCGCGCGCGTCGAAAGGCGGAGATAGACCGACCCGCCATCGTTCTCGTCCTGCAGATGCTCGAAGCTCCAGCGCAGGATCTCGCTGAGCTCGTCGACGAACGCCGGCTCGAACGACGTCAGTCCGGGCTGCCCCATGCCGATGAGCGGCGTGTAGATCGACTGGTGCGCGCCGCCCTCGGGCGCCAGCGACAGCCCGGACGGCGTGCCGACGAGGATGAAGCGCGCGTCCTGGTAGCAGGCGTAGTTGAGCGCGTCGAGGCCGCGGGCGATGAACGGATCGTAGACCGTGCCGATCGGCAGGAGCCGCGATCCGAAGAGCGGGCCGGACAGGCCGAGCGCGGCGAGCAGGATGAAGAGATTGCTCTCCGCGATCCCGAGCTCGATGTGCTGACCGCGCGGCGACATCGCCCAGTTCTGCGGCGACGCGATCCGTTCGTCCTTGAACGCATCCGCGCGATCGGCCGCATCGAAAATCCCGCGCCGGTTCACCCAGCCGCCAAGGTTGGTCGAGACGGTGACGTCGGGCGAGGTCGTCACGATGTGGTCGGCGAGCGCCGGATGCTCGCGGCCGATGTCGGCCAGCAGACGGCCGAATCCCTGCTGCGTGGACATCGTCTCGCTGGACGGCGGTCGAGAAGCGTCCGGCACCGGCACGTGGGCGCGCCTGATGACGCCGCTCGCCGGACTGCACGAACGGCACCGCCTCGAGAAACGCCTGCAGGTCGTCGGCCGGCACGATCGAGCCCCGCAAACGGCTCCCACTCCTCGCCGTCCACGATGCCGAGCGACCGCTTGAGCGAATCCACCTGCTCGGGCGTCATCATCCCGGCGTGGTTGTCCTTGTGCCCGGCGAACGGCAGGCCGAATCCCTTGATCGTGTAGGCGATGAAGCAGGTCGGCCGATCGTCGGTGACGCGCGTGGAACGCCTCGAGCGTCGTCCGCAGGTCGTGACCCGCGAGGTTGGTCATCAGGCGCTGCAGTGCGACATCGTCGTGCTCGTCGAGCAGCTCCGCGATGCCGGACGTGTCGCCCAGATCGTGCGCCAGCTGCTCGCGCCACGCCGCGCCGCCCTTGTACGCGAGCGCGGAATAGCGCGAGTTCGGGCATTCGTCGATCCACGTCGCGCAGCGCGTCGCCGCCGCGCCGTTCGAACGCGCGCTCGAGCAGCTTGCCGTACTTGAGCGTCACGACCCGCCAGTCCATGCCCTGGAACACCGAATCGATGCGATGAAAGATCCGATCGTTCGATGACCGCGTCGAGGCTCTGGCGGTTGTAGTCGATGATCCACCACAGATTGCGGACGTCGTGCTTCCAGCCCTCGAGCATCGCCTCGAAGATGTTGCCTTCGTCGAACTCGGCGTCGCCGGCGAGCGCGATCATCCGGCCGGCGCCCCACGGCGCTTCGGTCCGCCCCTTCAGCGCGGAGATAGTCGCGCGTCAGCGCCGCGAAACTGGTCATCGCGACGCCAAGCCCCACCGACCCGGTCGAGAAATCGACGTCGTCGGCGTCCTTGGTGCGCGACGGGTACGACTGCGCGCCGCCTAGGGCGCGGAAGCGTTCGAGCTTGTCCTGCGTCTGGCGCCCGAGCAGATACTGAATCGCGTGGAAGACCGGGCTCGCGTGCGGCTTGACCGCCACGCGATCCTCCGGGCGCAGCACGTCGAAGTACAGCGCCGTCATCAGCGTCGCCACCGACGCCGACGATGCCTGGTGGCCGCCGACCTTCAGGCCGTCCCGCTTGGGCCGGAGGTGGTTGGCGTGGTGGATCATCCACACCGCGAGCCACAGCACCCGCTGCTCGAGCGCCTCGAGGCATGCCAGGCGATCGACGGAGACGGCCGGATCGATTGCGACGGACATGATGCGGGAATCTAACAAATCCGCGGCCATATTCGATTGCGAATCAGGCTGGCAGATCGCCTGTTTGAGCAATATCATTGCTGCGCTATGGACGATATCGATAGAAAGATTCTAAAAACACTGCAGGAAGATGCCAGCGTGACCAAGCGGCGCTTGCCGATCGCGTCGGGCTGTCGCCGGCGCCGTGCCTGCGCCGCGTCCGGGCGCTCGAATCCAGCCGGCGTCATCAGGAAATACGTCACGCTGCTCGATCCGCGTGCCGTGAACCTCGGCGTGACGGTCTTCGTCCAGATTTCGCTCGATTTGCAGGTGAAGGATCGGCTGGAGAAATTCGAGCGGGCGATCGCGCGGCGCCCTGAAGTGCTCGAGTGCTATCTGATGACCGGCGACTCCGACTATCTGCATTCGCGTCGTCGTGCCGGACGTCGCCGCCTACGAGCGGTTCCTGAAGGAGTCGCTGACGCGGATCGAAGGCGTGGCGGAGATCAAATCGAGCTTCGCGTTGAATCAGGTGAAGTACTCGACGGTCCTGCCGCTCGATCGCCAGAAGGCGTCCGCGTAGGAGCCGGGCGCGGGCGGTCAGGAACGCGCGAGCCTGGTGAGACGCGAGCCGCGGCCGGCCAGGCGCGACTGCAGTCGAGCGCGCTGCCTGACTCGCGTCGCATCCAGCAGCATGCGTCCCGCCCAGCGATACACGTTCGACTCGGCGACCTGTGCGCGCAGCGCGCGCATCCGTTCGCGCTGCTCGCTCGGCGACATCAGCAGCGCCGCGCGGAGCCGTTCGGCCACGCCTTCGAGGTCGTAGGGATTCACGATGAGCGCTTCGGTCAGCTCGCGCGCCGCGCCGGCGAATCGGCTGAGGACCAGCACGCCGCCCTCGTCCTCGCGCGCCGAAATGAATTCCTTGGCCACGAGGTTCATGCCGTCGTGCAGGCTGCTGACGTAGCAGACGTCGGCGGCGCGATAGAGCTTGAAGACTTCCGGCGGTTCGCAGTGCCGATCGATCAGCGTCACCGGCTGATAGCCGCGGCGGCCGAACTTCTCGTTGAGCCGCGCGACTTCGCTGCGCACCTTGTCGCCGAATTCGCGGTAGCGCTCGATGCGGATGCGGCTCGGCGCGCCGACCTGCACGAAGGCGAGCGCGCCGGCGTTGTCGGGCCAGCGCTCGAGCATCTGCTCGATCGTCAGCAGCCGCTCTTCCATCCCCTTCGTGTAGTCGAGGCGATCGACCGACACGACGATTCTGGCGTCGGCCGGCAATGACAGCGCGGCGCGCACCTCGCGCCGGCACGTCGCCACGTCGGGCAGCGTCGCGCTCCAGCGCCCGGGCCACTCGATCGAGATCGGATACGGGCGCACCAGCGTCGTCTGCTGCTGCCGCACGACGTCGAGATCCTGCCGCTTGATTCGCACTTCGAGCGTGCGATCCACGCTCTCGAGGAAGTTGTGGCAGTACTGCGGCGTCTGGAAGCCGACGATGCTGCTGCCAAGGAGACCTTCGAGGATGTCGTCCTGATACGGACAGATGGCGAAGCGTTCGGCATCAGGCCACGGGATGTGCCAGAACGTGATGATGGTCGCGCGCGGAAACCGCTTGCGCAGCATGCGCGGCACCAGCGCGAAGTGATAGTCCTGCACCAGGACGATCGGATCGTCGCAGCCCGCTTCGGCGGCGACCGCGTCGGCAAATCGCTGATTGACCCGCTGATACTGGACCCAGTCGGTCCGCCGGAACACCGGGTGCGCGTGCGCCAGGTGGCAGAGCGGCCAGAGCGCTTCGTTGGCGAACCCGTAGTAGTAGCCGCTCTCTTCCTGCTCGGTGAGCCACACGCGGCGCAGGAGATACGACGCGTCGCCGGTCGACACCTCGAGGCGGCCGCGCGCGTCCGACGACTCCCGGTCGGCCGAGCCGCTGCCGTGCGCGACCCACACGCCGGAACAGGCGCGCATGACCGGTTCGAGCGCCGTGACCAGCCCGCTCGCCGGATGCTGCACGACGATCTCGCCGGCGCGGTTGCGCGTGTGAATGCACGGCTCGCGATTCGCGAGCACGATCACGCGATCGCCATGCAACTGCGTGCGCAGCGTCTCGCGCAGGCGCGCCGCAGTCCATGGTCCGGCCGCTGCGCGCTCGACCTCTCCGGTGTCGGCGAGGTCGTGATGCAATTCGTCATTCGGGCAGCACGTGCACCGGGATCGCGGGAGGCCGCGTCAACGCACCAACGGCTGCGGCCAACCCGCTCATCGTCGCCGAGGCGATGCGCGCGGCTTCGCTCGAACCGTAGCCCAGGACCGACAGGACGCGAGGGAACTGAGGCATCGGGCGGATGCTTGCACAAGTTGGGCCGCACCTGAACCAGAAAAACACTGCTGAGCGCGACGAAAATCGCGAGTGTTGCACACGAGCTTCGGCCGCGATGTACAAGAACACTACTCGAGTGGAACGCGGATCCTCTGTGTGGGCAGCTGGGGTATCCGCGGGTGTGGCGCTCGCGGTGTACATCGCATTTACATCGTTGTTTCGGGATGTCTTCAAGATCGCGTGCCGATCGCCGGCGCGATCGTTCGTAGAGCGCGATCGTTTGTAAGAAATCACGACCAGGATTTTCTCGTCGCGCATGATGTACGAAACGCTCGGCGAACCGGCGAGCCGAGGGACGCGACATCCCTCGCGGCGGTCACTGCGCGCGGCGCTCGCCGCCGATGACTGGTTCGTCGATCCGCGGATCACGCGCGTCGCGAACGTCCGGCGTATCGAGATCCCGCCGGCGGACCTCGCGCTGCACGTGACGCTCGTCTCGGCTGACCAGGCCGGCGCGTTCCGGCAGTTGGCCCCCGGGGAATGAACACTATTTCACTGGTCCCTCGTCGCCGGTCGGCGGTCGCCGACCCGCTGCTGTCCGAAAATCGCCCCTGAACCGGCCGTCCCCGGCCCGGCCGAGGCCCGGGTCCCGGAAATGCCGATAAACCAGAGGGGCTCGCCGCGGCATGGCGCGGTTTCGCCTCCTTTCCGTCTCTGGTTTGGGATAGGGGAAGGGGCAAAAAATATCGCGGTTTTTCGTGCACGGCGGCGGCGACGTTCTGCTAGGATTTCCGGAGATATTTACGATCGTTTCATGTAATTAAAGGAGCCGCAGATGGTTGGACGAAGCCTCCATCGTGAAGTCAGTGCCCTCGCAGTCGGTGCGGTGTTAGCTTTCGCCGGCACAGCGCAGGCAGCGGATCAGGCCAAACAGGTGACGTTCTCGAAGGACGTCGCGCCGATTTTCCAGGCCAAGTGTCAGTCGTGCCACGAGCCCGGATCGATCGCGCCGATGTCGCTGATCACGTATCAGGAAGCGCGTCCCTGGGCGCAAGTCGATCAAGGCGCGCGTGTCGGCGCGTCAGATGCCGCCGTGGCACATCGACAAGAGCGTCGGCATCCAGAAATTCAAGAACGACATCTCGCTCAACGACGAGCAGGTTGCAGACGATCGTCGACTGGGTCGATCAGGGCGCGCCGCAGGGCAACCCGGCCGACATGCCGAAGCCGAAGCCGGTCACGACGACCCAGTTCTGGCAGGCTGAGCGCGACGGCTACGGGCCGCCCGATATCATCGTGAAGTCGCCGGAGTACACGATGCCGGCCGTCAGCCAGGATCAGTGGTGGCGTCCGACGGTCGACATCCCGGGGCTCACCGAGCCGCGCTGGGTGCGGATGGTCGAAATCCGCCCGACCAATATCCAGGGCCGCAAGATCCTCCATCACTCGATCGCGCACATCGTGATGGATCCGGACGATCCCGACGGCGACGCCGCATTCAACGGCGTGGCGAGCGGCCGCTTCCGCGACCCGGACAACGATCCGTCCGCCGCGATCAACGCGCGTCCGACGCTGATGGAATGGGCGATCGGCAAGGGCTACGACCGCTACCGCGACGGCACGGGCAAGTTGATCAAGCCGGGCGAGACAGATCTCCTGGGATCAGCACGTGCACGCGGTCGGCGAAGAAGTCACCGCCGGTTCCGAGCTCGGCATCTGGCTCTATCCGAAAGGCCAGGAGCCGAAGCACCGCAGCTACCTGATTGGCTTCACGGGCCTCAAGAACGGCACGGCCGGTCTCGACATCCCGCCGAACTCGATCGCGCACACGGAAGGCTTCACGGTGCTGAAGGAAAACACCATCATCACCAACTTCCAGCCGCACTTCCATCTGCGCGGCAAGGCGATGCAGGTCGAGGCGATCCTGCCGGACGGCTCGAACCAGATCATCAGCTACGTCGACAACTTCAACTTCAACTGGATGACGAACTACATCTTCGCGGACGACGTCGCGCCGGCGTTCCCGAAGGGCACCATCATCCATGTCACCGCCTTCTACGACAACACGAAGGCGAACAAGAACAACCCCGATCCGGACCAGTGGGTTGGCTACGGCGACCGCACGGTCGACGAGATGGCGCACGCGTGGATGAACGTGGTCTACATCAACGACGCCGAGTACCAGCAGTGGCTGGCGGAGCACAAGAAGCCCGCCACGACGACGCAGAACCAGCAGTAGTCATCGGATCGCACGTCAGCAACCTGCCGCGGGCCGGGACCGATGTCCCGCCCGCGGTTTTTTTCGGTCATAGTCCGCCCATGCCGGTCGTCCAGATCGTCCCGGCCATCCAAAACAAGAGGCTTTCCAATGAATGCACGGATCGCTCTGCGCCTGGCTGCGCCCGCTCTTGCTTGCTCGCCGGCGGCGTGCTGCTGTCCGCTCAGGCGCCGCAGCTGCCGAGCGCACCGCTGAAACAGTTCGGCGCGAGCATTACACCTTCGTTCGACGGGTGGTACGACAACCCCGACGGGTCGCACAACTTGCTCATCGGCTATTACAACCGCAACATCGAAGCCGAGCTGGACATTCCCGATCGGTCCGAACAACAAGTTCGAGCCCGGCGACCAGCCGATCGCGGCCAGCCGACGCACTTCCTGACGCGCCGCCACTACGGCATGTTCATCGTGACCATGCCGAAAGAATACGCCGAAGACCCAGAAGATCACCTGGACGCTCACGGCCAACAGCGTGACGACGACGATCCCGATCTACATGCACGTCGACTACAACCTGACGCCGTTGAAGTCGACTGAGGAGAGTCCGGATCGCGACGTTCAATCTCCCGCCGATGCTGCGCTTCGCGCCGAGCGGACCGTCGTGGACCGGACCGGGCATCACGGTCAGCAAGGCCGTCGATCGCACCGCGACGGTCGGCACGCCGATGCCGCTCGATCTCCTCGTGGACGATGACGCGCGCTACAGCACCGGCGGGAACGGCCCGATGGCCAATCCGCAGTCGCCGGTCAGCGTGACGATCGCCAAGTACCGCGGTCCCGGCGACGTCAAGGTGGCCGACGCGCGGCCGAAGTTCGAAGCGATCAAGGGCGGCAAGCCGATGGAACCGTACAGCGGCAAGGCGGCGACTTCGCTCACCTTCAGCCAGCCGGGCGAGTACATCGTGCAAGTCACGGTCAACGACTACTCCGGCAACGGCGGCGGCGGCTCCGGCTGCTGCTGGACCAACTCGATGCTGAAGGTGACGGTGACCGGTACCGCATCGACCACGAACGGCAGATAGTCAATCCTTCGGGCGCGCCGAACTCCGGCGCGCCCACTTGTTTCCTCCCCGCCGCTTCCCTACTCCACTCGCGCGCTAGCGCATGCGCGGACGCTTGAGCAGAATGCTCATGCCGCCGACGACCGGAAACTGGTGACCGGTGGCCTCCCAGCCTTCCTGGCCGGCCGCGGCGAGCACGAGCGCCGCATCCTGGGTCGGCGCGATCGTGACCGAGCGGTACTCCCACTCCTGCGCGGCATGCCGGGTCTGGATGACGGTGCTCGGCGCGATGCTGAGATGCTGCATCGCTTCCGGAACCTCGACGATCGTGACCGGGATCGCATCGCGTGGATCGCGGTTGTCGATCCACATGTGCGCCTCGGTAACGAACCCGGGGCGGTCCTGAGCCGGGGCGGCGACAGTGACGGCGCCGGCCAGGCCACAGCCAACCAGCGCGAGGATCAAGGCGTTTCTTCCGATCATCTGTATGCTCCCAACGCGTTGCGAACACAGTGTCCGCACGCTGCCTGATATTCACACAAAACGGCTATCGAGACGACTACGATAAGCGCCGAGTCGAGCTGATCATAAGGAGCGCGCATGTCGAGATCGTGGATTGCTCTGTTCGTTGTTCTGCTTTCGGTATCTCGTGCGGCAGCGCAGCAGCAACCGCCGCCCGCCACCGACGTCACGGCGGCGTCGGTCAAGGCGTTCATCGACAATCTGCCAAAAGATCGCGTCAGCGATCTGCCGATCCGCGTCGCCGACGTCGGTGGTTACAAGGTGGGCGTCTACGGCGTCTTCCGGCCGAAAGCGGAACCCGGCGACGCCAACCTGCACGAGACGAGCGTGACCGAGATCTATTACATGGTGGAAGGCGTGGGCACGCTGGTCACCGGCGGAACGCTCGTTGACGAGCGCAGCGCCGGCAACAGTCCCAACACCGGGAAACCCAACAAACGCGGGAGCCGAATCGACGGCGGCGTCAGCCGGCGCGTCGTGCCGGGCGATATCGTGATCATCCCCGGCCGCGTGCCTCATTGGTGGAGCAGTCTCGACAGCGACATCCGCTACGTGATCTATCGGCCGGATCCCGAGGGCCTGCAGCCGCTCAAATAGCGCCGCGGCTTGCAGCGACCGGCGCACTTACAACGAGTGCGCGAGCGCCATCACCGCGTAGGCGGTTGCCGCCGAGGAGATGAATTGATCGCGGCCGTGAGGAAAGCCGGTTTCGAAGTACGCCTGAAACCCGAAGCCGCGCGATCGCACATGCCACGTCCCGTCCTCGAGTTGCGTGCGCAGGAGATAGGCCGCACCGTCGTGGTACTGCTGCGTGTCGGAGGCCGTGCCGCTCACGTAAAGCGCATGCAGCGCGAGGCCGGTCGCATACGCGTCCGATCCCAGCGTCGGCAGTTGCGCCCAGCCGCCGTCGGTACGTTGAAGTGCCGCCAGCCGCTTGCGCTGGTGGGCGACCTCGGTGACTGACGCACCGCCCCAGACAAAGCCAATGAGTTTGTGCGCTTCGTCCTGCGTGTCGGCGGGTGTTTGTGCGCGCATGAATTGCATGGCGCGGCCGATGCGCTGAGCCGCCTCGCCTTTCCGCGCCGGTGGCGCGTACGCCAGCACTGAACGGATCGCCAGCGCGGTAAACGTCATCGCGCCGCCGATCGGCGGGCGCAGGCCACCACCCGCGTTGCCGACGGGAATATCCCAGCTGCCATTCGGCCGCTGAAGTTCCATCAGCAGCAGGACGACGGCATCAGTGACAGCGCCGGGCGGTACGCCTTCGTCCGCCATCGCCGACAGACCGTAGCTGGCCTGCGCGACGAACCCGCCGGCTGGATTGCCCAACAGATATTGTTCGCGCGCGCCTTTCCACGCTGTCAGCGTCGCGGTCGTCGGATGCGTGCCGAGATCCTCGTCGATCGCAATCCCTTTGTCGCGCGCGAACGCGAGCGCGCTCTGCGGAAGACTCTGGTGATGGCACGAAACGCATTTCGTGTGGTCGTAGAAGCCGGGGCTTGCGGGCTGCAGTTGCGCAAGCGCGGCTGATATCGCATCGCGGGTTGCGCGCGGCGTCTGAACCGGAGACGGAGAGACGAATGCCGGCGCGAGCGTGCGCCCTCCGGCCTTTCGAAGGACCTGCGCGGCGGGCGTCTCGCCCTGGAGCAGCGCCCAGTCGAGCGCGGTGCGGCCGCTGTCGTCCTGCGCGTTGGGATCGGCGCCCTTCGCGAGAAGGAGCGCCACCGTCGCCGGATCCGGGCGGGTGGCGGCCGCGGCCATCATGAGCGGCGTCCAGCCGTGAGAACCGCGCGCGTCAGGATTGGCGCCGTTGTCGAGGAGGATTTTCGCGGAATCGACCGCGCCGCCCGAAGCGACCAGGGCGAGCGTCGGCAATTCGATCGATACGACCGGCACCATCTGGTTGGCGTTGACGCCGGCGCGCAACATCTGCGAGAGCAGCAACACGTCGCGGAAATTCGGCGCCAGCACCGGCGCATCGAACTGCGCCGGGTTCTTCAGCGCGAGGCCGGCCCAGGCCAGCACGCGGCGCACATCGGGCGCGTCGGTGCCGTAGGCCACGCGCAGGAGGTTGATCTCGTCGCTCGACGCCGCCGCGGGATTCGCGCCGTGCTCGATGAGCATCTGCATCGCGGCCCAGTTGCCATGCCGCGCGGCCGCGAGCAACGGCGTGGTGCGATCGACGGCCTTCGCGGTGGGAGCCGCGTGACGATCGATGAGCAGGCGCACCTTGTCCGTATCACCGGCCGCCCACATCAGCGCGGTCGCTCCGTACTGATTCGCGGCATTCGGCTCCGCGCCCCGATCGAGCAGCAGGCGCAGATCCGCGGCCGAACCGTACTCCGCCGCATACATCAGCGGCGTCGCGCCGGTGTCGTCCTTGAGGTTGGGGTCGGCGCCGGAAGCGAGCAGCCGCTGGAGTGCCGCCCCATCGCCGGCACGGATGGCTTCGAAGATCGCGCGATCGACGCCGCGCACGCCAAGGGACATGAACGCGACCAGGGCTGCGACGCCGGCAAAGGTCCGCCTCATCGTCAAGCCTCCCGTATCCAAACAGCGCGGTTCCTGGCGAGCACATAAGGGCTAACGCCGCTTGACGAGGACTTGAACACGGGACAGGGGCCTGGGGACTGGGGACTCGGCGGGGCTCGGGCTGGGGGCTCGGGGGGCCAGGGACCGCGACCGGCAAGGGCGCCCGCCAGGGCTTGAAACCGGCAGAATCGTCTCGAGTTCATCTCATATTCACTTCAGGTCACTGAAAACTGTCGCCACAGGCACCTAAAGTCTCCAAAGTGGCGTACTTAACAGCCGAGTTTTCGATGTTCCAATCCTGTAATCGAAGTAATTCACACATGCACATGACTTTAGGGGCGATCCGATCGGCTGAGGCTGTTGGGCACGGCCACTGCACAGTAGCGGTCCAGCAATCGGAACATCGGAAGAAGGGACTCAATGCGGATTTTCGGAGTACTCGGGTTAGCACTAAGCCTCCTGGCGGGCATCAGCAAGCCAGCATCGGCCACCACCATCGTGTTCGACGCGGGCAACGGGTTGTCGTCGACGGCAGACTTCTCCGTCAACGGAAACCTGCTCATGATTCAGTGGGCCAACACCTCGACGGCGCCGTTCGGCGGCCAGAACGGCACAGCGAACATGGTGCTGGCGTCGTTGAATTTCCAGTTGCCCACGGGTGTGTCCATTACTGGAGGCATCGTGGCCCTGGGCGCCGGATCCAATCCGGTGATCAGCACGACCGGCACGGCGTGGAAGACCAATCCCGTCGCGACGAACCTCAATAAGCAATTCGGCTACTCGAACACGGGCGTCGGCAACATCGGCCCGAATGTGTTGCCCGGCGCGTTGAACTCCATCACGTCGCACAACGGCGGCGGCAACGCGACGACGTCATTTGGCGGCGGCGGGATTGACAACAACGGTCTCAAGTGGGGACTCGTGCCGAACGGCAGCCTGGACATTGGCAACCAGCAGCAGTTCATTCAGAACTCCGTCGTTCTGACTCTGACCCTCAACTCGGCGTTGACGGATATGTCGTTCCTGCGCAACGGGAGCTACGTCGAATTCGGCTCGGACTACCTGTTCGTGCGCGGGACGATTCCAGCGGCGCCACAGCCGCTCGCTGCGGTCCCGGAGCCAACCTCGCTGCTCCTGCTCGGCACCGGCCTGATGGGTGTCGCTGCGCAAGCACGGCGGCGCCTGGGCTCGAAACCGGGTTCGGGTGAGACGCGGTAACAATCGGCCGCTCGATCGCGATCGTTTCTACGGGCCTGATTCTCATCCGAGAGAGTCAGGCCTTTTTTTTCGCTGTCCCGCGATAGTCATCCCCTCCTCGGTTTACATTCCGGCAAAGCAGCGTGTCGAGCGCAGCTCATGCGCTTGAGGCCCTTTACACTGGTATCGGCGTGCGCCACACTGCGCCTGCGACGACATCGATGCCGACTTCGAGATCCGGCGGCCCTCTCTGGTATAAGGATGCCGTCTTCTATCAGCTCCACGTCAAATCCTTTGCCGACAGCAACGGCGACGGCATCGGCGATTTTGCCGGGCTCACGTCGAAACTCGATCACCTCGCATCGCTCGGCGTGGACTGTCTCTGGCTCCAGCCGATGTATCCCTCGCCGTTCAAAGACGACGGGTATGACATCTCGGACTATACGAGCATCCATCCAAGCTACGGCACGCTCCAGGACTTTGAGCATTTCCTGACTCAGGCGCACGCCCGCGGATTGCGTGTCATCGTCGAGCTCGTGCTGAACCACACCTCGGATCAGCACGCGTGGTTTCAGGAGGCGCGCAGTTCCACGGATAGCCCGCGCCGCGATTGGTACGTGTGGAGCGACAGCGACGAACGATATCGCGGCGTTCGCATCATCTTCATCGATACCGAGCTCTCGAACTGGGCCTGGGACCCGGTCTCGAAGGCGTACTACTGGCACCGGTTCTTCAGCCATCAGCCGGATCTCAACTACGACAACCCTGCGGTTCGAGAAGAGATCTGGAACGTCATGAAGTTCTGGCTGGGCCTCGGTGTCGACGGGTTTCGAGTCGACGCCGTCCCGTACCTCGTCGAGCGCGAGGGCACGTCGTGCGAGAACCTGCCGGAGACGCACGCCGTGCTCAAGGAACTCCGCGCCCGCGTCGACGCGCACTTCACCGACAAGGTGCTGCTCGCCGAAGCCAACATGGAGCCGCAGGATGTCCGCCCCTACTTCGGCGACGGCGACGAGTTTCACATGTCGTTCCACTTCCCGATCATGCCGAGGATGTTCATGGCGCTGCGACTCGAGGATCGCAAGCCGCTCATCGACATCATCGAGCGCACGCCGGGCATCCCCGACTCGTGCCAGTGGGCCATCTTCCTGCGCAACCACGACGAGCTGACGCTCGAGATGGTGACGGAGATCGAGCGGCAATACATGTGGGACGAGTACGCCAAGGATCCGCGCGCCCGCATCAACCTGGGCATCCGGCGCCGGCTCGCACCGCTCATGGAAGGCGACCGACGGCGCGTCGAGCTGATGAGCGGCCTGCTCATGTCGCTGCCGGGCAGCCCGATTCTCTACTACGGGGACGAAATCGGAATGGGCGACAACGTCTATCTCGGCGATCGGAATAGCGTGCGCACACCGATGCAATGGAACGGCGGCGTCAACGCCGGCTTTTCCGCGGCGGATCCCGAACGCCTGTGGCTACCGCTCATTTCGAACGCCCTGTACGGCTATCAGGCCGTCAACGTCGAATCGCAGCAACGGAACCCGACCTCGCTGCTCAACTGGACACGGCGTCTCATCGAGGTACGGCGTTCGACGCGCGTCTTCGGCCGGGGCTCGATCGAATTCCTGAAGCCCGACAATCACCGGGTGCTGGCGTTTGCGCGAACGATCGGCCGGGAAACCGTGCTGGCCGTCAACAACCTCGCTGGAACCGCGCAGGCGGTCGAACTCGACCTGTCCCGGTTCGCCGGCGCCATCCCTGTCGAGATGTTTGGCGCCAGCGTCTTTCCACGAATCAACCGCGAGCCGTACGTCATGATGATGGGCCCGTACAACTTTTACTGGTTCCGGCTGCGTTGGCTGTAGAAGCGGCAGGCAGGATGGCGACGCCGGACAACCGCCCGATCGCGGCCGAGAACACGGTGGAGAACGGGAGCGCGCTCTCCGATGCCCTGCTCCGGCAGCTGATCGCCGTCGGTCAGGTGGACATCCTGGTCGGCCTGCCGACCATGAACAATGCGGCGACGATCCTCGAGGTCGTCCGCGCGATTCACGTGTGTTTCACCCGCGACTTTCCCCGGCTGCGGACCGTCATGATCAACTCCGACGGCGGCTCCACGGACGGCACACCGGAGCTGATTCGTACGGCGTCCTTCACCGAGGAGGATGTCGTCCAGACGTCGCACTCCCTGCGTACGCGCCACCGCGTCGTCGTGCCATATCACGGTCTGCCGGGAAAGTACGCGGCACTGCGTACCGTCTTTGCCGCGGGAGAGCTGACCCAGGCGAAAGTGGTCGTCGTGATCGATCCCAACGGTCCGGCGACCACCGCCGAGCGGGTGACCGAACTGGTCGGCCCGATCAGCCGATCCGATGCGGATTTCCTGGCGCCGCGCTATCGGCGCCATCCTCGCGACGGTGTCCTCATCACGCAGCTCGTGCGCCCGCTCGTGCGCGCGCTCTACGGCGTCGCGCTCGATGAACCGCTCGGCGCCGAGTTCGCGTGCTCGGGCCGTTTTGCGTCGCACTGCCTCGAGCAGGACATCTGGAGCCACGACGCTGTGAGGTTCGCCATCGATCTGTGGCTCCGCACCGAGGCGGTGGCCAGGCAGTTCACCGTCGGCCAGATCTGGCGGCCGGCCACGACCGCCGCGGGCGCCCGGACCACTCTGCGTGAGGCGGTGCGTCAGGTCGTTCTGTCGCTGGTCGAGAGTCTTCGCGCGCACGAGTCGTTCTGGCTGAAGGCCAGCGGAACCACAACGCTGCATACGTGGGGCAGCGACCCGATGGTGGCGCCCGACGTCGTCGCATGGGACTACCAGGCGCTCGCCGAGCAGGCGCGCCACGACATCAGCGAGATCGAGGCGCTGCTTCAGGATGTGCTCGGGCCGGATGTGGTCGGCCGGGTCTTGAACGACAACGCGGCTGCCGGCGGCCCGCTCCAGGACGAGTTGTGGGTGAGGATCGTGTACGCGTTCACCGCCGTGTCGCGCCAGGGACTCATCGGCGTCGAGCAGCTTGCCGACATGTTCGTGCCGCTCTACATGTGGCGCGCGGCGGCGTTCGCGTCACGCACGGCGCTCGAGTCTCCCGACGTGGTGCAGGCAAGGCTCGGCTCGCTTTGTGAGACGTTCGAACGGCTGAAACCAGTGCTCGTGGCCAACTGGACCAGCTGGTCGGCCAAAGGGTGAGGTCACGATGATTCAAGACATCGCCGACGCGCTGCTCCAATCGTGGCGCAACTTTGCCAGTGCGTTCGTGCTGTTCGTGCCGCGGCTGGTCGCCGCTACCATCATCTTCGCCGGAGGACTGGTGGTCTCGCTCGTTGCCCGCCGGGCCGTCCAGCTGTTGCTCGTGTGGCTGCGCGTCGACCGCCTGTCGCTCCGCACCGGCGCCAGCGAGCTGCTCCGGAAAGCCGAGCTGCCGACCGCTGACGTGCTCATCGGAAAGATGCTCTTCTGGATCGTCTGGATCGGTTTCATCGTGTCGGCGGTCGACACGCTGCAGTTCAAGCCCTTTCAGGGACTCGTCGATGAGTTCTTTCGGTTCGTTCCCCGCTTCCTGGTCGCGCTCCTGGTGCTGTCGATGGCGTTCCTGGTCGGCAATTTCCTCTGGCGCGCGACGCTGCTGTCATCGGTCAATGCCGGTCTGCCCGGCGCGCGTCTGCTGAGCGGCGGCCTGCGGGCCCTGGTGATCGCGATCGGAGCCGTGATGGCCCTCGAACAGCTCGGGCTGCGGACGTCTGTCGTGCTGACCGCGTTCGCGATCACGTTCGGCGCGGTGATGCTGGGCCTGGCGATCGCATTCGGGCTGGGTGGGAGGGACGCCGCGAAGCAACTGCTCGAGCGGCAGTCTCAGGCCAAGAAGGAACGCGACGCCGACGCCGCGCCTCACCTGTAATCGGAGATGCCGTTCAGCCGAGCGAGCGGCGTGCTCCTCCATCCGACATCGCTGCCGGGTCGATTCGGCATCGGGGATCTCGGTCCCGGCGCGTTCGAATTCATCGAGTTTCTCGCGTCCGCCGGCCAGCGGCTGTGGCAGATGTTGCCGCTCGGGCCGACCGGCTACGGCGACTCGCCGTACCAGTGCTTTTCAGCATTTGCCGGCAATCCGCTGCTCATCAGCCTCGACCTGCTGATCGAGGAGGGGCTGCTCACGGAGACCGAGGCGCGCAGCCACGCCCTTCCGCCAATCGGGCGACGTCGATTTCCCCACCGTGATCGCCCATCGTCGGGCGCTCTGGCCGCGAGCGCTCGATCGCTTCGACGCCGCCGGCGGCGGGGCGATGCAGGATCGTTTCGATCACTTCTGCCGGACAGAGGCGGGCTGGCTGGACGACTTCTCACTGTTCATGGCCGTCAAGGATGCGCACGGTCAGACTGCCTGGACGATGTGGGAGCCCGATATCGCGCAGCGGGAGCCATCGGCGATCGTGAAGTGGTCGAGACGCTGCGCTCGGGAAATCCGTCTGCACAAGCTGACGCAATTTCTGTTCTTCGAGCAGTGGCAACGGGTGCACGACGCCTGCCGGGCGCGATCGATCCAGATCATGGGCGATCTGCCGATCTTCGTCGCGCACGACAGCGCCGACGTCTGGGCACACCGCGAATTGTTCCGCCTCGACGCTGAGGGACGGCCGACAGTGCTCGCCGGCGTGCCGCCGGATTATTTCAGCGCGACCGGCCAGTTATGGGGAAACCCTCACTATCGGTGGGACGTTCTCGCGCAGACCGGATACGCCTGGTGGATCGATCGGTTTCGCGCGCTGCTGGCGATGGTCGATCGCGTCCGCATCGATCATTTCCGGGGATTCGAGGCGGCGTGGGAAGTGCCGGCTGACGCCTCGACGGCGACGCGAGGCGAATGGGTGAACGGCCCGGGCACGTCGCTCTTCGAGGCCGTTCAGGCCGCGCTGAACACGGATCGGTTGCCCGTGGTGGCCGAGAACCTCGGCGTCATCACGCCGGAAGTGGAGGCGCTGCGTGAGGAGTTGGGATTCCCGGGGATGGCGATCCTCCAGTTCGCGTTTGGCAACGACGCCCACGCGGACGATTTCAAGCCCCACAACTATCCACGAAACCTCGTCGTCTACACCGGCACACACGACAACGACACCACGGTGGGTTGGTGGACCGAAGCAGCCGGGCACAGCACGCGATCGGACACTCGAGATCGAAAGTGAGCGCGAGCTCGCCCGCCGCTATCTGGGCCTCGACGGGCGAACCGTGCACTGGGAGTTCATCCGCGCGGCGCTGGGGTCGGTCGCGGATACGGCGATCGTTCCAGCGCAGGACCTTCTGGGCCTGGGCAGCCACGCGCGTATGAACCGGCCTGGCACCGTCAGCGGCAACTGGCGATGGCGGCTGATTCCTGGTCAGCTGCTCTTGGATACCGCGCGAAAGCTCGCCGTGACGGCCGAGACGTACGGCCGCGCGTGACGGTTTCGCTGGGCGTCCACGTAGATCTGCTTCTCGCCGGCGAAATTTTGTTTTCTTGACCGGAACTCTATGGGGAAATCAACCGCGCGGGCGCGCCTTCGTCATCGTCCGTATTATTGAGCATGTAATCGAAGTCGCCCGGTTCCAGCTGGCTGACAGCAATTCCCGCGAAGACCTGCCATTCACGCGTGCTGTACTGCTCGGTCGGATCAATCGCCCAGACGGACCCGTCCTCGAGGGTGACCGTCAACCCTTCGTTGACGATGTCCTTGATGTAGTGCCCCGCACCGGGCGCACCGTACGTTTTCCGCCGTTCCGTTCTCTTGACGAGTCGACACGCTCGTTCGGCGTTCCCTTGCCGGACGTAGACGGTGTCGCCTTCGACCGCGAACGTCACCGGCGCGCCAGGCTTAATCGTCAGCGGCGGCTCCGCCCCCGTCAGCGGCACCTGCAGGTCGAGTCGGAATCGGTCGGTTTCGATTGTCGCGGTACGGCTCTGCGCGTCCGCAGGCGCCGACGCCGCAGGCGTGGCCCAGATTCCCGTTTGCCACTCCCGGTCTGCGGCACGACCATCGATCGCGACGCAGAGCAGCAGAACGGCACCGAGAAATTGGCGCATAACCGACCGGGGAACAAAGAACCAGGAAGGACGAGAAGAGTGCGCCCTGAGCGGATCAAATACCTCCGCGCACACCCGCACCGGCACGGTTTTGGTCCATACGCCTCGGCCATCCATACCGGCTCCCGGCTCCCGTTCACGACGCACACGCGCGGCCTGATCGGAACACATCTCGGCACACCGTAGCACACGATTGGGACCGGGGCTGGGTCGACCTACACACCCGCTCCAATCATGTTCCTACGGTGTGCCGGCACGATCCCGCCGGTCTTCGGGGGGTCGCGCCTCGCGGCCCTACGCCCGCCTCCGGCCGTCCTCGCTATCAAGAAATTCAGATTGGCTCGCGCGGCGCAGTTCGTCAACGGCGAAGATGGTCGCCCGTGGTGGTCGGCAAACGAACGGCGCGAGAGGGTCTGCTCGCCCTCGGCGATGACCACCCAATAGGGGGAAGGCTCGTTGGCAGGCGTCATCGTGCATGCCCTGTCCCCGTAGTGCCACAGCTGGAGCAGCGTCTCGGTATCCATAGCAACGCCTCCTGACATAGACGCGGTGTTCCGAAGTGGTCAGTGGCTCCGGACAGTTCGCGCCACCGGATCGTGTGGCACGTCTACAGGGCCGGTTAAGTCCTGTCGCGTGGTGTCACGTCTTGGATGCTGCCAATCTCGCCGGGTTTGGGTTGGTTCCACACGTGGCCGCACTTCGAACATGAGGAGAAAAGCTCACCGGTCCTGACGTTCACCTGATCGTGACGGTGCCTCCATAGTAATTATCAAGCGGCGTTTCCCGTGGCTGCGCCGCGACTCCACGATACGGGATCAGGACGAGCCGCGAGGGAAAACGATCGGACGCGGCGACGAATTCGATTCGAGAGCTTCCCATCGTCACGCCCGGCATCAGCTTCAGGCGAAATCGATAGACTTCTCCCGTTCCAAATAGTCTCGGGGTTTCCGGATCTCGTTGCAGACAGAAACCGTTGGTGCTTCCTGCCACCGCTGCCGACGAAATCTCCAACTGGCAGAATCCAGGTTCCACACCACCTTCGCGTAACCAGTCGCCTCCATCAAACCCGTCGAGTGTCAGTAGGGACCCATCCCATTTGACACGGCCGTTGACTCCCAAGATGCCGGCGGGAGCCTGCTGCCCCGCGTAATCGTTCCGGATGTTGAATCCAAACACTGAAAGCGCAATCATTTCAGCTTGTTGGTCCTTCGTGGCGGTGACGATCCCGACTGACTGTCCTACCGGGGAAGGATTATCAGGAACATACGTGAGTTGACGCACTGCGCCTGACGATGTCGGAGAGGTCGGGGATGTTTCTGAGGAGGACTTGGAACAGGCGACCACCATCAGACTCAACGCGCATACGCCAGCCGCCAATGCTCGTTGCATGCATGCCACCACCCGAGCATGGCCTAATCGTGGACGCCTGTCTGTTCGCTTCGGGACAGGCGCGCACCCGGAGTCGCTATGTGGAAGCGCGCGATTGCTCGGAGCGACAGTCAATGCGATAAACCCGCAATGTGACGCCAACCGCTGACTACTTGGACCGATGGCGACTCGACACTGTCACGCCTGACGCGGCTCTACGGCGGGATGGAACGAGTCATCAAGGACTGTGTGGAGGCCTCCGACATCGAAAGACCGTGCTACCTGATGATGCCCTTCCTCGTGAAGCCATCGGCAGAAGGCATTCGGCGCCTTGATGTAAGGCTCCGGCCCGTGGCTTTTCTGAAGCGCCTTGAACGCGGTTTCATACCACTCGATGGTGGATGCGGTCACGTTTTGCAAATACCGGCGTTCGTTGAGAAATTGCGAAAACAGCGCAGTCGTAGACAGAAGGTCCATGAGCCACTCCTTGGGCCTCTGTCGGTTGGGTGTTTTGGGATTTAACTACTTGCGGCTCAAGCAGTTCTGGTGCGCCCTGCAGGACTCGAACCTGCGACCTCCTGGTTCGTAGCCAGACGCTCTATCCAACTGAGCTAAGGGCGCGTTGCGGATGGGCCCGGGCATGCACATCATGCGCGCCGGCGGGCATGTCGAAACAACGAGTCTAACACAACGATTCGTTCCGAAAATAGCTCACGGTCGGCCACGAGCGTGGCCAGCCGGGCGCGCAAATCCGCCTTCGACGCGACCTGTGTCAGGTCGATGCGCGTGGCCGTCGGCGCCCCGTCCCGCGAGCCACGAAAAGACGATCGGGGCCAGGGCGGCACGCCCGCCGGACTCGCGCCTGCCGCCGCCCGAAGAACGTCCAGAGCCTCTCCGTATGGACCGCGAGATCGTGCCCGTTCCGGCGCGTGGCATAGAGCGACGCGGGACCGTCCGCGCGCGCGGCGAGGAGCTCCACGGAGTCTCCGTCGATCGACGGCAGCAGGATGAGCGTGTCACGAACGAGGGCGGGCGGAATCCGGCGCGTGTCGATCGCCGGCGCGCCAACCTGCGTGTTGACGATCGGCGCGAGCTCGCGGATCCATTCCGCTTCGCGCACGCAGCGCCTCGATCTCCGACCCGACCTCGCGCCACTCGGCGCCGGCCGCGCGCGACATTTCAGGCCGCATCGCCTTCCATCGGCGCGATCGCGAAATGCGCGCGCAAACGACGGCGCAGATTGATCGCCTTGCCGACGTACAGCACGGCGTCATTGACGTCGCGCAGCACGTACACGCCAGGCGTCTGCGGCGCCGTCGCACAAATCCGCTCGCCGGCGCGGCGCCACTCCTCGCGGCGATCCTCCATCACGAGCGCCTGCCGCACCAGACGTTCCGCCAGAGCGGGCGGCGCGTGCTGGATGCCGAGCACTTCCTCCGCAAGCCGGCAGTAGTCGGGCGCCGCGCCCATGTCAGCCAGCCGCGCGATCAACCGATCCCGCAACAACATCGCTCTCTCAAATGATAACATGACCACAACGCGGCGCCGCAAGGCGCTGAGCCAATTTTAGCCCGGCGGGTCCCGCGTCCTGCGAACTCGTGTTGATCGCGGCTGATGTACTGATCGCGACAGCTATCCGGTACAATCCGGCTCATGTCCAGCGACGCTGAGCACAAGCAGCAAGCGCCGGCGGTGGTGCGCTGCTATGTCGTCACCGTCAGCGACACTCGCACCGACGACGACCGACACCGGCGGCCGCGCCATCGTCGATCTGCTGCACGCCGCCGGCCACCAGGTCGCGGGCAAGACGATCGTCAAGGACGATGCGCCGGTTGTGCGGAGCACTGTGGAGCGTCAGCTCGCAAGTGCCGGCGTCGACGCGATCATTACCACCGGCGGCACCGGCATCTCGTCGCGCGACACCACCTACGAAGCGATCGTCGGACTTCTCGAAAAACAGCTCGACGGGTTCGGCGAGCTGTTCCGCATGATCAGCTATCAGGCGATCGGGCCGCCGCGATGATGAGCCGCGCGACGGCCGGGCTCTCGGCCAACCGCATCATCATCGCGCTGCCAGGCTCTGAAGCGGCCGTGCGCCTCGCGATGGAAAAGCTGGTCCTGCCCGAGCTCGGCCACCTCGTGCAGCAGGCGCGAAAGTAGATGCGCCCGTTCACGTCCACGATCTCGATCGACGAAGCGCGCGCCCGGCTCAAGTCCGGCGTCCGTCCGGTCACGCGGACTGAACGAGTGGCCGTCGCGCGACGCATTCGGCCGCGTCGCTGCGGCCGACGTCGCGGCGGCTCTCTTCGTGCCGCCTTTTTCCCGCTCGGCGATGGACGGATACGCCGTCGGTCGCAGAAGACACGGCCGGCGCGAACGCGCACGCACCCGTTCGCCTCCGCATCGTCGAACGCGTTTTCACGGGACAGGCGCCGACGGTCCGGATCGACGCCGGCACCTGCGCGGAAATCGCCACGGGCGCGCCGCTGCCCGACGGCGCGGACGCCGTGATCATGGTCGAAGAGACTGCGCGCGCCGGCGACGATGGCGTGGCGATTCTGCGCGGCGGCGGCTCCGGGCCAGAACATCGGCCGGCGCGGTGCGGACATCTCGCCCGGGCGATCTCGTCGTTCGACGAGGGGATCTGCTGAACCCAAGCCGCGTCGGCGCGGTTGCGGCGATCGGCTGCGCGGACGTCGAGGTCTTCGCGCGCCCACGGGTCGCGGTGCTGTCAACCGGCAACGAGGTGATCGAGCCGGGGACGCCCGCTCGGCGGCGGGCCAGATTTACGACGTCAACCGATTCACGCTCAGCGCGGTGATCGCCGCGCACGGCGGCATCGCGGAGGCGCACCGGCCGGCGCGCGACACGATCGACGCGCTGGAGTCGGCGCTCGACGCCTGCAAGGGCGCGGACATCGTGATCTTTTCCGGCGGCAGTTCGGTCGGCGATCGCGATCTGATCGTCGACCTGGTCGCGCGGCGCGGCGAGATGATCTTTCACGGCATCGCGGTCAAGCCGGGAAAGCCGACCGCATTCGCGATGGTGGACGGCGCGCCGTTCTTCGGCATGCCGGGCAATCCGACCTCCTGCCTGTCGAACGCCTACATCCTGCTCGTCCCGTTTCTGCGCGCCACCGCTCGCCTGCCGCTCTACGCGCCCCGCACGGTGCTCGCGCCGCTCGGCAGGCGCATCGTCTCGCAGGCGGGACGGCACCAGTTCTATACGATGCGTCTGCAGGACGGCGCCGCATTTCCGGCGTTCAAAGGCTCGGGCGACATCACCAGCCTGTCTCAGGCCGACGGCTACATCGAGATCCCGTCCGATCAGAGCGTGGTGGAAGAAGGCACGACCGTCACCGTCACGCTGTTCTAGCGACAGTTCCAACGACACGACGATCACCGCACGACGATCACCGCAGAGAACGCAGAGTTCGCAGAGACGCGCAGAGCCGAGCAGCGTCGCAGGCCGCCGCATTGCGGCGGCGCGCTTGAACGGAGTCCCGAAACACAAGTGGTACGTTCGTGATTGCCACTTGTGCTTTCGGTACTCCGTTCAAGCGCGGCCAAGGCCGGCTTCGCCGGCCTGGCCTGCGACGGTGCCTCTTTCGTGCCCTTCGTGCCTTCGTGGTTGCTTTTGTGGACTACCGGCGGCCGATCTTGCGCTCGTATTCGAGTTCGAGGACGTCCGCGGTGTGCAGATCGAATCCGCCGGCGGTCCGCGTGTAACCGCCGCGGAACTCGGAGTGGCAGCGATAGCAGACCGTCACGAATTTCAGGCGTCCGTAGACGAAGAGATCGATGAGGGCGGCGCCGCCGAGGATGCCGTAGGCGATGAAATCGCGCTCGAACCAGTAGAACACCGCGCTGATCAGCGCGCCGATGATGACCACGGTCAGCCCGACCTTCGGATCGAAGTCCTTCCGGATGTAGAACTCCTGCCCCGCGCAGACGGGACACCGGTCAACGGACTGATCGGTCCGGAGCGCGTCCGAAATCGTCAACGTGATCTCGCGGCCGCAGCCCCCGCACTTGATCGCCGCCGGCGCGTCGGTGGCGCTGACCGCGAGTCCGGCGTCGCACTTCGGACACTTCGCGATGATCTGCATGCCTTGTCAGCGGCCCGGGAAGAACGAGGGCAGCGCGAGGTCGCGCATCGTGTGAAGCCCGGGCGGCGCCGCCAGCACCTTCGGCATCGCGTTGATGACCATCGAGACGGTCGCGATGTCGCCGTGAATGCCGCCGGCAAACTTCATCGACAGCTTCGGCGAACCCTCGATGTCCACCGAGTCGTACGATTCCGGCGCGCCGAGATAGGCCTCGAGATGCAGCGTGATGACCGGTTTCCCGTTGCGATAGCCGATGCCGTCCTGCACGATCCCGCACACGTAGCCGGCATCGACGGCCAGCAGATCGCTCGCGACCATCGTGTCGGCCAGGCGCGGCTTCACTTCGTCGGTGATGCGATCGAGCTTCCAGCCAAGCGCATCGCCAATCATCGCAATCGACTGCGTGAAGCCGACGTGCCGCACGCTGCCGTCGGCGACTTTCGCGAGAAACTGCTCAACGGTCAGCCCGGCGCCGATCTTCTGTTGAAACGGCAGCCGCCGGATCCGCGCATCCTGAATGCGGTTGACCACGACGCGATCGACACGCTCGCACACCGCCGTCAGCGCGATCGGGATGGCATCCATCGCGAACCCCGGATTCACGCCGGTCGCGAGCACCGCCACCTTGCGCTTCTTCGCCAGCGCGTCGAGCTGCAGCGCCTGCTTGCGATGCGTGCGCCACGGATAGGCCAGCTCCTCGGTCGTCGAGACCACCGCCGTCTTCGCGTTGAGGATGGCTTCCAGCTGCGGCATGACGTGCACCAGCGACGAACTGGTGCAGTGCACGACGACGTCCGGCTTCGTGGCCTTCAGCGCCTTGACCGCGTCGCCCTGAACTTTGACGCCGAGCCGCCGGCGCATTCCGGCGACCTCGCCGAGGTCCCGGCCCGCCTTGTCCGGGTCGATGTCCACCGCCCCGACGATCTTGAACCCCTTGCGACCGGCCACCTGCTTGACGATCGCCGCACCAATCGGACCTAGCCCGAAATGCAGCACCCGAATGTTTGGCATGAACTGCGAATTATATCGGGGCTCGGAACTCGGGGCTGGGGACTGGGGCTGGGGACTCGGGGCTCGGGACTCGGGGCTCGGGACTCGGGGAATTCAAAATGCTGCACGTGTGACGAAGCCCAAGGCCTAGAGCCTAGAGCCCAAAGCCCACGCAATCGTCAGACATCCGCAAACTTGTAGCCGACGCCCCACACCGTGAGCAGATGCGTCGGATTCGCGGGATCGGCCTCGATGCGGCGCCGCAGGCGCTTGACGAGCGTATCGACGCTGCGGACCGTCACGAACGTGTCGCCGCGCCAGATTTTCGCGAGCAGCGCTTCCCGGCTGAAGACGATGCCGGCGTGGGTGGCCATCAGGTGCAGCAGCCGGAATTCCTGATCGGTCAGCTCGACGTCCTGGCCGTTCAGGCGCACGCGACGTTTCGGCACGTCGATTTCGATCGCGTGCACACGAATGAGGTCCGCGGACACGGCGGCGGCATCGACCGTCCGGCGCGGCCGGCGCAGCAGCGCGCGGGCCCGGGCCACCAGCTCGCGGACGCCGAACGGCTTGGTCAGGTAGTCGTCTGCCCCGCTCTCGAGGCCGACGACCTTGTCCGCCTCCTCGCGCCTGGCCGTCAGGATCAGAATCGGCACGTCGTGATTGAGACGGCCGTTGCGGATCGCCCGGCACAGCGATAACCCGTCAATCCCGGGCAGCATGACGTCGAGCACCATCAAGTCGTACGGCTCCGCCACGGCGCGATCGAGCGCCGACTGGCCGTCGCCGACCGCGTCGCAGACGTAGCCTTCGTGGCGGAGGTGCAGGCACACGAGCTCGCGAATGTTCGGCTCGTCCTCGACGACCAGCACACGGGCGGGAGCGGGACCATTTGCCATGGTTTTTTCACAGACCGTCCATCACGTCGTCACCGGGAATCTGTCCAATACTTCAGAACGTCGGGCCGCTCGACGCGACCCTGTTCGGGAGGAACGCATGAACGGAATGGTTACGCGCATGGTACTCGGCATCAGCGCTGTTGTGGCCGTCGCGCTGGCGCTGGCGGGAACCGCCGCTGGCTGCGGGACAGGGGGGCCAGGCCCCGGCGGCCAGGGTGGACGATACGGCGGGCCGGGCGGACCCGGGGGACGCGGACGCGGAGGCCCCGGCGGACCGATGGGGCCGGACAACCCGATGATGATGCTCGGACGGCTCGACCTGACCGAGGCACAGCGCGGGCAGGTGAAGCAGATTCTCGATTCGCACCGTGACGAGCAGAAGGCGCTCGGCGATCGGGAATTTGCGGCTCACAGCGCGCTCGAAGCGTCGATCGCCGCCGACGGCCTCAACGAAGCGGTCATCCGCGGCAAGGCGGCGGAAGTCGCGGCGGTGGAGTCGGACATGGCGGTGATGCGCGCGCGAGTCTACGCGGAGATCTTTCAGATGCTGACGCCGGAACAGCAGGCGCAGGCGAAGCAGAATCAGGCGGAAATGCGACAGCGCGAAGCCGACATGCACTCAAAGCGCGACCAGCGGCAGCAGCAGAAACCGTAGTTGTGGTATGGCGCTGAGCCCCGGGGTCCGCTACCGGGGCTCAGCGTTCGTCCCGAGCCTCGAGCCCGAGTCCCGAGCGAGTCCCTAGTCGCCGTCCTTACAGATACTCGCCGCAATCGCCGCTTCGGTCATCCCGTAGTGCTCCCAGACCTCGAAGAAATGGTCCGACGGGGCGATGCGGGGATCGACGATGCCGACGTGATCGAGGGAGATGCCGCTGCCGTACAGGCCCGAGGCGACCAGACCGGCGAATCCACGCAGCCCGGATTCCGGCGTTCCAATCAATCCGTCTTCGACCGTGATGACCTTCTTGTAGCGCGCCGACAGGCCGCTCAGAAAATTTTCCGGCAGCGGCAATCCGTTGATGACGTAGACGTCGGAGCCGACGCCTCTATCCATCGCCTGCTGCCACGCGCCGCCCGCCAGGTAACTCGGCGCGCCGACGGCGAGCACCGCGACCGAGGCATCCGCCTGATGGCGATACGGCGTGATCGGTGTCCAGGCATCGTCCACGTCCCACAGCGGCTCCTGCGAATCCTGGCGCGTCAGCACCGGCAGGTTGTCGCGAGGAATCGCCACGATGTGGCCGCCGAACGCCGCGCACGCATCGCGCACGGCGAGGAAGGCGGCGCGCGCGTCGGCCGGGGCGTAGAAGCGCCGCAGGTAGGGCAGGTATCCGATCGCCAGGTTGACCCAGTCCAGGCTCCAGCCGGAAAAATGATCGCGGCCGGTGTATGGCGCCCACGTGCGACAAGTGCATCACGACGTTGAGGCCTTCGTTGACATCGTCGAGATTGCGCTGGTACCGCCACATCTCGAAGCCTTCGCGCGCGATCCCTTCCATGAAGGCCGCGAACGTCGCGAAGACGTTCAGCTGCGGATCGTTGCCGGTCATCGACAGGCCATCCGCGAGCAGCGTCGATGCCTGTTCCTCGATGCTCATCTCGAACCGGTGCGTGGCCGGGACGAGACGCTGCCGCTTTTCCGAGCTTGGTGGACGGATTCAGATCCGCACGACACGAAAAAGCACTTGTCCGGATATTTTTTCGCCACCGCCGCGTAGGCGACCTCGGATCCGGCGCGCGCGCGACACCCATTTGTCCGTCGGCGGCAGGACGATCCCCTTCACGTCCTCGCGCGCGAGCGGCAGGTTCGGCGTGCCCTTCGCGGGCCGCGCCTCGGTGACGACGGTCTTGCGCGGCTGCTTTTGAAGGTTCTGCAGCGCGGTTTGTTCGGCCGGCGTCAGCTGCAGCATCGGATTGGACAGGACCGCCGCGGCGTCTCGCCCCTTCATGCCGCCGTCGTGATGGCCTTCTCCACCGGGCAGTTCGTTGACGTAGAATACGCACCCGATCATCGCGTGCGCGTCACGGAAGCTCATGAGCGATCCCGGCACGCGGATCCGCGTGTCGAGCGCGACCTTGTGCGCCGCGGCGAATTCCTCGACCTCGTGGGCGATGCCGTACATGTCGCCGAACGCCTTGACCGTCACCGGCTCCGTCACGCCGTATCCGACCGGATAGATGAGCGTGGAACGTCCCGCCTGGGCGCGGCGATACGCCTCGCCGTAGGCCTTGAACAGGTTCGCGCGATCGTGCAGCGTGGGAATTTCGAGAATCTCGATGCCGAGGCTCGCGATGATCGGACGCGGATCCCTGGTCCATGATCTGATGCGTCGTCCCGGACAGCTGGATGCCGTTGCGATGCATGACGAACGCGATCGGCGCCTTGTGGAGGCTGGCCGCATTGAATCCGTTCAGCGCCTGACCGGAGATCCAGCCGGCGTCGCCGCAGTGGCAGACGACGAAGGCGTCGGCGCCGTGACGTGCGCGCAACCCGAGCGCCAGTCCGGTTGCGACCGGCACCGCCACGCCGAGCCGGCCCGAACCGATCGGCGTGCCGCCCGGCAGCCACGACACGTGACCGGCGATGTCGAGGCTGCGCCGGAACCGCGTCGATGACGCGCTCTTCGGGCACGAAGCCGAGCGCCGACAGCGCCGCGTAGTAGCCGATGCTCGTGTGGCCGTGCTCGATCGCGTAGTGATGGTGCGTGTAGTCGGTGATGCCGAGCGTCATCAGCAGCGCCGGGATCAGCTCGAGCCCGCCGCCGAGGTGGTCGATATCGTTGGCTTTCGCGAGCGAGACCAGCGACTTGATGGCGGTCGTCGCGGCGGTTTTTTCGAGCGCCGCCAGGGTGGCGTCGAGATCCGGCGTCAGCGCGTCCGCAGCCAGATTCAGCGCGAACGGCAGCACGTGCGATTCGATCCGCCGGCCGGCCAGCGGGGTATTGGCGAGGAGCGTGGCATTCCGCCGCTCCTGTTCGGATGCAAGGCGCGCGAGAGCAGTCATGGGGGGATGATTCTAATTCGGATAGTCGCGCAACGCGAAGTAGTCCAGGAGCGCGAGGCCATAGTCAGCGGCGGCGTCAGGTTGATCGCGATAATGCGGCGTCGAGTGCCGCGAGCGCTCGTGCGGCATCACGCTCGTCGCTGATGTCCTCGCCCAGCGCGACCGTCACCGTGTATTCGGGATCGCGATGCAGCATCGTGAGCCGCGAGATGAGTTGCACCGCGCAGCTGCCCTCGGCGACGCGTTGTGCCGAAGACGCCGGCGGCAGCGTCCCAGCCCGTGCGCCGGGCAAACTGCAGGAGCTCGGCGGCGAGCATCGAATACGGCAGACGCCCGGTCAGTTCGAATGCGGTCAACAGCGCGAGCGCGGTACGCAGCTGGTCCAGAAGCGACGCGCCCATCAAACCTTCGCCGGGTTCGTACGCCGATCGGATGACCTGCTCGAGATCGTCGATGACGCGAGCGAGCCACTCGTTCACGGCTGCCGGCAGGCGCGCGTCGTCGGAGACGACCGAGGCCTCGGCGAAGAGTCCGAGCCACTGGCAGCGCACCCGCGCATCGCGTTCGGTCGATGCGGACTCCAGCTGCCGCGCCAGGCCGGATTCGACAGCGGCGCGCAGGTCGTCGCCGCCTTCGGTCGACGTAGCGGCGGAGCAGGAACAAGCGCGGACGCCGGCGAGCTGTCACCGTCCCGGCTCGCTGTCGAGCAGCGTGCGGGTCACCCACTCGAGCGCATCGCTGGCAGCGGGATCGGTCGCAGAGAAGCCACGGGCGCAAATTATAATGGCTGCGCTCTCATGACCCACACCATCACCCTGATTCCCGGCGACGGCATCGGTCCCGAAGTGACCGCCGCGGTCCTCAAGATCCTCGCGGCCACAGGCGTCTCGATTGCGTGGGACACGCCACACGGCCGGAGTGCTGGCGGTCGAACGTCACGGCCACCCGCTGCCGCCTGAGCTGATCGAGTCGATCCGCCGCAATCGCGTCGCGCTCAAAGGACCGGTCACGACGCCGATCGGCGAAGGCTTCACGAGCGTCAACGTCGGCCTGCGCAAGGCGCTGGACCTGTATGCGAACCTGCGGCCGGTCGGCAACCTGCCGGGCGTGGCGTCGCGATTCCAGGCCGTCGACATGGTGATCGTTCGCGAGAACACCGAAGACTTGTATGCCGGCCTCGAGCATGTGATCGTCCCGGGCGTCGTCGAGAGCCTGAAGATCATCACCGAGCGGGCCTCGACGCGGATCGGCCGGTTTGCGTTCGAGCACGCGCGGCGGCACAAGCGCAAGAAAGTGACCGGCATCCACAAAGCGAACATCATGAAGCTGTCGGACGGCCTGTTTCTCGACAGCGTGCGGGCCGTGGCGCGCGAATATCCCGAGATCACCTACGACGAAAAGATCATCGACGCCGCGTGCATGCACCTGGTGATGAATCCCGGCCAGTTCGACGTGCTGGTGCTGCCCAACTTGTACGGCGACATCGTGTCGGATCTCTGCGCGGGCCTGGTCGGCGGGCTCGGCGTGGTCGGCGCCGCCAATCTGGGGACCGAGATCGGCGTCTTCGAGGCCGTGCACGGCAGCGCGCCGGACATCGCCGGGCAGAACATCGCCAATCCGACGGCACTTCTCCTGTCGGCGGTGATGATGCTGCGCCACATCGCCGAGGGACGCGGCGGCGGATCGGATCATGGACGCCCTCGGGCGGGTCCTGATGGCCGGAACGGCCCGCACCCGCGATCTCGGGGGCACAACATCGACGACGGAATTCGCGGATGCGGTCTGTTCGGCCCTTCATTAAACTCGCGACGCCGGGGGCCGGGCGCTCCGGTGCGCATGGTATAGTCCGAACTTCCCATGCTGGATGACATCGCCCAGGCGGTCCTGGCGCGTGAAGAAGTCGTCAAGTACTCGACGGGGCACCCCGGGAGAGCGCGGCGGGCAGGATGCGCGCGAGCGGATCTTCGGGTACCTCGACGAGCTGAAGACCACCCAGCGACACGGCCTCTACCGGGCGCTGCAGCACCCGCTGTATCCGATCCTCCGCAAGATCGAGCGCAAGCACGAAAACCTGCACCACGTCATCGCCGCCACCCGCAACCACCGCATCGTCTACGCGTCGAACCATCGCAGCCACACGGATTACCTGGTCGAGCCGCTCGTGCTGGACGACAACGACATTCGTCCGCCGCTCATCGCCGCCGGGATCAATCTCTTCGGTGGCGCGCTCGGCCTGATCCAGCGGCATGTCATCGGCGCGATTCCGATTCGGCGGAACAGCAAGGATCCGATCTACCTGGTCACGCTGAAGGCGTACGTCGCCGAGATTCTGAAGAAGCAGGATCTGTTCTTCTACCCGGAAGGCGGACGGAGCTACAGCGGCGAGCTGAAGTCGACCAAGACGGGTCTGCTGCACGCCGCCCTCAACGCCAACTGCCCGAATCTGGTGATCATCCCGACGGCTGTGGCCTACGACCTGGTGCTCGAGGACCACATCCTCGCCAAGCTCGGGAAGAAGAAGGCGCAGCGGCCGTTCTCGCGGGAGCTGGCGGAAATGGTCCGTTACGCGGTCGGCTACCGGTCGCGCGCGTTCGTCACGTTCGGCGCGCCGATGCCGGTCAGCCAGTACAACCCGCAGTCGCGCACGGACGTGCTCGAGCTCGGACGGCTGATCCGCGCGCAGATCGCCAATCTCTACAAAGTGCTGCCGACGGCGGTCTTCGCCGCGGCCATGCGGCCGTCGATCACCCGGCGCGATCTCGAAGACCGCATCGATCAGATGCTCGAGCTGCTGGCGGCGCGCCGCGCCAATCTCGGCGTCACGAGCGGGCGCCAGGCGGTGGACGAAGCGGCCGAGCCGCTTGAAACGCGCGGGATCGTCGTCCGCGAGCGCAACCGCTTCCGCGTGCGCGAACGGAACGTGCTTCGCTATTACGCCCGCTCGATCGAGCATCTGCTCGCCACTCCAGGACGCACGCACTGATCGCCTGACCCCGCCGTGTTCGACAACGCGTCCAAGGCCTTTTTTCACCTTCTGGCGAGAAGCGGCACGCTGAAGAACGTCGCGTCGCACTACGGGATGCGCCGCGACGACCAGCTTTGCGCGCCGCTTCATCGCCGGCGAAACCGTCGAGGAAGCGATCGCGGCGGCGCGCTCCGTCGAAGCGCAGGGGCTGATGCAGACGCTGGACTATCTCGGCGAAAGCGTCAGCAGCCTGGAAGCGGCCGACGCGGCGACGCGCGACTACCTGCGCGTCATCGACGCCGTCAAGGCCGCCGGCATCGGCCGCAACCTCTCGCTCAAGCTGACGCAACTCGGCCTCGACGTGGACCGCGCGAGCGCGGTGGACAACCTGCGCCGGATTCTCGATCGCGCCGAGGGATTCTTCGTGCGGCTCGACATGGAGAGCTCGGACTACACCGACCGGACGCTGACCGTCTTCGAAACCGTCTGGCAGCAGGACTACCGCCACGTCGGCGTGGTGCTGCAGGCCGATCTCCGCCGGACCGAACAGGACGTCGATCGGATCAACGCGCTCGGCGCGAGGATCCGTCTCGTCAAGGGCGCGTATCGCGAGCCCTCGTCGGTCGCCTACCCGCGAAAAGCGGACGTCGACGCCACATACCGCAAACTGATCGAAAAGCTGCTGGTCCACGGCACGTATCCCGGCGTTCGCGACACACGACGAAGCCATGATCGATGCGGCGCGCCGCGCGGCGGTCGAACACCACATCGGCCAGGACCGTTTCGAGTTCCAGATGCTGTACGGCATCAGGCGCGATCTCCAGAACTCGCTGGTCCGCCAGGGCTACCGCGTGCGGATCTACATCCCGTTCGGGCGCGAGTGGTTTCCGTATTTCATGCGACGGCTCGGCGAACGGCCGGCAAACGTCGCGTTCGTGCGTCAAGGGAGTTCTCAAAGAGAAATAGTCGGTGCGTAGGTGCTTAGGTGCGTGGGTGCGTGGGTGCGGTGCTAGGTGCTGCAGTGCGTAGAGTGCTACGTGCGCAGCACACGCGTGACGAGCACCAAGCACTACCGCACATCGCACCGTGGCACCGCACCTAAGCACCTACGCACCGATGCACCTCAGCACCGACAAGGAGCGAGTATGGATCGGGTCGTCGCGATCACTGGAGCGTCTGCGGGCATTGGAAGAGCGACGGCGTTACGGCTCGCGCGCGACGGAGCGTCGATCGCGATTTGCGCACGGCGGGCCGATCGATTGCGGGTGGTCGCGGACGAAATCGCACGGGCGGGCGGCACGGCGCTGTCCGTGGTCGCGGACGTGACGCGCGAGGCGGACATGCAGGCGCTCGTCGATCAAACGCTCGACAAATGGGGACAGCTCGACGTGATGATGTGCAACGCCGGCTACGGCTTGTACGGCACGATCGACACGGTCCCCGGCGATCGCATGCGCGAGGTCATGGACGTCAACTACATGGGCACGTACTTCGCCGCCCGTGCGGCGCTGCCGGTCTTCCATCGCCAGTCACGCGGGCATCTCATCATCATTTCCTCCATCGTCGGAAAACGCGGCATCCCGTTCATGGGCCCGTATTCGGCGACGAAGTTCGCGCAGGCCGGACTGGCCGAATGCCTGCGCGCCGAGCTGGTCGGCACGCCCATTCACTGCTCGGTCGTCTATCCGATCTCGACGCAAACCGAGTTCTTCGAAGTGATGACCCGCCACTCCGGCCACGCGACCCGCGCCAGCGGCCCGCGGCAGTCGCCGGACGATGTGGCGAATGCGATCGCGGCGGTGCTCGAACGGCCCAGACCTGAAGTCTTTCCGCACCGGATTTCGCGCGGACTCGGGATCCTCAATGCGATTGCGCCGGGGTTCTGCGATCGGGTGGTCAGACGATGGGGAAGAAAGCCTGTCTAAACGGTCGGAGTGCGGTGCGAGGTGCGTGGGTGCGGTAGGTGCGGTGCGGGTGCTTGGGTGCGGTGCGTCGTGCGGCAGTGCTAAGGTGCTTAGGTGCTCGATGAACGGGTAATTGCGATCGCCGAGGCGGTGCGAGCTGCGGGCGGGCGCGCGTTGGTTGTGGGCGGGTGGGTTCGGGACCGCCTGCTCGGGACGGCGCTGCCGGATCCGGCGGCCGCCAACGTCGACCTCGAAGTCTTCGGGGTGCCCGCCGATCGGCTTCGTTCGATGCTCGAAGCCTTCGGACGGGTCGAGGCCGTGGGCGCGGCGTTTCAGGTCTACAAGCTCGGCTCGATTGACGTGTCGCTTCCCCGCCGCGAATCGAAGTCGGGCCGCGGCCACAAGGGCTTCCACATCACCGGCGATCCCTCGATGTCCATCGAGGAAGCCGCCCGGCGCCGCGATTTCACCGTCAACGCGATTTCCCAGGATCCGCTGACCGGCGAGTATCTCGATCCGGCCGGCGGCCGGAACGACCTCGAACGCCGCGTCCTCCGGATGGTCGATCCGGCCACCTTTGCCGACGACAGCCTGCGCGTCCTGCGCGCGATTCAATTTGCCGCGCGGCTGAACTTTTCGCTGGATGACGAGACCAGGGCGTTGTGCCGGACGATTCCGCTCGACGATCTGCCGACCGAACGCGTCTGGGGAGAAATCGAAAAGCTCCTGCTGGCGCCGCGCCCGTCCATTGGCTGGACGCTCGCGCTCGATCTCGGCGTCGTCGAGAAACTGTTTCCCGAGATGCTCGCGCTCGTGGGCTGTCCGCAGGAACCGGAGTGGCATCCGGAAGGCGACGTCTGGGTGCACACGCTGCAGGTGATCGACCAGGCTCGCACGCGGATCGACGACCTGCCGCGGGCGAAACAACTCACGATCATGCTCGGCGCCGTCGCGCACGATTTCGGCAAGCCGGCGACGACGGCGTTCAGCGACGGCCGCATCCGCTCGATCGACCACGAAGAGCAGGGCGTCGCGCCGGCGACGGCCTTCCTCGATCGCCTGAACATCCACAGCATCGACGGCTACGACGTGCGCCACCAGGTGCTCGGCATGACCGCGCAGCACTTGAAGCCGGGGATGTGGTTCAAGGTCCGCGACGAAGTGGGCGACGGCGCGTTCCGGCGCCTCGCCCAAAAAGTCGACCTCGAGCTGCTGGCGCGCCTCGCGAAGTCCGATTGCCTCGGACGCGAGCCCGGGACGTTCAACTGCGACGCGATGGACTGGTTCCTCGATCGCGCGCGTGCGCTGGGCGTGGAGCACCGCCCGCCGGGACCGATTCTGCTCGGCCGTCACCTGCAGGAGCTGGGCGTGAAACCCGGTCCGCGCATGGGCGAGATTCTGAAAGCGATCTACGAACAGCAGCTCGATGGGTCCGTGCGCGATCTCGAAACGGCGACGGCCGCGGCACGGCGGCTGATCGAGTCGGAGCCGGACTTGGCCGAGAGCTCTTAGGACTTCTGGGCTTCGGGCTTCAGGCTCCAGGTTACTTGTCTAACGTCCGCGCACCTGACGCGCCAGCGCAGGTTGTTCCGGGCATCGACGTAGTCGGGTTGCAGGTCGAGCGCGGCTTCGAACTGCACGATCGCCTCGTCGATCCGCCCCAGCGCCGCCAGAGCCACGCCGAGGTTGTTGTGCGCGTCAGGCAGGACGGGATTGAGCGCCAATCCCTTCTGGAACTCGGTGATGGCCTCGGCCAGATCGCCGGTTTCCTCGAGCGCGTTCGCCAGATTGAGGTGCACGAGGTCGTTCGACGGCGCCAGCCGCACGGCCTCCCGGAATTGCGCCACCGACTCCGCAAACTTCTCCTGCAACTGCAGCGCGTGACCGAGGTTGTTGTGCGCCTCGACGTGATCGGGCGCCAGCCGGATCGCCTCGCGCAGCTGACTGACGGCATCGGTCACACGGCCTGCCTGGATGTACGCGGCGCCGAGCGCATTGTGCCAGCGGGGTTCCGCGGGAAAAGCGACCACCATCTGTTCGCCGAGCACCAGATCGTTCTGCAGTTCGTGCTGCCGGTACGATTTCGCGAGCGTCTCCGCATCGGCGGGTGAATGCGGCAGGAAGCGGAGCCACACGTCGCCCATCTCGTCCGACGACTGCGGACCGTAGACGACTCGCCCTGGCGCGGCCGCCGGATTGTGCTTGTTCGCGGCGGAGTTGTCGTAGGTGTACCGCATGGTGATGACCGTGCCGCGCGGCAACACCAGCGGATCGCGGTAGCGATATTGCTCCTGCCACTGGAAATCCCAGTTCCTGATCCAGATCAGATCGGTCGTGGCGCCCCCGGGGATCGCCGCGGTGACCTTCATCTCGCGCGCGAGATAGTGGGCGTGCGGATAGATGCTGAGGAGATCGACGTCAACCGGCACGGTGTAGCGGTCTTCGATCGTGTACGAGGCGGCACCGGCCGGGATGTCGATCGCCTTCGATCCGAGCTTGAAGTCGATCGGCGCCCGCGTCGGCGGATCGGCCGCGAAGTAGAGCGCGACGCGTGGCCGTACGGTTTCCGTCGCCCCTGATCGCGACGGCATGAGGTGCAGCAGCAGCACCAGGTCGCTGCCCTTCTCGATCCGCCACGCCATGCCCGGCGCCTCGAATGCCGGGGTCATGCCGGGCGTCCACCCCAGCGCGCGGCTCTCCGGGCTTCGCGCCGACTCCGAGAACATGCCGCCGGAGAAGCCTGGCCCGGGATCGGCTGCGTCGAGCAGACGCGATGCGTGCGAACGATCGACGGCCAGCGACGCGTGATGGACCACACGGCGATTCCCGGGATCCACTTCGACGCCGCGGACATAGCGCGCCGCATCGAGCGGCACCGGGATGACGAGATTGCGGAAGACGTCGCTCGTGCCCGGCGGCAGCGTCACCGCGTCCGGCGCCTCGACGACGAGATCGGGAGTGCCGAGTTGCCAGCCGTCATTCCAGACGGGCTGCGGCGGCAGATCGGCGGCGCGGCCCTCGCGCGCCCCGCCGTCCACCCACTGCTCGATCCGCCGGACATCCGCATCGGACAGGCGGCGCGCGTCGGCGAATTCGCCGTGTCCCGGTTCGGGCAGCCACGGCGGCATCGTGTGATTTTTCGTCGCCGCCAGGATTTGCCGCGCACGGCTGCGCACGTCGCGATACTCGATCAGGCTGAACGGCGCGATCGCGCCAGGACGATGGCAGCTGCCGCAGTGGGTCCAGATGAGCGGCGCGATGTCGCGATTGAAGGTCGGTTCGGAAGGAGTCTGGGCAGCCGCCGTCGTGGCCGCGGCGGCGACTGCCAGGATGCTGAAAATCAGCCCGATCAAGAGACTTCACCACGGAGGACACAGAGGACACGGAGGCTCAAAAGGAAATGCTATCCGATTGAGTCTCTGTGTCCTCCGTGACCTCCGTGGTGGAGAGTTTCGCGGGTGCCTAGAAGTCCAACCGCGCGCCGAACTGCAGCCGCCGGCCCTGCATGATGACCAGCGGGTTCTGATACGCGGCGTTCACGTCACGCCGCTCGGGTTGGCGGCCGTGGGCGCCGCACCGGTGCCGAAGGTCTGGTTGACCGACACCACCGTCGATGAGTTGAACAGGTTGAAGAAGTCCATGTAGCCCTGCAGGCGCCGGCGGCCGCCGATCCTGAAGCTGCGGGCCACGCGGCCATCGAGCTGCGTCTGGTAGTCCAGGAACGTGTCGTTCGGCGCGCATCAGGTTCACGGTCCGGCTGTTCGCGCCGGTGAGCGTCACGCCCGCGTACGCGCTGTTGTACGTGAAGTTCGCCTGGACATCCGGACCCGGCACGGCCTGCAGCGAACGCGCTCAACTGGATGTCCCAGCGAACGGTGATGCCGCCCGATGCCTTATACAGCGTCCGGAAGGGCCGGTTGTTCTCGCAGAAGCGGAGCGTATCCGGATTGATGTTGCCCGGATCGCAGTCGTTGGTGGCGGTGCGCTCGGTCGTGATCCCGCCGAACATGAATCCGCCGTGCGGGAGCTTGGCGTTGCCGCTGACCTCGAACCCGCTGTACTGACGCGGTGTTCAGTGTCGAGAACGTGCTCACGTTGTCCACCAGGCCGTTCTTCGCGGCCAGCAGGTTGAACCTCGGAATGATCTCGCCGCCGCCATTCGGCAGGCGCGGATCGCTCGGGCCGACGATGTTGTAGGTCGTGTAGTCGGCGACCGGATCGACCGCCACGTTGCGGGTGATGGTCTGGTTCTGGAAGTCGCGCCGATAGAAGCCGCCGGTCAACGCCACGCGCGGGTGGACCTGCTGGGTGATCGACACGGATTCTTCCCAGTTGGTCGGCCGCGGCGTCGTCGGGATCGAAGCGGTTGGCACCGGCCAGCAGGCCGAAGTTGCGGTTGCCGCTCACGCCGATCTCGTTGTACTGGGCCGCACCGTTGGCGTCGAGCGCGGTGCCGTTGCCGTCGAGATCGGTCCAGGTGCGCGTGTCGGTGGCGCTCCGGATCGGATCCACGTTTTCAGCGCGCGCCAGCGCCTGCGCGGCGAGGTACCTGCCCACCGAGGCCTTGATCGCCGTCTTGCCGTTGCCGAAGAGATCGTAGGCGCCGCCGAGGCGAACCGCCCAATCCTTCCAGCACGGCACGCAGGCGATCTGGGTGCTCGTCGCGGGCCGGGACAAAACGGCCGGCCGGCGCGGAGTTCGCCGGGAACCTCCGCGTTCAGGTAGTCGAACCGCCCGCCAAAGGTGAGCGTCAGGCGGTCGCGCGTCCATTTGTCCTGCGCGAACATCCCGAAGTCGGCGTTCAGCTGCTCCTTGGCATCGACCGGCGAGTTGCTGACCGTGACGGCCGCGCTCGTCGGCACGCCGCTGATGTTCTGGAAACTCAGCGCGCGGATGTCGCCGTGCGGCTCAACCTTCGTGTGGCCCCAGCCGTTGGTGTACGCCATGCCGGCCTTGATGGCGTGCGATCCGGTGACGTACGACGCGTTGAACAGCGTCGTGTTGCTCCGGTTGAAGTTTTCAACCGGCGCGATGCTCGACGCGTTCGACGTCACGTTCGTCGTCAGATTCAGCTTCGCGACCTCGTAGATGCCGACTTCCGGCTGATATTCCCAGTGGTAGGTCGACGCCGCGACCGACTGTCCGAACTCGAGCAGCAGCCGGCTCGTCGCCGTGCGCGTCCACTTCAGGACGCCGGAGTAGTTGAGCGGCGAGTTCACCCGCAGGCCGGCTTCCGGCGCCGTCAGGGCGCTGAAGTCGTAGCGGTCGGTCAGGCTGGTCGCGTTGTTGTAGCCGAACGTGACCTTGTCCTTGGTCGTCGGCTGCATCGTGATGTGCGCCGTGCCGTTCGGCTTGATGTGGCCGCCGGTATCGGCCTGGCTGCCGTCGGCGAAGAACACGTTCGCGACGAGGATGTTGAACTGCGACAACTCGAACGCGGCGAAGTACCAGACCTTGTTCTTCTTGATCGGACCGCCGATCGCGACGTTGTTGTCCCAGTTGAAATCGAGCTTGTTGACCGCCTTGATGCCCTTGGCCCGCAGCTCGTCGTTCAGGTTGTCGCTCTGCAGCGAGGAGTTGGATCCGAAGAACCGCCAGGTGCCGGAAACGGTGTTGCCGCCGTCCTTCGGAATCGCGTCCATGCGAACGCCGGCCGACGCGTATTCGGCCGACTGGCCGCCGACGTCGTAGACCATTTCGGCCTGTCCGAGCTCGTTGACGCCGCCGGCAATCGCCTGACCGCCCGAGCCGAGCATCATGTCGTTGCGCATGCCGTCATACGCAATCCGCTGGTCCGTCGCACCGCGCGCGGCCATCGAGTTGATGTAGAAGTCGGACAGGATCTGGCCGGCGGAGGTGCTGCGCGAGACCACGCCCGGCACGAGGTTGGCCTGGTCCTGAATCGAGCGCATGACCGGCAGCGCCTGCAGGATGTCCTGGCTCACGACCAGCTGTGTGCGGGTGTTCTGGACGTCGACGACCGGCGAGGCGCCGCTCACCGTAATGGTTTCTTCGAGCGCCCCGACCTCGAGCGCGGCGTTCACGGCCGCGGCGAACGAACCGGTCAGCTCGATGCCTTCGCGCTTGATGGTCTTGAAACCGGTCAGCGAGAACGTGACCGAATAGGTGCCCGGTCTGAGCTCGACGATCGCAAAGCGCCCGGCGCTGTCCGTGACCACCGTTTTCTGCTGCTCGATGAGCGCCGGACTGGCCGCTTCGACCGTGACGCCCGGCATCACCGCGCCAGACGCATCCGTCACCAGCCCGACGATGCTCGCGCGTTCCTGCGCGTTCACCGCCCACGGCCGTCCGACGCCAAGACATGCCACCAACACTGCGATCGCTACACCGAGTCGACGCATAGCCCCTCCAGGAGTCCCATTGAAAGCCGGCCGTCCGGCTGAACCGGGCGATAGTGTTCGGCTAGCGCGCCGGTGTCAACAGATACTTGGGGCGTTCATGCCCCATTTCGGGCACGGAATGCTTTTTTGGATCAGCGGGCCGTGGTCGTTCGGGCCGCCGTACCGGTAGGGTGCCGTCGGCGTTGCGGATCTCGACGGCGCCCAGATTGAGTTTCTGCAGACCGCTTTCGATCTTCGCGCGGTCGCCCACGGCCACGACGATGACCTTGTCCGGCTGGATGTACTTCTGCGACACGGCCTTGATCTGATCCGCCGTCACCGCCGACAGGCGATTCCCGAGCGTGGCGTAGTAATCGAGCCCGAGGTCGTAGACAAAGATGTTGGACGTGCTCGCCGTGACGCTTCCGCTGGTCTCGAAATCCGCGGGCAGCGACCGTACCAGCGAATCCTTGGCCAGCGTCAATTCTTCGGTCGAGAGCTCGCTGTCGCGAATCCGCTTGAGCTCCTTCATGATCTCGGAGACCGACGGCGCCGTGACATCGGTCCGCACGCCGGTGCCGACGAGGAAGGGCCCGGCCGAACGGCGGAACACGAACTGCGACGCTGGCGCCGTAGGTATAGCCGTGCGCTTCGCGCAGGTTGAGATTGATCCGGCTCGAAAACAGCCCGCCGAGCGCCTCGTTCATGATCACGATCGGTTCGTAGTCCGGGCGTCGAGCGCGGCACGCCGATCGAGGTCACGCGGAGCTGCGTCTGCGGCGCGCCCGGCTTGTCGACGATCACCAGCTTCGCCGCGGTCGTCGACGGCTCGCCCGGCACCGCCGCCGCCGGCGTCCCCGGCTGCCAGTCGCCGAACGCCTTTTCGACCAGCGGCTGGAGATCGGCCATCGATGATCGCGCCCGACACGACCAGCGCGGCGTTGTTCGGCACGAAGTTCTGCGACCAGAACGCCTGCAGGTCGTCGCGGGTCATCGCCTTGTTGGACGCTTCGGTCCCGAGCTCCGTGTAACCGTACGGGTGCGCGGGCCCGTAGAGCGCCGCGGCCGATCACGGTTCCGACCACGGCGTTCGCGTTCTCGCGCTGCTGCACGAGACTGGCCAGCCGGCTCGCCCGCTGCCGATCGATTTCCGCCTGCGGGAAGCTGGGATGGCGCGCGACATCGGCCATCAGCGTCAGGAGATCGCGGAAATGTCCGGCGCAGCGAACTGCCCGTCACCTGCGACGCGTCCATCGTCGATCCGGTCGTGAGCGAGCCACCGAGCTGGGCGACTTCGTCGGCGATCTGCAGCGCGGTCTTCGATTCGGTGCCCTCGTCGAGCATCGCCGCGGTGAAATTCGCGAGGCCCGGCTTGTCGACCGGGTTCGCGCCGCTGCCGGTCTTGACGACGAGATTGGCGGACACGATCGGCAGCCCCTGGCGCTCGTTGAGCAGCAGCGTCAGTCCGTTCGACAGCTTGAACGATCGTCGGCACCGGCAGCTGCAGCGGCTTCAGCTCGCCGGGCTTCGGCGGATCGTTGCGCCACGCTTCGTCGGCGTTGATCGATTCGGCGCCGGTTCCCGGCTTGGCCGCGGCCGCCTTGGGCGTGGGCACCGGCGCGCCCAGATCCGGCGTGCCCGGCACGCCGTAGACGACGACGCGCGAGGTCGGCGTGAGCTGATTCTGGACGAAGGCCTTGACGGTGGCCGGCGTCACCTCGCGATAGCGCTGGATGTCCTGCGTCAGGTAGTCGGGCGTGCCGAGATAGTGGTTGTAGGTGTTCAGGCGATCGGCGACGCCGCCGAATCCGCCCAGGTTCTCGAGCCCCTGGATCGATCCGCGTTTCGATGCCGTTGCGCGCCCGATCGACTTCAGGCGCCTCGGGCCCCGCGTCGCGGAACTTCGCCGAGCTCTTCGTCGATCGCCTTCTCGAGCTCTTCGGCGGTGTGACCCGGCCGCGCGGTCGCTTCGATCGAGAACACCGAACCGAGCAGCAGCGAGTGCTGCTGCGCGCTGACGTTCTGCGCGATCTGCTTCTCGTACACCAGCGCTCTTGTAGAGACGGCTCGATTTCCCGCCGCCGAGGATCGTGGACGCGATGTCGGCGTCGGCGTCTCCCGGCTTGAAGAACGGCGACGTGATCCACGCCATCGTCACGCGCGGCAGCTCGACGCGATCCTGGATCGTCACGCGCCGCTCGGCGGTGATCTTCGGCGTCTCGATCGCGGGCTTCGGGACCGGCGTCGCCCTTCTTGAACGGCCCGAAATATTTCTCGACCAGCGCCTTGGTCGCCGCCTTGTCGATGTCGCCGACGATCGCGAGGCTGGCGTTGTTGGGCGCGTAATACAGCTTGAAGAAATTCTTCACGTCTTCGAGCTTCGCCGCCTGGATGTCGGCATGCGATCCGATGACGTCGGCGTAGTACGGATGGTCCTTCGGAAACAGCTGGTGGAACACCGCCTCGTCGACGATGCCGTACGGCTGGTTCTCGACGCTCTGCCGGCGCTCGTTGCGGACGACGTCCTGCTGGTTCGAGAGATTGGCCTGATCGACCATGTCGAGCAGGTAGCCCATGCGATCGGATTCGAGCCACAGCCCGAGTTCGAGCTGGTTCGCCGGCAGCGTTTCGAAGTAGTTCGTGCGATCGAAGTCGGTCGTGCCGTTGATGTTGCTGCCGCCGGCGCCCTCGACGGTGCGGAAGTGCGTGTCGCCCTGCACGTGCTTCGAGCCCTGGAACATCATGTGCTCGAACAGGTGGGCGAAACCGGTGCGCCCCGCCTCTTCGTTGGCCGGCCCGACGTGATACCAGAGATTCACCGCGACCAGCGGCAGCCGGTGATCCTCGGAGAGGATCACGTCGAGCCCGTTGGGCAGCGTGTATTTTTCGAAGTCGATTTTCGGGATGTCGCTCGCCTGCTGCGCCGGCGCCGCGTCTGCGCGCCCTGCGCTGCAGCCGACTGGCGCCGATCGCCAGCGCGACGGCGCGACCGCAGACCAGGCGGAACGGTTCGGACATCGACGCGCGAGTTCATCAGGACACGCTTCTGTTGAGCTGACACGTTACCTCCTTCTCGGAGGATCGACGGCAACACGGGTGTCAGGGTCGCAGGGTGCGGGCGGCACCCTGCACCTTCCGCACCGTTCTCATCTGACCTTCGCACTACGAATATAGTCACCATGGCTCGCTACACCCTCGTTTACGGCGTTCGACTGATCCCTGAAGGCTCGCTCAAGGGGCTCGACGACGCGAAGATGACGCTCGCCGACGGCACGACGGCCGGCTTGACCCTGCACACGTTCGACGGCACGATTCCCCAGCTGCGCCGCTCGCTCGACCGCAGCCTCGACGCGTTCTTCGATCTCCTGCCCGGCGCAGACGACGAGGACCTCGAGAAGTTCGCGCGACTGACGCTGGCCATCCTTTGAAACCCATTCTTTCGGCGCTCGCCGCCAACCGGCTGAACCTGCTGCTCGTCGCCGCGCCGGCGTCGTGGATCGCTCGCAGCCTGGCGCCCGAGTCGCCGTGGGTCTTCCTCGTCGCGGCCATCTCGCTCGTGCCGCTGGCCGGCATCATCGGCCTCGGCACCGAGGAACTCGCCGACCGATCGGGACCGGCGTTCGGCGGATTGCTGAACGCGACCTTCGGCAACGCCGCCGAGCTGATCATCGCGGTCGTGGCGCTCGATCAGGGACACATCGAGCTGGTCAAGGCGTCGATCACCGGCAGCATCATCGGCAACCTGCTGCTGGTGCTCGGCGCGTCGTTTTTCGTCGGCGGCACTCGGCCGCACGCTCGCAGAAGTTCGATCGCACCGCGGCCTCCAATACCTCGGTCGATGCTGTTCCTGGCGGTCGTCGCGCTGGTCATGCCGGCCGTCTTCGATCTGGCGCTCTACGGCAACCTCGAGGCGCATCCCACGGCGCATCGATCGCCTGAGCCTGTGCACGTCGTTCATGCTGATGGCCGCGTACATCGGCAACCTGGTCTACGCGTTCAGCTCACGCACGCGATCTCTCCGCACCCGGCGAAAGACACGGAGCACGCGCGGCCACGCATGACCGCTGGCGCAGGCGATCGAGCCTGCTCGCCATCGGCACGATCCTCACGACCATTCAGGCGGAGATCCTGGTCGGCGCCCTGAAGCCGGCGCTCGGACAGTTCGGGTTCACGGAGCTGTTCGTCGGCGTCGTCCTCGTCGCGATCATCGGCAACGCCGCCGAGCATTACTCGGCGATCACCGCGGCACGCCGCGACCAGATGACGCTGGCGGTTGAAATCGCCGTCGGCAGCAGCGCGCAGATCGCGCTGCTGGTCGCGCCGGCGGTCGTCCTCTATTCGTTTGCGATCGGCCAGCCGATGTCGCTGCTCTTCAACGCGTTCGAGATTGCCGCGATCGCGTTCTCGGTCCTGTCGGCGTCGATGGTGGTCGCGGATGGCGAAAGCAACTGGGTGGAGGGACTGCAGCTGATGTCGGTCTATCTGATCCTGGCGCTCGCGTTCTACTTCGTGCCGTAGGCGCCTGAACCCTACCTGGTCGCCCGCCACTCCTCGAGCAGCCGCGCGGCGTTGCCGGCGACCGAATGCAGGCTCGGCGACCATCCGAGCGCCCGCGCGCGCGGACTGCGGACGACCTGATCCAGCGACAAGCGCATCGGCGTAGCTCCCCATCTTCGAGCGCGCCTCTTCGATCGGCACGTGCCGCACGTCGGGCCGCAGCGCCAGGTACGGCGAAATCGCCTCGACGATGTCGTTCACGCGCTCGTCGCCTTCGTCGTTCGCGTGATAGACGCCAGTCGCATCCTCGTGCGCGACGATCCGCATGTAGAGATCGGCCAGATCGCGCTCGTAGATGAGCGGCCAGTGGTTGTTGCCGTCGCCGACGACGCGCACCAGGCCGTTGTTGGCGGCCTTGAACAGATCGCCGATCATGCCGACGCCGCCGCCGTACACGTGGCCGGGTCGAATCACGATGGTGCGCAGCCGCTCGTTGCCCGCATTGAGCACGAGCTCTTCGTGATCGGGCCGCCAGGACACGTGGGCGATCGGGTTGACGGGCGCGTCTTCGCTGGCCGGCTGCGAGGTCCGCCCGAGAATCGACGTGCCCGAGGTGTAGATGAGAAAGCGCGTTTCGGGAGTCGCCGACGCCGCTCGTGCGCGGACGCCTGGCCGCGGTCAGGAGCGTGTCGAGCGTCGTCCGGTCAACGACCGGACCGCGGCCCGACAGTGCCGTCGAAGCGCGGTGTGGATGTAGCCGTCCTGCGCCTGCGCCGCCGGCGCGTACGAGTCCGGCTCCGCCAGATTGCCGACGATCGGATGGGCGCCACGCGCGGCAACGCGCGCGGCCTTCTCGTTGTCGCGCACCAGCGCGGTGACGGTATGGCCGCCTCGCACCAGCGCGTCGAGAACCGCGCCGCCGACGTAACCCGTCGCGCCGGTCAGGAAAATCCGCATTGAAGGCCCTAAGCTTAACGCAGGTCAGGCTAGCCGTGATGTTCGTCTCGCCGATCAGCGAGCCGTGGGCGCGGTGGCGGCGGCCGGCGCGGCGCCCAGAAACGCCTTGAAACCGCGATACAGTTCCCAGAGATCGACCTTCGCCGAGACATCCATCGGCGAATGCATGCTCAGGATGCCGATTCCGACATCGATGGCGTCGATGTCGGCGTTGGCGAACCACTGCGCGATGGTGCCGCCGCCGTAGCCGGCCTTGTACGCATGCGTCTGCCAATGCACGCCGGCATCGTCGAAAATCCGGCGCACCCGCGCGTAGAACTCGGCGTCGGCCTCCCGTCCCGCGCCGTATTCCTTGAACACCAGTCCCCAGCCGAGGCGCGCGGAACTATTGGGCAGATACGGCTGCGGAAACACCGGGTCGAGGGCGGTCGTGCAGTCGGACACGAGCACCTGCGAGGCCCGGAGCGCGTGGCGCAGCATCAAGTCGTTGTAGTTCGGCTCCTGCGCCGCGATCATCTCGGCCAGCAGCGTCCGAAACCACTCGGAATTGACGCCGGTCGTCCACGAGCTCGACTTCCTCGTTGTTGACGCCGTAGGCGATGGCGGTCTTCGCGGGCGTGCGCACTTCGACGATCGCGCGGAACGCCGCAAAGCCGTTCGACCGGTCGTCGTGGCCGTAGGCGCCGACCAGCTGCCGGTCGAGGCCGACGTCCACCGGCATCTGCGCCGGGACGATCTGCAGATCGGCCGACAGGAAATCCTCCGGCGTCAGCTTGTATTTGTCCTTGATCGCCTTCATCGCCGCGTCGCGCGTCAGCGCGAGAATCGGATCGAGCTCCTCGGTCGGCGATGACGTCGCGGTTCCGCCGCTCGAGGAAGTCGCTGATCGACGTGCGGCGCGAGGTCGGCGATGAGCAGCACCGGATCGGTCGGGTTCTGGCCGATGTCGATCGTCGACGTTCGTCCCGTCGGTCTGGGTCACCCGTCCGATGAGCGCCAGCGGCCGATTGACCCACTGATAGTTCTTCAGCGCGCCGTGGGTCGTCGTGTCGAGCAGCGAGATGTCGAAGCTGTCGCGGAACGGCTTCGGCTTGAGCTCGAGCCGCACCGAATCGTTGTGCGTGTTGACGATGCGCGCGCCGGCGGTCGAGCGGCTCGGAGCCGACCACGAACGCCACGATCGTGCGATCGCGATTGACCGCGTACCACCGCGCGACCCGGGCTGACATCCGCCTTGGTCGGCGATGTCGGCCACGGCTTGAACCCGTTGCGCCTCGAGCAGCGGCATCGCCTCGCGCGACAAACGTCATCTCGGTCTTGGCGCGGCCGATGAACTGCTTGAAGTCGTCGCCGAAGCGCATCACTTCCGCGTGCTGCGCCTCCGAGAGCTTCGGCCACACGGGCCCCGTCTCCTGCGCCGTGACGCGCGCGGCCATCAGAAGAAGCGGCTGCAACGAACGGGATCAGCATCGCCGCATCACATACCTCTCATCGGGGAGCGACTATCATAGTCCCACACGTGCGCCGCGATACGCTGCTCGATTTCTTCGACGACCTCTCCCGCGCGCGTGGCGAGTTTCTCGTCCACGACGATGGGTTCCGCAGCCGAACGTTCACCTACGCTCAGGTGGCGGCGCGCGGCGCGCGGCTTCGCGGCCCGGCTCGCGACCGCCGGCATCGGCAAAGGCGACAAGGTCGTGTTCTTCAGCGAGAACCGGCCGGAGTGGATCATCGCGTTCTGGGGCTGCCTGCTCGGCGGCGTCGTCGTCGTCCCCATCGACTATCGCTCGTCGCCCGACTTTCTCGCGCGCGTCGCGCGCATCGTCTCAGCCAAGGCTGGTGCTCGTCGGCCAGGATGTGCCGCCGGTCGGGGACGAGGTCGGCGCGCCGGTCTGGCGCCTGCAGCGACTGGCAGTGGAACGAGCGGCGAGCCGCCGCCGGTCGCCATTCAACGCGACGACGTCGCGGAAATCATCTTCACGTCCGGCGCGACGGCCGAGCCGAAGGGCGTGGTCATCACCCACCGGAACGTGCTCGCCAACATCGTGCCGGTCGAGCGCGAGGTGCTGAAGTACCGGAAGTGGGCGACGCCGTTTGCGCCGATCCGGTTTCTGAATCTGCTGCCGCTCAGCCACATGTTCGGGCAGGCGATGGCGACGTTCATTCCGCCGATGCTGCCCGGCGTGGTCGTGTTCATGCGCGGCTACAACCCGGGCGAGATCGCCGATCAGATCAAGCGGCGGCGCGTCTCGGTGCTGGTGTCGGTCCGAAGATCCTCGACGTCCTGCGCGAGCACGCCCTGCGGATCGCGCCCGCGGCCGACCGATCCGCGCCGCCGCGCCGACCGGCAGCGCCGCGATCCGAATCGCTGAAGCGCTGGTGGCGGCATCGCCAGACGCATCGCCTGTTCGGGTGGAAGTTCTGGGCGTTCATCGTCGGCGCGGCGCCGCTCGACGCCGAGCTCGAGGCGTTCTGGGGCGAGCTCGGATTCGCGGTGATTCAGGGCTACGGACTGACCGAGACCGCGCCGATCGTGACGCTCAATCATCCGTTCGGCACCAAGCGCGGATCGGTCGGCAAGGCGATCGCCGGCGTGGAGATGAAGATCGCGGAGGACGGCGAGATTCTCGTCCGCGGCGAGAACGTCACCACCGGCTATTTCAACGCCGCGGAAGAAACCGCCCGCGCGTTCGAAGACGGCTGGTTTCATACCGGCGACATCGGCGAGCTCGCGCCCGACGGCCAGGTGTTCATCCGCGGACGCAAGAAGGAAATGATCGTCACGGCCGAGGGGCTCAACGTGTTTCCCGAGGACGTCGAGCGCGTGCTGAATCAGCTGCCCGGCGTGCGCGATTCAGCGGTGGTGGGCGCTGGCAGCCGGCGGCAGCGAAGAACGCGTGCACGCGGTGCTGGTCGTCGATCCCGGTGTCGATCCCGATGCCGTCGTCCGCGCGGCCAACGCGCGTCCTGGCGGACCACCAGAAGATCCGCCGTGCGCTCGATCTGGCCCGAACCCGAGCTGCCGCGCACCGAAGGCACGCGCAAGCTGAAACGTGCGGCGATTCGCGACTGGGTGCGGAGCGGCGGCATGCCGATCGGCACGAACGCCGGCACCGATGTGCTCGCGGCGCTCGTCGCGAAATACGCGGGGCGCGAACAGGTCGCCGCGACCGCGACGATCGAGGAACTCGGTCTCAGCTCGCTCGAACGCGTCGAACTGATGGTCGCGCTCGAGGACAAGTTCCAGACGCGCATCGACGAAGGCGCGTTTGCCGAAGCGAAAAGCGTCGCGGAGCTTCGGTCGCTGGTGGAGAAAGGCGCGTCTGGCGAAGCCGCGCGCGTCGAGCCGGTGGATTTTCCTTCGTGGAACCGATCGCTGGCCCGCCCGCGCGATTCGCCGCGTCAGCCTGCCGACATGGATCCTGCCGCTGGCCCGCGTGTTCGCCTGGACGCGCGTCGAAGGACGCGAGCACCTCGCCCGCATCGATGGCCCGGTGATCTTCGCCGCCAACCATCAGAGCCACATGGACGCGCCGGTGATCCTCGCCAGCCTGCCGGCGCGCCTGCGATACCGGCTCGCGCCGGCGATGGCCAAGGAATTCTTCAAGGCGCATTTCTTTCCGGAGCAGTACGGACGCTCGGCCTGGTTCACCAACAGCCTGAACTACTACCTGTCGGCGCTGTTCTTCAACGCATTTCCGTTGCCGCAGCGCGAAGCCGGCGCGCGGCAGACCCTCCGCTACATCGGCGAGGTGCTCGAAGACGGCTTCTCGGTGCTGATTTTTCCCGAAGGCAAGCGGACAGACACGGGCGCGATCGGCTCGTTCCGCCCCGGCATCGGGATGATCGCGTCGCGGCTCGGCGTGCCCGGTGGTTCCCGTCCGCCTCGAGGGGCTGCGACAAGGTGCTGCACCACTCGTGGAAGATGGCGAAGCCCGGGCGCGTGCGGGTCGCGTTCGGCGCACCGCTGCGGCTGACCGGCGACGACTACGAGGCGCTGGCCAAGCGCGTCGAGGACGCGGTCAGGGCGCTTTAGCCTGGCCGACCCAGCGATGGCGGTCGCCGGTACACGGTTGGACTTCGGGTTTGGCCCGCTTTGTGGCACAATATTTGTCTGGCCATCGACAGTCCTTCACACGGAAGGTCCAGAAACACAAGGAAAGGAATGCTAGCGTTTGAGCAAGGACGATCTCATCGACATGCAGGGCACCGTCGTCGCCGTTCACAGCGGCGGACTTTACCGCGTCCAGTGCGACGCGGGTCACGAGGTGCTCGCCCAGCTCAGCGGCCGCATGCGCCGCTTCCGCATCAAAGTTGTTCCCGGAGATCGCGTGACCGTCGGCGTCTCGCCGTACGATCCCGTCCGGGGCATCATCACCTTCCGAGCACGCTAGCCAGAACGATTTGAATTCGAATACAACTGGTCGAAACCATCACGCGCGGGCGATCACGCCGTCCATCCGGCGGACGATCGCGCTCCGCGCCGAGGTCCACGCCGTCCCGCTCGTCTTCACACTCGCACACGCCGGCGCTCGAGCCGACCCCGTGCGACGTCACGCCGGTCCCCTTCGCATCCCTGAATCTCGACAGCCGCCTGCTCGAAGGCGTTCGCGATCTCGGCTTCAAGGAAACGCGGCCGATCCAGAGCGCGGTCATTCCGCTCGCGCTTGTCGGGGGACGATCTGATCGCCTGCGCGGAGACCGGCACCGGCAAGACCGCGGCGTTCGTCATCCCGACGCTGCAGCGCCTGCTGACCAACGGCCGGCCGGCGGCGATCGAGGGACAGGCGGCCGACGGCGGCCAAGAGCCGCGTGCTGGTGCTGGCGCCGACGCGCGAGCTCGCCGTGCAGATCGAGGACGAGATTCACGGGCTGGCGTACCACACGAGCGTCACCAGCGCCGCCATCTACGGCGGCGTCGAAATGGGGATGCAGGAACGCGCCCTCAAGGCCGGCGTGGACATCATCGTCGCCACGCCCGGGCGCCTGATGGATCACATGCGGCAGCAGAACGCCGACCTGAGCGGCGTCGAGCTGCTCGTGCTCGACGAAGCCGATCGCATGATGGACATGGGCTTCTGGCCCGACGTCAAGCGCATCATCACGGCGTTGCCCGCCGATGCGGCAGACGCTGCTCTTCTCGGCGACCATGCCCGACGATGTGGTGAGGTTTGCGCTGGAGATCGTGCGCGAACCGAAGTACGTGCAGGTCGGGCATCGCAGCAAGCCCGCGAAGACGATCACGCACCGCTCCGAAGTGGTCGAAGAGGGCGCAAAGCTCGACTGGCTGATCAACCACCTGCGGCGGCCCGAAGGCCCGGTGCTCGTGTTTTCGCGGACGAAGATCGGCGCGGACCGTCTGTCGCGGCAAGCTCGCCGCGGCGGGCATCAAGTGCATCGCGCTTCACGCGGATCGCACCCAGGATCAGCGCCGGATGGCCGTTGAAGGGTTTCGTGGCGGACGCTACAACGTGCTCGTCGCCACCGACATCGCGGCGCGCGGACTCGACATCGACGGCATTCACACCGTCATCAACTACGAGCTGCCGGATTCACCGGAAAGCTACGTGCACCGCGTCGGCCGCACCGGCCGCGCGGACGACGCGGGCCAGGCGATCACGCTGGTCGCGCCCGCCGATCGGCATGCATGGGCCAGTATGGAAAAATCCGTCGGCGTTCGCATAGACTGAGATCTGCATGTCCGATACGTTGTTCCCCGCCAAGCCCGAGCATCCGCCGGCCGCGGCCGACGCACCGGTCGAGGCGACGCTCTCGGCCGCGGTCGCGAAGTTCAAGTCGTGCCGCTGGAGGCGTCCGCCCGAGGACGGGCCGGAGTGCTGCGGCCATCGCGACGTGCTGCCGATTGCCGGGACGAGCTTCAATCCCGAAGCGTGGTGTCCCGATTGCGCCTTCTTCAAGCTGCGCCGCACGCCGAAAAAGCGCGATCCGAA
>CAVQHT010000026.1:0-151038 GCA_963712355.1 uncultured Acidobacteriota bacterium
AACGGATACTCCACCCGGCCGCGCAGGCAGAACTTGCGCTGGAATCGTTCCTGTGGCGCTCGGGTTTTGTCGCCCCGATGAAGCCGCTTGCAGGTGCCTCGGAACCGTCCTCCGAGTCGTCGTGCACCAAGGAGTTGCCCATGGCGAGCGAACAGAGCAGGCGGGCGCGCGGCGGGGAGCAGCGGCACGAAGACCCCACCCACCGGGCAACCCGATCACGGCCGCGAGAACCCCTTCAACCGCCACATTCCTTCGGGTCTGGGGTATCTCGGCGTCGCTTTGCTCGTCGCATGGCTCCTCCAGTCAGTGATCGGGCCACTCCTGTCCCAAGGCGTCGAGATTCCCTACAGTGAGTTCAAAGCGAAGTTGGCGGCTGGTCAGCTCGTCGATGTCACCGTTGGTCCCACCATTGACGGATCATGAAGGACCCGGCTGCGAAATCCCCCGAGCAGGCCACAACTCGCTTTGTCACGCTGATGCCGTCGAGCGGCGATCCGGACTTGCTGAAAGAGCTCGGCGCCGCACACGTCACCTATCGGCCGCCGCTCCGCCCAACCCGATTGGCAGCTTCGTGTTGAACTGGCTGTTCCCGCTGTTGCTGGTGGCGTCCCTCTGGTCGATGGCCAGCCGAAGTCTCGCGGGTCGTGTCGGCGGCGGGATCTTCGGCGTCGGCAAGAGCAAGGCGACCGAAGTGAAGGCCGAGGACATCGGCGTGACGTTCAAGGACGTCGGCGGCGCGGACGAGGCGATCGGCGAGCTGCAGGAGATCATCCAGTTCCTGAAGACGCCTGCAACGGTTCGCCCGGCTCGGCGGACGGATTCCGAAGGGCGTGCTGCTGGTCGGGCCGCCAGGGACCGGGAAGACGCTCATTGCCAAGGCGACCGCCGGGGAGGCCGGCGTCCGGTTCTTCGAAACGAGCGGGTCGGAGTTCGTCGAGATGTTCGTCGGCGTCGGGGCGGCGCGCGTGCGCGATCTGTTCGAGCAGGCTCGCGCCGCTGCGCCGGCCATCGTATTCATCGACGAGATCGACGCGATCGGTCAGAGCCGAGGCGGCGCGACGCGCGTGATGGGGAACGACGAGCGGGAGCAGACGCTGAATCAGTTGCTGGCGGAGATCGACGGATTCAAGTCCGACGCCAACAACCCCGTGATCATCATGGCGGCCACCAATCGACCAGAGGTGCTCGACCCCGCGCTCCTGCGCGCCGGGCCGGTTCGATCGCCAGGTGGTCCTGGGCAATCCCGATCTCACCGGCCGCGTGCAGATTCTGCGCATCCACAGCCAGCGGATCACGCTGGCGCCGGATTTCGATCTCGAGCGCGCCGCGCGTCTCACGCCGGGCTTCAGCGGCGCGGATCTGGCCAACGTCATCAACGAGGCCGCCCTCCTGTCGGCCCGCCGCAATGCCAGCGGGGTCTCCTTCGCGGACTTCGAAGCCGCGATCGAGCGCGTGGTCGGCGGGCTCGAGCAACGCAGTCGGGTGATGAACGCCAAGGAGCGCCAGACGGTCGCCTACCATGAGTGCGGCCACGCGCTGGTGGCGAGCCTCGTCCCGCACGGCGATCCCGGTCAGCAAGATCAGCATCATTCCGCGCAGCCGCGGTGCGCTGGGCTACACGATGCAAATGCCCAAGGAGGATCGATACCTGCTGTCTCGTCGAAGAGCTCGAGGATCAGGTCGCCGATCATGATGGGCGGCCGCGCCGCCGAGCGGTCATGCTCGGGACCATCAGCACCGGCGCGGTGGACGATATTCAGCGCGCCACGCAGCTGGCGCGGCGGATGGTGACCGAGTTCGGCATGAGCGAGAAGCTCGGTCGGTGCGCTACGCCGGGGACGCGACTGCGGTATCTGGGCGGCGCCGTCGGCGAGGGCAGCGACTGCAGTCCCGAAACGAGGCAGACCATCGACGCCGAGGTGAGCCGGATCATCGGCGAGCAAGCCGACCGCGCCGAGGCGCTGCTCGGCGTGAATCGGGACGTTCTTTCTGAGTTGGCAACACGGCTGCTGGGGTCCGAAAGCCTCGACGGAAGCGACGTTCGCGAGGTTCTGGCTCGGCCGAAGCCAGTGACCAGGTGAGGACGCGTCGACGACGGCCGGGCCTGTTCTGACGCTGTCGCCCAATCCGCAGGTCACCTCTGTCCCGTGAGAACGATGCCGTTGAGGCTCGGCGCCGAGGGTAACGCTGCCCGCCTTTTCGCCGGTTGCTGGATTCATCCTCACGGGACCCGAAAATGAGGCTGTGTGGCTGACGTCCCTTGGCATCACCCCCGCGTACCATCGGAGTGTCGACGTCGGCAATCTACTGCACGCCCCTTGGTTGGAGCTGGAGCGGACCGCGGCGGCGCCGCGCCGCCGGCGATTGGCTGTGGTGGGGCCCGACAGCGTCGGAGGACGCTCAGCGTCTCGGCCCGCTGCGCCTGCCCTGGAGGCAGGTCGAGGAGCTTACCTGTCGTCCTTATCTTGATGTTCGCCGCCGCGGTCTCGCTCGGCCTCTGCCGTCACCCTCACCGGCTTCATCGACTCGTACGCAGCGGAGGGCTTGTTCCGGAAATGCTTGTCGATTGCACCTCGCCTGACATCGCACGTGTCCGACATCGAGCAGAAGATCTACGTCGATGTGCCAATCAGTGTCCATCGCGCGTCTGTTTCTTTAACGGATGGTCATCGGGTCCGCCGCACGCTGCATCGAGGTCACGCGCTGAGCGAGCCATGCAGCGTTGGCGCGATCGGCGGAGTGGCGGCTATGCGGAAGACGCGAAAGCGCTTGAGGCACAGCGAGTTGCCATAACGCTCGTATTCGGCGCATAGATGACCCGCTGCTGATGGCGCTGGCAAATAGAGTCGCGAAGGGCTGCCCGGACATCCGAATCGGGTTCTTTACCGATAGCTGTGCTGCCCCACACTTCACGGCGTCGAGGTCCTCCATAGAGACGTTACCGCAGGAGCCTGGAGCGGGCAGGCCATGAGGGTTTCGTATTCGCGCCAGCCGTGCCCCGGTATCGAGACGCACCCGAGGGTATTTCGCCTGAAGTCGGTGCACATCATTGATAACCCCGAAATGCGCCTCACTTTCCATTTGCCGAACGAGGCCACATGCGAGACCTTCTACGGCTCGAACTGGACATTGTCACGCCCATACTCCGTTCACACTCGGCTTCGTCAGGCACCACATTTCCCGCGCGTCAGAGCATCCCGCTGGTGTTCACGCATCACACGCATTACCCCGAAGTATGCGCCGGCATCTCTAAAGGCCCGGTGATCCTTCCCGTCCTTCGCACAGACCTTGAGTGCATGGTTCCCGAATCGTGCCGATGCAGTCATCGCGCCTTCACCCAAGATCAGACGTCTTCTGCACGCCTATGGCGTGACAAGACCGATCCACGTCCTGGCAACCGGTGGGTGTGAAGCGGTTTCAGAGAACACGAGACCGCCCGACGACAGTCACGACGCTTGAGAAACCGGCCTGGCATTGCTCGACGACAGCTCCTCCTGCTGTTCGTCGGCGAATGGGAAAGGAAAAGAACATCGAGTTTCTGATTCACGCGTTCCACCGAACTTCGGAAACGCCGTTCCGACGTCGCGTTTCTTCTCGTCGGGGATGGTCAGAGCCTGCGTAAAGCTCGATCGATGGCGAATACGCCTAAAGCTGCAGGACATGATCTTCGCAACTGCAGCCGATCACGACGAGAATCAGGGTACTGTCAGCCGCGGCCGATCTGTAAGTGTTCGCGTCGCTCACAGATACCCCAAGGCATCGTCATCCTCGAAGACCCTGGCCAGCGGTCTTGGTGTCGTGGCGGGCTGCCGGGACGCCGCCTTCGCTGGCATGGTCGTTGACGGTCGCGCCCGGCCTCCCTGGTCGAATCCCAGAGAGACGTCGGCACGATCGTTTGCTCAGCGTGTGATGATGGCCATCGACACGCCGGGTTGCTGCGTCGATTCAGGCCGGAATGCTGTCAGACATCGCCGGCCATTTTGCTGAGCATCGAGCAGGCCAGGAAATTGAGCGATCTCTATTGAACTGACGCTCAGCGCCCAGAAAGCAACGCGCCGAATCGTGATGAGGACAACCAGATGCCCGGGTTGCCTCTGGCTGCGGCGCAGGCGCAACGCCTGTTAGGTTACGCGAAAGACATCTGGATGCGGCTACACAACGCGCTGGTGGATGCTGACATGCTTCGGCGGAGTGTCGACGGGCTCTATAGCCGCAGCAGCGGCCGCCGTAGAGGAGTGTGCGGTTCTTGCGCGGGCGCGGCCCCGGCGAGCAGCGCTCATCGTCGTAGCGTGCTCCACGCGCGAAGCGCTGGAGGTCGGACGGTGATTGCGTTCTAACGCACGTCGTGTGCCCCATCGACTTTCCGATGCATCGGTCCGCGCGCTGACGTACCCGCCGCGGTATCCGGGTGGTCCGAAGCGCAGTTGACCGTGCTGCGAGTGGCGACGCTCGACGACGCAATCGAGTACGCACGCGCCATGATGCGGACGACGTGGCCTGTCCGGGCCGTGTGACGACAGCATGGCCAAGATACGTCGCTCCATTGATCAGGCCAACCGCCAACGCGCCTAATGTGAGACCGCTGGCCCCGGAAGACGCGCCTCTCGCAGAAGCCGATGACCTGGGACCAGGAATCGAGGAGCTGGTCGAGATCGGTCGCGCCTACAGCGTCGGTCTAACGAAAGCGTCTCCAGTACAAGGTTGATCTCATTGTCATGGGCACCCAGGGAAGTTGGGGCGTCCAGGTGGCTCCACGAGGCCAGAGGTGCTGAGCGTATGAATAGAGCGACGGTGGTTGTCGCCGAATGGGACGTCGAAACTCGGCCTCGGTTGGTACCAGACACATGGATACCCAGATGAACGGACTGCCCGCTCCTGAAGCCGCCGAAACGATCGCCCAGGTCGGGCCGAACGCCTTGCCCGAGAAGGCTCCCGAACCACTGTGGCGCAGGTTTGTGCATCAGTTCAGAGTCTAGCTAAATCTACATGCTGCTTTTTGCTCTTGCCTTCAATCTGTGCAGCTCTGGATCTACGCAGGCGCAAGCGCCTGGCCCATCGAAGCGACAGCTGTCGGCCTGATCCTATGCTCAGACACGGCCCTCGGCCTCTATCAGGGACAAAGGTCCGAAGCCGCGTTGACGCGGATTGAAGGCGCTCGCCAGCGCGCAGGCATGGGTATTTCGCGATGGCCGCCTCGTGCGTCTCCCGTCGCATGCCTGCCGATGCTGCCGGGGCAGATTCTGCTCAACAACTTCCTGTCGGATATTCCGGCCGCCGGGATCGCGGACGATGCGGTCGACCCGGAGATGGTCAGCAAGCCGGAGCGTTGGAATCTCCCACTGATCGCGCGATTCATGATCGTCTTCGGTCTCTCGAGCTCGGTGTTCGACCCTCGCCACGTTTGGAGTGCTGGCGCTCGGTTTCGGCGCGTCGCCGCGACTCTTTCGAGCCCGGGTGGTTCGTCGAGTCGCTGCCTGACGGAACTGCTCGTCGCGCTGGTCGTCCGTACACGCCGCCGGTTCTCGGCAAAGCCGGCCGGGCGCGCTGCTGCGCGATTCGGACGGCGCTGCTGATTGTCGCGGCGATTGGGATCCCCTACATCCCATGGGCTCGCGTGTTCGGCTTCGAGCCGCTGCCGGCCGGGATCGTGATCGCGATCGTGACGATCGCGATCCTCTACGTGATCGCCACGGAAGCGACCAAGTCGTGGTTCTTCCGGCCGGCCGCGGCGGTCGCGCCCGTGGCTTGAACGTTGCAGAATCACCGGCATGTCAAGGGATGGCGCGCGACCGACGATTCGTATCAGCGGGAAAGCGAGGGCATCATGAGATCGACGAAAACGGCAATGATTGTGACGGCGGCGGCGGTCTGGTTCATCGCGGCGGCGGCGGCGGTGCGGACTGCGCCCAACGACCGGCAGGTTGCATCCTCAGACACCCAGCATGATCACAGTCACGAGCCGCCGGCGACGTCGTCGGCCACCGCGGGCGACCCGATGCCGGGCATGCATCAGATGATGGACGACGCGACGGCGGCGAACGCGCGGCTGGACGCATTGCTCAAAGACCTCAGCCTGGCAACCGGCGACGCGAGGATCGCGGCGCTCACGGCCGTGGTCACGGAGCTGGCGCAGCAACAGAAGACGATGCACGCGCATATGAGCGCGATGCACGGGCAGATGATGCAGATGATGGCGGGTCGAGGCGGGATGATGAAGAAGGAATAGCCGGGGCGTCCGTTCAGGCGCTGGAGACCGGTTTTTCCAGCTTGAACTTCTCGATGCGATAACGGATTTGATCGCGGTTCACCCCGAGGAGCGCCGCGGCCTTGGTCTGGTTCCAGCCACTGCGGTCGAGCGCCTGGACGACGAACGATCGTTCCCACTGCTCGAGATCGATGCCGGTCGCCGGCAGTTCCACGGTGTCCGCCGGCGTCTGACCGGCGCGGATGGGGAAGTCCTCGACGGTCAGCTCGTCGCCCTCAGCGAGCAGCATCGCGCGCTCGACCGCATTGCGCAGTTCGCGAATGTTGCCTGGCCAGCCATAACTCGAGAGGCGATCCATGGCGGCGGGCGTGACGCGCTGAATCCGTTTCCGGAACTCGCCGTTGTACAGATCGACGTAGAAGTTGACGAGCCGGGGAATATCCTTGGGCCGCTGGCGAAGCGGCGGGAGGACGATCGGCACGACGTTGAGCCGGTAGAACAAGTCCGACCGGAATCGTCCCTTGCGGACTTCTTCGTCCAGGTCGCGGTTGGTCGCGGCGATGACTCGGACGTCCACGCGAATATCCGTCGAACCGCCGACCCGTTTGAACGCGCGCTCTTCGAGAAAGCGCAGCAGCTTCGCCTGCAGCAGCGGGACCATCTCGCCAATCTCGTCGAGAAACACGGTCCCCCCGTCTGCCGATTCGAGCAGCCCGTGCTTCTGGCGATCCGCGCCCGTGAACGCGCCGCGCTCGTGCCCGAACAACTCGCTCTCGAGCAGCGTCTCAGGAAGCGCCGAGCAGGTGATGTTCATGAAGGGCTTGCTGGCGCGCGGGCTGGCGTAGTGAATGACTTTCGCCGCGAGGTCTTTGCCGGTGCCGCTCTCACCGGTCAGGAGAACAGTCGATCCAGGACCGGTCGCCACCTTCTTGAGCAGCGCCCGCATCCTGACCACCGCATCGTCGGTGCCGATGATCCGATCGAGGGTGTAGGGCTGCGCCTGTGATGCACGCAGCGAGCGCACCTCGCGCCGCAGCGTGGTGGTTTCCAGCGCCTTCTCGACGAGCAGCACGATTTCGTCCAGATTGAACGGCTTGTTGGCGTAGTGATAGGCGCCGTTCCGCATCGCCTCGACCGCCATGCTGACGCTCGAGTGCGCGGTCAGCAGGATGACCAGCGTTTCGGGCGTGGTTTCCTTGATCTGCTTGAGCACGGTCATGCCGTCGGCATCCGGCAGCCGGTAATCAAGCAGCACGAGGTCCACGCCGTCGCGAGCTACGCGAATCGCGTCGGCCGCGGTCTCGGCTTCGAGGACGCGATAGCCCTCCTCAGTCAATCGGCTGGAGAGCGACCACCGAATCAACTGTTCGTCGTCGACCACGAGAATCGTCGCTGAGGCCATAGGAGGGCAGTATACCGGCATCTCCAGTCTCGGTCACGAGCGGCTGGTCGGCGGCACACTGGTTGCACAGCCACCAACCAATCCGGCTCTCACCAAGGGTTTTTGCAGTTGGCGTTTCTGAACGCAGGAGTCTCTTTATGAACATCAGAACAATGACCGTCACGTTATCGCTTGGCGCGAGTGCCTTGCTGTTGGTGGGCTGCGGCTCCGGGAGCCAGCCACCGGCTCAACCCGCTCAAACGCACCGCCGGTCGTGACCGCGACGCCGCCGCCGTCCGGTCCTCCCGTCAGCATCAACGCGGAGATGGTTTCCGTCGTGGATCACGCGGGTCATGCGCTGTGGGACGTCGAGAAGGACGGGATGGCGCCAAAGACCGCAGCAGGATTGGGAGCTCGTCGCGGAGCACGCGATCCAGATGGCGGCAGCCGGCACCCTGATTACGCTTCCGGGCACCGGCCCCAACGACCTCACGATGACGCAACAGGCCGACTGGAAGAAATGGTCACGCGCGCTGTCGGATGCGGGCCTGGCGGCCTTCAAGGCCAGCGAGAACAAAGACATGCAAGGCGCTCGTCGCGGCCAATTCGCAGCTCGTGGAGGTATGCGAGAACTGCCATAAGGAATACAAGCCTTCGCTGCCAAGCGAGGGCATCGCCCATCAGCACATGCACGTCGAGGAGCACTGACGAGCGGGCGGCGACCGCGTGAGGACACGCACCGCCGCTCCGTGGTCAACGGCACCGGGCCAGTGTAGTATCGGTTCTCTCGAGCCAATGATGCGTTCCCCGTCAGCCTGACAGGCTGCGGGGGCCGCTCACGCAACTATGGAGAACCACCTGTCCTTCGATCCCGCCAGCGAGCCTGACCGATTTCTGGCCGCGATCGTCGAGTCGTCTGCCGATGCGATCATCGGCAAGACGCTCGATGGAATTATCGTGACCTGGAACCGTGGTGCCGAGCGCCTGTATGGCTATACGGCCGGGGAAATGCGGGGGCGTTCGATTGCGCTGCTGATTCCCGACGACCGGACCGCTGAACTCGAAGAAATTCTCGGGGAGGTGCGCGCCGGCCGTCGCGTCGAGTCGCGCGAGACGATCCGGCGGACGAAGGACGGCCGCCTGATCGACGTGGCGCTGACCGTGTCGCCGGTGACCGATCGCGACGGTCACGTGCTTGGCGCGGCGACGATTGGGCGGGACATCACGGACCAGAAGCGGGCGCAAGTCGCGCTGAAGACCAGCGAGCAGCGGACCCGCGCCAGCGAGGCTCGATGGCGGTCCATCGTCGAATCCGCCGTCGACGCGATCATCGTGATCGACGCGGCCGGACTGATCGACGCGTTCAATCCCGCCGCGGAGCGTTTGTTTGGCTATCACGAGGCCGAGGTGGTCGGGCGCAATGTCAAGATCCTGATGCCGTCGCCCTATCGGGAGGAACACGACTCGTATCTCTCTCGCTACCTGGCCACGTGGCGCGGCGCGGATCATCGGCAAAGGGCGTGAGGTGATCGCACAGCGGCGCGACGGAACGACCTTTCCGGTCCACCTGTCGGTCGGTGAAATGCACTCGATCCGGTGAGCGGATGTTCACCGGCATCATTCACGATCTCAGCGCCAGAGTCGCGATGGAGACGCAGCTCCGCGAACAGGCGGCGATGGCGCATCTCGGCGAAATGGCCGCGGTCATCGCCCACGAAGTCAAGAATCCGCTGGCTGGCATTCGCGGCGCGATTCAGGTCATCGGTTCCCGCCTGCCGGCGGGCAGCCGTGAGGCGGCCGTCACCCACGACATCATCGCGAGGATCGACGGACTGAACGCGCTGATGAAGGACCTGCTGCTCTTTGCGCGGCCTCCGCAGCCGACGAAGACACCGGTCGATGTCGGGCAATTGATCGTCACGACCGCGAGCCTTCTGAATCAGGATCCAGAGGCCGCCAGCGTGCAGGTCGAGGTGGCAGGATCGGCCCAGTCCCTGATGGCCGACCCGGAGCTGCTCAAGATCGTCTTCGTCAACCTCCTCGTCAACGCGACGCACGCGATGGAGGGGACCGGGACAATCCAGGTTTCGCTGGCCGTCGAGAACGGACGTTGCCGCCTGGTTTTTGCCGATTCCGGTCCAGGCATTCCGACGGACGTCCGTCAACAGATTTTCACGCCGTTCTTCACGACCAAAGCGCGCGGCACTGGACTTGGCCTGCCAACGGCCAAGCGCCTGATCGAGGCTCACGGCGGGACAATCACCATCGAGTGTCCGGAAGCAGGGGGGACGGAAGTCAGCATCGAACTTCCGGTGTAGGCCTTCGCGGTGGTGACTCACGCAGCCCCCGCACGTCTGCGGCGGCTGGCGCCATTCTTGAAAGTGGTTATCGATATTCGCGGCAAGCCCGCCGCCAATGGCGGTGGGCCAGGAACAATTCCGCGTTCAAGGGAAAAATCTCACAGTGCTTCGCATTCTGATCGTGGACGATGAACCGCTGATTCGATGGTCGCTGGCGGAGACGCTGACCGCCGCCGGGTATGCCGTTGAAGAGGCGGGTACCGCGAAGGAGACGGTCGAGGCGCTGGCATCGGGCTCGACGCCCGACGTGATCCTGCTGGACTTCCGCATGCCGGATTCCAAAGACCTGTCGCTGTTGCAGACCATTCGCCGGATGCAGCCGGATGCCGGCGTGATCATGATGACCGCGTTTGGCACTCCGGAAATGGTTGCCGAGGCCGAACGCCTCGGGGCGCATCGCGTCCTGGGCAAGCCGGTCGATATGAGCGACCTGACGATGATCGTCCAGCAGTGCCAGGCCGCCCGCGCCGCCGCCGGGAACACGCGCGCGCCCGGCGAGATGCGTTAGGTCAGCGAGAACGGCGGATACTCGTCCACCAGCAGGAGCAGATACGCTTCGACCCGCAGGCGCCATCTCAGGGCGCCGATCGCGAATTCGTAGAGACCCTGCGGATAGTTGCCCGTCAACAGGATCAGGAACCACGCCGCGATCGTCGTGAACATCCAGGCGAGCATCACGAACGCCAGGACGATCAAGTGGGGAATCACGAGAATCAACCGCACGGCAACCGTCAGCCGGTTCCGTGGGCCAGCCGGGTCCACGATATCGATCGACGCTGGATACGGCATGTCGCCGAAGGGTGGATACGGATCGACGAGCAGCATGAGATAGGCGAGCGCCCGCACACGCCACCGAAGATAGAACGCGGTGAATTGGCGGATGCCGATGATGTGCGTGCCGGCCGCCAGGATCGTGAACCAGCTGATGACCGCCAGGAACGCGGCCACCGCGCCAAGCAAGCCGCCCTCGCCGCCGAGCGTGCTGGTGTTGTCGTGGCGATACGCGAGGCCCAGATCGATGCCGCCGACCAGGATCAGGTGAGGAATCGCGAGAATCAACCGGAAGAAGGTCGTCACCCGATTCCGGGCGGCAACCTGCGGTGCGATGGTCACGGAAACCGGGTATGGCATCAGACGCCCTCCAGACCGATGCGATGACTGACCGTGAACAGCGGCCTCTTCGTTCGGCTTCGCGCTTCACCGGATTGAGCGCCACCCATCGAATCAGGATGATCCCGGGCGACAGGAGCGACCAATACCGGCGGAACTTGCGCCGCGCGGCCGCGTCAGTCGCCACGACCCGGGTTTCTGTCCGGAACACGGAATGCGCCGCATCGATCGGGTCGGCCCGGAGCGTCCACGCGATCTTGACGTAATCCGGCTCGCTGAATTCCGCAAAGCGTCCGGGTTCAATCGAACGAAACGTCGCGTTGGCTTCCCACGGCCGGGTCACCGCGCCCACGACGACTTCGCGGTCCGGAATCTCGGCGAGCACAACCCATCCGATCGACCGCGCCGAGGCGATCAGGCCGCGCACGCGCGGCTGCGGCTCGCTTTTGGCGCCCAGGATCATCGCGCGGGTCCTGAAGAGCGCCTGTACTGCGGGCATCCCAAACAAGTCGAGCTCGCAGGCGGCCGCGAGCGTCACCGCCGCGGGAGCGGCGACGCGGACGCTGTGGCGTTCTGCCACTTCGGGCGCCGGCAGGAACTCCTCGAGCAGCGGATCGGCCTCATCGGTCCTCGGAGCGGGGGGCGATCCATATCGCATCCACGCCGTCGCGACGTACCCGCCATAGGCGCCCGCTGCGCCGGCCACTGCCGCGGCGCCCCAGCGCACAACAGCAGGCAATCGGCGCGGCGACTTCGGGAACCGACCGGCGGCGCCTAGCATTCGCGTTCGACGGCCTCGGTCGGCAGGTCCGGCAATGCGCGGTTGACGACGACGAGGCGGTTGTCGACCTCGGTGATGCCAGGCGTCTGAGCCACCGCCCACTCTGCCGCCTCCCGTTGCGCGAGGCTGCCAGTGGTTCCGGACAGTGTGGCGATGGACCCGGCGACATTGACTTCGATATGTTCCGCATCCACGACCGCGTTGTGATGCAGCGCCTTGACGATGTGCTTTCGCGCGTCGCGCGCGACGCTCTTTGCGGCAATTTCAATGTGATTGTCGAGGTGCCGCACGCCGCGGACGTGGCGCACGGCGTCTTCGGCGGCCTGCTTCTGGAAACGGAAGTCGACGCGGCCGCCGAGCAGGACGTGACCGTGCCGCACGGTCGCCTGAACCGTCTGCGGTACGTGGTTGTGCAGCCGTAGCGCGTGCACGACGTCCGCCGCGATGTCCGTGTCGGTCCGGTCGAGCATCGGTCGTACCTCGATCTCGTTCGCGACGGCGCGAACGCCGCGGATTTGCTTGGCCGCGCGCTCTGCCGCCAGCTTTCCGGCATACGTATCGATATAGCCCGTCAACGTGACGGTGCCGTCGATCGCGGATATCCCGATGCCGGCGGCATCGACCGCGGGATCCCAATCGAGCTGCCACAGAACATTGTCACGAAGCTGCAAGTCGGCGGAGGACTGGTTCCGGGTGCTCATGGCGTCTCCTGTTTGAATTCCCGCGGGTCGGATCGCCGCCCGCGCTGCTCTGGTTCCGCCAGGGGCAAGACCGGTGCCGAAGCGCCGCGCGCCGGAGCTTCGGGATCTGTGCGCGAATGTCCGCTCGGTGCCACTCTGCGGCTGCGAAATCTTTGCGGCGGGTGCGGCATTTTCCGCATCGGCGCGCCGCCGGCATCACTCGGGCGCTCGTTACGAACGGTACAGGAGTTGCCTTTCCGACCGATATTGGAGGACCGCATGCGAATTGGCGCGCTGTTCATTCTCATCCTGACGTTCGCCGTTCAGTCCGATCGTCACGTTCAGGCGCAATCGCCGTCGTTGCAGCGGGTCATGCAGGAGAAGGTCGAAAACACCGAACGGCTGCTCCGGCCGGTTGTGACGGCGGACTTCGCGCTGATTGATCGCTACTCGGAACGTCTCAGCCGCATCAGTTATACCGAAGTGTCTTCCTGGTATGCGCGGGCAGAGCCGGAATATGGACACCGCGCCACGATGTTTCTCGATGCCGTCCAGCGCATGCGGCGAGCCGCCGTGGCGAAAGATCGGGATGGTGTCGCCGCGAGCCTACACCGCGCTGGTCGAGAGCTGCGCACAGTGTCATCTCTATGTCGATCGGACCAGGCCCATCGCTTTCCCGCGCGGAGACCGTGAGGCCAGCGCGACCGACGCACCGTCCGCGTCACGCGAACGTCACGCGATGCTGCGAGGATCGGCACCCGTACCGACATCGCGAGAGGCACAACCGTGAGACACACGCCACCAGACAGCACACTCCTGCGCCTGATCGGCGAGTTCAAGGAAATTCGACATGACCTGCTGCGGCTCGTCGACGATTCTGCGGATTTACTGCAGGACATCCATCCACATCATCAACTGAGCGCGCGCAACCTCCTGCACTATCTGGCGCTTCGAAGCCATGATCTGCGTGGCCTCCAGGCGCAGTTGTCCGCCGCCGGCTTGTCCTCGCTCGGTCGCGCGGAGTCGCACGTCCTGACGGCGGTTGAGACGGTGCTCGACATTCTCGAGCGACTCTGCGATGTGCAGCAGGAAGTCGTGTCCGGCGCGCTGGAACCCATCGATTTTGCGACCGGCCAGCGGTTGCTGAAGGCTCACACCGAGGCGGTGCTGGGACCCGCGCCGGCGCGCGGCGTCGCGATCATGGTGACCATGCCCAGCGAAGCGGCTGACGACTACACCCTGGTCAGCGATCTTCTTCAGCAAGGCATGAACTGCATGCGCATCAACTGCGCGCACGACGGACCTGCCGAATGGGCGCGAATGGCCGCGCACCTGCGTCGAGCGGGAGAGCGGCTGGGCAAGTCGTGCCGGATTCTGATGGACCTCGCCGGTCCAAAAGTCCGCACCGGTGAGCTGCAGCCGGGACCGGCCGTTCTGAAGTTCCGCCCGAGGCGGGACTCTCGCGGCCGCGTCCTTGAACCGGCACGGGTGTGGCTGTTCGCGGAAGATCAGCGGCGTCCCTCGCCGACGCCAGCGGACGCATCACTGCCGGTGCCAGGAGCCTGGCTTCAGAAACTGGCTGCCAGACGATCGCATCGAGTTTGTCGATGCGCGCGGCGCGTCGCGTGTCCTTCGCGTCGTCGCGACCGATGCCGAAGGGTGCTGGGCCGAATCGAACAAGACGTGCTACGTGGAGGCAGGCACGCTGCTTCGGCTCGGGCATGTCGACGATGGACCACCGACGACGAGTCGGCATCTTGAGGCCGCGGTGGGCGCGTTGCCGGCGCGCGAGGTGCCGATCGAGCTCGGCGCGGGCGACGAACTGGTCGTCACTCGATCGACGGTCCCGGGCAAGAACGCGGTGTGCGACGCCCACGGTCACGTCCTGACGCCGGCGACTGTCGGCTGCACGGCCGATCGGATATTTGAGGATGTCGAGACGGGCGATCGCATCTGGTTCGACGACGGAAAGATCGGAGGGATCGTCGAGCGCCGCGAGCGAGACCGCCTGCACGTTCGGATTACGCGCACGCCCGGCCGCGGAGCGCGCCTCCGAAACGAAAAGGGCATCAATCTGCCGGATACCGAGCTGAGGCTGCCGGCGATCACGGACAAAGACCGTGACGACCTGGCGTTCGTGTGCGATCACGCGGACATGGTCGCGCTTTCGTTCGTCAATTCAGTCGAGGACGTCCGCGAGCTTCGGACGATCCTCGCGCAGCGTGGCGACGAACAGCCGGCCATTGTCCTGAAGATCGAAACGCGACGCGGCTTCGAGCACCTGCCCGCGATGCTGCTCGAAGCGATGAAGTCGCCGCGGTGTGCCGTCATGATTGCGCGCGGCGATTTGGCGGTCGAGTGCGGGTTCGAGCGGATGGCGGAAGTGCAGGAGGAAATCCTGTGGCTGTGCGAGGCGGCCCACGTGCCGGTGATCTGGGCGACGCAGGTGCTCGAATCGCTGGCGAAGGACGGGCTGCCTTCGCGAGCTGAGGTGACCGACGCCGCGATGGCGAACCGCGCGGAATGCGTCATGCTGAACAAGGGGCCGTACATCCTGCAGGCGGTTCAGGTGCTGGATGACATTCTGCGCAGAATGCATGGCCATCAGACCAAGAAGACGTCGATGCTGCGGGAACTCCGGCTCGTCTCGAACTTCCGCGAGGCTCGCGTGGCCGACCACGCGTCGCAGATCGTCGCAGCGGACGGCTAGGGATTCGTCGAACGACGTTTCTCGATCAGGTCCGATGCTCGCCGACCTTCTGTTCAGCCATCTCGCGCGTGACATCGAGAAGACCATTGACCAGCACGTGCGCACCGGACCCCACGCCGAACGTCCAATATCGCCGGAACCATTGCCGCGCGTGTTCGTCCGTGGTGGCGGTTCGCATGACGCCGGACAGCAGCGTGCGACGTGGACCGAGGGACCGAACCGAAAGCGCGTAGATGGTCTTTGCGAACCCGGGCGCCGCGAAGTCTCGAAACTCGCCGGCTGAGGACACGTGGGGAAATTCGATCACGGGTCGCCAGAACTTTCCGACCAGGCCGAGCGCCACCTCGTCCTGCTCGCGCTGTCCGAGCAGCACCCAGCCGCCCTTGTCGAGCGGAAGGCTCGTGAGGTCGCCGAGCCGCAGGTGCGCTGGCTGGCTGCGCCGGCACTTCGCCGTGCAGTACATGGCTGACAAGGTCGGGAAGGACCCGCAGGGCTCCAAGAACCGCCACCAACGGCCGTTTGCGGCCAACGTCGATGAGGTCCACCTCCATTAACGCAGCCCACGTCGTCGCCAGATCCGCTTCGACAACCGTCGCGACTGCATCTGAGACGTCATAGACCGGCATGAATTCATCGAGCAGCATCTGATCCTCCCTCGTGCCGTCAACGCGGCCCCACGTTGTACTGAACATCGTCAATCGTGATCTGGATGTACGCATACGCGCTGTCCGCTTCATGCCATCGGGCTTCGCCCGCAGACGGCAGCCGAACGGTTCCGCGCGTTCGATACCCAGCGATCGGGGTTGACCATCGAAGCCGTCTCATGCCCGTGCCGTTGCTCGAGGACTGATAGCGATCGTCAGAAATGAAGTTCGTCAACATGCCGGCATCGTCGAAGAGCAGGTCGGCGTGGATCGTGTGGCCGGCATTGGTAAAGCGAGCCCTCACGGTGTGCGCATCGATCGCCTGCCATTCGATGGCTCGATCGATCAATGTGGCCGGCGCCATGAGGCACATGTCATTGAACAGCGTGACGGTCTCGCTCTCGGTCATCTCGGGGCCGCCCGCGGTGGCCACCGGTACGAGCGCAGCGGCTTTGACGCGCATCGTGGCGGACGCCCCGGCGAACCGGTGGTAGCCCTGTACCGGGATGCCGAACATCGAGGCATTCAGATAGAAGTGGCGCGCTGGAGGATCCACGAAGTTGTACTGTTCGGCCACAAACGGCATCCAGCGGCTCTCGCGACCGCTCCGGATGCGTCCGTGCATCGTGACGTGGTAGTTGCGAACGCGCGGCTGTCCGACGCTGCCGGCGGCGCGAAGGTATCGCTGTACGGGAACCGGCAGGTGAGCGAGATCGGCATCGGTGATTGGCGCGGCTGTCGGGGCAGCGGTCAGGCGGTTCTCGATGTCTTCGTCATATTCGGCCCGCAGGCTGAACGGTCCCTGGCTCAGGAACCCGAACACGACACCCACAACCACGATGGCATTTGCGAACGCGCCGGCTTTCGCGTCCGTCCACGCCGGGACGATGACCACCATTGAAAGAATCACGGCGCAGAACCCAATCGCCCACCACCAGCGCGGCCAAATGAAGATCGAACCGGCCGCGGCCAGGAAGGTGAGCGCTGCGATCAGCCACAGTGCGCCGAAGAGCGGCGAAATCGGCTGTGTCAATTGCGGAAGCTCGGCCCAGTGAAAGGCTTTCGCGGCGCCCAGTACGTGGATCAGGCCATGAACGGCGAGCAGGAGGGCAAAGGCGGTCACCATAGGGTTCATGCACCGGATCAGCGATCCTTCGACGCCGCCAGCGCGGAATAGAGCGCATCTCTGAGCGCGAAGTCCCGCGGGTCGCCGGTCAGCGTGGTTCCCATCTGACTGGTCACATACGCGTAGCCGATGCCTGCGGCTGGATCGGCGAAGCCAAGCGAGCCTCCGGCTCCCGGCGCGCCAAACGATCGCCCATCGGTGCCGAACTGTAGGACCGGCCCGGGCTTCATGAAGCCGAGCGAGAATCGCACATCGCCTCTGAAGAAATCGTCGTAGAAGATTCCGGAGGCGGGAGGAACCGGTGGCGCTGCCAGCAGATCCAGCGTTGCCTGCCGGAGACCGAGCGCGACGCCTCCATTTGCAAATACCCCGTAGGCCCGCGCGATGCCGCGTGCGCTGCCCACGACGCCCCCTGAAGGGACTTCCACGTCCCGGATGTAGACGCGGCTCTTGTTGCGGACGAAGTCGGTTCCAGGATTGCTGACCAGCGCGCGGTACACGACGGACCGGTGATTCATCGCATCCAGCGCGAGGCGTGGCGGAAAGCCGGTGAGCATGCGCACCCAACCTGGCGCCGCCAGCGTCGCAAGACGGGCGTTCGGGATGGAGTTCGGCAGACGGACGTAGACATCCAGCCCGAGCGGTGTCGCGATCTCATCCTGGAAGAACTGCCCGAGGCTGCGATGGCGGGCGTCAATGCGACGCATCAATTCGCCCTCGTAGAAGCCGAGCGTGACGGCGTGATAGGTCTGGCGCGAGCCGGGCGCCCACGCCGGCTTCTGACGTGCGAGCACGACCGCCAGGCGATCGAGATCGGCGACCACTCGCTCATCGACCGGCTCGTCGAACGCAAACAGGCCGGCCTGGTGAGCCAGGAGCTGCCGAACGGTGATCTTTTCTTTGCCTCGTTGCGCGAACTCAGGCCAGTAGGCGGCGACGCGCTCCTCGTAGTCGAGCAATCCGCGGGAGTGAGCCAGGGCGAGGGTCATGGCAGACAATCCCTTGCTGGCCGACCAGACGAGCACCATCGTGTCTTCTTTCCACGGCTCGCCCGACTCCTTGTTGCGGATACCGCCCCAGAGGTCGACCACCTTCTCGCCACGGTGATAGGCGCAGCACGCACCGCCCAACTCCCCGCGCTGAGTGAAGTTCTCGGCAAATGCTTCGCGGACCGCCTCAAAGCCGCGGCTCACGTGGCCTTCGACGGTCACGCGGTCTAATGTTGCGATGGACATGTCTCCCTCACAGTCGGCACGCACGTCGTGCGGTCGCCCGCATTGCCGTTGCGACTTGCCATTGATCGCATCGGCAAGGTGCATGCCTCGACACCGGTGGGAGAAATCTGCGATTTCGAAGGCGCGTGGGGGATTAGGCGAGGGCAGGACTGCGGATTTCTACACACCCGTCGCGAATTTGTTCGCACTCACGATCGGGCGGCCGGCGGGTGTGAAAACGTCGTGTACGAACGGGCCTCTAGTGCAAGCCGGCGGTATTCATCGACCTGGTCTGGCTATCGATCGTGTACGTGAAATAGCCGGCCATCATCTCGTCCCACGTCTGGTCGCCGTAATGCACGGTCGCGGTGGGATCCGGGTTGTCCTTGTTGGCGGGCGAATTGTCGTAGTGGGCAGAGACCAGGATGGTCGTGCCTTTCGGCAGCGCCTTCGGTTCCGTGAGGTAGTAATCGAGCTGCCAGTCGAACCGGTATCTCGGCACGCTCAACAGGATCTCGCGGCGGCCGTCCGGGTAGAGGGCGGTGTAAGTCATGTCCTTGCCGCGCACGTGCATGTGCGGATGGATCGACCACACGTGGATGTCCTGCAGGAGCGCGCCTTTCGATTCAACCCTGGTGTTCGCGTCGCCGGGCGGGATCTCGAACAGGCCGTTGTTGATCAGTCCCATGTACATCTCGGCCGTCGGCGGTTTCTTCGCGAGCACCAGGCCAATCTTCGTGAGGTCCCTGCCTGGCGTGCCGTTCGTCGTGTAGTGCATCGAAAAGCTCAGCGTCGACCCTGCCGGAACGCGCTTCGCATAGCCGTCGGGCATCAACCGGGGACCTTCGCCGACCGCATAGCCTGCCAGGCGATGCTCCGTGCTCGCCGATCGTCCGCGCTCGGTCTTGAGCCGCTGGTCGATCTCGTCCTGCGACAGCCGGGTGTCCTTCTGGTTGTCCTGCGCCAGCGGCGTCACTTCGACGGCGCCGACGGGCTTGTTGCCGCCCGGTTCGATGACCGTCACCACCGCGTGATGGACGTGCGCGCGATCGGCCGGCCGCACTTCCGCGGCAACCACCCACAGGTCGTCTTTGAACGTCGTGCGCACGTTGTAGGTCTTGTAGGTGACAACGCCGGTCGCGGGGATGTCGAAGGCTTCGGGCATCTCGACCACGATGTCCGGCGTGCCGATCTGCCAGCCGTCGACCATGTTCGGCGGCAGCGACGGCATGTCCTGCGGCGATCCCGGCGGCGCGCCGCCATTCGCCCACGCGGTAATCGTGTCGATGTCCGTCTGGCTGAGCGTCGGGTCGTTACTGAAAGTGCCGTAATGCGGGTCGGCGAACCAGGGCGGCATCGAGCGCGCCGTGACACGCTCGCGGATCGCCCGGGCCCATGGCCGCGCGTCGGCAAACGTCACCAGCGACATCGGTCCCATCTCGCCCGGCCGGTGGCAACCGACGCAGTTCTTGTAGAGGATCGGCGCGACGTCCTTCGCGAACGTCGGCGTAGCCTTGGCCGCGGGTGCGGTCGATCCGCCCTGCGCGCCGAGGACGCCGCCGCCGGCGCCGCACACGACGAGGGCAAGCCCTGAAACAGCCGCCAGGCAGCGACGAATCGAGCCGACACGCATAGTGATCCTCCCCATCCGACAGGAGATTACGCGTCCGGCCTGGCTAATTCAACTAGAGATGCAGCAGCGCCCGGCGCTTGAACGGCTTCGGATGCTGCCGTGATGGCGCCTTGAAACTATTCGCGACGGGGCGACGCAGATCCAGTAAAGCGGGCATGCGGAGGACACCAATGCGAGAGTGAGCAGCTTGTGGGTGTTGTCGTTGCGGTCGCGGCGGGGTTGGCGTCAGCCGTCACCGCGCAGGTCACCCGCGCGCCTGGCGCGTCATTTCCGGCAACGACATCGGTTCCGCTCAAGGCACCATCCGGCCGGCAAACCGGTGGTACCGGGTCGTTCGCATCAACGGCGACTGGGTTGAAGCGGCGACGACCATGAAGGCCGCCCCGGCGACCACGCATCACGCCGACTCCAGACCCGCGGCGCGGCGCGTTATTCCTCGCGCCGGGCATCGATGACCAGGTCCGAAAACGGCCAGCGGCGCCCTCCGTTTCGCGCGACGATCACGGAAGTCTTTCGTTGAGAGGAGGCGTGGTGGCGCTCATCAGAAAAGAGTTCACCGTTCAGCTCGGGCCGGCGGAGGCATGGGACGCGATCCGCGACGTCGGCGCCATTCACACGCGGCTGGCCACCGGGTTTGTCCTGGACACGCGGCTCGAAGGCGACTTCCGCCACGTCACTTTTGCCGGCGGCAATACGGTCAAGGAGCTGATCGTGGACATCGACTCCGAGGCGCGGCGCCTGGTGTATTCGGTCGTCGGCGGCCGGGTGACCCACGACAACGCGACCGTCCAGGTGTTTGCCGACGGCAGCGGCAGCCGCATCGTGTGGCAGCGCGACCTGCTGCCCAGGGAGCTGGCCCCGGTCTTCAGCAGCTCCATGGATCAGGGGGTCGCGGCGATGCAACGGACGCTCGATCGCGCGGTTTCTTGACCACGCGCGAACGCGCATAGTACCGTTACCTGTTCTCGGCGACCCACAGCGCCCTTCCATGGAACAGGCTGGCGAAGCACCTCTCAAGAAAACGCCGCTCCACGCTCGTCACCGGGCCTCTGGCGCCAAGATGGTCGCCTTTGGCGGCTGGGACATGCCCGTGGAGTACTCGGGCATCGTCTCGGAGCACATGGCGGTGCGCGAACGCGCCGGCATCTTCGACGTCAGCCACATGGGCGAAATCGAGATCGCCGGGAAGAACGCCCTCGAGGCGGTCCAGCGCATCTCGTGCAACGACGCGTCGCGGCTTGCGGTCGGGCAGGCGCAGTACTCGGGCCTGCTGACGCCGGAAGGCACGTTTGTCGACGACCTGCTCGTTTACCGGCTGGCGGCGCAGCACTTCCTGCTGGTCGTCAACGCCTCGCACATCGCCACGGATTACGCGTACATCGCGGAGCACATCCAGGCAGCCGGCGACGCCGTGGCCGTTGACGCGAGCTCGCGCTATGCGCTCCTCGCCGTCCAGGGGCCGCGCGCGCTCGAGGTCCTGCAGCCGCTGACCGGCGTGGACCTCGCATCGCTGAAGTACTACTGGTTCGCGCACGGCGAGGTCGCCAACGTCCGCGCCACTATTTCGCGCACCGGCTACACGGGCGAGGACGGATTCGAGATCTTCGCGCCGCCGCAGTCCGCCGATCGGCTCTGGCTGGCCATCCTGGAAGCCGGGCGCTCGGTGGACCTGGTTCCGTGCGGCCTTGGCGCGCGGGACACGCTCCGGCTCGAAGCGGCCATGCGGCTCCACGGCAACGACATCGATCAGACGACGAGCGCGCTCGAAGCGGATCTGGGCTGGATCGTCGGCTGGAAGAAAGACGACTTCATCGGCGCGTCCGTGTTGCGGCAGCAGAAGGCCGCCGGCGTGACGCGCAAGATCGTCGGTTTCGAGACTGCTGGATCGCGGCATCGCGCGCCAGGGCTACGATATCTATGCCAACGATGTCCGGGTTGGCGTCGTGACCAGCGGCACCCAGACGCCGTACCTGAAGAAATCGATCGGCATGGGCTACGTGCCGCTCGCGCTCATCGATCCGGGCACCGAATTCGACATCGATATCCGCGGCCGCCGCGTGCGCGCGCAGGTGGTGCCGATGCCGTTCTACAAGCGAAAGAAGTAGAGGAGCGTCCATGGCGTATCCGGCGAATTTCAAGTACACGAAGGACCACGAGTGGATCGAGGTCTCCGGCGACCGCGGCAAGGTCGGCATCACCGATTACGCCCAGCAGCAGCTCGGAGATGTCGTCTACATCGACCTCCCGGAAGTCGGCGCCCGCGTCAAAGCGGGGCAGTCGTTCGGCACGATCGAGTCGGTCAAGGCCGTGTCCGAGCTGTACGCGCCGCTCGCCGGCGAGGTCGTCGAAGTGAACACGGCGCTCAAGGACAAGCCCGAGGCCGTCAACAAGGATCCGCACGCCAACTGGATGATCGTGATCAAGATGAGCGAACCCGCGGCCGCCGCGTCGCTGCTCGATGCTTCCCAGTACGCAGATCTGGTGAAATGAGCATTCTCGACCCCGCATCCTTCCAATCGCGTCACATCGGACCTGACGAGGCCGACGCGGCAGGCCATGCTTCGGACGATCGGTGCGGCGTCGCTCGACGCGCTCATGGACGAGGCGATTCCGGCGAGCATTCGTCTGCCGCAGCCGCTCGACCTGCCGCGCGGCAAGCCCGAGTATCAGTACCTCCGCGATCTGCGGAGCATCGCGGCACGCAATCGGCTCTTCAAGTCGTACATCGGCCTGGGCTACTACGACTGCGTCACGCCCAGTGTGATCCTCCGCAACGTGCTCGAGAACCCGGGCTGGTACACGCCCGTATACGCCGTACCAGGCCGAAATCGCGCAGGGACGCCTCGAAGGACTGCTGAACTTCCAGACGATGGTCCGCGATCTGACCGGGATGCAGATCGCCAACGCATCGCTGCTCGACGAGGCCACCGCCGCCGCCGAAGCGATGACGATGCTCCACCGGGTTCAAAGCCGGCGGATCGACAGCGTCCTGCAGCCCGCGCAGTTTCTGGTGTCCGAGGGCTGCTATCCGCAGACGATCGACGTCCTGCGCGCGCGCGCCGAACCGCTCGGGATCGAGCTGATCGTCGTGCGACGTCACCGGGTGCGAGTTCGACGATCGCGTCTACGGCGTGCTGCTGCAGACGCCGGACGAAAAAGGCGTCGTGCACGACTACCGCGCGTTGATCGCGCGCGCGAAAGAGTGCGGCGTCGCGGTCGCGGTCGCGTCGGATCTGCTGAGCCTGACGCTGCTGACGCCGCCCGGCGAGTTGGGCGCAGACGTCGTCCTGGGAAACTCGCAGCGGTTCGGCGTGCCGATGGGATACGGCGGCCCGCACGCGGCTTTTTTCGCCACGCTCGAGAGCCACGTTCGCCAGGCGCCGGGCCGCATCATCGGCGTGTCAGTGGACACGCACGGCAATACGGCGTATCGCATGTCGCTGCAGACCCGCGAGCAGCACATCCGCCGGGAGAAGGCGACCTCGAACATCTGCACGGCGCAGGCGCTCCTCGCGAACATGGCCGGCTTCTACGCCGCGTACCACGGGCCGCGCGGCCTGAAGTCGATCGCCCGGCGCGTGCACGCGCTGGCGCAGCGGCTGGAGTCTGCGCTCACCTCGCTCGGTCTGCAGCAGGTGAACGCGCAGTATTTCGACACGCTGTGCATCGCGGGCGCAGACACCGAACGCACTCGCGCCGCCGCGCTCGCCGCCGGCATCAACTTCCGTTATCGGGACGATGGGTCGATCAATATCGCGCTCGACGAGACGACGGATGTCGGCGATGTCGATGCCATCGTGGCGGTGTTCGCGTCGGTGACCGGCAAGGCGGCGCCCGCAGCCGTCGCGGCCGGCGGCGACGCCGAATACCCGGCAGGTCTTGCGCGGACGTCCGAATTTCTGACGCACCCGGTATTCAACTCGCATCACTCCGAATCGGAGATGATGCGCTACATCCGCCTCCTCGAGCGGAAGGACATCGGCCTCGGCGCCTCGATGATTCCGCTCGGTTCCTGCACGATGAAGCTGAACGCGGCGTCGGAGATGCTGCCGATCACGTGGCCGGAATTCTCCAGGCCGCATCCGTTCGTGCCGGTGGACCAGGTCGAGGGCTACCAGCAGATCTTTCGAGAGCTCGAGCATGCGTTGTGCGAGATCACCGGGTTCGCCGCGGTCTCGCTGCAGCCGAACTCGGGCGCGCAGGGCGAATTCGCCGGGCTGCTCGTCATCCGCGCCTATCACCACGATCAAGGCGACCAGCACCGCGATGTCGTGCTCATCCCGGCGTCAGCCCACGGCACGAACCCGGCCAGCGCCGCCATGTGCGGCATGCGGGTCGTCGTCGTCGCCAGCACGCCGGAAGGCAACATCGACATCGCGGATCTGCAGGCGAAGGCGACGGCACACCAGGACCGCCTGGCCGCGTTGATGGTCACGTATCCCTCGACCCACGGGGTATTCGAGGAGAGCATCCAGAACATCTGCGCGATCGTCCACGAGTGCGGCGGCCAGGTGTACATGGACGGCGCGAACATGAACGCGCAGGTAGGACTGACCAGTCCGGCCGCGATCGGCGCGGATGTCTGCCACCTGAACCTGCACAAGACGTTCGCGATTCCCCACGGCGGCGGCGGCCCTGGCATGGGTCCCATCGGCGTGGCGGCGCACCTCGCCCCGTACCTGCCGGGTCATCCGGTCATCAAGACCGGCGGCGCGCGCGCGATTCCGGCGTTGTCCGCCGCGCCGTGGAGCAGCGCCAGCATCCTGCTGATCTCGTACGGCTACATGACCATGCTCGGCGGCGACGGGATGACGGATGCCACGCGCTACGCGATTCTCAACGCCAACTACATCAAGTCGCGGCTGGAGAAGCATTTCCCCGTCCTCTACGCGAGAGCCAACGGCCGCGTCGCGCACGAGATGATTTTCGATCTGCGTCCTTTGAAGCAGGCGAGCGGCATCGACGAGACCGACGTCGCGAAGCGGCTGATGGACTTTGGGTTTCATGCGCCGACCGTGTCGTTCCCGGTCGCCGGCACGCTGATGATCGAACCGACCGAGAGCGAGCCGAAGGAAGAGCTCGATCGCTTCTGCGACGCGATGATCGCGATTCGCCAGGAGATTCAGGCCGTCGAGAGCGGGAAAGCCGACCCGAAGGACAACGTCCTGAAGAACGCGCCGCATACCGACACCGCGGTCAGCGCCGATCACTGGACGCACCCGTACTCGCGGGAACAGGCGGCGTATCCGCTGCCGTTCGTGCGGGCGCGCAAGTTCTGGCCCGCGGTCGGACGCATCGACGCGCCGTACGGCGACCGCAACCTGTTCTGTGCGTGCCCGCCGATCGAGGAATACGAAAAGGTCTAAGAGACCGAGGCGCGCGGCGACGTCAGCGCCGTCGCATGCTCGCGGAACCCCTGCAGCAGCTTCGCGGTGACCGGTCCCGGGCGGCCGGAACCAATCGTGCGATCGTCCACCCGGACAATCGGCACCAGTTCGCGGGTCGTACTGGTCAGGAACGCTTCGTCGGCGCCGAAGAGGTCCGCGTCGTGCAGGACCTGTTCGCGCACCGGCACCCCGCATTGCTGTCCCACTTCGAACACGAACTCGCGGGTCAACCCGGCCAGCAGGCCGGCATCGAGCGGCGGCGTCAGCGCCGCGCCGTCCTTCACGATGAAGATATTCGACGTCGTGCACTCGGCGAGCTCGCCGCGGTAGTTGCGCATCACGCCTTCGAAGGCGCCGCGCCTGACCGGCTTCCTGCGCCGCGAGCGCGTTGTTCAACAGGTTGTTGGACTTGATGATCGGGTTCACCGAGCCGGGATGGTTCCGCACGATGCCGACGAGCGCGACCGTGACGCCCTGTTCGAACGCCTCGGCCGGCGGCGCCACGTGTTCCTTGGCGATGATGACGATCGACGGTTCGCCGCAGGCGGCCGGGTCGTAGGTCAGCTCGCCGACGCCGCGCGTCACCAGGATTCTCAGATAGGCTTCGCGGCCGCCGGACCCGAGCTCGGCCGCGCGCATCGTGTCGCGAAAGCGGCGGTCGATCTCGTGATCGGTGAGCGGAACGTCGAGCGACAGCATCGACGCCGACGCTCTCAGCCGGCGCATATGGCGATCGAACAGGAACGGTTCGCCGTTGTAGGTCCGCAGCGTCTCGTAGACCCCTTCGCCGTACAGAAACCCATGGTCGAACACGGAAATCACCGCGTGCTCGCGGTCGACCATGCGGCCGTTGACATTGACCATCGCGCTCATGCGACGAGCGTACCACGGTCGGCGGCGGTGAAGTAAGATCCCGTCGCCGATATCACAAGATGCGAGTCCTCAATTCTTCGCAGATGCGCGAGGCCGACCGGCGCACGATCCAGGACATCGGGATCCCGTCGCTCGTCCTCATGGAGAACGCCGGCCGCCAGGTGGTCGCGGCGATCGAAGCGGTCCATGGCGAGCTGCTCGAGGGCCGGGTCGCGGTCCTGTGCGGCCGCGGCAACAACGGCGGCGACGGCTTCGTGGTCGCGCGGACGCTCCTGCAGCGCGGCGTCGAGGTCTCGGTCTTCCTGATCGGACACATCGCCGAGGTCCGCGGCGACGCGCGCACGAACCTCGAGATCCTCGGCCGCCTCGGGCTGACGATTGTCGAAATCGCCGACGGCCAGGCCTGGGAGCTCCATTCGTCGGAAATCGGCGGCTGCACGCTGATCATCGACGCGATCTTCGGAACCGGCCTGAACGCCCCCCTCTCCGGCCTGCTGGAAACGGTGGTCGCCGACCTGAACGCGTCCGGCATCACCATCGTCTCGGTGGACGTGCCGTCCGGCCTGTCGTCGGACTCGCACGACACGATCGGCGACTCGATCGACGCGACCACCACGGTCGCGTTGGCGGCGCCGAAGCTGTCGCTGGTGCTGCCGCCGGCCGAGACCCACGCCGGCGACATCGTCATCGCCGACATCGGGATCCCCGCGCACGTCATCGAGTCGCTCGACGGACCGCGGGTCGAGCTGCTGACGCGCCGCGGCGTCCGCGAAATCATCCCGCCACGGTCGGCTGACAGCCACAAGGGCGACTACGGTCATGTCCTCGTGGTGGCCGGATCGCGCGGCAAGTCCGGCGCCGCTCACCTCGCCGCCATGGGCGCGCTGCGATCGGGCGCCGGGCTGGTGACGGTGGCGACCGCCGATTCGTGCCAGGCGACGGTCGCCGGGATGGCGCCGGAATACATGACCGAAGGCATCGCGGAGACATCGGAAGGACTGGACCCGCTCGCAGCGGATCAGGTGCTGGAGTTGGCCCGCGACGTCATCGCGCTCGGCCCCGGTCTCGGTCAGCGCTCCGGCACGCGCGAGTTCATCCTCACGCTGTTCGAGCGCGCCACGGTGCCGATGGTGATCGACGCCGATGGGCTGAACGCGTTCACCGACGAACCCGACCGGCTGCGCGGCAGGGAAGGGCGCGAAGTCATCATCACGCCGCATCCGGGAGAGATGGCCCGCCTGGTCGGCATGTCCACCGACGAAGTGCAGGCCAGCCGCCTCGAAATCGCGCGCAACTTCGCCGTCGGCCAGCAGGTCTACGTCATCCTCAAGGGTCATCGAACCCTGATTGCCACGCCGGACGGCAAGGTGTTCATCAACCCGACCGGGAACGCCGGCATGGCGACCGGCGGGACGGGCGATGTGCTGACCGGCATGGTCGCCGCCTGGCTCGCGCAACTGCTGGATGCCGAAGCGGCGTGCAAGCTGGCGGTGTACCTGCACGGGCTTGCCGGGGATCTGGCCGAGGCCGACGAGGGCGAGGCGGCGATGACCTCGGGCGATCTCGCCGGCCATCTGGGAGACGCGATCCTGGAGCTCACCGCCCGCCGCAAGGTCGCCGAACAGAGTTGACCGTCACCACCCATTCCGAGCGCGAAACCGCTGACGTCGGCCGCGCGTTCTCGCGCACGCTCGCCGCCGGGGCCGTCGTGCTCCTGACCGGCGATCTCGGCGCCGGCAAGACCGCCTTCGTTCGCGGCATGGCCGAGGGCCTCGGCGTCGATCCGGCCGAAGTCAGCAGTCCGACATTCACGCTGATCCAGGAGTACCGCGGCGGACGGGTGCCGTTGCACCACGTCGATCTGTATCGCTTGAAATCAATCGAAGTGGACGATCTGGGGCTGGACGATCTCGTGCTGGACGGCGGGATCACCGCCATCGAGTGGCCCGATCGCCTGCCGCGGCGGATCGAGGCGGCGATTCAGGTCACGATCGATCACGGCGACGGCGACGACCGCCGGATCACGATCGCGGATTACTCCGAGCGGTAATTCGGCGCTTCCTTGGTGATGGCGACGTCGTGCACGTGGCTTTCGCGGAAGCCGGCCGGCGTAATCCGAATCAGCTTCGCATCCATCTGCAGGTCGGGAATCGATCCGCACCCGCAGTACCCCATGCCGGCCCGCAGGCCGCCGACCAGTTGATGGATCATCGCCGCGACCGACCCCTTGTGAGCGACGCGGCCCTCGATCCCCTCCGGCACGAGCTTCTCGCCTGACGCCGGGCTTTCGAGATCGAAATCATCCTGGAAGTAGCGATCGCGGCTGCCGCGGCGCATCGCGCCGATCGATCCCATCCCGCGATATTCCTTGAAGCTCCGGCCCTGATAGAGAATCAACTCGCCCGGGCTCTCGTCGGTTCCGGCGAACAGGTTGCCGATCATCGTCGTGCTCGCGCCGACCGCGAGCGCCTTGGTGATGTCGCCCGAGAAGCGGATCCCGCCGTCGGCGATCACCGGAATGCCGCGCCGCGCGGCGGCCCTGGCGCAATCCATGATCGCCGTGATCATCGGCACGCCGATGCCCGCGACGACGCGCGTCGTGCAGATCGAGCCGGCGCCGATGCCGACCTTGACGGCGTCCACGCCCGAATCGATGAGCGCCAGCGTGCCGTCCGCGGTCGCGACGTTGCCGGCCACCAGGTCGATATCCGGAAAGCGCTGCCGGACCCGCTTGACCATGTCGAGGACGCCCTGCGAATGCCCGTGGGCGGTGTCGAGGACGAGCACATCGACGTTCGCGTTCACGAGCGCTTCGGCGCGTTCCATCGTGTCCTTGGCGACGCCGATCGCGGCGCCGCAACGCAGCCGGCCGAGCGGATCCTTCGACGCGTTCGGGTACTTCACCGCTTTCTGGATGTCCTTGACGGTGATGAGGCCCTTGAGCCGGAAGTCGCGGTCGACGACCAGCAGCTTTTCGACCTTGTGCTGATGGAGGATCTCGCGCGCCGCGTCGAGCGTGGTGCCGACCGGCACGGTGATCAGATCCTCGCGCGTCATGATGTCGGAGATCGGCCGGTTGACGTTCGTTTCGAATCGCAGATCGCGGTTCGTGAGGATCCCGACCAGCCGTCCTTCCTTGCTGCCGTCGTCGGTGATCGGCACGCCCGAGATGCGGTATTTCTTCATCAGCTCGAGCGCTTCGTAGATGCGGTGCGTCGGCGAGAGGGTAATCGGGTCGACGATCATCCCGCTTTCAGAGCGCTTGACGCGATCCACTTCCGAGGCCTGTTCCTCGATCGCCAGGTTCTTGTGGATGACGCCGAGGCCGCCGTGCTGGGCCATCGCAATCGCCAGGCGCGACTCGGTGACCGTGTCCATCGCCGCGCTGACGAGCGGCACGTTGAGGCGGATCCGCCGCGTGAGCTGCGTGCTGACGTCGACCTGGTAGGGGAGCACCGTCGAGTGCTGGGGAACGAGCAGGATGTCGTCGAACGTCAGTGCGGTCTGCAGCTGCGGGCCGGCCGCGTCGCCGGCAGCGGCGAGGTGGCTCCAGAGTTCCTTGACCTCGTCGAGCGACTTGATTTCATCCATGAAGGCTCCACCTATGAAAAAGGCCGACTCTCGTCGGCCTCATCGTCGCGGATTACGCTGCCGCACCGTGACACTTCTTGTATTTCTTCCCGCTGCCGCAGGGCACGGGTCGTTGCGCCCCACCTTGGGCTCGTCGCGCCGCACCGTCTTGACGTCGGCGTCGTCGCCGCCGACGCGCGCCGGCTGGGGCGCCCGGTTCTGAGCCGGCGGCGGGCCGCTTCTCGCCGGAGCCGGAGTCGACGGAGCCGCCGGAGCTCCGAACAGCGGATTCGTCTGCGCGCTCGGATCGTTGAGGATGAGCGGCGCCTGCCGCGGTGCGGGCCGGCGCGGCGGCGGCGGCGGCACGGCGCCCGTCTCGTCGTTGATCACCGGACGCAGCCACCACAGATACCGGACGATCTCCTCGTCCACGCGCTCTTTCATCGCCTGAAAGAGCTCGAAGCTTTCTTTCTTGTACTCGACGAGCGGATCGCGCTGCCCGTAGCCGCGCAGGCCGATGCCTTCCTTCAGGTGATCGAGGCTGTAGAGGTGATCCTTCCACTGCCCGTCGACGACCTGGAGCATGACGTCGCGCTCCACGCGCTGCAGGACGTCGCGGGTCACCAGCGCTTCCTTCTCGTGATACGAGGATTCGATCCGCTCCCACAACATGTCGCGGATTTCGTCCGACGTGCGGTCGCTGAAATCAACGGCCGCGCCGTCGATCGCAAAGACGCGGGTCACTTCGCGCTTCAGCGCGTCGAGGTCCCACTGCTCGAAATCGGCCTGGCGCGGCGCATACGTCTCGACCGCGCTGTCGACCATCTCTTCGGCGAGCGACATCACGTAGTCGCCGGTGCCGATGATCTCTTCCTGATCGTTCTCGTCCGCGACCTTGATCGTGCCCTCGAGAATCTGACGCCGCAGCCCGTAGATGTTCTCGCGCTGCTTGTTCATCACGTCGTCGTACTCGAGCAGGTGTTTGCGGACGGAGAAGTTCTGCGCTTCGACCTGCTTCTGCGCGCGCTCGATCGCTCGCGACACCATGCCGTGTTCGATCGGCACGCCTTCTTCCATGCCCAGCTTCTGCATGAGCCCGGAAATGCGATCGGATCCGAAGATCCGCATCAGGTCGTCCTGCAGCGACAGGTAGAAGCGCGAGGATCCCGGGTCGCCCTGACGGCCGGCGCGGCCGCGCAACTGGTTGTCGATGCGCCGCGACTCGTGCCGCTCGGTGCCGACGATGTGCAGACCGCCCAGCCGGACGACTTCTTCGTGCTCCGCGTCGGTCAGCGACTTGAAGTGGTGGAAGATCCGCTCGTAGTCGGCCTTCGGCACGCGGTAGAAGCCGTCGAGGTGATAGAAGTAGACGAACTGCTCGTCGTCGACGAAGCGTTCCTCGCCTTTCGGCAGCCGTTCCGCGACCTGCTCGGCGAGCGCCTGCTGGCGCGTCATGAATTCGGCGTTGCCGCCGAGCAGAATGTCGGTGCCGCGGCCCGCCATGTTGGTGGCGATCGTCACCGACCCGGCGCGTCCGGCCTGAGCCACGAACTCGGCTTCCTGCGCGTGATACTTGGCGTTCAGGACGACGTGCTTGTCCACGCCGCCGCCGGTGGCCGTGCCGCGCTTGAGACCGCGGCGATCGAGCAGGCCCGACAGCTTCTCCGATTTCTCGATCGACACCGTGCCGACCAGCACCGGCCGGCCCTTCTTGTGCTCCTCGAGAATGTCCGCGACGATCGCGTCCCACTTTTCCTGCTCGGTGCGGTAGACGAGATCGGGATTCTCGATGCGGCCGGAGCGGCTTGTTGGGCGGAATGACGATGACGTCGAGTTTGTAGATCTTGTTGAACTCTTCGGCTTCGGTGTCGGCCGTGCCGGTCATGCCCGCAAGCTTCTTGTACTTGCGGAAGTAGTTCTGGAACGTCACGGTCGCGAGCGTCTGGTTCTCGCGCTCGATCTTGACCTTTTCCTTGGCCTCGACCGCCTGGTGCAGCCCGTCGCTCCAGCGGCGGCCCGGCATCAGGCGTCCGGTGAACTCGTCGACGATGACGACTTCGCCGTCCTTCACCATGTAGTCCACGTCCAGCTTGAAGATCGCGTGCGCGCGCAGCGCCTGATCGACGTGATGCTTGATGTGGGCGTTCTCGAGATCGTAGATGTGCCCGCCGTTGAGCCGATGCTGGAGCATCTGCTCGGACTTTCTGCATGCCGCTTTCGGTGAGCGTGACCGTCTTGTGCTTCTCGTCGACGATGTAGTCGCCGGTGGCTTCGAGCGCTTCCCGTTCTTCGGCTTTCGCGTCGCCCCTGATGACCTGCCCGGCCTTGAGGCGCGGGATGATGCGATCGACCTCGTAGTAGAGATCGGTGGACTCGGCGGCCGGCCCCGAAATGATCAGCGGGGTGCGCGCTTCGTCGATCAGGATGCTGTCCACCTCGTCGACGATCGCGAAGTGATGCCCGCGCTGCACGTAGTGCGCGAGCTCGAACTTCATGTTGTCGCGCAGGTAGTCGAAGCCGAACTCGTTGTTGGTGCCGTAGGTGATGTCGGCGTTGTAGGCGACCTGCCGCTCGGCGTCGTTCAGTTCGTGCTGGATGACGCCGACCGTCATGCCGAGGAACCGGTAGATGCGTCCCATCCACTCGGAGTCGCGGCGCGCCAGGTAGTCGTTCACCGTGACAACGTGGACGCCTTTGCCTTCGAGCGCGTTCAGGTAGGCGGGCAGGGTGGCGACGAGCGTCTTGCCTTCGCCGGTTTTCATCTCGGCGATGCGGCCCAGGTGGAGCACAGAGCCACCGATGAGCTGGACGTCGAAGTGCCGCATGTTCACCGTGCGCCGGCCCGCCTCGCGGACCACCGCAAAGGCTTCGGCCATCACGTCGTCGAGCGTTTCGCCGGAGGCCAGGCGAGCCCGGAACTCGGCCGTCTTGCCGCGCAACTGTTCGTCGGAGAGCGCCTGGAGAGCCGGCTCGAACGCCGCCACTTGCTCGACGATCGGGCGCAACTTCTTCAAATCGCGTTCGTTCTGGGTGCCGATGACCTTCGCGAGGAGTGTCTGGATCATCTAGTGGGACCGGGCGCCTGTGGGTATCTCACGATTTTAGCAGAAGTGTCCGTCAGAGCCCCAGACCTGTCGGCTTCGAGCGCGGGGCTCTCGGCTTCCGGGGACGCAGCGAACGGAAAATTACTTGCGAAGAACGGCCGGTTGGGTGAGGAGCTGCAGGGGATCGAGCAGCTTGCCGTTGGCCAGGATTTCGTAGTGGAGATGCGAACCGGTCGAGCGGCCCGTGGAGCCGACAAAGCCGATCACGTCGCCGCGGCGGACGGTTTCGCCAGATCTTGACGTTGAACTTGCTGAGATGCCCGTAGCGGGTGGACAGCCCGAAGTCGTGGCGCAGGACAATCAGGTTGCCGTAGTCGCCGGTGTACGACGCCGCTTCGACACGGCCATCCGCCGTGGCAATCACCGGATCGCCCTTCGTCGTCGAGATGTCGAGTCCCTGGTGATAGCCCTGCTCGCCGGTGAACGGATCGGACCGGCGCCGAACGTGCCGGTGAGCCAGCCGTGCGCGGGCCAGATCGACGGCGTCGCGGCGGCCAGCGCCTCCTGCTGCTCGACGTCCTTGCGCACGTTACGCAACCGGCTCTCGAGACCCTGCAGCAGTCCGCGCAACACGCCGAACGTATCTTCCGGAGAGGTCAGCGACGACGAGATCACGCTCGACATCATCGCGTTGGGCTGCGTCGTGCCGCCAGCGGCTCGCGCCTTGACGACGGCCGGCAACTTCGCCATCGCGCGCGCCTGTGCGGGGTCGAGTTGCGAGCGCACGCCGAGTTCCTCGATGACGCCTTCGAGCGACTGGATTTGCGTGGTGAGTTCGCCGGTGGTTTCGCGGAAGTTGCCGTTCTCGACGCGCAGCGCGCCGTTGGAACTTTGCAACTGGTGAAGTTCGGACGCCGCGCTCCACTTGGCGCCCATACCGATGAGCACCGGAAGCAACAAGACTGTCGCTGCGCCAAGCGCTGCCATCCGAAAACTGATTGTCACGCGGCGCACGACACCGCTCGTGCGATCAGCGATCAAAACAGTATATCGACGCGACAGCATAGGTCGTCAAAAGCCCCGGTTAATTGGCAAAGCGACGTAAAAACAGAAGGTGAAGGGTGCGACCGGCGTGCTGGGAACCCGGTCAGCGCCAAAACTGTATCACACGCTTTTTCGCGAGCCCAAGCAGAAAGAGCAGGGGGCGAAGAACGGGCAAAAACCCAGGAAGCGTATGATGCCCGGCATCGTCTCAGGATCTGCCCTGGATCAAGGAGTGCTCTCATGCGTATTCGCTTCCTGGCTGCGTTGGCACTCGTCGCGGTTTCGTCGGCGCTCTGGCCCAGACCGGTTCATGGCGTCGGACGCCCGGGCCTGACGCCCGTGCCGTGTCCGGCGCAAGCCTGGACACCGACCGACGCGACATTTTCGGCCCTGCCCGGCGCTAAAGCATTTTTCGGTCAGTACCGACGGGGGCCTGTATCAGATCGAGATTCCCGCCAACTGGAACGGCGAGCTCATGCTGAGCGCGCACGGATTCACCACGAATGCGGGTGAACACGGCTCGGAGCTGCGCGTGCGTCCGCCGCTCATCCGCGAGCACGTCATCGCGCAGGGCTTCGCCTGGGCGGCCTCGAGCTATCGCTGCAATGGTTACGTGCCCGGCGTCGGCCTGCAGGACACGATGGCGCTGACCGATCTCTTCACGAAGTTCAACGGCGGGGTCGCGCCGCAACGCGTCTACCTGACCGGCGGCTCGATGGGCGGTCACGTCACGCTGCTCGGCGTGCACGAGTTCCCGACCGCGTTTGCCGGCGCGCTCGCGATGTGCCCGGCCGGCCCGGAACTGTTCGACTACTTCACCGCAGTCGGCGCCGCGGCTGAAGTCGTCACCGGACTGAAGTTCAACGATCCCGCGACCGTCGCCGCCACGACGCGCCAGATGGGCGAGATGCTCGGCAAACCGCCGGCGTATACCGACAAAGGCAAACAGCTCGCGAGCATCGAGATTCAATTGAGCGGCGGACCGCGCCCGTTTGCGATGGAAGGGCTGCGCAGCCGATTCCTCGAGAACGTCAGCGGCGGCGCGCTCGCCGGCGGCACGTCGACGTCGAACCGCGCGGCGACCAACGAGGGCTACACCTACAGCATCGATCCGGGGCTCGGACTGATCGCCTCGAGTCTCAACGCGAGCGTTCGCCGCAAGGCGCCGGACATGTCGGTGCGCGGGCCGAATGGACCGTACGACGAGCAGATGCCGCTCGACGGGCAGATCCAGCGTCCGCTGCTGACGATGCACGGCACCGGCGATCTGTACGTGCCGATCCATCTCGAACGGACACTGAACAAGGCGGTCGCGGCGGCGGGGCATTCCGATCTGCTCGTGCAGCGCGTCTACCGGATTCCGGGACACTGCGGCTTCAACGAAGCGGAGCAGTCGAAGTCGTTCGACGATCTCGTGTCGTGGGTTCGTCAGGGCGTGAAACCGCAGGGCGACGACATCTTCAAGGATTTCCGCGATGCCGGGCGCACGTTCACGAATCCGCTGCGGGACAACGACCCGGGAACGCTGACCGTGAGCGGCACGTCAACGTCGCAGCCGTGACGCAAAACCTCCTACACTGGGAGGATGCAGTTACGTATCGCACGGCTGTGCTTGGACTGCGACGAAGTCCACAGCGATTACGAATGTCCGATCTGCGCGTCGGAGCGGTTCGCGTTTCTGACGCGCTGGGTTCCGGCCGAAGAACGCCGGCAGCGTCCACGCCCGGCGGCCGCGGCGGCGCCATCACCCCGCCTCCGCCTGAACCCCGTCGCATGCGCTGGGTCACGCGCGGGGCGGCAGGGGCTGCAGGCCTCGCGGTATTCGCCGCGGGCCGCTGGCTGCTGCGCGAAGCGCGGTCAAATGGTTCCCGGAACGTGCCGGCGCAGCCTGGCGCGAAACGCCAGGCCGACGCGGCACCTAAAGACCTGTAGAGACTGCGCGATCGCTAGGCGACGCGGATCACGAGCGCGTAGTCCTGCGCGCCGAGCGTCGCCTTGTGAGCGTTGACGGCGATGGTCACCGCACCGGCGGGGATCGCGCTCCACACGACCTGCTCGACGTTGTTGACGCGATCGAACGCCGTCGATCCCGCCGCAACGTTGCCGTGGCGGGTCTGCGTCCCGGCAGTGACGATCAGATCGAGATCGCTCTGGAGACCTTCTCCCGGCGGATCGGTCCACACCAGCGTCGCCTTCAAGAGATGCACGCCGGGCGGCACCATGATGACCCGCGACTCGCTCTGGCCGGTGTCGAGTTTCTTGTTCTCGTCGAAGAAGGTCAGCGTTTCGCCAGGCCCGTACGGCCCGACCACCGCCTGGACATCCACGCGGCCAAACCCTTCGTTGTTGTTGGGAATCGCGCCCGCTTCCGACGGCATGTACTGACCGGTCATGTCGACCGCGCCGTTGATCACGAGCGCCTTGAGGAGCGCCGCGCTCGGCGTCTTCATCCCGTGCACGGTCCGCAGGAAGGCGCGGATGTTCGCCATGCAGCCGGCCACGAGCGGCGTCGCCATGCTCGTGCCGCCTTCGAAGAAGTACAGCGGATCACCCGACAGCGCCCAGCCCTTGGACATCGTCGCGCGCGAGCGCGTGGACAGCACGAACGTCCCGGGTGCGACCACCTCCGGCTTGATCCGGCCGTCGTTGGTCGGACCGCGGCTGCTGAACGCCACCATGCCCTGCGGGTTGTCCGAGACTTTGTCGTTCGCGATCGGCTGGGCGGGGAAGTCGGACGGCCAGCCCTGTTTGTAAGTCAGCACGCGGTCCGGCCGATTGTTCTCGCACGCGCCAACCGTCAGGCAGTTCTTGGCGGTTCCCGGCGGCGTGACCGAGCCGGCGTCGATCTGCCCGTCGGCGTTTTTGTCGATCCCGTCGTTGCCCGCGGCAAAGCAAATCAACAGGTCGCGATGCGTGTGGACGAAGGCGTCGAGTTCCTCGGCCTGCGAATCGTAGACGCCGAAATTGCTGGTGCTGCCCCACGAGTTGGTGTGAATGCGCGCCTTGTCGGTCGTGTACGGCGGGTTGAAGAGATCGGTGAGATCGTCAGGCAGGCCACCGAGCCCGCCGCCGGAATCGAGCACCGACTGCATCACGAGCCTGGCCTTGGGCGCGGTGCCGCGCACCGGGCCGTCGGCGGTCGATACGCCGTCGGCGAGCACTGAACCGCAGACGTGCGTGCCATGGCCATCGGGATCGTCTTTCCGTCCGGGGCGCCCGAGCGCATAGAGCTTCTTGACGCGGTTCTTGAACGCCGGATGCACGTTCGTCGTGGATCCCTTGTCGAACCCCGTGTCGGCGACGGCGACGATTTCTCCGTCGCCTTCACCGCCCGGCGCGTTCACGCCGGTTGGCGCGCGCAGAATGCCGCGGGCGATGCTGTTGGCGAGCTTGCGCGGCATGACCGGCTCGATGTGCCGCACATCGTCCAGCGCGGCGACGTCGTTCAGGCGCCGCGCCTTCACCATGATCCTGACCTTGTTCGGAAACACCTTCACCTGCTCGGCGGTGAGGTGCGCGGCGGCGGCGATCTTCTTCGCGGCCTTCGCCGAGTTGGCGTTGCGGTGGAGCACGACATCGACCGTCATCCGCGTGTCATCCAGCTCGCCCGGCGATTCGAGGACCGCCGCGAGCGCCGATACGCCACCCGGCTGGGGCTGCATGTCCCGCAGCGTCGGCGACATCTTGACCGCCTGCGGATAGAGATCCGCAAAGTCGACGAACGGCAGCGCGCGCACTTTCTTCAGATCGGTGCCGGGGAAGTAACAGATGTACGCATCGCCCGGCACGGACTCCGTGATCTTTGCCCCCACCTTGGCCAGCGCCGCTCGCTGCGATCGGTCCAGCGGCTGCTTCGTCTGGACGATGATGTAGTCGGAGTTCTTCGCGGTCGCGTTGTTCAGCGACAGGGAGGCGAGCGCAGCCGTCGGCGCGCCGGGATCGATAGTGATCCCATTGATGGTGATCGGTTTCATGATGTGAGTCTCCGTGTGCAGTCGGATCGTCTACGGGAGATAAACGTCGCGCGCGACCGGAACGAACGCTGGTCACGCGCCGCACACGCGACGACAGGCGGTGCTCGGTCGTGGCGGAGCCTAGGTCCGCCCCCTGGCACTGTCAAGCTCATCAGGCGCGATATTTGCGGACTACAAAACGTTTACGCGCCGTTGATGTCCTGGCGCGCGCTTACGTTCGCATCCGGAACTGCAGCGATTCCGCGACGTGGGCGTCGGCGATGTCGTCGGCGCCGGCCAGATCGGCAATCGTCCGCGCGACCTTGCGCACGCGGTCGTAGCCGCGCGCGCTCAGTCCCAGGCGCGTGATCGCCGCACTCATCAATCGAGCGCCGCCGCCATCGAGACGGCAGTGCGCCGCCATCAGTCGCGGCCCCATCTCCGCGTTGGTCGCGACGCCCAGTCCGGCGAAGCGCGCGCGCTGCCGTTCGCGCGCCGCGACCACGCGCGTCCGGACGGCGCTCGACGATTCGTTGTCGTTCGCCGCGCCGATCGCATCGGGTGCGACGGCCGGGACATCGACGGTCAGATCGAGCCGGTCGCGCAGCGGCCCCGACATGCGGCCTCGATAGCGCTCGATCTGCTGCGGCGTGCAGCGGCACTCGCGCGCCGGGTCGCCGAAGAAGCCGCACGGACACGGGTTCATCGCCCCGACCAGCACGAAGCGCGCGGGAAAGACGACCGTGCGCGCCGCCCTGGCAATCGTGACGAAGCCTTCCTCGAGCGGCTGGCGGAGCACTTCGAGGACGCTGCGGTTGAACTCGAGCATCTCGTCGAGAAACAGCACGCCGCGGTGCGCGAGGCTGACTTCGCCTGGCCGCGGCTGCGACCCGCCGCCGATGAGCGCGACGTTCGAGATCGTGTGATGCGGCGCGCGGAAGGGCCGCGACGACAGCAGGCCCGCGCCGGTCGGCAGCAGGCCGGCGACCGAGTGGACGGCGGTCATCTCGATCGCTTCGTCGAAAGTCGGCGGCGGCAGGATCCCGGGCAGCCGTCTCGCCATCATCGTCTTGCCGCTGCCGGGCGGACCGACCATCAGGAGATTGTGATTGCCGGCGCAGGCGATCTCGAGCGCGCGCCGCGCCAGCAGCTGGCCGCGGACATCGGCCAGATCCACGGCGTCCTGAGCGGGCAACGCGATGGGCGCAGCCACGTGACGCGCGGTCACGGCAGTCTCCGGTCGATTCAATGCGCGCACGGCGTCGGCGAGCGACGCCACCGGCATGACGCGCAGCCCTTCGACAATGGCCGCCTCACCGGCGTTGGCGCAGGGGAGCAGCACATTGGCGATGCCGGCGCGCCGCGCGGCCGCGGCGATCGGCAGGACGCCGCGCGCCGGCTGGATCGCGCCGTCGAGCGAGAGTTCGCCGAGGACCACGGTATCTGCAATCTCGCGGCGCTCGACAACGCCCTGCGTGCCAAGCACCCCGAGCGCGATCGGCAGATCGAACGCCGAGCCGGCTTTCCGGACGTCGGCCGGCGCGAGGTTGACGGTGATGCGATGCGGCGGGAATTCGAACCCGGAATTGCGAATCGCGCTCTTCACGCGGTCGCGGCTCTCGCGCACGCTCGCGTCCGGCAGCCCCACCATCGTGAAGGACGGAATGCCGAACGAGACATCGACCTCGACCTGCACCGGCGACGCGTCGATGCCAAAGAGAGCGGCCGTCCGCAGACACGCGAGCATGCGCCCGCCACTGCAAGATACGCGTCAGCAGCTGCCGGACGGATTTACAGCGACTTTCCGCAGCGGCAGGTTCGATTGCAGAATTTGCACAACTCGTGGCAGCGTGCCCGCCATCGACGAGCGACGTTGCAACCGCAGAGCCGCTGAGCCGCGGAGGTGGAGGATTCGACGGCGTCGCACGCGACCGGCGCTGCCGTCGTGAGGACGATCGCGCGATGACTATGTCGTTCCTCCGGCGATCGGCACGACGCTGACGTCGGTCGCGACGGTCGATCCGTCGACTCTCTGCGGACTCTGCGGTCTCGGCGGTAAACGTCGGTCATGAAGCAGCGTGTACGTGCGTTAGTTGGCGCGAGCGGTGTAAATCGTGAGGCGGTCGCCGGCGCGGATTTGCGTGCCGGGAATGCGGTTCCAGCTCTGGATCGAGGCCACCGTCGTGCCGAAGACGCGGGCGATCGAGTTCAGCGTATCGCCCTTCTTGACCTGGTACACCAGCTTCACGCGATCGGAGCTCGTGGACGACACGGCCGGGACGACCTTGTCCGCGGTGAGCGGACGGGAATCGGCGACCGGCACCGGCAGATCCGTCCGGCCGGCGATGAGCGCCGTCGCTTCGCGCGGAACCATCAGCTTCTGTCCCGGCGTGACCCTGGACGCATTCGAGAGGTAGTTGGCTTCCGCCAGATCCGTCCGGCTCACGCTCAGCTTCCGCGCAATCAGCGCGAGCGTGTCGCCCTTCTTGACGGTGTACCAGTTGAGCGACGCCAGCGTGACCGACGACGTGGACAACTGGCTCTGGACCTGACCGCTCGTCCCGACCGGCACCTTCAGCTCGTAGGCCTCGTCGCGGACCGGCGTCGTCCAGCGTCGCAGTTCCGGGTTGAGCGTCTGGATGTGGTCGACGCTCGTGTCCGTCCACTCGGCAATGCGCCGCAGATCCACGGGCCGGGACAGGCTGACCGTCTCGTACTGCGGCGGGGGCTCAGTCAGGAGCTCGAAGCCGTACTGCGCGGGATTCTTGGCGATGATGATCGCCGCGAGAATCATCGGCACGTAGTCGCGGGTTTCGCGCGGCAGGATCGCGCGGATTGGCGGCGAGCGACCAGAAATCGTCGGCGCGCGAGGTCTTGATGGCGCGCTGCAGGCGTCCGGGGCCGCCGTTATAGGACGCCAGCGCGAGGTGCCAGTCGCCGTCGAACAGCTTGCCGAGCGTCCCCAGATATTTCGCCGCGGCGACGGTGGCTTTTTCCGGGTCGGACCGCTCGTCGATGTACCAGTCCTGGCGCAAGCCCGTTCTCGAGCCCGGTCCCGCGCATGAACTGCCAGACGCCTTTCGCGTTGGCGCGCGACAGCGCGTTCGGCTTGAACGCGCTCTCGACCAGCGGGACGTACGCGAGATCCAGCGGCAGTCCCTCGGCGCGGAAGACGTTCTGAATCATCGGCAGATACTGGCTGCCGCGCTGGAGCCCTTCCTGCAGGAAATCGTGCAGCCGTCCCTGGAACAGATCCACGAAGGCGAGCACCCGCTGGTTGAGCGGGATCGCGATGTCGTAGCCGCCGGCCTGCAGGTCCGAGCGGACCGTATCCTGGAGCGCCGGTGACGTGGGCGGCAGCAGGGACGCCGAGACCGCCAGCAGTTCGTCGATCGACGCCGGCTCGTACTGCTTTTCCGTGAAGCCGTCGCCTTGCGCCAGCGCCTTCACTTCATAGGTGCTGATGCGGTCGACGAGCCGATCGAAATGCGCGCGGAGACGCGGCTCCGTGCGTCCGCCGTACGGCGATTCGAGCAGCATCGCGATCGCCTTGTCGAATTCGAGCCGTGCCGCCTCGACATGGCCATCCGCCAGCGCCTTCTGGCCGGCCTCGAAGCGCTGTTCTGATTGGGCGATGAGCGTCAGGACGGGGTCTTCGGGCGGCGCGGGCGGCGGCGCGACGACCTGCGGCGCGGGCTGAGTGGCCGGCGGCGGGGGAGGTGGGACACCTCCGGCGCGCGAGGCCTGTTTGATGCCCGATCCGCATGCCGCCGAAGCGAGCAGACAGAGGACGGCGCCGGCAAGACGTTCCGGTAAACGTCGAATCATTACGCCCGCGAGATGCTACCACCCGGTAGTAGTGAGGTCAACAATAAGTCCAATTGGCTCAGCGGGAAGGAGAAGAACTGTGTAAGTTAGCCCCGCCAGGGTGCAATCGAAAACACGCGCTGCGCCTCGCCGAGATCGCGCGCGGCGGGCGTGATGATCGCCCGCTCGGATACGACAAGCTTGGTCCCCGACCGGATCGCCAGCCGGACGTCCTCTTCGCACACGAAATCGAGCGGCGCCGCATCCGGTTTGGACGCCGGCGCGGCGGTCCGGGCCTGACCGGCATCGCCGCCGGGCTGTCCCTTGAAACCTCGCGCACCTAGGAATTGGTCGATCCGGGAGGTCAGGACATCGGCCTGGATCCCGTCGGACCCGGGCAGCGCCTGGCGCCGCGGGCCTGGACACGCTCACGTTGCCGGCGCGCTCGAAGCGATTGGCGGCCGGGGCAATCTCGTACGCCAGGCGCTTGATGTTGAGCAGGTGGCGCGGCGAGATGTTGTCCGACGTGATGTTGCCGCCGTAGCCGCCGCACCCGAGCGTCATCGCCGGATCGAGGCCGGTCGTCAACCCAATCGACCCGTGCGTGGTCGGCGAGTTGACGACGATGCGAAACGCCGGCTTCTTCAGGCCGAATTCGAGAATCACCTGGTCGTTCTGCGAGTGAATCGACATGGTGTGGCCCATGCCGCCGTAGCGCAGGATCTGCTTGCATCGCTCGCAGCCTTCGCGCCAGTCGCGCACGACGTAATAGGAGAGGACCGGGCAGAGCTTCTCGATCGACAGCGGGTAGTCGCGGCCGACGCCGTCGAGCGGCGCGAGCAGCACGCGCGTGTTGGACGGCACCGTGATCCCGACTTTCTCGGCGATGACCGTGGCCGACTTGCCGACGAGCGCCGGGTTCGGCAGTCGCTGCGGCGAGACCAGCACGCGCGCGAGCGCGTCCATCTCGGACTTCGACATGAAGTAGCCGCCCTGCGCCTCGAACTCGCGCTTCACCGCGTCCGCAACGGCCTCGTCGACGACGACGGAGTTCTCCGACGAGCAGAGGACGCCGTTGTCGAAGGTCTTGCCGGTGACGACGTCGCGCACGGCTTTCCTGACGTCGGCCGTGCGTTCGATGAAGGCCGGCGCGTTGCCCGGACCGACGCCGTAGGCCGGTTTGCCCGCGCTGTACGCCGCTCGCACGAGTCCCATGCCGCCGGTCGCGAGGATGACCGCCACGTCACGGTGCTTCATCAGCTCCTGCGTGCCTTCGATGGTGACGGTCTTCATCCAGTTGACCGCGCCCTGCGGTGCGCCCGCGCGCCGTGCGGCTTCCTCACACACTTCAGCGACGCGCGTAATGCAGCGGACCGCGGACGGATGCGGACTGAGGACGACCGCGCACCGGGCCTTCAGCGAGATGAGGATCTTGTAGATCGCCGTGGACGTGGGGTTGGTGGACGGCACCACGGCGGCGACGACGCCGAACGGCTCGGCGATTTCGATGACGCCGCGCTCCGGATAGCGGGCCACGACGCCGACCGTCCGCATCGGCTTGATGAAGTTGTAAACCTTCTGCGACGCGAACAGGTTCTTCTGGACCTTGTCTTCCACCACGCCGTAGCCGGTTTCGTCGACGGCGAGCTGCGCAAAGGCTTCGGCCTGCGGCGTCGCGGCGGCGGCGACGGCGTCCACGATGGCGTCGATGCGCTCCTGGCTGAATTCCGCGAGCTCGAGCCAGGCCTGTTTGGCGCGACGCGCCAGGGCCCGCGCTTCCGCAATGGACGCGAGGTCGCGATCGCTTTGAGCCGCGCCGGCGGCTTCGGCCATGGGCTAGGCGCCTTTCGGCAGGATCCGTTCGACTTCGGTGTGGGGGCGGGGGATGACGTGAACGGCGACGAGCTCGCCGACGCGCCGGGCCGCGGCGGCGCCCGCGTCGGTCGCCGCTTTGACGGCGCCGACGTCGCCGCGAACCATCACGGTCACGTAGCCGGCGCCGATGTATTCCTTGCCGATGAGGATCACGTTGGCGGCCTTCACCATGGCATCAGCGGCCTCGACCGATCCGATGAGTCCCTTGGTTTCGACTAACCCCAGCGCTTCCTGCGACATTCAACGCTCCTTCGGCGCGAGAACTGTAGCACAAGGCCTCGAACTCCGATTGCGTCACCCCAGGAGATCCGGTACGATCCTGCGTCCGCTCGGTAGACCTGAACGAAACCGGAGACCGTTCCAGCATGATGATCCGCCAGCAGTTTCGCTTGTGTGCGTACGCCGTGACCCTTGCGGCGGCGCTCGCTTCGGCCGCGTGCTCGAAAACCGAGCCTGAGACGCCGGCGGTCGCGACGCCCTCCCTCAAACTGAGCAACGAACGCGCACCGGCGGGAAGCCCGCTGGAGCTCACATATAAGTTCGTCGTCGCCGACAACGCCTCGTTCAACGAAGACTACCGGGTGTTCGTCCACGTCGTGGACACCGACGAAGAGCGGATGTGGGATGACGATCACAATCCGCCGACGCCGACCTCGCAGTGGAAACCCGGGCAGACGATTGAGTACACGCGGACGATTTTCGTGCCGGTGTTTCCGTACGTCGGCGACGCGACCATCCAGGTCGGCCTGCACTCGCTCAAGGACCAGCACCGCCTGGCGCTGACCGGCGAGAACGTCGGCCAGCATTCATACAAGGTGGCGCATCTCCAGCTGCTGCCGCAGACCGACAACCTCTTCACGGTGTTCAAGGACGGCTGGCACATGGCCGAAGCCGCGTCCCACGACTCGGCGATCGAATGGCAGTGGACGAAGAAGCAGGCGACGCTGGCCTTCAAGAATCCCAAGAAGGACTCGGTGCTGTTTTTCGACGCCGACAGCCCCGGCAAAGAGCTGCACGGCACCCAGCAGGTCCGGATCGTCCTGGGGGGCCAGACCGTCGAGCAGTTCGCGATGGAACCGGACACGCGCGACGCTGAAGAAGATCAAGCTGCCCGGCGCGCTGATGGGCGATGCGGACCTGAGCGAGCTCCAGATTCTCGTGGACCCGACCTTCGTCCCCATGACGGTCACGGCGGGGGCGAGCAAGGACCCGCGCGAGCTGGGCATTCGCGTGTTCCACGCCTACGTCGATCCCCGATGAGCTTCCCGCGGCTGCACGGCTGACTACCGGCCTCCGGCCGGCTCTTTGACGTCTGAATCGTCTGACATTCAAGGCGACATGTTGCGCAGCTTTTACCGTCGCTGTGGGGTCCAAGTACGCTCGAGCCGATAAAATAGACTGCTATAATCGGAATCCGACTAATGTCCACGCCGACAATGAATTGCGGCCAGACGGGGGGCGCCTGAAGCGTGGAGTTCCGCTGTCGCCTCGCGTCCACCAGCGGCGAAATCGTCGAAGGCGTCTACATCGCCGACAACGAGGCCCGGCTGCGCCATGAGCTGGAGGAGAAGGGACTTTACGTTCTTTCACTGCGGCCGAAGGGCGCTGTCGGCGGACTTGCGTTCCGCCTGCCCAGCCGCTCCAGCATTCCCAGCCGCGAATTTCTGATCTTCAACCAGGAACTGGCCACGCTGCTGCGCGCCGGCATGCCGCTGGTGCAGTCGCTCGATCTGCTCAAGCGGCGCATCGACTCGCCGGTCTTTCGCGCGGTGCTGACCGATGTCCACGAGCGGGTCCGCGCCGGCTCGGCGCTCTCGGACGCGTTTGCCGCCCATGCGGCGCTCTTTCCGAGCGTCTACGTCGCCTCGCTGATCGCCGGCGAGCGGAGCGGCAGCCTCGACGCCGTGCTGCGCCGGTTCGTGGAATACACCAAGATCATCGCCAACGTGAAGCGGAAGACCATGTCCGCGCTCATCTATCCGGCGATCCTCATCTCGCTGGCGCTGGTTCTCGTATCTATCATCGTGCTGAAGGTCGTGCCGGCGTTCTCGGACTTCTACGCGTCCTTCAACGCGCAGCTGCCGCTCGTCACCCGCATCATCGTCGGCATCTCGTCGTTCGTTCGCGGCGAGGCGCTGCTGATTCTGCTGGCGATCGTCGGCGGCGGCGCCGCACTCACGATCTGGCTGCGCCAGCCGGGACAGCGCGCCCGGTTCGACCGGCTCGTGCTGCAGCGTCCCGGTCGTCGGCGACATCGCCGCCAAGTTCGCGACGTCGCAGATGGCCCGCACGCTGGCGACGCTGCTCGGCGGCGGCCTGCCGCTCGTCAACGCGCTCGACATCGCCGCGAAGTCGGTGGGGAACCAGTTCATCGCCAGCGAGCTGGACGTGGTGGGCGCGCGCGTTCGCGAAGGCGTGTCGTTCGCGTCAGCACTCGAGGCGCGGCGCGTCTTTCCGGAAGTCGCCGTGAAGATGGCCGAGATCGGCGAGTCCACCGGCGCGCTGCAGGACATGCTCAACACGGTCGCGGATTTCTACGACGAGGAAATCTCGACCACCATGGACCGCTTCGTCACGCTGGTGGAGCCCACGCTGCTCGTCATCATGGGCATCGTCATCGCCGGCCTGCTGCTCGCGCTCTACATGCCGCTCTTCCAGCTCAGTTCGGTGCTGTCCTGATGGCCGAGATCACAGACGCCCGCACCGCTGCACGTCGAAGGCACCGAGATCGGCGCCGCCGATCGGATCGCCGAGCTGGAACAGGCGCGCCGGCTGGCGGAGCGCTACCGGCTCGAGTTCATCGACATGAACACGTTCCGGATCGACCAGGAGCTGTTCCGATCGCTGCCGGCCGATCTGATGCTGCGCTACGGGTTCGTGCCGTATCGGCGCGACGGCAAGACGCTGTCGATCGTCGTCTCGGACCCGACCGACCTGCCGATGATCGACGAGCTGGCGGTGCTGCTGGCCACGCCGATCAAGGTCGCGGTCGGCCCGCGCTCGGCGATCGAGTCGATCCTCAAGAAGAGCGAGAGCTCGCAGCGCGTCCTCGAAGACGCGACCCAGAGCTTTCAGATGCAGCTGCTCAAGGACGACGACGCCAGCGAAGACAACCTGACGGTCGAGCGGCTGACGAGCGACATCAGCCCGGTCATCAAGCTGGTGGACTCGACGATCTACACCGCCATTCAGCGGCGGGCGAGCGACATCCACATCGAGACGCAGGACGATGCGGTGTACGTCAAGTATCGAATCGACGGCGTCCTGCAGCCGGCGATGCGGCCGATCGCGAAGCAGTTCCACAGCTCGATCATCTCGCGCATCAAGGTCATGGCGGAGCTCGACATCGCCGAGAAGCGCGTCCCGCAGGACGGCCGCTTCAAGCTGCGGATGCCGGGCAAGACGATCGACTTCCGCGTGTCGATCATGCCGAGCGTCCACGGCGAAGACGCGGTCATCCGCATCCTCGACAAGGAATCGATCAGCGAGCAGTTCACCGAGCTGAAGCTCGACATCCTCGGATTCCCGGCAGCGGAGCTGAAGCGCTTCCGCAAGTACATCGCCGAGCCGTACGGCATGGTGCTCGTCACCGGCCCGACCGGCAGCGGCAAGACGACGACGCTGTATGCGGCGCTCTCGGAGATCAAGTCGCCCGAAGACAAGATCCTGACGATCGAGGATCCGGTCGAATACCAGCTGCGCGGCATCACCCAGATTCCGATCAACGAGAAAAAGGGCCTGACCTTCGCGCGCGGCCTGCGCTCGATCCTGCGCCACGATCCGGACAAGATCATGGTCGGCGAGATCCGCGACAACGAAACCGCGCAGATCGCGATCAACTCGGCGCTGACCGGCCACCTGGTGTTCACGACCGTCCACGCCAACAACGTGCTGGACGTGCTCGGCCGCTTCCTCAACATGGGCGTCGAGGCCTATCAGTTCGTGTCGGCGCTGAACTGCGTGCTGGCGCAGCGCCTGGTGCGGGTCATCTGCACCCACTGCAAGCGTCCGGTGGCGGTCTCGCGCGCGCTGCTCGAGGAATCGGGCCTCGATCCGGCGCTCGAGCACACCCACACGTTCTACGAGGGCGTCGGCTGCATCGAATGCAACGGCACCGGGTTCAAGGGCCGCCAGGCGATCTGCGAATTGCTGGATCTGACCGACCGCATTCGCGAGATGATTCTCGAGAAGCGTCCGACGTCCGAAATCAAGAAGGCGGCGCGCGAGGAGGGCATGCGCTTCCTGCGTGAATCCGCCGTCGAGCGCGTGTTCGAGGGGCTGACGACGCTCCGCGAAATCAACAAGGTGACGTTCGTCGAATGAAGATGCCAGCCTTCTCTCTCGGCGCCGCCGCCGGACCGACCGTCGGCATCGAGCTCGCCGGCCATCGGGTGTCGGCCGTGTCGATGACCGCGCAGCGCGGCCGTCCCGCCGTGTCGGCGCACGCGATGGAAACGCTGCCGGAAGGCGCGCTCGTCCCGTCACTGACCGCCGTCAACGTGCGCGATCGCCGGGTGGTCGTCGCGGCGCTGCAGCGCGTGCTCGAGCGCGTCGGCGGGGCACGCCGCGTCGGGCTCGTCGTCCCGGATCCGATTGCGAAGGTGTCGCTGGTGAAATTTCAGCAGGTGCCGGCGCGCGGCGAGGATCTCGACCAGCTCATTCGCTGGCAGGTGCGCAAGTCCGCGCCGTTTCCGCTCGAGGACGCGCAGCTCAGTTATGTCGCCGGCGCGCCCGGACCGGACGGGCAGGAGTTCATCGTCACGATCGCGCGCCGCGAGACCGTCGCCGAGTACGAATCGGTGTGCGACGAGGTCGGCGCGCAGGCCGGCGTGGTCGATCTGTCCACGTTCAACGTCGCCAACGCGGTGCTCGCGGGTTGGAACACCGCCGAAGACTGGCTGCTCGTCAACGTCACGCCCGACTGGTTGTCGATGGCCATCCTGCGCGGCGGTCAGCTGATTTCGTTCCGCAGCCGCAGCGCCGATGGGGAAGGCACGCTCGCGGAGCTGGTGCATCAGACGGCGATGTATTACGAGGATCGCCTGAACGGCGGCGGCTTTTCGCAGGTCATGCTGTGTGGCGCGTCCAGCGCCGGACCGCGGCAGTCCGTCGAAGTCGACCAGCTGCAGCGAAGGCTCACCGAGCGCCTGGCGACGCCGGTCGCGTCGGTCGACCCGCGCCTCGCCGTGACGCTGGGCGATCGCATCGTCGAAACGCCGGCGCTGCTCGACACGCTGGCGCCGCTCGTCGGCCTGCTCGTCCGTGACTCGAAGGTGGCGGCATGATTCGCACCAATCTCTCCACGCGGCCGTTTTACAACGAGCGCGCCGTCAACCTCGGGCTCATCGCGCTTGGCGTGCTCGTGGCGCTCGCGACGATCTTCAACGTGACGCGCGCGCGCTTCGACTCCGGCAGCAACACCGAGCTGGCGGCGCAGGCCGAGTCCGACGAAGCGCGTGCCGGCGAACTGCGCGCCACCGCGGCGAAGATGCGCGGCAGCATCGACCGCCGGCAGGTGGACGCCGTGGCGCTCGACGCGCGGCAGGCCAACGAGTTGATCGATCGCCGGACGTTCTCGTGGACCGCGCTCTTCAATCAATTCGAGGGGACGCTGCCCCCGAATGTCCGGATCACCTCGATCCGCCCGTCGGTCGATCACGACCGCCGCATCATCCTGAACCTCACCGTGCTCGGCCGCACGGTCAACGACGTGAACGAGTTCATGGAACGCCTGGACGCGACCAAGACGTTCCGCGACCTGCGCTCGGTCGAAGAACGCACGAACGAAGCCGACCAGATTGAGTCGGTCCTGCAGATGGTCTATCTCCCGGAGCCGCCCACGTCATGACGCCGCTCTGGAAACGCGTGTTTGCGGACAAGCGGGCGGTCATCGTGCCGCTGCTGGTCGGGCTGATCGCCAACGTCCTGGCGTACGTGCTCATCGTCCGCCCGCTGCAGATCAAGTCGGCCGGCGCCTCCGATCGCGCCGCGGCCGCCAGCAACGCCGTCCGCGCGGCCGAGCGCGACCTCGCGCAGGCGCGCAGTCTGGTGAGCGGCAAGACAGAAGCCGATGAAGAACTGAGCGTGTTCTACAAGAAAGTGCTGCCGGCCGACCTGGTCTCCGCCCGCCGCATGACCTACGCCAGCCTGCCGGCGCTCGCGCGCAAGGCCGCCGTGCGTTACGAGGCGCGGACGACGGCGCTCGAGGACGCCGAAGAAGGACTCGCACCTGCGGCACATGACCATCCGGATGACGCTGCAGGGCGACTACAAGGACCTCTGCCGGTTCATCTACGAGCTCGAAAGTGCCCCGGAATTCGTCATCATCGACGATGTCACGCTGGCGGAAAGCACCGCCGACGACCCGTTGTCCATGACGGTCAACCTGTCCACCTACTTCCGGCAGGACAGCGATGCGCCCTGAACGCCGCCAGAAGATCCTGATGGGCGTGCTGGCGGTCGCGGTCGCCGTGGCGGCGTACCTGCAGTGGCCGCGGGCAGCCGTACCGGCCGGCGGAGGCCCGCCCGGCGCGCGCGGCGCAGGCGGCGCACGCGTCCGGCACGACCGGACCGGGCACCCCGGAGGTGCACCTCGAAGCGCTGTCGGAGAAGCGTCCGCCGCCGGGGGAGCACGACCGCAACCTGTTCAAGTTCAAGCCGAAGCCGGCGCCGTCACGGTCGCGCGCGCACCGGTGCCGCAGTACGTGCCGCCGCCGGAGCCGGAAGGTCCGCCGCCGCCACCGCCGCTGCCGCCGATCCCGTTGAAGTTCATCGGGCTGCTCGAAACCTCGGGAACGAGGGTCGCGGTGCTCAGCGACGGCCGCGGGTTGCCGATTCACGGAAAAGAAGGGGAGACCGTCCTCGGTCAATATAAGATTTTGCGCATCAACGCGGAATCGATCGAGATGTCGTACCTGGATGGACGCGGCCGGCAAAATATCCGGCTGTCTGGATCGTGAGGAATTGGTGAGCACGCGCCTCAAATTGTGTATCGTCATCGCCGCCATCGCCTTCGGATCCGCGTGCGCGGCGTCGAAAGCGTTCCGGGAAGGCGACGCCGCCATGAAGTCGGGCGATCTCGATCAGGCGGTCGCGTACTTCCGCACCGCCAGCGACGCCGAACCCGACAACGCCAACTACAAGATCGCCCTGCAGCGCGCCATGCTCGCGGCCTCGCGCCAGCATTTCGACAAGGCGAAGGAGTTCGAGGCGCAGGATCAGATCGAAGCGGCCCGCGGCGAATACAATCAGGCGTCCGAGTACGACCCGAGCAATCGCCAGGCGGCGGCCAAGGTGGTCGCGCTCGATCAGGTGATCCGCGCCCGCATCGAAGCGGCCCGTCCGCGGCCGGCGATCGAACAGCTGCGCGAGCGCGCCCGCGCGGCGACCAGCGAGCCGCTGCTCAACCCGGCCTCCCGCGATCCGATCAAGATGACGTTCCGGAGCACGAACATCCGTGACGTCCTCGATTTCCTCGGGAGCGCCGCGGGTATCACCATCGTCTACGACGGCCAGGTGCCCACGACGCCGGTCAGCCACGTGATCAACGAGCCCTTCGAACAGGCGCTGCAGCAGATCATGGCGGTCAACTCGCTGTCGTACAAGGTGCTCAACGAGCGCTCCATCCTGGTGTTTCCGGACAACCAGCAGAAGCACCTCCAGTACGACGAACAGGTGCTGCAGACCTTCTACGTCTCGCACGCCGACGTCGCCGAGCTCACGCAGCTGCTCAACACCATCGTCCGCGTGCCGCAGGGCGTGGCGCCGGCGATTCAGTTCAACAAGGTGGCCAACACGATCACCGTCCGCGCCACCGTGCCGACGATGCAGATCATCGAGCGGGTGATCGCGCAGAACGACAAGGCGCGCGCCGAGATCATGTTCGACGTCGAGATCCTCGAGGTCAACCGCCAGCGCGCGAAGCAGTACGGATTGAACCTGACCGAGTACGCGCTCGGCGGTGTGCTGTCGCCGGAAGTCGGCGCCCGGATCGACGACGACCACGACCGGCTCCGGCGCGAACGCCGGATCGACCACCACCGTTGAAGTCCACGCCGCCCTCGCAGGTGGGCTCGCCGCCGCTGTTCAACCTGAATACGATTTCGCGCGGCTTCAGCACGACCGACTTCTATCTCGCGGTTCCGGCGGCGGTCGTGCACTTCCTCGAAGGCGATACCCAGACCAAGCTGATCGCCAAGCCGCAGCTGCGCGGCGCGGAAGGCAACAAGATCACGCTGAACCTCGGCGACCAGGTGCCGGTCGTCACGACCAGCTACACGCCGATTGCGACCGGCGGCGCGGGCGTGAACCCGTTGAACTCGTACCAGTTCAAGGATGTCGGCATCAACGTCGACATCCTGCCGACGCGCGTCACGCTCGAAGGCGACATCATCATGGATCTGACGCTCGAGAGCAGCTCGCAGCGCGGCGACGTCAACATCGCCGGAACCAACTACCCGTCGTTCGGATCGCGGAAGGTCACCGGACGCGCTGCGGCTGCGCGACGGCGAATCGAATCTGCTCGCCGGCCTGTTGCGCGACGACGAACGGAAAGCGCTCACCGGTTTTCCCGGCGCGATCCACACGCCGATCCTGAAACAGCTGTTCTCGAGCAACGACCAGCAGATCACCCAGACCGACATCGTGATGCTGTTGACGCCGCACATCGTGCGGGCGCCGGAAATCACCGCAGCAGGATCTGCAGCCGGTGTTCCTCGGCGCGCAGAACAACCTGTCGATCGGTGGTCCGCCGCCGTTGATCGCCACCAACAACGAGCTGGAAGCGCCGAGCCCGGTTCCGGCCGGTGCGGGTACACCCGTTGCGCCGCCGGCAGCCGCTGCGCCGCAGTTCCCGTCGAATCCGCCGCTCGGCAATCCGAATGTGGCGGTCCCGCCCGGCTCGACGCCGATTCCGGGCGTCGTGCCCGCGGCGCCGCCTGCGGCCGCGCCAGTCGCGCCGGCCCCCGTCGCGCCGCCCGTGGCGCCGCCGACGGCCCAGGCGCAGCCGCCCACGCCGGCCGCACCGCCGCCGCAAGCCCAGCCAGCGCCGCCGACGCAGGGCATTGGTTCCGCGCTGGTGACGGTGACGCCGCCCACGACGCCGATTCGGGTCGGTGGCGGACCGTATCAGGTGCCGATCTCGATCGCGAACGTGACGCGCCTGTCGACGATCACGCTGACCGTGACCTACGACCCGATGCTGCTCCGCGCGCAGGTGGTCACCGAGGGCGGGTTCATGCGGACGGGTGGCTCGACCGCGACGTTCACCAGCCAGATTTCGCCCGGCCGCATCGACATCACGATCGTGCGCTCCGGCGACGCGACGGGCGCGACCGGCACGGGACTCCTCGGATCGGTGTTGTTCGACACGATTGCCCCGGGAACGGCGGGCATCGGCGTCAGCGGAGTCGCAACCGGACCCGGTGGAACGGCGATGGGCCTGCAATTCCGCCCGGCCGTCGTCACGATTCAACCGTAGAGGATGGATGCACGCTGACAGCGTCGAGGAACGGCAAGCCCGCTGGTACGAACGCGGCTATACGTTCGTCGAACTGCTGGTCGTGTCCACGCTCGTCATGATCCTCGCGTCGGCGGCGATGCCGCTCGCCAAGGTCACCGCGACGCGGCAGCGTGAAGCCGAACTGCGGCGCGCGCTGCGCGAAATCCGCACGGCCATCGACAAGTACAAGGACGCCGCCGACACGCAGCAGATCGGCACGCTCGAACTCAAGGTGGGGAACGAAGGCTACCCCGCGGATCTCGATGCGCTCGTGAACGGCGTCCCGGCGAACAACGATGCGACCGGCCGGAAGCTGAAATTTCTCCGCCGCGTTCCCGTCGATCCCATGACCACGGTCCTCCGAGTGGGCGCTTCGTTCCTACCAGGACGATCCGGACACGACGAAGTGGGGCGGCCAGAACGTCTTCGACGTCCACACGACATTCGAGGGCACCGCGCTCGACGGCACCAAGTACCGTGACTGGTAAATTCCGCTCGGCCCGCGGCTTCACGCTGATCGAGCTGATGGTGGTGATGTCGATCATCGTCACCCTGGCGACGGTCGGGCTCGTGCAGTACCAGCGCAGCGTGGAGTATCGCGAAGGAATCGGTGCTGAAGGACGATCTGTCGAAGATGAAGGAAGCGATCGACCAGTACTACGCGGACAAGAATCAGTATCCGGCGACGCTCGAGGACCTGGTGACCAACGGCTACCTGCGCGCGCTGCCGAAAGATCCGTTCACGAACTCCGACAGTACCTGGATTGCCGTCCCTGCCGAACCCGACCCCAACAACCCGACGGCGGCGCTTGGCGTCTACGACGTGAAGAGCGCTGCCGAAGGCACCGCCCTCGACGGATCAAAATTCGCAGACTGGTAAATCGGCGAACCGACAGATTTGGTCATCTAGGCATCGGGTCATCTGGTCATTGGGCATCGAATCATCTAGTCATCGAATCATCGAGTCATTGCGAATCCAGTGACTCCGATGACCAAATGACTCGATGACCAAATGGCTCGATGGCTACGTGATTTGCACGTCCACCGTCCGCGTGAACGTCTGACCCGATGAGTCAGTCACGGTCAGCGTGACGGTGTAGATTCCGGCCGTGGTGAAGATGTGGAGCCTGCTTGTCGACGCTCCGCCGAGCGCGACCGGCGGCGTTCCATCGCCGTAGTTCAGCGTCGCCGAGGAAATCGTCACGCGGCTGCCGGTCGGCGGCGTGATCGACACGTCGAACGAAATCGAACTGCCGTGTGCCGCTGTCGTCGACGATGGCGTCAGCACAATCGTGGATGCCGGTGGATCGCCGACACTGACGGACGTGGAGACTGTTGTGACGCTGCCGTTGATGTCGTCACGGTCATCGAGACCAGAAACGTTTCCGAACGCGCGAACGTGTGGATCACGGGTTGTCCGGTCGCCGCGTGAGGCGACCGAGACTCTGCGCGACGACCATCGCCCCAGTTGACGGTCACGTCACGAATCGGCGATGCCATTGGTCGCGTGCGGCGCGACCGTGACGGTGAACGTCGCAGGCTGCCTTTTAGTGGCGCCGTGGCCGGCGGCGTGATCGAGATCGTCGGCGATCCGGCGACGGTCACGGTGACACAGTTGGACTCGGCCCGCCGTCGTCGTGGTCGGCGTGGTGCCTGTCGCCCGTGCCCGGAGGCGTCGTCGTGGTAGTGGTTGCGCCGACCGACGCGGTCACCGTCGCCGTCTGGTTGGTCGTGAGAACCGTCGATGCGCTGCCGGCGTTGTCGGTCGGGACGACCGTCGCAGAGAGCGTTCCCGCCGTCGGTCGTAAAGGTGACCGCGGTCCCGGTGAGCGCGTTGCCGTTGACGTCGAGCACGAACGCGGTGATCGTCGAGCTGCCGCCGGACGTCGGCAGGGAACGTGGGATTCGCCGTCACGCTGACGCCGCCGACCGCCGCACTGCCAATCGCAATCTTGATCGCGCCGTTGATGCCGGTCGTGACGCCGCCGGAAACCGCGTTGATCGTCGCGGTGCCGTTCGAGCCGCCGGCAATGAACCTCGCCGAGGCGCGGCCGCTGCTGTCTGTTTCGACCTCGGTGGGGACCATTCGCCCGAGCGTCGTGGTAAAGGTGATATGTGTCCCGCTGTGCGGCGGCGTGCCGGCTGCCTCGACGACCTGCGCGTTGATGACGCGTCGAGTCGTTCGCCGATAACGCGCTTGCGGAGGCCGTCAGCGTAATCGACGATCCGACGGGCGCCATCAGCGGCACTTTTTCGCAGGCGGAAACCGCGCAAATAGCGAGCGCAGCGAGACATACGAGGGCAAAGCCTTCGGCGCGGTTGCGTGCTAGCATGAGAACGGTAAGCATTTTATTGCCATGAAGTTACGTGGTCAACATGGATATGCGATGGCCGCGCTGCTGGTGGCGCTCAGCGTCATGGCCGTCTTGATGACCGCCGTGATGCCGGTCTGGCACCACATGGCGCAGCGCGAGCGCGAAGAGGAGTGGGTCTTCCGCGGCCGCCAGTACGCGCGGGCCATTCTGCCTGTTCCAGCGCAAGGCAGGTCCCGGCGTGCTTCCCCCGACGGTCGACATTCTGGTTGAGCAGCATTTCCTTCGCAAGAAATACACCGATCCGATTACCGGAAAAGATTTCGACCTCGTCTATTCGTCCCAGGGCGCCGCGCAGACGCCCGGCCAGACTCCCGGCCAGGCTCGGCCCGGCCCCAGACTCCTGGAGCGCAAGGCGCGACCGGCGCGTCTCGTCTCCGCCGGCAGGAGCGGCGGTTCACGGCGCCGGCGTTCACCGCGCCGGCGTTTTCGTCGGCCGCCACCCCCGGCGGGCGCGGCGGCATCATGGGCGTCGTCAGCTCGAGCAAGGCGGAGTCAATCCGTGTTATCGACGGACGCAGCCATTACAACGAGATCCCCTTCCTGTTCTCCGCGATTTCTGCGGCGCCCGGCGCCGCAAACACTGCAAATCCGGGCAGCAATGGAAACACGCCAGGCGGCGCTCGGCGGCGAATTCGAACGGCCGCGGGACGAACCAGGGGAATGCGCCGATGGGTTCGGCTCCACCGCCGGGCGGCGGATTCAGCGCGCCGACGTTCAGCACGCCGCCATTCGGCAGCGGCAATCAATCGCCTCAGAGCCTGCCGCCGCGATACCCGAACGGGCAGCCGGTCCGGCCGTAGCCACTTCGGCCTGCCCACGATCGCGTCATCGGCCTCACAGTTCTGACAGCGCGTCGTGAAACGCGCGCCGCACCTGCTGCATCTCCTCGGACGTTCCACCGCCGCACACGCGATTGGTCAGCAGCACGAAGTAGCGATCGAGCATCGGATCGATCCAGATCGACGTGCCGGTGAAGCCCGCATGTCCGAACGCCGCGGACGACAGCCGGGTCCCGCACGACGAGGTCGGCAGCATCGTGTCCCAGCCGAGGGCCCGCGAACTTCCCGGCACCGTGCTGCGGCGAATCGCGCGCGCGACAATCTCGGGTGAGAGGGGAGCGGGGACCGCGCTGTCACCGCGCGCGCTCCTCAGCACCGCGCGCGCGAATGCGCCGACCGCGCCGGCGGTGCCGAACAGTCCCGCGTGGCCCGCAATTCCTCCGAGCGCGGCCGCGTAGTTGTCGTGAACTTCGCCAACCAGTCGCCGCCCGCGCCGCAGGTCGTCGTCGAGCGGCAGCGTCGGCGCGACCAGGGTCTGCTGCGCGGCCGGCACGCCAAACATCAAGGCCGGCGGGCCACCGGCCGGCCAGACGCTCGCCAGGCGCGCGACGATCCCGGCGAACTGCGCGGCGAGCGTCGCCTGTCCGCGCGCGGCCGCCAGAAACCCCAGGAGGATGAAGTCCAGGTCGGAATACAGCGACCGCGTGCGCGGCGCGTACTCGAGCGGCATCGCGCAGATGTCGTGCTCGAATTCGCGTGCGACATCGGGCGGGCGGTCGAGCAGTCGCGCCGGCAGACCGGACGCATGCTCCAGCAGATCCTGAATCGTCACGGACTCCCGATCGCGGCCGATCCACTCCGTGAAGTACGACGGACACCGGATCCTCGAGCGCCAGCAGACGCCTGTCGATCAAATCGAGGACGACCGTCGTCGTGGCGATCGGCTTGGTGAGCGACGCGAGATCGAAGATCGTCTCGTCGCCGGCGGCGGGCGCGTCGCGATCGAAGGTGAGCGTGCCTCGGGCCTCCCGCCAGAGCACCGTCGCGCTGTCGCCGACTTCGGCGGCGGCGGCCGGAAACGTCTTCGCGGCGATGGCCTGTTCGAGGAGCGCCGCGGCGGCGCGGCTAGGGGCGGGGTTCAGACTCGTTCGTGGACATCGAGGAGCTCGCGCAGACGCGGCTCCACGTCTTCGCCGATGGCGTCGCGGACGAAGTCGTGGGCGCGGCGGAGACGCGACAGCGCCTTGGTGTACGTCAGGTGGCCTTTGTGCATGACGATCGCCGCCTTGACGTTCCAGTGCGCGCGCTTCAGCAGATCGTCGGCGTCGTCCTGCTCGACGCCGGTGACGATCATCACGATGCGCCTGGCGCGGTCCTTGCGCTTTTCCGATCCGACCTGCACGTCCACCATCAGGTTGCCGTAGGTCTTGCCGATCCGGATCATCGCGCCGGTCGTCAGCATGTTCAGCACGATCTTCGTGGCGGTTCCCGCCTTGAGCCGGGTGGATCCGGCGATCACCTCGGGGCCGACCGCCGGCGCGATCGTCAAATCGACGAACGTCTGCAGCTCGGTGCGCGGATCGCAGGTGACGAAAATGATTTTCGATCCGGCGCGCCGCGCCTTCGTCAGTGCGCCGCGCACGAACGGCGTCATGCCGCTCGCCGAGACGCCGATGACGACGTCCTTCTTGCCCGGATGGAGGCGATTGACGGAACGTGCCCCTTCCTCGTAGTTGTCCTCGACGCCTTCCTTGGCGTGAAGAATCGCGTCCTTGCCGCCGGCCATGATGGCGAGGACCAGATCTTCGTCGGTGCCGAAGGTCGGCGGCATCTCCGTCGACTCGAGCAGGCCGAGGCGCCCGCTGGTCCCGGCGCCCACGAAGACGACCCGCCCGCCTTTTCTGAGCGACTGCGACACGATGTCGATGCCGACGGCAATGCGATCTTTCTCGCGCTGCACGGCGGTCAGCATCTTGCGATCCTCGTTCAACATCTCTTCGACGATGTCTTCGGGGGACAGCTTGTCGATTGCGAGCGTCGCCGGGTTGATGGCTTCGGTAGGGAGCGACTGCCACTTCGAACGGACAGGCATGCTGGGAGAACCTCGGGAAGCGGCGGATGTTAGCATACCGCCGTGTGATCGACGCGTATCTCGATCATCTCCGGGTTGAACGGCGGCTGGCGGACCTGTCGATCGACAGCTACGCGCGCGACCTGCAGGCGCTCTCGGCGTTTGCCGCCGGCGCCGGCGTGCCGATCGATCAACTCGATCGGCGCGCGCTGGAACGCTTCGTGCGCTGCGCAGCGCACCCGCGGGCTGTCGCCGCGATCGGTCGCGCGGCAGGTCGCCGCGGTTCGCGGGTTCTACCGCTTCCTGGTCCTCAACCGTCATCGCGCCGACAATCCCGCCGACCAGCTCAAGGCGCCGAAAGCGTGGCCGGCGCTGCCCCGGTTTCTCGGGCTCGAGGATGTGGATGCGCTGTTGTCGCAACCGGACGTCGCGACGGCGGGCGGACTGCGCGACCGCGCGATGCTGGAGCTGCTCTATGCGACCGGCATGCGCGTGTCGGAGCTCATCGGCGTGCGACCCGCGGACCTGCATCTCGACGAAGAGTTCCTGACCTGCATCGGCAAGGGCAGCAAGGAGCGGCTCATCCCGATCGGGGCGCAGGCCGTCGATTGGATCCGCCGCTACATGCGCGAGGCGCGCGGCCGGATGGCCAAAGACAAGGCGCGCAGCTCAGCCGCGGCTATTCGTCAACGCGCGCGGCGGCCCGCTCTCGCGCGTCGGCTTCTGGAAAATCCTCAAGAAACACGGGCAGAAAGCGGGCATCCGGGCGCCGCTGAGCCCGCACGTCCTGCGCCATTCGTTTGCGACACATCTGTTGGAGCGCGGCGCCGACCTGCGCGCCATCCAGATGATGCTGGGCCATGCCGACCTCTCGACCACGCAGATTTATACCCACGTGCTCGAGGCCCGGTTGAGGAGCGTGTACGATCGCTTTCATCCGCGGGCCTGATCTGGTACGCTTAACTGTTCACCACCGTGTGTTTTTGTTCGATTAAGTGGCCGCACCGGTTATGCCGGCGCGCTGAAGGAGAGTCACGGCATGAGCCGTAACGGACGGCACCTGTTCACCTCGGAGTCGGTCACCGAAGGGCATCCCGACAAGATCGCCGATCAGATTTCGGATTCGATCCTCGACGCAATCCTCGAAAAAGATCCCATGAGCCGCGTCGCCTGCGAAACGCTGGTGACGACCGGCATTGCGTTCGTCGCGGGTGAAATCACCACCAAGGCGCAGATCGACTACCAGGACGTCGTGCGCGCGCACCATCGCCGACGTGGGCTACACCCGCGGCAAGTACGGATTCGACGCCGAAACCTGCGCGGTCCTCTCGTCGATCCACAGCCAGTCGCCCGACATCGCGATGGGCGTGGACACCGGCGGCGCCGGCGACCAGGGCCTGATGTTCGGCTACGCGTGCACGGAAACCGAAGAGCTGATGCCGCTGCCGATCATGCTGGCGCACAAGCTGGCGCGCGGCCTGTCCTGCGCGCGGCGCGACGGCGTCCTCCCGTATCTCCGTCCCGATGGCAAGTCGCAGGTGACGATCGAATACGACGGCACCAAGCCGGTCCGCGTGGACGCGGTCGTCGTCTCGAGCCAGCACAGCCCCGACGTCGAGCAGAAGCAGATGCACGACGACGTCACGGCGATGATCATCAATCGCGTCATCCCCGAGGAGCATGCGCGACAAGAACACCAAGATCTACGTCAACCCGACCGGCCGCTTCGTGGTCGGCGGCCCGCACGGCGACGCCGGCGTCACCGGCCGCAAGATCATCGTCGACACCTACGGCGGCGCGGCGCCGCACGGCGGTGGCGCGTTCTCCGGCAAGGATCCAACGAAGGTCGACCGCTCGGCCTGCTACATGGCGCGCTATATCGCCAAGAACGTCGTCGCGGCCGGCCTGGCGGATCGGGCGCTCGTGCAGCTCGCGTACGCGATCGGCGTGGCCGACCCGGTTTCCGTGATGGTCTACACCGAAGGCACCGGCCGGATCGCCGAAGAGCAAGATCACCGAGCTCGTGCGCGCGCACTTCAAGCTCACGCCGCGCGGGATCATGGAGGAGCTCGACCTGCGCCGGCCGATCTACAAGAAGACGGCGGCCTTCGGACACTTCGGCCGGACCGAACCCGAGTTCACCTGGGAACGGACCGACAAGGCTGCGGCGCTGAAGTCCGCGGCGAAGTTGTAGCACCGACCGCACTGTGAAACGTGTGATGGTGACAGCGGCGGCCCTCGTGGCCGCCGTTGTCGTTTTCACGTTCCTCGCCCTTCCGCCGCGACCGGCTCGCGCTCGATACGAGCTGGCGCGACGGCGCGATCCGCGGCGTCATCCACATCCACACCAATCGATCGGACGGCCTGCAGCTCGCCCGACGAGATCGCCGCCGCGGCGGCGCGCGCCGGTCTCGCAGTTCATCGTCTTCACGGATCACGGCGATGCCACGCGGACGCCCGATCCGCCCGCGTATCGCTCCGGCGTCCTCTGTCTCGACGGCGTCGAGATCAGCACGTCCAACGGGCACTACGTCGTGCTCGGCATGGATGCGGCGCCCTATCCGCTCGGCGGGGAAGGGCGCGACGTGGTCGAAGATGTCCGGCGGCTGGGCGGGTTCGGTATCGCCGCCCATCCGGATTCGCCGAAGACCGAGCTCAGTTGGACGGCGTGGGACACGCCGATCGACGGCCTCGAACTGGTCAATCCGGACACCAGTTGGCGAGTGCACGTGCTCGAAGGCGGCTGGGCGGCCACAAGGCGCCTGGTGCCGGCGCTGTTGACGTACCCGGTTCGCGCGAGCGAAACGATGGGCCGCCTGCTGACGGAATCGCCGGCGCTCGTCCATCGCTGGGAGCAATTGACCGCGAATCGGCGCGTCGTCTCGATCGCGGGAGCCGATGCGCACGCCAAGCTCGAATTGCGCGCGGGAGAGGTCGGGCAGAACGGCCTGTCACTGCCTGTTCCCGGCTACGAGTCGTCGTTCCGCATGCTGTCGGTGCACGTCGTCCCGACCGAACCGCTGACCGGCGACGCGCCGGCCGACGCGACGCGAGTCCTGAGCGCGATCAGGAACGGCCATCTGTACACGACGATCGACTCGTGGGCGTCCCCGGCACAGTTCGAATTCACCGCGACGAATGCGACCGGAACCGCGCGCCCGGGCGACGAGATGAAGGCCGGCGGGCCGCTCACGCTGCAGGTCAGAAGCAACGCGCCGGCTGCGTTCCACACGTCGATCTGGCGGGACGGGGAAGCCATTCTCAACGATCAACCCGGACCGACCGCCACCGTGACATCCGACGATCGACCGGCGGTGTACCGCGCCGAAATTCGCTCCGCGGCGCAGCCGGACGGTCCGGCGTGGGTGACGAGCAATCCGATCTACGTGCGCGCGGATCGAAAAGACCCGGCGCCGGCGGTCGCGGCGGTTCCTCCGGCGTCACCGCGCAAGGATCGGCCGCTCTTCGACGGTCGCACCGCCGCGGGCTGGTCGCGCGAAAGCGATGCGCAATCGCTCTCGGACATCGAGGCGGTCCTGATGACGGGCGGCATGGAACTGCGGCTGCGCTTCGGGTTGCTGGGCGGCGCTGACCTGGGGCAGTTCGCGGGCGCGGCGGTCGAGACCAGCAACGGCGTCGCGGCGTCCGACCGTCTCGCCTTCACGATTCGCGGCGAGCGGCCGATGCGCGTGTCCATCCAGGTCCGGGCCGAGGTGAAGGATGCGCCGCCGGAACGCTGGCAGCGATCGATCTACCTGGACGAAACCGATCGCGAGCAGACGATCTTCTTCGCCGACATGGCGGCGGTCGGCGTCACGCACACGCCGCGTGCGCCGCTGGCGGATGTTCGCGCGATCATGTTCATCGTGGACACCACCAACACCAATCCAGGCGCGTCAGGGCGGATCTGGATCAGGAACGTCCGTCTGCAGGGGCCTGCCGAGTAAGGTTGAATTGGGAATTCAGGAATTAGGAATTTTGAATTCCCAATTGCAAGGTCCGGCTAAAGCCGGACACTACTTCAGGTTCTCACCGTCAGCACTAAGTACAACGCCGCCGCACCGAACAGGATATTCGGCGCCCACGCGGCGAGCGCCGGAGGCAGCACGCCGCCGCCGCCCAGCGCGCCGGTCAGGCTCATCGTCACGATGTAGATGATCGCCAGGCCGATCCCGATGCCGACGCCGTACATCGCCCCGTGGCGCCCGGTGCTGACCGCGAAGGGCACCGCAAGGATCGTCATCACGATCGTGACGAACGGGAACGCGATCTTTCGCTGCAGCGCGACCTTCTGCGGCGTCACATTCGCGCCGCTTGCCTGGAGGCGCGTGGTGTACTCGCGCAACTGGACGTACGACATCAGGTCCGCGACCGGCTCGTCGGTCTTGAAGTAGCTCGGCGCATCGAGCTTGAGCGGCTGCTGGGTGAAGGTCGTGTACTCGTACTTCACGCCGGCCCGATCGTCGCCGAGCTTCGGCGCCGTCTCGAAGTTCCGCGTCCATCCCTGTTTGGCGATCCAGGCGCCCTTCGCCTCCGCCGCCGGGCCGATCGGGACGAACGTCACATCGTTCGCCTGGGACACCGAGCGCAGCCGCCAGTCGCGATCGTCGAGGTGGTACACGAGCAGGTTCAGGAACTTGTTCGCGCTCTGATCGAACAGGTCGTAGTGGTACATCTCGCCGTTGGTCCCGACGATCCACCGCCGGCTGAGCGAGGTCGTCGTCGCCGGCCCCCAGTGCCGGATCGATCGTTCGAGCTGGTCGGCTTCAGGATTCGACACGACCAGCACGCGTTCCTGCATCAGCGCCAGCACGCCGGTCAGCAGCACGCCGAAAATCAGCAGCGGCGCCGCCGCGCGATACAGGCTGATGCCGCAGGCCCGCATGACCATCAGCTCGCTGTTCTTCGTCATGAGGCCGATGGTGACGAGCGTGGCGACCAGCACCGCCATCGGAATCATCCAGTAGACGTACTGCGGCGTGCGGAAATAGAAGAACCGCAGCAGCATCGCCGTGGTGGTCTCGCCGCGGAACAACTTGTCCACGAGGTCGATGAACGTGGCGATGTAGAACAGTCCCAGCAGGCCGACCATGCACATCGCGAGGATCGCCAGGTACGACCGCGCCATGTAGATGTCGAGGAGCCGCGGCATCGGCAGGTTCAAATGCGGGATCCGGACGACCACGACGATGCGGCCGCGCGCGGGCTTGTGTGCGGCGACCGCCGGCCCTTCGGGCCCATCGGATTTCGGCTCGCGGCGCCAGAAGGCCGGCACGCTGAAGCGAATCGGCCGGTCACCGGCCCGCACGCGCCAGATGACGAGCAGCACGCGCGCCAATGCCCATGATGATGTTCGGCGTCCACGGCGCCCACTCGGGGCTCATCCGCCCGCCATTGGCGCCGGCGCGCGCGCCGAAGAGCAGCACGTAGTAAATGAAGATCACGCCGATGCCGAGCACGAAGCTGCCGAACTTGCCGTCCTTGCGATTGCTGGTCCCGAGCGCGAGGCCGATGAGCGCCAGGATGGGGCAGGCGAGCGGCAGCGAGACCTTCTGCTGAATCATGAAGCGGGCTTCGTAGGCCGGGTCCTGCCGCGCCGCCGCCTCCTTGATCTCCTCGCGCAGCTCCGCGGTGGTTTTCTCGCGGGCGCCCCGTGACGGCGGCTGCTTGAAGACGGTTTCCGGATCGAGCGTGATGTACGAGGACTTGAACGACGACACGCCGTAGTCGTCCGGCTTGCTCGCCTGGACGGTGTGGGAGGTGCCGTCGATCAGTTCGATCTGAACGATGTGCTTCTCGCGATCGAGCCGGATGCGTCCCTCGCGCGCGAAATACACCGTCGTCTCGCCGGCCCGCGACGTGTCGGCCAGGAAGACATCGCGCCAGCCGCCTTCCGGCGGCAGCTCGCGGACGTAGATGATCTTGTTCGGAAACTCCTGGAAGAAGACGCGCGGCTTGACCGTGCTTTCGACCCGCGTCGCGACGAGCACGTAGACAATCTCGCGGTAGGTCTGGTTGGCGTCGGGGAGCGCGATGATGGTTTCGTAGGCGGTGGCCATGGTGCCGAGCAGCGCAACCAGGAGCACCGGCCGCGCCAGCCGGATGACGCTGACGCCGCACGCCTGCATGGCGACGAACTCGCGGTCGGCGGCCAGCCGGCCGACGCCGACCAGGATGCCGAGCAGCACCGACATCGGGATGGTCAGGCAGAGCGACGCCGGCAGCAGCGTGATCAGCAGCCGGAGGATGATCGACCACTCGACCCCGCGCGCGATCAGCTGTTCGGCCTGCTGCAGCGCGGTCGCGATCTGCAGCACGAAGGTGAGGACGAGCAGCCCGAGGACAAAGGGCAGTGCGATCTCTCGAATGACGTACCGGTCGAGAATTCGAAACATGCCGTGCGGACTAGACTAACACCATGACCCGCGTCGCGCTCCTGTGGCACATGCACCAGCCCTATTACGAGGACCTGGTCACGCGCGAGCACATCCTCCCGTGGGTGCGCCTGCACGCCCTCAAGGACTACTACGGCATGGTGGCCATGCTGGAGGAGTTTCCGACCGTTCGCATCACCTTCAATCTCGTGCCGTCGATGCTGGTGCAGCTCGAGGCCTTCGCCGAGGAACGCGCCCACGATCGGTATCTCGAAGTCGGCCTGCGGCCAGCCGACGCCTTGAGCCACGACGACGTCGCGTTCATCCTCCAGAACTTCTTCCACGCGCAGCGCCACCACATGATCGAGAGCCGGCCGCGCTATGCCGAGCTCCTCGGACTGAGGGGCCACGTGCGCAGCCGCTCGGATATCGCCAGCGCCGCCCGGCGCTTCACGACCGACGACCTGCGCGATCTGCAGGTCTGGCAGAAGCTGGCCTGGATCGACCCGATCTATCTCGATGGCGACGCGCGCGTGCGCGCGCTCCTGGAAAAGGGGCGCGGTTTTTCCGAGGACGACAAGCTCACGCTGCGCGACGTCGAGCTCGACCTCCTGCGCCAGGTCATTCCGGCCTACCGGGCGCGCGCGGAGGCCGGGCAGATCGAGATCTCGACCTCGCCCTTCTACCACCCGATTCTTCCGCTGCTGTGCGACACGGACGTGTACCTGCAGACCCACCCGGCGTCGCCGATGCCGAGACATCGCTTCGTCCGGCCCGCGGATGCCGCCGACCAACTGGAGCGCGCGGCGGCGTACCACGAGCGGCTGTTCGGACGGCGGCCAACCGGACTCTGGCCATCAGAGGGGTCGGTGTCCGACGCCATCCTGCCGCTCGTCCAGAAGGCGGGATTCTCGTGGATGGCGACCGACGAGCTCATCCTGGCGCGGACCCTCCACACGACGTTCGCACGCGACGCCTCGGGTCAGGTCGATCAGCCCGAGCGCCTGTATGCCCCGTATCGCGTCACCGCCCACGGCGCCGATGTCGCATGCGGATTCCGCGACCATGCGCTGTCCGATCAGATTGGGTTCCAGTACTCCAACTGGCCTGCCGATCGCGCGGCCGAAGACTTCGTGACACGCCTCGAGGAAGCCGGACGGCGCGCCCGATCCAGAGGCGGGGAAGAGCCGACCATCTTCGTCATCCTGGATGGGGAAAACGCCTGGGAGCATTTCGAGGGAGGCGGCCGCCCCTTCCTCAAGGCGCTCTACGGACGCCTGGCGCACAGCCCGGAGATCGAGACCGTGACGATGGCCGAGGCGTGCCGGGCGCCGCGCCGGACGCTCGACGGGATCTTCCCCGGCTCCTGGATCGACGCGAACTTCTACATCTGGATTGGCCACGCCGACGACCGCCGCGGCTGGAGCCAGCTGGCCGAAGCGCGCGACACGCTGGACGCCGCCGAAGCAACCGGGGCGCTCGACGTCGCCATACACGCCCGGGCTCGCGAAGAGATCCTCATCGCCGAAGGCAGCGACTGGTTCTGGTGGTACGGCGACGACCATTCGTCGGACCACGACGCCGAGTTCGACGACCTGTTCCGGCGGCACCTGCGGAACGTCTACCGGCTCCTCGAACGCCCGGTCCCGGATGAGCTGTTCGTGACGAACATCTCCGCCGGCCTTGCGCCAATCGCGCAGCTCGATCCGGTGTCCCAGATCGCGCCGGTCATCGACGGCGAGGATTCGAGCTACTTCGAGTGGCTGGGCGCCGGCGAGTTCGAGGTCCGCGACATGGCCGGGGCGATGCACCAGACCGACCGCCAGGCGGCCATCCTGACCCGGGTCTACTTCGGGTCGGACGAGCACAACCTCTATGTACGGATGGACGGCGCCGAACCGATGAGCGAGCTCCTCGAACGCGGCTACGCGCTGACCGTCACGTTCCTGGCGCCGGAGGGGCTTCGGCTCCTCGTACGGTCGGAGAATGGCCGGGCTTCAGGATCGCTGTGGCTGCGGGCCGGCGGACCGGAGCGCTGGTCCGAGGGCGGCTTCTCGGGAACCGTGGCGGCCGGCAGCATCCTCGAATGCGTCATCCCGGTCGACGACCTTCATGTGGGGCGGCTGCCTCAGAATCTCCTTCGTGGTCACGGTCTGCGACGCGGCCGGCGCGGAGATTGAGCGCCATCCCACGGCGCGGCCCCTGGAAATGGAATTTCCGGACGCGGCGTTCGACGCGCGGCACTGGACCGCCTAGCCAGCCGGGCAATCGCGGCCGGTTTCGGCGGAAACCCCGGACAATTCCATCCACAATTCATCCACAGGCCCTGTTCCCTAGCAAAATACTCAACGTCCGATAATGGATGTTATGTTAACTAGATGGTCGAAATCGGCTCGGCAAATCCCCCAATCCGCCGGAGCAGGCCTGCGAATCCGCCGACTCCCCACTCGAACCTCTCATCGAATCCGTGCGCTCGCGGCCGGAGCCTTACCTGGCCGCGCAGGACTTCACCACGAAGGCACGAAGAGTCACGAAGGCTCTTCTTTGAAAGCGGAACACCTTTGCGCTTCGCGATCGCGGTCTGTCTATCGGGTCATCGAGTCATTGATCATCGGGTCACTCGGTGATCGAGTCATTTCGCGTGCTCGACCCAATGACCGATGACCGACGACCTGAATGCGACGCACATCTGATGTCGGTGGGTTACTTCTGTTTGCGGAGGTCCCGGATGATGGCTTCCAGCGCGTCGATGATTTCTTCGCGCGGCACCCGGGCCTTGCCGAAACTGAGCTTCAGATTGAATTCCTTGGTCGGCGGGCGATACGCAAATACGTAGTGCTTCGGCCGGCCCGGCTTCGGCTTGGCCGCCGCCTCGCGCAGCTGCTGGCGGGTGGCGCCGCCCTGGCTGGCGATCTTTTCGATGAGGGCGGTCATTTTCTCAGGGGTATCTTGCCTAACCACCTGCAAAAGCAATGATTTAGAGGAAATGTCGGCCAGCCGACACAGATTTCGGACCGAATCGGGCATGGCGTGGAGCGCCAGCGACTCGGTAATCGACGTCCGCGACTTCCCCAGCCGCCGCGCCAGGTCCTCGTGGGTATACCCGCAGCGGTCCGCGAGGCTGTGCAGCGCCTCGGTCTCTTCGAACGGGGTCAGGTCCTTGCGCTGCAGGTTCTCGATCAGCGCGAGCTCGATGACCTCGGTGTCGTCCACCTCGCGCACGACCACCGGCAGTTCGCGGAGGCCGGCCTGGACCGATGCCTGATACCGCCGCTCGCCGGCGATGATCTGGAAACGCTCACCGCGCTGGCGGACCACCAGCGGCTCGATGATCCCCTTTTCCGCGATCGACGCAATCAGCTCGCCCAGGTCGCCCATGACCTGGCGCGGCTGGTTCGGGTTCGGATCGAGCAGTTCGATCGGCACCATGCGGCCGACCGGCATCCCGGCGGACGCGGCCAGCGCTTCGACGTAGTGCTCGTCGTGACGCATTGAAATCGAGTCGGGCAGCCCTCGTCTAGGCACGGTCGATGACCTCCTCGCACAGGCGGTAATACTCGGTGGCGCCGGTGGACTCCGGCGCGAACGTGAAAATCGATTCCTTGTAGGCCGGGCTCTCCTCGAGCCGGACGCTCTTGGTGATGACGGTCTTGAAGACCTTGCCGCCGAACACCTTCTGAATCTGCGCCCGGATGTCGCGCGCCAGCGCCGTCCGCTTGTCGTGCATCGTGATGACGACGCCGAGGATGCGCAGGGCCGGGTTGGGACGCTGACGCGCACCTTCTCGATGGTTTCGAGGAGGTCGTCGGTGCCCTCGAGCGCGAAATACGAGGATTGAATCGGGATGAGCAGGTGCGTGGCCGCGACCAGCGCGTTCACCGTGAGCAGTCCGAGCGTGGGCGGGCAGTCGATCACCACCTGCGGATAGGTCTCGAGCAGCGGCTCGAGCTTGTCCTTGAGACGGAAATGCGCGTCCATCTCCCCCACCAGCTTGGCCTCGAGCTTGGCGAGCGCGATCCGCGACGGCGCAATGAACAGGTTCTCGAGCGTGGACGGCAGAATGACGTCCTCGAGCGACACGCTGGGCTCGGCGATGGCGTCGTAGACGCTCCGCGTGACCTGCGGCATGTCCAGGAACGACATGGTGCTGTTGGCTTGCGGATCCAGGTCAATCAGAAGGGTTCGCTTGCCACGCATGGCAAGCGCCGCAGCCAGGTTGATGGCGGTCGTGGTCTTCCCCACACCGCCCTTCTGGTTGGCGATAGCAACGATCACAGACGTGTCCGGGATTTTACGCCGAGACGCTGCGCATTACATCTTGTATTTGCCAAGATCGTCCGGGTCGAGGTTCTCGAGCCACTTCTGCAGGCGGTCCTGGTCGTCGGGTTTGTCGGAAGAGAACTCGAACGGCTTGGCGTTGTCGATGACCGCTTCCTCGACGAAGATCGGCGCGCGCGTCCGCAGCGCCAGCGCGATCGCGTCGCTCGGCCGCGCGTCGATCGCCAGCGTGTTGCCGTTGAGCGCGAGGTAGATCAGCGCGTAGAACGTGTTCTCCTGGAGGTCGCACACCACGATCTTCTGGACCGTGGCGTTGAGATCCTGGATCACGTTGCGCAGCAGGTCGTGCGTCATCGGCCGCGCCGTGGTGACGTTCTCGATCTGCAGCGCGATGGCGTTGGCCTCGAAGATCCCGACCCAGATCGGCAGCACGCGGTCGCCGTCCTTGTCGCGCAGGATCACAATCGGCGTGTTCGTGATCGGGTCAACCATCAGACCCTTGATCGACATTTCAATTTGCATGATGCCCTGCCTGTCCCCAGACGCTGTACGCGCCCGCGCGTTCGACGCGGACCCGCACCGTCTGCCCGATCCATGCCGCCGGGCCCGGCAGATTGACGACGACGTTCTGCGTGGTCCGTCCGGAGACCTCGCTCTCGCGCCGCCGGCTCGCCGCGTCAACCAGCACGTCGACCTCCTGGCCGACCAGCCGCTCGTTGAGCGCCATCTGAATCCGCCGCTGCTCGGCCTGAAGCGTGACGATCCGCTCCGTCTTCACATCCTCCGCCACATCGTCCGCCAGCCGCTTGTCGGCGAGCGTATTGGGGCGCGGTGAGTACTTGAACGAGAACATGCTGTGATAGCCGACCGCCGTGGTCAGCGAAAGCGTGTCTGCGAAGTCCTGCTCGGTCTCGCCGGGGAATCCCACGATCATGTCGGTCGAGAGCGCCACGTCGGGCAGCGTCTCGCGAATCGAGGCGACCAGTTCGAGGTAGCTCTCACGCGTATAACGCCGCCGCATCGCGTCGAGGATGCGCGTGGACCCCGATTGCACCGGCAGGTGCAGATGGCGGCAGACCTTCGGGAGATCCTTCATCGCCGCCAGGAACCGCGGGCTGACGTGCCGCGGGTGCGGGCTGGCGAACCGGATGCGCTCGATGCCCGGCACCGCGTGCAGCGCTTCGAGCAGCGCCGTGAAGTCGCAGGACGGGTCGTCGGGCGCCTCGTAGTGGTTGACGATCTGCCCGAGGAGCTGCACTTCGCGGTGCCCCGTGGCCGCCGCCTCGGTGGCTTCCGCGACGATGTCGGCCTTCGGCCGCATGCGCTCGTGCCCGCGCGTGTACGGGACGACGCAGAAGCTGCAGAACTCGTTGCAGCCCTCGATGATCGTGATGTAGGCCTTCACCGGGTCGGAGCGCCGCGTCACGCCGAGCGGAAACGAGACGTCTTCGTACGGATTCAGATCGACGAGCGGCCGGCGCCGCGGTTCGTGCGCCTGCCTCGCGGCTTCCTCGACGAGCATCGGCAGCCGCTTGATCGCCTGCGTGCCGATCGACGACGTCGGTGACGCCGTTCGAACGCTTGAGAAGCGCCTGGCCCTCCTGCTGCGCGACGCAGCCCGCGACGGCCACGATCGGATCGTGTCCGTGTTCGAGCGCGAGCATGCGGAGCTCGCCCAGGCGCGTATACAGCTTGTCTTCGGCGTGCTCGCGAACGCTGCACGTGTTGATCACGACGACGTCGGCGTCCGCGGCATCCTCGGTGGCCTCGTAGCCGGCTTGCTCGAGGAGGCCGGCCATGCGCTCGGAGTCGTGCGCGTTCATCTGGCAGCCGTAGGTTTCGATCAGGTACTTCTGGGCCACGCGTTACCTCGGCACCCGCCGGCGGGTTTCGCTTTCGCCTTTTGGTTTCATTTCGCCTTTCGCTTTCGCCTTTCCGCTGCGCGCGGCGAGCATCTCGCGGGCCGAGGCGCGGATGCCTTCGGAAATCCCGGCCCCGCCAAGCATGCGGCTCACTTCCTCGATTCTGCCAGCATCATCGAGCCGCGTCACGGATGTTTTCGTACGGCCGCGCTCGATGTGCTTCTCGATCCGGAAGTGCGTGTCGGCGTATGCCGCAATCTGCGGCAGGTGCGTGATGCAGAGCACCTGGAACGCGGAGCCGAGGACGCGCAGCTTCCCTCCCACGACGTCGGCGACCCGCCCGCCGATGCCGGCGTCGACCTCGTCGAAGATCAGGCCGGGCGTTGCCGCGCTCGGCGGCCGTTCGACGACGGCGCGTGAAACCGTGTCGCGAGGTCGCGGCCAGCGTCTTGAGTCCGAGCATGACGCGCGAGAGCTCGCCGCCGGACACGATGCGCGCGAGCGGGCGCAGGTCCTCGCCAGGATTGGGCGAGACGTAGAACTCGGCGCGGTCGACACCCTGCGCGGTCCACGCGGCCTCATCGTCGAGCCGTTCGAAGCGGACCTCGAAACGCGTCCGCTCCATGGCGAGATCGGCAAGCACCCGTTCCAGCTGCCGCGCGAACTCGCCGGCGACACGGCGGCGCTCGCGGCTCAGCGCTGTCCGCCGCCGCGAGATAACCGCCCGGGCGGCCGACCGCTCGCGCTCGAGTTCCGCCAGCCGTTCGTCGGTGAGTTCGAGTCCCGCCGTTTCGACGCGCAGCGCGTCGCGCCGCGCGATGGCGTCCTCGAGCCGCGGACCGTACTTGCGTTTGATCCGTTCGAGAAGAGCGAGCCGGTCCTCGACTTCCTGCAGCTTTGCCGGCGACGACTCGATCCCGTCCGCATACCGGCGGAGGAACCGCGCCAGATCCTCGAGCTGCGCCTTGATGCCGTCGCGCGCGTCGAGATAGGGCTGAAACTGCGGGTCCACGCCCGCGAGCTCGCCAACCCGCCGCCACACGCCGCCGAGCGTCGCCAGCGCCGCATCGTCGCGGTCGTAGAGCGCCGCATAGCTTTCTTCGCAGAGGCGCTCGAGGCGCTCCGCGTTCGCGAGAACGTTGCGGGTCGATTCGAGCTCCGCGTCCTCGCCATCGCGCAGCGCGGCGCGATCGAGTTCGGCCAGCTGAAACGCTGCAAGCTCCTGGCGAGCGCCGCGCTCCGCCCGCGCCTTCACCGCTGACTCGACCGCCTGTGACGCTCGCACTCCAACGCTCGAAAGCCCTGGCGACAGGCTCTGCGAATTGGTCGAGCGCCCCAAAGCTATCGAGGACCGCGAGGTGTGTCGTGGGGTCGAGCAGTGTCTGATGTTCGTGCTGGCCGTGCAGCTCGATAAGTTGGGACGAGAGATCCTTGAGCGCGCCCGCGGTCGTCAGCTCGCCGTCCACGAACGCCCGGCTGCGCCCGAGCGCGGTGATTTCGCGGCGCACGAGCAGCTCCCGGCCGGCGCTTTCAAAGATGGCCTCGACGGTCGCCTGGTCTTCGCCGGTCCGGACCAGGTCACCCGAGGCGCGGCCGCCGAGGAGGAGGCCGACGGCTTCGACGAGGATGGACTTGCCTGCCCCGGTTTCGCCGGTCAGCACGTTCAGGCCCGGCTCGAACTCCACCTCGACGGAGTCGATGACGGCCAGCCGCCTGATGCGAAGGAAGCGGAGCATCGAAAAGAAGGGAACTCCAATCCTAGCATAGGTTTGACAGCATTTTTACAGCATGATACAGTTCTGCACACTTTCCCCGACCGCGGGCTTTCGCCCTCGGGCGCGCTGTCCCAGCGGCGCACATCAGAAGTTGCGGAGGCCAGTTTGCGCACGCTAGGAAGCTCGTACCTTGCCCTGCAGTTGCAGGCGCAGGGCGGTGCCGCCGCGCCCGGTGGCTCGGAATCGACCACCATCCTGAACCTGGTCACGAAGGCGACGCCGTTGTCAGCCGGCGTGCTCCTCATCCTCGCGCTCCTCTCGGTATTTTGCTGGAGCATCATCCTCTACAAGATGTGGGTCTTCAGGCGGTCGGCACAACAGTCCAGCAGCTTTCTGGACGTCTTTCGCCGCAGCAACAAGTTTTCCGAAGTGCAGGCGGTGTGCAAATCGCTCAGCGAGAGTCCGCTGGTCGGCCTCTTCCAGGCCGGCTACGCCGAGCTGACGGCACAGTTGCGGCAATCGGAGCCCATGCGAAACGCAGGCGTCCAATCCGCGGGCCGGTGCGCCACGTCCTACTCTCAAGAGCTTGACGGCGGTCGATCGCGCGCTGATGCGCGCCTCGGTCGTGGAAGTGAACAAGCTCGAAAAGCGATTGCCGATTCTGGCGACGACCGCGAGCGTCGCGCCGTTCGTCGGTCTCTTCGGAACGGTCATGGGCATCATGTTCGCGTTTCAGGGAATCGGACAAACCGGTTCGACGAATCTCGGCGTCGTCGCGCCTGGCATTGCCGATGCATTGATCGCGACGGCGGCCGGACTCGTCGCGGCCATCCCGGCAGTCGTGGCGTACAACCATTTATCGAATCGCGTGCGGCTGTTTGCTTCTGAGATGGACGACTTTGCCATGGAGTTTCTCAACATCGCCGAGAGGAACTTCACGTAGTGGCGGGCAGAGTCCAGGGCGGATCGGCGGCGCCGGGGCGGGGACGCGGCCGGCGCGTCTCGTCCAGCCTGGCGGAAATCAACGTCGTGCCGCTCGTGGACGTCATGCTGGTGCTGCTCATCATCTTCATGGTGACGGCGCCGATGATTCAGCGCGGCGTCGAGGTCAATCTGCCGGTGTCGCGGCGCGCCAACACGCTCGACGGCGAGCGGTTGTTCGTGACGGTGCCGACCACGTATCGCACCGACGGCATGGTGTACGTCGGCTCGGATCGCGTGCCGGTCGCGGTCATGCAGGATCGCATCAGGCAGAAGATCGCCGGCGGCAGCGACAAGCAGGTCTACCTGCGGGGCGACGGCGCCGTGCAACTCCAGGAACTGATGCAGGTGTTCTCGAGCCTGAAAGACGCCGGCGTCGAAGTGATCGGCATCGTCACCAAGGCGCCCGGGGACATCTGACGTGGACGTGACCGATGTCCTTCGCGATCGACTGCACGAACCGGACGGTTTCGAGCGCATGGCCGTCATCTCGGTCGTCGCGCACGGCATGCTCATCGCGGGGCTCGTGCTGACGCCGGGCCGCTGGCTGCCGGCGACGAAGGCCGAGCCGAAGACCGTGATGACGATCATGCTGAGCGGCGGCAACGGCGGCCCGAACAACGGCGGCGTCACGTCGATTTCCGGGAAGGCGGTGCAGGCCGAACCGCTGCCCGACACAAAGCGTCCCGAGCCGCAGCGTGCGCCCGCCGCCGAGACGCCGAAAATGACCGTGCCGATTCCGTCCAAGACACCCGCCAAGGCGCCGACCACGCCGGCGCCGGTCGTCAAGCAGGCGCCAAACGAGGCGCGCGGCCGTACGCCGACACGAGGCGCCGAGACGCGCGCGGGCTCGGCCATCGCCGAGACCGGTGCGCGCGGCCAGGGCTTCGGCCTCTCCACGTCGAGCGGCAGCGGGTCGGGCGTGCGGCTGGACGTCACCGACTTCTGCTGTCCTGACTACGTCGTGCTGATGGTCGAGAAGATTCGCGCCAACTGGAACCGCGGGACGGATGCCAGCGGCCTGGCGGTCGTGAAGTACACGATTCAGCGCGACGGGACGATCGTCAACGTCGAGCTCGAGAAGTCGAGCGGCTTTACCGCGCTCGACCTGAGCGCGCAGCGCGCGGTGCTGGCGACGCGCCAGCTGACGCCGCTTCCGACCGGATATCCGAATCCCACGCTGACCATGCACCTGAACTTCGAATACGGCCGTGTCTCACGTTGACCGGGTTTTTTCATTTGCAAACACCATGATGCGGACACTTCCACGAACCAGCCGGATCCTCTGGAGCGCGCTCGTCGCCGCCGTCGCCTGCTGCCTGCTGGCGGGGGTCAGCGCGCGCGAGCCCGGCCAGGCGCCGCAGCAGCCGAGCGACCTGAGCACGACCATCAGCAGCGATCAGAGCGGCGCGCCGCCGCGCTTCGCGATTCCTGATTTCATCGCGCTCTCGAACGATCCCGACACGGTGGACGCCGCGAAGACCATCAGCAAGGTCCTCTGGGATGACATCGAGTTCGAGCGCGAGTTCGCGCTGATCCCGCACGACATCATCGCGACCATTCCGCCGGCGACCTCGATCAACGACGTGCCGCTCGACCGCTGGCGCGAAGTGAACGCGGACGGCGTGCTCGTCGGCACCGTGCAGAAATCCGACAACGGCATTCGCGTCGAGATGCGGCTGATCAGCATGCGCACCCGCCAGACGGCGTTCGGCCCGCGCGTCTACACCGGCGCGGCGACCAGCAAGCGCCTCTTCGCTCATTCGATTTCCGACGAAATGCATCAGCAGCAGCGCGCGCTGGCCGGCGTGGCGCGCTCGAAGCTGACCTTCAACTCGGATCGCGACGGCGATCGCCTCGACGGCACGGTCGAGAGCCGCGGCGTGAAGGAGATCTACATCGCGGACTACGACGGGGAAAACCAGCGGCGCGTGACGACGCAGCGGACGCTGACGATGAATTCGACCTGGTCGCCGGATGCGCGGTCGATTGCCTACGCGTCGTACCGCCGCGGCACGCCGCAGATCTTCATCTCGAATATCTATCAGGGCACGCTGGACGAAGTGACCAAGGTCGGCACCGGACAGAACGTGCTGCCGGTCTGGTCGCCGGATGGAAAACAGATCGCGTTCGCGTCCACGCGCGACGGCAACTTCGAAATCTACGTGGCGAACCGCGACGGCTCCAATCCGCGGCGCCTCACCAATCATCCGGGCGCCGACATCACGCCGACCTGGTCGCCCTCCGGCACGCAGATCGCGTTCACCTCGGACCGCACCGGCACGCCGCAGATCTATCTCGTCGGCAGCGACGGCCTCGGCCTCCGCCAGGTGACGCACGAGTCGTACGCCGATCGCGTGACCTGGTCGCCGGCGCCGTACAACGAGCTCGCGTTCGCCGTCGCGCACCGGCCCGGGCTTCGACATCAAGATCCTCGAGCTGGCGACCGGCACCGTGCGTCAATTGACGTTCGGCGAAGGGTCGAACGAGAGCCCGGCCTTTTCCGCCAACGGGCGGCACATCGCCTTCACGTCGACGCGCGCCGGCCGCACGCAGATCTTCACCATGGCGCGCGACGGCAAGGATGTTCGGCAGATCACGCGCGTCGGTTCGAACTATCAGCCGGATTGGTCACGGTAGGAGACATTCATGCGACATACGACGGTGATGAACGGGCTACGAGTGCTGACGATCGGCCTGGCGATCGCCGCGACGGCGTGCGGTGCGAAAAAGCCGCCGGTCGCCCGGCCGTCCCCGCCTCCCCCGCGGCCGGACAGCACGGCCGGCACGCGGCCGCCGACGCCGCCCGAACCGATCGCCGATCCTTCGGCGACGATCGTGCCGCCTGAGCCGATCCGCGACGAGACGGTGTCCTCGGCATCGCTCGACGATCTCAACCGTACCTCGCCGCTCAAGCCGGTCTTCTTCGAGCTGGATAGCAGCGATCTGACGCCCGACGGTCAGCGGGTCCTCGACGGCAACGCGGCGCTGCTCAAACAGAACCCGACGTGGACCATTACCATCGAAGGACACTGCGACGAGCGCGGGACACCCGAGTACAATCTGGCATTGGGTGAACGGCGCGCGCTCGCGGCACGCGCCTATCTCGTATCGCTGGGACTTCCCGCCGAGCGCCTCCGCACGGTGAGCTACGGCAAGGAGTTCCCGTTCGATCCGGGACATGAAGAAGCGGCGTTTGCGAAGAACCGCCGCGCGCATTTCGTGATCACGTCAAAGTGAGCGCTATGAGCATCAAAACATCCACGGGCCTCCTGGCTCTCGTCATCGCCGCCGGCCTTGCCACGCCGGCCGCCGCCGCCGACAAGGAAACGCGGCAGATGATGGCCGACATCCGCATCCTGCAGGAGCAGTCGCAGCAGCTGCAGAACCTGATCGCGACGCTGACGACGACCCTGAGCGAAGCGGTCAAGACGGTGAATGGCCGGCTCGACGAACAGACCAACGTCAATCGCAAGGCGCTGGCCGATCAGAAGGTGATCATCGACGCGATGGCGAACGACCTGCGCGTGCTGCGCGAGAAGGTGGACGACAACAACGTCCGCGTCGGCTCGCTCGGCCAGGAACTCGACGCGCTGCGGCAATCGGTCGTCGCCGGCAATACGCCGCGGCCGTTGGCTCCCGAAGGCGACGGAACCGCGGCCGCACCGGCCGCTGATGCGTCCAGCCGGCGCCGCGGGCGTCGGTGCGTCGCCGCAGAAACTGTTCGACAGCGGCGATGGCGGACTATTACGCGGGCCAGTACGACCTGGCGATCCTGGGGCTCGAGGCGTACGTCAAGAGCTTCCCGCAGTCGCCGCAGGCGCCGAACGCGGCGCTGCACGTCGGCATCTCGTACAGCCAGCAGGGCAAATACGACAAGGCGGTCGAGTCGTTCGACACGGTCATCCGCACCTACCCGAAAAGCACGGTCCTTCCCGACGCCTACGCGCGCAAGGGCCAGGCGCTCTTCAGCCTGAAGCAGTACGACAAATCCAAGGAAGCGCTGGAGTATGTGATCAAGAATTACCCGGACAACGTGGCGGCGACCGTCGCGCAGCAGCGACTCAAGGACATCCAGGACATCACCGCGCCGCCAAAACGCTAACGACGACCGACAGCCGAAGGGACGACCATCGATGGGCAGCGTGAATAAAGTGATTCTGGTTGGGAACCTCGGACGCGACGCCGAGCTTCGCTATACGCCGGGCGGCGCGGCGGTGGCCACGCTGAACATGGCCACGACCGAAGTGTGGAACGACAAGGGCGGCCAGCGCCAGGAAAAGACCGAGTGGCACCGCATCGTGCTCTGGGGCAAGTCCGCTGAATCGCTCGCCGAATACCTCACCAAGGGCAAGCAGATTTACGTGGAAGGCCGCCTGCAGACGCGCCAGTGGGACGACAAGGACGGCAACAAGCGCTACACCACCGAAATCCGCGGCGACCGCATCGTGCTGCTGGGTGGCGGAGGTGGCGGCGGCCGAGGCGCTGCGATTGAACGCGGCGGCGACCCGATGGGCGGCCACGCCCCCGGCCCCGAGCCCTCCGAGCCGCTGACCGACGACGACATTCCCTTCTGATACTTGAAATTGAGGAAGTAAGGAATTGAGGAAGTTGAGGAATTGACTTCCAGGCCTCAGCTTCTTCAACATTCCAATTCCTTCCAATTCCTCAACTCCTCAATTCCTCAATTCCTCAATTCCTCAATTTCCAGCGTAGCTATTTCCCCTCTCTCCCATAGTCGTCTTCGACCCGGACGACGTCGTGGAGCTCGGGGGTTGAGACTTCGAAGATGTCGCTGTCGACAATCGCCGTCATGCGGTGAATCGTCTTCGGCGTGATGTGGACGCGCTCGCCGGGGAGCATCTCGCGCGCCACCAGCGTCCCGCCTTCCTTGATCTCGAACAGGATCTTGCCCGAGTGCAGGTAGATGGTCTCGTCCTTCTCGTTGTGGTACTGCAGGCTCAATCGTGCGCCCGCTTTCACGTGAATCAGCTTGCCCACGTACCGCTCGGTGTGGGCCCAGTGGATTTCGTAGCCCCACGGTTTGTCGACGTGCTTGGGTTCTGCGCTCAACCCGATCTCCTTTGATGTGACTCAGCTGACGCCCGGACGGCTCATCGTCGCGAGCGCCGCCAGCAGTTCGGTTTCGATGTCTTCGACCGTCGGCAGGCGCAGCACACGCCGCGCGAGGGCGCGCAGATCGGTGCTCCGCATCTCCGACAGCATGTGTTTGGCCACGCCGATCGCGCCCGGCGTCATGCTGAACGCTTTCAGGCCGAGCCCGACGAGCAGCGTCAGCAGCGCCGGATCGGCCGCCATTTCGCCGCACAAGGATACCGGAATGCCGCGCCGCGACGCTGCGCGCCGCACCATCAGGATCACCCGCAGGATCGCCGGGTGCAGCGGCTGGTAGAGCATTGAGACGCGCTCGTCGGCGCGGTCGACCGCCAGGCAGGTACCTGAATGAGATCGTTGGTGCCGATGGTGAAGAAGTCCACCTCGCGCGCCAGCAGATCCGCCGTGTAGGCTGCCGCCGGAATCTCGATCATCACGCCCACGGGGACGGCCGGGATCTCCAGGCCGCCGGCCTTGAGCTCCGCCGCCGTTTCGGCCACCAGCCGCCGCGCATCGCGCACCTGCTCCACGCCCGACACGAACGGGAACATGATGCGCAGCGAGCCGTGCCGCGCCGCGCGCAGGAGCGCGCGCAGCTGGCGTGCGAAACAGTCCGGGCCGCGTGAGACTCAGACGCAGCCCGCGAAGTCCCTGGCGGCTGCCGCGCTCCTCGTCCGCGATCCAGCTGCCGGCGAGCGTCGGATCGGTGGACCGCAGCGCCAGCTGATCTTCGTCCACGTCGAATGTCCGCACGGTCACCGGCCCCGGCGCCATCCCTTCGAGCATGCCGCGATAGATCTCGGTACCTGCTGATCCTCGGTGGGAATCCCGCGGCTGCTGGTCAGCAGGAACTCGGATCGGTACAAGCCGATCCCCTCCGCGCCGGCATAGCGCGCGACCGCGAGGTCGCTCGCAAATTCGATGTTCGCCTCGAGGCGAATCGGCACACCGTCGGCAGTGGCCGCCGGCCGGCGCCGGGCCGCCTCCCCGCCGCGATGCGTCGGCTGATCGTCCTCCGCGCCGTGAAGCAGCGTGCGCGCCAGCGTCTCCTCGTCGGGGTCGATGAAAATTTCGCTGCGCGTGCCGTCGATGACGACCAGCTGCCCGGGCTGGATGCGGCTGCTCGCCTCGTGCAGACCGACGACCGCAGGGACTTCGAGCGACCGCGCCAGGATCGCCGTATGGTAGGTGCGGCTGCCGGCGTCGGTCGCAAAGCCGCGCACTTTCGTCCAGTCGACCTGCGCGGCGAGCGACGGCGTCAACTCGTCGGCGATCAGCACGGACGCTTCCTCGATCGCCTGCAGGAGATCGCGCGGCGTGGTCACGCCCTCGCGCAAGTTCATCTTGAGCCGGCCGACCAGATCGGCGACATCGCCCTTGCGCTCGCGTAAATAGGGGTCGGCGATCTCGTCGAAAATCGCGCTGAACTCGTCGAACACCTGCTGCACCGCCCACTCGGCGTTGACGAGATCCTCGCGGACCAGCGCCTCGGCGCGCGGCACCAGCATCGGATCGTCGAGCATGAGCAGCTGCGCGTCGAACAGCGCCGCCAGTTCCGGACCACGCCGGCGCGCCACCCGGGCGCGGATGTCGTACAGCTGCTGGCGCGAGCGCGACCGGCTGCGATCGAGCCGCGCGATCTCGTGCTCGATGCGCACCGGCGCAATCCGGTAGCGCAGCACCTGCGCGCGCTGGATCAGGATCACCGCGCGTCCGCTGACCGCGCCCGGCGAGACGCCGATGCCGCTCAGACGTTGCATGCGTCCTCCCCAAACCCGGAGGCCACCAGCCCCACCAGCGCTTCGATCGCGGCCTGCTCGTCGGCGCCCTCGGCGGAGATCGTAATGATCGATCCACGCGCCGCGGCCAGCAACAGGATGCCCATGATGCTCTTCCCGTCCATCTCGCGCCCGTGCCTGGCGACCTTCACGCGCGCGTTGAACCGCGTCGCCAGATGCACGAACTTCGCCGCCGCACGCGCGTGCATGCCAAGCTCGTTCACGACGGTGACGGACTGCGACACCATGCTAGTCAATGAACGATGACACAACGATCAACGCAGAGTGCGCAAAGAACGCAGAGTTTTCATCGGTCCGAACCGTTTACGGAAAGGCCAATGGAAGCCTCTGTGCTCTCTGCGGCCTCTGCGTTGATCGTCGTGTCCATCGTCGTGGGCTTCATGTCTTGTCCCCGCGCAACAGGTCCGAAGCGACCCAGATGGCACTCCGACCATGATCGCGCATCTCGCGCGCGACGGCGAGCAGATTGGACGAACTCTTGAGGGAGGCGAGCTTGATGAGCATCGGCAGGTTGACGCCGGTGATCACCTCGATTTCGTTGTCTTCGAGGAACGTCATCCCCAGGTTCGAGGAGGTCCCGCCGAATAGGTCCGTCAGCAGCAGCACGCCCCCGTCGCCCTTGACGCGTTCAATCGCCTGCGCGATATCTTCCCGCGCGTCCGTCACATCGTCGTGCCAGCCGATCGAGACCGCCGCGAACTGGGGCAGGTCGCCGACGATCATCTCCGCGGCGTTGAGCAGTTCGATGGCCAGCTGGCCGTGAGTGACGACGACGACGCCGATCATGCGGTCACCTGCCCGATATCGCGATGCCGCACGCGGACCTCTGCCCCGCCGATGTTGCCGAGTGCCTTCCGCAACCGTTCGGCGATCATCACCGAGCGATGGCGGCCGCCGGTGCAGCCGATCGCCACGGTCAGGTAGCTCTTGCCTTCCGCCACGTAGAACGGCACGACGTAGCGCAGGTAGTCCTCGAGGTGCTCGATGAACTCGCGCGTCGAGGCGTCGCGCTCCATGAACTGGACCACGGCGCGGTCGCGGCCGGTGCGCCGCCGCAGCGCCGGTACGAAATGCGGATTTGGCAGGCAGCGGACGTCGAACATCAGGTCCGCATCGACCGGTGCGCCGTGCTTGAAGCCGAAACTGAGGAGCGTGACGAACAGACGCGCCCGCGCGCGATCGGGCGACAAGCCCGAGAAAGAATTTCCTGAGCTCGTGGACGGTCATGTCCGACGTGTCCACGATCTCGTCGGCCATCGCCCGGATCGCCGTCAGCCGGGTGCGCTCCTCGCGGATCCCCTCGCTCACCGAGCGACCCGGCGCCAGCGGGTGCGGACGACGGGTCTCGCTGAACCGCCGGACCAGCGCCGCGTTGCTCGCCTCGAGAAAGATCAGCACCGGGTTCAGCCGGCGCATCTTGCGCAGCTGCTCGAACACGCGCGGGAATGCGGCCAGCAGGTTCCCCTCGCGAACGTCCACGACGATCGCGACCTTTTCGAGATCTTCGGCGCGCAGCGACAGCTTGGCGAGCGTGGGGATGAGGGTCGTCGGCAGGTTGTCGACGCAGAAATATCCGAGGTCCTCGAGGGCGCGGATCGCCTGCGACTTCCCCGATCCGGAGAGGCCGGTGAGAACGATGAACCGGCGGCCCATGGCCGCGTTCTTCAGTTCGGCAGGGCCAGCCGCGCTTTTTGCCGCCTTGCGTTTCTTCACCGCAGGTCTCCGCGATCGAGCACCTCGTCCTCGTCGTCGTCCTCGTCTGCCGGCGGTGGCACGCCCGGCAGCTCCTGCTGGCGGAGGCTCTCGTCCACGCGGGCCGCGAGCAGGCGCGCCGAGTGGTGCCCGCGGGCCCGCAACAGCTGATTGCGCGCGGCGACTTCGACCAGGATCGCGATGTTTCGCCCCGGCGCCACCGGCATGCGGATCAACGGTACGCGCAGACCCAGAATCTCATCGAACACATCGTCCACGCCCAGCCGCTCGTATTGTCGCGCAGGATCCCACCGTTCGAGCCGGACGACAAGCTCCACCCGTTTCGACGACCGCGTGGACGCGATGCCAAAGAGCTCCTTGACGTTGATGACGCCGAGCCCGCGCAGCTCCATATGATGCCGCGTCAGTTCGGGACACGTGCCGATCAGGATCGTTTCCGAGCGGCGGCGCACTTCCACGGTGTCGTCCGCGACCAGCCGATGGCCGCGCGCGATGAGATCCAGGGCGCACTCGCTCTTGCCGATGCCGCTTTCCCCGGTGATCAGAATCCCGAGGCCGAGCACGTCGAGCAGCACCGCGTGCAGGATGATCCGCTCGGCGAGGGTGTCCTCGAGAATCGAGCTCAGTTTGGCGATCGCGGCCGGCGTCGCGACCGGCGTGCTCAGAAGGGGCACCTGGGCCCGCTCGGATTCCTCGACCAGCTCGCGCGGCGGCGGCAGCCCGTTGGTGACGATGACGCAGGGCAAGTCGAACATGAAGGCGAGGCGGAGCGCTTCGGATCGGGTGGTGGCGGCCAGGCTCTCGAGGAAGCGCACTTCGCTCTCGCCGAAAATGAGCACGCGCCCGGCCTTGAGGTACTGGTGGAACCCGGCGAGCGCCAGGCCGGTCTTCTGCACGTGCGGGCTGGTGATCAGCCGATCGAGCCCGCCGCGTCCCGACAGCAGGTCGAGGCCGAGCCCAAGCGTTTCCGAACGGCTCCGCAGGAGTGCAGCGACGCTGACGCCGGATGTCTGGGACAACTCAGTAGAGGATTTTGCGCTGGTTCGACGTCGGAATCTTGAGCTCCTCGCGGTACTTCGCGATGGTCCGCCGCGCCAGCTCGAGGCCTTCGCGCTGCAGCATGCTGACGATCTTCGAGTCGCTCAGCGGCTTGCGCGGGTCCTCGTTCTCGATGATCTTGCGGATGCGCTGCTTGATCGTCACCGACGACACGCTCTCGCCGTAGGAGCTGCTGATGCCGCTGTGGAAGAAGTACTTCATTTCGAACACGCCCTGCGGCGTGTGCATGTACTTGTTGGTCACCACGCGGCTGACGGTCGATTCGTGCATGCCGATGTCGTTGGCGACGTCGCGCAGCACCAGCGGGCGCAGGTGCTCGATGCCGTGGTCGAGGAAATCGCGCTGGAAATTGATGATGCTGTTGGCGACCTTGTGAATCGTCTTCTGGCGCTGCTCGACCGACTTGATCAGCCACAGCGCCGATCGAAACTTGTCCTTCACGTAGGCGCGCGTCTCTTCGGTGTTCTCCGACGCGTTCTTGTCGAGCAGCCGGCGATACACGGGGCTGATCCGCATCTGCGGCAGCCCGTCCTCGTTCAGGACCGCCACGTACTGATCCTCGACCTTGACGACGTAGACGTCGGGAATGACGTATTGCGACTGGGTCGGGTTGTAGCGGCTGCCCGGCTTCGGATCGAGGTTGCGGATGATCTCGATGTGCTCTTTGAGGTCGTCGATCGTCATCCCCAGCTTGCGGGCGATTTCCGGCACCTGGTGGTTCTGGAGCAGGCGGAGGTGCTCGGTGACGATCTTCTCGGTCGGGGTATTTTCGAGCCCGACGTGGCGGAGCTGAATCAGCAGGCACTCCTGCAGATCGCGCGCCGCGACACCGGTCGGATCGAAGGCCTGAACCAGGCGCAGCGCCCGCTCGACGTCGTCGACGGCCCAGGGGCCCATGGAGGCCAGTTCGTCGAACGACGCCACCAGGTAGCCGTCGTCATCCAGGTTGCCGATGATCGCGGTCCCGATTTCCTTGACCAGCGGATCGTCGGTCTGCATCGACAGCTGCCAGAGCAGGTGATCGGATAAGGAACTCGCCGTGGAGAGGGTGTTCTCGATCGGCGGGAGCTCTTTGACCTCCTGCGGGGCGCGCGGCCGGTAGCCGTCGTCCAGGTAGTCGCCGAAGAAGTATTCGTAATCCTGATCGTCCCAGGTGTCGGTCTTGTTCGCCTGCTGCTCGACGGCCGGCTTTTCGGGCGTGGCCTGAGCCTCCGCCGGCTGCAGGTCCTCGGTCGGAACCTCCTCGAGCATCGGGTTCTCGACCATCTCCTGGTTCAACAGATCCGAGAGTTCAAGGGTCGACATCGGCAGCAGCTTGATCGCTTGCTGCAGCGATGGGGTCAGAATCAGTTTCTGAACGAGTTTGGTGTGTAGTTTCTGCGAAATACCCATGAGACGGCTGCGCTGTATGCAATTCCCAGGCCTTCATGTTAGTCCAGCCTGAACTCCTGCCCTAGATAAATCCTTCTCACCTCTTCATCGGCCGTCAGGCTGTCGGGTGTACCGCTCTTGAAAATCACGCCCCCGTGCACGATGTAGGCGCGGTCCGTAATGCGCAGCGTTTCACGGACGTTGTGGTCGGTGATGAGCACGCCGATCCCGCGGTCGCGCAGGTGAAAAATGATCTTCTGGATGTCGTTGACGGCGATCGGGTCGATGCCGGCGAACGGCTCGTCGAGCAGGATGAATTTCGGCGAGATCACGAGCGCCCGGGTGATTTCCGCCCGCCGGCGCTCTCCGCCTGACAGGGTGTAGGCCTTCGAGTGCGCCAGCGGCGTCAGGTTCAGTTCGGCCAGGAGTTCCCGGAGCTTCGTGCGCCGCGTGGCGGCATCGAGCGGCATGGTCTCGAGAATGGCCATGATGTTCTGCTCGACCGTCAGGCCGCGGAAGATGGACGCCTCCTGCGGCAGGTAGCCGATCCCCTTGCGGGCGCGGATGTACATCGGGTCGGCGGTCACGTCGACGCCGTCCAGCTCCACGCGGCCCGAGTCGGGCGCGGTCAGGCCGACCGTCATGTAGAAGGTGGTGGTCTTGCCGGCGCCGTTCGGCCCGAGCAGGCCGACGACCTCGCCGGACGAGACGTCCAGATTGACGCCGCGCACGACGGTGCGCCCACCGTACGACTTTGTGAGATCGAATGTCCGAAGGGTCGGCATCAGGACGGGTCGAGGCTACGTGCCGGGACAGGTCGACTTGCCCTTGGTCTGGGTGCGGTTCTGTCCGTTATCGTCGGTGACGACGATCCTATCGGTCGCCCTGAAGAAGGTCAACGTCGGTCCGGTGGTCTCGCGGCCGCAGCTGTCCACGACTTTCACGGGAATACCGTGCACCAGATAGCGTCCTTCGTCGCCGAAGTAGGTCAGGCGGCGCCCGGTGGTCTTTTGCGTATCCCCGCGCAGCGTCACATCGTCGTAGCCCTCGACGCGATCGAGCTCGTCGCCCGATTCCTTGAGGAACATCTCGATGCGGGCGGCGGTCAGATCGCCCTGCGGACCGCTCACGTGCGCGTCGCCCGTGTAGGTGGCGCGGCGATCCTCGTCGCGATACGCGAAGTCCTTGGCGGTCCCGCGCGAGCGCACGCGCTCCTGTTTGCCGTCCTTGTCTTCCTGGATGAACACGCCGACGGTCGCGAGAGGGGCGGTCGCGGCCAGATCGCCCTTGTCGCTGTCGATGGTGATCGTGGCGGCCTTGATCGAGGTCTCGAGCTGCCAGAGCAGGGCGTTGCCGGTATAGAGCGCCTTTGACGCCTTGCCGTCGTAGTCCAACGAGTCGGCGGTGACGTTGACCGGCTGATCCTGCTTGAACATCGCCGGCACGTGCACGTCGTGCTCCCCTGGCTTCTGCGCCGCGTCCGGCTTCTTGGGCTGCAGGACGCTCTTCACGCTGCCGGTCCCTTTCATCAGCGGGCCGTCGAGCGTGACGTCGAGCCGCGAGGCTTCGACGCCGATCTGGTCGTTGATCACGTGCGGCGTCGTGTTGCCTGGCTCACTCCCGGTCAGTTCCAGGGTTCCCTTGGCCAGCACGTACTTCGCCGTCGCCGAGGTCGCGGTCATCGCGCCGTCCACAAACCGGACAGCACGCGTGAACTTGGCTTCCTCGATCGACGCCAGGCCGGGCGCCAGCGCCACGTCGAGGATGCTCGAGCGCGCGGCGCGGTTCACGTCCGGTCCCTTTTCCGAGAACTGGACGTTGTCCACGAAATGCGCGGCGGTCAGTCCCCGGCGCTCGTCGCCGGTGCTGTCCAGGGTCGCCGCGGCAATCGTGCGGCTGACCCCGTTCTGGTCGCCGGGCAGATTGAGCTTCACGTTCTCGCGCGCGTTCAACCCGGTCGGCGTCGAGCCGTCCGGCGCCAGCGACACGGTAATGCTGGACGCGGTGATCTGGCGGCCGGGCTGTTTGGCCTCGCCGGCGAACTGAATGAGCGCGTCGCCATTGATCACGGCGTTCTGAATCGTCTTCCCGTCCGCGGCGTACTTGATGTCGATGTCCCGGCCCGAGAGCGCCTGCAGTCCGCCGGCGCTCGCGTTCTCCACGGTGATCCTGGACTGCCCGCGCAGTTCGAGCGCTTCGATCTGCTGTTCGTCGGCCGCCAGGTGCGCGACCGCCGTATCCGCCTCGATGACCTCGTGCTCGCGGGTCGCCTTCATCGCGCGATCGAAGCGCAGGAGGTGCTCGTTGCGCCGGAACTCGAGGCCGCCGGCGGTGACATGCATCGCGCCCGCGCCCTGCTCGTCGGCGTCAACGTTCACGACGGCGTTGTCGGCGATGGTCAGGATGTTCTGGTTCTTGTCGAAGTTCAGCCCCGTGCCGGATCCCTTCATCCGCCCGCGCATGAACTGCGCGGCGCCCGGCACGCGGGCGATCCCCTCGGCCTCGAGATACGTCGCGCGATCCGTGGTGAGCTCGAGCCCGTCGCTCGCCTTCGCGTGGACGTTCCCGGCGAGCTGGACGTTCGAGTCGCGCTCGCCCACCTGGCCTTCGTCGCCGGTAATCGTGAACATCCGGTCGTTCCGCTCGGTCGTGACCGTGATGCCCACCATCTTGCTCTCGCCGCTGGAATACGTGAGCAGCTTCTTGTACGCGACGCGGATTTTCTCTTCGTCGCGGTCGATCCGGAACGTAAATCCGTTCTCGCTCTCCAGCACCGCCTTCGGATCGGTCTGGGTCAGCGGCGCCTGCACCGTCGGCGTCACCCTCTTCCGGAAGCTCACGGCCACCAACCCGGCGCAGGCCACGACGACCACGGCCAGGATCCAGCGAACGGTTTGCTGCCACTTCAACATGCGACTATTCAGACTTCAGACTGTCGGATTTCAGACTTCAGAGTTCAGACTGCAGATTTCAGATGGCTTCCGGTCCAGTTTTCGGCTGTTCCGGCCGCCTGAAAGTAGATTTCCGGCCGGAAACCCGGGGTCAGGAGGACAGCGTCGGGTCTGACGGCTTGGCGTCCGCGAGTGTGAGCTCGACATAGGTCTCGCCGTTGTATTGATTCTGCTCCAGCGAGAACGCGACGTCGAGCGCCGCTTTGTGCTCGGCCAGGTAGTCGTGCCGTTCGGCCGACCGCCACGCCACCGCCCGGAAAATGCGCCCTTCCTGGCGGAGCGACATCTTGAGATGCCGGTCCTTCAGCTTCCGCGGTCCATCGACGATTTCGACGCCGCGCGCCGCGAACACCGGGCGCGGGTTGCCTGCCCCAAACGGGGCCAGCGATGCCACCCCGGCCGCAACCCCGCCAATGATCCCCCGGAACGCGAGGTTCCCGTCGATCCGCAGCCGCGGCATCAACTCGTCCGGGCCGAGCGTTTCGTCCGCGACGTCGTTGACCGCCATCCGGAGGTCGCGGACCCGCGCGGCCTCCATGGTCAGCCCGGCCGCCTGCTTGTGTCCGCCGAAGCGGATGAAGAGCGGCGCGCACCGCTCGAGCGCGCCGAGCATGTCGAAATGCGGCACGCTGCGGCACGAGCCGTGGGCGACGCCGTTTTCGATCGACAGGACGATCGCGGGACGGTGAAAGGCGTCGACGAGTTTCGAGGCGACGATGCCGATGACGCCGCGATGCCAGGATTCGCCGGCCACGACGATGACGGTGCGGGCGCCGATCTCCGGATCGGTCTGGACGATCTTTTTCGCCGCGGCGAGAATCTCCGCCTCTTCTTCCTGCCGGCGGATGTTCTCGGTGTCGAGCTGCTGCGCCAGGGCGCGCGCTTCTTCTTCCATCCCCTCGTCGCTCGCCAGCAGCAGCCGCGTGGCGATATCGGGCGTGCTCATGCGCCCGGCCGCGTTGACGCGCGGCGCGAGCAGGAACGAGATGTGATAGCTGTCGATCGTCTTGCCGGAGAGCCCGGCGACATCGAGCAGCGAGCGCAGGCCGACTTTGTGCGGCCCCTTCGTGAGAAGTTCGAGACCCAGCTTCGCGATGACGCGGTTTTCGCCGACGAGCGGCACGACGTCGGCGAGCGTCCCGATCGCGGCGACCTTGACGAAACCAGGCAGCCAGCTGTCGCGCTGCGTCCTCCGGCAGAGCGCCTGAACCAGCTTCAGCGCCACGCCCACGCCGGCGAGGTTCTTGTCCGGGATACTGGCAGTCGTGACGCTTCGGATTGATCACCGCGAGCGCGTTCGGCAATTCGGTGTCGGGCTCGTGGTGATCGGTGATGATCAAATCCACGCCCAGCTCGCGCGCGCGCCGCGCCGCTTCCGCGCCGCGGATTCCGCAGTCCACGGACACGATCAGGCCGACCCCGTCCGCGTGCAGCCGCTCCACCGCGACCGCCTGCAGACCGTAGCCGTCCTTCAGCCGCTCGGGGATGAAATGCGTCACCTCGCCGCCGAGCAGCTCAATCGCGCGCCGCAGGATGACCGTGGACGTGATGCCATCGACGTCGTAGTCGCCGTGGATGGCGATGCGCTCCTTGCGGGCGATCGCGGCGAGGACACGGTCCACTGCCACCGGCATGTCAGCCAGCGCCATCGGATCGTGCAGATGATCGAGCGAGGGGTGAAGGAACCGCGCCGCCGCCTCGGGATCAGCGAGGCCGCGCTGACACAGCAGCCGCGCCACGACCAGCGGCACCGCCAGCTCCGCCGCCAACCGCTCCGCCGCCCCATCGTCGCAGGCGAGCGGCTCCCAGCGCGGGGGCGCTACTCGGCATGCGACGCCCGGCCCTGTCGTTGCTGATACGCAAAAGCTTCACCACGGAGGACACAGAGGACACGGAGGCATAGATCCTGATGCTGCACGAGAACATCACAAAAGCAATTCTGGGCGCCGCAATGAATGTGCATTCAGCGCCTGGGTCCCGGGCTGCTCGAGAGCACCTATCATGCCTGCCTTCATCACGAGTTGATCGCATGAACGGGCGTTGGATTTCGAACATCAAGTTCGTCTCCCGGTTGTGTATCGCACGGTCACCACTCGAAGTCGGCTACCGAATCGATTTCCTTGTCGAGAATTGCGTGATCGTTGAGGTGAAGGCGGTCGAGAAGATGCTTCCCCTTCACGTCGCGCAACTGCTCTCGCTATCTGCGACTCAGCTCACGCCCGTCGGCCTGCTGATCAATTTCAACGTGGTGCACCTGCGACAAGGGATCCGCCGCGGTCGTGAATGGGTATGGCGGCACACCTGGCGCAGGATCTTCCCTCCGTGTCCTCGTGTGTCCTCCGTGGTGAAGCTGGACCGATGGTAACGGCCTTCATCCACGAACTCAATGCCCAGCCGCCCCATGTTTCTGAATTTGTCGTAGCGCTGCTCGAGCCTGGTTGGCTTGTCCAGCGCGGTGACGGCGAGCGAGTTCGCGGTGCAGCACCTCGTCGAGCGCGGCGGCGGCCGCGTCGTGATCGGTGTGCGCGCCGCCGATCGGCTCGGGGATGATCTCGTCGATGACGCCGAAGCCCAGGAGATCCGGCGCGGTGATCTTGAGCGCCTCGGCGGCTTCGGCCTTCTTCGACGCGTCGCGCCACACCAGCGCCGCGCATCCTTCCGGCGGAATGACGCTGTAGATCGCGAACTCCTGCATCAGCACGCGATCGCCGATCGCGATGCCGAGCGCACCGCCGCTGCCCCCTTCGCCGCTGACAATGACGATGATCGGCGTTTCGATCAGCATCATGTCGCGCAGGTTCACGGCGATCGCTTCGGCGACGCCGCGCTCCTCGGACTCGATGCCCGGGTAGGCCGCCGGCGTGTCCACGAACACGATGGTCGGACGGTTGAATTTCTCGGCGAGGCGCATCGCCCGCATCGCCTTGCGGTAGCCCTCGGGCCGCGCGTAGCCGAAATTGCGGAAGATCTTGTCTTTCGTGTCGGTGCCCTTGACGTGGCCGACGAGCAGGACCGGCGCGCCGCGATACTCGGCAAAGCCGGTCATGATCGCGTGGTCATCGGCGAACCGGCGGTCGCCGTGAATCTCGACAAAGCCCGGGAACAGCCGCTGGATGAAATCCTGGAGGCCCGGCCGGCTCGGATGCCGCGCGACCAGCACGCGCTGCCACGGCGTGAGCGTGCGATAGAGCTCGCCGCGCACCATCTGCATCCGCCGTTCGAGCGATTCGATCTCGCGATCGCGCGCCTCGGTGTGCGGCAGGAGCGACAGCGCTTCGATCTCCTTCAGCAGCACCGCAATCGGTTCCTCGAACTCGAGTGTTTCAGGAGGCATGCATCACCGGAGCGAGACGGCGCCTTGTCCCACGACCTGCTCCACTTCCGCGATCAGCGTCGGGGAGGGCCGAACCCGGATTTGCGACGACACGTCGGCTTTCACGCGCAGCCGCGCGCGCGGTCGGTGGGCAGCTCGATCTCGAACGACACCCGGCGATCGCCGCGGTGCCGCGAGAAGATTTCGCCGAGCGCCTGGAACACCCCGCGATCCGGCATCGTCACGCGGATCGCGACCTCGTGCGCCACGCGTTCGCGCACGCTGTCGAGCGGCGCAATCTCCGACGCCAGGACGCGCGACGAGTCGTCGTCTCGCTCGAGTTTGCCGCGCACCAGGACCAGCGTGCCGGTCTCGATCAGCGCCGCGGCGCGCTGGTACGCCTCGGGGAACGCGATGACTTCGATGCCGCCGTGCGCGTCCTCGAGGGTGAAGACCGCCATCCGATCGCCTTTGCGCGTCTTCAGCTGCCGGCACGCCGCAATGATGCCGCCAATGCTGGTGTCCGGCTCAATCGGCTTGCGGCCGCCCGGCCCCCAGGTCTCTTCCCGGGCAACCGGCTGCGCGTCGGCCAGTTCGGCCGTCGACCGCGCGCCAAACTCCTTCAACTCGGTCTGCGTACCGATCGACGGGATGACCGCTCCAGTACAGCCCGAGCGTTTCTTTTTCGAACGCGAGCTGCTCGGTCTCCGTCCACGCGGTGGCCTCGGGCAGTGACGCTGTGCCCGATGCCGCGGTCGAGTGCTCGTCCTGTTCGCCGAAGCCGCCAAAGAGCTGGGCCTGCCCTTCGCTCTTGTCGCGCTGCAGCCTGGCGCCGTGCTCGCACGCCAGCGTCGATGGCCGCCGCCAGGCGCGGACGCAAGGCAAGGGTCGGCAGCTGCGCGATCGAGCCGTCCTGCTGCGCGAGCGAATCGAACGCGCCCGCCTTGACGAGGCTCTCGAACACGCGCTTGTTGACCAGCCGGAGATCGAGCTCTTCGCACAGCGCGTGCAGCGACGAAATGCGCCCCTGCTTCGTTCGGACCGCGAGCAGCGACTCGATCGCGCCCTCGCCGACGTTCTTGATCGCGGTCAGGCCGAACCGGACGCCCTTCCCGGGCTCGACCGTGAAGCGCAGCCGGCTTTCGTTGACATCCGGCGGCAGCACCGGGATGCCCCGCTCGCGCGCCTCGCCGAGGTACATCGCCAGCTTGTCGGTGTTCTGCGCCTCAATCGTGAAGAGCGACGCTGCGAAGTGCCACGGGTAGTTCGCCTTGAGATAGGCGGTCCGGTACGCGAGCAGCGCGTAGGCGGTGGCGTGCGCCTTGTTGAAGCCGTAGCCGGCGAAGTGCTCGATCTGCTCGAACAGCTTGACGACCTTCTTTTCGTTGATGCCCTTGGCCACCGCCCCCTGCACAAACCGCTGTCGCTCCTTGGCCATGACGGCGGGATCTTTCTTCCCCATGGCTTTGCGGAGGACGTCGGCCTGGCCGAGCGTGTAGCCGGCCACCGCCTGCGCGATGCGCAGCACATGCTCCTGGTAGGCGATGACACCGTAGCTGTCCGAGAGGATCGACTCGAGTTGCGGCAGTTCGTACACCACCTCGCGCTTGCCTTGCTTCCGTTCAACCCAGTCGTCCACCATCCCGCTCTTGAGCGGACCCGGCCGGTAGAGCGCGTTGAGCGCGATGAGGTCTTCGAACCGGGACGGCTTGGCGCGGCGCAGGAGGTCGCGCATCCCGGAGCTCTCGAACTGAAAGATCCCGTAGGTGGCGCCCTCGGCGAACACCTTGAACGTGTTCGCATCGTCGAGCGGCAGGTTGTCGATATCGACGTCGACGCCCTCGGTCCGCTTGATCTCCTTGAGCGCGTCGTCGATGAGCGTGAGCGTGCTCAGCCCGAGGAAGTCCATCTTCAGGAGCCCCATCCGCTCGACGTCCTTCATCGTCCACTGCGTGACGATTTCGTCGCGGGCCCCTTTGTAGAGCGGTGCGTAATTGGTGATGGCCGACGGTGTGATGACGACGCCGGCGGCGTGGACCGACGCGTGGCGCGTCATCCCCTCGAGACGCCGGCCGACGGCGATGAGCTCCTTGACCTTGGGATCGTTCTGCTCGAGCTCCTTCAGCGCCGCGCTCTCCTCGAGCGCCTTCTCGAGCGTCATGTCGAGCGCCGGCGGAATCAGCTTGGCCACCTTGTCCACGTCGGCGAACGGCATCTCGAGGACCCGGCCGACGTCCTTGATCACCGCCTTGGCCTTCATCGTGCCGAAGGTGATGATCTGCGCGACGTTCTCGCGGCCGTATTTCCGGGTGACGTATTCGATGACCTCGCCGCGCCGCCGCTCGCAGAAATCGACGTCGATGTCGGGCATCGAGATGCGTTCCGGATTCAGGAAGCGCTCGAACAGCAGGTCGAAGTCCATCGGATCGACGTCGGCGATGCGCATGCACCACGCCGCCACCGACGCCGCCGCCGAGCCCCGGCCCGGACCGACCGGAATCCCCTGCTCGCGGGCGTAGCGGATGAAGTCCCACACGATCAGCAGATAGCCCTGGAACCCGGTCTTTCTGATGACGTCGAGCTCGTAGTCCAGGCGGCGGTCGTACTCGTCGATGGTGTGCTTCAGGCGCCCCATGGTCGCGAGCTGCTGCAGGCGCGGCAGCCGTTCCTTGAAGCCCTCGCGCACGACATGCTCGAAATACGTGTCGGTCGTGAAGCCCGCGGGCACCGCGAACGTCGGCAGGTGATTCGTCCCCTGCGACAGCACGACGTTGCAGCGTTCGCCGATCCGCACCGTGTTCGCGAGCGCGTCAGGAAAATCCTTGAACGCCTGCGCCATCTCCTCGGGCGTTTTCAGGAAGAACTGCTTGGCGTCGTAGCGCAGCCGCTTCGGATCGCTGAACGCCTTGCCGGTTCCGATGCAGAGCAGGATGTCGTGCGGGTGCGCGTCGGTCTCCCGCAGATAGTGCACGTCGTTGGTGCAGACGAGCGGCAGGTTCAACTCGCGGGCGAGCCCCGGCAGTCCGGTGTTCACCGTCCGCTGCTCCTCGATGCCGTGCCACTGCATTTCGAGGAAGAAATTGTTCTGGCCGAGAATGTCGCGATACGTCGCCGCGGCAGCGAGCGCCTTGCGCTCCTGCTGATGCGTGAGCCCCTCGGCGACTTCCCCCTTCAAACAGCTGCTCAGCCCAATCAGTCCCTTGGAGTGCTGCGCGAGGAGATCCTTGTCGATGCGCGGCTTGTAGTAGAAACCCTCGGTGTAGCCCGAGGACACGAGCTTGATCAGGTTGTGATAGCCCTCGAGCGACTCCGCCAGCAGCACCAGGTGGTTCTGCGTCTCTCCCGGATTCCCGCTCTTCGTCAGGCGGCTGCCCGGCGCGACGTACACCTCGCACCCGAGGATCGGATTCAGCCCGCGCGCCCGCGCGTGGTCGTGAAACACGACCGACGAAAACATGTTGCCGTGCTCGGTCACGGCAATCGCCGGCATCTTCAGCTTGACCGCCTGGTCCAGCACTTCGTCAATCCGGCACGCGCCGTCGAGCAGCGAGAACTCGGTGTGCAGATGGAGGTGGACGAACTCACTCATGACAACACGTCCGCACAAGTATGGAAGTTCGGAAGTAAGGAAGTATGGAAGTGAAGTGCACTGATCTTGGAAGTCCCAACTTCCCTACTTCCCCACTTCCCTACTTCTCATACTTTCCATGATCACCGTCATTCCCACTCAATCGTCGAGGGCGGCTTGGACGAGATGTCGTAGACGACGCGATTGATGCCGCGGACTTCGTTGACGATGCGCGACGAGATGCGCGCCAGGAGATCGTGCGGCAGGCGCGCCCAGTCGGCGGTCATGCCGTCGCGGCTCTCGACGGCGCGGATCGCGGCCGTGTATTCATACGTGCGCTCGTCGCCCATGACGCCGACGCTCTGCACCGGCAGCAGGACCGCGAAACTCTGCCACAGCTTCTTGTACCAGCCGTCGCGCTTGATCTCCTCCGCGACAATCGCATCCGCGCGCCGCAGCAGATCGAGCTTGGGCTTCGAGACTTCGCCGAGAATCCGCACCGCCAGGCCCGGACCGGGAAACGGCTGACGATCGACGAACGCATCGTCCAGCCCGAGCTGCCGGCCGACGGCGCGCACTTCGTCCTTGAACAGTTCCCGCAGCGGCTCGACCAGCTTCATGCGCATCCGTTCGGGAAGACCGCCGACGTTGTGATGGCTCTTGATCAGCGCCGACTGCCCGACGATGGCGACCGACTCGATGACGTCGGGATACAGCGTGCCCTGCGCCAGGTAGTCGACGTCGCCGAGCTTGGCCGCTTCTGTTTCGAACACGTCGATGAACGTCGCCCCGATAATCTTGCGCTTCTTTTCCGGATCCGCGACGCCCGCCAGCCGCTGCAGAAAAAGATCCGTCGCATCGACGAACACCAGCGGCAGGCCGAGACGTCTCGAAACGTTTTCGGATCTGCGTGGCCTCGTCCAGCCGCAGCACGCCGTTGTCCACGAAAATGCAGGTCAGCTGCTCGCCGATCGCGCGGTGCAGGATGACCGCGGCGACGGTGGAATCCACGCCGCCGCTCAATGCGCACACGACGCGGCCCGATCCGACCTGCGCGCGAATCCGCGCCGTCGCCTCCTGCGACGAATGACGACATGGTCCAGTCGCCGGTGCAGCCGCAGACGCCGTAGGCGAAGTTGCGCAGGATCTCGAGGCCGCTCTGCGTGTGCACGACCTCGGGGTGAAACAGCAGCGCGTAGAGCCGCGCGATCCGGATCAGCCATCGCCGCCACCGGCGCGTTGGCGCTCGTCGCCACGACGGTGAACCCGTCCGGCGCGGCCGCCACGAAGTCGCCGTGACTGGCCCACACGTTGATCTCGGCCGGCACGTCGGTGAAGAGCGCCGCTCCGGCGCCGCTCGCCGTCACCTGCACGCCGGCGTGACCGAACTCGCGCTGCCGGGCCGGCGCCACGCGCCCGCCGAGCGTGTCCGCCATGAGCTGCATGCCGTAACAGATGCCGAGCACCGGAATGCCCTGGGCGAAGACGGCCGGATCGCATTTCGGTGCGCCCGGATCCGAGACGCTCTTCGGCCCGCCGGAGAGGATGACGCCCACCGGGTTGCGGCGCCGAATCTCGTCCGCCGGCGTGTCGGGACGGCAGATCTCGGAGTAAACCGAAAGCTCACGAAGCCGACGGGCAATGAGCTGTGTGTACTGCGACCCGAAATCGAGAACGATGATGGTTTGATGGCTCACGGACGGACGGAGCGGAAGAAGTTAAACGCTATTATAACGGTGTGACACGCGGACCCACCACAAGATGTTGTAGTGCGTTTGCCCTCATCCTGACTCTTGCGACGGCAGCCGCCGCGCAGTCGCCGGCCGCCAACAGCCTCGGCCTGTTCCCGATTCGCGCCCAGTGGACGCTGCCGTTGAACAACGTCCTGACGGCGCCGCCCGCCCTGGTCGGCGCCCGCGGCTACTTTCCGATCCAGGGCGATCGGCTGGCCGCCTATGACATCGAGCATGGCACGCTGCTCTGGCTCGTTCCCGCGAAGACGCGCGCGATGCCCGCGGTCGGCGATAACCTGGTCTTCGTCGTCGAACCGGACGCCCTGACCGCCTTTCAAGCGGCGACCGGATCGGTCGCCTGGCGCGTGCCCTTCAACGAACCGCTCGCGGCGCCGCTCGTCTGGGACAACGGCTGGCTGATTGGGACCGCGGCTTCAGGAACCGTCCTGGCGTTTCGGGCCCGGGACGGCGGGCTGATCTGGCGCCAGGAGCTCGGCGCGGCCATCCAGGGCTCCGCCGCGCTCTCCGGCGATCGCATTTTCGTACCGATGCACGACAACCAGATCATCGCGCTCAAGGTCGAAACCGGCGAGCAGTCTGTGGACGCGGCGGCTCGGCGGCGCGCCCAACGAGATTCTGGCGCTCGACAACCAGCTGTTCGTCGGCTCGAAGGACCACTACTTCTATTCGCTGCGCGCCCGTGACGGGTTCATCAACTGGCGGTACGCGACGGGCGCCGACGTCCTCGGGTCTGCCGGTCGCCGATCGGCGCCGCGTGTACTTCGTGTCGCTCGACAACATGCTGCGCGCGCTCGAGCGAACGACCGGCGGTCAGCGCTGGAAGCGCGTGCTTCCGCTGCGTCCGACGCGCGGCCCGGTCGTCGCCGGCAACGTGCTCATCGTCAGCGGGGTCCCCGCGAACTCACCGGCCTACCTGATCAAAGACGGCACACCCGCCGGAGACATTGCCGGCGGGCGGCGAACTGGCGACGGCGCCTCACGTGGTGCCGAATGGCGCGCTGCCGATGGTGGCGCTCGTGACGAGAGACATCGCGAACGGCACGGTCGTCAGCACCATCGTCCGCGCCATTGACCCGACGCCGGTTGCCGTCGGCCCCCTGCCGGGGGCGTTCAGCCCGCCGATACCGGGCGCACCGCCGACGACGACGCGGTGAGGTCTGCGGCGAGCGGATCGCGAGCGGAGTACCGTCGATACAGCGTGACGTAGGCGCCCATCGCGGTCAGCCCGATGTACTCGAAGACCAGGCCTCGCACGAGCAGCGCCGCGACCTGCAGCGGAAGCACCGCGAGGCCGACCAGCGGCACGAAGGCGATCAGGCCCACGCCCGACCAGGCCAGCGCCGAGGCGAGCGTGGCCGCGAGCAGCATGCCGAGCGCGACGAGAAAGACGCCGCCGAGTTCGAGGAACTCCGAGCGGATGAAACGCGCCACGCTCTTCACCGCCTGCCCGAACCGAAGATCCTCGGCGGCCGTGGCAATTTGCAGCAGCAGGTACAGGAGGTTGACCGCGGTGATCCACAGCACCAGCGCCACGGTGGACATCGCCGCGGCGAGCACCCAGCCGAAAATCAGGCCGCTCTCCCCCGCCGCGCGGTATCCGTACGCGATGAACATCAGGTAGCCGGCTGCCGTGCCCACATACACCAGCATCAACGTGATGCCCAGGAGCAGATACCGGCGAAACAGGCGCGCGCACGCGTCGATGAACCGGCCGGTGTTGAACCGCGACGCCCTCGCGCAGGGTCGCCAGGGTCAGCGGCTCGAGCTCGATCGGTCCCGCCACACCGTCGGCGACGAGGATGGCGTCGACGCGTGCCGCCCTTCAGCAGAAACATCAGGACCGAGCCGCCTACCAGCACGATGCCGAACGCCGTGACGAACGCGACGAGCGCGACCGGGTCGGTCGACGAGCGAGTTGACGATGGTGCCGAAACTGTCGCGGATGCCGCCCTGGAGCAGGTTCTGGACGTCAGCGCCGAGGAGCGCCGCGACGAGCAACGCGGCGCCGATGATCGGAACGAACAGCAGCGCCTGGAACGTCAGCTGCGCGACGAATTGAATGGCCACCACCGGCCAGTTCGCCGCGGCGAGCAGCGCGCCCCGCTTGAGCAGCAGCTTCAGGTCCAATCGATTTCACTATAGCACCCGTGTATCCTGTGAGTGACCGCTCTCCCGTGACGATCACACCTCGCGTCGGCCGGTCGCTCGTCCGTATCATCACGACCGGCGTCGTCGTCGCCGCGCTCGTCGGCCTCGTGGGCTGGATCTACGAGCGGACGCGCCTCGGCGGCACCGATGCCGAGGGGCTCGCGCGCGTCCAGAACGAGCTGAGCGAGCGATTCGAACGCACATCCCGCGCGCTCGCGACGCGGACCGGCGTCGTGACGGCCGCCTACGACAGCGTCCGCCGTGCGCCGGGCAGTCCCGCGGACGCCCGTCAGCTGTTCCAACTGCTCGATGCGACACTGCCGCCCGGCCCGGGCGGCGTGGCCGGGATCACGGTCTTCACCACCGCCGGCGCGCCGCTGGCGTGGGCCGGCCGCGTTTCGGATCTGCCGCGCGAACGCACGACCGGCCCGCAGGCCTTGTTTGTCGCCCTCGATGCGCTCGGGCCGCGTCTGGTCCGCGTCGAACCGATCGTCGATCGCGAGCGCCCGGCAGTCCGCGCTGGCCACCGTCGTCGCCGAAGAACGTGTGGACGCCGGCGAAGGCGTGTCGCCGACACTCGCCGATACGTTCCTCCTGCCAACCTCCGTCGTCGACGTCGCGGTCCGCGTGCGGCCGGGGCCGCTCGAGTCGCGATCGCCGTACGTGTTTGCGATTCGTTCATCCGATGGCCAGATGCTGGCGGAAGCCGAGGTCACGCCCAGCCAGCTGACCGCGACGCGCGAGCGCTGGCGATCGCCGTGTGCGCGCGGCGATGCTCGGCGTCCTCGCCATCGCGCTGCTTGCGTGCACGGCGCCGCTCCTCGAGTGGCGGCGCGGCGCGCGCCGGTTCGATGCGTTCGTCGCGGCGACGATCGCGCGTCGCGGCGCTGCTGGTTGCGGCGCGGGCGCTCGTCTGGAGCGGCGCCACACCGACGGCCGGCGCCTCGCTCGATGACCCGTTGTCGCTGGTGCCCAACGCGCTGCTCCTGGCCGGCATCGTGTGGCTGACGCTCGACCTGATGGAACGCCGCCGCGCGGCGCGCGCCGCGGCCGGCTCTCCTTCGGCTGAACGCCGCGACGCAGGCCGCGGTCGCCGCCGGGTACCTGGTCGCCGGCGCGCTGGCCGCGATCGTCATCTGGGGCTACGAGCGGGTGCTCTCGACGATTGCCTCGCAGTCGTCGCTCGATCTGCTGCATTTCTCGCTGCATCCGGTCGAACCGCATCGCCTCGGCGTCGCCGCGGGACTCGTGCTGTCGCACGCCGCCATCGTCTGGGCCGCCGCAACGTTCCTCCGCGCACCGGCGATCGTCTGGCGCGTGCCGAGCGCCCGATCGATGCGCGCGCTCAGTCTCGGCGCCGCAGTGCTCGGCATCGGCGCCGTGACCGCGATCGCGGCGCGGACATCCGATCGGGCCGCCGATCCGGCCCTTCCTGGTCGCGGTCGGCGCCGCCGGTTTCGCGGCGCTCGCGCTCGGACAGCCGCATGGCCCGGTGCGCCGGGCCTCACAGGCGGCGCGGCTCGGCCTGGTCCTGCTGGCGCTGCTCCTGCCCGCGCTGGCGATGTATCCGTCGATCCATGCCTTCGCGACGGAGGCGAAGGAACATCTCGTCGCGACCGACGTTTGCGCCGCAGGTCGCACGGCAGCGCGAGGATCTCAGGGTCCAGCGCATGCCCCACGCGCTCGAGGCGATCGACGCGAAGCCCACGCTCGCCGACTTCGTCTCGAACTCGGCGGAAAATGCCGCGCCCACGACCGACCGCGCGTTCATCGTCTGGTCGCAAACCGAGCTCGCGACATATCGAACGACGTCGGCCGTCGAGCTGTACGGCCCGAACGGACGATTGATCAGCCGCTTTGCGCTGATCCTTCCGGAGTACGGCACGACCAACGGCCGGACCGGCGGCTGCGACGAGTGGGAGCTCTACGAGGAAGTCTCGCCATTCGGATCGAGCGCTGCGCCCGGTGCTGCGGGCCAGCCGCGCGATCTGCGACGGCGGCCGCCGGGTCGGCGCGATCGTGGTGCGCGCGATGCTCGACTATCGCTCGCTGCCGTTCACCTCGTCCGACAGCCCGTACCTCGACGCGCTGCGCAACGATCGCGAGGTCGCCGCGGAAGGACGGTTCGGCCGCGACGTCGCGTTTGCAGTCTACGGCTGGAGCCGGACACCGATCTATGCGCCGGACGCGAGCGTGTGGCCGCTCCCCGACGCGGTCTTCGATCGCATGGTGGCGTCGCGCGAGCCGCTGTGGACCGAGGTTCGCCGCGACGGCACGCTGTTCCGCGTGTATTTCTTCAACGACTCGTTCGGCATTTATGCGCTCGGCTATCCGGTCATCACGTCGCTCGGTCACCTCATCAACCTCGGCGAGCTGACGTTCCTCACGGCCACGCTATTCCTGGTGTTGATCGCGGGCGCCGCGCTGTTCAACACGCTCACGCGCCGCACCTACGAGACCGGCCGGGCGCTCTTGCGCGAGGTGCGTTCGAGCTTCTACCGCAAGCTGTTCATGGCCTTCGTCGCATCGGCGGTGGTGCCGGTCGTCGTCCTCGCCGCCGCCACGCGCACGTATCTCGTGAACCAGCTGCGCGCCAGCGTCGAGGACTCCGCGGTCAAGACGGCCATGACCGCGCAGCGCCTGGTCGAAGACTACGCGCAGCAGCGCGGCGCAAGCGCCTCGCCGCGGGTTGACGATCAGTTCATGGTGCTCGTGCGCTGGGCGATCGATCAGGACGTGAACCTGTTCGAGCAGGCGCAGCTGCAGGCGACCAGCGAGCGCGATCTGTTCGCGTCTCACCTGCTGCCGTCGCGCACGCCGAGCCAGGTGTATCGCAGCATCGTCCTCGATCGCCTGCCGACCAGCGTCGGCGTGGAGGATGTCGGCGGCGTGCCGTATCTGCTCGCCGCCGCACCGATCAGGACCGGCGGCCGCAACGGCATCGTGACCGTGCCGCAGCCGCTGCGCGGCGATGAAATCGAGCGGCAGCGCGACGAGCTCGATCGCGGCGTCCTCTCGGCGTCGGTGCTGTTCGTGCTCCTCGGCGCCGGCCTCGGCTACTGGATGGCCGAGCGCATCGCCGATCCGGTCAATCGCCTGACGCGCGCGACCCGGCGCATCGCCCGCGGCGATCTCGACGCGCGCATCGCCGCGACCTCGTCCGACGAGCTGCGGCGGCTGGTCGAAGACTTCAACCGGATGGCGGACGATCTCAAGCGCCAGCGCGCCGATCGCGAGCGCACGCAGCGTCTCGAGGCGTGGGCCGACATGGCGCGGCAGGTCGCGCACGACATCAAGAACCCGCTGACGCCGATCCAGCTGTCGGCCGAGCATGCGCGGCGGATCAATCTCGATCGCGGCAGGCCGCTGTCGCCGGTGCTCGACGAGTGCGTGAATTCGATCCTGTCGCAGGTCCGCCTGCTTCGCCAGATCGCCGCGGAGTTCTCCAGCTTCGCGTCGTCGCCGACGGCGCGGCTGGAGCCGGTCGATCTGGCCGCGCTCATCGAGGAAGTCGTCGCGCCGTATCGGATCGGGCTGGGCGGGCGCGTCGACCTCGAGGTCCGGTCGGCCGCCGATCTCCCGGTCGTGGCCGTCGACCGCACGCTCTTCGGGCGCGCGCTGACGAACATCATCGAGAACGCGCTGCACGCGATGCCGGGCGGCGGCAGGCTGACGATCGAGAGCCGCATCTCGAATGCGAGCGGACGGCCGTCGGTGGTCGTCGAAATCACCGATACCGGCGTGGGAATGGAGCCGGACGCGCTCGCCCGGATCTTCGAACCCTACTTCTCCACCAAGGCGACCGGCACCGGCCTGGGCCTGACGATTGCCAAACGGAACGTGGAATTGAGCGGCGGTTCGATCGCGGTCGCGAGCACGCGCGGGGTTGGAACGGTGGTCACGCTGACCGTGGCGCCGCTCGCCGAAGCCGGCGCGGCGGCCGCGACCAGCTAGGCGGGCTTCCCTTCGAAGCGGACCACCATCATCGTCACGTCGTCGTTCTGCACGGCGTCGCCGCAGAAGGCCTTCACGTCCTTCATCAGCGCTTCGAGGACGCTCTCCGGGTCCTGCCCGTGGCGGCTCTTCATGCACTCGACGAGAAAATCGTCGCCGAACTCCTCGCCGGCCGAGTTCATCGCTTCGGTGACACCGTCGCTGAACGCCAGCAGCACGTCGCCTTGTTCGAGCATCAATTCCTCCTGCTCGAACGTGGCCGCCTCGAAGAGTCCGAGGACCACGCCGCCCGCCTCGAGGCGCTTGATGCCCTGACGCGTCACCAGGATCGGCGGATTGTGGCCGGCGTTCGTGTAGATCAGCGATCCGTCGGGATGCAGGATGCCGTAGAACGCCGTGAGGAAGCGCGCTTCGATCGCGCGGCGGAACAAACCGGCGTTGACGCGCGTGATCGGCGAAGCCGCGCCGTTCTGGTACATCGCCTCTGCGCTGAACATCCCGAGCACCGCCGCGGCCAGCAGCGCCGCCGGCGATCCCTTCCCGGCGATGTCGCCGACGATGAACCCGAGGTTGCTGCCGGGCAGGTCGATGTAGTCGAAAAAGTCGCCGCCGACCGAACGGCACGGCGCGGACGCGGCAAACGCCTTGAAGAACGAACCCGCGTGATTGCCGGGCGGCAGGAGCGACTGCTGAATCGCCGCCGCGACTTTCAGCTCCTGCTCCATCTTCGACTTGTCGAGCGCTTCGCGATACAGCCGCGCGTTCTCGATCGCAATGGCGGCTTCGGCGCTGAGCGTTTCGAGCGCCGCCTGCACGGTCGCCGACCGCAGCGCGCCGCGCTCACGGCTGTCGAGATAGAGCACGCCGATCACGCGATCGAGCGATTCCTGCTCCCCCTTCTCGATGTAGCGCATCAACCGGAGCGGCGAACAGAGCACGTGGCGGATGCCGAGCGCGACGGTGCCCATGTGCGCCGACGCCAGGTCGCCGTCGAGCAGATCCTCGACGATCTTCTGCTGGCCGGTGGCGAACACCATCTCGGGGATCTTGCGGCTGGTCTCGAAGGTGCGGCCGCCGAGCGTCATCTTGCCGCGCGCGCGGACCAGTTTCAGCTCGAGCTCACCCTCGCGTTCCAGCATGATGAAGCCGCGCTCGGCGCCGGTGACCTCGATGGCCGAGTCGAGCACGAGCGCCAGCACTTCTTCGAGGACCTTGCCGGATCCCAGCGCGCGGAGCCCTTCGAGGAGCGCCGCCATGTGCCGGAGTTCGAGCGCCGCGGAATTGGCCATCCGCTCGCCCGACATGCCTTCGTCGCCGACCGCGAACACGATGTTGGTGTCGCTCGTCTGGCCCAGGCCGATCGTGTCGCCCGGTTTCAGCTCGCGCTGGGTGATTTTCTCGCCGTTGACGAACGTGCCGAACTTCGAATCGCAGTCGCGCAGGACGATTTTGCCGTCCTGCATCAGCAATTCGGCATGTTGACGCGAGACGTCGGCGCCCGTGACGCGGACGTCGCACTCGCTGCGCCGCCCGAACGTCGTGATCGGCCGTTCGATGGGGATGGTGCGGCGGCCGAGCGCGTCGGTAATGACCAGGCGAGGAGCAACCGGAGCGGGCATGTGGCCGGATTATATAATCCTCCCCATGAAATTCCGACAATTGGCCGATACGGGCGTGTTTGTTTCCGAGTTGTGCCTGGGCGCGATGACCTTTGGCGGGCGCGGGCAGCAGTGGCAAGTCATTGGCGGCCTCGAACAGGCCGACGTCGATGCCATCGTGCATCGCGCGCTGGACGGAGGGATCAACTTCATCGACACCGCCAACGTGTACTCCGCTGGCGAGTCGGAAACGCTGGTGGGCCGGTCGCTCGAAGGTCGCCGGCACGGCGTCGTCCTTGCGACCAAGGTGCGCGGGCGAATGGGCAAAGGGCCGAACGACGTGGGCCTGTCGCGCCTGCACATCATGGAGTCGGTCGAGGCGAGCCTGAAGCGGTTGAACACCGACTACATCGATCTCTACCAGATTCACCGCTTCGATCCGCTGACCGACATGGCGGATACGCTGCGCGCGCTCGACGACCTGGTGCGCGCCGGCAAGGTGCGCTACATCGGCTGTTCCAACCTCGCGGCGTGGCAGCTGATGAAAGCGCTCGGCATCTCGCGCGAGCAGCACATCGAGCGGTTTCGCTGCACGCAGTCGGTACTACTCGCTGGCCGGCCGTGAGCTGGAGCGCGAGATGATCCCGCTGCTCAAGGATCAGGGGCTCGGGCTGCTCGTCTGGAGCCCGCTCGCCGGCGGCTTCCTCTCGGGCAAGTTCACGCGCGAGGGCGGCGACGACGCGGCGCGCCGCGCGAAGTTCGATTTTCCACCGGTCAACAAGGAGCGCGGCTTCGCGATTCTGGACGTGCTGTCGGAGGTGGCGAAGGCGCACGAGATCAGCGTGGCGCAGACCGCGCTGGCGTGGATCCTCGCGCAGGATGCCGTCACCAGCGTCATCATCGGCGCGCGCAAATTGCCGCAGCTCGAGGACAACCTCAAGTCGATCGACGTGCAGTTGTCGCCCGAAGACCTGACCGCGCTCGAGACCGCAAGCCGCCTCGCCCCCGAGTATCCGGCATGGATGGATGTCCTGCCGTCGGATCGGCGTCCCGGACAGGAGAGGCGCTGGTAGCACTGGGGCGGGTGGGGCGGGTAGGGCTGGATGGGGCAGGTAGGGCGGGTGGGGCGGGTAGGGCAGGTAGGGCGGGTTGGGCAGGTGGGCACGCACCTTGGATTACGCGTGCCGCTTCGACATCACTCCCTAGTCGCCTGGCAGAGAGCTGACGACCTGTTCATCGAACTTCACGCGGTCAGCTTGCGATCGTTTCCAGCCTTCGAGCGCTTTGAACTCGGCGGACAGTTGCGGCGGGCGGCTTATTCGGTAGCGGCGAACATCGCCGAAGGGTTCGCGCGGCGTCACGAACGCGATCGACTACATTTCCTCAACATCGCCGAGTCGTCTCTCGCTGAAGTCGGCTACTGCCTTCACGCCGCGAGACGTCTTCAATACATCACGGGGGAAATTTACGATCAACTTGAGATGAAGGTCCGTCAGGTAGCCGCGCCCTTGCACGGCCTCATTCGGCGCAGCTGGGTCGCCCGTTCCCTGAGCCGGTATTACCTACCCGCCTTACCCGCCCATCGACCCACCTGCCCTATCCACCCCGCCCTCCCACCTGCCCTACCGGCCCACCTGCCCTAGCCCCCCGCCCTGCCCCTTCCCCGGCCGACCGGCCCTGCCTGCGTCGCCTGGTCCGTCCACGCGTCCGGGTTCGCCGGCGCCATCAACTGCCGCCTCCGTTTCGCCGCGGCCGCCCCGGTGGCGGAACTTCGAAACGGCAAGGCCGATGAACGCCGACAACAGGTACGCGTAAGCCATGCCGACCAGCACGAAGCGTGGATGTGTGGTGATGGCCATGATCGCGATGGCGATCAACAGGAGGACGGTATACGGCCGCCGCATCTGCAGGTCGATGGTCTTGAAGCTGCGGAAGCGGATCGTGCTCACCATGAGCAGCGCGGGCACGAGCACCATCGCCAGCGCAGGCAGCGCCGCGCGGTAGTCGTGAAGTCCGTACGGATAGACGTAGACCGTCGCCGCGGCGATGCCGGCCGCGGGCGGGCTCGGCATGCCGACGAAGTAGCGTTTGTCGCCGCCGGCCGCACTCTGAATATTGAACCGCGCGAGCCGCAGCGCCGCGGCGCTCACGTAAATGAATCCTGCGGCCCACCCCAGGCGCCCGAGCGGCGACAGTCCCCACGCGAACGACAGGATCGCCGGCGCCACGCCGAACGAAATGACATCGGCCAGCGAATCGAGCTCGACGCCGAAGTCGCTCTCGGTGCCGGTCAGCCGCGCAATCCGGCCGTCGAGCATGTCGAGGACGATCGCAAACCCGATGAACGGCGCGGCCGTCTCGAAATCGCCGCGCATCGCGTAGACGATGCACGCGTAGCCGCAGAACATGTTGCCCATCGTGAACAGACTGGGCAGCAGCGACACGCCCCGCCGCACGCGCGGCGGACGCCGCGCCGCGGGGCGCAGGAAACGAAGACGACGCTCGACGTCCTGCGGATGAGGCATCCCGGAATCGCCGGTCAGTGTAGCACCGCGATGACGGTTTCGCCGCCGCGCACAGTCTCGCCGACGCGGACCCGCAGTTCCGCCGTGACGGGCAGAAAGACGTCCATCCGCGACCCGAATTTCATCACGCCGTACCGGTCGCCGGCGCGGACGTCGGTCCCCGTGACCACGCGGCAGACGACGCGGCGGGCCAGGACGCCGACGATCTGCCGGGCGACGATCGCCTGGCCGGCGTGATCGATCCAGATCTCGCTGCGCTCGTTGGCGGCCGCCGCCTGCTGGTGATAGGCCGGGAGAAACCGGCCCGGCGTGTAGCTGACTTTCGTCACGCGGCCCGACGCCGGGATGCGGTTGATGTGCACGTCGAGCGGCGAGAGGAAGATGCTGATTTGCTGCCAGGCGCCCGGCGGCGCCGCTGCTGCTTCAGCGGTTCCGGCCACCAGCACGCGGCCATCGGCCGGCGACAGCACGCTGTCCGACGCGCGCGCGAATCGGCCGTTCCGGATCGCGAAAGAAAAAGAGAAAGAGGACGGCGAGGAGGAGAAACGGCAGCGCGAGCAGCCACGACCAGGCAGCCCACGCGACAACGGCGAGCGCGCAGGCGCCGCCGATAAACGGCCAGCCGGCCGGATCGATACCTACACGATTCATCGCTCCTATCTTAGGTCAGGAAAAACGCGCGGCCGTGGAGCGGGTCGAGAGGAACGGCCGGACAGCCGTTCCCCACCTCTGGTCGAATCGGACGAATCGCAATCGCTTGTTAGTGAGGCTGCTCCTCGCGATGCTGCCGCAGGATGCTCTCCATGCGGTCCTTCAACGCGAGCTTGCGTTTCTTCAGGGTGACTTCTTCGACTTGTTCGGGTTCCGAGAGGTAGGGCTTGAGGGTGAGTTCATGCAGGCGATCGTCAAGTTCGTGATGTTGCGTCGCCAGCTGGTGAAACTCCGAGTCCGTCTGCAGCAACATCGCCTTGAGGTCCTGCGACTGCTCATTCATGGTCCGCCTCCTTTGGAATGGGTCCGGAACGATGGGTGGGAAGCGTCAGGGGCATTCGATCCAGGCCTTGTAGGGCCGACCGTAACACACGCGTTACAACGTTTCAAGTTTCACGGCGGAGCCCTTCCCGGCATAACACGAACGCGTCTTCGGGCGGCGACGTGTAGTAGCCGCGACGCGTTCCCGCGACGGTGAAGCCGAATCGTTCATAAAGCGCCAGCGCGACGTGATTCGACCGCCGGACCTCAAGAATGGCGCGCGTCGCGCCTAGTTCAGCTCCCTTGGCCAGCACGCGCCACAGAATCGCCGACGCCACACCGCGGCGCCGCCACGCCGGCAGCACCGCGAGGTTGTTGAAGTGCAGTTCATCGGCGACGTGCCAGAACGAACAGAAGCCGACGATCTGCCGGGTCTCGTCGCGCGCGAGGAAAAAGTAGGCGACGCCGGCGTTGCCGAGTTCGTTGAGGTACATCTCGCGCGTCCACGGATTCGTGAACGACGCGTCCTCGACGGCAAGGATGCCGTCGATGTCGTCAGGCGACGTCAGCGGTTCGATTACGACCGGCATGCGTCACGCGCCGTCTCGACATCGGGGCGTCTGACATAGAGCGGCTGGACGGCCGCCGGATCGATCGTCTCGCCGGCAAGCAGCGCGCGCCAGCGCCAGCCGGCCGATGAACGAGGCAAGCGGCGGCGGACTGACTACGCGTGCGTGCCCATCGAGGATCCCGGAGTACAGGACAGCGCCGTCTCCGGCAATGGCCACGGGTGCCGTTCCACGCGCGGTCCATTGCTCGAGGATCGCGCGCGGGTCGCCAACCGACGGCGGATCGAGTTCGCGCAGGTGCCCGACCGCGCACGCGGGCCCGGCGCCGATCTCGAACAGCGCGCTGAATACATCGCGGCGGTACGCGTCCATCCACGCGCCGACGACCGCGCCGCGATCGAGCGTCGCGCCGGCGGCTTCCCCCAGCGCGGTGAGCGCCGACACCGCGACCATCCGCCGCCCGAGTGCGAGCGCGAACCCCTGCAGCGTCGCGATGCCGGTGCGCAAACCGGTGAACGATCCCGGACCGCAGGCGATCGCGAAGACATCCACGTCCGCCAGCGACAGCGCGCAGGCCTCCAGCGCGCGGAGGATATCGGTCGGCAGCCGTTCCGTATGCGATCGCGCGGCATCGCCGACATGTTCGACGAGCACGCCCGACGTCGTTGACGATCGCCACGCTTCCGGCGCGCGTGGTGGTATCAAGAGCCAACACATGCATGCGTTAGACTTAAAGAATATGTCAACGTCGGCGACGCCGGCGATGCGGCAGTATCTTGACGCGAAGCAACAGCATCGCGACGCCATCCTGCTCTTCCGGATGGGCGACTTCTACGAGATGTTCTACGAAGACGCCCTGCTGGCCGCCCGCACGCTCGAGCTCACGCTCACCTCTCGCGCGAAAGACACCAATGGCGGCGCCATCCCCATGTGCGGCGTGCCGTTTCACGCCGTGGACGGCTACATCGCGCGCCTGATCAAGAAGGGGTTTCGCGTGGCCGTCTGCGACCAGGTCGAGGACGCCCGCAAGGCCAAAGGGATCGTCAAACGCGAAGTCGTGCGGGTCATCTCGCCGGGAACCTTCACCGACGCGAATTATCTCGACGCACGCGAACCCGCCTTCCTGATGTCGATGACGGGCGGCGGACAGAACGGCCAGCCGATCGGCGTCGCGCTGCTCGACGTCTCGACCGGGGAGTTCACGGCGACCGAGTACTCGGGCGCCGACGGGTGGCAGACGCTGTCGGACGAGCTCGCCGTCCTCCGTCCCCGCGAAATCATCGTCCCCGGAGACGGCGTCGCCCACGGCGTCACGACGGACGCGCGCGAAGTCGCCCAGCGCTGGCCCGTGCTCGCGGCCGCCCGGCTGCCGATTACGCCGATCGACGCCTGGGCGTTCGACGGCGAAGCGGCCCGGCGCACGCTGCTGGACCAGATGCGCGCGGCCGGACTCGGCGGCTTCGGCCTCGACGGACATCCCGCGGCGGTCGCGGCCGCGGGCGCGCTCGTCCACTATCTCCGCGCGACGCAGAAAGCCGACGTCGCCCACGTCCGGGCCGTCGCGTACCGCCAGCGCGCCGACGCCCTGCTGATCGATCCGACGACGCTCAAGCATCTGGAAATCGTCGAAGGGTCGGAAGGCGGTCGTCGCGGGATCGCTGCTCGACGAGCTCGATCGCACGATCACCTCGATGGGCAGCCGGCTGCTCCGCTCGTGGCTGATCCGCCCGCTGCTGCTGCTCGATCCGATTCGCGACCGGCTCGATGCGGTCGAGGAGCTGGCGTTTCGCACCACGGACCGCGGCAAGTTTCGCGAGACCATCAAGGCGGTGCAGGACCTGGAGCGCCTGGTCGCACGGGCAGCGCTCGGTACCGCCGGGCCCCGCGACCTGGTCGGGCTCCGGCAGTCGTTGTCGAGCATTCCGCGAATCCGCACCGTGCTCGCCGAGCGGCAGGCGCCGCTCGTGTGCTCGCTGCTTGCCGAGCTCGACGACCTGGTGGACGTCCGCGATCGCATCGAGTCCACGCTCATCGACGAACCAGGGGCGCTGGCGCGCGACGGCGGGTTCACGCGGGACGGGGTCGATCCCGAGCTCGACGATCTGCGCCGCATCAGCCGCTCGGGCAAACAGGTCATCGCCGAGATGGAAGAGCGGGAACGCACGCGGACCGGCATCTCGTCGTTGAAAATCCGCTACAACCGCGTGTTCGGCTACTACATCGAGATCTCCAAGTCGAATCTGCACGCGGTGCCGCCCGACTACCACCGCAAGCAGACGATCGCCGGCGGCGAGCGGTTCATCACGCCGGCGCTCAAGGAGTACGAAGAAAAAGTGCTCGGCGCCGACGAGCGGATTCTCGAGCGGGAGCTGGAGATCTTCGAGGCGCTGCGCACCGCGGTAGCGGCCGAGGCGCCGCGCATCCAGGCCACGGCGCGGGCGATCGCGACACTCGACGTCCTGGCCGCGCTCGCCGAGAGCGCCGCCGTCAACAACTACACCAAGCCGCACGTCCACGATGCCGACGAGATGCTGGTCGCCGACTCCCGGCATCCCGTCGTCGAACGCCGGACCGCGACCGCCGGCGAAGCCTTCGTGGCCAACGATGTCGACGCTCAACGGATCGGCGTCGCAGTTGATCGTGCTCACCGGCCCGAACATGGGCGGCAAGTCCACCTACCTCCGCCAGGTGGCGCTCCTGTGCGTGATGGCGCAGATCGGATCGTTCGTCCCGGCCCGCGAAGCCAAGCTCGCCCTGGTCGATCGCATCTTTGCGCGCGTCGGCGCGTCGGACAACATCGCGCGCGGCCATTCCACCTTCATGGTGGAGATGCAGGAAACCGCCAACATCCTGCACACCGCCACGCCGCGCAGCCTGATCGTGCTCGACGAGATCGGCCGCGGCACGGCCACCTTCGACGGGCTGAGCATCGCCTGGGCCGTCGCCGAACACCTGGCCACCAACCCGCGCCTCCGTGCCAAGACGCTGTTCGCGACGCACTACCACGAGCTGACCGACCTGGCCGACAGCACGCCGGGAGTCGTCAACTATCACGTGGCGGCGCGGGAGTGGAAGGACGACATCATCTTTCTCAGGAAGATCGTGCCGGGGCGATCGGACCGCAGCTACGGCATCCAGGTGGCGCGGCTCGCCGGGCTGCCCCAGCCGGTCGTCGATCGCGCACGCGAAATTCTCTCCGCGCTGGAACAGGACGAACTGGCCCGGGGCGGACGGCCGTCGGTCAGCGCATCACCGGCCGAGGCGCAGCAGACAGCTCGGACTTTTTCAGGCACCTCCCGCCGACGATCGGCTGCGGCAGCGCCTGGCCGACGATCGACGTGAATCACATGACGCCGATGGAAGCGCTCGCGTTTCTCTCCGAATTGAAGAAGGACGCGGACGCCTGATGCGGACTCGCCTCTGCGCCGTCGTTCTCTGCGGCGTCGCCATGACGGCGTGCATCCGGCGGCCGACCGCGAACCCCGACATCATCGTGGCCAGCCTGACGAGCGGGCCCAACAACCTGGACCCGCGCGTCGGCACCGACGATTCATCGCAGAAGCTCCACGACCTGATTTTCGACAATCTCGTCAAACTGGACGAGCACCTGCGCGTCGTGCCGCGGCTGGCGGAGCGTCTCGAGCACCCGGATCCGTTGACCTACATCGCGTACCTGCGGCACGGCGTCCGGTTTCATGACGGCCGCGATCTCACCGCGGCCGACGTGGTCTATACCTTCGAATCGACGCTGGCGCCCTCGTTCGTCTCGCCGAAAAAGGGCGGCCTCAGGGAACTCGCCAGTATCGAGGCACGCGATCCTTACACGGTGGTCTTCACGCTCAAGGCCCCGTTCGAGTCCTTTCCGATCAATCTGAACGTCATGCCGATCGTGCCGAACGGCGCGGGCCTCGATATCAAGGAGCATCCGATCGGCACCGGGCCCGTATCGGTTCGTCAGATACGACGTGGACGACAAGATCGAGCTTGCAGGCCAATCGTGACTACTTCGACGGCCCGCCGAAAAACGCCGGCCTGATCATGAAGATCGTCCCCGACGAGGTGATGCGTGGCCTCGAGCTGCGCAAGGGCACGATGGATCTGGTCATCAACGATGTGTCTCCGGACATCGTGCACCAGCTGCACGACGATCGACGGCTGCAGGTCGTCGAGGCGCCGGGCGTGGACTATCAGTACATCGGGCTCAATTGCCAGGATCCGGCGCTGAAGGACGTCAGGGTCCGCCATGGCGATCTCCTACGCCATCGATCGACAGGCGATCGTGGATTACCTGCGGCGCGGCCTGGCCACGCCGGCGCCCGGCATCCTTCCGCCGCTGTCCTGGGCGGCGGCGACCGACATCGACACGTATCCTCGCGATCTCGGCGAAGGCGCGCGCGCTGCTGGATGCGGCCGGACTGAAGGATCCGGATGGAGACGGTCCGCAGCCGCGGTTCCATCTGACCCTCAAGGTCTCCAACATCGAGTTCAATCGCCTGCAGTCGGCCGTCGTGCAGCAGAACCTTCGCGATGTCGGCATCGATCTCGACGTCCGGACCTACGAGTTCGCGACGCTCTACGCCGACGTGCTGGCCGGCAATTTCCAGATGTATTTCCTGCAGTGGACCGGCGGCTCGCTCGCCGATCCCGACATCCTGCGGCGCGCGTTCCACTCGACGCAGATGCCGCCCGAGGGCTTCAATCGCGGGCGGTTCAGCGATCCACTCGTGGACTCACTGCTCGATGACGCGACAGCGTCGACCGATCCGGCGCATCGCCTCGCCGTGTTCCAGGAAGTCCAGCGTCAGATCGCGTCGAAGGTGCCCTACGTCAGCCTGTGGCACAAGACCAACGTCGCCGTCGGGCAACGCACGCTCGCCGGCATCCACCTCTCCCCGCTCGGCGATTTTCTGTTCCTCAAGGATGTTGCGCGCGTTCCTGCCGGCCCCGCGAACTAGCGCCTGGCTGGTCGCGGTCCTGGTGGCGCTGGCCGCGCGGGCCGCACCCGCCGCTTCCCTGTTCGATCCGGCACTCCACTTCCGGACCCTGCGCACGCCGCATTTCACGATCTACTTCCATCAGGGCGAAGATCACCTGGCAGCGCGGCTTGCCCGGATCGCCGAAGACGCATGGCCGCGCGTCGGCGGCGCACTCGGCGTCACCGCGCCGCGCCACACCCACGTCGTACTCGCCGATCAGTCGGACCTCGCCAACGGATGGGCGACGCCTCTGCCCTACGATCTGATCGTCGTCACGGCGGCGGCGCCAGCCGGATCGGACTACATCGGCCAGACCGACGACTGGCTGCGCGTCGTATTCATCCACGAGTTCACGCACATCGTCCATCTCGATCGATCCGAAGGGTGGGCGCGCGGGTTCCGCTACATCTTCGGGCGAACGCCGATTGCGTTTCCCAACGTCTGGCTGCCGGTCTGGCAGGTCGAGGGTCTCGCGGCCTGGCAGGAGAGCGTGCTGACCGGCGAAGGCCGTCTCCACGCGGGCGACTTTCGCGCCATCGAGCAACAGGCCGCGCGCCAGCATCGCGTCGAGCCACTCGATCGCGCGAGCGGCGGTTTGACCGACTGGCCCGCGGGCAACGCGCCGTATGCCTTCGGCCTCGGCTTCCATCAGTACCTTGCCGATCGATTTGGCGAAGCGCGTTTTGGCGATCTCGCCACCGCCACCGCCCGGCGCCTGCCGTTCTTCGGGTCGCGCGCATTCAAGAACGTCTACGGTCAACCGTTGGGCGCGCTCTGGAAGGACTACACGAACGGCCTCCTCGACACGTTTCCTCCAGTCGAGAATCACGACGTGGACGCGCCGGTGCGGCTCACGCACGACGGACACACGGTGCTCGGGCCGCGTTTCGCGGGACCTGCCTGCGGCGCCTGCGCTCCGGAAATCGTCTACACCGTGCGCAACCCAAACGGTTTCCCCGCGCTTCGCGCCATCAGCCGCGACGGCACTGTCGGCCGCGAACTGACGACGCGTTACCTGGGATCGACCGTCGGCATCGCCGGCTCCGTTCTCGTCTTCGACCAGCAGGAAGTCAGGCGCAACATCGGGATGTACAGCGACCTCTACATCTTCGATCGGCAAAGTGGCGGCGTCCGCGAACTGACGCACGAGCAGCGGCTGGCCGATCCCGATCTGTCGCCTGATGGCCGCTCGATCGTCGCCGTGAAAGAAACGCGCGGCCGGCGGGATCTCGTCCTGGTCCGGTTGACCGCTGCGGGCGAAGGATCAGTCCGTGTCAGCGAGGTCGTGACGTTGGTTTCCGAGGAGAACACGCAGTTCAACGCGCCCCGCTGGTCGCCTGACGGCCAGAGCATTGCGGTCGAGCGGCACCAGCTTGGCGCCGAACCGGAGCTGGTGATCGTCACGCTGGCCTCGCGCGCGATCCGCCGCGTGGCTCGCAGCGAGACCGCGCGAATCGTCACGCCCGCCTGGCGTGCCGACGGACGTGCCATCGTCGCCGCGGCAGACTTCGACGGCGGGCCGTTCAATCTCTACGAGTTCCCGCTCGATGGGCCCGACGCAACGCCGCGACAACTGACCAGCCTGCCGGGCGGCGCCCTGTGGCCCGACGTCTCGCCCGACGGCGCGACGCTGGTCTTTGCCGGCTATACCGCCGATGGGTTCGACGTCTTTTCGATGCCTTATCCGCAGGCGGGACCGTCACTGCCCGGCCAAGTGCTGGTATCCGACGCCAGCGGCGTCGCCGATCCGCAGTCGGCGAGCGAGCGTCACGAGCGAGATACGCGGCTATTCGCCGTGGCCGACACTGCTGCCGACCTCCTGGGCTCCCGCGGTGAGTTCGTCTACCGACCAGTTGCGGCTCGGCGTCGCGACTGGCGGATACGACGTGCTCGGGCGGCACGCGTGGTCGGCATCCGTGACCTGGCCGATTTCGCGGCCCGAGGATCCCGGCCGTCCGAGCGCCGCTTCGCCGGACTGGAATTTCGCCTACGCCTACGACCGATGGCGCCCGACGCCGTTCGTTTCGGTGACGCGAAATACGCTGTACTCCGCGGGACCGCCTGACGCCCACGGGCGTCCGCTGCCCGGCACGCTTCGCGAGGACGAAATCGAAGCCGGCACAGTCGTGCCATTTCGTCACGTCCGCGTGTCCGAGCAACTGCTCGCCTCGGTCGCCCGGACGGACAGTCGATTTGCTTCAGAAGACGAAGATTCGCAGCGCACGCTGACCGCGGGGCGCCTTGGCTTCAGCATCAACTCGGCGCACACCTACGGATACTCGGTCAGCCCTGAAGACGGCGTAACCATGGGGACGACGGGCGAATACGTGCCGCCGGCCGGCCAGTCGTCGGCGGGCACGGCGACCGCCGACGCGCGCGTTTACCTGCCAGGCCTTGCCGCTCATCATGTCGTCGCCGTCCGCGCGGCCGGAGGCGCATCGTCGGGCGACGAGGATCTGCGCCGGACATTTCTCCTTGGGGGCCCCGGCCCGGATCTCGGCGTAGTCGATTTCGGCCACGACGCGTTCAGCGTCCTGCGCGCCTTTCCGATCCACGCGTTCTCGGGAACCCGCGCCGCGCTGCTCAATGCCGACTATCGCTGGCCCATCGCCCGGCCGCAGCGCGGCATCGGGACGTGGCCCCTCATGCTGCACACCATCCATGCGGCGGTCTTCGTCGACGCCGGCCACGTCTGGACCACTGACTTTCGTGCGCACGACATAAAGACATCCGTGGGCGCCGAGCTGTCTCTCAACATGATCGGCGGCTACGCCTTCCCGTTCACGCTGACGGCTGGCGGCGCATGGGGACACGACGGTGCGGACGGCACCGATCACCGCGCGGCTTACATACGGATCGGCAGAGCGTTCTAGTTATAAGATTGTCGCGGCATGAAGAAAAAGTCGCGGTTCCTGCAGACGCCGGTCGAGCCGTTCGTCGTCGAACCCGAACTCACCGCCGATGAGATCCTCGCCCGCATGGAGCGCATCTCCTTCCAGGGTCGCAACCTGGCGACGGCCCGCCGGATCTGGCAGAAGATGCTCGGCGACGATGTGACGATATTCATGGGGATGGCGGGCGCGCTGAGCGCCGGCGGCCTGCGAATGGTCGTCGCGCATCTCATCGCCAATCGCTATGTCGATTGCCTCGTCTCCACCGGCGCCAACCTGTATCACGATCTGCACGAAACCCGCGGGCAACGCCATTACATCGGCTCGGCGCATGCCGACGACGCCGCGCTGGCCGACGAACGCATCGACCGCGTCTACGACACGTTCGCGAGCGAAGAAGAGTTCATCGGCAACGACAACTGGATCGCCGAATTCGCCGCCACGCTCGAGCCGCGTCCGTACACGAGCCGCGAGTTCCTGTATCTGCTGGGCGGTCACCTCTGGACGACGACCGAGCGCGACGGCATTCTGACCGCCGCGTACCGCGCGAACGTGCCGATTTTCTGTCCGGCGATTGCCGACTCGTCGATCGGCATGGGCCTGTCGCAGGCGAGGCAGAAGAAGCCCGGCGCCGGCCTACATCGACGTCATCGGCGACATCGTGGAATCCGCGAACCTGATCATCCGGCGGCCGAGAACCGCCTCGGTTGTCCTCGGCGGCGGCACGCCCAAGAACTTCATCAACCAGGCGAGCGTGCAGGCCGAGTTCTACAGCGCTGAAGTGACCGGACATCGATATGCGGTGCAAATCGTCACCGATGTCCCCCATTTCGGCGGCGCCTCCGGCTCCAGCCTCGAGGAAGCGCAAAGCTGGGGCAAGCTCGCGACCGACTCGGCGCGCGTGTCGGTCCAGTCCGACGCCACCATCGCGCTGCCGCTGCTGGCCAGCGCGCTGGCGCACACCGATCCGCATATTCTGGCCCGGCGCAAGAAGCCGGTCTTCACTCTGGCGTCGCGTCTGATGACGGTCGACGACCAGGCCGTTCCGCACGACCGCTTCGAGGAAGTGAATGAATCTGCCGTTTGAGTACGATCGCATCGCCGTCGGTGAATTCGGCGGCACCACCCCCACCACGAGCGATTTCGAGAACGCGCGCGTCGCCATCTTCCCGATTCCGCTCGACCGCACGACGTCGTACGTGCCGGGCACGCGGAACGGTCCGCACGAGATTCTCGTGGCGTCGTCGCACATGGAACTGTGGGACGAGGAAACCGAAACCGACGTCCACAGCATCGGCATCTTCACGCTGCCGGAAATGGAATTTCCGTTCGCCGGCATCGACGAAGTCATGCGCGAGATTCATCGCGTGGCCTCCGAGCTGGTCTCGCGCGGCAAGTTCCCGTTCGTCCTCGGCGGCGAGCACTCGATTACCGCGCCGATCGTCGAAGCCGTCGCGAAGCAATACCCGGGCGTGTCGGTCCTGCAGATTGACGCGCACGCCGATCTGCGCGACTCGTTCATGGGCACGCCCTACAACCACGCCTGTGCGATGCGCCGGGTGCTCGATCATGCGCCGACGACGCAGGTGGGGATCCGGAGTCTGTCGCCGGAGGAAGCGGCCGACATTCCCAAGCTCCGGACGCGTGTCTTCTACGACTTCAACATGCGGCAGGATCCGCAGTGGATGGACCGCGTCGTGGAGTCGCTGAGCGACACGGTCTACATCACGATCGACTGCGACGGGCTGGATCCGGCGATCATGCCGGCCGTGGGGACGCCCGAACCGGGCGGACTGTCGTGGTACGAGACGCTGCAGCTGTTGCGGAAGGTGATCGAGGCGAAGACAGGTGGTCGGGTGCGATCTCGTCGAGCTCGCGCCCGATTCCCGGCAACGTCGCGCCGACATTTCTCTGCGCGAAGTTGATCTACAAGATCCTGTCGTACCGCTTCAGAGCGGCCGTCAAGAGCGGCGGCTAGGTCTTCTTGAGCTGATCCAGCTCGCGACGCGCATCCGCGCTGAACGGCGAGTCCGGAAATTCCTGCACGATGCGGTTGAAGGTCTGTTCCGCGTCGGCCTTCTTGCCGGCATCGGCGTAGGTGCGGCCGAGCCGAATGAGCACGCCGTCAACCGGCACCTGTCCGTCCTTGCGATCCGCGAGGCTCTTGAACGTGGCAATCGCCTGCTCGTACTGGCCGGTTTGCGCCTGCGCTTCGGCGAGGCCCAGCCTGGCCATCTGACCATAGAGGCTCTCGCCGGCCTGATCGATCACCTGCTGATAGGTCGTCGCGGCGCTCGCGGCTTCGCCGAGTGCCATGTAAGTCGCAGCCTGGCGGTAGCGCGCGTAGATGCCGGCGTCGGTCGACGGATATTCGTCCGCCGCGATCTTGTATTTGGTGAGCGCGGCCTGGTGCTTGGCGCGTTCGGTTTCGAAGCTCAGGCCGCCCGGCGAGGGCGAGCCTGGCGCCGGCGGCGGACCGACGCGCGCTTCGTCCACGATCAGCGCGTCTGCGAGCAGCGTATGGGCCCGGGCCGAGACCCGGGTGGTCCACGCGTAATAGCCGCCCGCGGCCAGCAGCACGACGAGAACGCCGCCGACGATGGTCGTCAGCTGGCTGCGGTTCTCTTCCGCGTAGCGCTGTGCCGTTGCGGTGGCCTTCGCCAGCTCGTTGTCTTTCAGATGGTGACGTTCGGTTCTTTTCATGTTCTGAGCCCACGATTGTCGGTCATTCGTGGGCCCAACTTCAAGTTAGGCGTCGATCCGGACCACGTCGAGTGCCCGGCCACGCCGGGCGCTGACTGACGATGGCCGAATGGGCTATTTCCATGCGACCACGAGCGACCGACTCAGCGCTATTTCAGTGAACGTCGAAGATTTCGCGACACGAAACGGCTGGATGAGATGTTCGCGCGTGAAGTCCTTTGATCTCCATCATTTCGGCGACGCTCGCGGGGCAGCGTTCTTGCTGAACGGCCTCCATCAACTGGAGGACAAATGCCGACTACTCGCCTCGTGTGTGCGATCGCGTTCGTCACCGCATCGGCCGCCTGCAGCGGGCCGTCCACCACCGCGGACTCGATGACCACTCCGACCACAACAGTGGCGTCCTCGGCGGACACGCAACTTTCCGGCGTCGTGGATGGGATGAACATGTCCGCCAACCAGCTCGTCGTCTCCGGTCACACGGTCAGCGTCACCGGGACCACGGCGATCAGCGACAACAGCGGACCGCGCGCGCTGGCGGACCTCCATGTGGGCGATCAGGTCAGCGTGCGGGGCCACGACGCTGGCGGCGTTCTCGTTGCGACGAATATCGATCGAACCGGGCCACAAGGGTCCGGCGGCCCTGGCCCGGGCCCGAACAGCGGCCCGAACCACGAACCAGCTCCCGCACCGGCGCCCGCGCCGCCCGCCGGCAATGAGGCGGAGTTCACCGGCACCATCGCATCAATGACCGGAACGTCCCCGGGCGCGATGCTCATGGTCGCCGGCCGCACGGTTCAAACGACCGCGAACACGCTCGTGCGACGCAGCGGCGATGCGGTGGCCTTCGATCGACTTCGCGTCGGCACGCTGGTCGAAGTCAAAGGCGTCACGCAATCGGATGGCCGCGTCATCGCCGATCGCATCACCATCGAAGACGATGACAATGCCGCCGATAACGCCCGCGAGGCGGAATTTTCAGGAACGATTACCTCGGTGAGTGGATCAGCCGCGGGCGCCACGCTGCAAGTGTCAGGTCGCACCGTGCGGACCGATGCGAACACGCTCGTGCGGCGCAAGGGCGATGCGGTGGCATTCGGTCGCATTCACACCGGTCAGCGCGCCGAGATCAAGGGCGTCTCGCAGGCCGATGGCTCGGTCCTCGCGACCCGGATCACGCTGGAAGACGACTAGTGTCCCGTACACGCTGCTTCACTACCGACGTTTGACCGCCGAGAACGCCGAGTCCGCCGAGATGGTGATTCGCGCGTCGCCTTTGCGACGCCGCTCGAATCCGACTCTTTGCGCGCTCCGCGTCCTCCGCGGTGGCTCTTGAATGTTGGACTGATTCGCGGACGACGCCGACAAGAAGATCGAACCGGCAACTGGAGGTGGTGCGCCCGGCCGGAATTGAACCGGCGGCCCCCCGCTTAGGAGGCGGGTGCTCTATCCGCTGAGCTACGGGCGCTGACTCGACCGAGTTTACCAGACCGACGATCGCTGACTACCAGTCCGGCAGCACACGCCGCCACGTCGCCACCGCGATGAGCGACATCACGATCAGAATGATGATGCCGCTCGCGAGACCAGGAGGCACGTACGAGAATGCGAATTTCCCGGTCTGGCCTGGCGCGAGCGTCACCGATGGTTGTCCTCCGTCTTTGCTCGGCGTCACGCGACCCGCGGAACTCCGCCAGCCGTCCGCGAAATTCTGATTGAGGCGGACCTCCGACGCGTCGCGTCCGGCCGCCACGGTGAACTCGACGCGATTCGGCGAGAACACGAAGTCGAACACCCTCGCATCACCGCTGGCCTGGACGAGCGGCCCATCGGGTGTGGAGGTCCGCTTCGTCTGCAGCGGCTCGTAACACTGATAAAACGCCCGGTTGTTCATCAGGCTTCGAAACACCGGCGAGTCGGTCGTGTACGGGCTCGACGTCGCATCCACTTCGACGCGTTGCGGGCCGCGCAGGAGCGCGAAGCCTTTACTCACCGGCGCGATCGAAAACACGCGCGCGAACTGCGCACTGTTCGTGAGGAACAGATCGAGTCCGGCCAGTACGCAAACAATCGCCACGAACGCCCGGGACCGCGCGCCGATCGTGCCGTCGGCCTCGAGCGCCTGCAGCACCCAGCCAAGCGTGGCGACGCCGAATAACACAGCCGCGATGGTGTAGCGGCTCGGAATGCGGAAACTCGAGAGCAGCGGCAGATGCGCGGCGATCGACGCTGGAGCCCAGGCGGCGAACTCCCCCGCCGACAGCGCAAACAATACGACCGTCGTCAACGCCAGCGATGCGCCCAGCCAGCGTTCCCGCGCCTTTCTGGCGAACAGCGCCCAGATGACCGCACCCGCGATCAAGCTCGCCGCGAGCACGCCGATGTAATTGCCGTACTCGTGCCAGGGACTGCGCTGCAGGTCGAAGCGCAGGCCGCGATGCTGAAAACGATCCAGATACGTCCGCAGCAGCATCTCGACCGTCATGCGATCGGGACGTGGGAGCACCGAGCCGCGCGTCCCAGAACTTGTCGCTCGCAAACCACAGCAGCACCGGCAGGAGTTTTGGCGCGGCCAGCGCGAACCCCGCCACCGCGGTGCCGATCGCCACCAGGAGCGGCCGCCAGCGGCGCTGCCCGATCGCGGCGAACGCACCCAGAAGGCCAATCGCTCCGACCGACATCGGCACGACCTGCACCGCGCCGGCGTAAATCATCAGCGCCACTAAACCTGCCGCCAGCATCACGTCGCGAACGGCGCCGTCACGCATCGCGCGCACGCAGAAATACAGTTGCAGCGGCAGATAAAAACACGGAAGGAACACGCTGTGTCCCACGCTCAGGTGCATGACCAAGGCGCCCGAGAGCGTGGCGACCGCCGCGAGATACATGACGAGCGGGAGGAACGTCAGCCCGAACCCTGACGTCAGCAGCAGATGCATGCCGATGAATCCCACCCAGTAGTGCAGGACGATGGTGATCTTCATGGCCAGCGGCAGCGACATCACGGCCGCGAGCGGAAAGGCGGGGGTGAGCAACGGCGCCTGCGGGTTCTGCCACAGGACGTTCCCGCCGCAGTACCACGGATTCCAGAACGGCATCTGGCCGTACTCGATGACGCTTTTCAGCACCGAGCCGTAGTAGAACAGCAGCGTGTCCCAGTCGTTGATGCCCAGTCCGTTCGGGCTGCTGAAGAGCGGCGCGCAGAACGCGACGCTCAGCGCCGCGTAGACGGCATAGGGCCAGCGCGCGTTGGCGCGTCGATGGGGCTGGTCGGCCAAGGGTTCGGCGCGGATAATACCAGACGCCCCGTATCCAAACGCTATACTCACCTGCCTTGCCGGTGTCTCCCTCGACGCGCGCATTGAGAATCGAGCGGGCGATCCTCGTCCTGCTGTTCGCGTACCTGATGTACGCGCGGACGCGCGCCTCCGCCGACTCGTTCGTGCTGATGCGCGATCAGATTCGGGACTGGGGCTACGCGCTCGGCCCGGTGACCGGCCTGCCGCTGACCGGCACGCAGAGCACGGCGGGCGGCTACGCGCTGGGACCGATCTACTACTGGATTCTGTGGCTGTCGCGCGTCCTCATCGGGCCGTGGACGAACAACCTGCCGCACGCCGGCGCGATCGGGATTTCCCTCCTGCAGACCGGCGCCGATCTGGTGTTGCTCCGGGCGCTGCAGAAAAAGTCCGGCTCGTTCTGGCTGGCGCTCGCCACGGTGCTGTTCGGCGCGACGATTTCCCACGATCTCGCCATATCGTCCACGATCTGGAATCCCGCGGTGTCGGTCGCCTTCGTCAAGCTCTCGATCGCGCTCGTCCTGCTCAAAGGCGATCAGCGCTCGACATGGTGGCTGGTCGTCACGACCGTCTGCGCCTGGTTTTCAGTCCAGGCGCATTCAGCCGCGCTGTTTTTTGCCGCGCCGGTCCTGGGATTCTTTGTCGTCCGCGACCTGCGCGCGAATCAGTTCGCCGCCGCATGGCAGACGACGCGCACGGTTCTCGAGGTCATTCTGATCCTCGAAGTGCCGTTCATCGTCCACGCCATGACGCCGTCGCCATCGCCGGGCCCGAACCTGGTCGGGGACTCGGTGTCGCGCACGCTGTCCAACCCGGCCTCTCTGCGCATCGGCCCGTCGCTGAACGTCCTGCTCGGCTTGACGTCGCGTCTCCTCCTCACGCCGTACTCGATCGGCTGGGGTCCGTGGCTGTTCGGGTTGTGCGTGATCGTCGCGGCGGTGCGCATGCGGCGCGATGCCGCGCTGCTCTTCACGACGATCCTGCCGCTGGTCGTCGCCGTCGGCGGTTTCGCCGTATGGCAGCGGAACTACGACGAATACTGGTTTCTGCCGTTCGTGCCGAGCGCGGCGATCATCGTCGCCTGGGCGCTGACCGCGGTCCGCCCGCGCGAAACGTCACTCGCGCTGCTCGTCATCGTCCTGGCGCTCCAACCCGGCCGGCTGCGTCACTCGCTCACCTGGTATCGGATGCCCGAATACCGCGCGCTCTCACGAGGCGCGCGCGAGATCCGCCGCCAGACCGCGGAAGTCCGCCGCATCGACACCAGTTTTCCGTTGCCCGGCCTGAGCAGCGCGACGTTTCTGTACGAGAGTACTCGGAGGACGGTTGAGCCCGACGGCCGCGTTCGACGCGACGATTGACCGTGACGGCCACGCCCAGTTCGTCGCGGTGAAATAGCGGTGAAGTAGAGACGTCAGCTCTTGGGCAGGAGTGCCTGGAGCGCTTTGGCGGTTCGCGTGTATTCCTCGTAGCGCCGTTGGTAGCGATCGAGCTTGTCCCGATCGACCGCCGCCACCCGCGCGCGGCCAAACGGCGTGTCGATCGCCTCGCCGAGCTCGTGCTCGACGGTCGCGACGCGCAGCTTGCATTCGGCGTCGTGCGTGCGTTCCCACGCCAGCCACTCGGCCGTCCATCGCGCATGCGCGTTCTGAATCTGCTCGGGAGTGAATGGAAATGTCCCGTTCGCCGCGCGATCGAGCGTGGCGAACGCATTCGGGAAGGCTCGCCGTGCCGTCATGGCGAGCGGCTGCCACGCGAGAAAGGCGCGCGGATCGTCGATCGCCGCGGCGATGCCCGGGGCGAACATCGCGAGCAGCTGCGCGACCTCGGCGTCGTCACGCCCGCGGCTCGACAGCGCCGTGGCGATGCGCCACGCAGCGGCCAGGACAGCGGCCGCGACGATGACCGCGGCAAGAATCGGAATCACTCAGTACTTCAGGACGGTGTGCAGACGCTTGCCCGGCAGGCGGTCGCGTCCGTGGAGCTCTTCGAGCTCGATGAGGAACGCCAGCGCGTGGACGTTGCCGCCCAGTTGCGTGACCAGATCGTTGGCCGCCTTTGCGGTGCCACCCGTGGCGAGGAGATCGTCCACAATCAGCACCTTCTGTCCATTTTTCACGGCATCGGCGTGAATCTCGAGCGCGTCGCTCCCATACTCGAGATCGTAACTCGCGCGCTTCGTGGTGGACGGCAGTTTCCCCGGCTTCCGCACCGGCGCGAATCCGGCGCCCAGGCGGTCCGCGACGGCGGCACCGAAGATGAACCCACGGCTCTCGACGCCGACGACGATCTCGATGCCGTCGCCTTTGAACGGCTCCGACAGGCTGTCAATCGCTGAGCGCAGGCCGATCGGGTCCTGCAGCAGCGTCGTAATGTCGTAGAAGAGGATGCCGGCTTTGGGGAAATCGGGAATGTGACGAATCTTGCTTTTGAGCGTGTCCATGTGCGTGAGCAGTATATATCGACGGTCGTGCTGGCCTGCGGTTGGGCTCGGCGGCTAAACGGCCACCTGTCAAGCTGTTAACATCCTGTAGCGTATGGCGTGGCCCGTGCGACTCGTTGCCAGACTGCTCCGCTGGAGTGCGTATCTGGTTGCCGGGTTACTCCTCATCGTTCTCCTTGCCATCGTCGCCGTTCAGACCGGCTGGGCGAAAAACCAGCTGCGCCGTCTCATCGTTCGTCAAGCCAACCAATATCTCACCGCGACGCTCGACATCGGCAGTCTCGGTGGATCGCTGCTGCGCGGCATCGAGCTCGGCGATATCCGCCTCTCCCGCAACGGCGAGACGCTGGTTCAGATCGACTCGGTCAACGTCAGCTACAGCATTCGCGAGCTGATCGATCGCGGCACCGTCATCCAGCGCATTCATCTCACGCAGCCGCATTTCATGGTGGCCCGCGAAGCCGACGGACGCTGGAACCTCGGCGCGCTGATCAAGCGGGACGCGCAGGCGCAGCAACGGCGCGGACCCGGGCGTGCGATTCATATTCGCGAGATCGAAGTCGAGAACGGATCCGTGGACATCCGGAACGAACTGCATTTCGGCGCCGCCCACGTGCCGACGAAATTCGACGACCTCGATATCCTCTGCTCGTTCGACTACGAGCCGGTCACCTGGACGCTGGCGTTTACGCGCGCGTCGTGGCGCGGGCGTGAGCCGGATCTCGACATGCGCCAGCTCACCGGCCGGATATCAGACGGTCCGGAGGGATGGACGTTCGAGAGCCTCCGCGTCGAAACGCCGGCCACCCGATTCACGCTGAATGGCCGCATCGACCGAAGCCGCGATCCCGTGCAGCTCGCGCTCAAGGTTGACGCAGAGCGTTTCGTGTTCCAGGAATGGTCCGGGATCCTGACCGGCCTGAAAAACATCGCCATCGACGCCGAATTCGAGACACGGCTGGACGGTCCGCTCGCGAACCTGGCGACCGACCTGAACCTGCGATCGAATGGCGGAACCGTGCGCGGGTCGTTCGTGCTCGACACCACCGCGCCGGGCTGGACCGGCGACGGCGGCGTGGACATCGAGCGGCTTCAGCTCGCGCGGTGGCTGAATCGGCCGGACCGCCCGTCGGACATCACCGGCCACGTCGCCTTCAAGCTGACGGACATCGGCTTGCGCGCGGGCGGTCATTTTCCGGTCGGCGCGTTCATGTTCGACGGGTCCCATGTCGCCTACCTGACGTACGAGGCGGACGACCTGATCGCTCGCGGCACACTCACTTCAACGAGGGCGGTGATTCAGGAGGCGACCGCCACGGCGTACGGCGCCAACGTGCGCCTTACGCCGAGCTTCATCGGGATCGACGCGCCGTATACGTTCTCGTTCGTCGGCCGGGCCGACGGCGTCGACCTGCGCGCCGTTCCAAAGAACGTACCCGTGCCACATGTCGAAAGCACGCTGACATTCGACTACGACGTCAAAGGTCAGTTCGACTCCCCGTTCATCGCCGGAACCGCGCGCTTCGACGATTCGCGGTTTCTCGACGCCGTCATTGGACCCGACGCCGTCGGCACCATCGACACGTCCGCCACGCCGATCCACTATTCCGGCGAAGGTGATATCTCGGAAGTCGATCTCAATCACTTCGGCGAGGGGCTGGACGTCGGGTGGCTGCGCGATCCGCGTTATGCAGGCACGCTCGCCGGACACTTTCACGTCGACGGGACGGGAACCGATTCCGCGACGATGACGCTGAACGCCAACGGCCATCTGGCAACGGCGAGCCTCTTCAGGGGAGAACTCAGTAACGCCGACGTGACGCTCGCGATCAAGGACGGCTCGCTCGAGGGTGGCTATGCGGGGCGCATTGCGGCGGTCGATCCCGCCGTCGCGTTCGACGATCCGCGCTACGAGGCGTCCCTCACCGGGTCAGGGATGGGTCATGTGGTCGTCCCCGGCCTCCTCGTCCGGTCGCCGGAATTGAACGATTACACGATCGTCGCCTCGATGACGCTGGAAACGTCGCGCGTGCGAACGCTGGAGGTCAGCGAAGGCGAGCTGGGCGCGACGCTCAAGGACGGCACACTGAATATTGCGCGGCTCCATGCCGCCGGCCCCGCTGCGGATCTCGAGGCCAGCGGCACGCTCGAACTGGACGGCACCAGAAGCTCGCACATCGACTACTCCGTCGCGCGCGGCGACCTGGTGAAACTGCGCGATCTCATCGGCCGCGACGTCACCGGCGTCATCGTCACGAAAGGAGAACTGACCGGGCCCGCCGATCGCCTGCAGTTTGTCGGCAACGGCACCATCGCTCAGCTCGAAGCATCCGGCATGAAGGCGTTGAGCGCCGAGTTGAAGTACGACGTGAGCGTGCCGCCGAGCGAACCCGAACACAGCAGCGGATCGATTGACGGCCGGCTGTCGTTCGTCGAGGCGTTCGGCCAGCAGATTACCCAGATGTCGGGCACGGCCTCGTACGACAACGGCCGCGTCACCGCGGACGTTCGTCTCGACGAGGAACAGTACAGCGGGCGGCTCGCCGGCACGGCGCTCTTCCATCCGGAGAACCAGACGATCGATCGTGCTGACGCTGTCCGCATCGTTACAGAACTCGAGCTGGCGGCTGGCGCCAGGCAGTGCGCCGCGCATCGGCTGGGACGACCGCGGCGTGACGGTCAGCGGGCTCGCGCTCACGGATGCGATGACCGGCACTCAGAGGGTCGCCGCAGACGGGACGTGGTATCCCGCGGGAGGCGGTTCGCTGCACGTGGTCGGCACGCACGTCTCGCTCGATTCGCTCGGGATGGCCGACGGCCCGACGCGATACGGCGGCTTCGCCGACGTGGATGCGATCCTCCAGGGCACTCGCGAACGCCCGATTGTGACGGGCAGCATCACGGTGACCGAAGGGCGCGTCTGGCGCGTGTCGTACCAGCAGCTCAAAGGGCGCGTGGACTACTCCGACGGCGCCTTCCAGATCGACCTGCGGCTGGATCAGAGTCCGGGCGTGTGGCTCACGGCCGCCGGACGTCTGCCGCTTGGCGCGTTCTACGCGGACGCCGAACCGGAGCAGCCGATTGACGTGGCGATCCATTCGAGCTCGATCAGCCTCGGCCTGCTCGAAGGCCTGACCACGGTCGTCAACGACGTCAGCGGCATGGTGACGCTGGATGTTCGTGCCGTCGGGACGACGCGCGATCCGCATTTCGACGGGCGCGTCGATCTGAACAACGCCGGGTTCAGGGTCGCCTCGTCCGGTTCGCGCTACAAGAACGGCCAGATCGCGCTGCAGCTCGCCACCGATCACGTCGCCGTGGAAACGTTTCACCTCGAAGACACCAACGGCGATCCGCTCGATCTGCGCGGCAGCCTTGCCACGCACGAGCTCCGCGTCAGCGATCTGTCGATCGACGTCACCGCCCGCGAATTCGAAGTGCTCCACAATGAGTTCGGGCGCATGGACGTCAACGCGCGCCTGCAGCTGCGCGGCCAGTTCGAATCGCCGCGCCTCCAGGGACGCATCACGGTCACCCGCGGCGATCTCGCGGTGGACACCATCCTGGACCGGACGATGCTCCGTCCGTATTCGGTCAAGCCGACGGGCCTCCCGGAAGTCGACGCGATCGCGGTCCTCAATCCATGGGACCGCCTTGGCCTCGACGTGGAACTGCACGTGCCGGGCAACCTGCGCCTGGTCGGCGACAACGTCCAGGTGACGTCCGGCACTCCGCTCGGGCCTTGGCAACATCAACTTGCGGGCGCTCGGCGATCTGTATCTCTACAAGGATCCCGGGCAGCCGCTGTACGTGACCGGTTCGCTCGACTCGGTGACCGGCACCTACTCGTTCCAGGGCCGGCGCTTCGACCTGGATCCCTCGAGCTCGATCTACGTTCCGCGGCGACCTGAACCCTGAGCTCTACGTGACCGTGAACGCGCGAGATTTCCGGCGTCGAAGCGCGCGTCACGATTGCCGGGGCGCTGAACTCGCCCGAACTTCGCCTGGCGAGCACGCCGCCGCTCGAACCGTCCGACATCCTGTCGCTGATCGTGTTCAACACGTCGGTCAACCAGCTCTCCGCCGAACAGCAGCAGCGATCTCGCCGTCCGGGCCGGCGCGCTCGCGGCCGGATTCCTCGCCGCGCCGATGATCACGGCGCTCGAACGGACGCTCGGTCTCGACACGCTGGAGATCGAGCCCGGCGGTCGATGTCGGCGGCGGTACCCGCGTCACGATCGGCGACGAGATCGCGCCGGGACTCGTCGCGCGGTTCAGCCGCCAGTTCGGCGAGTTCGACTACGACGAGGCGACCATCGAGTACTACCTGTCGAAGATCCTCCGCCTCCGCGCGACGTTCTCGGACGCCGGTGTCGCGCGCTCGCCGCTTCCGCCGCACCGAGCGCGCGGGCGTCGACCTGCTGCTCTTTTTCAGTTTCTAGATATTTGGAACGGTCATCGAATCACGCCTTCATGGTCGATCTAGTCATTGAATTGACCAAATGACCGATGACTCGAGTCGACTAAATGATCGATGACCGATGACCATGCTGTCAGGGCGAGGCGAGATCCAGCACCCGGTGACCGGGACAGTGATGGCGCGTTCGATCTTCGCGGCTCCGGTGTAGACGACCGCTTTGTAAGGACCCGGCGGAACACTGTCGATCACGAAGTCGCCGACGTTGTCGGCGAGCGTCGCGTACGGGCTGGAGGTCGCGACGATCTGCGCCGCCATCTCCGGGTGGATGTCGCAGCCGACGTCGTAGAACCCGTCGCGATCGAACGTGAACCGGTACTTCTCGCCGGTCGGAATCGCCACATTGAAGGCCTGCGCCTTGCTCGTGTCCTCGCGAATCCTCACGTTGTGCAGGACCTCGTCGTTGTTCCAGAACTCGGCCGGTTGCCCGGTCCGAACCAGCAGCATTTTCGGCGTGAAGGACGTCTGCACCTGGTCCATGACCGGAATGACGGTTTGCGGCGGCAGTTCACCAATCCGCTGCGGTTCGAGCACGACGACCGCCGGATAGCCGTTGATCGGGACGGGCGCACGCCCGCTGATCGTCTGCGGCCCGACCTCGGGAACCTGTTCCGCAGGCGGCGCCGGCGCCGCCTCGCGTGGCGCGGACGGACCGCAGGCGCCGATGAGCGCGGTGAGGAGCACAACCGGAAAAAAGCGGCGCGGTGAGCCGAGGTCGCAGCCGGCTCACCGCAGCAAACGCGTCAGTCGGCCACGGGATCGGAGCATCGACCCGGAATTATATCGCGTCAAATAGAGTGCTGGCGCTTGACCCTGTACTTAGGTATAGGGTTGATACTGATGGAGGTGAGGTCATCGTGACGATTGGACAGGCCGCCGCGCGTGCGGGCGTCAACGTGCAGACTCTTCGCTATTACGAGCGCCGCGGGCTCCTGCCCCGGCCTTCGCGGCGTCAGTCGGGCTACCGCGACGTGACGGATGACTCGGTCAGGATCGTCCGCTTCGTGAAACGCGCGCAGGATCTCGGGTTCACGCTCGACGAAGTGCAGGAACTGCTCCGCCTCAGGCGCGAGCGCGCGCGCGACCGGCGCCGCGTCCGCGGCGTGGCCGAACGGCGCCTCGAGCAGGTCGAGCAGAAAATCGCCGAGCTCCAGGGGATCAGGGACGCGCTGCGCCATCTCCTCCACGCCTGCCGCCACGGCGGGACCGTGGAGTGCCCGATTCTCGAAGCCCTCGAATCCGCGGACCGCACCGCATGACCCACGTCGATCCGGTCTGCGGCATGGAGATCGAGGAAGCCGATGCGGTCGGCACGCACGACCACAACGGCACGCGGTACTACTTCTGCGCCGAGAGCTGCCTCGAGCGCTTCCGCGAACACCCGGAACAGTTTCTCTCGGGCGTCGCGCCTGCGGCCGCGCCGCTCGACGTGCCGGCCGGCGCGTCGGTCGAATACGTCTGCCCGATGGATCCCGGCGATCTGAGCGACAAGCCAGGAGCCTGCCCGATCTGCGGCATGGCGCTCGAGCCGCGCGTCATCACGCTCGACGCGGGACCGAATCCCGAGCTCGTGGACATGACGCGCCGGCTCTGGATCGCGCTCGCGTCTGGCGGCGCCGATCTTCCTCGCCACGATGGGCGACATGGCTGACCGGCGGCCGATGGCTGATGGAACGCATGCGCCTGGCGAACTGGGCAGGCCTGATCCTCGCCACGCCGATCGTGTTCTGGGCCGGCTGGCCGTTCTTCGAGCGCGCCTGGATCTCGTTCGTCCGGCGCGCGCCCAACATGTTCACGCTCATCGCGCTCGGCGTCGGCTCGGCGTTCGTCTACAGCGCGACCGCGACGATCGTGCCCGGCACTGTTTCCGGCGTCGCTGCGGGTCCATGGCGCGGTCGAAACCTACTTCGATACGGCCGCGGTCATCATCGTGCTCGTCATCCTCGGCCAGGTGCTCGAGCTCCGCGCCCGTCACCAGACCGGATCGGCAATCCGCGCGCTGCTCGGACTCGCGCCTCGTACGGCGCGGGTCGTTCGTGACGGCGTCGAGCGCGACGTGCCGCTCGCGGATGTCCACGTCGGCGATCTCTGCCGCGTCCGGCCCGGCGAAAAAGTCCCGGTCGACGGCATCGTCGTCGACGGATCGTCGGCGATCGACGAATCGATGATCAGCGGCGAACCGCTGCCGGTCGAAAAGGTCGCTGGCGCGCGCGTGACGGGTGGAACGCTCAACACGACTGGCTCAGTGACGTTCCGCGCCGATCGCGTCGGCGCCGACACGCTGCTGGCGCAGATCGTCCGGATGGTCGGCGACGCGCAGCGCAGCCGCGCGCCAATCCAGCGCCTGGCCGATCGCGTGGCGGCGGTGTTCGTGCCGGTGGTCGTGGTCATTGCGATCGCCGCGTTTTTCGGCTGGCTGATCTGGGGACCTGAGCCGCGCGTGGCGCATGCCCTGGTCAGCGCCGTCGCCGTGCTGATCATCGCGTGTCCGTGTGCGCTCGGTCTCGCGACGCCAATGGCCATCATGGTCGGCACGGGCCGCGGTGCGTCGGCCGGCGTGCTGCTCAAGAACGCCGAGGCGCTCGAACGGCTCGAACAGGTCGACACGATCGTCATGGACAAGACCGGCACGCTCACCGAAGGCCGGCCCACGTTGTCCGCGATCGTTCCGTTCGACCAGCGCGAGGAGACCGAGATCCTGCGCCTCGCCGCCTCGCTCGAACTGGCCAGCGAGCATCCGCTCGCCGCGGCCATCGTCGGCGCGGCCCGCGCGCGCGGACTGACGGTTCAGGCCGCGACTGAATTTCGAGCGGAGCCCGGCCAGGGAATCAGCGGACGTGTGACGTCAGCCGACGGCACGGCCGTGCGTGCCGGCCTGGGCGGACCGGCGATGATGGCGGCGACAGCCGTCGATATTCGTCCCGCCGCCGACCGAGCGGACGAATTGCGGCGGACGGGCCAGACCGTGATGTTTCTGGCGATCGACGGACGCCTGTCTGCGCTGCTCGCCGTCGGCGATCCGGTCAAGTCGACGACGGCCGAAACGATTCGCGCGCTCGAGCAGGATGGCTTGCATATCGTCATGGTGACCGGCGACAACGAGGTCACCGCCCGCGCGGTCGCCGAACCGCTCGGCCTCGCCGACGTGCGGGCCGGCGTCCTGCCGTCCGGCAAACGCGACATCGTGACGGGCCTGCGCGCCGCGGGTCACCGCGTGGCGGTGGCGGGCGACGGCATCAACGACGCCCCGGCGCTCGCCGCGGCCGACGTCGGGATTGCGATGAGCACCGGCGCGGACGTCGCCATCGAGAGCGCGCAGATTGCGCTCGTGCACGGCGATCTCCGTGGCATCATGCGCGCGCGCCGGCTGTCGCGTGCCACGATGTCGAACATCCGCCAGAACCTCTTTCTGGCGTTCGTCTACAACGCCGTGGGCGTGCCGGTGGCGGCCGGGGTGCTGTATCCGCTGACCGGCACGGTCATCAGTCCGATCTGGGCGAGCGCGGCGATGACGCTGAGCTCGCTGTCGGTCATCGTGAACGCGTTGCGGTTGCGGCGCCTCAAGTTGTAACGTTCAGACAGGTGAGGCTGAAAAGGAGGATCCGTGGCGATCGATCCCGTCTGCAAGATGCAGGTGAACGAACAGAAAGCTGCCGGCACGAGCCATTACAAGGGGCAGACCTATTACTTCTGCGCGGTGGTCTGCAAGCGGAAGTTCGACGAGGATCCGGAAAAATATCTCCCGAAGCACTGACCGCGGTCAGCGGCCGTTGACGAGCAGTTCGTACGAGCGTTTCCGCGCGTCGTGATCGTAGGTAATCGTCACGACCATCACCTCGTCGGCCTCGTACTCGGCACGGAGCGCTTCCAGCCGCTCTCTGACCGACGCTGGCGTGCCGATGATGGCGCGGCGCCGCTGCGAAACGGCGTTCATCGCGTCGGGTCGGCGGGCCAGGAAGTCGAGCGCGGTGTCCACCGGAGGCACGCGGATCGGATCGCCCGCGAGAAAGTGCGCGAACGCCATGCGCGAGCTCGCCGCCAGGCGATGCGCTTCCTCGTCGGTTTCCGCACAGAGCGCCCACGCGCAGACCATGACGTACGGGTGACGGCTGCGTGGGCGTGGGGACGAATTGCGCGCGATACCGGCGCGCAAAATCCGCACCGCCGGGAAAGATGAAATCGGCAAACGCGTACGGCAACCCGCATTCAGCGGCCCAGATCCCGCTTTGCGGCGACGAACCGAGCAGCCACGGCTGCGGCCGCTCGGGATCGCCAGGCAGCGACGCGAGCCGGGCAAACCGGTGCGCGCGTGGCAGGCCGTCGCGCACGTAGGCCAGGAGCTCGCGAGCTGCTCGGGAAAGTCGTCGGGCCCCGCCTGCCGGCGATCGCGTTGCAGCGCAAAGGCCGTCACCGGGTCGGTGCCGGCGGCGCGTCCCACCGCGAGATCGATGCGGCCGGGATACAGCGCGCTCAGCAGGCTGAACGTTTCCGCGACCTTGAGCGGACTGTAGTGCGGCAGCATGACGCCGCCGCTGCCCACTCTCAGGTGCGTGGTCGCGGCCGCGATGGGCCCGATGAGAATTTCCGGACTCGTGCCCGCCAGCATGCTGGTGCCGTGATGCTCGGCCACCCAGTAGCGAAAATACCCCGCGCGGTCGGCCAGCCGTGCGAGATCCACGGAATTGCGCAGCGCGTCACCGCCGGTCTGTCCCTGCGAGATGGGCGATTGGTCGAGCACGCTCAAACGAAGTGTCATGTGGGGTTCCCTGGGTCGATTATCTGCCGGGTTCCGCGGTCCTGGCGGCGCTCGTGGCCGGAGTGAGCTGGCGTGCCGGTCATTTGCTACACTCACCCACATCCTGTTAACAGTGGCGTGCGTAGAGCTTATGTGGGTGCTCTGGGCCGTTGTGTCGACTTCCGAGACGGCGGCGGCGGATCGGTCTGCCCTTGATCGCATGGCGAAGGGCGACCAGGAGGGGCTCGGCGAGATTTACGACCGTCACGGGCGGCTGGTCTATTCGCTCGCGCTGCGGATCCTGCGCGATCAGGCAGACGCCGAAGATGTCGTGCAGGAGGTATTTTCTCAGGCATGGACGCAGGCGAGCCGATACGACGCGACGAGAGGCAGCGTCCTCGGCTGGCTGCTGACGCTCGCGCGGAGCCGGGCGATCGATCGTCTGCGCGGCCGCAAGACACGGCTCGAACCGGCGCCCGACGACAGCATGCTCGGCCAGATTCCCGACACCGGCATCCCGGCCGACGAGCAGCTGGCGTGGGCCGGCCGGGCCGCCCAGGTCCGCGCCGCGCTCGAAGGGCTGACGATGCTGCAGCGTGTGGCGATTGAGCTGGCGTTCTACGAAGGGTTGACGCATGCGGAAATCGCCGAACGGCTCGAGCTGCCGCTGGGAACGGTGAAGACACGGATACGCCAGGGTCTCCTCAAGCTGAGGGATCGGCTGGCGGACTCACTCTGATGGCATCTCACGACGCGGAACACGAACGGCTGCAGGAGTCAGCGGGACTCTACGTGCTCGATGCGCTCGAGCCCGCCGAGCGCGCGGCGTTCGAGGCGCATCTCCGTTCGTGCGAGGAGTGCGCGGCGGAAGTCCGCTCGCTGCGATCGGTTGCGGCGGCGCTCCCCGCGGCGGCGCCGCTCGTCGATCCGCCGGCTGCGCTTCGAGCCCGCGTGATGGCGGCCGCGACCGGCCGGCAGTCCGGGTCTCGCGTCGTCGCGATGACGCCGAGGCCGCCCGCCCGCACGTCGGTGTTCTCAGCCGGGTGGTTGAGCGCTGCGGCGCTGCTGGTCGTCTCGCTCGGGCTCGGCGGCTATTCCCTGTCGCTCCGGCAGCGGATCGCCGGTCTCGAAGCGGACCTGCGCGACGCGGTCGCGCGCCTGGATCGGAGCGAGCAGCAGGTCGCGGTTGCGACGCGGTCGGTCGCCTCGGCCGAGGCGCGGATGGCGGTCCTGACCGCGCCCGACTTGCGACAGGTCAACCTCGCCGGTCAGACGATTGCACCGCGCGCGTCCGGTCGCGCGTTCCTCAGCCGCGCCAGCGGGCTCATGTTCACGGCGTCGGATCTGCCGCCGCTGCCGGCCGGCCGCGTGTATCAGCTGTGGATCGTCACCGCGCAGGCGCCGGTCAGCGCCGGGCTGCTCGAGGTCGATGCCGGCGGCCGGGTCGCACAGCGCTTCGACACGCCCGCGAATCTGCAGGCGCCGGTCGCGATTGCGGTCACCGACGAACCCGCCGGCGGCGTCCCCGCGCCGACCGGTGAGAAATATCTCGTCGGCGCGACTGACTAAATTTCTGCCACGGTGTCAGACACCCATCTGACCCCAACGGTCCGGTCAGGATCCACAAGCGTTAGTGCTCTCGTGCGGACTCCGCCTACTGCTGGTGATCCCTGCTCTCGGGTCCGGTGTCAGATGGGTGTCAGAGTGTACACCCATCTGACACCGGATATGGATGGACAGAAAGTGTCAGCGGGCGGCGACGGTTAGGCGCAGAGTCGTACCCCACGGATCGGAAACGAGGCGATCCTGACCGCTCTCCTCGACCGCGTATCCGCCCGCGCGCAGACTCTCCGCGGCTCCGTCGCGCGCCTGGACTTCCGGCAGCACGATCTCCCACTCCAGCAACTTCGCTTCGTCATCCGCGGCCGGCGATGCTCCGGCGGCCCAGGTATTCGTCCCGAGATGATGGTGATAGCCGCCCGCCGCGAGAAACAGCGCGCCGGGAAAACTCCAGACGGTCTGATCGAAGCCGAGCGCGACGTGATAGAACGCGGACGCCTGCGCCAGATCGCCGACGTGCAGGTGCATGTGACCGAGGATCGTCCCCGCCGGCATGCCGCGCCACCGCTCCCCGCCGGCCGCCGCCACGAGATTCCTGAGATCGAGCCGCTCGGTCGTCATGAACAACTCGCGCCCCTGCACGCGCCACGCGCTGCGCGGGCGATCGGCATAGACCTCGATGCCGAGCCCGTCAGGATCCCAGAGGTAGATCGCTTCGCTGACCGCGTGATCGGCTGACGCGGCCGCCGCGCCGATCTCGCTCAGGTGCGCCACGAATCGGCCGAGCGCGGCGCGGTCCGGCAACAGGATCGCAAAGTGATAGAGACCGAGACGCGCGTTTCGCGCGACCGCGTGCGCGCCGGGCCGCTCGCGCAGATGAACCAGGCCGCGCGACTCCCCGACCGGCGCCAGCGTCGCGGCGCCGGCTGCGCGCTCGATCGGCACCAGGCCAAGGACGCGCTCGTAGTAGGCGAGCGATTGATTGAGATCGGATACCTGCAGCGTCACCGCACCCAGCCGCGTCGCGTCCGGTAGCCGGAAACGCGGCGGTTGGATCCCGTACGGCTGCCCGCCCATGGAGCCCTACCGAGGGCGACGAGGCCGGCCGCCGCCGCGATTGTCATGCGGCCTCGATGGACGCCCGTGCGGGCGCGCGCCGGGGCGCGACGCGGGCTGGCGCTGGCCGCGATGATCCCGCGAACCCGGCGCGCCGTGCTGGGCGTGCCGCGCCGGCTGGTGCGACGGAGCCGGTGGCGGCTGCCTTCTGGTCGTAGTCGAAGTCCGGCACCGTCACGCGCGGCAGGCGGCGGCCGATCACCCGCTCGATGTCGCGGAGGCTGCCCTCTTCTTCGTTCGAGACGAACGAAAACGCCGCGCCGGTCGCTTCGGCTCGCGCCGTTCGCCCGACTCGATGCACGTAGTCCTCGGCCGCAGCCGGCACATCGAAATTGATCACGTGTCCGAGCGCCGTGACGTCGATGCCGCGCGCCGCGATGTCGGTCGCGACCAGCACGCGGTACCGTCCGCTCTTGAATCCGCCGAGCGCTTCAGTCCGCTGCGCCTGCGATCGGTTGCCGTGAATCCGCTCGACCTTGACGCCCTGCTGCGCCAGGTAGCGCGCGACGCGATCGGCGCGATGCTTCGTGCGCGTGAACACCAGCGCGTCGCGCACTTCGTTGCGCTTCAGCAGTTCGACCAGCAGCGGCGCCTTCAGATGCTGCCGGAACCGGATAGACCGCCTGCGTGATGCCGACCGCCGGCGTCGTGCGCTGCCCCTGGTTGATCGTCACCGGATCGTGCAGCATCTCGCGCGCCAGCTCGCCAATCGCCGCCGGCATCGTCGCGCTGAAGAACAGCGTCTGGCGGCGCGTCGGCAGATGGCGCAGGACGCGGCGGATGTCGGGCAGAAAGCCCATGTCGAGCATGCGGTCCGCTTCGTCGAGCACCAGGAATTTCAATCCGCTCAACTTGGCGTAGGGCGCCTTGAAGTGATCGAGCAGGCGGCCCGGCGTGCCGACGATCACGTCGACGCCGCTCCGGAACGCGTGCTCCTGCGGACCCATGCCGACGCCGCCGAACACCGCGGCCGCCGAGAGCGGCGTGTGGACCGCGAGATCGTTCAGATCCTCGACGATCTGCGCGGCCAGTTCGCGCGTCGGCGTCAGGACGAGCGCGCGCGTCGTGCCGCGCCGCTCGTCGATCAACTTGTGGAGAATCGGCAGCAGGAACGCCGCGGTCTTGCCGCTGCCGGTGGTGGCGCGTCGCGAGCAGATCCCGCCCCAGCATCGCGGGCGGAATCGCATCGGACTGGATAGGCGTCGGGCGGGTGAACCCGAGATCCTTGACGCCGCGGAGCAGGTTCGGATGGAGCTTGAGTTGGGTAAACGGCACTTACGCGACGCGGGTTGCCGGGCGAGGCGTCGGCACCGCGAGGTCCGGCATCGGCGCGCCGCAGGAACACGCCGCGGATGGCCGTGGCGATCCATCGCGCCTAGCGCGCCGATCGCGCGACGCGCGCGCTGTCGGTGGCAATGCCGGTGTTGGCGTACATCTGGCGATACAGCTTCGAAATCAGCACGAACGCCAGCCGGTACTTGAAGCGACTCGACCACGCGCGAGCGGTCCCAGATGCGTCCCCAGCTGTAGAACGCGTCCCACGCGCCCTGCGTGCGCACGCGGATCTCCTCGATCGCCATCGTCGGATGCGGCGTGTACAGCTTCGGCCGCTTGTGCTGCGGGATGAGCCAGTGCTGCGTGACGGACACGCCGTCGACCGAGCGTCTCCTGGTTCTGCGGCTCGCTCGCCCACTTCTCGAAATCGAGCGTGCCGGGAAACGGCGTCAGCAGCACGAACTGCGCGAAGGTGATGTCGGCTTTCTGCGCGAGCGCGACGGTCGCCTCGAAGGTTTCCTTGCGATCGCTCGGCAGCCCGAAGATGAACGAGCCGAGCACGTGCACGCCGTGATGCCGGAACGCGCGCAGCCGATCGACCAGCTCGTCGCCCGACAGGTTGAAGCCCTTGTAGACTTCCTTCAGCCCTTCGTCGGTGACCGATTCGACGCCGACCAGCGCGCCGCGGATCTTCGCGCGCCGCATCGCGTCGAGAAACGCCGGATCCTCGGCCGCTTCCATGGTGATCTGCGTGAAGAACACCATGTCGTTCGGCAGCTGCGCGAGCAGCTCCATCAGCTCGAACCGCTCCTGCCGCATGGCTTCCAGTTCGTGCAGCCGCGTCTTGTCGTGACGCCGCCGCGCCATCGCGAGATCGTCGAGCGTGACGGGATAGAAGTTGTCGTCGGCGAGCGCGATGAAGCGGAAGCCCAGCCGCCGCAGCTCGACGATCTCGCTGACCACGCGATCGACCCCGCGCTGCCGCGGCTCCTGGCCGTCGGTGCGCCAGACCGAGCAGAACGAGCAATGCTTCGGGCAGCCGCGCACGGTCTGCACCGACGCCCACATGTAGCGCCCCTTGGGCAGCAGATCCCAGCGGGCCGATTCGAACTCCTCGCCGCCGACGCGGCCGCCGTCGTAAATGCGCTCCGGCTGGCCCGCGATGCAGTCGCGGACGACTTTCTTCCAGATCAGATCGCCGTCGCCCTTGACGACGGCGTGGGCGCTGCCGTGCGCGTGCGCTTCTTCAGGAAAGAGCGTGGCGTGAATGCCGCCGTAGACGACCCACGCGCCGCGCTCGCGCGCCAGCTTGCCGACTTCGTAGCCGCGACGGGCATTGCCGGTGTGAATGCCGATGCCGACGACGTCGCCCGGCTGGATGGTCGTGGTGTCAATCGCATCCAGCGATTCGTCGACGATGAGCGGGTCGCCCCATTCGGTACCGGTCGCCGCGGCCAGAACGTAAAGCCAGCGAGGAGTGATAACAGCCACGCCAAACGAGACGTGACTGGGATTGAGCAGGTGAACACGAGCACTCATTCAGCCATCGCGCCTTTCCGGAGTGGCAGTACCCGCACGTTCTGGGCGCGAGGGCCGCTGATGGTATCGTCGAGCAATTCGAAAACGACCCGGTCGCCGACTTTCAGGTCCCAGAACTGGCCTTGGAAGTCGGCCTTGTGGAAGAAGACGTCCCCGCGCGGCGCAGCTGATGATACCGCTCGCCTGCCCGCGTGTGAGGGCTTTTACCGGCCTTTTGTGACCTTGCCTGCATGCACAGGTTTGGTCGGGCCGACGTGAGACGGCGTGGTCTTTGACCGCATAGGACGCCCTTTTTCAGTTGGGGCTTCCAATGAGGAAAGCCGCCCACCGCATACAAAATCGTTGATTCAGGGGAGAAACGACCGACCAGAGTGTAACACGCGGCGCTACCGATTCCCTCGAATGAACGCCTGGTACAGCAGGAAAGCCGGCCGATTTGAGTAGTCCGGACGCAGAATCCCGGATCCGCAATCCATCGGTTCGGGCGGGTCGTACAGGTCGTAGAACATCAGCCCGGTCCACCACGTCCGCCTCGGCAGAAAGGCCTTGAAGACTTTGTTGTAGAGCGCCGCCTGACCAGTTTCGGCCAGTACGCTGTCGCACGGCTTCATCCCCGACTCGGTCAGCCAGATCGGCTTGCCGTCGGCGAACGGCCGGACCAGTTGGTCCATCATGAACCCGAGGTCGGGGCCGTCCGGGTACCAATGGACGGTCACGATGTCGAAGAGATCGCCGACGCTGCGCATCGCCGCCAGGTACCACCCGTCACGGAACGCGTGATGGCTGACCTCCGGGCCGAGGACGCGCCCCGCCGGGTCTGCGGCGCGGACCGCTGACGCCGCGGTCACCACCAGCATCTGGTACGTCCGCACGTCGTTGTCGTGCAGGTAGATGTCGAGATTCGGCTCGTTCCAGATGCCCCACAACGACACGTCCGCCCGGTAGCGCGCCACCACGGCGTAGACGAAGTCGTACCAGTCCTGATAGTTCACCGGCGGATAGCTGTAGACATGCCCGCCGTTCGCCCAGCGCGGCGTGTACGCCAGCGTCGCAAACACCGCAAGATGCGTGCGCCGCGCTTCGGCCACCCACGCGTCCGTCGTCGTCCAGTTGAAGCAGCCCTTGCACGCGCCTTCGATGACGTCCCAGCCGAAGACGACGCGTGCGGTCGTCGCGCCGAGCTCCACCATCTTGTCGGCCTGTTCGTGACTGATGACGCGCAGGTTCATGCCGTACGCCGGTGCGGGTGCCTGCGCCGCCGGTGTCTGCGCCGGCACACGCGCACCGATCCCGATCAAGACGATGGCGAGGATGATTCGGAGCCGCATCTCCTGGCAACGTAGACTACCGTGGAAATGCTCGAGACGCGAGGCGCTCGTCGCGCGCTGATCATCGCCGCCGTGGCACTCACGATCGCGCGCGCCGCGAGCGCGCAAGGACGATCGTCGAATGACGCGCATACGGTGGAAGTATCGGGAGGCTATTCGTTCCTGCGCGATCTCAAGACCGATCTGGATCTGCCGAAAGGCTGGACCGCCGGCGCCGCCTGGCGGGTCTCGCCGGTCTGGCTGTTCGCGCAGTACCGACGAGCATCGCCGCGACATCCCGTTCGTCGTCGGCTCCGCGGATCTGCGGGTCCGCGGCCTGATGGCCGGCGGCCGGATGTCGGCCGGACTCGGCCCGTTCCGCGAGTTCCTTCAGGTCGGCGTGGGTTCGGTGAGCGCACGCGGAGAGATTTTCGGCATGGCCAGCACCGCGTCAGGCTTCGGCGTCGAGATATCCGTCGGCCTGGACTATCCGCTGTCGTCGCGCGCCGCGGCGCGCGTGCAGTTCGCGGACCGCGTCATCAGAAACGACGGCGCCTGGACCGAGACACACCTGCGCCTCGCAGCCAGCCTCGTCTGGTTCCTCAGCGAAGTAGTGTCCGGCTTTAGCTCAAAAAGCTTACCACGGAGGACACAGAAGAAACGGAGGCCGTACAAATCCGAGATGGTGCCGTGACCTCTGTGCTTTCCTCCGTTAACTCCGTGGTGGGCTTTTTTCGTCGTAGTCAGGTCGTCGAAGGACCGGTGAAGGGGAAGGTGCCCGGGTCGTCCGGTTTCTTGCCGGCCGCGCGCCGGGGCCTGCGTCGCGGCCGCAGCCTGCTCGGTGAGTGCGTTGGCCAGCTGCTGGACATGCTCCGTCTTGCTGCGGATTTGCCTGGTCGCGAGGTCCGCTTCCTTGACGAGGCTGTCGAAGAGATCCGGCAGCTTCTCGACCGCTTCGATCCGCAGCGCGCGCGGCGCATCGTTGAAGAGCCATTCCTCCTCGATGCCGTCCTCGACCACGTTGTGGTTGCCGGTCATCGTCCGGAGGGCGATGCCCCACTTCCCGCTGACTTTCGCGTAGCCGAGGTCGCGCTTGATGTAGTTGCCCGAGCCGTCTTCGCGGCTCTCGAGGCGCAGCCACGTCGCAATCCCCAGATTGAGGCGGCGCAGCGCGGAGTCGAGTGCGGTGACGAACTTGCCGAGCTCGTCCGAGACCGTGTTGAGCTCGCTTGCCGCCGTGGTCAGTTGTTTGTAGGAAGCGGAAATGCGGTGATTGAGAGACTCGCTCTTGCTGGCCACGCCACACCCTCCCTGGCCTGACAGGCCACAGGAAACTGCCCCACCGGGCATTGATCGATCGCACCGCTTACAAGCGGAGGGACGTTCCGGCTTCCGCCGTGCTGGCCCGACCAGCGCACGTCCAGCTTCGGATGGTAGCGCACTTCTTCGAAAGCGGTCTACGCTTCCCTCGCAGATCGTTCGCCCTGCGCGAACGCGCACGAGACGGCGCGGCCTGGCATGCCGCCTGCGACGCAAACCAGCTATGCTCGTTCCGCACACCGGAGGACTCTGACCGTGGCCAAACCGCTCGCAAAAGATCATCCCCGCATGCTGGAGCTCGCCAAGCGCGGCGCCCAGGCACAACTGAACGACCTGCTGCACGAGATCGACATGCTGCTCGAACTCTTCCCGCACCTGCGCGACAGCTTTGACGCCGACGAACTGCCGGTCTCGTTTCTGCTGAAACGCGGATCCGATCGCGCCGAACGCAAGCAGGCCGTCGCCTCGGCTCGCGCGCGGTCGAATGCCGGTCGAGGCGCGCCGGAACGCCGACGCAAGTCGTGACCGCGACGCGCGCGGCGAGTCCGGTACGCCGTCGTCGGCCTGGGACACATCGCCCAGGCGGCCGTGCTGCCGGCGTTCTCCCGCGCCGCTGCGAATTCCGAGCTCGCCGCCGTCGTCAGCAGCGATCCGGCCAAGCGACAGGCGATCGCCGCGCAGTACGGAGTCACCGCGTCGTTCTCCTACGACGACTACGACGCGTGCCTGCAGTCGGTGGACGCCGTCTACCTCACGCTGCCCAACCGGCTCCACGCGGAGTACGGGATTCGCGCGGCGGCCGCGAACGTCCATGTGCTGTGCGAGAAACCGCTGGCCGTGACCATCGACGAGTGCCGGCGCATGATCGCGGCGGCCCGCGACCACCGCGTGAAGCTGATGGTCGCGTATCGGCTGCACTTCGAGGAGCTGACGCACGCCGTCCAGCAGTTGGTACACGCGGGACGCATCGGCGATCCGCGCTTCTTCACGTCGTCATTCGCGTTCAGCGTGGGCGCCGGGAACAGTCGAACCGAGCCGCTCGCGAGCGGCGGCGGGACTCTCTACGACATCGGCGTCTACTGCATCAACGCCGCACGACACTTGTTCAAGAGCGAACCGACCGAGGTGCTGGCGCTCGAGAGCCATGGCGGCGCCGCGCATCTCGCGCGGATCGACGAATCGACCGCAGCAATCCTCCGCTTTGACGGCGGACGCCTCGCGTCGTTCATCACGAGCTTCAATACCGCTGGCGTGGGCTGGTACGAGATCGTCGGTACGCGCGGCCGGATTCGTGTCGATCCCGCGTTCACCTACAGAGAAGCATTGGCGTACGAGCTGACGGTCGACGGGCAGACAGAACAACACCGCGCTGACCATCGCGATCAGTTTGCGGACCAGCTCCGCCACTTCTCAGACTGCGTCCTTCAGGGGCGCGAGCCCGAGTCACCAGGCGAGGAGGGTCTCCGCGATGTCGCGGTCATCGCCGCGCTCCTCGAATCCGCGAAGAGCGGATCGACGATTCGTCTTCAGCCGATCTGAGACGTTGCGGCGCGATCGCGGCTATGCGCTCGCGGGCGCCGGCATCCGCCGGAGCTCGAGCAGCTTCTCCCGCACGAACGCAGCGGCGAGCGCCGGCAGCACGTCGTGCCGGTTCGGCTTTCCTTCCAGCAGGACGACGAAGCCGCGGTGCATCTCAGGCGGATCCGGCTTGGCCAGCAACTCGTACAAGGCAAGACGACGCGAGATATCGGTATCCATGGTCAGTCTCCTGCGGCTGACCGTACCAAAGATTCCCGCGCAGTACAACCCCTGTGCTATTTGACGGGCTGACCCGAGGCTTCCTCGGCGCGCGCGCCGCGGAGCACGAGCTCGATCGCCTGGTTGCCTTCGTGGCAGGCGTACTCGGTAGATCTGGTAGTCGTCGGATCGATTGAGAAGCAGCGACACCTTCCAGGGCGCGGTGAACACGCCCGGGTCTTCGACCGCCATCGTCCACTGGATCGTGTTGTCGCTGATCATCGTGAACCGCTCGACGATGTGCAGCGCCGTGCTGTTGGGCGTGCCGCGAAGCCGCCCCGATCCCGCGTGCGTCGAGATCCAGCCTTTGTCGGTGTAGTTCGTGCTGTCCACGACCAGCGTATCGCCTTCCCAGCGCCCGCGCGGATCGCCGGTCCAGTTGCGCACGCGCCCATCCGGATGCGGGCTCCCGTCGGTCGGCACGATGCGCGCCTCGTGAATCATTTCCGATTCGATCACGACGTGCCCGGGCGTCTGCACGATACGGATGCCGTTGTCGTACCCGGCCGGAAGCATCAGCGTCGGGCTGCGCGTGATGCAGCGGTCCCAGGGGCTCATCGATTCGTAATCGTCGCGGCTCGTATTGTTGAACTCGCGGATCTTGTCCACTTCCGGCTTGAAAGGAATCCGGCCGTCCGCGGGTTCCACGACTTGTGACGTCTGGCGCGTCGCCAACGTCTGATAGCCGGTGTCGACGAACGCCTCGTTGTCGCCGCCGACGTCACCGGGGTTGGCGGCGCGCGGACCGGCACGCCGCGCGGCGGCCTGCCTCGCAGTTTCCACAGCCTCTTCTTCCGTGTAGAACGCTTTGGTGCCGAGCGCCGGCGGACGTTCGAACGGCGTCAGGGTGCCGTGTGTCCACACACCCTGGAAATCCGGATGGCCATCCGGCGTGCGGTGCGGCGCCCACGTTTTCGTTTTGGCAGGTTTGCCCTGCAGGCCCCTGCCCTATCACCGGCACAACGACGAGGGCCGCAAGTGACGCGGCGACAGCAAACACCCTCATGTGCTTACTGTCGCACATCTCCGGCGACGGCGCGATCTCTGTCGCCGCGCCTTTATTGATCGGTCGTGCGCGGCTTGCCGGGCTGTTCCGGTCACGCGCCAGACCGCGTTCCCGACGTCGTCGGCGACCAGCAGGCCGCCCGCGGCATCGATCACCACGCCGACCGGACGACCGAACGCATCGTCGTCCTTGACGAATCCGGTCAGGACATCGATCGGCATCCCTGACGGCTGGCCATCCTTGAACGGCACGAAGATGACCTTGTAGCCGCTGCGCGGATTGCGGTTCCACGATCCATGCTGGCCGACGAACATCCCGCCATTGAAGCGCGCCGGCAGGCTCGTCTGGTCCGCGTACGCGAGCCCCAGCGAGGCGGTGTGCGCGCCCAGCGCGTAATCCGGCACGATCGCGGTGTCGACCAGGTCCGGACGCTCGGACTTCACGCGCGTGTCCACGTGATTTCCGAAGTAGCTGTACGGCCAGCCGTAGAAACCGCCCTCGCGGACGGCGGTCATGTAATCGGGAACGAGATCGTTGCCCAGTTCATCGCGCTCGTTGACCGCGGCCCACAGCGCGCCGGTCGCCGGCACCCACGCCATCCCGTTCGGATTGCGGAGCCCCGAGGCGAAGATCCGATGCGTGCCCGCCTTCGGATCGATTTCCCAGATCGCGGCGCGCCCTTCTTCTTCGTCCAGGCCGTTCTCGGCGACGTTGCTGTTCGAGCCCACCGTCACATAGAGGCGACTGCCGTCCTTGTTCGCGATGACGTTCTTCGTCCAATGATGATTTCTCGTCCCGGCCGGCAGATCGACGATCTTGGTCGGCTGCGCGGTGATCTCGGTCGCGCCGCGCGAATATGGGAACGACACGAGCGCGTCGGTGTTCGCGACGTAGAGCGTGTTGCCGACGAGCGCCATCCCGAACGGTGCGTTCAGGCCGCTGAGAAACGCAAAACGCGTTTCGGCCACGCCGTCGCCGTCCGCATCGCGCAGCAGTGTGATGCGATTCGCGCTGGGCGCGGCGCCGCCGGCTTTTTTCTGGAAATGCTTGAACATCTTGCCGCGGAGTCCCTTGCCTTCGTCAGGACGCGGCGGCGCGTTGGTTTCCGCCACGAGCACGTCGCCATTGGGCAGCGTATAGAGCCAGCGCGGATGCTCGAGGCCGCGTGCGAACGCGACGACCGCCGTGCCTTCCGCCGGCGTCGGCGCCGTATCGGGCTCCCAGCCCTTCGCGGAAACCACGTTGATGGTCGGGAGAAGCGGTGTCCGTGGCAGAGGCAAGACCGGGGCTGTGCCAACCCCAGGCATCTCGGCATTTTGCATGGCCACACCGGCGGCGCCGCCCAGCACGAGAACGGCAGCGCCGGTCATGAGATAGGAACGCCAATGGTCAAGCCGAAGCATCTTGGTCATCGTCAAAGCTCCTGCGGACCACGTAGCAAAATGTTGACCGTCAGCGCGTGCTATTCTCCGGCGCGGCAGTTATGAAATCTGTCGCGCTGGTAATTGCCCTGCTAGGCAGCGTGATCCTGTTCGCGCAGCCGCAGTCGAGTTCCCCACCTCCACCGGCCGGCACCATCAGCGGACGCGTGGTGTCCGATACGACCGGAACGCCTCTCCGGAATGCGCGCGTCATGATCCCGGGAATGGGAAGTGCGGCGGTCGCGCTCACCGATGCGAACGGACGTTTCGTGCTGCCGGCCGCGGGTGCAGGCGCTACGGTCGTCGCGACCAAGACGGGATACGGACGGCGCGTTTCGCCGGTGACGCCGCCAGGCGGTGTTGTGGAGATTCGACTGGTTCATGGCGCCGCCGTCTCGGGCCGCGTCGCCGATGAATTCGGCGAACCGGTCAGCGGCGCGCGCGTGATCGCCGAGTCGCCGCCCGGCAATCTCATCGCGACGACCACGACGGACGACCGCGGCGAGACCGCCTGGGCAGTCTCAATCCAGCCGACGTCATCGTCGCAGCCACAACTGCCGGAATGGTGTCTTTCGTCCCTGAACGCCCGGGTTCGAATATATCGTTCGCCGCGCGGCGCCAAATCTACTATCCCGGCGTCGATTCAGCCGCAGCCGCTCTGCCGCTTCGTCTCAATCCGGGCGATGAGCGCGCCGGCATCGACATCCAGGTTCAGGCTGAAGTCGTTCAATCTCCGCTGCCTGGGGTCTACCCCGGTGGATCCGATCGCGCGGCGCAACCGGACATTCAGGGAAATGCCAGCGTTCGAGGCCGGGTTCTTGCGACCGACGGGCGACCGCTTCCGTCCACACGCGTCATCGCGGGAAGCACGGCCGGATTGCGTCCACGCGTCACGACCACCGATCAAAGCGGCCGTTACGATTTTGCCGACCTGCCCGCCGGGCCCTTCCGCATCGTCGCGGTCAAGCCCGGTTACCGAGGCATCGATGCATCGAGCCGCTCACTCGATGTCGCCGCCGGCGATCGAATCGATCGCGTTGACCTCGCGCTCGAGCGCTGGTCCGCGCTCGGCGGACATGTGTTCGACGAAAACGGCGAACCGGTTCAGGGCGCCAACGTGCGGCTGCTGCAAGTGCGGTACGAAGCAGGACGCCGGCGGCTGGTCGGCGTGGCCGGACCGCGGCAGACCGACGACCTCGGCGCGTATCGCCTGGCCAATGTCGCGCCCGGCCAGTACATCGTCTCCGCGGACGTCGGCGACGTGTCGTCGGCCGATCTTCCCGGATATACGCGTTCGTATTTTCCAGGGACCGCCGCGGCCGGCGAGGCGCAATTCGTTTCGATCCGCGCGGGCCAGGAAGCAGGCTCCATCGACTTCGCGCTCACGCAGGGACGGACCGCGCGCGTCATGGGTCAGATGCTCGACGCGTCGGGCCGCGGAACAACCGGCGGCGGCGTCTCGCTCGCGCCCAGTCAGCATTCGAGCGCCGCGACGAACCTGGTTGCAGGCGCGCGGATTTTTCCCGATGGCCGGTTCGAATTCCCGAGCGTCACGCCGGGCGACTACGTCATTCAGGCGTATCGCGGCCGGATGGGCCAGTTCACCGAGGGCGAATTCGGCGCGCTGCGGGTAACGGTCGCGGACGCCGATGTGAACGGCCTGATTCTGCAGATGTCGAAGGGATCGACGGTCACGGGATACGTCACGTTCGATTCGTACGATCGATCGCGTCAGCCGGCGCGGGACACCGTGAGGGTCACGGCGGCGCCGGTCGATCCGGATCTTTCCCCTGCCGCGGTCGCGAGCGACGGGATGAGCCCTGACGGATCATTCCAACTGCGCGGCCTGAATGGTCCGCGACGCCTCGAGCTCGCGAACATCCCACCGGGCTGGGCATTGCAGCAGGTGCTCGTGGACGGCGTCGATGTCACCGATCGACCGCTGCCCTTCGGCAGCGATGAGCAGTCACTGGCGAATGTGAACGTCGTGCTGACGGACCGTCTCAGTGAGGTCGCCGGAAGCGTGACCGACCGGAACGCACGGCCGGGAACCGCTCCAGTGGTCATCATTTTCGCGGACGATCGTGACCGCTGGTACCCGGCGTCGCGTTTCATCCGGCGCACGACAGCTGGTGCGGACGGAGCATTCTCCGTGAAAGGGTTGCCGTCCGGCACGTACTACGCCGTCGCGCCCGCGACGATGCCGTCTGACGGCGCCGACGCATGGCAGGACCCGCAGTTCCTCGAGAGCCTTCAACCTGGCGCGAGCGTGATCTCGGTCACGAGCGGACAACGGATGACGATCAACCTCCGCGTCGCGGCGCGCTAGCGAACGGGCTTTGCGGTCGGCGGTGCGGCGCTGGAGCCGGCTGCCCGGGCGGGCTCGCCGGACATGAAGTTGTTGCACCCGCCGCTGCCATTGATGCGCAGCAGGAACGGCTGCAGATCCTCGTCGATACACAGTCCGAGCGCGTGATCGCCGCCGGTCGATTCGGGTTCGATTTGCCACCACTTGCAGTCTTTGCAGAGTCCCCAGGCCATGACGATTCCTCCTGCCGGATCGCGGTAGCGATCGCACGGAACAAAGCAAAGAGAGTGCCCGGCGCCGCCCTATAATCGCGCGATGCCCGGGAGGCTACCAGCCATCGCGCTTGCCGCCCTTCTGGGTGCGGCACCCGCCCGGGCCGACCAGGGTCCCCCGCCGACACCACGAATTGTCCACCTCGAACGATGGCTCGGCGCGCTCGGCCAGCACGTCCTTGGCAACGTCGACGATCCCGTTCTCGAGCCTTTCGAGCAATGGCCCACGCCAGCGTGGTTGTCGCTGCCGTACGACGTTCGGGCGCTCATGTTGATCGCCCGCGATCAGCCGGCCGCACTTGGATTGATCCCGGGCATGGGACGCGGACTCCCGCCGCGGTATTCGGGCGACGAATCGCGGCGCCTTCGCGTCCTGGCCTGCGTCGTCAACGAGTCGCTGCGGAGCCTGAAGTGTCCGGAGGCGGCGTCACAGCTTGCGCCGGACCTGCGCGAGTTGCAGAAACGGGCGACGGCCGCACGCCAGCGTGGTGATCGAAGCTACGTCCTTCGGCTCGGCGTCCTGCTCCAGACCGATCTCGCGCGAGGCGGGAAGACCCGGGACCACGAGGCGGGCGTCTCGTATGGGTCGCTCGGCTTCAAGTTCGACGTGACGGACGGACTCGCCAGCGGGCTGCGGCAGTACGGCGTCCAATGGTCGATCGCGTACTCGCTCCTGGATCAGGTCGCGCCGCCCGGCCAGCCGCGGCCGGCACCCACTCGCGATTCATGGGTCCGCGACTGGTTCGTCGCCACCGGGCGCTGGATGCAATTCACTTCGCATTACAGCATGAGCCATATGAGCGAGGCCCTGCGTCTCTTCCCCGACGATGCCGAGGTGCGATTCCTGAGCGCCTGCCAGCACGAAATCGACGGGGGGCCGATCATGCAGAACGCGGTCAAGTCCGTCGACCTGCCGCTCGGCACACCGACCGACATCGAGAATCAGAAGAATGAACTGCGCGGCGCCGAGTCGGACTTCCGGCGCGCGCTGGCCATCCGGCCCGATTGGATCGAGGCCCATCTGAGGCTCGGCCGCGTGCTGCTGCAACTGGACAAGGTGAACGCCGCGGCGACGGAGCTCACCGCGGCGCTGACGGCCGCACCGGACGACACGCAGGAGTACCTGGCCACGTTGTTTCTTGGCGCCGTCGAGGAACGCAGGGGGCACTTCGACGAAGCAGCATCCCTGTACCTGAAGGCCACGGCGTTGTTTCCAGACGCGCAATCTCCGCGGCTGGCGCTCAGTCAACTGATCCGGCGCCGTGGCGATCGGGCGTCGGCGCTCGCGACACTGAAAGTGCTGTTCGATCGGCACAGGCCCGCCCGATCCCGACGAGCGCAGCGATCCGTGGTGGACCTATCTCGCCGTCCAGGCACGCGACGCCGAGGCGCGCCTTGACGCGCTCAACAAGCCGTTTCTGAAGGAACCGGCGCGATGATCCGCCGGCGGCTTGCCACATTCGCGGCGACGTCAGCCCTCGCGGCGGCCGGTTTTGCCTCAGCACAGGACCCGGTCTTCAAGTCGGTACTCGAAGCCGTGCGCGTCGATACCCTGGTCACATCAGGAAATGAACTCATCAAAGGACTGAGCGCGCGCGATTTCGAGGTCTTCGACAACGGCGTTCCTCAGCGCGTCGATCTCGTGAGCTTCGAAGAGCTTCCGCTCAACGTCATTCTGGCGTTCGATATGAGCGACAGCGTCGCCGGCGAGCGCCTCGAACAGTTGCAGCGGGCCAGCGGCGCCCTGCTTTCCGGCCTGCGCCCCGGCGATCAATCCGCCCTCATCACCTTCAGCCACGAGGTCCGGCTCGCCGCGCCGCTCTCCGCCGATGTGGATCGCGTCAAGAGCGCGCTCGGCAACACGGCCGGCTCGGGCGGCACGTCGCTCGGCGACGGCGTTTACGCGGGCGTGATGCTCGGCGAGAGCGATCCGGGCCGGGCGCTGGTCATCGTGTTCAGCGACGGCGTGGACACGACCAGCTGGCTGACGAGCGAGCAGGTGCTGGATACCGCGAAACGATCGGATGCGGTGATCTACGGTGTGTCGGTCCGCGCGAAGGTCAAGCCGGAACTGCTCAACGACCTGACAGCGGCCACGGGCGGTCGCCTGCAGGAAATCGAGCGGATCCAGAACCTCTCGAAAGTGTTCGTCGACATCCTCAACGAATTCCGGACGCGCTACTTGATCAGTTACACACCGGCGGGCGTGGCACGAGACGGCTGGCACCGTCTCGACGTGCGCGTCAAAGGCCGGCGCGCCACCGTGCATGCACGCCCCGGCTATCTCGCAGGGTCGTAGGGCCTGCGCCTGTAGCGCCAGGTGTCAGCATTCGTACGTATTCCGGACACGTTTTCAGTTCCGTTACGTGCCCCACGCGAGTATGCGGCAATTCCTGCGCGGTACGCACCTTGCGAACTTCCCCGGCATTCATCGCTCATTACACAGGACGTCACCCGTTTTTCCGAGGGTCCCATGCCTGCGAAACTCATCGAACAACCGGCCCGCCCGCGGCTTGCTGTTGAGGCTGCTCCGAAATCTGCGGCTCATCCGCGTGCGGAACCGCCGGAGGTCCTGCGCGACGAAATCGAGCGCCGGGCTTACGAACGATTCCTCGAGCACGGTGCGCAACATGGCCACGACATCGAGGACTGGCTCGAAGCTGAGCGCGAACTGGCCGCGATGATCCGGATGTAACCTGGCGAACCTGTCCATCCTCTCTCTGGCGATTCCCGGGCCGGAGGTACCTCGCCAATCGACCACTCACGATCGTCACGTTCATCTTCGTGCAGATGATGGTGACCTGGTCCTGACCGATCTCCTCGCGCGCCAGGACCGCGTCATACAATAAGCGG
>CAVQHT010000027.1:0-399622 GCA_963712355.1 uncultured Acidobacteriota bacterium
ACGGAGACGAAGCGGCACCCAGGACGCGCATATTGCGGCCATGCGTGAGAGTCGCTCCGAAGAGGTTGCGCAGCTGAAGACTTACCGTGCGTGGGATGCGGCAGTGCGCTCGTTCCACTGGATCAACCTCTTGTGCTTTCTCGGGCTCGTCGCGCTGGGCCTGGCCATCCTCAACGACAAGGCGCTCGGCCTCGACAGAGAAGCCAAGATCCTGCTCAAGACGGTGCACGTGTGGATCGGCTATGCGTTCGTGCTCAATCTGGTTTTTCGCATGCTCTGGGCCACCGTCGGACCGGCGCAGGCGAGCTGGCGCATGCTGCTGCCGGGAGGTCGCCGTTATCTCGAGGACCTGCGCGGCTTCATCGCGGACTGGCGTGCGAATCGTCCAAGACAATACATTGGACACAATCCTCTCGGCCGTCTCTCCGTGCTGGTGTTGATCATCCTTTTGCTCGCGCAGGCGGTCACGGGCCTGATCCTGGCGGGCACCGATCTTTTCATGCCACCGCTTGGAGGCTGGCTCGCCGCGAAGGTCGCCGCTCCGGGAGTCGATCCCGCCTCACTGGTGCCATATGCGCCTCAGTTTGTACGACGCGACCGCGATTGCCGCGATGCGTGGCTGGCGGAGCATGGTCGCGGAACTTCACGAAATCGCTTTTCTATGGGTTGCTCGTCACAGTGGCAGTGCATATCACTGGCGTCGTTGTCGGTGAATTCCGCGAGGGTACCGGGCTAGTGTCGGCGATGATCACCGGCAAGAAGTCGTTGAGTTCGCCGCCAGTCGACGATCCGGAAAAGCGCTAACCGCTTGACTCCACGATCTTGCGCCGTCGGCCAGTGCGCCGCGCGGCGCAGATGACTGATATGGGTGTCCGATCCATACAGGTATCAAGCCGCCCGAGTACTGGTTATGCACGGAGAGGGGTGGGCCGATTAAACTCCGCGGTTTCCCTTCACTCGCGCGCAATAACCGCGCTTGACCGATGCAACAGATCAAAATCCGCGGCGCACGCACCCACAATCTCAAGAACATCGACGTCGACCTGCCGCGCGACCGGCTGATCGTGATCACCGGCCTGTCCGGCTCGGGCAAGTCCTCGCTGGCCTTCGACACGCTGTACGCCGAGGGCCAGCGCCGCTACGTGGAGTCGCTGTCCGCCTACGCGCGCCAGTTCCTGTCGATGATGGACAAGCCCGACGTCGACAGCATCGAAGGCCTGTCGCCGGCCATCGCCATCGAGCAGAAGGCGACCTCGCACAACCCGCGCTCCACCGTGGGCACGGTCACCGAGATCTACGACTACCTGCGCCTGCTGTATGCGCGCGCCGGCATCGCGCGCTGCCCGGATCACGGCGTGCCTGGCGGCCCAGACCGTGAGCCAGATGGTGGACCAGATCCTGAAGCTGCCCGAGGGCCAGGCCATCCTGCTGCTGGCGCCGCTGGTGTCGACGCAAGGGTGAACACGCGGAGGTCTTCGAGGAGCTGCGCGGCCAGGGCTTCGTGCGCGCGCGCATCGACGGCCGCGTCCACGAAATGGACGCGCTGCCGAAGATCGATCCGAAGAGAAAGCACGCCATCGAGGCGGTGGTCGATCGGTTCATCCGCCCGGATGCCGCCACGCGCCTGGCCGAATCACTGGAAACGGCGCTGCAAACTTGCCGGCGGCACCGCGCGACTGGCGCCCTACGAAGCCGAGAAGGCGGGCAAGCCCGAGGACGAACGCTGTTCTCCGCGCGCCAAGCCTGCCCGGTGTGCGGCTACAGCGTGGCCACGCTCGAACCCAAGATGTTCTCGTTCAACAGCCCGGCCGGCGCCTGCCCCACCTGCGATGGCATCGGGCTCAAGGATTCTTCGATCCGGCGCGCGTCGTCGCCTATCCGCATCTGTCGCTGGCGGGAGGCGCCATCAAGAGCTGGGACCGCAAGAACGCGTACTACTTCGCGCTGATCCGCGCGATGGCGAAGCACTTCAAGTTCGACCCCGAGACGCCGTGGAACGATCTGCCGAAGAAGGCCCAGCAGGTGATGCTGTACGGCAGCGGCAACAACGAGTCGAATTCCGCTACCCGCACGGCAACGGCCGGGCGGCAAAGAAGAAGCATCCCTTCGAGGGCATCATTCCGAACCTCGAGCGCCGCTACAAGGAAACCGAGTCGCTGCCGGTGCGCGAGGAACTCGCCAAGTATCTCGGCTCCCAGCCCTGCCCGGACTGTCCGGTACGCGGCTCAACCGCACCGCGCGCAACGTGTTCGTGGGTCGCACAACCTGCCGGAGGTCGCGCATCTGACGGTGGGCGACGCCAAGCTCTTTGGCTCGCTCGACGTGGCCGGCTGGCGCGGCGAAGTCGCGGACAAGATCGTCAAGGAAGTCGGCAACCGGCTGAGATTCCTGGTCGACGTGGGTCTCGATTACCTCACGCTGGATCGCAGCGCCGAGTCGCTGTCCGGCGGCGAAGCGCAGCGCATCCGGCTGGCCAGCCAGGTGGGCTCGGGCCTCACCGGCGTGATGTACATCCTCGATGAGCCGTCCATCGGCCTGCACCAGCGCGACAACCAGAGATTGTTGGGCACGCTCAAGCACCTGCGCGACCTGGGCAACACCGTGCTGGTGGTGGAGCACGACGAGGAAGCCATCCGCGCCGCGGACAACGTGCTCGATATCGGACCCGGCGCCGGCGTGCACGGGGGCAAGGTGGTGGCGCATGGCACGCCCGATGACATCGTCAAGGACCGGGATTCGCTCACCGGCCAGTACCTGTCCGGGCCGCAAGAAGATCGCCCTGCCGACGCTGCGCACCCCGCGTGACCCGAAGCGCGTGATCTCCGTCGTCGGCGCGCGCGGCAACAATCTCAAGAATGTCACCGTGGAGTTCCCGCTCGGCCTGTTCACCTGCGTCACCGGCGTGTCCGGCTCCGGCAAATCCACGCTGGTGAACGACACGCTGTTCACGCACGCGAATCACAAGTTGAACGGCACCATCATGGACATGGCGCCCTGCGACGAGATCAAGGGACTCGAGGAAATCGATCGCATCATCGACATCGACCAGAGCCCCATCGGTCGCACACCGCGCTCCAACCCGGCTACCTACACCGGATTGTTCGGCCCGCTTCGCGAATTGTTCGCCGAGGTACCGGAGGCCCGCACGCGCGGCTACGACGCCGGCCGCTTCAGCTTCAACGTCAAGGGCGGCCGCTGCGAGGCCTGCCAGGGCGACGGCCTCATCAAGGTCGAGATGCATTTCCTGCCGGATGTCTACGTGCCCTGCGATGTCTGCAAGGGCCAGCGCTACAACCGCGAGACACTGGAGATCCGCTGGCGTGGCAAGAACATCCACGAAGTGCTCGAGATGAACGTCGAGGATGCGTTGCGCCTGTTCCAGAACGTGCCCGGGGTGGGCTCGCGCCTGCAGACCCTGATGGACGTGGGGCTCGTCCTATCTGCAGCTCGGCCAGAGCGCCACCACGCTCTCGGGTGGCGAAGCGCAACGTGTCAAACTGGCGCGCGAGCTGGCCAAGCGCGCCACCGGCCGCACGCTCTACATCCTGGACGAGCCGACCACCGGCCTGCACTTCCACGACGTGGCGCAATTGCTCGACGTGCTGCATCGGCTGCGCGACGAGGGCAACACCATCGTGGTCATCGAGCACAACCTCGACGTCATCAAGACCGCGGACTGGGTCATCGATCTCGGACCGGAGGGCGGCGCCGGCGGCGGCACCATTCTCGCGACTGGCACGCCGGAAGAAGTCGCACGCAGCACGGTCGTACACGGCGAAATTCCTGCGGACGCTGCTCGCCAGCGATCAATCCCCGTACTTCGTCAGGCGGCGCGAGTCGATGATGCCGAGCAGTCACGCGATGAGTTCAGGCGGCAGCGGCAGCGCGATTGCCTAGATCAGGCCGCAGGCGTCGAGAAGCTCTTTCCGCAACGAGGCCGCAAAGGTGGGATCGTCTCTGTCCACGCGCATGTCGGACGCGCACACGATGGCGTCGAAGTCCTCTTTGGACATGTCCGCCCTGTCGGGGCCGTATCGCCACGGCGCGCCCATCACGACCGTGATCGGGCACTGGAGCCGGCCTTCGTGCGGATATAGCCGCCCGGCGTTTCCCGCCAGTCGCGCGGCGTGGCTCTCAATTTCTCGAGGAATTGAGCACGTGTCAGCAAGCGACCAACCTTTCGCGACGGCACTCATCCCTGGTGGACTGCGACCACCCGTTGCTCGTTTTTAAAACGTATTTATTACGTAAAAAAATCGTAGATGAGTCGCCGGATGGTCACATAACGTTGATGAACTTAAGATTAATAAATATTTGGTAAATGCCCCACTTTGGACGAGTTCTCAGTTCTCGCGCGGTCTGGCAGCATGACGGCCGTCGTTCGCCTTGGAGAGAGGTTCCCGAGAAGGCGCGGCCGTATCAGGGGCTTAGCTGGGGGGTGGCGCTGGCGGGGCTATACCGTCACGCGCGCTCTCGCGCATGACGGATTTGGTCCATCTAGTCATCTGAGTCATCTGGTCAATCGGGTCATCTAGTCATCTAGTCATCGAGTCATTTGGAAAATGTCCAAATTCAATGACCCGATGACCAGATGACTCAGATGACCCGATGTGCGATTTAGAAACTCATCTGGAGGCCGAACCGCACGTACCGGCCATCCATGATCCCGGTCGGCGTCAGCCACGAGTTCGTGCCCGCGTTGGCGTAGGTCTCATTGACGCGGACGACGGTGCCGGCGTTCATGACGTTGAAGACGTCCATGAACCCCTGGATGCGGTAGCGCTCGACCCGGAACGTCTTGCCGAGGCGCATGTCGAGCCGGTTCTGGGTGTCCAGGAACAGACTGCCCGGCTCGACCAGGTTGACGACCGTCGAGCCGGACGCCGCCGTCTGTGAAACAGCTCCGATGATCGGCCGGCCCGCGATCGCCGCGGTCACGGTGTAGTTGGCGTTCACGGCCGGCCGGGGATCGAGGAAAACGATCCACTGAGCTGGATGTCGTACGGGAACGTGTAGGCGGCCGATGCCTTGACGTCGTTCGGTACGGCGGCACCGAGTCGCAGAACCGGAGGCCGTTCGGATTGTCGCGCCCGGTGGTCGCCGTGGTGTCGCCGTCGCAGGTCGTCGACGCGCGACGGTCGGTCGTGACGCCGCCGAACAGCAGGTACTTCGTGCCGCGCGCGTTGGCCGTGAATTCGACGCCGTTGTAGGTGGTCTTGTTCTGCGTCGAGAACGTGACCAGGTTATCGACCACGGCGCTGAAGCCGCCCGTCGTCAGCGTGTACATCGAAATCGGCTGGCCGGCCAGCGGCAGACGCGAATCGGCGGGCGTGTTGATGGAGTACGGCGTCCACTGGGTCAGGTCCAGGTTCTGGTTGTCGGTCACCTGGATGTTGTAGAAGTCGCGGCGATAGTAGCCGGCGGTCACGGACAGGCGCGGCCGCAGTTCGCGCTGAACGACGGCGCTGTACTCCCAGTTGTAGCCGCGCGCCAGATTCGGATCCGGCCGCGACGTGATCTGGCCGAAGTTCGAGTTCGCGGGCGTGATCACTTCGTTCGTCTGAATCGAGCCGTCCGCGTTCAGGATCGTCTTGTCCCCGTTCGCGTCGTTCCACGAGCGTGTCTGGGTGGCGCCGTTCATGCCGTTGAATGTCTGCGCGAATCCAGCCGCCTGCGCCGCCACGTACTTGCCGGCGTTCCCCTTCAACGCGGTTTTGCCGTCGCCGGTCAGATCGTAGGCGGCCGCAAAACGGACCGCCCAGTCGTTCCAGTTCGGCACGTCCTTGATCTCGGGGAAGTTGCGCGCCGCGATCCAGGTGGAGGCCGGCGACGATTCGGCGGGAACCGACGCGTTGAAGTGCTCGAAGCGGGCGCCGTAGTGCAGCGTCAGCCGGTTCATCGTCCACGCGTCCTGCGCGTACGCGCCGAGGTCGCTGTTGACGTTCTGGACGTTGGTCGTCGGCGTGTTGTAGACCGCCACCTGGAACGGGAAGTCGATCAGCGGAATCGTCGTGCCCGGAATGACCGTGTTGACCACGACGAGCGTGTTGATGTTGGCCCGTGGCGAGGCCGACCGCGAGTTCTCGCCCCAGAGGTCGGTGACGCCGAACTTCATCGCGTGCGAGCCGGTGACGTAACTGGCCGAAGCCAGGACGTTGTAGTCCTTCGTCGTGCTCGAATAGTCCGGAATGAAGTAGCCGCAACGTCCGCTCAGCAGGCCCGTGGAGCCGTTCAGCCGCGGGAGCGCCAGGGGATCGGTCTCCGTTCGTGGAGCAGTTCTGTTCGTACGGCTGATTGTAGTACGACGATGCCGGCGTCGAGGAGCAGCTTGGTGGAGTGCGCGCGCGTCCACCGCACCTGCGGAATCCAGCCCGCGCCGAACGCGTCCGTGGACGCGTCGGGCGTCGTGACCGCGTAGGTGTTGAAGCCGTTGAAGAACTCGCCGTTGTACTGCCTCTCGATGTACGCGCGAACCTTGTCCTTGCTCGTGACCGCAAGCGTCACGCGTCCGACCCCGCTGTAGTTCCCCATCGAGTTGCGGTACGCCTGGCTGCCGTCGGGGAATTTCGCGCTCGGCACGTAGACCTTGGAGTCCTGGTATTTGTAGGTGAAAAAGAACCAGGCCTTGTCCTTGAGCAGCGGACCGCCGAACGCCGGGTTCACCTGCCAGTCATACGCGGTGCCCGCGATGGCCACGACCGGCTGGCCGTTCGGCTGCAGCGCCTTCATCGCATCGGTGCGGTTGTCCGACTGCATGCCGCTCCCCTGGTACTGCGCGAGGAACGATCCGGAGAACCGGTTGCCGCCGTCCTTCGGCACCTGGTTGACGCGAATGCCGCTGCTCTGAATCTCGGCCGATTCCGATCCGGTCGTGTAGCTCAATTCCTGAATGGCGCGCGTCGTTCATGTAGAAGCCGCTGAACTGGCCGCTGCCGCACAGGTTGTTCACCCGCAGCCCGTCGATCGCCATCGTGAAGTCCGACGTGGCCGAGCCGTGCGAGGTCAGGTTGTACTGGCCGAGGACGAACGGCGTCACCGTGGTGCCCGGGATCAGCAGCGCGCGCGACGGGGTATTGCGGATTGGCGTCGGGATGCTGTCGAGGACTTCGCGGGTCGCGACGAATTCTTTCTGCGCGTTGATGACGTCGACGGTCGGCGACACGCCGGTGACGGTGATCGATTCCTCGACCGCGCCGACCTGCATCTCGCCGTTCACCTGCGCGGCAAACGTGCCCGACATCTCGATGCCCTCGCGGCGCATCGTCTTGAAGCCCGCGAGCGTGAACGCCACCTGGTACACGCCGGGCGGCAGATCGACGATCTTGTATTGGCCCGCGCTGTCGGATATCGCGGTGCGGGCCTTTTCAATCAACGCCTCGCTGGATACTTCGACGGTGACGCCAGGCATGACGGCGCCACTGGAATCTCGGACGGCGCCGGCGATGCTCCCCTGAGCTCTCGCGGCGACTGGCAGGAGCAGGACGAATAGCGCGACGATCAGTCGACGTGTCACGTGCCGCATCGGCCCTCCTCTGATGTTTTGGACGGAACGGATCAGATTCGGCGCGACCTTAGCACCGACCGGTCGGTCGGTCAATCAGCTTTGTGAGGCCACTCCAAAGCGGCCATCGAACCTACTTCGGCTCGAGCCCTTCGGTCAGTTCGATATATGTCCCGTACGGATCGGTCAGGAAGGCGACCTTGACGTTCGAGTTGGGCACCTGGCGAATCGGCGCCTCGATCGCAATGCCCTTCGCCTCGAGGCCGGCGACGAACCCGGCGAGATCGGCCACGTCGAAGCCGATGTGATCGATCGAGTGCCCTTTGGTCGGCAGCTGCGCGCGCGCGTTGCCGCCAAACGACAGGTTCACGCCCGGCATGTCCCCCGCCTCGATCATCGTCGGCCGCGCGAGACACGCCACGCACGGACGCCGCCCCGGGTTCGCGCCGAACACCTTCACGTACCACGCCTTGATGCCCGGCACGTCGTTCGCCGCGTAGTGAATGTGATTCATGCTCACGGGCGTCGGCAGCGCCGGTTCTCCGTAGACTTCGACGCGAATGCCGTCCGGCCCGTGGACGTAGACCTCGTTCGGATTCTCGGTCGGCTCGATCTCGACGTTCGCCGCCTTCCACTTCGCGAGCGACCCGGGCATGTCCTTCACGGTGAAGCCGAAGTGATTCACGATCGTCCCGGCCGGCGGCCCGGACGCCTCGCCCTGGCGCAGCATGATGAACACGCCCGGGAACTGAATCAGCTCCAGCGGCCCGTTCTTGACGACCGTTCCGCCGAAGACCGATGTCCAGAACTGCTTCTGCACCTCCACGTCCTTGACGATGAGATGCACGTGGCCCATGGTGATCCCGAGCTGATTGCGCTGGGCCAGCTGGGCCTGCGCGGGCAGGACGCCGAGAATGGACACCGCAAGAAAAGTCAGCAGCTTCATAGCGGCGACAGTATTGCACGACCGGCAGCGTAGGAATTGAGGAATTAAGGAAGTTGAGGAATTAAGGAGTTGGGAAGGAGGACTTCAGATCCCACATTCCTCAATTCCTCAATTCCTACTTCCCTACTTCCCTAACTTCCCTACTTCCTTAATTTCCAAGCGTCGCTCCCCTACCACTCGAGCTGACCGCCAAACTGGAACCGGCGAGCCGCCACGACCGTCGTGGGCTGGAAATAATTCGGCCCGATCGTCTCGTTCAGCGTGAGCACGGTCGAGAGGTTCAGCAGGTTGAAGACCTCCATGAACGGCTGAATGCGCAGTCGATCGTGGCGGAAGGTGCGCGACACCCGGATGTCGTTGGTCTTCACATAGGGATAGTACTGGGTCGTCGGATCGACCACGGTGGCCGTCAGGCTCGCGATGCCCGCGGTGAGCGCCGTGCAACCCGTCGCCGCCGCCTGCGCCGCGCTGCAGGTATAGGTGTAGCTCGAGCCGATGCTGATGCCCGGCCGCCACTGCAGCGTCGCGCTGGTTTGAATCTGATACGGCAAGGTGTAGGCGAACGATCCCTTGTAGAGGGTACGGAACGGCGGCGTCTGGTCGCAGAATCGAAGGTTGTTCGGATTCGACGCGTCCAGGTCGGTGCACTTGTCGGTCGCCGTCCGTTCGGTCGTGATGCCGCCGAAAATGAAGCCGCGCGGGATGCGCGCGTTCACGCTCACTTCGAAGCCGTTGTAGACCTGCGTATTGTTCGTGGACCAGGTCGTGACGATGTTGTTGACCACGGTCTGATTCTGGTTGTACAGCGTGACCACCTGGCCGCCGCCGTCCGGCAAATTGGCGTTGGCCGGCACGGTGATCTGGAACGGCGTGAAGCTCGTCGTCGGATTCAGCGCCAGGTTCTGCGTGTACTGGAGGTCGTAGAACTGCCGGCGATAGTAGCCGCCGGTCACCGAGACACGCGGGAAGAGCTCGTGCTGAATCGAGACGCTCTCCTCCCAGTTGGTCGCCCGCGGCAGGCCGGGCGCGATCTTGCCCGCGCCGCCGGGAATCGCCAGGTTCAGGTTCGTCGATCCGCCGAGCTCGTTGAACTGCACGTTGCCCGCGGCATCGAGCGCCGACCCGTTGCCATCGCGATCCGTCCATGTCCGCGTGTCGCTCTGCGACGCCATCGGATTGAGCGTCGCGGTCAGCCCCAGCGCCTGCTGCGCCAGGAACTTGCCGACCGACGTCTTCAGCGCGGTCTTGCCGTTGCCGAACAAGTCGTACGACGCGCCCGCACGAATCGTCCAGTCGTTCCAGCAGGGGATGCAGGTGACCTTATCCGAGTGGCGGTCGGGGACAAAACGGCCCGCCGGATTGTTTTCTTCTGGCGCGTAACCGCTGAAGTAGTCGTAGCGGCCGCCGTAGGTCATGGTCAACCGGCTGACCGTCCACTTGTCCTGGGCGAACAATCCGAAATTGGCTTTCAGGACGTCCTTGCGGATGTACGGCGTGTTACGCGCGGTCACCGACGTCGGCGTCGCGACGCCCGCCGCGTTGTTGACGTAGGTCAGCACCGACATATCGCCGTGCGGCTCCACTTTCACCGTGGACCATCCCCATTCCTGGTTCATCGCCCACTTTGATGTTGTGGCCGCCGGTGACATAGGACACGTTTCCGATGGTGTTCCAGATCTCGTTGAAGTAGTCCTGCGGCGCCGTTGCCGACGCCACCGTCCGCACGCTCGTCGTCCGGTTGAAATGATCGACGTCGAACGGACCGTTCTCGGGCTGGTAATTGAACTTATAGGTCGGCACGGCCAGCGACTGTCCGATCTCCAGCAGAAAGCGGCTGGTGATCGGCGACGTATATTTCGCCTGCGCCGCATACTGGAGCGGCGTCGGCAGCCAGTACGCGGCTTCCGGCGCCACGCACGACACGCTGTTGCCGCTCGTCGCCGTGCAGCCGACGTCGAAGCGGTGAGTGCCGCCCTGCGACTTGTAGAAGGCGAACACGAACTTGTTGCGCTGCGAGATCTGATAGGTCAACCGCACCGTGGTGTGCGGAGCCACCTGGCCGCCGGACTCCGACGTTCCGCCCTGCGGAAAATACTGCGTCAGCAGCGGAATGAGGTTGTTGGTCTGCGAGATGCGCTGCGCGACGAGGAACCACAGCTTGTCTCTCATGATCGGCCCGCCCAGCACGGCGTTCGTGTCGTAGGTGTAATCGAGCTTGGCGCCCTTCTGGATGAACGGCCGCAATTCGTCGGTGATGTTGTCGTTCTGCCACGCGCCTTTGCCGCCGAACGTGCGCCAGACGCCGGTAAAGGTGTTGCCGCCTTCCTTGGGAATCGAGTCCATGCGCACGCCGCCGAGCGCGTTCTCGGCCGACTGCGATCCGGCGTCGTAGACCAGCTCGGTCTGCGCGAGCTCGTTCACGCTGACGCCGTTGCCCTGGCTGCCGGTGCCGGTGAGGTTCTGCCCGATGTTCATGCCGTCGAAGAAGATGTGCTGATCGGCGGTCGCCGATCCATGGACCGACATCGAGCTCACGAATCCCTGGCTGTAGAAGCTGACGCCGGGCACCAGGCCGGCGCCGCCCTGCATCGTGCGCGCGGCCGGCAGCGCGTTCAGGAGATCGCGATTCAGCACCGCCTGGTTCTGCGTGCTCTGGACGTCAACGACCGGCGATGCGCCGGTCACCGTCACGGTTTCTTCCACCGTGCCGACCGCCAGCGACGCGTTCACCTGCGCGGCGAAGGCGCCCTCGAGGATGATGCCCTCGCGAATCACCTTGTTGAATCCCTGCAGCTCGAACGTGACGGTATAGGTGCCGGGACGCAGATCGATGATCGCGTAGCGGCCCGATCCATCGGTCGTCGCCGAACGACTGCGCTCGATCAGGACAGGGCTGGCCGCTTCGACGGTGACACCTGGCAGGACGGCCCCCGACGCGTCACTGACGATGCCGATGATGCTGGCGCGCTCTTGTGCGCGAGCGGATGCTCCGGAGAGCAGGACGAGAGCCGCGAGAGACGAGATAACGAGCCCGGAGCCGAAGTGACGCATGCGCCCTCCTGAAAAGTGTCCGCGGCGGTTACATCGCGAGTCTGTCGATAGAAGAATCCTCTGGCTACCTCTGCAGTGGCGGGACCGAGTCGATATGAGCGGTAAATTCGGTTTGCAGCCTAATGACGAGCAACGGCAGAAACAAATAAAGAAATAAGCAGTAAGTCGACTTCGGAGGGGGGATCGCGGAGCTATCCACGAATTTGGTTGCGGCCTTCTCGCCTGTCGATGTCGCCGGCCAGCCCACCATGGCGGCGTCAGGTTTGCACAGCCTGACGGCGTGCGACAGATAAGACTTCGACCGCCTGCCTTTTCAGCCTCGACGGGACTGCCAGAAACCGTCAATTACGCCGTTCGAGATCGCGGATAGGAACGTTTTATACGAGAGCAGCTTGCGGAAAGAGGTGTGCAAGCGTAGGGTGTTTGGTGGAGACTGACCCAGGACGGCTAACGACCTTGTACAAATCGCCGCCAGAAAAAGCGAGCACTCGCTGTCCGAGCTGTGCGTCGTACTACGTTCGGCGCTCGCACACCAGGTTCTGGGAGCGTCCGTTCCGGCTCCTCAGCCGGCGGGTCCCGTTTCGCTGTCATACGTGCCGGTGGCGCGGCTGGCGGAAGCCGGACTGGCTGTCTGACGCCGACACCACGCGAGCCGGACGATCCGGCAGCGACCTCCGGCACGACCGATCGCGAGGAAGCGCCGGTCAGCGCCGCGCACTCCCCCGCCGAGCACGTATCCGCGCGCTAGCCCTCTTAACGGGCGCGAGCCGTCCTAGTGAATCGTTTCGCTTGAGGGCGCGGTGGGACGAGCCAGCACCCGCGTGATCATCGTTCTCGAGCGCCGACTGATCGATGTCGAACGGTCCGGCAATCGCCGCCCCCATCGTGATCTCGATGGCCACGAGGACGCCGCCCTCTTCGTAGGGGTTCACGATCCAGCTCAGGCCGCGCAGCGCCACGGTCCGCTCCGCATCGTCGGGATGTTTCAACTGGTGCATGGCGAGCAGCATGCCATGCAGCACCGCCCGCACGTCATCGTCGGTCCACGCGCCCGGCTCGCGCACGACGCCCTCGATGTTCCGGGTCGTCGCGAAATCCTGCCCTCTCAACCACACATCCACGGAAACAGTCACACACAGATCCTTTCACAACTCTCGGGACTGGGGCTCGGGACTCGGGACTCGGGATTCTCCGGAGCCCGAAGCCCGAAGCCTGAGCAGCCTAGAGCCCAGAGCCCAAGCGCCTATTTGAGCGCCGTTTCCAATTCCGCGGCGCTCGTTACCGGCGCCTGACAGGCGAAGTCGCGGCAGACGTACGCGGCTGCCGCGCCGCCAACCGTTTTCATCGAGGCGATGAGCGGCACCAGCGACGACAGCGCCGCCTGCTGATCTTCGCTCAAGCGTCAGCGCAATCGTAAACGGCCGGTAGCGCAGGCCGATGACGCGTTCCAGAGTCGGTCGCTCCGGCTTCGCCGACGACCACCACCTGGTCCATGCCGGCGAGGTGCGTGGATAGCGCGGAGGCCATCATCGGAACCGCGCGTCCGATCTGTTCGAGCCGCTCGCCAAACAGCCGGAACGTGCGATCGATCTCGGCGCGTCCACTGGCGGTCGTCGATGAGATGCGTCAGCACGAGCAGGTTCATGACCGACACGGCGCTGGCCGTCGGCTCCGCGCCGTCGTAGTCTTCCTTCATGCGCACGAGCACGCTCGGGTCGCGGCCGGTCGTGCTGAACCAGCCGCCGTTGGCCGCGTCCCAGAACAGCTCGTCCTGGCGCCGCTGCAGCGCCTGCGCCCAGTCCAGCCACCGCGCATCGCCGTCGGCCTGGAACAGCTCGAGCACGCCGAAGATCAGGTACGCGTAGTCCTCGGCATACGCGTCGATGCTCGCGTCGCCGTCGCGAAAGCGCCGCAGCAGCGTGCGCGACTCACTCGTTCCACATGCGATCGTGGATGAACGCCGCCGCGCGGCGGGCGGCCTCCAGGTACGGCTCGCCGGCTTCGCGCCCCTCGGCGCCGAGCGACCGCAGCAGCGCGGGCCATGCGCGCGAACGCCGCGATCATCAGGCCGTTCCACGCGGTCAGGACCTTGTCGTCGAGATGCGGCCGCGGGCGCGTCGACGCGCGCCCGGAACAGCGATCAGCCGCGCGCGGCCGATGATGTCGACGACCTCGCTCTTCCGGCTTGCCGGACTCGCGCGACCAGATCGTCGACGCCGCGCGCGACGTAGAGCAGATTCTTGCCGACGAACTCCTGCTGCGGATCGATCGGCGCATTGCCGCCGGGCTCGATGCCGAAGCGCGCACTTGACGATCGGCGCGGCGTCGGCGCCGAGGAGCTCGTCGATCTCCGCCGCGCGCCACAGGTAGAACGCGCCTTCCATCTTGTGCGCGGCGGGATCGTTCGGCGTGCTCCGGCGGAACGCTGTCGGCGTCTTCGGCCGAGTAGAACCCGCCGTCCGCGCCGGTCATCTCGCGCATCACGTAGCGCAGCGTGTCTTCCGCGACGTCGACGTAGAACGGATCGCCCGACGCCTGCGCCGCTTCGAGGTAGGCGAGGACCAGCTGCGCCTGGTCGTAGAGCATCTTCTCGAAGTGCGGCACGCGCCAGGCGGCGTCCACCGAATAGCGATGGAAGCCGCCGCCGATGTGGTCGCGCATGCCGCCGAGCGCCATCGCGCGCAGCGTCGCGAGCACCATCTGCAGCGCTGTCGTCGTCGCCGGTGCGGGCGTGCTCGCGCAGCAGGAACAGCAGCTCGCTCGGCCGCGGAAATTTCGGCGCGTCGCCGAAGCCGCCGTGTCGCGTGTCGAACGACGATCGGAACTGCGCCGACGATCTTCGGCAGCGCCTCCGCCGACGGCACGCGATGCCGACGACCTTGGCGTGAACGGAACCGCGGAGCTGCTCGGTCACCGAGTCCGCGGACTGATCGATCTTCTCGCGGTCCGCGCGCCAGACCTGCGCGATCTGCTGCAGGATGTCGACGAAGCCGGGCCGGCCCCACCGCGGCGTCGGCGGAAAGTACGTGCCGCCGAAGAACGGCTTCAGGTCCGGGCGTGAGCCAGACGCTCATCGGCCAGCCGCCCGAGCCGGTCGTGCCCTGCACGAACGTCATGTAGACGCGATCGACGTCCGGCCGCTCCTCGCGATCGACCTTGATCGGCGACGAAGTGCTCGTTCAGGACCGCCGCGACGCCGGCGTCCTCGAACGACTCGTGCTCCATCACGTGACACCAGTGGCAGGTCGAGTAGCCGATCGACAGGAAGATCGGCTTGTCCTCGGCGCGCGCCTTCGCAAACGCCTCGTCGCCCCACGGATACCAGTCGACCGGATTGTTGGCGTGCTGAAGCAGATACGGGCTGCGCTCGTGCGCGAGGCGGTTCACCCTGCAATTATGACTCACGCCTTGCGGTAGAATCCGTCGCATGAGCGATCGGTCGGCGGCGTTGGCGGGCAAGCGAGTGGCCATGCTGGTGGAAGACGAGTTCGAGGATCGCGAGTTGACCGGACCGCTCGAGGCGCTGCGCGCGGCCGGCGTCACCGTCACGCTGGTCGGTCCGTCGGCGGGCGTCGAATATCGCGGCAAGCGCGGCGAGGCGGTCGTCAAGGCGGACATCGGCGCCGGCGCCGCGCGCATCAAGGACTTCGACGCGGTCGTCATTCCCGGCGGACATGCGCCCGACAAGATGCGCATGCGTCACGCGATGGTCGATCTCGCGCGCGACGCGATGGAGGCCGGCAAACCGGTCGCCGCGATCTGCCACGGACCGCAGGTGCTCATTTCGGCCAACGTCCTGCGCGGCCGCACGCTCACCTGCTGGCCGTCGATCGCCATCGACGTCAAGAACGCCGGCGGCCTCTACGTGGACCGCCCGGTCGTCGAAGACGGCAACCTGATCACCTCGCGCAAGCCGGACGATGTGCCGGTGTTCAGCGAGGCGATCCTGCGCGCGCTCGCCTGACGACATCAACCGCAAGTTCGCAGAGACCGCAGAGTCTCTGACTTCAGAACCACGAAGACACGAAGCTCACGAAGTAATCAACCTGAAATGGCTTCGTGTCTTCGTGCCTTCGTGGTGATCTTCGTGGCTCGTGCCTTCGTGCCTTCGTGTCTTCGTGTCGTCCGTCAGACACGCGGCGTCGGCGCGGCGGGGGCGTCCTCTGGGCGGCCGCGGCGCAGGCGCGCGTACGCGGCGGTGAACTGGGCGCCGTAGAGCAGGATCACCGCCTGCAGGTAGACCCAGACCAGGAACACCACGACCGCGGCGATCGATCCGTTCACGCGGGTGAACCGGCGTCATGTCGCGCATGTACCAGGAGAACGCGACCAGCGCGCCCTTCCAGAGCAGCCCGGTCAGGAACGCCCCGATCCACACGTCCCGGAACCGCACCTTCGCATTCGGGACGAAGTAGAACACCAGCCCGACGATCAGGATGAAGAGCACCGTGGTGGCGTTCCGGATCGCGAGCCCGCGCAGGATCGAGAGGCCGGGAAAGTGCTGCGATCACGCCGGCAAACGACGGCGACTCGACGACCTGCGTCGCGCTGACCAGCACCACGCGCCGCGAGCAGCAGTCCGCCGGCGACGCAGCAGCATGACGAACGAAAACAGCTTGTGCTTCCAGTAGCTGCGCGTCTTCTCGACGCCCCACGCATAGTTGACGGCGGTGGTCACGGCGCCGAAGACACCGAGCGCGCCCCAGATCGAGCGCCAGCGTGCCGAGCACGCCGAAGGTGATCGTGTTGCGTGCGAAAGGCGTCGAGCTGCGAGGTGATGAAGTCGAACTGCTTCGGGAAAGTACTGCAGCACGAACGTCAGCACGGCGTTGCGGCGTCTCGTCGGCCGTCGCCTGCCCGAGGATGGCGAGGGCCAGCATGCGAAAACGGAAACAGCGACAGCAGCGCGTAGTAGCCGATCGACGCGGCGTAGGTGAGGTTGTCGCTGTGGTAGAAGTTCAGGAAGCCGCGCCACAGCGACACGCCGGTCAGCTTGGCGATGTCGCTGACGTCCCGCCCGCGCTGACGCGCGGATTCGCTGCACGCGCGCCATGATCGCAGGACGCGGCCATCGGCTCATCCGCGACTCCGACGTCTCGCGTGCCGACTTCGACGCGCGCCGCGCGCCTCGCGCTCGCGCGCCGCCTTGCCGGCGTCCTGGATGTCGTGCTTCTTCATCTTGCTGTAGAGCGTCGGCCGGTACAGCCCGAGAATCTGCGCCGCCTCCTGCTTGTTCCAGTTGGTCCGCTGCAGCGTCTGCACGATCGCCATTTTCTCGATCTCGGCCAGCGTCCGGTGCGCCGGGATGACGAAGTCGGTCGTGCCCGGCGATTCCTCGCGGATCGATTCCGGCAGGTCGCCGACCGTGATCTCGGTACTCTTGGCGACCAGCACCGCGCGCTCGATCGCGTTTTCGAGCTCGCGGACGTTGCCCGGCCAGCGGTTGCGAATCAGCACGTGGTACACCTGCGGCGCCAGCGTCTTCACGTGGCGCTGATAGCGCTGGCGGAATTTCTCGATGAAATAGTCGCAGAGCAGCGGAATGTCTTCGGTGCGCTCGCGCAGCGGCGGCACGCGCATCGCGATGGTGTTGATCCGGAAGTACAGGTCCTCGCGGATGCCGCCCTTCCCGAAGCGCCGCGTCGAGATCGACGTTGGTCGCGCAGATCAGCCGGAAATTGACGTGCACGATCCGGTCGCTGCCAATCGGCCGGTACTCGCGCTCCTGCAGCACGCGCAGCAGCTTCGTCTGCAGATACGGCGGCATCTCGCCAATCTCGTCGAGCAGCAGCGAGCCGCCTTCGGCCGATCTCGAACAGCCCTTCCTTGTCGGTGGTCGCGCCGGTGAAGGCGCCCTTCTTGTAGCCGAACAGCTCCGACTCGATCAGGTCCTTCGGGATCGCCGCGCAGTTGATCTTGATGAACGGTCCCTTCGACCGCTTGCTGCTGTAGTGGATCGCGTTGGCGATGAGCTCCTTGCCGGTGCCGTTCTCGCCCTGGATGAGGATGTTGGCTTCGCTCGCCGCGACGCTCTCCACCAGCTCGAAGAGCTCCTGCATCTTCTTGCTCTTGCCGACGACGTTCTGGAATTTGTAGCGGTCCTGCAGCTTCTGCTTCAGTTGCTCGTTCTCGTCGATCAGCGTTTTCTGCTTGATCCCTTTCTCGAGCTTGTCGAGCAGGCGATCGGCGTCGATCGGCTTTTCGAGAAAGTCGAACGCGCCCGCCTTCACCGCTTCGACCGAGCGGGGAATGTTGCCCTGCCCCGTCACGACGATCACCACGGCTTCGGGGTCCAGCCGCTTGAAACGGCGGACGAGCTCGATCCCGTCGACGTCGGGGAGCAGCATGTCGGTCACGACCCCATCAGGCCGCCACGTGCGGAACAGTCTCTTCGCCGCGCGCACCGATGAGCGCGGTTCGGACCTCGTATCCGGCATGCTCGAGCAGCACTTTCAGCCACTCGGTCATCGCCGGCTCGTCATCAATTGCCAGGATTCGATTCTTTCGCTTCACGTCGCCACGCTCCAGATGGGGGCCTCTACCGCATTATCTCAATACAAAGGTCAACTTGCTGTATGCAATTCTTACAGCTCAGGTATGAAATTTGTGCAACCTCAAGCATTTCAGCGCTATGCGATAATCCGCGCGATGTCGGAGACACCCCTCCTCGCCCCGCGACCCGGCCCATCACGCCCATCACGCCCCTTAAAACGGCTACCCCAGCCGAGACGAACAAGATGCTCTGCGAGCGGTGCGGCGACGAGATGTACCGCATGCACGCCGTCTGGCGCTGTCCCGGCTGCGGTTTCAAGACCGATTGCTGCGGCTGGTAAATGGACCGCCTCTCGTCTCAGCTGGCGCCCGCCGATCCCACGTTCAAGACGAATCAGGCGCGGATGCAGGAACTCGTCGCCGAGCTCCGCACCAAGTTGGACGCCGCGCGCGACGGCGGCGGCCCCAAATACCTCGAGCGCCATCGTGAACAGGGCAAACTGCCGGTTCGTGAACGAATCGAAAAGCTGATCGACCCGGGCTCGCCCTTTCTGGAGCTCTCGCCGCTCGCCGCCCACGGTATGTACGACGACGAAGCCCCCGGTGCGGGTCTGGTGACCGGCGTCGCGCGGGTGTCGAACCGCGAAGTGGTCGTCGTCGCCAACGACGCGACGGTCAAAGGCGGGACCTACTTCCCGATGACCGTCAAGAAACACCTGCGCGCGCAGCAGATCGCTCTCGAGAATCGCCTGCCCTGCGTCTACCTGGTGGATTCCGGCGGCGCGTTCCTGCCGATGCAGGCCGACGTCTTCCCCGATCGCGAGCATTTCGGCCGCATCTTCTTCAACCAGGCGCGCATGTCGGCCGAAGGGATTCCGCAGATTGCGGCGGTCATGGGCTCGTGCACGGCCGGCGGCGCGTACGTGCCCGCGATGTCGGACGAAACGATCATCGTCAACGGCACCGGCACGATCTTCCTCGGCGGCCCGCCGCTCGTGAAAGCGGCGACCGGCGAAGAAGTGACGGCCGAGGAACTGGGCGGCGCCGACGTCCACACGCGCCTGTCCGGCGTCGCCGACTACTTCGCGGAAAACGATGCGCACGCGCTGGCGCTGTGCCGCACGATCGTCTCGACCCTCGGGGCCGCCGCCAAACACCCTCCGGCGGATATCACGACGCCTGAGGATCCGCATTACGACCCGGCGGAAATCTACGGCATCGTCAGCGCCGATCGCCGGAAGCCCTACGACGTGCGCGAGGTCGTCGCGCGCCTGGTCGACGGTTCCCGCTTCGACGAATTTCGCGAACGCTACGGCGCCACGCTCGTGACCGGGTTCGCGCGCCTCCACGGCATGCTGGTCGGCATCGTCGCCAACAACGGCGTGCTGTTCTCGGAGTCGGCGCTCAAGGCGACGCACTTCATCGAGCTCTGCAACCTGCGCGGCGTGCCGCTGGTCTTCCTGCAGAACATCACGGGATTCATCGTCGGCCGGCAGTACGAGCGGGCCGGCATCGCCAAGGACGGCGCGAAGATGGTCCACGCCGTCGCCAACTCGGTCGTGCCGAAGTTCACGGTGGTCATCGGCGGATCGTTTGGCGCCGGCAATTACGGCATGTGCGGCCGCGCCTACGATCCGCGCTTCCTGTGGATGTGGCCGAACGCGCGCATTTCGGTGATGGGCGGCGAACAGGCGGCCGGCGTGCTGACGACGGTCAAGCGCGAACAGCTGACGCGGAGCGGTCAATCGTTCTCGGCGGAGGAAGAACGCGCGCTGCGCGCGCCGATTCTCGAGAAATACGAACACGAAGGCTCGCCCTACTATTCGACGGCGCGGCTGTGGGACGATGGGATCCTCGACCCGCTCGCGACCCGCCAGGCGCTCGCACTGGGCCTGTCGGTCGCGTTGAATGCGCCGACGCCCGCGCCGAAGTTCGGCGTGTTTCGCATGTAAGACCTCACGACACTCCGTCCGGAGGTTGATGTTGCCGCCCTACACGCACCTGATCGTTCGACGTGACGGCCCGGTCGAGCACGTGCTGCTCAACCGTCCCGACGTCAGAAATGCCTTCAACGAAGATCTCATCGCCGAGCTGACGGCCTGGGCTGGAGCGATCGCCAGCGACACGGCCGTCCGCGTGGCGGTTCTCGGCGGCATGGGCAAGGTGTTCTGCGCGGGCGCCGATGTCACGTGGATGGCGAAAACCATCCACTACAGCGAAGAAGAAAACATCCGCGACGCGACGAAGGCGTCCCAGATGTTCGGCGCGCTGAACAGCCTGCCGGTTCCGCTGATCGGACGCGTTCACGGCGCGGCGCTCGGCGGCGGCGCCGGTCTCGCCGCGGTGTGCGACGTCGTCGTGGCCGACGATGAGGCGATCTTCGGGTTCACGGAGGTCAAGCTCGGGATCATTCCGGCGGTGATTTCGCCGTTCGCGCTCGCCAAGGTCGGCCGCTCCGCGGCACGCGAGCTGTTCCTGACCGGACAGCGTTTTTCGGCCGCGCGCGCCCGCGAGATCGGCCTCGTCCATGCGGTGGTGCCGGCGCCCGAACTCGACGGCGTGATCGACGTGTACATCAAGGAATTCCTCGGGGCGGGACGCGAAGCGATCGCGGCGGCGAAGGCGCTGATTGGCGTCGTCTCGGCCCTGCCGATCGAATCGGCGATGCCGATCACGGCGCGCGCGATCGCGGCCCGCCGCGTGTCGCCCGAGGGCCAGGAAGGGCTGACGGCGTTTCTCGAAAAACGGCGGCCGCGCTGGAGCGATGCGTGATCAAGCGCCTGCTGGTGGCGAATCGCGGCGAGATCGCCGTCCGCATCGTCCACGCGTGCCGCGAGCTGGGGATCGAAAGCGTCGCCGTCTATTCGGAGGCCGACGCTCACGCGGCGCACGTCGCGGCGGCGGATCGCGCGGTGCTGGTGGGCCCCGCGCCCGCGTCGGCCAGTTATCTGTCCATTCCCGCGATCGTTGACGCCGCACGCCGGACCGGCGCGGACGCCGTTCATCCGGGCTACGGGTTCCTGTCTGAAAACGCCGCGTTCGCGAAGGCGTGCGAGGACGCCGGGATCGTGTTCGTCGGGCCGCCATCCGCCGTCATCAGGCAGATGGGATCGAAGATCGACGCGCGCCGGTTGATGCAGGGCGCCGGCGTCCCGGTCGTGCCTGGCGAGACGCCGGACGACCAGACCGACGCCGGACTCGTTCGCGCCGTCGAGCGGGTCGGCCTGCCCGCGATGCTGAAGCCCTCGTCTGGCGGCGGCGGCAAGGGGATGCGCCGGCTGCGAGCTGCGGAAGAAGTCCTGCCGGCGATTCAGGCGGCGCGCCGCGAAGCGACGGCGGCGTTCGCCAACGGGACGCTCTACGTCGAGCGCCTCATCGAGCGGCCGCATCACGTCGAAGTCCAGATCTTCGCGGACGCCCACGGCACATCAGATCCACGTCTTCGAGCGCGAGTGCTCGGTGCAGCGGCGTCAGCAGAAGATCATCGAGGAAACGCCATCGCCGAACCTCACGCCCGGCTTGCGGAAGCGCATGACCGACGCGGCGGTCCTCGCCGCGAAGGCGTCGGGCTATCGCAACGCGGGCACGGTCGAATTCCTGGTGGACCTGTCGAACGGACGATCCGATTCAGCGCCGTTCTACTTCCTGGAGATGAACACGCGCCTTCAGGTGGAGCACGGCGTCACCGAACAGGTCGTCGGGATCGATCTGGTTCGCGCGCAGCTGCTGGTCGCGTCGGGCGAACCGCTGCCGTGGCGCCAGGACGATCTCGTGCAGCGCGGACACGCGATCGAGGCGCGGGTGTACGCGGAGGATCCCGCGAACGGATTCCTGCCGCAAGCCGGCCGGCTGCTGCTCTATCGCGAGCCGCGCATGCCTGGCGTGCGCATCGATTCCGGGGTCCGCGAAGGCGACGAGGTGACGGTCCATTACGATCCGATGCTGGCCAAGGTGATCGCGTCGGCGGAAACGCGCGACCTGGCGATCGCCCGGCTCGACGCCGCGCTGCGCGAGTTCCCGATTCTTGGGATCCATACGAACATCCCGTTCGTCCGGCGGATTCTCGCGCACGAGACGTTTCGACGCGCGGAGATCCATACCGGATTTCTCGACGCCGAAGGCGCGGCGTTGGCCGCCGAGACAGACGTCGCGGTGCCGGAATTCGTGCGCGCCGCGGTGGGGTTCGCGGACGACGGCGGCCCGGCCACGGCGGGAGCCGGACGCTGGGATCCGTGGGACGAGCGAGGCGGATGGCGGCCGTGACCGTCACGCGAATCGGCGAGGGCGTCTACCGCGTCGAAATTGATGGACGGGCGGAAATCGTCTACGTGGCGGGACCGCGCGACGCGCGCTGGGCGTTCTGGAACGGGCGCGTGTTTCGCGAGCCGTTCGACGGCGATGCGGTGCACGCGTGGCGGAGCGGCACACGGCGCGCGGGCCGCAGGCGCTTGCGGCGCCGATGCCCGCAACGGTTCTCAAGGTGCTGGTCAGCGCAGGCGCGGCCGTGAAGAAAGGCGAGGCGCGTCATCATCCTCGAGGCGATGAAGATGGAACTGCCGCTGCGCGCGCCGGCCGACGCCACGATCAAGGCCGTGCACTGCCGCGAGGGCGAACTGGTGCAGCCCGATGCCGTCCTCGTGGAATTCGAGCAGTCGCGTAGTGCTAGCTACGTAGCGTCCGGCTTTAGCCGGACCGGGACTCTTCCATGTTCGAACATCTCGCGGGCCGCAAGGTGACGATCGTCGAAGTCGGTCCGCGCGACGGACTGCAGAACGAGCAGGTCGAGATCGCGACCGCCGACAAGATCGCGTTCATCAACCGCCTGAGCGACGCACACTTCCCCGTCATCGAAGTCTCCGCGTTCGTGAGCCCCAAGTGGGTTCCGCAGATGAAGGACGCGGCCGAAGTCTTCGCCGGCATCACGCGGCGAGCGGGCACGCGCTATACCGCGCTCGTGCCGAATCTCGCCGGGCTCGAGCGCGCGCAGGCGGCCGGCGTCAGCGAAATCGCGATCTTCGCCGCTTCGTCGGAAACGTTCAGCCGGCGCAACATCAATCAGGGGATCGACGAATCGCTGGCGACCTACGCCGCGCGTGTGCGCACGCGCACTCGCCGCCGGACTTCGCGTGCGCGGCTACCTCTCGACCGCGTTCGGCTGCCCGTTCGAGGGCGCGGTCTCGCCGCGCGTCGTCGCCGACCTCACGGCGCGGCTGCTCGACATGGGCGTCTTCGAGGTGGCGATCAGCGACACGATCGGCATCGCGCATCCGGGCCAGGTTCCGAAGGTCCTTGAACCGGTGCTCGCCCGGATCGCCGCGGACCGCGTCGCCCTCCATTTCCACGACACGCGCGGCACGGCGCTCGCCAATGTTCTCGCCGCGCTGACGATTGGGGATCTCGACGTTCGACGGGTCAGCGGGCGGGCTGGGCGGCTGCCCGTACGCGCCTGGCGCCGCCGGCAATCTGGCCACCGACGACCTGGTCTATATGCTGGATGGGTTGGGAATCGAAACCGGCGTGTCGCTCGATGCGCTGTCGGAGGCGTCGGCCTTCATCGGCCAACGCCTCGATCATCCGCTGCCCTCGCGCTACGCGCAGGCGCGGAAAGCGACGAAACGCTAGACGGTCGCCGGAGCGGCGTCGCCCTGCGTCAGCGCCTTCACCACCTCTTCGAACGGCATCATGTTGATGGCGTCGTAGTCGGGCGGGCAGCCGAACTCGCGCTGTTGCGGCGCGGTCGGATTGCCGAGCGTCACGCAGAGGCCGCAGCCGATGCACAGGTCCGCGCGCACCGCGCAGACCATCCGGCCGTTCACATCAGGTTCTTCGACGATGCAGTTGGCCACCGGACAGGCAGCCTGGCAGATGGAGCAGGCAAACGCGCCGAAGCAGCGGTCCGGATCGATGACCGCAATCGTCTTGGGGGCCTTCTTTCGAGGGCCGCTCATCATCTTGGTCCACATATTGCCGCGATTATATATCGAGCGGCAGTTCCGCTAGATCGTCCCGCCGCGCCCCATTTCGTCGACCTCGGATTAGCGAAGCACGTGGCCGATCGCCGGCTCCCCGAGCTCGGGCGTCGCCGCATACATGGTCGCGTTGTTCTCGTAGAGCTGGGCGTTCGCGTTCGTCGCGAAGAAGCGCGGGTTCTCGAGACTCGTCGGATCGGCGCCCGCCTTGAATCCCTGCGCGGTCACTCCGGGCGCCAGGCCGTTGCACGTGGCCGGCGCGCCGCCGTACGCCGTGCCCTGGAGTTGAATCGTGTAGCCCGCCTTCTGCACGACGTTGCCGGTCGTCAGGTTGGGCGAGAGATACGCCTCGTTGCTGCCGGCCGGCGGCACGCCCAGCGTCGTCAGGTCCGGCGCGTAGAATCCGCCGCCACAGGTCAGCGCGTATGTCAGTTCACCGCTGTTGATGGCCCGCAGCGACCCGATGGCCGACGCCGACCCTGCGGCCTGTTTGGCCATCAGCAGTCCCGGCAAGGCGATGACTGACAGGATGCCAATGAGGCCACAGACAAACAGCATATCGATAAGTGTGAAGCCGTCGTCCTTGCGAATGTTCCTCACAATGCTCTCCGGCCCTCCCGCACTGCAGAGGCCGTGCCGCATTGCAAATCCTCATAACTCATTGAAAAAGCGTCAGTTGAAAATCTGCACATCGAGCGGGATTGACACATCACGTCAGGCGCAAGGCCAGCCTGACAATTGTTGGCAGCGTCGGCGCTCATCTTGCACGACAATTCCCTTATGAAGCATCGACTGTTCAAATGGCACCAACCGCTGGCCAGCGCAGTCGTTGTCGCGCTCGCCGGCTCTCTTTTGACCGCGCAGACCACCATCACGCCTCCCAAGAACAAGTACACCGCTGGCACAGGACGTCGAGCTGGGCCGCAAGGCCGCCGATGAGGCGCGGCGGACGCTGCCCGATCCTCAAAGACGACGCGGTCACGTCGTATATCGAACGGATCGGCAACCGGCTGGTGGAGTCCGCACCCCGCCAACCTGAAACATCCTGAATTCAAGTACACGTTCGAGGCGGTCAACGTGCGCGAGATCAACGCGTTCGCGCTGCCCGGCGGGCCGATGTTCGTCAACCGCGGGATGATCGAGGCGGCGAGCTCGGAGGGCGAAGTCGCCGGCGTGATGGCGCACGAGATCAGCCACGTGCTGCTGCGTCACGGGACGGCGCAGGCGAGCAAGGCCACCAAGTACGAGATCGGACAGCTGCTCGGGGCGATTGGCGGGGCCGTCGTCGGCGGCGCGGTCGGAAGCGTGATTGCGCAGGGCACGCAGTTCGGTCTCGGCGCCGCGTTCCTGCGCTACGGCCGCGAGTACGAGAAGCAGGCCGACCTGATGGGCGCGCAGATCATGTCGAGGGCCGGCTATGACGCGGCCGAAATGGCCAACATGTTCAAGACGATCGAGAAGCAGGGCGGGTCCAACGGGCCCGAGTGGCTGAGCGACCACCCGAATCCCGGCAATCGGTACGAGTACATCCTGAAAGAGGCGGAAACGCTGAAGGTGGCGAACCCGATTCGCAATTCGCAGGATTTCGCGCGGGTCAAGGACCACTTGAAGACGCTGCCGAAGGCGCCGACCACCGAAGAAGCGACGAAGAACGCGAAGCGCGGCGGCACGTCCAGCGGCGCCCCTCGTCCCACGGGCCAGGCGGAGCCGCCTTCGACGCGGTACCAGAGCTACAGCGAAGGGGGCATCTTCACGATCAGCGTGCCGTCGAACTGGCGCGAGCTGGCCGGGTCCAACGCGGTGACGTTTGCGCCGGCAGGGCGCGTACGGCGACTTCAACGGCCAGAGCGTGTTCACGCACGGCGTCGAAGTCGGCGTATCGCGGCAAGAGAGCCACGATCTGCGGACGGCGACCGACGAGTTGCTGGATTCGCTGCGGCAGGGCAATCCGCGCATGACGCAGGGGTCCGAGTACCGGGACATCGCGGTGGATGGGCGGCCGGCGCTTCAGACCAGCGTGGGCAATGTGTCCGAGGTCACCGGTCGCGAGGAAGTCGTCTGGATCGCGACGACCCAGGTGCGCAGCGGCGACCTCTTTTATGTGATCGGCGTGGCGCCGCGGGATGAGATGGATGCCTACCAGTCCGCGTTCCAGCGGATCGTGGGGTCCATTCGCCTGAAGGAGTAGCCTGATTCCCGGGGTCAGATGGGTGTCAGATGGGTGTCTGACACCTATCTGACCCCGATTTTGCAGCAGTTAGCGGTGGCCAGTGAGGATTTTCGGACGATTTCAATATCGCTGGTGTCAGATGGGTGTCAGACACCTTTGTGCCAATCCGTGACGTGATGTGAAGCCCCCGGGCGATCTGTCAGCGCAAGAAATTCCGGAACCGGCCGATAACCTGCTCGGTGGAGTACGGGGTCTGGACTTTCAACCGTGGCGCCGATCGCCTCGAGATCAGCCGCAAGGATCTGGACGATGGGGTCGTGCTGGTGATCGCCGGGGACGGCACGCCGCGTTCCTATTTCTTCCGCGAGGCGCACCGCCTCGAAACCTTTCAGAAGGACATGGAGACCCTGCTCCTCAAGACGGGCTGGGCCTTCGTATCGTATGAGCCGGACCGCCGGGCCGGCCGCGATCGCCGCGACTTCCCCCGCCGCAACAACGACCGCCGCCGCTGGTGGACCGATGGCACCCAGAAATCCCGCCGCAGCAGCGTGTCGGCCCAGGCTCCGGGCGCGAAGCGCGAAGCCGATGCTCCGCGGACCGGAACCCACGCCGACAAGATCAAGGAAAAGTAGCCGCCGCCCGTCCGTGGTCAGTGAGCGGCCTGGACCGGACGCCGGATCGCCAGGTTGATCGCGGCACCCGCAACGCTCGCGGCAACCACACCCCACGTCAGCGACGCGCTCCATACCGTCTCCAGTCCGAGCCACGCGTCAATTGAATAGGCGCCGGGACCGGTAAACGCCAGGACCAGTGCGCTGACCGCGAAGATCAGCGCCAGCTCGATGCCGTTGCTCTGCGCGAAGAACCCGTGCTGCCAGTGCACCACGATCATCGCGACCAGCATGAGCAGGATCATGAGCGCCGGACCGATCGGTCCGAGAAAGCCGGCTGCGGTCAGCAGTCCCGCCGCGACTTCCCCGCCGCCGAGCGCGAGCGCGAAGAACCGGCCGGGACGAAATCCGAGTTGCTCGAGAAAGCCGCCCGTCCCCGCCAGGCCGTATCCGCCAAACCAGCCAAACAGCTTCTGCGCGCCGTGCGCCGCCATCGCCAATCCAATGACCAGCGCGCCCGATGAGAATTCCCGTGTCCATGATGTTTCCGTCCTCCCGTTGAAGCCTCGAAGTGATGACTGACCGGCCACGGCTCGCGGCCTTCAACTCACTTTGTGATTGTTACTATACTTAATATAGTAGATTTCGTCAAGGAGGTTCCTTATGATCAATACATGGGCTCCGATACCCCACGCGACACCGGCCCTCTGCTCGCGCTTTCACCAGGCCAGCGAGCTGGTCGGCCGCCGCTGGACGGGCGCGATCATCTACGTGCTCCTCCAGCAGCGCTGCCGCTTCGCGGCGCTGCGCGCCGCCATCCCCGACATCACCGATCGGATGCTGAGCGAGCGCCTGCAGGAGCTCGAGAACGAGGAGATCGTCGCGCGCACGGTCATCCCGGACACGCCCGTCCGGGTCGAGTATTCGTTGACGCCGAAAGGCCGGGCCCTCACCAAGGCGATGGACGCCATCGCCGACTGGGCGCACGACTGGGTGCCGCTCGAAGCCGCCCAGGAACCCGCCAAGCCGGAACGCCGGCCCACCCGGCCGGCGCGCACCCGCGCCGTCCGCAAACCGGTCCAGCGCACCGCGCCTGCACGCAGCAGTCGCGGCTAGGCCGCAGCCATCCTCTCCCGTTCGATGCCGGCGGCTTGCCGTGATTCCAATTTCTTCGCTATACTTGAACATATACCGATGCCGGGCCGGGCCACGCTCAGTAATTTCGAACTCATGGTGCTGCTGGTGCTGATGCGGCTCGGCGACGGGGCGTACGGCATTCCGATCTCGGAAGCGCTCGAGGCGGAGACCGGCCGCGAGGTCGCGCTCGGCAGCGTCTACAACGCGCTGGAGCGCCTGCAGAAGAAGCATCTCGTGTCCTCGAGCCTCGGCGATCCCACAGCCGAACGCGGTGGACGCGCCAAACGCTATTTCAAGGTGACCGCCGCCGGAATGCGCGAGATCCGCGATGCCCGCCGCGTGCTCACATCGCTGTGGACGAAGATTCCCGCGCTCGCCGGACGCAAGGCATGACGATGAGCACGCCTCCGCCGCTCGCCACCTGGCTCCTCCGCCATCTCGGCAAGCCGAACGAAGCGCTGGCAGGCGATCTTCTGGAAAAGTACGAAACGAAACGCTCGGACGCGTGGTACTGGCGACAGGTCCTGTTCGCCATCGCGGCCGGGCGATCCGTGGACGCGCTCGTGATGGTCGGCGCGCTGGCGCTACTCGAGCCTCGGCCGGCTCGTGCCAGCGCCGGGTATCAACGCCGAACAGCTCGCGCTGATCGGCCGTCAGTCGGCCAACGACAGCTTCGGCTGGTACGATCTGATGTCCGGCGGCAACCTCTCGTCGGTGACGATCTTTGCCCTCGGCATCGCCCCCTATGTGACGGCTGCGGTGATCGGCCTTGCCGCGGCGTTCTTGTGGACGCGCGTGTTCGCCCAACGACCCCTTGTCTCGCTCAGAGCGTGCACGTGGACGCTCGCGCTGGTCCTGGCCGCGCTCCAGTCGCTCGGCATGGCCCTGTTCCTCGAGCGTCAGTCTGCGCGCGGGCTGACGTTCGTCACCGATCCCGGCTGGACGTTCCGTCTTGTTCTGATGGCCTCGCTCACGGCCGGCACGGGCTGCCTGATGCTGTTCAGCGACTGGATTACGGAGCGGCGCCTCGGAAACGGCCTGTACCTGTTCTTCCTCTCGAGCATCGGCATGGCGCGTGTTCCAGTCGCCCATCCCGCGCTTTTTCGACGAAGCTCCGCGCCGGTTGGGTGTCGTCCACGCAACTCGCCTGGATCGTCGTGCGTCTGCTGGGCACCTGCGCGTTCGTGGCGGTCGTCTCGCACTTTTACGCGCGCAACGCGTTCGAACAGAAACCCGCCGCCTGATTTCCGTACGCCGCTGGATGCGATCGGCTCTACGAGCCCGTCCCTTTGCGGCACACGTAGGTGTAGCTGAGCCACCGTTCGCCCGCGGCGTTGTCGTCGATCGCGTGCAACACTTCCCCGCCATTCGCGCGCACTGTCTCTTCGATCGACGCGCGGGGAATCACGTGCATCTCGAAGGTTGGCGTCCCGCCGCGCAGCCGGCGTCTGAGTCGCTGAAAGAGCGACGGCCGGCGCGGAGGTGCGGAAGGAACCGGCGGCGCCATCACGACCTGCGCGGGTTTCACGACAATCGGCGCGCGAGCGGTTCGCGATCCGCGCTCCGCAAACCAGCACACCCGCTCCTGCACCAGATCGACGTCCACGAGATACGTACCGGGCGCATCCGGCGCCTGCACCTGCAACTCCACCGATACGGTTTCACCCGGTGCCACCGTCTTCGGCAAATACGCCCGCCCATCGTCCGCCACAGCCGTCGTACCGTCCTCGTGCAGCCAGTGGTTGGCGATGCAGATGTGCCGCCCCGCCGGGATGTCATGACGCCATGCGACCGGACTGCGGTTGGTCAGCGCGAGAGTCGAGCGCGAGGCGCGCTCCGGCTTCGAGCGTCGCCGGCGCATTGCGAATCGCGATCCCGGCGTCGTAGCCCTCGGGCGGCAGCGCGTGCATCGCTGAAATGAAGGCCTCCGATCGCGTTTCCGCCGGCATCTGGAAGACGGCGAGTCCTCCCGGGCGGCAGACGCGCAGGAACTCGCCGACGTAGCGCAGCGCAATCCCGGGCGGGATGTGCTGGAGCACCAGGCACGAGTGCACGAAGTCGAAGCTCCCGTTCGGAAACCGCCGCAGATCGGGATCGCGGTTGACGACGAAGTCGCAGCGCACGCCATTCGGCACGTGACGCGCGGCCGAGCCGATCATCGAGCGCGCGACGTCCACGCCGACGGTCCGGCCAAATGACGCCGCAAGCGGAATCGTCAGACGCCCCGCGCCGCAGCCGAAGTCGAGGCAATCGCCGCGGGCAAACGTGACGCCGGCCTCACCGAGGATACGCAGCAGCTTCGCGACATGCGCCCGGCCGGTTTCGTAGAACTCATCGATCGCCCATCCGCCGCCATGCTTGGTTGGATCGGACAGCACGCCGAACAGCGGATCGGTATCGCCGAGCGCCTCCCAGTTCCGCGCTAGCGTTTTGAACTGCGTGAGATCGGAGTCTGCGCTCGCCACGTGGTCACGATATCCGATCGATCGAACGAGGAAAATTCATTGACAATACACATATATCTGCTTATAAATCTCGAATGGGCCGGCGCATCCTCGGTTTCGCGGCGTCGTTCGCGATCCATGCCCTGACGATCGCCGCCGCCATCCTCATCACGGTGAGATCCGTCGGCCAAACCGCCGCATCAGTCCGCCAGACACGCGCGATCGAGGTCGTCGTCGTAAAACCGGAGCCAGGCGCCGTTCCAGGACTCAAGCCGTCACCTGAACGCGCGCGCAATCCGCGGCCGCTTGCGCCGGGCGCGTCGACCGACGTCGCGCTCCCCCGCTTCGCCTTCGACTTCCGTAAAATCGCCGATCGAGCGACGCTGCTCTTTCCGTTCCTCACACCCGGACTGTCGCTCGAGCGGTTCGCGCTCGTCCCGCAGCGAAACGTGCACATCGGCCTCGACAACCCGCTCCCGGATCTGCATCCGCCCGGACCCGTCGTGGGTGGACCGCTCGAGATGAACGAGTTGGACCGCCAGCGCGTCGTCGATCGCGCGTGGTCCCGTCGCGAACGGTGGCAGGGGTTCCAGTCGATCGTGTCGCTGGCCACCACCTACAGCGCGACGCGCGGCGCCCTTCCGTCGATCGTCCAGATGTATGTGGCGCAGAATGCCCTGCAGCCGTACATCGACACCACGGCCCGCGATCAACGTCTGTGGGCACAACTTGGTGTCGCGGTCGACCATACCGACTTCGTGAGCTTCATCAGCCAATACGTCTCCGCGCACCCGTCAACGAGGACCTCCACGGAACTGCTCTTCCTCCTCGACAAACTCATTGAAGCCAATCTCGACGATCTGGTCACGCTGCTTCAGATCAACCCCGCCGTCGATCTCGAATGGACGCGACGCTCGAACCCCGCAGCGTACGATTTCGTGACCGAAATTCAGCGCTTTTACAAAGCTGCCGCGGCCGATCACGGACTCGACTCTCCGGACGCGCTCCGCGCGTACCTACGACGACCTTCGCCTCACGGTCCTCAACGGAATTCTCAAGACCACACCTGACGGCTACCGCTCCGCCGATGCCCGCTATCTGATCGGATCGATTCGCTGGAAACGTCACGAATTCGACGGAGCGATCAAGATCTGGTCAGGCATGATCATCGATCCCGCAGATGCGTACGCCGCATCGGCGTCAGCTATCCACGCCGCACTGCCCCAACCCAACTGGCTGGCCGTCGACCAGATTCTTTATAACGACCAGGCGCGGTGGCTCAGCTTTTCTTACGCGCGTCTCAAACAATTCGGTTATCAGTTCGACACCTATTAGTCACACACGTGACATAGCAGCCGGTGCCGAAACGCCGTAAACTGAGCGCGAGGTTCAGAGGACATGCTCGCTTTCATCCTGACCGCCGTCCTGGCCAGCATGCAGGCCGCGACCGTGCCACAGACCGCGCGAATCGCGGGGCAGGTCGTTGACGACGCCACCGGAAAACCCATCGCCGGCGCCCGGGTCATGCTGATGCCCACCGCACGGCCAGGCGGCCCGCCAGGACCACCGCCGGGCTCGATCACCGACGACGAGGGTCACTTTGCGTTCGAAGGGGTGACGCCGGGGGGCTACAACCTGCAGGTCTCCAAGGCAGGTTTCGCTCCCGCACCGAAAAACGCGCTGATCGCAAACCTGGGCGTCGGCCCGGGCGAAGCGAAAGACGACCTGCGGCTCGCGCTCGAGCGCGGCGGCGCCATCGCCGGTCGCGTCGTTGACGCCTCGGGCAACCCGCTCGCCGAAGTTCGCGTGATGCCGATGCGTCCGACGACCACCGGGCAATCCGCGATGCTGATGCCGGTCGGCCAGACCGCGCAGACCAACGATCTCGGCGAGTTTCGCGCGTACGGTCTTCCGGCTGGAGATTATTACGTGCAGGTCACCGAACGTCCGGACTTCCCGATGAACGGGAGCGGACAGCGCACGACGGTGCTCGCGCCGACCTACTTCCCCGGTTCGCGCGACCCGAGCGGCGCACAAGCCGTCAGCGTGACGGCCGGCCAGACCGCCAACATCGTCGTGCAGATGTCGACGGCGCGCGTCTTTCGCCTGTCCGGCACGGTCGTGGACGATGCCGGGAAGCCCGTCGCCAACGCGGTGGTGACGCTGAACTCCGATCGCGGTGGCCCCGGGATGGCGTTCTCGCCGCCGTGGCGCCTGCAGACCGACGCCGCGGGCCGTTTCCAGTTCACCAATGTGATGGCCGGCACCTACCGCATCGTCGCGGCGATTCCCATCTCCACGAGCAGCAGTCCCAACACGGGCGGCGTGGTGGTGGCAACTTCGGTACGTATTCAACGACGGTTGGTGGGAGCGCAGGGATCGGGGCGGTCGGCGTGAGCACGATGACTGAAACGCGGAACGGCGTGACCACGCAGTACCAGGTGCAGAACGACAACGCCGCGACGGCAACTGTTGGGGACGCCGACGTCACCGGCATTCGCGTCGTCATTCGGCCGGTGCGGCCTCAGTAGGCTCTAGATCCAGCCTAACCGGCGGCCGGCGCCGACAATGAGATAGATCCCGAGCGAGAGCACGAACACGCCGAACGCGAGCCTCAAGTACGGCCCCGACATCTGGTTGGCCGCCGCCGCGCCAAACCAGCCGCCGATCGTCAACGTCACCGCGATCACCGCAGCGGCGTACACGTCCACATTACCGTTCCGGTAGTACTCGGTGACCGCCGCGATCCCGACCGGCGGAAGCAGCACGGCGAGGCTCGTGCCGGTGGCGACATGCTGGCGGAACCCGGCGAGATAGATCAGCGCCGGCACAATCACGATGCCGCCGCCGATACCAAAGATGCCGGACAGTACTCCAGCGAACGCTCCGATGGCGGCGAACAAGGCGGTCGACGGCGGCATGACAGTCCTCCCCGGCTTAGAGGGTTATTTGCGCTCGTAAATCATGAGGTTCGGCCCCGGACGGGCGACGGCGTCGAACCCGTCCAGCGGCACATAGAACGCATCGTCCTCGTCGAACACCAGGCGCGGATCGGCAGAATCCAGCGCCGCAAACGACGCGCGCAACTGATAGCCGCTGTTCAGAAATCGGCGGACGGATTCGGGTGTCCGCGAATACGTGAGCGGGTGCTCTTGAATGACGACGACCGCTGGTGGTGATGCGGCGGTACCGTCCTCCGCCGTGAAGGCGCCCGTCTCCTCGTTGAACAGCACTTGCGGATAGCGATCGCGCCTGTTGCCCACCGACGTCTGCATCTGGACCTGTCCGTACTGCGCGCCGCTCTGATACAGCGTCGTTCCGTCGGGAAACTCGGTCGCGATCCACGCTGCCGCGATCAACCGATTGTCGGTGCTGGCGAGCAGGCGATCGATGCGAATCGTCGCCAGCGTCGAAGGAATGGCCACGAGGATCGCGATCGGCCAGGCCACCATCGGCATCCGCCAATGCGCGCGCAGGGCAATCATCTCCGCAGCTTGTGATACGCCGCAGGCCGCGGCAAGACACAGGAACGGGACGATCGGAATGATGTAGCGCGCAAACGCTGTTTGCCCGGCTCCGATAATCGCGAAATACAAGAGCGGGAACACGGACACGAGCAGACCCCGGCGGCGATCCCTCGCGATGAAGCTCGCAAGGCCGAAGAACGCCGCGACGAGCACCGGCCAGCGCAGGCCGAACCACAGAGACGATGTCAGGTGCACGCGCCAGGCCCATCCCTGAAGGGCGGCGTGGCCGGCGCGAAGGTGCGTCGTGTCGCGCTGAAGTCCAGTCAGGAACCCGCGCCAGTCGAGCAACGCGTACGGCGTTCCAAGCAGGAATGCCGCCATGGCGATACGCGCACACGATGGCGGACAGCCGAATCTGCGATGGCCCGAACCGCCATCCGCCTTCGCGCGGATGGACGACGGCCAGCAACGCCGGCACCGCGACAAGGCCGGCGTTGTATTTCGCCGACGCCGCCAGGCCGGCGAACATCGCGGCAAGAAGGACGTCCTTCGATCTCTCCGACTGCCAGTACCTGGCCGTGAACAGAAAAGACGCGGCGACCAATGCCGTGGCGGTGATATCGGGCACGCCGAAGTGCGAATCCCGCGCGTGAAGAGGAACGACCGCGAGAAAGAGCGCGGCCATCAGTGCTGTATGACGATCGAACAACCTGAGCCCGATGCGGTACACGAGCCAGACCGTGGCCGTTCCCATCGCTGCCGTCATCGCGCGCGCGATCAGGAACAGCGGCCCGGGATTCTGCGATGCGGCGATCAGGAAATCGTATTCGTATGTAAACCGGCCGGCCAGCCGCTCGATGTTGAAATACAGGACGTTGGCTGCGCCGACGGCGTACAGATACAGCGACGGCCAGTCGAAAAATTGCGGGTTGAAGTGGCGTTGAAAGACCTGCAGGGCAATCGCGAAGACCGCTTCCTCGTCCGGCCGGGTCAATGTGTGCGGCAGGCCGAATCGCAGTCCCCAGATTCGCAGGGCCGCGGCAAGGCCGATGACCGCCAGCGCGGCGAGCCGGGTGCGCACGGTGCCACTGTACCCTGACGCGCCGATTTCGGCCCAGCCGGCGTGCTAGCATCCCATCGCCCGATTGTCCTGTTCGCGAGGAAACGCCTCCACCCATGAGCCCACACGAGAAGCCCGCGCCGACGGACCAGAAAGCATCAGTGCCGCCAATCGAAGTAGACGTCGCGGTCGTCGGCGGCGGCGTGGCCGGCCTCTACTGCTGCCTGCAGTTGTTCAATCGCTACTCCAGCGTGCGCGCGACCGAACCGGTCAAGACCGTCGCGCTGTTTGAAGGTTCGAGCCGCCTGGGCGGGCGCATCGAGAGCTGGCGGATCGATCCGCAGCGCTACGACGGCATTCGATCGAAAGCGGTCACCTCGTCGCCTGACCCAGCGAGCGTGCTCCATCAAATGGAAACGCAGGACGAGGCGCAGCGGGACGCCGAGCGCGAAGGCGCGCAACCGGTCACGCTCCACGATTTCATGGTCGCCGAGTTCGGGCCGATGCGGATCGAGCCGGCGCATCAGCCATTCCTGCGCAAGCTGCTCGCCGAACTGGATATCACGCCGGAAAGCGGCGGCTATCACAAGTGGTCCGACCAGGTGCCGTTCTCGCCGTACCAATCCGAGGCGCCGTCGGAGCCGGCCTTTCATCTCGACGGCGAGGAATCCGAGCAGACGACGATTCTCGATCTCGATGCTGCTCGCGCTGCGGCGGATCTTCGAATCCGTGGAAATCGTGGACGACGACAAGGTCGTCACGGACAACCCGTGGCGGCTGGGCAATCCCGACGATCCGGACGACGCCAGGGACAAGGACACGCTGTACCCCGAGCTGAATCACTTCTGGCGCGAGATGCGCGACGACCGCTTCCTCCATCGCCGCTACTGGAAGCGCTACATGCGCGACTGGATCAACCTGTTGCGCGAGGAGCAGTATCAGGTCATCCGGACGCGCGCGCGGTTCATCGGTACGCCGTTGTGCCAGATGGGCTTCTGGAACGTCCTCGGGTCGGTGCTGAGCCACATGGCGACGGTGAAGCTGCGCGACTGGGGCAGCTTCTATCACCTGGTCGGCGACAACCCGAATGCGGCCGAATGGATCATCTTCTGGCTGCGCGCGATGCGGAGCACCGATTCGCTGGTCGGCATTCGCGGCGGCATGGACTGGATCGTCTACAAGGCGTGCGAGCGCCTGGGATTCAAGCGCGACGAATCGGACGCCCGTGACCCGTCAGGCGAAGATCGATCGCCGCGCTATCAGAGCTGTATCGGCCACACCGCCGCCAACCAGGTCCAGATGCAGCTCCACATGGAGATGGCGCTGCGGCGGGTGAAAGAAATCGAGGGCGACCCGGCGGTGACCTTGACCTTCGAATCGCACGGGCGATTGCAGCAGGTCAAGGCGAAGCAGGTCATCCTGGCGCTGCCGCAGGCGCCGCTTCAGAGCGTCATCTTCGAATCGTCGAGAGACGATGCCGCGCAGGCCGCCTGGAACCGCGCGTTTGCGACCATGCTCGATGCGGTGATGCCGGTGCCGCTCCTCAAGTGTTTCATGGTCGTCGACAATCCGTTCTGGGAAGACAACCGGCCGGCGAATCAGTACGCCTACACGGTCCCGACGCGCGAAGTGCACTACTGGAAGAGCGCGGACAAGCGGACCGGGCTGGTCATGCTCTACTCGGATCGGCCGGGCAATCAGTTCTGGAACGACTACCTGACCAGCGCCCTTCGCGAAGATCTGCTGGAGGTGCTCGGTCCCCAGCTGATCGAGCCGCACCTCGAGGCCGGCAGGAAGCACGAACTGAAAATCACGCGGCGCTTCCAGGACGAAGCGATCACCTGGGCGTGGCAGCCGGACGAGGGACTCGGCGACGCCTACAACAAGAGCGGCGCCGGCTGGACGATCAGCAAGTTCGGCAACGATCGACTGCTGCGCACGTTTCTGTCGTACGTCCGCGAAAACCACGCCGAGAGCGTGTCCGACGATCGCGTGCTCGCGGCCGGCCTGCGCGACTGGGGCCTCAAGCCGTTTGTCGGCGCCTGCCACGCCTGGCGGTCGGGAACCGATCCCACGCTCGTCATCAACTACTTGAAGGCGTTCTCGATGCTCCCGTCGGTCGCCAAGGCGCACTGCCGTCTCCATGTCTGCGGCGAGGCCTATTCCGACTATCAGGGATTCATCGAGGGTGCGCTGCGCTCGGCGGCGGAAGTGCTGACCGGCGCGCCGTTCGAAATCCGCAAAGACGATTTGCGCGTGAGGGATCGGCGGCTCGGGCGAACGAGACGGATCCCGTCGGCGCACGCCGAAATGAGCCGTCACGTGATCTTCGTCGTCGCGCGCGCGTCCCCTGTCATGAAAGGGTGGCTGAAAAAGCAGTTCCCGACCGCATGGAAGAACGCGGCTGAGCGGTCCTATCGGTTGCGTGTCTCGGCACTCCGCGGCAGGCTGAAATTGAAGAGGAACCGTTTCGGCTTCGAGAACTCGCGCAATCTCATGCTCGACCTTCGATACGGCGGCTATTGCGGCGGCCGGATCCCCACGAAGTTCGTCGAGATGGGTGCCCACGCCACGACCAGCACTTTCTACTCCGAGCTGGCGGAAGTCTTCGACCCGCGACCGGTGTCCGCGTTTCTCCCTCCGATGTGCTCGTGGACATCGGTTGCGGCAAGGGCCGAGTGATCAATTTCTGGCTCCATCAGGGTCTGACCAATCGGCTCATCGGGCTGGAGCTGGATCCGGATGTCGCCACGGCCGCACAGCAGAGACTTGCGCCTTACCGCAACGTGCAGATCATCGTCGGCGACGCGATCGAAAATCTACCGACTGACGGCACGCTCTTCTATCTGTACAACCCGTTCGAACGGCCGATCGTCGAAGCGCTGTGCGCCGCCTACTGGTGATGGCCCAGACACGCGATATTCGCATCGTGTACTTCTCCTGCTTCTTCCTGGATGCGTTTTCACGCGATCACTGGGATATCCGGCACCTGCCGCTGAATACCGTCATGCCTGCGGCGCTGATCACACCGAAGAGGGCCGCGATCGAAGCCTAGCGCTGACGAGCCGTTCTTGACGGGCGGACGCTCGTAGCCGTTCCGGAAGGCACGTGATAGTGCACCTGGACGACGCCGTCTGGAAACGGCGTGACGGACTGGAGTGACAGCGGAATGTGGCGGTGCCGCCGCGCGATCAGCGGGATCCCGTCGCCAATGAACACCGGCACGACGCTGATGATGAACTCGTCAATCGCTCCAGCGTCGAGAAACGACGCGATGATCTCGCCGCCGCCCATCATCCAGATATTCTTGCCGCTTCCCTGACGCAGCCGATCGGCAAAGCTGCGACGGGTTCGGTCACGAACTCCACGCCCGAAGGCACGGACGGAGGCGGCGGCTGGCGCGAGAACACAAAATTCTGCGTCTTGCCGCCGAACGATGCGCCCATCGTCAGGCTCGCGTCGAAGGTCTTGCGTCCAACAATTTGGTGTCGATGGTTCGCTCGAACGCGGGAATGCCGTAGAACCCCTTCGGCGCCGGCCGATCGGTGAGCCAGTCGATGTCACCGTCGGGACGAGCGATATATCCGTCGGCACTCGTCGCGATGTGGACGATGATCTTCCGCTTTGCTGTGACACGGTCTTGCGTCATGGAGACTCCTCAGCCTTCCGCGGGCGGGCTGGAAACCTCGGCCGCCCGATGCTGTAGATGTATTCGTGACCATCCTTCGCAATCGCATACTCCTCGGAGCGGTGAAGTGGCTGGCCTTCGCCGTGGTGGCGACCTCGCCCTCCCAAGCGTGCCCGGTTTACGTGATGGAGCCCTTCGTTGAGCTCGGCGCCGTCCAGGGTAACACCGGCGTCCGCATGCCGGAGATCGTCGCCGCAGTGCAGGAAGCCATCCTGGCCGTGGCGCGTGAGCGCTGTCCCGATAGCCAGCCGACCGGGTCGCGTACAGCACGTCCGCTGCTGATCGCGACGATCGCGCAGTGGAAACAGATGCGGACCGACGATCCGATCGGCATTTTCATCCTTCCGCACAACAGCATCGTCATTAGACTGCAGCTTGCGGACAGCGAGGCGCCTGAAAGCACTCGGACTGTCACGTTCATGAACCATGCGCGCTTCACGCTGAATCAGCCAGCGAAACATCTCCTGAACAGCGGGTTCCGCAACGCTGTTCGATCGCTGTTGTCGTCTGATTCGCCGTGACAGCCGCGCGGCGAAGGCGTTTTGAACGGAGGCTCGTATGCCCACCCATGAGGTTCCCGCGACGGTATGGAAGAGCGCGGAAGACGCGGTGGTCGCCGGCGACGTTGCGACGCTCGAAAGCATCCTCCGCGACTACGGCAGCATGATGCGCGCGCAGCGGCCGCAATCGTGGTGGGCCAACACGCTCGCCCCGGATTACGAGGCCAGTGACGCGCGCGCCATCATTGCCCGCACGCATCACTTCAAGACATTTGACGACTTCGTGACCTTCACTGCGGCAACCAGGGACAAGTCGTCCGCTGTCGCGCGATTCGAGGCTGCTGTCGATGCCATCGTCAGTGGCGACCTCGGCCGGTTGCAGCAGTTGCTTCACGAAGATCTTGATCTCGTTCGCGCGCGCTCGGTCCGAGTCCATCGCTCCACGCTGCTGCACTACCTCGGCGCAAACGGCGTCGAGGGCTTTCGACAGCACACACCGCCGAACGCCGTCGCGATTGCCGAAGTCCTGCTGGCGGCAGGGGCCGACGTGAACGCGGTCGCCGACATGTACCGTGGTTCGACCACGCTGGCCCTCGCCGCGACGAGCCTGCATCCGCAACGTGCAGGCGTACAACCGGGCTTGTTGCAGGTTCTGCTCGATCACGGCGCAACGATCGAGCATCCCGCCACCGGCGGTGGACGCTCGATCGTCCACTCCTGCCTCGCGAACGGACGCCCCGAGGCTGCGGAATACCTTGCCCGCCGCGGCGCCTCGCTCGACTTCGAAAGCGCGGCGGCGCTCGGCTGGCTCGAGATCGTGTCCAGTACTTCACCGGCGAAAAGCCGTCAGTGACTGATGCGCAGAAGGCAGCGGCGCTCGTGGCCGCGTCGATCAACGGCGCGACCGCCGTGGTGGAATTTCTGCTGGATCGCGGCGTTCACATCGATGCGCAGGCGAATGGCTTTTCAGGCGTGAACGCAGCGGCCACCAGCGGGCGGGCGGAAACGGTCCGCCTGTTTCTCTCGCGTAGCGCGTCACTCGAGATCAAAGCGAGGACCGGCGGCACCGCTCTCGACGGCGCGTTGTGGGGAGCGCTCAACACGCCCGAACAGGGAGACTACGTCACCGTGATCGAGTCCCTGCTGGCCGCCGGCGCTCATCTTGACCCCGACTGACGGAATGGTGGAAGTCGGAAGCGGCGTCCGCACCTGCGTACGCCTCCATACGGAACGTGCTCGAAGATCCACACCGCCGCTCGTAGCCGAGTGCCTCCACTGCCGCCTCATTGTTACCTCCGGGCGGCGGCCCCGGAGGCAGCCGTAGCCGCAACGAACAAGCCGCCAATCGCCGCCACCGCGACGATGCCGACGAGCTGAATCCAGTCGGTGACGGATACTGGCCGCACGATCGCAACGAACGCGCCGCGCATATCCATCCCTCGCTCCGGCGTGCTGCTCCAGTTCTGCAGCCCCGCCAGCACAACCACGATGGCGAGCGCGCACGCGCCGGACGCGACGGCGCCGGCGAGGCCGCGCGCCACGAGGCTCGTGGCTGGCATCGCGCCGCCCGGCACATCGCGCGTCGATCGGCGATGTCATCGATGGCGAACTGCGGCTCGCGCACGCCCGGCGGGACGAAGCGCGCCAGCATCACGAGTCCCGGAATGCCGACGACCATCGTCGCCAGATAGAACGCCGGCCAGCCGATCGCGTGCACCGCAAAGCCGGTCACCGGTCCGGCGGCGAGGCGCGGCAGCGCGAACAGGCTCGAGAACAGCGCGTACTGCGTCGCGGAGAAGCGCTTCTGCGTCAGCCGCAGCAGCAGCACCGAGAAGGCGCCGGTCCCGAGGCCCGACGTGAACAGCTCGAAACTCGTCGCGCCGTACATCAGCGGCAGGTTCGGGCCGCCGGCACGCGCGAGCACGAAATATCCGAGATTCGAAAAGATCTGCAGGACGCCGAAGATCCAGAGCGAGTGTCCGAGTCCGACGAGCGTCGTGACCCAGCCGCCGATGAAGCGCGCCGGCCACCGTGCCGACGAGCCCGACGGTGGCGAGCGCGACGCCGCGGTGATACGGCGTTGTAGCCCATGTCGATCAGGAACGGCCGCGTCAGCGCCTGCGCGAGCTGATCGGCAAACTTGTAGAGGACGACGAAGGCGAGGATTTCGAGAGCGCGCGGTCGCGACAGCAGATCCGAGGAACGGCTGCCACACCGCGTCGCGCAGCGTGCGCCGGCGGCTGCACGTACTCGGGTTCCGGCGCCTTCCACGTCAGCACCAGCATCGGCAGGTAGAGCAGCGCGAGCAGCAGGTTCACGAACGGCCAGCCCCACTGCGCGGCCGCCGTGATCGCCGCGCCGCCGGAGACCGCCATCGCCGCGCGGTACATGGCGGTCCTCGCGCCGGCGGCGGCGCCTTGTTCGTCGGGGCGCAGCACGTCGACGGTATAGGCGTCGTAGGCGATGTCCTGCGACGCCGATGCGAAGGCGATCGCCAGCGCGATCGCGCCGACCACCCAGATCGCATCCGGGTGACTGCCGACGCCGGCCAGCATCAGTCCGCACGCGACGAGCGCGACCTGGCTGATCGCCATCCAGCCGCGCCGGCGTCCCCAGAACGGCGGGACGTAGCGATCCATCAGCGGCGACCAGAGGACCTTGAACGCCCACGGCGCCTGCGCCAGCGTGAGGATGCCGACGACGCGAATGTCGACGCCGATGTCGCGCATCCAGTCGGGAATGGCGTACCAGACGAGACCGAGCGGCAGGCCGGAGGAGAACGAGAGCAGGACGACGGAGGCCGTGCGCCAGGACCGCAGCGAGCGACGCAGGCTGTCCAGCCCGCTCGAGGGAGCAGCGTCATTCACGTCTCCGGCGATCTTCTCACGGCACTGGCGCGGCAGGCTTCCGGAAATAGCCGACCTTTTTTACGTATTCGTAACGTCAGCGGAAGTTGTGCCGCACCGGCCAGCGCCGTAGACTAGGCCGGCACGGAAAGGAGCCTCCCATGATCGTCATCACTGGAACTGTGGGAAGCAGCGGGAAATACCTCGTGACCGGAATACCGGTCGACACCAAGACTCACACCGTGTTGAAAATCGCATTCGAGAACAACACGGCGGGAACCAATCTACAGCTGTGTGCGGGCACGAACGCCGATTTCGCCGCGGGCACTGCCGGACTGCCGCTCTCGGATTCCGGAGGGCCGGGATTCCGCTTCTTGACCATCATCGACACGCACAAGCTGTCAGGCAAGATCATCTATGTGCTTCGAGCGGTGGGAAGTGCGGATTCGCAATTCACCATCAACATCGAGTGAACCCGGCGCACCGCCCGATTAGCGCTTATTTACGAACATCGCAGATATCGAGACGCCGCGGCGCCGGGAGTTGTACGATCAATCCACCTATGCGCCTTCGCTCCGGCATCGCGTTCCTCGTGGCTGCGGCCGTTACCACGGCGGTCTTGACGGCTGCACCACAACACAACCAGCAGCAGCCGCCGCCGCCGCGTGGCGATTTTCAGGGCCGGCACCCAGACCGTGCCGCTCTTCGCCACGGTGACAGACGCCGGTGGACGGCTTATTCCCGATCTCAACAAGGAGGATTTCGAGATCCTCGACAACAACAAGCTCCAGGCGGTGACGCTCTTCGCCAACGACCTTCAGTTCATCAAGGTCGTGGTGATGCTCGACGAGAGCGGCAGCATGGTGAACAACATCGCGCGCGTCAAGGACGGCGCCGAGCAGTTTCTCCTTCGCTTGCTGCCCGACGATCGCGCGCGGATCGGCAGCTTCGAGGACAAGATCATCCTGAGCCCGGAGTTCACCAGCGATCGCAACGGTCTTATCCGGTTCCTGCGGGACGGGCTTCAGTACGGCAACGGGACGCGGCTCTGGGACGCGGTTGACGCCAGCATGACGGCGTTGTCCGAGCTGGACGGCCGGCGCGTCGTGCTCGTATTCACCGACGGCGGCGACGATCCGGGCCCTGGGAAACACATCAACTACGGCACCGTCCTCAAACGTGCCCAGGCCGAGGGGTACATGGTGTACGCGATTGGATTTCACAGCAGGTGCCGCTGCGGATCCAACGGCGGGATGATCGAGACGGATCCCGATCCCAGTCTGAAAAAGATTGCGGCCGAAAGCGGCGGTGGGTATTTCGAGCTCAAGGAAGGCATGGACCTGTCGTCGACGTTCACGCGCGTCGCCCAGGAGCTCCATAGCCAGTACGTCATCGGTTTCGCGCCGGAAAATCTCGACGGCAAGCTGCACACCGTGCAGGTGCGGGTGAAGCGGCCAGGCATGACCGCACGGACCCGCAAGACCTACATCGCGTCACCAGAAAAATAGAAGCATCGCCATGGACGGGCGGGGGCGGCCTCTGCCGCCGGATCAGCGCTCCGGCGTACGCACTGTGAGGACGGCGCAGGGCGCGGCCCTGACCACGCGCTCGGCGACGCTGCCGAGCACGAAATGCGCGACGGCGTTGCGTCCGTGGGTGCCCATCACGATGAGGTCGATGCCTTCTTCGCGCGCGTACTGGACGATCTCCTCGGCGGGCGTGTCCGAGGTCCTGACGACGACGCGAGCCTCGAGCTCTTGTCGATCGGCGTCGGTGAGCCGCTGGTTCACGTGATTGACCGCCGGTGACTCGAGCCCGTGCGGGTCCATGGCGGTTGGCCGCAGAAATGTGTTTTCGGTGACGTGCAGCACGTGCAGGCGGCTGCCGAACATCCGCGCCATCGCGCGGGCATGGTCCAGCGCGGTTTCAGTGAGCTGGTCGAAGTCGATGGCGACGAGCACATTCTTGATGGTGATCATGTCCCCCCGCAGGCGCCGAGGCCCGGCTGACCGAGCAACCGTACCACGGACGAGATACCTTTAGCGCGCAACAGTTACAACTCGTTACATTTCGACGCCTCCCCCTGTGATAGCAAAGGGGCCCATAAACGGACGGTAAACGGTCCACGCCCGACAGCGGAGGGGATATGACGCACGGATGGCTGAAGTGCCGGTGGCAGGTTGTCAGCGGTGCGGTGAGCGTGCTGCTGCTCATGGGGGCGGCGCACGCGCACGCGCAGGCGGTCGGTTCCGCGGCGATTCGAGGACGGGTGACCGACGAGAGCGGGGCGAGCGTGCCAGGCGTCTCGGTGACGGTCGAGCAGCCCGTCGCTGCAGTTGCGCGAGCGGACCGTCGTGACGGAAGTCGACGGCGAGTATCAGCTCCGCAGCCTGCCGATTGGGACATACGCGGTCAAGTTCGAACTGCCCGGCTTCCAGCGGATTGTGCGCGAAGGCATCGTGCTCAGCGCCGGATTCGAAGCGCGCGTCGACGCCGTGCTGAAGCTGTCGGCCGTCCAGGAAACGATCACGGTGAGCGGCCAGAGTCCGGTCATCGATGTGACGACCACCACCGTCAGTTCGAACCTGACGCACGAACTCCTGGATACGATCCCCACCTCGCGGAGCATCGGTGAAGCCATCGCCATGGCGCCTGGCGTCCGCTACTCCGGCGCGATCGACGTCGGCGGCAATCGCACCGGGCAGTTCGCCAACGGCGGCAGCAACTTCGGCTCCAATCAGCAGTCGCCCTTCCTCGAAGGCATCAACACGCGGCTCTTCGACGGCGGCTCGATGGCCTATCTCGACCAGCGTGCCCTCGACGAAATCCAGGTGACCGCCGTCGGCAGCAGCGCGGAATTCGCGACGCCCGGCGTCGCGTGGACCGGCATCGTCAAGTCGGGCGGCAACGACTTTCACGGCCTCGGTTCATATGACGGGCAATATCCGTCGCTGCAGAGCACGAACGTCGACGACGCGCTCAAAAAGCAAGGCGTCGATCCATCAGGCAATAGCATCAAGAGCTACTACGACTTCACCGGCCAGCTCGGCGGCAAGATCATCCAGGACAAGCTCTGGTTCTTCACCGCCTACCGCAGCATCAAGCGCGTCTCGAACGAGCTCGGATTCGTTGGCGGGCAAAGGCCCGAACGGCAAATACGATTTGCCCACCGATCCGCTGAACGACGACCCGCTGGCGACGCGCACGATGTGGAATCCCGGCTACACGCTGAAGGTCTCGTACCAGCCCGCGACGAACCATCGCATCGTCGGTTTCGTGAGCCGCTCGATCAAGAACGAGCGGCAGCGCGGCGCCAGCGTCTTCGTGCCGTTCGAGTCCACGTGGAACTACTGGTACGACCCGACGCCATGGAAGCTCGAATATCAATGGACGCCGTCGAGCCGCGTCATGGTGAACGCGATGTTCGGCGACAGTTCGTATCTTGCGCAGTGGCGGCCGCAGGACGGCGCCGACGTCGCGGGGAATCCGATGACGACCGACATCAATACCGGCTTCACCACCGGACCAGCGGCAGCAGCGCGCAACCCGAACAAGAATCACCAGGTCAACGCGTCGATGAACTACTTCCCCGAGAAGACGATGATGGGCCGCCACGAGCTGCAGAGTCGGGTTCCAGGACTACATCTCGGTCTACGGCGTGGAGTACACGGATCTGGCGAGCGGCAACTATAACCGCGTGCTCGACACCAGCAACGCGCGCAAGGCCGCTGGTCTTTCGCCGGCCTATCAGATCCGCACTGAGGATCGTGCAGTCAACGCCGACTCCAAGTTGGACAATCCGAATCTATTCTTTACCGACACGTGGCGCGTCAACCAGCGGGTGACGGCGAATCTCGGCGTCCGCGTCGAGCATCACCATCTGTTCAGCCGCGGCGGCGTGAAGGAAGCGAGCGAGTTTGGTACGCCGGGCACCTTCGGCGACATGGACATCCTCACGTGGAACGGTGTGGCCCCGCGCCTCGGTGCCTCGTGGGACATGCGGGGCAGCGGCAAGACCGTCCTCAAGGGCCAGTGGGGCCGCTATCTCCACATGGCAGCGGCCAACTTCGGCAGCAGCTTCAACCCGGCAACGGTCCTCGTCAACCGCTACAACTGGACCGACAAGAACGGCGACCTCCTCTACGATCCCGGCGAGGTCGATTTCGTCAACGGCTTCGTCGACAGCGCGCAGCGCTCGAGCGCGTCGGGCATCAGCACGACGCCGCGGCCGATCGTCAACCCCGATCTGAAGCAGCCGCACACCGACGAAACGTCGCTGACGCTCGAACAAGAGCTCGTCAACAACATGGCGTTCCGCGGGCTGCTGCTGTACAAGCGCGTGTCGGACGACTTCGGTAACGTGCAGACGCTTCGTCCGTACGACGTGTGGAACATCCCGATCACGCGGGTCGACCCGGGACCGGACGGCGATCCGTTGACGCTCGGCGACAACGGCGGTCTCGTGACGTTCTACGACTACCAGGCCGCCTACAAGGGCGTGCAATTCGATCCGACGACGCCCACCAACCGCGACAGCTCGCGCGACGACAGCTACAAGGGCTTCGAATTGACGCTGACCAAGCGTCAGAGCCGCGGCTGGATGGCGCTGGGGTCGTTCCAGATGATCAAGAACCACATTTGGACCGGGACGTCCGCGACGCCGTCGAATCCGAACCAGGAGATCTTCGCGATCGACAACACCTGGGACTGGAGCGGCAAGGTGATGGGCAGCTACCGCGCACCGTACGAAATCACCCTGAGCGGGATCTACAACTTCCTCGCCGGCCTGCCGCGGCAGCGGACCTACCAGTTCCGCACCGTCCCGAATGCGACGAGCGTCACGATTCCGCTCGAGGAGCTCGGCGCGCAGCGCGATCCCGCGCAGCATGTGGTGAACCTGAAGGCCTCGCGGCCGATCACATTTGGCGGGGGGCGCCGGCTGTCGCTCTCATTCGAGGTGTTCAATCTGCTCAACGTCAACACGCGCGACGACGGTGCGCTACGTGGCCAGCTCCACGTATGGCGCAATCAGCGCCATCCTGCCGCCGCGCATCGCGCGCGTCGGCATCGAGTTCAACTTCTGATTCCATCCGGGCCCGGGAGCGCGCAGCGCATGCGCCTCCCGGCGCCTCAGGCAGCAGACCCTGAACGGGCCTCCGCCTCGTAACCGCTGGCGAGGTAATAGAGCGCGCGATCGAAGAACTCTCCCACCTGATAGTTGAGTTCCTGGATGCTGTGAAGTTCGAGCCCCAGCAGTTCCTCCGGCGCCACCCGGTCGCCCGCAAAGTCCACGAGGCCGTGTTCGCGGATGTGCCGGCGAAGGTGTTGTTTGGTGATCAGCAGCGCATACACGAGCTCGCTCACCGGCACGCCCTGGCGGAACCGGATCCGTCCCGTGTCCTGGTACTCGCGTCGTATGGCGTTTTCGTTCGCGTCGCCGATCCACGATCCAAGGTTGTAGTAGAGCGCGGAAACCCGCGACTCGACATCGGCGGGATTGAGCCGGCGGAACGTCGGCGTCCGCGGGTTCGTGAGCAAGTCCTTGATCGCATCGCGGGTGAGCGGCCCGGCGTGGGCCTGGATCAGCAGTAGCAAGCGGGATCCCAGCATAAGATCTCCCGTCGAGAGGATAGAGACAGGTTGATATCAGTCCACCGGCCTGTCAAGGGCTCCGATCGCGTCGCTTCGGGTCAGGAACCACTGCCCCGCCCCCGTTCAAGGGCATGGTAGACCGCCAATGCGCGGCGGCCTATTTGATTCCAGTGAAAATTGTCGTCGAAGAACGTACGGACTTCCTTACGGCTCTCGGGGCACAGGCGGGATTGCTGAGCGACGAGCGCCCGCGCCAGCGCGTCCGAATCTTCGACCGGCCACAGGGCGCCGATTTGCCCTTCGCCGGTGAGCACGCGAAAGGAAGGAATGTTCGTCACGACTGGCGTGACCCCGCAGGCCAGCGCTTCAAGCACCGAGTAGCCGGCTGCCTCTCGTGATGGCTTCCCAGCACGAACAGGTCGGCGCTGTTGAAGAGATCTTCAAGCGCCTCGTGCGGGCGTTGCCCGAGCAACTCGACACAGCCGGCGACCCCGGGATTCTGCCCAAGCCAGCCGCGAATTTCCGGCAGCAAGGCGTCGGCGCTGTAGACCATCGCCAGCCGGGCTCGCGGCAGCGTCGAAAGAGCCGTGGCAAACCCTCGCAACACCGTGATCGGATCCTTGTTGGTATCCAATCGGCCGACCCATAGGCAGAGCGGATCTCCGGTCAGTCCGCTCTGCGCGCGAGCGGCCTCGCGCGACTTGAGGACGAAGCGGCTCGAGCCTTCCATCAGTTCAACGATCGTCGGTCTCCCCTGCAGCAGTCCCGCATCCAGCCACGGTTCGGCCTGCTCTCGGGAGACGAAACTCACGGCGTCCATTTGCTGCAGCGCGCGGGCGATCGTCCGGCGCTCGAGCCAGCGTCGAGGCGGAAGACCCGCGTGGTCCTGAATCAGAAACGGGACATTCAGCACTCGTTTGAGCCGCGATGCCTGTCGCGCGAACTGCAGTCCATTGACGTGCACCAGATCCGGATGCTCGGAAGCCACGGCCGCGTTCACGGATGTCGCGCGATCGAGCAGGCTTCCGTCCTTGCGTGATGGATCGGACACGAAGCGATATGAAATGTCGTCGCGATTACGGGTCGCATCCGTGCCAAACCGTTGGATGACGACGACCGAGGCGCCGGCCGACTTCAATCCTTCGGCCCAGCCCACGAGCGTTTCGTAGCGATCGAGCAGAACGTCCGGATCCGTGAGAGAACGGCTGAACGTGTAGTTGACGCAGACGATCTTCACTGGTCGCGCAGTCTCGCGGTTAGCATATCGCCCCGGTCGTCGCGAATTCCCTCTTGTCGCCTTATCTCCGGGCGGGCCACTTATCGCTTCATGATTGCAACTCAGCCATTGATCGGCTAAGTTCAAGCCCATCCGTATCGACAAGTAGAAGGAATTCCCATGAAACCCTTCGTTCGAGTCGGCGTGCTGCTCGTGTCTGTTCTGACGGCTGGGCCAGCCCTTGCGCAGAACTGGAGCTTCGACGCCCGCAACGTCGGCATGGGCGGCGTCGGCTCGACCAGCAACGTCGCCGTCGATATGGTGGACGAGCAGCGGCCGTATCGGCCGCTCGTGCTGCCGTTCGGGCTGTTGTTCCAGGTGCTCCCGAATCTCCCGAAGCTCGATCCCACGAGCGACGATTTCGATCTGGTGCGCACGATCGAATACAGCGCGAGCCCGATTCACTACATCGTGGGCCGCGACAGCACGAGCACCGCATCAGCCTTCATCACCGACCTTCGCAACGGCACGTTGAGCAGGGACTTGAACGATGTACCGCGGCTTCTCGCCGGCGACGAGCACCGTCGCCGAAGGGCTCGCGTCGCCAAACTGGGGCCACACGTTCAAGATCAAGAAGAGCGCCGCGGGGCCGTTTCAGGGGATCTATGTCGGCGCCGGACCCTATTTCTCGATGAAGACGTCGGCGGAGATCGATCCCGCGCTGGCCGCGATATTCGCGAGCCCGACGCCGGTGTACGTGCCGAACACCAGCTTCTACATGTCGAACGACACGCTGAGCCAGTTCGCCCTGGCCATCACCGGCGGGTACCGCGGGCGTTTTGCATTGGCTGGCGGTTCGGGGAAGACCACCGCCAGCGGAATTCAAGCGCCGGATGGCCTGTACATCGGCGCCAACTACCACTATCCTGCATGGATTCAGCTACGAGCACTTCGAGCCCGACGCGCGGCTCGACACCAACGCGCAAGGCCTCCTGTTCGTGAATCCCGCCAAAGGCGCTCCCCGTGACGATCGTCCGAACGTCCGCCAGCACGGGAAGCGGGTTTGCGATCGACGCGGGCGTCGCCGCCGTCGTCAACCGATGGGAGGTGGGGTTCGGCGTCAACGGCATCGAAAACCGGATGAACTGGACGGACGTGGAGCGAACGAATTACGTGCTCGACAGCCTGTTCGCCGGCGGCGATTTCATCGACTTGCCAACCGTCAAGGTCGGCGACGAGCGCGTGGAACTTCCGGTGGACGTGCGCGTGAACGGTTCGTACAACGCCGACCAATGGACGGGCATCACCGAGTTCGGCCACGGCTACAACGGCACCACGTTCCGCGCCGGCTTCGAGGAACGGATCAACCGCTATCAGCTCCGCGTCGGCGGCCGGTATATCAAGGAGCGGTGGGAAGCGACCGGAGGCGCCGGCGTCAATTTCTCACAGCACTTCGGCGCTGACGTGGGCCTGTTCAGCACGAGCGCGAACCTCGAACGGCAGCGCCACCTCGCCATCGCCGTGTCGTTGCGATTCATTCACGGCAGTAAGTGATCGTTGTTGATCGGGCGTCGATGAGTCGTGCGCGGGAAGGCGTTACCGCGAAGGCACGTGACTGATGCTGAGCATGACGCCGCCGCTGACGGGTATGGGCATCATCGCGTAATTGGAACGGCCGTGTCGTCCGACGACCGTCCATCCGCTGGCGACGCCGAGTGCGCCGCCGAACAACACGTCGCTCATGTAATGCCGATTGTCGTGCAGCCGCGACATCGCCACATACCCGGCCACCAGATAGGTCGGCACGGCACCCCGATAACCCAGGTGACGCTCGATGACCGACGCGGTTGCGAAAGCCGCCGACGAGTGTCCTGACGGAAACGAGCAGCACTCACCTGTCGGCCGATCGCGCTGAACCGCAATCTTGATCCCCTGCGTCAGCGCTCCGGAAACGATCAGCGCGCGAAGCAGGTCGAAGCCAAGGTGCGAAACCTTGTTGGTCTTCGGTGCGCCGTCCGCGTGCGGAAGCGCGTAGCGGCCGATGACGTAGAGCCCAACGGCCGTCCCCATTTGCACGTATGCCGATCCGATCCACTTGCCGGCGACGAAGAAGTCTCCGGCCGCCTCGGAGTCCACGAGTTTTTGAGTGATTTCCTTATCCCACGGATGCACGATTGCCGCCGCGCCGCCGCCAATCGCCAGGATCACCCACGTCGACGGGCGGCGAGGGAACATATTGAAGTCGCTGCCGGTCTCGAACACCAGAGCCTTGAACCCGGTGTGCTCCGGCGCAGGAGGTGGCGCGGCCTGCTGCGCGACGGCCGCCCAATCGATCGGATGAATCGGGAAGAGGTCGTAGTGCGCCGGCGGTGAATCGGGACCGGCCCGATTCCTGGGCGTTCGCAGAAACTGCCACGACGAGCAAGCCAAGAAGAACGCCGATGACCCTCACAGCTGGGAAGCGCATCCGGGCGGATCGTACAGCAAAAATGAATTCCCGATCGGCCGAGGTCGTTCATGCTGGCGTCATGATCCGGGCAACGTCGTGTAGATTGTCCCTGTCACGACACCCGCGGATCCATGAGGGGGTTGACCATGAAGGTCGGATGCTTTGCGTACTTCGTTGCGCCCTGCTTGCTCGGGGCGCTGGCCTTCGCCCAGGCGCAGCCGCAAGCGCCCGTGGGCATGCACATTCCTCCGTTGGGCCCGGGACCGTGGGTGTTCGACACGCACGAGCAACACAGGATCCGCGTCAGCGTCGTCACCAGAGGACTGTCGCATCCGTGGGCGATCGCGTTCCTTCCCGATGGAGCATGCTGATCACCGAGCGGCCAGGTCGCCTGCGTGTCGTTCGAAACGGCGTGCTCGACCCGCAAGCGATTACCGGCGTGCCGAAAGTGAGAACGGATGGTAACGGCGGACTCATGGACGTCGCGCTTCATCCGCGGTTTGCCGAGAATCACCTCGTCTATCTCACCTACACGAAGGCGGTCGCCACGACTAAGGGTGCGCCGGCGCTCGCGCGTGCGCGACTCGAAGGCGGTGCGCTCGTCGATCTTCGGGATCTCATCGTCGCCGAGCCCGCCTTTGAAGGCACCAACGGGCTCAACGGCCGCGTCGTCTTCGGGCGCGATGGCATGGTTTACATGTCCACCGGCGGGAATACCGGGAATACCTCTCAGGAACCCGGCAGCCTGCGCGGCAAGATCCTGCGCCTCAACGACGATGGTTCGGTGCCGCGAGACAATCCGTTCGTCGGGCGTCCCGGCTATCGGCCGGAGATTTACACGCTGGGCCATCGCAACACCCTGGGCCTGATCGTCCACCCGGAGACCGGCGAGATCTGGAACAACGAGAACGGGCCCAACGGCGGAGACGAGATCAACATCATCCGGCGTGGCCGCAACTACGGATGGCCGATCCTGAGCTTCGGGCGGGAATATCCAGGCCCGCGCATTTCCGATCCGCCGACGCGCGAAGGCATGGAGTCGCCGCTGGTCGTCTGGCTGCCGCAGATCGCGACCGCCGGCATGGCGGTCTACACCGGCGATCGCTTTCCTGCCTGGAAGCGCAATGTGTTCGTCGGTTCCCTGCGACAGGGTGGCATTCCCGGTACCGGCCACATCCAGCGCATCGTCTTCAACGACAAGATGGAGGAACTGCGGCGAGAGCCGATGTTAGTGGAGCTCAGGCAGCGCATCCGCGAAGTACGCCAGGGCCCCGATGGCCTGCTCTACTTGCTGACCGACGATGACGATGGCGCGCTTCTGCGTATCGAACCCACGTCATGAATCGCACTCACGATGCACCGCTTCGCTAGTTCATATTTTTCCTGGCGACTTCCCAGATCGGGTTCTTGCAGAGGATGCAGTCCGCGCCTTCGAAGTATTTCGCCGCCTCCCGATCGCCGTTCAGTCGCCACTTCAGCCAGGCGACGCCGACCTCGCCGAACCAGCCGCCGCCCGGGTGCATGTAGGTGCCGGCGTGGCCGGAATGAATGCTCCCGAGAAACGCCGGCACGGTCTTGAGCCGCGAGAAATCGTCCTTGCCGTTGGCGTAGGCGATGTCGGTCGGACCGCCGAGGAAGTACGCGACCGGCGCGTGGAACGCGTCGAGGCTCGCTTTGGTCGCGCCGCTCAACGCCGCGCCGGGACGATTGCGCGTTTTCCGGAAAGGCGCCGCTGTTCCAGATCACGACCGTCTTGATGCGCGGGTCGCCGGCGACCGCCGTCGCCTGCAGACCGCCGCACGACTGCCCCATCACGGCGACCTTCTGCGGATCGAGGTGACCGAAATACGGACTGCCGCTGCGGCCGTTCTCAGCGATCGCCCAGTCGATCGCCTTGATCAGATCCTGATCCTTGGTGCTTCCCGCCGCGATGCCGGCCGCAGGATTCGGCGTGGTCCTCGCCTGCCCGGGCACCTGCGCCGCGAACGCCGGCAGCGGCGCATCCTTCGGTCCCGAGGCGATCGCGAGGAAGCCATGGCTGGCGATCTGCGTGAGAAACGTTTCGAACAGCAGCCCGGCATTCGCACAGGCGCCATTGCCCCACGCGACGATCGGCAGCCGCCTCGCGCCGGTGAACGGCGACAGGTCCGTTGGTCGATAGACGGTGTGCGACATCAGCGACGGTTCGGCGATGACGGAGACCGCAAAAGGTCCGGGCGCGACGGGATGCGGCGGCGGCGCATCGGCTGGCGCCGCGAGCGAGGCACTTGGCGCGGGGCTCGCGGCCTGCGGCGTCTGGGTCCAGGCAAACGCGGGCGCGAGAACGACACCCGTCAACACCGCCACGTGAATATGCGCACGACTGCCTCCTCATCTACTCGCTGTCTTCGTCGTCCGCCGCCGCCGCCTGTGCGCACGACATCCTCTTGCTTCACCCGATCGACGTTGAACTTGCCGGCGCTCTTCAGCATCCGCCCGAGCACGTCGTCGAAGTCGAACTCGGTCGACGTCGAGAACCGGATCGGGTTGACGCGGGCGATGACGAATGGCCGGAGGTACGGGCTCGTAAACCCACGCTTCTTCAACCGCGCGACGATGTCGCTCACGGCATCGTCGATTTCGAGCACGAGCCGCGCGCGCCGGCCGCGCTCCTTGAGGGCTCGCGCGAGCCGCTCGTCGAGAAACTCGTCGATGCGGCGCAGCACCGACTGGTAGCCGCCGCCGCTCAGCCGCGGCCGCTCCTCGTAGGCCGCGCCGAGTGTGAGGAACGACGGCTGATCGAATTCGAACGCGAACTCGCGCTCCACGCGTCCGGCCTGTTCATCGGCCAGCGCTCGCAGCATCCGGATCGTCTCGAGCGACTTCTCTTTCAGGTTGTGAGCCTTCTCGGTGTTGAGGGCGAGGATCTTGAACGCGATGTCGGGGTTCGGCAGGACGAGGGCGACGATGGACTTCGCGCCAAGCTTCCGCATCGCCTGGAGCCGATGGTTTCCGTTCGGCGTCCAGTAGCCGTCGTCGCGGCGTACGGTAATGATGGGATCGAGGAAGCACCCGAGGGTCTCGATGACCGTCATCAGGCGCTTCACGTGCGCCTGCGAAGGATCGCGCTGATAGGGCGTCGGCTCGACGCGGTCGATTGGCAGCGTCGCCAGCACGGCCGGCGTGCCGCCGAACGGCTCGCGGTACGAACCGAGGACGGCGCCGCCGTCCTTTTTGATCCGATCCGCCAACTCGCGCGCTCCTGCGTCCTGGACGTCGGCGGTGTCGGCGGGAGCGAGCCCGATCGATTGCGCGCCGACCCGTTTCCGGCGTCGCGCCGGCTTGCGCTTGGCCATGGAGCGACATTGTATCCGCCGTATCTGCCGGCCAGCGCTTCACACTTCTACACAGTTCGGCGCAAAGGTGTCTGACACCCATCTGACCCCTGTGTCAGCGGCGCGACCCGCCATGAGCGACTTGTCCTCAGCGAAGCGCGCCGGAAATCGCACGGCCTGCGCCGCCGCGCCCCGCAGGCCTACTTCCTCGCCGTGGTCGTGATTTCGATGTGCCCCTCGCCCACGAGCTTCGCGACCACCACGGTGGTGCGCGTCGGCCGCGGGTCCTTGAAGAAGGCGGTGTAAACCGCGTTGAAGCGCTGGAAGAGCGCGCCATCGGTCAGATACACCTGCGCACTGACGACGTCGGATGGTGACATGCCGGCGGCCTCGAGCACGACGCGGATATTCTCGAGCGCCTGCTTCACCTCCGCATCGAACGTCGCGGGGATCTTGCCGTCCTTGTCTTCGCCGGCCTGGCCGGAAATGTAGAGTGTGCCGTCCACGAGGATGCCCGGGCTGTAGTTCCCGCCCGGCGCGGTGCCCTTCGGCCTGATGATCTGGTGCTCAGCGCCGGCCGTCACGGCCGCGCAGCATAGCGTCAGCAACCCCGCGACCGCGATCGAATGAAGCAGCGGGCGACGGTTACGCATAGATACCTCCAGCCTGAAACGCGCGGTTGAAACATCGGGGTTGTCTCGCAGCTGACAATTTACTTGATCGCCTGCAGCCCTTCCGGATCGGGCCTGAAGATCAGGTAGCGAATATCCGTATCCAGGCTGCTCCACCAGTGCGGCAGGTTTCCTGGAATCACGATCACATCGCCAGGCCCGACATGACGGCTGACGCCGCCCTGGATCCCGGTGCCCTGGAAATTGGGCCGCTTCGAATTCGGACTGGTGCCCGACGATTTCTCGTCGACCATCGTGCCACCGGTCACGATCGTCGCCGTGCCTTCCAGCATGTAGTAAATCTCGGTGATGGTCGTCTCATGACGGTTGGCGGCCTGGACGACCGCCTTGGGTCTGAACACGCCGTAGACCCCGACTTTGTAGCCGCCGGCGTCCGTCACACGAATCGGCGCATCGGTGATGCGGTCCTTGGGCAGTTTGTCGATGAAGCTCTTGATGTCGCCGGCAGGCAGCTCCAGCGCCGGCGGCGGCTGCTTCTGCACTGGCATCTGGCGCCTGGGCAAATGCCGTCGCGGAGGCCAGCATCGTGAGAGCGAAGCACACGGGACCAACAGCAATGATTCGTGGCACGGCGTTCCCCTTCCTGGGCCTCAATTCGACATGTTGAATACGAGCGAATTCGGCGTGTCGAGATACGTCGGCGAAATGATAGCTGAGGGCGGTCCAGGCGTTGGTATCACCTCCGTTCTAGCCTCTCGTCAGCGCTCTCGATAGCAGGTACACTTCCCGCCGTCTAATGCGCATCCCGTTTCGTGTCCCGGCGGGCCGGCAGACCGGGAATGAGGGCGTTGTTTGGGGAGTCCGTCGCTGGAATCTATACAGACGCGTGCACCGCATAGCGATCTGATCGTGCTGATGCCCGTCTACAACGACTGGCACGCCGCGTCGCTGTTGCTCGCCGACCTCGATCGGATCCTCGACGAGGCGCGCCTGTCTGCGCACGTCGTCCTCGTTGACGACGGGTCGACGGTGCTGCCCACGGAACTGGAGACCATGCGCGTGTTTCGCGCCATCGGGCGCGCCGACATCCTGAGCCTCCGGCGCAACCTCGGTCATCAGCGTGCCATCGCAATCGCATTGGCGTGGCTGGTCGAGAACGTCCCGCCCGCCTCGGTCGTGGTCATGGATGGAGACGGCGAGGATGCGCCGGCGGATGTCCCCAGACTGCTGGCACGTTCGCGCGAGACCGGAGGCCACGCCGTGGTCTTCGCCGAGCGGAGGCGCCGCTCTGAGGGCCTCGTTTTCAAGGCGTTCTATCACCTCTACCGCATCTGCCACCGATGGCTGACCGGCATCCCGGTGCGCGTGGGCAACTTCAGTCTGATTCCGGCGGCGCAAGTGCGGCGGCTGGTGGTTGTGTCCGAGCTGTGGAACCACTACGCGGCCGCAGTGTTCAAGGCGAGGCTCCCTCGCGAATTCGTGCCGACGGTGCGCGCCAACCGTCTCAGCGGCAAGTCACAAATGAACTTCAGCGCGCTGGTCGGCCACGGCCTGAGCGCGTTGTCGGTACATGCCGAGATCATCGGCGTGCGATTGCTCATGCTCGCGCTGACGGTCGTGGTGACCACAATCACATTGCTGCTGGCGGTCGTGGCGATCCGTCTGACGACGACGCTGGCGATCCCCGGGTGGGCCACGACGGCAGCCGGTATCCTCCTGATCCTGCTGTTGCAGGCATCGGCCTTCGCTGGCGCGTTCGTGTTCCTGGTGATGCACGCGCGCTCGCAGCCCGCGTTCATTCCGCTCCGGGATTATGTGTATTTTGTCAACGGCGTGGAGGCCGTGGGGCCGCGGCCGGCGACTCGTCGCGACGAGTCCGCGACGCAGCATCGATGAGCGATTACAGCTATCAGGGTACGAACTTGACCTTTTCCAGCACGCGCTCCGCTGGAAGGGCTACTACGCGGCCATCTTGAAGCCCTATATCACCGGGGACGTGCTCGAGGTCGGTGCGGGCATGGGCGGTACGACCCGGCTGTGTGTGGTCCGACGCCGCGTAGCTGGACCTGCCTGGAACCGGATGCGGAGCCGCGTCGCGCCTCGCGGAATCACTGTTGGAGCATCCCCTGGCGCCCCGCTCGGAGGTCCTGACGGGGACACTCGAACCCTTGCCGCCCGCCCGGACGTTCGACACGCTGCTCTATATCGATGTTCTCGAGCATATAGAGGACGACCATGCGGAACTCCGTCTTGCGGCGGCGCGCCTTCGTCCCGGAGGACATGTGATCGTGCTTTCGCCAGCACACAACTGGCTCTTCAGCCCGTTCGACGCGGCGATCGGTCATTTCCGGCGTTATAGCCGCAAGAGTCTCATCGCCGTCGCGCCAGACTCGCTGCGACTGGTGCGGGCCTTCTACCTCGATAGCGTTGGGATGGCCGCATCGCTCGCCAACCGCTTGTTTCTGAAGGCCTCGAGCCCGACACTGGCGCAAATCCATTTCTGGGATCGCAATCTCGTTCGCGCGTCGCAGTTCGTGGACCCGCTCGTTGGACGCCGACTGGGTAAACCGTGATCGCTATATGGCGTCGCGCCGGGTGAAACTCGTGCCGATCTCCGAAATCTTCACTCTTCGCGGCCGCTCGTCCGAACTCACGACCCAGGTTTCACGAGGATCGGCAATCAGTATCCCGCCGCTTGACCGTCTTCTCTGAAATTCGATCCGGCGCGATACACGCCGGCAATCGGCAGCGTGCACGAGAGGTTGGCCGGCGCGCACCTGGCGCCGCAGCCGGATCGGGCGTGAACAGATCGCTTCGAACCCGCCGACCGGCGATCCGTTCGATGACGACACCTGGTGGCCCATTGCCGTCAGCTGAGCGCCGACCAGCTTGAACAACGCGGATTCGAGTTCCAGCTCGTTGTTCACCTGGTTGTGGCTGAAGCGCGCCATGTCGCCGGCAGCCTGCACGTTGGCAGCAGATCGAGCATGTTCACCAGCACCTGCATGTTCCCCTGGCCCTGCTGTCGCCGCCGTGCTGCCCGGTGACGAGCAGCGGCCGATCGTCCTGCATCACGAGAATCGCCGAGAGCGTGTTGTAAGGCCGCTTGTTGGGCGCGATCACATTGGGGCTCTTGGGATCGAGCGTGAACAAGCCGCCGCGATTGTGCAGGATGAATCCGTAGCCCGGCACGGTAATCCCGGAGCCCCAGCCGGCGAAGTTGCTGTTGATCCACGACACCATGTTGCCCCACCGATCGGCGGCGGCGAGATAGATGGTGTCGCCGGCGCCGGTCGTGGCGTTGTCCGGCGAGCCGGTGCGCGAGGCTTGCGCCGGATCGACTTTCGCGCAGAGCGTCGCGGCATGCGCTTTCGACGTCAGCAGGTCGAGCGGAACGGTCACGGCGTTGGGATCAGCATTGCGGCCGTAGACATCGGTGTAGACGGCCTTCTTCGTCTCGATCAACGCGTGCCAGTAGAGCGGGTTGGCGGGCCCGAGCGAGGCGAGCGTCTGGCCCGGATACCATTTCGGCATGCAGGCATCGAGCACGTTCAGCGCTTCGATGATCCCCCACGCCTGGACGGCGCCGCGTGCCCATCACCGTGAACCGATCGTGATAGGTGGTCGACGCCGGCGTGACCCACTCGCCTTTGTAGTTCGCGAGATCGTCGAGCGTCATCGGGCCGCCGAGCGCGTTCGACTTCGCCACGATGGCGCGCGCGACTTCGCCTTTGTAGAAAGCGTCGCGCCCCTGCGCCTGGATCAACCGGAACGTCTTCGCCAGATCCGGGTTCCTGAAGATCGTTCCGGCCGCCGGGCGAGTGCCGTTGATGTAGAAGGTCTTGACTGAATCCGGATCCACGTCCTTGCAGCAACCCGCGAGCGGAAGCGCATTCTTCATGCGCCAGCCGCTGGCGATCTCTTCGCTGATCGGAAATCCCTGCTCCGCATAGTCGATGGCCGGCTGCAGGACTTCTTTGAACGTTTTCGTTCCGAACCGCGTGAGCACTTCCTGCCAGCCCCAGACCGATCCCGGCACGGTGACGGTGAGGATGCCGCCGGATGGCATGCCGGAGCCCGGACCAAAGTTCGCGGGGATGGCCTTGTAACCGAGCGATTGCATCCGTGCCAGCGTCAGTCCGGCTGGTGCGATGCCGCTCGCGTTCAACTGATAGACCTTCTTTTCCTTTGCGACGTAAATCAGCGCAAACAGATCGCCGCCGATGCCGGTGTTTGCCGGGTACATGACGTTCAACGCGGCGGCAGACGCCACGGCGGCGTCGATCGCGTTGCCACCCTGCTGCAGGATGCGCAATCCGACCTGCGCCGCGAGCGGCTGCACGGTCGTCACCATCCCGTTCCGGGCCATGACCTCGGATCGCGTTTGCGGAAGCCACCCTTCAGAACGATCGCCCCGCACGGCCTGGCACGCCGGACCGGACGCGCCGTTGCAGATGTCGATTGCCCGGAGTAACCGACGTTGTGAACCCGGCCACGATTGCCACCGCCAGCGCCGGCCAATCAGGGTTTTCATGCGGCCTATCCTCTCACGCAGGCTCCTCCCCCGGATCCGCAAACTGGAACGTGAGTAATGTCCCGCTCAGCTGGACTTGCGCGCTTCGTGAACGTGTCATTGACGCGTCATCGTCAGTTGCCCGTTGTCCGACGTGCATTCCTGGACGGACCGTTGCCAGGGCCTCGCTGCAGTCGTAGGACTGCCCGATCGCCGATTTCAGCTCGCAGTATTCGATGGTGCCCTTGAAGGGAGCCGAAATCGTCGACGCGCCCCCTGGTCCTACCGACAAGCCGGCCTGGCCATTGAACGCGACGTACCTGTTCGGCCCGACCTGCTCGATGATGGATGGGCCCTCGCCGATCGTGCTCGTATTGACGTAGTCGCCGAAGACACCAACAAAGAAGAAATTCGAGTACGGCGCGAATTGCGCGCCAGTCACCACGCCGTTGAAGGAAGTCCCAGGCGTATTGCCGCCGTAGGTGTTGGCACTGACGGCGGCCTGGAGGTACGTGTGCGCACATCCTCAGGGAGCGCCGTGCACGCAGGGTCGGCACTGATCGTGAGCGTGTAGTTGCCTGCGACGGCAACAGGAGGCGTGACCGATGCCAGCTGAAACCCCGCATAGGCGTGTCCGTCTGTCAGGCGGAGCGTAGTCCTTGTGGACGTCGTGTAGCCGTCCTTTGCGGCCCGTAGAGTCACCGGGCTCGCGAATGTCCCGTCATAGGAAAACCGGCCGCTGGCGTCCGACGTCGTCATCGTGCCGGCTTGCGAACCGTTGACGATCTCGATGCTCACGCCGGCGATCGGTCTGTATGCCGTGTCGTCGACGTAGCCATAAATCGGGAGCATCTCCGGGGGCGCGGGCTGCGGTGCGGGCGATGGCGACGACGGAAGCGGCGAATAACCCTTCCGATCGCATGCCCAGGCAACGCTCACGATGATCAGCACGAGAATGAGACGTTTCATAGGTTCCACCTTGAGTGAACTCGCGCATAACCAAACGCTGCGATCACGGGAAACTCACAGGCGTTTAGTTGAGAAGCGGAAATGGGCGGTGGAAACTTGAACGGCCGTTCGTTTCTCCCGTCGGAAGCGTTAACCAGGCATGGGAATCCGTAAGAACGCCCCCAGGCGAGATTCCCCGCCGGATTCTCGTTCATGACGTCGCTCACTCACGCGACGCTCCCATATAATCCAACGGTTTGCCCCTGAATCCCGGCACCCGGCTCGGCCCGTTCGAAATCCTGGCCACGCTGGGCGCGGGCGGCATGGGTGAGGTTTACAAGGCCCGCGACACGCGGCTCGATCGCGCCGTCGCGATCAAGATCCTGCCTGAGGCGTTCGCCGGCGACACGGACCGTGTCGCGCGCTTCCGGCGCGAAGCCAAGGTGCTCGCGTCGCTCAATCATCCGAACATCGCGATCATTCACGGCCTCGAGCAGGCGGCTGATCGCCACGCGCTCGTCATGGAACTCGTCGAGGGAGAGGATCTTTCCGACCGGATCGCACGCGGAAGAGTGCCGCTCGACGAAACGCTGCCGATCCGCAGCAAATCGCCGATGCCTTGCAGGCGGCGCACGAGCACGGCGTCGTTCATCGCGATCTCAAGCCGGCCAACATCAAAGTGCGCGCCGATGGCACGGTGAAAGTGCTCGATTTCGGCCTCGCAAAAGCCGTGGATCCGCCTGCACTGGTCTCGGACGTCTCCAATCTCCGACGATCAGCATGACCCAGGCCGGAATGGTTCTGGGCACTGCGGCGTACATGAGCCCTGAACAGGCACGCGGCAAGCCCGTCGATCACCGCGCCGACATCTGGGCATTCGGGTGCGTCGCTGTACGAGATGCTGATCGGCCGGCCGGCGTTCGCGGGCGAGACCGTCACAGACATCCTCGGCGCGATCGTCACACGCGATCCGAACTGGGACGCGCTTCCGGGCAGCACGCCGATTGCCATCCGTCGCCTTCTGAAACGGTGTCTGGTCAAGGACGCTCGCGATCGGCTGAACGCGGTAGCCGATGCCCGTCTCGAGATCGCCGAGGCCGCGAGCCATCCAACAACGGTGGACAAGGCCACGCGACCCTCGCGCGCGATCGTGGTCGTGACCGGTGTGGCGATCCTCGCGGCGCTCGCGATGGTGCTGCCGACTGCGCGCTATCTTCGGAGTGCGCAGACACCGGCGCCGGCCAGCGCTCCGGAACTGCGATTGCAGATCATCACGCCGCCGACCGACGATCCGCTGTCGATGGCGCTTTCTCCGGACGGCCGCCGGTTGACGTTTGTCGCCATGAGCGACGGGATACCGCGGTTGTGGCTCCGCCCGCTCGACAGCGTCACAGCGCAGCCGCTGCCAGGTACCGATGGCGCCAGCTATCCCTTCTGGTCGCCTGACAGCGCATCCATTGGATTCTTTGCCGAAGGGAAATTGAAGCGGATCGATATCGGGGGAGGGCAGCCTCAGACGCTCGCGATCACGGCAGGAGCTCGAGGTGGAACGTGGAATCCGAGCGGCGTCATTCTATTCGGCGTCTATGCGTGGTACGGCATCATGCGCGTTCCCGCATCCGGCGGCGAGTCCGTTCCCGCGACGCGGCCCGGACCGGGGGCGATTCAGAGATTTCCGCAGTTTCTTCCCGACGGCCGGCACTTCCTGCTCTTTTCGCAGGGATCCGGCGAGATGCAAGGCATCTTTCTCGGCGAGCTGGATTCGCCTGACTCGACTCGGATCGCGGCCGCTGAAACCGCAGCTGTCTACATGCCGACCGGTTACCTCTTGTACATTCGGCAGGGATCGCTCGTCGCGCAACGTTTCGACGTGTCGAAAAACGCACTGAGCGGCGACGCGGTCACCGTGGCTGAACCTGTCGGGTGGGATGGGGCGATCGGTGTCGGCGCCTTGTCAGCCTCCGCCAACGGCACGATTGCCTATCGCGCGAGTGGTCCCGGCAGCCGACAACTCACCTGGTTCGATCGAGCGGGGAAGCCGGTCGGCGTTGTCGGCGGCGTGGACCCGAGCAGCCTGCAGTATCCGCTGTTGTCACGTGACGGCCACCGGGTCGCGGTGGACCGGACCGTGCTGAACAACCGGGATATTTTTCTCATCGACACTTCGCGTGGCGAGACCACCCGGCTCACGTTCGGCGCCCCGGTCGACGCCGCCCCCGTGTGGTCACCGGACGGCTCCCGGATCGCGTATCGCTCGGCCCGAAACACCTCTTACAACCTGTACGAAAAATCGTTGAGTCTCGAAGGCTCCGAAACACTCTTGTATGCATCGGAAGCAGGGAAAACCCTCAACCTGACTGCAAACGATTGGTCGCCGAACGGCAAGGCTCTTCTCTTTGCGAGCCAGAGTCCGGAGACGTCCAACGATCTGTTTATTTTGCCGATTGAGAGTGGACCGAATGGTGGCCCGAAGAAGCCCTATGCCTTCGTGCAGACCCCCTCCGACGAATCACAGGGGACTTTTTCCCCGAACGGGCAGTGGATCGCTTATCAGTCGAACGAAGGCGGCCCGATGCAGATTTATGCACAGCCGTTCCCGGGCCCGGGAGGAAAGAAACAGATTTCAAGTGCGGGTGGCGCGTCGCCTCGATGGGCGCGCGACGGTAAAGAGCTGTTCTATGTCGCGCCAGATGGAAAGCTGATGGCCGTCCGGATTGATCTGAATGGGTCGAGCCTCGAAGCGGACACTCCCGTTCCGCTCTTTCAGACCCGGCTGACGACGGCATTCGGCGGCACCGGCGGCAACATCAGACCTCAATACGACGTCGCGGCCGACGGCCGCTTCCTGATGAACATCACGACGGAGGAAACGATCTCGCCGATTACGGTCATCCTCAACTGGAAACCGCCAGACGTGCGGCGGTGATGCTGCTACCTATCGTCCAATAAAGCAGCACTTTCACACCACAAGGGAATGAGCACCAGCTTGGGCAACGCCGTTACGACTGGCGGATTCATCTACGAAGCGTCTGATGAGAGCGCCAACGTGTGGAAACTCACGCGTCCTGCGCGTCAGTAGAACGCGACGCATGGAGGTTGATGGGAATCGTTGGTGGAGCGGACTCCTCTACTTCGGGTTGGCGGGCACTTCGTTCGTGGCCTTTTCCGCGGCGCGTGCTCCCAGGAGCATGTCGGTGACGGTCCGATCGTTTCCCTCGTGACAGGCGTATTCAAATATCCGGTCCGAGCTCTGCTTCAGGTGAACCAGCGCCGTCCAGGGTCGTGTCCAGGCACCCGGGTCGCTGACGGTGATTTCGTAATCGATCGTATCGGCTGCGCTCCGAGTGAAGCGCTCGATCAGGTGAAGGTTCTCGCTCGATCCCTGAAAGTAGCTCTCCGGCGAAAAATTCGTGGTGTCGATGACCAGCGTCCGGCCTTCCCACCGCCCACGAGGGTCGCCATGCAATGAGCGGACAGCAGAAGGAACGTGCGGGCGACCGTCGATCGGAATCACGCGAGCATCGTGAATCAGTTCTCCGAACAGGACGACGTATGCCGGGGTCTGCACGATCTGGAAGTAGCTGTTGTAGCCGGCCGCATTCCCGCCCAGCCTGGGCACGCCGAACGTCAGGCAGCGCAGATCGTTGGGGAGATCCTCCGGACCCTCTGGTGCGGGGCGCGCCCTTGCCGCCGCGGCGTCAGCCTGTCTGCGCCGGCCGTCCGGCGTAAACGGCACCTTCCCGTCCGGCGGATCCACGATGAGCGCCGTTCGGTTCTCGAACTCGCGGTCAGCCCCCGCGTCGGCGCCGCCGGTCGCGACAGGGCTCTTGAACTTCTCGACTCCAGACAATGCGGCGAGATACAGAGCGTCCCCGCCTGCGAAATCGCTGTCGTTGTCACGGAATCGAGCCGCTCGACTCTTCAACGTCGCGACTTCCTCATCGGTCAGGAATTGACGACCTTCGAGCTCCTTCGGCCGCTCGAGTGGCGTTGCGCTGTTGTTCACCCAGACGCCCTGAAAGTCCGGATGGCCATCTGGCGTGAGCGGCGGACTCCAGGGTTTCGTCGACGTCGAGTCTTTCGGCTGGGAAGGCACGGCCCGAACCTGGCCGGACGCTGGTACGGCCATCAGCCATCCAATTCCGAGCCCGAGGATCAGAGCAGTCGGAGAACCCATGCGTCGAGCACTCATGGTGGACCTCTCCCCAGTTACTTAAACGTCCAGCTCACCAACTTCGAACACACTGAATTCAGCCTTCACGCAAGAACGTGGTCGATGTCCTTCAAGAGCGCATCGAAAGAGGTCCGGCGCCCCGCCGCGTATGCGCTGGCCCACTGATCCGGGCCAAGGCGTGCGCGAACCTCCCGTTCCGACTGCACCTGGAGGTCGTGCACCAATTTCAGGACCACGGTGGCGCCTGTCCGCTCTCTGACGGCATCCCTGGCGCCCAGGATCCGCGCCGCCCACGCGGCGTCGTTCTTGAGGATCGCGGCGGCGACCAACGGGACCAGCGTGTATGCGAACGCGTACTTGTCCTGAAGATCCCTGATGCAGGTCAGCGCCTCGCGCAAGAAAGCGATCGCTTCGTCGGCATTCCCACGCCGCACGGCGACGATGGCGCGAACGGATAGCGCCCAGATCAGAAACCATGGACCGGCCTGCCGGAGCACGGGCACGGCCTCTTCAAGCAGGCGTTCCGCTTCGCCGGCATCGCCGGCCGCAAGAGCCACCGACGCCATCCCGCACAGCGCGTTCCCGCTGCCCCACAGGATCGCCCGCGATCGGAATCCTTTCACTGCGAGCACAAACCAGTCGCGGGCCGCATTCAGGTTGCCACGCGCGTGTTCGACGCGTGCGGACAGATCCTCGGCCCACACGACCGCATCCATGCCGCCCGCGTCGGCGAGCCCGAAGGCGCGGTCGAGCCCGGTGCTGGATTGCTCGAGCTCTCCTTGCGTGTACCAGAGCACTGCCGCTCCTTCAAGAACTCTCAACTCGGCAGCGGGCGGAAGAGAGGGCGCGTTCAGAATCTCCTGGCACCACTGGAGGCCTTCGGCCGCGTACCCGCGAATCAGCCAGAAATATTTCAATCCCCAGGCGATGACGGCCGCTTCGGCCGGACGCCCGCGCTCGATGAGCCACCGGAGCGCACCTTCGGTAGTTCTCGAGATCGTCACGCACGCGATCCAGCCAGTCAGCCTGCGCGGGTCCCACCAGCCCCTCTGCCGCAAGGGACGCTTCACCGGTGCAATAGCGCGCCAGCGCTTCGAGCGCATCGTCGCGCTCGCCCGACGCCGTGAGCTCGAGCGCCGCATAGTCCCGAACGGTTTCGAGCATCTCGTACAGCGGACGAGCCGTCGCCGATGTCTCGGATCGCAGAAGAAGGCTCTTGTCGATCAGGTCGGCCACTGCGCTGAGCACATGGTCGCTCCGCGCGGATGAAGCCGCATCGTCGGCAAGGACCGCGGCGGCCGCGGCGATCGAAAAACGACCCGGCAATGCGCCGAGGCGGCGGAAGGCGCGCTGCCCGTCTGGGCTGAGGAGGTGATAACTCCAGGCGACCGTCGCATTCATGGTCTGCTGGCGTTGCGGGAGGTCGCGCCGGCCGACGGTCGAGCGCAGGACATCATCCGGCAGCCGGCGAAGCAGATCCTCGACGGTCAGCACTTTGATCCACGGAGCCGCCAGTTCGAGCGCGAGCGGCAGTGCGTCGAGCCGCCGGCAAATCGCGGCCACGGTCGGGCCGTTCGCGGCTGTCAGTCGAAACTCCGGCTGCACGTCCCGAACTCGCTCGAGGAAGAGTCGCACGGCAGGAGTGCGCGCCAGGTCGGCGGGTGACATCGCGTCCGAGGCCGCATCCAACTCGAGAGGTCCGACGACGAATTCACGTTCGCCGCGGACGCGGAGCGGCGCGCGGCTGGTGACGAGCAGTCGAAGTAATGGGGCCGATGTCAGGAGATCGGCAACCGGCGGCGCCACATCCAACACATGCTCGAAATTGTCGAGCACCAGCAGCGTGGGGTGACTCTCGCACGCGACGCTGGCGCGGCTCGGCAAATCGCGCGCGGTGACGTCCACCAGTCCGAAGGCCTCGGCGATCGCCGACTCTACGAACGCGGGATCCCGAACGGCGCCCAACGGGACGAAGATCACCCGGGTTGCTCCTTCGTCCGCGATCGCGCGTGCGAGTTCCAGCGCCAGGCGTGTCTTCCCCACTCCTCCCGGGCCGATGAGCGTGATGAGGCGCGCCGCCGGATCGGCGAGCCACTGGCGCAGCGTCTTGACATCCGAGTCGCGGCCGAGCAGGGCCGTCATCGGTACGGGCAGCGAGCCGCCGATCAGTTCATCGACCGCTGTGGCCTGAGCCGGTGAGCGCGCGCTTTCAAAGAACGCATCGCGGGTTGCGCCCGTCAGATCGAGAGCGGCGGACAACGCGCGCATGGTCTCGACTTGCGGCCTCCGGCGTTCGCCGCGCTCCAGCGAGCTCACCGCATGGACCGACAAACCGGCAACCGTCGCGAGTTCCTCTTGCGTAAATCCCGCCGCCTCGCGGAGCGCTTTGAGTTGCGCGCCAAATAACTGCGGCGCGGCGGCTTTCATAGCCCCCCATCTTACTGCCCGGGTTCGACGGCGAGAACGCCGTAATATTTCATCAGGACGCGCGCGCGTCTGTGCTCCGTCGGACAGGAACAAGCCACGGTCAGGCCCTCTTCGTTTCGTACCTCCAGATCACCAGCGCGAGGACGATCACCAGGCCGACGAGGATCTGGCGCTGCGTGGACGGATCGATGGGCTCTTCGATGTCTCGCAACTGGAGCCGCCATCGCGCGAGGCGCGAGTTCTTATAGAGGCTGAAGTACGCGGCTTCCTCAGCGTCGTGCTGCTGGACGGCGTCCATGTCGTCGCCGAGTCCCATGGCGAGCGGCCGCGGCGTCGGCGGCAGCGTCTGGAACGGGTCGACGGCCCAGTGGACCGCCTTCACCGCGAGACTGCCGTTCTGCACCGGCCACGCCAGAATCGCCAGCAGCGCCATCGACCAGATGAGCCGCCACTGCGCTGTACTCGGTTGCCACATCGACGAAACCTAGTATAGTGAGCCCGTTTTTCGAACGGGCCACTTTGAACGGGGGGGCACGTATGAAGCAATCGGTCACCGTCGTTGGCGTTCTTGGCGTCGTCGCCGTCGGCGCGCTCATGGTCCTCGCCTCGCCGCAGCGCCTCGTGCAAGCGCAGGGTCGCGGCGCCAATCCGGCCGCGCAGCAGGCGGCGGCGGAAGCGAGAGCCAAGCAGGAGGCGCTCGAAAAGGCGACGCCGCAGCTGCAGTTCAGCGAGGAGATCCTGCCGCTGGTCATTCCCGATCACACCATCGGCGAAACCGAAGGCGTGTCGATGAATTCGAAGGGCCATCTCTTCGTCTACTCGCGCACCGGCAAGGGCGGGATGGCACGCGGCGGCACGGCCGCGGAGCTCTTCGAATTCGATCAGAACTACAAGTTCGTGAAGCAGTGGGCGCCGGATCAGTACGGCGCGTCGTTTGCGCATTCGGTCCGCGTCGACAAGTACGACAACGTCTGGTTCGTCGACGAAGGGTCCAGCATGATCGTCAAGATGGACCAGAACGGCGTCGTCAAGATGAACCTCGGGCGGAAGCCGGAGGCCATCGACTACCTCGAACGGTTCATCGAGCGCGGTGAAAAGGATACCGAGCGGTATCCGAACGGCGGCGTCGGCACGTTCGGCCGCCCGACCGACGTCGCATGGGATGCGCAGGACAACATCTACATCAGCGACGGCTACACCAACTCGCGCTTCGTGAAGCTGGCGAAGGACGGCACGTGGGTGAAGGCGATCGGCACGCACGGCAACGGACCCGATCAGTTCAGCACGCCCCATGGGATTGCCTCCGACGGCACGCTGGTCTACGTCGCTGACCGCGGCAACAACCGCATTCAGATTTACGACGGTGCGAGCATGGCCTTCAAAACGAGCTTCACGGGCATCGGCGCGCCGTGGAGCGTGCAGGTCACGCCGAAGTACGTCTACAGCGGCGACGGCACCGGCAAGATCTACCGGCTGGACAAGGCCACCGGCAAGCTGCTTGGCTGGATTCAGTCCGGGATGGGCCAGGGCCAGACCGGCTGCATCATCCACGAGCTCCACGCCGTCTCCGACAACGTCCTGATCAAAGGGCTCGTGTTCGGAGTGGAACGTCGAGAAGATCACGTTCAAAGGCAGCAGCGCGACGCAGTAGCGCCGGCGCCCGCGATCGTCGAACGCCCTTCGAAAGCTCACATCAACGCCGTCACGCCGGCCCTGCCTCGTGACGGCGTTCGTGTCTGTGGCCGTGGCGCAGTAGACTCTCGCGCATGAGTGCGACACCTCTGACGAGCGCCGGTGTCACGGCGCAGGTTCACCAGCAGCAACTGCGCCGAGCCGTCGTCGCGAGCACCATCGGCACGGCCATCGAGTGGTACGACTTCTTTCTCTACAGCACCGTCACCGGCCTCGTCTTCCCGCAACTATTTTTCCCGGGCGCTGATCACTTCGTCGGCACGCTCGAGGCGTTCGGCGTGTATGCCGTCGGGTTCGTGGCCCGGCCGATCGGCGCGGCGATTTTCGGGCACTACGGGGATCGCCTCGGCCGCAAGTCCGCACTGATTGCGACGCTGCTGCTGATGGGCGTCGCCACATTTCTCGTCGCGCTCGTCCCCACCTACCAGCGCATCGGCGTGTGGGGAGCCGTCCTCCTCACCGTGCTTCGGTTCGTGCAAGGCGTCGGGGTTGGCGGCGAGTGGGGCGGCTCGGTGCTGTTGGCGATGGAATGGGCGCAGTCGAACGAGCATCGTGGATTCATCACGTCGTGGCCGCAGTTCGGTGTCCCGGTCGGGCTGTTCCTGGCGAACCTCGCCGTGCTCGGGAGCAGCGCCCTCTCCGGAGATCAGTTCCTGGTCTGGGGCTGGCGGGTGCCGTTCGTCCTCAGCCTCGCGCTCGTCGTCATTGGTCTCTACATCCGTTCGGGCATCCTCGAGACGCCGGTGTTTCGGCGGCTTTCACAGGAGCGGCGCATCGAGCGCACGCCGGTCGTGGAGGTGATCAAGCGCCAGCCGCGCGAGATCGCGCTGACCGCGCTGTGCCGCATGGCGGAACAGGCCCCCTTCTACATCTTCACGTCGTTCGTGTTCGCCTACGGCACGGGATCGCTCAAGCTCGATCGCAACTTCCTCCTGACCTGCGTGCTCGTGGCGTCAGCCGTGTCATTTGTCTCGATCCCGTCTTTCGGACACCTCTCGGACCGCGTCGGTCGCAAGCGGGTGTACATGCTGGGGGCGGCGGTGACCGGCGTGTACGGGTTCGTCTACATCTGGCTGCTGGAAACGCGCGTGCCTGCGCTCGTGCTGCTGGCGATCGTCCTGTCGCTGATGACGCACGACATGCTGTATGGTCCGCAGGCGGCGTTGATCGCCGAGTCGTTCCCCGGCCGCCTTCGCTACAGCGGCGCGTCGCTCGGGTATCAGCTCTCGTCCGTGATCGCGGGCGGTCCCGCGCCCCTCATTGCCACGTGGTTGCTGGGCACCTACCACTCGGGCATGGCCATCGCGGTGTTCATTCTGTTCTGTTCGATCGTCACGCTGCTCGCGACGTCGCGATTGACCGACTACACCAACCGCGAGTTGGCCGCCGACTAGACGCGGAGGCCGACAGGGGGCAGGGTTGAGCAGAGTCCGAGAAGGAGCGGTATGCTAGCCGCGGGATGCCTTTCGTGTTGTCGATCGTTCGGATGAGGTGGAGGGGCCGATGACACGCGCGGCCTGGTCGCCGCTGATCGTCCTGATGCTGGGGGCGTTACCGACAGGAGCCTTCGCGCAGTCGCCCGCCTGCGAATCAATCGAACGCGGCGAGTCTGCCGTCCACGCGGCACAGCGCCTGACGGGCAACGGCCAGAATGCCTATCAGGAGTGGTTCCAGATCATGAACCGCTCGTCGAAGTTCGTTCCCAAGTCGCAATACGACCGTATTGGTGCCGGCTGGCGCGCGTGCGTGATGCAGCAGACCAGCCAGGCCCTGCCTTCGAACGCCACGTACGTCGAAGCGGCCCCGACTGCCGGCGTCACCGAAGCTCCCCACGTCTCCCGTGTTCCCGAAGTCCTCGCCGCGCAGGCGCCGCTCGTCGTTCGACAGGCTCGTGGGGGACGACCTCACGATGCTGTGGCTGTGCGTCGTGATCGCGGTGTCGTGGTCCGGATGGTGGATCGCCGACAGCCATCTCGCGCGCCGGCAGACCGCATCGATCGTCGTGCAGTCCTTCGTCGATCGATTCGTCGATGAATTCGAACGGCCGCTGGTTCGGTACGACGCCGGGGAGCGTCCTGTGCGATCGCGTCTCCGCCTGCGCGCGCGGCGCAGCCGATTCGACATCCTGCTCGCGCCGCGCGAGGGCCGGCGCTATCCGAACCTGTCGGACCACAGGAAGAACGTCGAGTACGACGTGGCCCGGGTGATGCACGTGCTCGCCGATGAGGCCTTCGTGAGCGGTGCGCCCTATACCGAAGCGGAATGGATCGTCGTGCCGTTCAAGTTCACGGCTGATCGCAAGCGATCGGGTGCCACATGCATATCCTCCTTGTAAGCGCCGGCGGCGGCGGCGGGAACATCCTCCGATCGGTGATGGCGACGTTCCGGCGCGACCTCGCGGTGACGCAGAAGACCGACCCTCGATACGCGGAACGGCTCAGGGGCGCCGTGACCACGCGATTTCTCGACACCAACGAGTTCGCGCTGTCCGATCTGCCCGAGGAAGAGCGGTTCCTCATCGGCGCTCGCACGACCGGCCGCCTCGGCGCGAGGCACGACCCGGAAGTGGCGCTCCGTGCGCTCGAGGAATCGCGCAGCGAAGTCGAGGCGCTGTTCAGCCGGTATTCGATCATCATCCTCATCGGCACGGGCGGCAAAGGCACCGGGTCGGGCACGATGTTTCCGCTTGCGCAGATCGCGCGGCAGCAGAAGAGGCTCGTGATCCCCGATGTTCGTCCGGCCGTCCTTCGAGCGGCACGAGGTGGACAAGCGGCACTACGACCACGCGGTGCGCGCGATCGAGCAATTCGATGCGGCGGGCATCCGGCTGATCGAGATCCTGAACGATCGCGGATACGAGGAACACGATCCGCAGCCGCAGCCGGTCGTCTGGGAGCGCATGAATGTGCCGATTGCGCGCGGGCTCCGCGGGCTGATTTACGTCCTGGGGGATCTCTCGCAGGTCGATCCGTCCGATCTCTCGATCCTGTTTGCCGGCCAGGGCCGCCTGCGAATCGGCTTCGCCGAGATCGATCCTCCGGACGGCGCCGATCCGAGCGCTGAACAGGTGGAACTCGCGGCGCGCCTATGCTGTGACAATCCGTACTACGCCTTTCACAAGCCCGCGGGAACTTCCTTGATCTGCATCGAAGGCGACTGGTCGAACCTCGTCGATGCCCAGATCAAGGGACGTGTGGCGGTCGCGATGGGCGTCGATGCCAGGAGTCCCTACAGTCCGCTGTACGCCCGGGCGGTCGGGATACCGAAACCGTGGGGTGTGACGGCGTTGTTTGCCGAATACACAGGGCCTCAGCAGCCGCTCGAAGTCGACTGGAGCCTCGAGAGAGGCGTACGTGCGACTGCCCAATCAGAACGCACTGTGGCTGAACCGATTGCACTCGAGGCCGCACCGCAGAGCGATGAGGAATCGCCCAAGCCGATCGAACAACATCGGGGTTCATCGAATCAGAAGGCCGTCAATCCACCTTCGCCGCGGACGTTTACCTCATTCTGGGAATTGGCGGTTGCCCTCAACCGTTCCGATCCGGCCGCACTGGCGCTCGCACGCGACGAGGTGACGCCGGACATCTCCCTCGACGGAACCGAGGTGAAGCGGCTTCTCGGCATGATGTGGTTTCGACCGGTGTTCGGCCGGCTGTCCCCTGAATGGCGCGAGCGGCTCCTGCACGTCCTGATCGAAAGCACGCCGGTGCCGGACCACGCCGTCAAACGAGGCCGGCGGACCGTCCATCTGCACGAGCTCAGTTACGAGGAGTTCGAGGAGACCAGGGCGTCCGTGCCGGAGTGGATGCGACCCGATCTGGATTTGCTGATCGCGGTGAGCCGCTTCTGGGGAGCTGAGGCGTTGAAGCGTTTCCGCTTCGTCGAGGTGACGGAATCGCGCCACGAACCCTCCGCGATGGAGAGCCTGCTGCACAAGTTCCGGGAGTGAGTCAGGTGTCGGCCATCATGGGCGACACCTGACCTGGTCCGACTCGCCTCTTTACTGCACCTTCACCTTCTGAAAGAACACGTCCTCTTGCGGATGCGTCTGACCCGAAATCGGGTCCAGCGCGTTCACCGGCTCGGTGATCAGGTTACGCATATCGCCCCAGGAGGCGTAGACCGAGCCGTTGGCCGTCGTCACGTTCTGGTACTCGCCGAGCGCATAGCACGCTTGAATCTGGCGGTCGTAGTTGGTGGACGCGAAGGGGTTCGAGGCTGTTGGAACCGGGATGTTGGTGGGCGGCAGATCGAACGACGTGCTCGTCACGCGCACGGCGCGGTCTGACGGGAAGCTGGCGCCGCGGTCGTGCGAGTTCGCCATGTCGAGATCGATCGTGTTGTTGCCGTGCTGCGTGTAATACGTGACATGCACGTCGTTGGGGTCCTGGTCGATGGCGAGCGACGGCAGCACATGGTGTTTGTCGCCGGCGACGTCGGGATTGACCATGATCGGGGCCGACCACGTGTGACCGCCATCGTCGGAGCGGATGAACAGCACGTTCGATCCGCCGTGGGGGTCGCCGAACACCAGGCTCGTGGAGTTGGACCACGCCAGATAGACGATGCCATTACGTGCCGCCACTGCAGGTTGAATGGTCATGCGGGAGGCGCTGACGTAGCGCGGAAGGCCGGTGATTCCCGGCCCGGTGTTCTGCGCGCCATGAACCGTCAAGCGAAGATTGATGGAGAACCCGCCGGTCACACGCGTGGCGCCGCATTCCGTGAACTCACCGGGCTGGGTGACCGGCATGACCGTCGGGCTGGGAGCCCCGGGGATGTTGAACGTCGCAAACGAGAAGGTCTCGCCCGCGTCACTCGAGATCAGCATCTGGATGAAATCCTGGTCGGCGTTGCTGAAGCGCAGGAACGGAACGTACAGCGTTCCCGTGATCTGGTCGACTACCGGATTGGAGTATTGGAGGCAGTTCTGCGGATGCCTGGGATTGGCGTCGCCCGTGGGAACAAAGATGGTCTTGGCGATGAAGCTCACGCCGCCATCGATTGAGCGACCGAAGCGCAACTCGCAGGCGGCGCTCTGAAAGCTGGTCCACGTCACGTAGACGTTGTCGTGGCTCTTGACTTTCGGATCCGGGCCGACCGCCAGCCATTCCTTGTCCGACTCATCGTCCTCTTGGACGAGTACCCCTGGACTCCACGTTCGTCCGCCATCGCTGGAGTGGTTGACCGCTATCGTTCCGTGTGCGGCATCGTCAGCCAGGTTCGCGAAGAAGAAGGTGCCGTGGCGGTCGACGCCCACCGAGGGATCGCCGAAGGTATCGGCGGCACCGGCGGCGGGCGGCATGAATCCGCTCGACCACGTCTGCCCGCCATCGTTCGATGTTGCGAAACCGGAGAGCTTGACAGGGTCCATGATCAGACCCGGCCCGTTCGGATTCGGCCTGAGATGAAGGCCGGTCGAATCGTTGTAGGTGACCACGATGTTGCGGCCGAAGGCCGCCGTCGAGACTTCGCTTTGCGTGGCACGGACGAACGGCCGGAAGCCGCTGAAGATCTGGACGTAGTCCTCGGTGCTGCTGTTCGCCTGCACGTTCCCGCCGCGCAAATGGATTTGCGCGACCGTGTCGCCGCCGGCGACCGGACTATTGGCATCGGGCAGCACGATGCGTCCCGACGCAGACAACTCATCGGCGAGCACACGGTCGCCCGATCGCACATCCATTTCCTCACCGAGTTTGGTGATGAAGCCGAGCGGCGGGCCGTTCTGCGCCCGAGCGACTGACGCCAGTGAGACCATCCCGATGACGAGTGCCAGCTCACAACAAAGCCGTGTCTTAGCGCGCATCGCGTCCTCCTGACTGATATGGGACCGGCATTGTAGCGCCGGATTCGTGAAAGTAAGACGAATACCGACACCTCGGGGACATCGAGCGAGAGAGATATCTGCAGTTAATAAGTTTCGCGTAAGAAACGCCATGACTGTTAGATGACACGGTAGCGTTTAAAGCGCTTTGAGAAACGCTTCGAGCTGGTTTTTCTGCTCCTCCCTCAAGCCCATGTCGAAGCGCTCGTTATAGAAATCGACTACATCCATCAGCGTCGCCGCCGCGCCGTTATGAAAATAGGGCGACGAGCGGCCGATCCACTCAGGATCGGTCCCTTCCACCCGAATCAGATCCGCGCAGCGCCCGGTGACAGCGCCCTGCCAGGTCCGACGAAGAACACGGTGGCCGGTTGCACAGAGTGCAGGTGACCTTGAAGATTGGCAGATCGGGCACGCTGAGTTCAGTGAGCGCGGCGTTGTGATCGCCGGTTTCGAACGGCGCGGAATGGCTGACGCCGATGTCGAGCGGCACGGGCAGTGAATGGTTGCCGACGTTCGGCGTATCGTGGCACGTGGTGCATGTGCCGGGGATGGCGGCACGTTGAGCGCGTCGTTCAACCCGCCCACGCCGGTGATCGTCACCGGAAACGTGTTGAAGATCTCTTCACCGGCTGCGATTTGCTCGCTCGCCTCCTGTGCCAGTCTCCCGTTCGACTCGCTGTAATCGCTCCACGCGATCGAAGAGCGTGAACACGCTGGTCCAGAAGCTGCACGGTCGGATCCGATCTGAGTGAATCGTTGATGCCGGGTAGACTTCTGACCGTGCTAGGCGGATCGGTCCGCCCGAGGCTTTCCTGTTGTCGAGCGCTCCTGCTGCGACTGTCGGTCGCCTGCGCCGTGAACAGCCAATTCGAACCACGATCGCCGCGAGTTGCCGGCCGGTCGGCGTGACTCGCCGCCTGCGCGTGGCCGAGCGTCGCGTCGAGCGCCTGATGCGTGAGATCGGTCACGAGGTTGGCGCTGTCGGTGCTCCGGCGTCGTTGAGCGGCGCGATCTGTCTCCCGTCCATCGAACATCACCGCGCTCAGGAACCGGAGGTTGGTTGTCGGCAAGGGCCGCGGTACTCGGACACTGCCGCTGGTTCGTAGCGGGGTCCGATGACGTCCGCGCAGCCGTACGGATCGTAGATTGTTTGTACGGTGTAGTCTCGCTGCTCCAGAACCGGCAGCGCGATGCGAATCAGGCCGTGCCCGGTCAGCAGGCTATGGGCCATCGCGTCGCCGCGAGCCACGCCGGGACAGTTCGCGCCGTCGACGTCCGCAAACAGCGGATCCTCACCGCGCGTTGACGCGAACGCCGCCCGCGCGCTGGCGCTGCTCAAACTCATGGCGTCGCTGGCCAGATGGCACGTCGAACATGCACGGCCGTTTGTGCCGATCGATTGAAAAAACGGATTGCTCGTGTCGATTGGCCGACGTGGTGCTGCAAATGCTCACGGTTCCCGAAGAATCCGCGAACTCGGACAAATGAGGCGAGACGGCTGACACTGAGAGCGTGCCGATGGCGGCCGACGAGAGGATGACGAACACGCTCCGGCCGGCAAGACCTGGTCTACTTCCCCACATTGCTCTTCTCCTTGAACGCAAGGCGCATCGCTGGTTGTCGCCGGGTGAACGGCGGCGCACCCGACGTGAATCGCATGGAATTGGATGAACCTTACGAGAAGGAAAACGACGAGCTCGGCGGTCTGGCGAACCGGTCGAGCTAGTCTTCGGATCGTGTCAGGAGCACACTTTCGCGACTTTTTATGTGATCCTGATTGGAATCGGGCGTCCGAGGATCCAGTTAATTCACGGGTACGCGCTGCTTCAACTCTGCAACCCAGTTCAGGACGACGCGCAGTTGGCCGCTGGATCTCATTCGGATCCTCAGACATCGCCGCGGTCGTGATGATCAGGCGACCGTCAGGCAACGCGTCAAAATCACGCATCTCGGATGAAATCCGATCGTGCCGCACGTTGACCGGCCGATCGGCGGGAGTGCCAAACGCGATCGAGGGTGCGTCCGGACAGTGATCGTGGAAAATCGCCCCACCGTGGGAACATATAAGAGCCTGTCCGCTGACAACCACACGGGATGGAAGTCGAGCCGTTCCTTCGGAATCTGGTAAAACTCGCCCGTCGGTGGAAACGGTCGAACAAATACACCACGGTTGGGGGAGGCGTGCCGCCGGAACTCGGATTGGCGTGTAGGCGACCTGCCGGCCATAGGGGAAAAGTCGCGTGGATTGGCTCGGCGGAATGAACGTCGCCGAACGCGCGTGACGTCTTGTCTGCGAGCGACAACATCAGCAGCACGTAAGTCTTTCTTACGCACGGTGTAGAGCAGGGTGTGTCCATCAGGCGACCACGATTCGGGAAGATGGAGCTCATCCGGCTGCGCCTTCGTCAGCGGCACGACGCCCGCCGCCGCCACCATCGGCTCGCTGCATATAGATCCTGGCATTTCCGTCTCGGTCCGACTGAAATGCCACACGCTTGTCATCGGGAGACCAGATAGGGAAGCGATTGTGTCCGTCAAAGGTGAGACGACGAGGAGGATTGGTCGGTGGGAGATCGAAGATTGAGACGTAGGCGTCCTGACCGTCGTCGACTTCGAGCGCGACCTGTTTGCCGTCGTGCGACGCCCGCGGTCGCAAGTAGGACCCCGCAGGGACCGCAGTACCACGCCCTATCCGACTGGATCGATGACGGCCAGCGCGCGTTCGGTCTGATTGTGAGTTGGCCCTGGAGCGTAGACGAGTGAGCCGGTGTCCGAAATCGCGAAGTGGAAAATTCCTGAACCCGGAGACGACGCCGCGCAGCACGCCTTCCACAACGGGCGTCGAAGCGCCGACGGTCTTGCGGTGCGGAAGTCGATCGCCACGGCGAACAAGAGTCACCCTGTCCATACACCAGCTGTCCACTCGGCAAGTAATGGCCTGAACTGGCAATCTCAATCAGCGTCGTTCGAGTGTCCGTGCCGATCGTCTGCACGACAATCCTGGCCTTATCCCACCGGTCGATGTCCGAACCCCTGGCAATAGTAAAGAGCACATCGCGGTCGCCGGGAAGCAGTTGCGGCGTAACCGGAATTCGTCCTCGCCGACGGCGATGATGCGTTGCTGCGTGCCACCCTTGGCCGGCACACGCATGATGCCGATTCCGGTGATGCCAAAGATTAGATCGTCGCCCTCCCAACTCAAACTCAGCGGCGCCGTTGGAAGCACACAAACGGTTATCGGCGTGCCGCCTGCGAGCCCGACCCGCTTGATCTGCTGTCGTCGTGGCGAAGAACGCCAGCGACTGCCCGTCGGGAGAGAAGACCGGCTGAGACAGGCCTGCCCTGGACTCACTGGCGAGCATCTCGGCTGCAGATCCGAGAGCAGCGGAGAAACAACTGCGGGTTGATCGTGTACGCGATCTGTGATCCGTCTCTCGAAATCGCGACGAGCAGGCGTCCGCCGGCGGGAACACCAGTCCGCCGGGCAGCGGATCGAAAACCGGCCGACGATCGCCCGCGGCTCGGGTCGCGGCACCCGCGAGTAGACAGCGAACGCGACGGCGGCGACAGCGAGGAGGGCAAACGCGGCGGCGAGCATCAACATCAGCGCGACGCCGATCGCGTCTCCGATCGCTGAGCGACCGCCGCAGGCGCGTCCGGAGCGGCGCGCAGCTCCGTCAACAGGAATTTCGTGACCGCGATGTCGCCGATGCGTTGCGAGGGATTCCGAGCGAGCGATCGCTGAATCAGCGTCCGCAGTGCCGGTGGCACGTCGCGGGGAGCGCGGACCAATCCGGCTCGCCGCGCAAAATCGCCGCCAGCGTGTCGCTGACGTCTTCGCCCTCGAACGCGCGCCGTCCGGTCAGCATCTCGTAGAGCACGCAGCCGAACGCCCAGATGTCCGACCGCTTGTCGCCGGCTTTCCTTTGGCCTGCTCTGGCGACATGTAGGCGGCGGTACCGAGAATCATCCCGGCTGCCGTCATCGCGGGCGTGGTGATGGTCGGCGATTGCGTCGCCGAAGAGCTGTGCGGCGCAGTCCCTGCCGGATCGGCAAGCTTCGCCAATCCGAAATCAAGAACCTTGACCGTGCCGTCCTCGCGCACCTTGATATTCGCCGGCTTCAAATCGCGATGGACGATCCCCAATCCGTGTGCGGCTTCGATCGCATCGGCGATCTGACGCCCGATCGGGATGGCCTCGTCCACATCGAGAGGCCCGCGCGCCAGGCGATCGGCCAGCGTGGGGCCCTCTAGAGTTCCAGCACGAGGGCGTGAATGCCTCCCGAATCCTCGAACCCGTAAATCGCCGCAATATTGGGATGGTTGAGTGGCAAGGACTTTCGCTCGCGTTTGAACCGTGCGAGACGATCCGGATCGGTCGCAAACGCCGGCGGGAGAATCTTGATGGCGACGTCGCGATTGAGCCTGGTATCGCGAGCCCGATAGACCTCTCCCGTCCCCCACGCCCAGCAGGCTGTCGACTTCGTACGGGCCTATGAAACTGCCGGATTGCACGACCGGATTATCCGTCAACAGGGATTGCGCAGCACCGATGATCGGCGGGCCGGCAGCAACGGTAAAATCCGCTCAATGCCGGATTCACCAATGAGCCGTCGCGAAGCGATCGCGGCACTGGCCTCGGCTGCGGCCTTGCCGTTCGTGCCCGGATGCACGCGGGAGGAGCACCGGCTGCGCCCCCGGCCACAACCACCGAAGCCGACGCACTCGCGCGGCTCGACGCGATCGCGGAGAACTACCTTCGCCTCTCTCCGGAGAGCGCGACCCAACTCGGCATCGATACCGGCGCGCGGGCGGCGCTCCGTTCGCAGCTCTCTGACCGTTCGGCAGAGGCGCGGCAGAGCATGGCGACCAGGTACGGGCTGATCTGGACCGCGCCAACGCTCTCAAGGTCGACGGCCTTTCGTATGCCGCTCGCACGAGTGTCGAGGTGGTCCGCAGCGCCTACGCGATGGCCCTCGAAGGTTGAACCTGCCGTACGGCGACACGACGGTCGGCGGCTGGCGCAACACGCCGTACACGGTGATCCAGAACGTCGGCGCGTATCTGACGTGCCGCGCTCGCTCGACAGCCGATCACCCCATCGAGAACGCCGGCGACGCCGAAGCGTATCTCGCCAGGCTGCAATCGTACGCAAAGCAGCTTGATGGGGAGCGGGCCGTATCCAGGCGGCGCGCGGTCTCAGGCCTGATTCCGCCGGCCTTCCTCCTCGACAAGGCGCTTGCGCAAATTGGTTTGTCGGCAAAGAACGCACGCGACGGCGGCTCGCTGGTCGAGTCCATCGAGCGGCGGACGAAGAACATCCCAGGCAACTGGGCCGAGCGCGCCGCGGCATTGCCAAACAGGACGTCGCCCCGGCGCTCGATCGCCAGATTGCGGAGCTCGAGGCGGAGCGGAAAGTCGCAACCGGTGATGCCGGCATTTCGGTTCGGCCGCGCGGTGAAGACTTCTACCGGTGGGCGTTGCAAGGCCTCGACGACGACGGCGATGTCACCGGACGAGATCCACGAGACCGGCCGTCGCGAGCTGGACGAACTGCACGCGCAGATGGATGCCATCCTGAAAAGCCTCGGCTACTCGAAAGGGACCGTCGGCGAGCGGATGAAGGCGCTGGCCAGGGATCCGAAATATCAGTTCCCCGAGGGCGACAAGGGGCGCGCCGAGATTCTCGCGTTCGTCCAGAACCGGCTCCGTGGATCCGGCGCAGATGCCGCGTGCGTTCAACACCGTCGTCAACCCGAACATGGAAGTGAAGCGGCTGCCGCCCGAAGAGGAGCCCGGCGCGCCGGCCGCGTACGGCGGGTCAGGATCGATCGACGGCAAGATCCCCGGCCGGTTCTGGATCAACCTGCGGACGACCAGCCTGCACAGCAGGTACAGCCTGGGCGATCTGACCTTTCACGAAGCCATCCCCGGCCACATCTGGCAGGGCGAATACACACACGAGATGCCGCTCATCCGTCAGCTGCTCTCGTTCAACGCCTATTCGGAAGGCTGGGGTCTCTATGCCGAACAGCTCGCCGACGAACTCGGCGCCTACGAAGGCGATGCGGTCGGGCGGCTTGGCTACCTGCAGTCAATTGCATTCCGCGCGTGCCGGCTGGTGGTCGATACCGGCATTCACGCAAAGCGCTGGACACGCGAACAGGGGGTCCAGTTCTTCGTCGATGTGAACGGATCGAATCCGCTGGAAGTCGCGAGCGAGGTGGATCGCTACTGCTCGTGGCCCGGACAGGCCTGCGGTTACAAGGTGGGACATAGCGAAATCAACCGCCAGCGCCAGAAAGCCACGAACGCCCTGGCCACGAAGTTCGACGCGAAGGCGTTCAACGACACGGTGCTGCTCGGGGGCAACGTGCCGCTCGACGTGCTCGCCAGGAACGTCGATGAGTACATCCGCACGGCCAAGGGGTAGCGATGTGACTCCCGATCCCCAGACGATCACCGCCGGTCCCGCCTCACCCGCCAGTCGACAAGACGCACCTGCTCGCACGAATTCTGCGTCCGCACTGGAAAACGCTGCTCGTCGCCCTGATCGCCGTCATTGGCGAAACGGCTGCCGACATCCTCGAGCCGTGGCCCATCACCATCGTCGTCGACAACGTGCTGCAGGGAAAGCGGCTCGGGGGCGTGCTCGGCGATGCCGCGCGGTCGCTCTTCGGCCAGAACACCTCGGCGCTGCTGACTTTCGCGCTGACCGCCGTGCTGGCGATCGCCATCGTCGGCGGCATCAGCGGCTACGTCGAAAAATATCTCACGACGAGCGTCAGCCAGTGGGTCGCGCACGACCTCAGGATGCTGCTCTACCAGCGCATTCAACGCCTGTCGCTGGCCGAGCACGGCAAGGCGCGAACCGGCGATCTGGTCATGCGCGTCACCAAGGATATCGACGCGGTGCAGGACTTCATCGATACCGCCCTGCTCGGCATCATCGTCAGCGTCCTGACGCTCGTGGGCATGGTCGGCGGTCATGTTGTGGATGAACTGGCGCTTCACCCTCGCCGGGCTGTCGGTGGCGCCGGTGTTGTTTCTCGTCGTGTATTTCTACTCACGCCGGATCAAGGACGCGTCGCGAACCGTCAAGAAGAGGGAGAGTGAGCTCCTCTCCGGCGTTGCCGAGGTCTTCACGTCGATCCAGGTGGTGCAGGCGTTTGCGCGGGAGGATTACGAGGATCGACGCTTCGATAGAGAGAGCCGCGACAACGTCCACGCCGGCCTCCAGGCTCGCAGCGTCAAGGCGAAACTGTCGCCGATGGTCGACATCATCGTGGCGCTTGGGCACCTGCCTGGTTCTCGGGTACGGCGTGAAGCTGGTGTCGAGCGGCCAGCTGACGACCGGGGTCCTGATCCTCTTCCTGATGTACCTGAAGAAGACCTACAAGCCGATCAAAGACCTATCGAAGATGACGAACACGCTCTCCAAGGCCGCGGTCAGCTACGAGCGCATCCAGGAAGTCCTCGGGACCGAGAGCGGCATTCGTGATCTGCCCGGCGCGCGCGAAGCGCCGCCTCTGAAAGGCGCGATCGAGTTCGACCGCGTCACGTTCGGCTACGACGCCGACATCCACGTCCTGAAGAACGTGAGCCTGCGCGTCGAGCCGGGTCAGGTGGCGGCGATCGTCGGACCCTCAGGGATGGGCAAGACGACAATCGCGAGCCTGGTGCCGCGTTTCTTCGATCCGATCGAGGGAGCGATCAAGCTTGACGGGCACGACATCCGGCAGTTCACGTTGAAATCGCTGCGCGACCAGATCAGTTTCGTGCTCCAGGACTCCCTGCTCTTCAGCGGCACCATCTGGGAAAACATCTCCTACGGACGGCCCGACGCCGACCCGGACGAGACGATTCGCGCCGCGCAGCTTGCCAACGCGCACGATTTCATCATGAGCCTGCCGCATGGCTATGGAACGGTGGTCAGCGAGCGCGGCACGACGCTGTCGGGCGGCCAGCGGCGGCGGATCGCGATCGCACGCGCCATCGTCCGCAACACGCCGATCCTGATCCTTGACGAGCCGACCACCGGCCTGGACGCGGCCTCCGAGCACACGGTCGTCGAAGCGCTCGAACACCTGATGAAGGGACGAACGTCGCTGGTCATCGCGCATCGCCTGGAGACCATCCGGCGCGCCGATGTCATCTTCGTCGTGAAGGACGCCGCGATCGTCGAGCGCGGCACGCACGACTCGCTGCTCGCTGCCGGCGGCGTCTACCGTGAATTGTTCGAGCTGCAGAACAATCGGCCAGCCGGCGTCGCGCCGGAACCGGCCGTCCCTTAGCGCCGGCTCACACGCCGACGTCGGGGATGAGGAATCAATCTTCGTTCCGAAACGTTCAGCCGATCGAGTATGTTGCGCCGACGGTCAGCGTGGCGCCGGCAGCCATTTTCAGTGTCCAATTGAGACTCGCTGAGATGTCCGAGCCCATCGACAGCTGATACTGGACGGTCAGTTCCTTGAGCGGTACCAATACTGATTCCACCGGCAGGCTCGGCGGCAGCAGTCCGAGCAGCGCGGCCTGGACCTTCCGCGCGCCCTTGACGAGCGCCTCCTGCAGAAGGGCGACCAGTGCGTCGACGCGCTCGCCCAGTTCGCGCCGAGCGTCGCTGAGCTTGCCGTTCAGGGTCGTCATCCACACGGAGACCTTGGCCTCGCCGCTCCGGGTGATGTCCGCTAACGCGTTCTGGACGTCTTCCCAGATTCGCTCGAACCAGGCGCGGACATCCGAAAACTCCGGCGCAAATGCGACGGCGCGGTCCGCACTCTTCGAGAACACATCCACTTCGCCGTAGATTCCGCGCACAACGGACGCCGGCAACGACAACTGAATCTCCATGCGCTCCTCTCCTCAGGTGATCGGCGGCCTCGATGCCCGCAAACCGGCAAAGCGTATCCGATCTCCCTCCCGTAACGATCAGATCCTGCCCGAGAACAGCGGCGGCCTCCGTGAAGCGCGCGAGCGTGGACGTGACCTGCTCATGGAGGAATGCTCATACGCGCGGCGACGTCACCGACCGCGATGCCGTCCGGCTCGCGGATGATGAGATCGAGCGCGTCCTGGATCCGGCTACGCTCCGCGCCGCTCGCGGGAAGAAATGCACGAAGGCGCTCGTTCCGCAGGCGCTCGATCCATTCCGATGGGCCGTCGATGAACGCGCTCACGTAGATCCGATCGACCCGCTCGCCAAACGCCGCGAACTCCGCGGCGGCCGCTGCCTCATCGTCGGCGGCCTCGACAATGCGCGCAATATCGTCACGCGCCGCTCGTGCGTCGGGATCCAGAAATTGACGCACCAGAACCTGGTCGGCGTCCTCGACACGCACGGTGCCGTGCCCGGTGCGGAACATCGTCGAGAGCAACACGAAAGTCTGGCCGAATGTGACACCGACTGGAAACACGTACATACAATCCCACGGCCGCATGTCTTCGCGCCAACACGAATTGATGCAGCTGTGCCGCCCCGTCGCTTCTTCGGCCTGCCTCCTCTGTCAGCGCGTCCAGTTCCACGCGGCTCAACCGAATCACCAGGACACTGGCGGGCCCGCCCTGCAGACTGCGAGCGACACAGACCAGCGTTGGCGGCTCCTGCGCGAGACGAATCTCGCACTCGCTCTGGGAAAGCATGTGGACCCGTGACGCATTCAACAACCCATCCAGAATGGCGGCCCGCTCGTCGGCCAGAAACTTGACATAGTCAGGCCCCAGCTCGCCAAACGCCGCCTCGGCAATCTCGTGCACGATGGCGGTCGATCGCGTTTCCCATAATCCGGGCGCATGCTCGTCGCGGCTGCCGTCCCGGAGATGCCGCCACAGATCGAAGTGCGCCTGAGGCGATTCCGTGTCCATCGTGACGCCGGCGAGTTCGACCAGGCGGTCGCCGGGTACCGCGAAGAGCCGCCGCAAAAATCCGTCGAACGATCGGACCAGCGCGTCGGCCGAACGCCTCCTTCGGCAGGCGCCAGTCGGGGATCAGATCGTCGAACGCCGAGTGACTCAGCCACATCAGGGCGCGAAAGAAGACGACGTTATTGGCAAAGTCCGGCGCGCTCTCCGCCCACCGCCGCCACAGCGCGCTCACGAGCCCGTGGCCCGTGAAATAGCAGCGTTCGTTGCCGTCCGCCGTTTTCCCGAGATACACGCTCCGTCGATAGAGCGGCAGCACCCGCTCGCGCGCCTTGTGCTGGAGTTCTTCGATTTCCGCGAACTGCTCGATCGGATTGATCGGGGCAAGCGCGCGGCTCCGGCTCATCGGCGTCCGCGTCGATGATCGTGTCGAATGCCGGGAGACTGGCGAGGAATCCGGTGAGTGGCGCCGTCATCGTTCCGCTTTCCAGCAGGTCGAGATCCATCTCCGCGAACAGCGAGAGCCCTTCTGACCAGGGCCTCCAGATTTCCCAGAGCATACGGAACTTGATCCGCGCGTCGTGGTACGCGGCGGCGCAGCGCGCGGGACTCGCGCCGACTTCTTCAACCGCCGCCGGCCTGGCGACGAATTCCGACAACAGCCGCAACTCGAGAGCAATGGCGGAGAAGTACCCGCCCAGGCTTCCGAGGAACGCCCAGTAGTGAGTGAACTCGTGCGAAAGAATCGACAGCGACTCGAGATGTTTGGCCAGCGCGCTACGGGTCACGTAGGTCGAGAAGTACGGGTACTGATTGATGATCCGATCCGTCAGCACATTCGTGCTGTAACGGGTAACCCGCCGGCCGGCCGCCCGGGGATCTTTTTCTTCACGCTGGGCAAATGACTTGTAGATCGCGCTGGTAAACGCGGTCAGGTACATTCTCATCTGGTACGGGTCGACCCCCTCGACGACGACGCCTGCGCTCGCTTTTGCCTTGGCCCATCGGTCGAGCAATTCTTCCTCGCTGATCGTGAGTTGCCATCTCGTTCGGAATTCGCCGAGCAGCTGGTTCGGCACCAGAGCCAGGGCGCTTTGCATCGACTCCAGCGGCGAGAGATGCGAGTCCAGTTGGTGCAGTGTCGCCCGGTAAAGCGCCAGCGCATTCCAGAACACCTCGGGCTCGACCTCGCTGCCTGGATCGAGGGCACCCACAGCCGCGGCGCGCGCAAGGGCGCCTGCCTCGTTCAGCTGTCCATCCGCCCGCGCGAATTGTCCGAGCATGAATTTCGCGAGCGGAATCATGTACGGGGTCCTTGCGGCCTCGGCCACTTCAACGGCAGTTCGGTACGCGTGGATGCATCCCTGCCTCCACTGCGCGAGCTGTCGTGCAAACGCTTGTCCGGCGGCTATTCGCAGGTCAATCCTGGTGGGCACCGAGGCGAGATCGTCGAACACGCTTCCGAGGTCGGCAATCGAGGCCGCGCTCTCGTAATTGCCCTGCGCGTACAGCCGCTGCGACATGCCGGCGATGTTCGCGAGGAAGGCGTCGTCGACGAGCGGCCGGTGCTCATCGAGCAATTCGACCGCACTGCCGTATTTGGTGCAGGCGAGAAAGCGCTCGAACAGCGCCGCCTGCTGCCCGGTCAAAGGAGGTAGGCTTCGCCGCGCCAGCGACACACTATTAGACCCTGCTGTTCACTTCGCGCGACAATTTCTGATTCTTGATCGGCAGCTCGCGCACGCGGATGCCGGTGGCCGCGAAGATGGCGTTGGCGACCGCGGCGGCGATCGGCGGCACGCACGGCTCGCCGAGCCCACCCGGAGGCGCGTCGGACTGGATGAACTCCGCGGTGATGCGCGGCGCATCCTCCATGTGAATCATCTGAAAGTCCTGGAAATTGCGCTCGACGACCTTCCCTTGCGCGATGGTGATCTCGGCCAGCAGAGCGGCCGACAGGCCGAAGATGATGCCGCCTTCGACCTGCGCCAGCGCGGCGTCGGGATTGACGACGCCGCCGCAATCCACCGCCGCAAAGACCTGCCGGACGCGAAGCTTCCCGTCCGGAGACACGGCGACGTGCGCGACTTCCGCGGCGATGGAGCCGAAGCACTCGGTAATGGCGATCCCGCGTCCCTCGCCTTCGGGCAGCGGCTGGCCCCAGTCCGCCATGGCGGCAACCCGTTCGAGCGCGGCGCGAAAGCGCGGCTGCTCGGTCATCAGATCGCGCCGGAACTGAAACGGATCCTTGCCCGCCGCGTGCGCCATCTCGTCGATGAACGACTCCTTGAAGAACCCGTGCTGCGAGTTCAGCACCGAACGCCACGCGCCGGTCCGAATCGGATGCGCCGCGTCGTGCGCCGTCGTCACTGCCGGTCGGCGATGGCGTAGGGCATGAAGACCGCTTCGCCATCGCCGCCGCCGGCGTATTTCGACTTGACCGCCAGCGGCGTGCCGCTCGCGTCGAGCGCGCCGGCAAATCGCGACATCCCGGCCGGCCGATAGTAGCCGTGCTGCATGTCGGTCTCGCGGCTCCATACGAGCTTGACCGGCGTCGGCGACATCGCCTTCGCGATGCGCGCGCGCAAGATCGACGTAGTCGTAGGTGTTCGGCAGGCGGCGCCCGAACCCGCCGCCGAGCGTGAGATTCGTGAGGTGGACCTGTTCGACGTCCATGTCGAGCGCCTTCGCCGCCGCGGACCGCGCGTTGAGCGGATCCTGCACGCCGGCCCAGATGTCGGCGCGATCGCCGTCGACCCGCGCCGTGCACGCCATCGGCTCCATCGTCGCGTGCGCGAGAAACGGCACGCGATAGTCGGCGGTGACGACCTTGGCCGCGTCCTTCGGCATCTCCGGCGCGGCGCCGAGCGCCTGTGTCGAAGGCGGCAAAGATCGAGTCGCTCGTCACGTCGCCGTGGCCGGCATCGTCGTAGGTTGGCTTGAGCGCCGCGACCGCCGTCTGCGCGCGCCAGTAGCTGTCGGCGACGACCGCGACCGCCTCCTTCAGGCGCACGACGCGCTTCACGCCGGGCATCGCCTCGGCAGCGGCGGTGTCGACCGACGTCAGCTTGCCGCCCTGGACCGGCGCGATGTCGACGGCGGCGTAGAGCATGCCCGGCACCTTGAAGTCGATGCCGTAGATGGCACTGCCATCCACCTTCGAGGGAATGTCAAAGCGTGGACGAGCCGTCCGGCGGATCGTGTACGCGCTCGGCGGCTTCAGTGCCGGGCTCGAGGGCACGCTGAGCCTGGCCGCCGCCGTGGGCGAGCTCGCCGAACGTGGCGCTCTTGCCTGACGCCGCGTGCGTGACGCGCGAACTCGCCGCCTTGCATTCCGCAGCGGTCACGCCGAAACGCTCCGCCGCGGCGGCGACGAGCATCTCCTTGGCCGCCGCGCCGGCCGTGCGCATGCCGTAGTGGCCGGTCCCGCGCAGCGACATCGAGCCGCCGGTCACCTGTGTGCCGTACCAACGCGCGAGCCGATAGGTGTCGTAGTCGAACGCGCGCTCGAGCGCCGCGGGGATGGCATCGCCGGTGAACGCGCGCACGATGTAGGCGTTGGCGTACGCATCGAGGGCGGGCGCTTCCTTGACGCGGACCAGGTTCCAGTCCGCCTCCATCTCCTCCGCCGCCATCATGGCGAGCGCCGGTCTGCGCGCCCTGCCCCATCTCGCAGTGCGGCACGAGGACGGTGACGAGATTGTCGGGCGTCACCAGGATCCAGGTATTCAGCTCGCCCGTTTCGGCCGCATCGTCCGAACGGAGGCTGTTCCGGTTTGGTGCGAGCAGGATGTTCCCGACGCCGAAGATCAGTCCGCCGCCGACGAGCGTCCCGGTGCCGATGAAGGCACGTCGTGTCCATTTGCGCATGACGGCCTCCTCTACCCTTCTGCGATGGAATGAATGGCGCGCCGCACGCGCACGAACGTGCCGCAGCGGCAGATGTTCGTGATCGCGGCGTCGATGTCGTCGTCGGTCGGGTGCGGAATCAACTGGAGCAAGCCGGCGACCGCCATGATCATTCCCGACTGGCAGTAGCCGCACTGCGGCACCTGATGCGCGACCCAGGCCTGCTGCACTTTGTGAGGCGTTTCCCCGCCGGACAGCCCCTCGATCGTGGTCACCGCTCCCTGGCCGACCAGCGAGACCGGCAACGAGCACGAGCGCACGGGGCGGCCATCGATGAGCACGGTGCATGCGCCACAGGCGGCAATGCCGCATCCGAACTTGGTGCCGGTCAGGCCGAGCGTGTCGCGGATCGCCCAGAGGAGCGGCGTGTCCGGCTCCACATCGAGTGAACGGTCCTGCCCGTTGACCTTGATCGCAATCGACATGATTCGGCCTCCGCCTGGGACGGACATTACATCAGTTCCTGACAATCTCAGCAGTGAAACACAAGCGATCTCACCATGATTTTTGAGTGGTCCAGATTGGCCGTGCGGAGATCCGAGCGTCAAGGCCGCGACGGACGAACGCACGTCATCGCAAGGCTCTTTCACAGAATGTTGTTAACTCGACCAGTAACACGTGTTGCGCTTGTCATTCGTCCCACCTAACATTGCGCGCTCCAAGCTCCACCTTCCAGCGAGGTGCGTCAATGCCCAAGGTCAGCAGTGCAATCGCCGCCGCAGTGCTTCTCTCGACAGTTCTCATCTCAGCGCAGGCGGGTCAATCTGTTCCGACCTCCGGCAACGAACGGTCCACGGCCTGGTTCGTCGAGCTCTCGAGCCCACCCGCCGTCGAAGGCTCATCGGTCGCAACACTCGACGGGGAGGAAGCCGCATTCCACAACTCCGCAGCCGCAGCGGGAGTGAACTACACGCGCGGCCGGAGCTTTCGCAAGCTCTGGAACGGCATCACCGTTGGCGCGTCCCCGAGCGACGTGGCAAAGATCCGCGGCCTCTCCGGGGTTCGCGCGGTCTATCCGGTGGCCAACGTCACGCTCACTCAAGCGGTGACGCCCGGTCCGCCGGTTGCTGACCTGATCACGGCGCTCGCCATGACGGGCGCGGACATCGCGCAGGAGACTCTGGGCTTCACCGGCCGCGGCGTGACCGTGGCGGTCATCGATACCGGCATCGACTACGACCATCCTGACCTCGGCGGATGCTTCGGCCCGGGATGCCGGGTCAGCAAAGGGTTCGACTTCGTCGGCGACGCGTACAACAACGACATCACCTCGCCCGCGTACAACCCGATTCCGACGCCCGATCCATTTCCCGACGACTGCAACGGCCACGGTACTCACGTCAGCGGCATCGTCGGCGCGAACGGCGGGATTCACGGGGTTGCGCCGGAGGTCACATTCCACGCGTATCGCGTCTTCGGCTGCGAGGGATCGACGAGCGCCGACATCATGCTTGCCGCCATGGAACAGGCGATGGACGACGGTACTGATGTCGTGAACATGAGCATCGGGTCCGCGCTCGCCTGGCCGAACTACCCGACGTCCCAGGGCGCCGATCGTCTCGTGAAGCACGGCATCGTCGTCGTCGCGTCGATTGGCAACGAGGGTGCGCTCGGCCTGTATGCCGCCGCGGCGCCGGGCAACGGGAAGAATGTGATCGGTGTCGCATCGTTCGACAACACCCACGCGAATCTGCACGGCGTTTTCGATTACACCCGACAACGCGCTCATCGGCTACATCGAGGCGGCCGGCGCGCCGCCGCCGCCGGTGACCGGCAGCTTTCCCATGGCGCGTACCGGGACGACGACCACCGCGAACGATGCGTGCAATCCGCTGCCACGCCGGATCGCTCAGCGGCCAGGTGGCGCTGATCCGCCGCGGCACATGCGGCTTCTATCAGAAAGCCTTCAACGCGCAGACAGCCGGCGCGGCGGGCGTCGTGCTGTACAACAACGTCGCCGGCTTCATTTCACCGACCGTCGCCGGCACGCCTCCGATCACCATTCCTGTCGTGGCCGTCACCGTGGTCCGTGGCGCAATTGATCGACGGCCGCCTTCAGTCCGGTCCGGTGACGATGACCTGGACGTCGCAGATCGCGAGCGAGCCGAATCCGACGGCGAACCTGATCTCGAGTTTCTCGTCGTTCGGCCTCCCGCCGGATCTCAGCCTGAAGCCGGATATCGGTGCACCCGGCGGCACCGTTCGTTCGACGCTGCCGCTCGAACAGGGCGGATACGGAAATCTGAGCGGCACGTCGATGTCCTCACCGCATGTCGCCGGTGCGGTCGCCCTGCTGCTGCAGGCATCGCCGAAGACGCGCCCCGACGAAGTGATGGCGCGCCTGCTCAACACGGCGCGTCCGCACGTGTGGGCCGGAACCCCCACTTCCGGCTTCCTGGACAACGTGCACCGGCAGGGCGCCGGCATGCTCCGCATTGACGATGCGATCGAGACCGACACGCTCGTGACGCCGAGCAAGCTCGCGCTCGGAGAAATCGAGAGCGGGAGTATTGTCACAGAGACTCGACGTCGCGTTGGACGACACGCACGGTCATCGCGGCCAGGGCGGTCACAAGGACGATGACGCCGTGACCTACACGCTCGGTCATGAGCCGGCGCTTGCGACGGGACCGAACACGTTCACGCCATCGTTCTTCGCGGCGTTTGCCACGGTGGCGTTCAACAAGAACACGGTGACACTCGGCGGCCCCGGACACCACAACGACGCGACCATCCGCGTCACCATCACGCCGCCGGCGGTACCGGCCGCGCGCCTGTTCGGCGGCTACATCACGCTCACGCCGGATGACGGCAGCCCGGTCCTGCGAGTGCCGTACTCCGGATACAACGGCGACTATCAGGCCATCACGGTCCTGACGCCGACGCCGAATGGATTCCCCTGGCTCGCAAAACTTGTGGGCAACTCACTGTTCAACCAGCCGTCCGGCGCGTCCTACACGATGGCCGGCAGCGACGTCCCGTTCTTCCTCGTGCACTTCGATCATCAGGTCCAGCTGCTGTCGATGGAGATCATCGACGTGTCGAACGGCGCGTCGCAGGGCTTCGCCGATCTGGAGGAATTCCTGATTCGCAACAGCTCCCCGACCAGCTTCTTCGCGATTCCCTGGGACGGCACGTCGATGAAGAAAATCGGGGGCAAGCTGAAAACGGTTCCCAACGGAACCTACCGCATCGAGCTGTCGGTATTGAAAGCGCTGGGCGATCCCGGCAACCCTGCGCATACCGAACACTGGACGTCGCCGAACGTCGTCATCGCCCGGTTACCATAAGACATCCGCGTCGCTGCCGTCCCGCCAGGTCCGCGTCGTGAGCGGGCTTCGCGGGGCGGCCGCACGTGAGGAGGGGTGACCGATGAGTGACGCAATCGAGACGCTCGTGGACGAGTTCGAATCGCGCACGCTGACGCGCCGCCAACTGGTCGCGTCGCTGACGGCACTGGTCGCGAGCGCTGCCAGCGCCGGGGCGCAGACGCCGGCGCCGCCGGCCGTGTCGCTCCTTGCGACGGGACGATCGCTGAACCATGCTTCGCTGGCGGTGAGCGACGTCGAGAAGGCCGCGGCGTTCTACGGCACACTGCTCGGCGCGAAAGTCGTGAGCCGTCCCGGGAACGGCGGAATCAACCTGGGACTCGGCGACGGGTTCCTCGGCGTCTACAAGTTGAACAACCCGGGCACCGTGAATCACATCTGCATCGGCGTGGACAACTTCGACGCCGACCGGCTGGCCGCAAAGTGCAAGGACATGGGCGTCACGGCCACGGTGGACCGCAACCCGGCCAACCGCACGAGCGGCGGCGACCAGCTCTATATCCAGGCGTTCGACAACCACCGCCTGCAGATTGGCCCGCACGGATACCAGGGCTGAAGGATCACCGCCCGGCAACGCACTCAACCGCTTAGAACCGTACAAAAAAGAGGGGCCATTGACGCCAGCGGCCTTATCGGCCGCGCGACGCACTGGGCCCCTCCTCGAACAGGACGTTGAACGCGCTACTTCGTGGCGATGGTGGGATTCACCCAGCCGTTCTTCATCACGCCATGCGACGGACGGAAGCTGAGATAGTCCACGTGATCGGGAATGTCGTACCAGCCATGGATGACGCCAGGCGGAACGATCAGCACGTCGCCGACCTTCAACTCGACTTTGCGTGAGCCAACCGCCACGCCGCCGCCGCAGCCCGGACCGTTCGGTCCGCCGTCGGGATTGTTCGTGCTCTGCCGGCCGTTGAGGAGCTTGCCATCGATGAACGCGATGCCGCTGCCAGAGATGATGTAGTAGCCCTCGGTCTGATTGTCGTGCGTGATGGCGCCCTGAAGGGCGTCCGCCGGCGGGTTTGGATCTTGTGCTCCGCACGGCGTCGGCGGCGGCGCTGGCGGGACATTGGCTCGACCGGCGGCAGCCGGCGCATTGCCGCGAGCAGGCTGAGCCTTGGCCTCCCCGACCGTCATCACCTTCTGCTTCCCGCGATGAATGACGCCCAATTCCATGCTCCAGCCATCGCCGATATCGACGACCTTGGCATTCTCGTCACGGGTCGTCTGGGTCTGTTCGGTGGCGCTGATCTTGTCGATCTCCGCCTTGGTGATGACGGTCGCGGTCGTCGGGTTTCCCGGCCTGACCTGGGCGTAGACCACCATCGGAATCAGAACCGCCGCCGCCAGCAAAACTTTCAGTGCCGTGTTTTTCATCGTGCTCCTCCACATGTGGCAGTCAGCCCGCCAATCGGCGTTACTGTATCCGTGAAGGCGGTTCTCGCATAGGACAAAAACCCGGATTCACGATAGACGGTTCCGCGATCGACGCGGCACCTCGGCTCGACGAAGTTGTGAAGGAAATTGGAGGCGCCGCCAGGATTTCGGCATCATGGGACGATCCGCGCATTCCCTAAGTATTTCGCGGATCGTCCGGTTCCCGGCAACACCTTCCCCCGTCTACTGCCCTATTTTTGAAGGCGAAAGTGGGCGCCGCGGCCCGCTCAGCCGAACCGGCCGAATTCCGTCGATAAATTCTGACAACCGAGTCGTTATTTTGGCCCTCGGCGCCCGTGTGACCTGGGGCGGTGGTTCACGGGAAATAGCATCGTGGGAACATAGTTGCCATATATATCGTATACATGATTAGTGAAAATAATGACAGCGACGATCGTGGCGGGTGCGCTGCGCGAGGTAGACGATGAACCTCATCCTGAATATTCACGATGCCGTGACACGTGGAGCCCGGCTCATGCGGCATCACCTGTTTCATAGAGCGGTGGACTTCCAGCGGGAGTGGGGCGGCGGCGAGGTGTTCTTGCGCTGTCAACGGTGCGGGTTGCGCTCCCACGGCGTCCAGATTGGCCCGCCGCGGCTGAGGACCCAATTGGCTGGCCACCCGGCGCGGCATCGACTGGAGACGTCGGCATGACACCACGACGCGTCAGACGGCCGGTTATCTCGTGTGGCATCTCTCGACGAAGTGGCGGGTCGCCGTTGACCGGGCGCTGCAGTCCCTTCGGGCTGACGCACGCGCACTACCTCGTGCTGGGCTCGCTGTCCGAGTTCTCCCGAAGTGGCGCACAGCCCAGTCAGCGGGAACTCGCGGATTTCGCGGGCCTCGAGGTCATGTACGTCTCGAAGTTGGTTCGGGGGCTGGAGCGCTCCGGCCTGCTGCGGCGCGCGGATCACCCCGACGATCCGCGCGCGTTTCAGTTGGAGTTGACCGCGCGAGGTGCCGACCTGGTCGTGCAGGCGGCGACGGTGATGCGGAAGCTCTTCGACCAGCCTATTGAGCCCGATCGGCGGACGCACCGGAACACGACATGTCGCACTGATGCGGACGCTTGAAGCGCTGCTTGACGAGGCCGAAACGCTTCACCGGGCGAACGGCCCACGGGCGGCAGATACCTCCCGACGGCCTTCTCGACGTGGATGACAACCTGCGGTTCATACGGCGCCTTCAGTCGATTCGGTCGCCGGTCGGAAGGAGTGCCGCTTGAAGGAAATGGGTCAGGGAATTGCGCCAGCGACAGGCCGTCATACTCAACGTTTTCGTCACGACGTTCGGGCGGCGAACCGTTTCTTGCGGTCGAGCAGCGGTTTTTCTACCAGCCGGTATGAGACGTAGGCGACCGCCAGCGGCGCTAAGAGCTGGATGAGGATGAATACCTTCCAGAACGTGTACGGCATGACAAATTCGTGTGCCAAGTTCATGAGCGACGAATGGTAAAGGTAAATGCCGTAGGACATCGTGCCAAGGAACACCATCGGCTTCGAATCGAGCGGCCTCACGAAGGGGTGATCGGCCCACGCGATCAATTGCACGAGCAAACATGCGATGAGCACGACCTCGAGTGGAACCACATACGCGGAGTAATAGCGGTTCACCGCGTCAGAGACCTTGAGAGTGTCGTAAGCAACCAGCAATCCGATCAACATGATCAGCGTGACCGGAATGTACAACGCGCGCGCGCTCACCGTCCGCAACAGCGCCCGGCCGGCCGGCACGCGCGTGGCCAGGGCGAGCGCACAGCCGAGCAGGATGACGTCCACGCGCGTGTCAAACGCGAATCGCATGTACTGATCAGATGCTTTGAACCAGTGGGCCAGAACCAGATTGTGGGCACAAACCACGCCGATGAGGACCGCGCAGATTTTGAGTAGCCGCGACCAGTTGCCCGCGTAGCGCACGAAGATCAGCGGCCACAACAAGTAGAACTTCTCTTCGATTCCGAGCGACCACGTCACCACCATGATGCGGATTTGCGCCGGTGGCGTCAGCGCGAGGTAGTAATCGCCCATATAGACGAAGCTGGCGATCGGCTCGAACGGATGAAAGTGCCGTTTCACAGCGATCGCAGCGAGGATCACGAACACCCATGATGCATAAAAGGCTGGAAACAGCCGCAGCGTACGGCGGATATAGAAGTTGCGGAGCGACACTGCGCGCGTGTGTTCGAACTCCCGTATCAACAGGTGCGTGATCAGAAAGCCGGACAGCAGGAAAAAGACGTCGACCGCAAACGCTTCCCAGAGACCCAACGGGTCCCACCATAGATGGAGGTGAAACGCCACCACCAGGTAGGCCGCGATTCCCCGCAGCCCGTCGAGGCACGGAATCCGCGATTGATTCAGCTTGGCAAGGAAGTCGCCGCTCGTCGGAATCGGGTGCGGACGTTCCGCCGAGACCAGTTCATGAGCGGGCGACGAGAGCATGAGCTGGCCGCAAGCAGTATCTGCGCCAACCCGTATCCTCGGTGAAACGCCTGTCAACGGCTCTCGGCGGCGGAGGCCGAGGACAAAAGTCTCCCTGAGCGGTGATTGACGAAAGGCGCGACGGTCACGTTGAGTCTCGCGGATCTCATGCGTCGGCGGATCGCCCGCGGGCTCGATCGCGATCCTTAAGCCGACGCTGCGAGCCGTTGTACACGTTCAACGTCTCACGCGCCCCGTTGGCCCGCCGCCGCTATTAGAATCCGCCCTGATGGCCCTCGACTTCCCGCTCCATTGCCCCAAGTGTTCGGAACGAATGGAATGGCTCGGCGATGTCCGGCCCCTCGTTCCCGGTGAGCCCACCGTGGACGTGTTTTGGTGTCCGCTCCACGGCCACTGGAGCGTCGTGGCCGATCGCAAGATCGAGCCGCCGGATAGTGACGATGTCCCTACCGGATGATCGCGACGACGATCCGCCGCACCTGCTGCCTGATCGAAAGATCAGAGCGTTGCGGGTGGTGCCCCCCCGCTTCCTGATCGCTACAATATGGGGCGGCTTCGGGAGCGGGTGGGATGCCCTTGCCGACGGTATGGGGCTCACAGCTTTTCCCCAAGGGATGTATATGTTGCGTTGGCTCAAGGCGTTGGTTGTCTCGCTCTTCAGCCGTCGTTCCTCACTGACACTGCTCTCGCTTCAAGCCCCCAACGCCGGTGAAGCGTCGCGCGGCAGACGACGAGGGCCCAATCCGCCGCAAGGTCCAGCCGATCCCGACTCTCGGGTGAGAGCACCGAGATGGCATGGTCCGAGAGGGCGCAGCGCGTCCATCGCCGTCGCCGAACCGGACGATGACGAAAGCGTAGTGGCTATCGGAGGGCTTGCGCGGCTGACATACCAATCAGGGCACCGAGCAAGAGCCACAACAACAGCACCATGAGTGACGGTCATGATCCCGGCGTTCATGGCGCCCCTGACCCATAAGCTATAGATAAGCTTTTTCAGGCCGCAAAGGGCGCGCCGGCGCGCTTCCTCACTCTGAAATCAACGTTTTTGCCAGGAAAAATTGGAGGCGCCGCCCGGATTTGAACCGGGGGTGGAGGTTTTGCAGACCTCTGCCTTACCACTTGGCGACGGCGCCCTCTGAAAAAGATTGGGTGGGAGACGGATCGACCGTCAGCGGACCCAGGATGGTCCGATCAACAGCGTTCGACGAGGCGAGAACTTCCAGTCACGGACAACTCCTGGCTCCGGCGTTCCCGAGTACTCACGAGGCCGCGCACAATGTCTCGCGCCGGCCACCCCTGAGCACGCGGAACGGAGCGGGGCGACGGGCCCCCGCGTAGTGGAGCGTGCTGGCGCGGGGACGGAGGGGCCCCCGCGCCTAAAATTTGGAGCGGGAAACGGGATTCGAACCCGCGACTTCGACCTTGGCAAGGTCGCACTCTACCACTGAGTTATTCCCGCTCGCGCGAACAGTAAACGTACCACAACTCGGGTGCGGAGTGCGAGGTGCGGGGGTGCGAGGTGCGGTGCGGGGTGCCGAGGTGCGGGGTGCGGAGTGCCGCTAAACCCGCGCCTTTCTGAGCACTTCCGCGGCTTCCTCGGGCGAGGTCGGGTTGATGTAGAACCCGGTCCCCCACTCGAACCCGGCGGTCCGCGTCAGCTTCGGCATCAGCTCGACGTGCCAGTGGTAGTAGTCCGTCGACTGCTCCGAAAACGGCGAATTGTGAATCACCATGTTGTACGGCGGCGATTCGAGCACCTGGTTCATCCGCGCCCAGCACCGACTTCAGCATCCGCGCCAGGCTCTCGTAGATCTGCCGCGGCGCCTCCTCGAAGCGCGCCCCGTGGCTCTTCGGCACGCAGCCACGTCTCGAACGGAAATCGCGGCGCGTACGGCGCAATCGCGACCACGTCCGCGTTCTCGTGAATGACGCGGCGGCCGGCGGCAATCTCCTGCCGGACGATGTCGCAGAAGACGCAGCGTTCCTTCGCCTTGTAGTGGCGCCTGGCGCCGTCGATTTCCTCGGCGACGAAGTCCGGGCACGATCGGCAGCGCGATGAGCTGCGAGTGCGAGTGCTCGAGCGTCGCCCCGGCGGCGGCGCCGTGATTCTTGAACACCAGGATGTAGCGGAACCGGATATCGCGCTTCAGATCGACGATCCGCTCGCGGAACGCCCACAGCACGCGCTCGATCTCCGCCTCGGACATCGTCGCCAGCGACCTTGCCGTGATCGGGCGTCTCGATGATCACTTCGTGCGCGCCGATGCCGTTCATCCGATCGAAGAGCCCCTCGCCTTCGCGATCCAGGTTGCCCTCGACCTGCAGCGCCGGATACTTGTTCGGCACGACGCGCAGGTCCCAGCCGGGACCGTTCGGCGCGCTGCCGTTTGCGGAAGGCCAGCACTTCGTGCGGCGTCAGCGACTCGCGGCCGGGACAGAACGGACAGTACTCCGCGCCGATGACCGAGGAGCGCTCGAGCCGGAAGTCGTTGGGCCGCTTGCGGCGGTCCGTGGAAATGATCACCCAGCGGCCGGTGACCGCGTCTTTGCGAAGTTCAGGCAATGTGAGGTACAGGGGACGCAAAAGATTACTCGATGCGTCACCGCCACATCAAATGCGTTCTGATACACCTCGATCCGCCGCGTGCCATTGACAAGATCGATGGAGACCACGTCGAAGCGGCAGGGCCGGTCCTGCAGGCGATGCCGGACCAAGTAGTCGCTGGCCACATCGGCTATCCGCCGCTGCTTCAACGCGGTCACCGCTTCCACGCCGCATCCGAACTCGCCGCCGTCCCGGGTCTTCACCTCGACGAACACAATCGTCGGCCCGTCCCTCGCCACGATGTCCAATTCGCCGCGCCGGCAGCGGTAGCGGCGGGCAACAATTGCGTACCCGCGCCGCTCCAATTCGCGGACCGCGAGATCTTCGCCCGATTCTCCAAGGATTTGACGCGCGCGGGACATGCGAGCTCCAGCGGGAGCAAATCGCGCGCCACGAGCAAGAACAAATACTTTCATCACGAAGGCACGAAGCCTTCAACCACGAAGACCGACGATTTAGGGCTACGCCAAGAGACGTTCGTGCGCTTCGTGTCTTCGTGGTGAAGCCTTGTTTGGAACTCGGCGAGCTCTGCGGACTCTGCGTTGATCGTGACTATCGCGTCACGTCGGTCAGCGCTTCGTCGAAGATCCGTACTGCCGTGTCAGCCTGTTCCCGCGTGAGGACGAGCGGCGGCGAGAAACGGATCGAGTTCTTGCCGGCGCCGAGCACCAGCAGCCCGCGGCGAAACGCGGCGTTGACGACGGCGTCGCGTTCGGCGATGGCGCGCTCCTTCGTCTGGCGATCGCGCACCAGTTCGACGCCGACCATCAGGCCGCGCCCGCGGACATCGCCGATCAGTGCGTGCTTGTCCATCAGCGCCGTGAGTCCGGCCTTGAGATGCGCGCCCACGTCCGCCGCATTGGCGATGAGCTGATCGCGCAGCAGCTTGATCGTCGCCAGCGCCGCGGCACACGAGACCGGGTTCCCGCCGAACGTCGACGCGTGCGCACCGGGCGGCCACGACATGAGATCGGCGCGCGCCGCGGTCACGCCGAGCGGCATCCCCGAGGCGATCCCTTTCGCAATGGCGATGACATCCGGCCTGACGCCGGCGTGCTCGATCGCGAACATCCGGCCGGTGCGCCCCATGCCGGACTGCACTTCATCGACCACCAGCAGGATGCCGTGCGCGGTCGTCAACTCGCGCAGCCGTTCGAGAAACTGCGTCGGCGCCACGACATAGCCGCCCTCGCCCTGAATCGGCTCCACGACAATCGCCGCCACATCGTCCGGCGTCAGGACGTGCATGAAGAGCTGATGCTCGATGAAGTCGAGGCACTCGGCGGCGCAGTTGTCAGGCTTCAGACCAACCGGACACCGATAGCAGTCGGCGTACGGCGCGTGGTACACGCCGGGCATGAACGGGCTGAAAGCCGCTGCGCTGGACGGGCTTGCTGGCCGTGAGCGCGAGCGATCCGAGCGTCCGCCCGTGAAACGCGCCGAAGAACGCGATCAGGTTCTGGCGGCCGGTCGCATAGCGCGCGAGCTTGATGGCGGCTTCGATCGCCTCGGTTCCGGAATTGCCGAAAAACGACTTCACGCCGCCGTCGATCGGCGCGATGGCCGCGATCTCCTCGGCCAGGCGCACCTGGACTTCGTAGTAGAAGTCGGTGCCGGACATGTGCAGGAACTGCTGCGCCTGATCGGTGATGGCGCGCACGACCTCGGGATGCGAATGACCGGTCGAGTTGACGGCAATGCCCGCCGCGCAGTCGAGGAACATGTTGCCGTCGACGTCTTCGACGCTCGCGCCGGAGGCGCGCTTGATGACGAGCGGATAGCCGCGCGTGTAGGACGGCGACACGACCGCGGCGTCGCGCTCGATGATGGCTTTGGCTTTGGGGCCCGGAAGTGAGGTCTTGATCTCGGGCGTCACGTGCTGATGGATCCTGCCGAAGCCGATCTTACTTCCGCTTCCAGCGGGTGCCGGCCGCCGAATCTTCCAGGATGATGCCGCGCGCCAGCAGCTCGTCGCGGATCTTGTCCGACGCGGCAAAGTCGCGGCGGCGGCGGGCTGCCTGGCGATCCGCGATGAGCTGTTCGATTTCTTCGACCGGCACAGGCGGCGCCGCTTCTTCCGCGCGCCTGAGCGACAGGATGCCGAGCACGCGATCGAACCCGTCGAACGCGGCGCGGATGGCCGGCACATCGCCCGTCCCGACGGTTCCAGCGTCAATCGCCGAGTTCAGGGCGCGGACCAGTTCGAACATCGCCGCGAGCGCAGCGGCGGTGTTCAGGTCCTGCATCATCGCTTCCGCGAAATCGCGCTGGGCTTCCTCGATACGCGCCGCGATTTCCGGATGGGTTCCAGCGGCGGCGATCGCATCGACTCGCGCCGAGGCAGGCGGTCAGGCGCTGGAGCGCGGCCTCGGCGTGCGCGAGGCTCTCCCAGGTGAAGTTCAATTGCTTGCGGTAGTAGGCCGACAGCAGCAAATAGCGGACGGCCGACGCGCGGTAGCCCTTCGCGACGATGTCGGGAATCGTGTAGGTGTTGCCGAGCGACTTCGACATCTTCTGCTCGTCGACCATCAGATATTCGACGTGCATCCAGAACCGTGAGAACTGTTTCCCGGTCGCGCCTTCGCTCTGCGCGATCTCGTTCTCGTGGTGCGGAAAGATCAGATCGATGCCGCCGGTGTGAATGTCGATGGGGCTCTCGCCAAGAAGCCGGAGCGCCATGGCGGAGCACTCGAGATGCCAGCCGGGCCGGCCCGGCGGATCGACGTCGTTCCAGGTCGGCTCGCCCGGCTTGGTCGCCTTCCACAGCACGAAGTCGCGCGCATCGTCTTTCAGGTAGTGATCGGCGTCCACCCTGGCGCCGGTCTGCAGCGCGTCGCGATCGAGGTGGATCAGCTGGCCGTAGGTCGGCGCCGTCGCAATCTTGAAATAGACGGAGCCGTCGCTGCGGTAGGTGTGCCCGTTGCGATCGAGCGCCGCGATCAGGTCGGCCATCGCCTTGATGTTGGCCGGATCGGTCGCGCGCGGGTTCTCCTCCACCGCTTCGAGCCCCAGGGCTGTGCAGTCTTCGCGGAAGGCCTCGATGTACTGCTCGGTGTACGACCGGAGATCCATGCCGGCTTTCTCGGCGCCGAGGATCGTGCGATCGTCCACGTCGGTGAAGTTGAGGACGTGCTTCAGCTGATATCCGAGCAGGTGGCGCAGCGTGCGCCGGAGGACGTCCACGCAGACGAATGTCCGGAAATTGCCGATGTGGCCGCGCGCGTAGACCGTCAGGCCGCACGTGTACATGCGCACGGTGCCGTCCGCGCCTGGCGTGAACGGCTCTTCCGTCCGGGTGAGGGTGTTATAGAGCCGGAGTGTCACAAGTGGAATGGGCTAGGGAATGATGATCGCGGTCTGCCAGACGCGCCCGCCGTTGGACGAGACCATGACCTCGAGCTCTCCGCTGCGCGCGCGGAACTGGACGTCGCAGCGCCGCTCGCCGACGCCGTCGGCCGCGGTCGCCTTGTCGAGCGCCGCCCCGAGCCCTTCGACGTGGTCGATGGAGACGCCGACGTGCTTGAACACGTGCTCCGCCAGGTCCTCGAGCAGTGGCGCCGGCGCGCCCTGGCTGGAGAATTCGAGCGCGAAGAAGAAGTCGTGTGGCCGCCATGCGTCGCGCTGAAATTCTACAGTGAAAGCCGATCGAAGAGCACGCGCGCACGGCCGCAGTCGGCCGCGATCTGCGCGCTTGAGCGCGTCCAGCGATTCGAAGGCCCGCTCGTCGCGCAGCCGCTGCACGAACCCGACGCGAATCGCCACGCCGTACAGATCCAGGTCGACGTTGAAGATGTGCGTCTCGATCGTCGTCCGCCCGGACGAGTCGACCGTCGGCCGGACGCCGATGTTGGTGACCGACGGCGTAGACGATGCCGTCGATCGTCACCGTCGTGGCATACACGCCATGCGGCGGCAGCAGCTCGTTCTCGGTCGAGAGGTTCGCCGTCGGGAAACCGATCGTCCGCCCGCGCTTGTCCCCTTCCACCACCGTTCCGTCGATGTAGTACTGATGGCCGAGCAGCGCCCCGGCCTCGTCCACCCGCGCTTCGGCCACCAGCCGGCGGATCCGCGTGCTGCTGACGACGAAATCCTTGTAGCGGACCGGATCGATCTTCTCCGCCTTGAAGCCGAACGCGCGCGCCGAGCGATCGCAGCAGCGTGAAGTTGCCGGCTCGATCGTGGCCGAAGAGAAAGTTCGCGCCGACCCACACCTCGGACACATGCAGCCAGTCGACCAGCACGCGTCCGCACGAACGTTTCCGGGTCCCATTTCGACAGCTCCGGCGTGAACCGCACGATGGCGGCGCCCTGGACGCCGAGCGCGGCAATCGCGTCGAGCTTCTGCGCCTTGGTCATGAGCAGCGGCGGCGCCTTGTCGGGGCGGACGACGCGCGGCGGGTGCGGGTCGAAGGTCATGACGACCGGCGTGACGCGCCGTGCTCGGCGCCGACGCGGCGCAGGCGCTCGAGAATCTTCTGGTGCCCGCGATGGACGCCGTCGAAATTGCCGAGCGCGAGGACCGGCTGCTTCCAGCGGGGCGGCCGCTGATCATCGGGAAAATGAATGACGTCCATGTGCGACGCGGTCAGCGCCCGGCCGTATGCGGAATCTCCAGAACGAGCCCATCATAGGCCAACTCCACGCCGGCGGGCAGGCGCGCGCACGTCTCGGCGTGCGCCAGGTCGTGGCAGATGTGGGTGAAGTAGGTGCGCGCCGCGCCAATCCGCGCCGCGGCCGCGAGCGCCTCGGGCACCGAGAAGTGCGTCGAGTGCGGGCGCTCGCGCAGCGCATCGATCACGAGCGTGGTGACGCCGTCGAGCAGCGCGAACGACGCGTCGGGGATGGCGCTGCAGTCGGTCAGGTACGCGAACGCGCCGATCCGGTAGCCGAGGATTGGCCGCGTGCCGTGCATGACCGGCACGGGGATCGACTTCCAATCCACCGATGCAGAACGGGCCGCTGATCGCCGTCAGCGAGATCTTCGGAATGCCGCCGCCCTTCGGCGTCGCCGGGTCGAAGATGTACGCGAACGTGCGGCGCAGGTCGGCCATCGTGCGGCCGTCGCCGAAGCACGGGATCGTCTCGCGCTGCATCTTGTTGAAGCGGCGCACATCGTCGAGCCCGAAGATGTGATCGGCGTGGCTGTGCGTGAACAGAATCGCGTCAACCCGCTGGATGCCGCGCGCCAGCGCCTGGGTCGCTGAGGTCCGGGGACGTGTCCACGAGGACATGGCGCACGGCGCCGCCGCCTCCGGCAGCGGCTCGGCCGGTTCGCCGACGACTTCGATGAAGATCGAGGGACGCGATCGACGGTCGCGCGGATCGGTCGATTGGCAGACGGCGCAGTCGCACCCGATCATCGGCACCCCTTGCGACGTGCCGGTGCCGAGCAGCGTGACCTTAAGGCTCAATAATCCGCTTTCCGCCGCCCGAGGCCTGGACGAACCGCATCCGCAGCTCGTAGAGGACCTGTTCGAGGACTTCGTGCTCCTCGGGCGTGAGATTGCCGCGGGTTTTTTCCTCGAGCAGGCCGAGAATTTCGATCATCTGGGCGGCCCCGTCCAGATTGAGCTCGGCGAGCTGGCCGGTGTTCGGGTCCGGCAGGTCGCCGAAATGAATCGCCGCCGAACTCGCGAGCGAGATGACAAACGCGGTGAACGAGAGGTCGCCCATCAGGTAAATTTACCAAATGTCGAGCGCTGGAGACGAATTCACACGACTGATTGACATCATGGCCCGCCTTCGCGCGCCGGATGGCTGCCCGTGGGACCGCGAGCAGACCATCGACACGCTCAAGAAATACGTGCTCGAAGAGACCTACGAAGTGGTCGACGCCATCGACCGGCACGATCACGACGGGCTGCGGGAGGAGCTGGGCGATTTCATGCTCCAGGCCGTCTTTCTGGCCCAACTCGAACAGGAGGAAGGACGGTTCGGCATCGAAGACTCCGTGAGGGCGATCGCCGACAAGCTCGTGCGGCGCCATCCGCACGTGTTCAAACGGGACGAGGGTGAGGCGGCGCTGGACACGGCGAACCAGGTGCGCACGCGGTGGGAAGAGATCAAGACGCAGGAGCGCGGCGGATCGGCGAAGCCGAAGACGCTCCTGAGCGGCATCCCGGCCGCATTGCCGTCGCTCCTCAAGAGCTACCAGATCGCGTCGCGGGCGGCATCGGTCGGCTTCGACTGGGAGCAGGCGACCGACGTCCTCGGCAAGATTCGCGAGGAGATCGAGGAGATCGACGAGGTCGTCACGACCGCCGCGGCGGATCAGCCCGAGCGGCTGGAGGAAGAAGTCGGCGACCTGCTGTTCGCGATCGCGAACCTGTCCAGGAAGCTCGGCGTGGAACCGGAAACGGCGCTCCGTAAAGCGAACGACAAGTTCACCGGGCGATTCACGGACATGGAAGCGCGCGTCGCGCAAACCGGCCGCGCGATGCGGGACATGACGCTGACGGAACTGGAGGCGGAGTGGCAGGCGGTCAAGCTACTTCACCACGAGCACGAAGACGAAACGCCGGAGTCACGAAGACACGAAGGCACGAAGGACACAAAGGATCACACCTAGACTGCACGAAGGCACGAAGACACGAAGGACACGAAGGATCGGCCTTCATAGCACTACGCGACGAAGGCCTTGCTTCAGACACTGCCACGTTGAAATTCACGAGCAGGCCGACACGCAGCCGGACAGCCGCAAATAGCTCAGCACCTGCGCATGATGCACGGCAACGAGATCGTTCTACGGCCTTCATTTCGACGACCACTGGCCGCTCGACCAACAGATCGAGCCGATGGTGACAAAGCAGTTTGCCCGCGATAGCATGATCGGAACGGAGACTCTCATTCTCGAATCGAGACCCGCTGGCAATTCGAGTTCGACGCACACGGCTTGCGCATAGATCGTGCTTCCATTAAGCCCGGCCCAAGCGCGCGATGTGACCTCGATGCAGCATCCGATGATCTTCGACACAAGTTGCTTCGAGATCGTCAGGAAGCGTGCTGGCAACTCGTAGTCCCATGTGAGTTCATCTTTAGCCCTTCGTGTCCTTCGTGCCTTCGTGATGGCTCTGTGATGACGTGATCGTCGACGTGGCGGCCGGTGAAGGTGCGAACGTCGAGCGATGTGCCGTCGGTATCCACCGTCACCGCGCCGTCCTGGTCGGTGCGAAATATCTCGGTCCCGGCCTGGCGGTAGCGATCGAGGACCGCGGGGGCGGGGTGACCGAAGCTGTTGCGGCGGCCGACGCTGACGACGGCGACGCGTGGCGCCAGCGTCCGGACGAACGTCTCGCTGCTCGACGTCTGGCTGCCGTGGTGCGGGACCTTGACGATGCGCAGCGGGACGCGCGCGAATTGGGGCGCGATCTGCTCCTCGACTTCCCGCCCGATGTCGCCGGTCAGCACGACCGACACCTCGCGCCACAGGATCTCGATCACGATCGAGTCGTCGTTCCTCACCCGCTGCCGTTCCCAGTCAGGCAGGCCGGGGATGCCTGACCACGACCGCCACATCGTCAATCCGCGTGACGTCGGCATCGCGCACGTTCCGCCACTGGCTGCCGACCGACGCGGCCGCTGAGGCGAGGCGCTGCAGCGGCAGGAACGGCGGCACGGAAATGCCTTCCCAGACCTCGCGCGGCCGGAACTCGAGCAGGCTCGACAGCGCACCGCCGATGTGATCCGCATCGCCGTGCGTCAGGGCGATCGTTCCCACCCGACGAAGCCCGCGCTCCCGGAGCACCGGCGCGACGACGCGATCGCCGATGTCGAAGGAGCCGCCGCCGGTCACGCCGCCCGCATCGACGAGCAGCGACGCGCCGCGCGGGAACACCACCAGCGCCGAGTCGCCCTGCCCTACGTCGATGAACGTGACGTGCAGCCGGCCATCGCCGCGGGCAGCAACCAGCGTCCACGGCTCAAAGAGAATCCAGGACCCAGCCAGGCAGGCAGCGGCGACGCCGCCGCAGCCGCAGGACGCGAGCCGCGGGCGGCTCGCGACTGCCGGAAACGTGACGACGCCTGCGCCAGAGAAACCATGCGGCCACGAGCGCGGCGTAGTACGTCGCAATCGCCGCCGGCGACGGCGCCGCGACCCGCCACGTGACGATCGGCATCAGGCGCACGAGTGCGGCGCTCCGCACGAGCCCCTCGGCGCCGAGGTGCGCGATCCAGCCGGCCGCCGATGCCAGGAGCGGTGACGCCGCGAACAGCGGAACGACGATCATGCCGGCGATCTGCGCGACCGCCATCAGCGGAATCGCCAGGAAGTTCAGGCCGAGGCCGGCCACGGTCACGCGCGAGAAGAGGGCGGCGCCGACTGGAAAGAGCGCGATCTCCGCGGCCAGGGAGGCCAGGAACATCGCCGCAATCGACGCCGCGAGACGGGAGGGACCGCGCATGGACATCTCTTGCGCGACGACCAGAATGGCGGTGGTCGCGCCAAACGTGAGGAGAAAGGCCGGGTCGGCCACGGCGAGCGGATCGTGGACGACGAGCAGGCCGGCGACGAGCGCGAGGGTGTTGAGCGTGGGGCCGCGCAGATCGATCGCGCGGCCAAGAAAGTAGATGACGGCCATCAGCGTCGCGCGGTCCACCGACGCCCCGCCGCCGACGAGATAGCCGTACGCCGCCAGGCCCGCGGCCGCGCTGAGCATCGCGACCCGCCCGAGGACACCGGCCACGCGAAATCCGAGCAGCGTCAGGCCGGCCAGAATCGCGATGTTGCCGCCGGAAATCGCGATGACGTGATACGTCCCCGCTTCCTGGAGCTGGCGCTCGACGTCCGGATCGAGCCCCGAGCGATCGCCGATGACAATCGCCGTGACAATCCCGGCGGACCGTACGCTCCACCGCCCGACGCCGGTCGCGAATCGCGCGGCGGGCGAAGGCTCTGAACCGGGCGGCTGCTTCGGCGACGGGATGACCGCGGCTCACCACCTCGACGAGCGCACCGCTCTTGACGCTGCCGACCAGGCTGATCCCGCGCCGCGCCAGCGCCCGCTCCTGGTCCGGCACGCCGGGATCCAGATAGCGCGCCGGGCGATGGATCTGCGCGGCGGCGCGCACGGTGCGGCCGGCGCGCCAGTCGCGTGCGCGCGCCTCGGCCAGCGCACCGACCACGGTCAGCAGCACGCCGCCATCGACCGGATTGGCCGCCGTATCGAGGCCGCGGCGCAGCGAACCGGCGCGGCCAATCCAGCGCACGTCGATCGGCAGCGACACGCCGCCATCGTCGCTCGCCGACGCGTCGCTCCGCAGTTCACCGACGAGCACGACAGAGGCCGCGGCCTCAGCGTCCGGGCCCGGCACACTCGCTCCGGCGCGACGCGCGTCCGCGCGCTGACCGCGCGCAATCGATTCGAACGCGACGCGCAACGTCGGCCGCCACGCGTCACGCCACGCCGCACGCGCGAGCAGCACTCCCCCGCTGCAGAATCCGGCGGCGATAGCGGTCGCGAGCAGCAGTTCGCGACCGCCGCGGACGGCATGAACGACACCGGCCGCCGAGACGATCAGAAAGAAGACGAGGAATGAAGGCCGAGCCGTCAGCCGAGTAAAGTCCGAGGGCACAACCGGCAAGCAGACCAGCGACGGGAATTGCAGCAACGACACGCACGCGACGTCGAACTGCAAGAATGCGTGACGCAGCCGGTCAGTCACGAAGGCACGAAGGACACGAAGATCCAGAAAGGTCTTTGGATCCAAAGACTTCGTGCGCTTCGTGCCTTCGTGGCTCTGTTGTCGCGAGGAGCAGAAACTGCGGCGCGGCTAGACGCTGCCGGCGGCAATTCCTGCGTAGTAGTCCTGCAGCGCGCGGACGCCGACGCCCTGGTCGCGCATCGCCACGATGGCGGCCACGGCGGCGCTGGCGCCGGTCAACGTGGTGATGCAGGGGACTTCGTGCATCATCGCGGCGCGGCGGACGGCGCGGTCGTCGAAGAACGACTCGCGACCGAGCGGCGTGTTGATGATCAGGTCGACCTTGCCGTTCACGATCTCGTCGGCGATGTTCGGCCGCCCTTCGTTCACCTTGAACACCACGTCCACGTCGAGTCCATAGGCGCGCAGATACACCGCCGTGCCGCGCGTCGCGATCAGGCGGAACCCGAGGTTCGACAGATCGCGCGCAATCGGAATCAGGTTCGCCTTGTCGTCGTTGTTGACGCTGACGAACGCCGTGCCGGTTTCAGGCAGCCGCTGCCCCACCGACAGCTGCGCCTTCGCGAACGCCACGCCGAAGTTGCTCGACCCGCCCATCACCTCGCCGGTCGATTTCATTTCCGGCCCGAGGATCGTGTCGACGCCCGGGAACCGCACGAACGGGAACACCGGGCTCTTGACGAAGACGCCCGCCGACTCGAGGTCGCCGGTCAGCCCGAGCTCCGCGAGGGTCCGTCCCGCCATGACCTTCGCGGCAACCTTCGCCAGCGAGACACCGGTCGCCTTCGACAGATACGGCACGGTGCGCGACGCGCGCGGGTTCACTTCGAGCACGTACACCACATCGTCTTTGGTCGCGTACTGCACGTTCATCAGCCCGACGACTTTGAGCTCGCGCGCGATGCGCCGCGTGTAGTCGCGGATCGTGTTGAGATGCCGCTCCGGACACAGGAACGGCGGGACGACGCAGGAGCTGTCGCCGGAGTGGATGCCCGCCTCTTCGATGTGCTCCATGATGCCGCCGATGACGACCGCCCCGGTCGCGTCCGCGACCGCATCGACGTCGAACTCGAAGGCGTCCTCGAGGAACTTGTCGATCAGCACCGGATGCTCGGGCGACGCGTCCACGGCCTGCAGCATGTAGCGATCGAGCGTGGCCATGTCGTAGACGATGGCCATGCCGCGCCCGCCGAGCACGTACGACGGCCGCACGACGACCGGGAAGCTGATGCGGGTCGCGACCTCGCGCGCTTCTTCGCGCGACGTGGCGGTGCCGCTCGCCGGCTGCGTGATGTTCAGATCCGACAGCAGCGCGGAGAACCGCTTGCGATCTTCGGCCAGGTCGATCGAGTCCGGCGACGTCCCGAGGATCCGCACGCCCGCGTTCTGCAGCGCCAGCGCGAGCTTGAGCGGCGTCTGGCCGCCGAACTGCACCAGGCACGACACTTCTCCGCCGGCGGAACGTTCGGTTTCGATCACCGCCATCACGTCTTCGAACGTCAGCGGCTGGAAGTACAGGCGATCGGCCGTGTCGTAGTCGGTGGAGACCGTCTCCGGGTTGCAGTTGATCATCACCGTCTCGAGGTTTTCCTCGCGCAGCGCGAACGCCGCGTGGCAGCAGCAATAATCGAACTCGATCCCCTGGCCGATCCGGTTGGGGCCGCTGCCGAGAATGACGACCTTGTTGCGCGCGTTCGGATTCGACTCGCAGGTCGGCTCGTACGAGCTGTAGAGATACGGCGTGAACGATTCGAATTCCGCGGCGCAGGTATCGACCCGCTTGTAGACCGGCTTGATGTTCAGCGACTCGCGCTTGTCGCGGACGTCCGATTCCTTCGCGCCCGGTGGCGAGGCCCAGCTCGGCGTCGCCGAACCCGGCGCGCTTCAGGCGGCGGATCGCCGGGCCATCGAGGCCGTCGAGACCGCCGCGGCGGCGGCCGCGGCCTGCATGTCGCGGATCTCGGCGAACTGCTGGAGGAACCACGGGTCGATCTTCGTGATGGTGTGGATCTGCTCGACGCTCCACCCGCGGCTGAGCGCCCGGAACAGATCCCACATGCGCCGGTCGGTCGGCACCGCCAGCCGCTTCCGCAGCGCCCCGTCGTCTTCATCGTCGGCCGGGGACGGCGCGAACAGCAATCCGCTGCGTCCGAGCTCGAGCGAGCGGACGCCCTTCATGAAGGCTTCCTTGAAGGTCCGGCCGATCGCCATCGCCTCGCCCACCGACTTCATCTGCGTCGTCAGCGTGCGGTCCGCCTGCGGGAACTTCTCGAAATTCCAGCGCGGGATCTTCACCACGACGTAGTCGATGGTCGGCTCGAAGGACGCGGGCGTGACGCGGGTGATGTCGTTCGGAATCTCGTCGAGGTGGTAGCCGAGCGCGAGCTTCGCGGCGATCTTCGCGATCGGGAAACCGGTCGCCTTCGAGGCGAGCGCCGACGATCGCGAGACGCGCGGGTTCATCTCGATGACGATCATCCGGCCGTTGACCGGGTTGATCGCAAATTGAATGTTCGACCCGCCGGTTTCCACGCCGACCTTGCGGATGATGAGACGCGCGGCGTCGCGCATCCGCTGATATTCCTTGTCGGTCAGCGTCAGAATCGGCGCGACCGTGATGCTGTCGCCGGTGTGGACGCCCATCGGATCGATGTTCTCGATCGAGCAGATGACCACGAAGTTGTCGGCGACATCGCGCATCACCTCGAGCTCGAACTCTTTCCAGCCGATCACCGATTCCTCGATCAGCACTTCGTGCACCGGGCTCAGCTCGAGGCCGCGTTCGGCGAGGTCGTGGAACTCTTCGATGTTGTAGGCGATGCCGCCGCCGACCCCGCCCAGCGTGAACGACGGGCGGATGACCAGCGGAAATCCGAGCAGGCGCGACGAGCTCGATCGCCTCGGGCAGCGTGCGCGCGAGGCCGCTCTGCGGCACGTCGAGGCCGATCGAGCGCATCGCGTCCTTGAACAGCTGACGGTCTTCGGCGATCTTGATCGCTTCGATGGATGCGCCGATCAACTTGACGTTGTACTTCTCGAGAATCCCCGCGTTCGCGAGATCGACCGCCAGGTTCAGCGCGGTCTGGCCGCCGACCGTCGGCAGGATGGCGTCCGGCCGCTCGCGCGCGATCACCGCCTCGAGGAATTCCGTCGTGAGCGGTTCGACGTAGGTGCGGTCCGCCAGCTCCGGGTCCGTCATGATCGTCGCCGGGTTGCTGTTGACCAGGACCACTTCGAGCCCTTCGGCGCGCAGCGCCTTGCACGCCTGCGATCCGGAGTAGTCGAATTCGCAGGCCTGGCCGATGACAATCGGACCGGAGCCGATCACGAGCACGCGTTTCAAGTCAGTTCGTCGGGGCATCTTCTCTCAGGGTCAGGAGACAGGACCTTGGGCTTTGGGCTTTAGGCTTTAGCTAGAGCCCAGAGCCAAGAGCCTAAGGCCGGTTCTCCTCAATCAAGTCTATGAAGTCGTTGAACAAATAGTCGGCGTCGTGCGGGCCGGGCGAGGCTTCCGGGTGGTACTGCACGCAGAACACGGGATGCGCCTTGTGACGGAGGCCCTCGACCGTGCCGTCGTACAGGTTCGTGTGCGTCACCTCGACGTCGCCGGGCAGCGAAGCGGGATCCACCGCGAACCCGTGATTCTGCGACGTAATCTCGATCTTTCCGGTCGAGAGCTTTTTCACCGGATGATTGCCGCCGCGGTGCCCGAATTTCAGCTTGTAGGTGTTTCCGCCCATCGCCAGGCCGAGAATCTGATGTCCGAGGCAGATGCCGAATACCGGCACGTTGGACGCCACCAGGGTTTTGGCGTTCTCGATGGCGTAGGTCAGCGGCGCCGGATCGCCCGGGCCGTTGCTGAGAAAGACGCCGTCGGGATTGCTCGCCAGCAGCTCAGACGCGGGCGTCGCGGCCGGATAAACCCGCACGTCGCAGCCGTGCGCGCTCAGGCGCCGCATGATGTTCCACTTCATCCCGAAGTCGTAGGCCGCGATTTTCAACCGCCGCTTCGCGCGCTGCTCGATCGCGATGCCGAACTCGTCGGGGTCTTCCTGCGGCCAGTCGAACACCTTGTCCGACGTCACCACGCGCACCAGATCGGATCCCTCCATCTTGGCAATGGAACGGGCCTTCTCGACCAGCGCGTCCACGTCGAGTGACGACCCGGTCGCGATGATGCCGCGCATGACGCCGGCCGATCGCAGCTGCCGGGTCAGCGCCCGCGTATCGATATCCGAAATGGCGACGATGTTGTTCGCGGTGAGATAGTCGCGCAGCGTGCCCGAGGAGCGCCAGTTGCTCGCCATCGGCGACTCGTCGCGAATGACGAATCCGGCCACCTGGGGCTTTCTCGACTCGACGTCCTCTGACGACACGCCGTAGTTGCCGATCTCGCGCGCAGGTCATCGTGACGATCTGGCCGGAATAGGACGGATCGGTCAGGATCTCCTGGTAACCGCTGAGACTCGTGTTGAACACGACTTCGCCGCGCGCTTCGCCGTGCGCGCCGGCGGCCAGCCCGCGGAAGTACGTGCCGTCCTCGAGCGCGAGAATCGCTTCAGTCGTCATCGCCGACATTCCTGTCTCTCTGTGCCACGCAACCGGTGTCCTTTCACACTACGACATTCCTGCATGTCCGCCGCGACTGCATTTCGATTTTTTACTGGTACTCCAGCGACGCCGCAACCCGTGTCCGCTCGCCGGCCGTGATGCGCACCGACGATGCCCACCGCTGGTAGCCGGCGCGCTCGAGGTGAATGGCGTGATCGCCGAGCGGGACCGATTCCATCACCAGCGGCGTGGTGCCAACCAATTTTCCGTCGAGAAACACGTTGACGCCACTCGGATGCGATTCGATGACCAGCGAACCCGGGCCGGTTTTCGCCGGTGACGGCGGGGCTGGCGCCGGCGCACGTGGGTTTCGCCGCGGCGGCAGGCCTGGCCGGCGCAGCGGCGGCTGCCGCCGCCGGTTTCTGAGGTGGCGGCGCGACCTCGCGCGGCTTCGGCGGCGCCTTCTCTGCTGCCGGAGCAGTCTTCTCAGCGGATGGAGGCTTCGGCGCGGGCGCCGGCGGCTTCTCGACCCGCTCGACTGGCGCCTGGGCCCGCGGCGCCGCGGGCTTCGGCGCGGCCGGAACCGCAGCAGCTGGCGTCGCGGAACGGCCGGCCGGAGCCGGCTCCGAGACGGTTGGCGGAACGGCCGCCGGCTGATTCTGGGGTGGTGCCCCGGGCTTCACGGCCGACGAGGGGGGCGCGTCCACGCCGATCGTCCTGGGCTCCTCGCTCGGAACCGCGCGTTCGGTGAACTCGCGCGGCCGCTCTGTCGCCGCAGCAGCCGCGTCCGCCGCCGCGCGCGACGCCGATCGCTGCGGTGCGATCAGCAGCATGGCGATACCGAAACCGATCGCGACACCCACGACGAGCGCCAGCATCAGCGGGCGGATACTGGATGACGAGGTCTCCGAGTCGCCTTCCTCGTCGGCAGGCGACTCCGCCGCGGCCGACAGGAACGAACCAGGCGGAGCCGTTCGTACCTCCGCCGCAACGACGGGGCGGATCGCGTCGTCCTCTGAGGACGCCAGCGACGGAGCCGGAGACGGGACCACTTTGAACATCGATGCGGGCGCCTCGTCCGGCGCCGTCAACGAGAGGCTGTCGTCGTCGCGCTTCCGGCGAGATTCGCAGGTCGGCGAGCGTTGGCTGGGCATCGCCGGCGCGAGCGCCAGATCGTCGTCCGGCAGCGGCCCTCGTCCGACCGGCACATCTTTGGCGGCCGTGTCCGCGGTCAGGATTGCGTCCGCGAGGAGCGGCAACTCGTTCGCCGGCGTCTCCTCGAAATGCCACGGCTCGTCCAGCGCCGGGTCGGGATCGACCTTGGGACTCTTCGCCGGCCGCGCCGTCGCCTTCATTTTCTTCCCGCAGGCATCCTGCAGCGCGTCCGCGAACGCGAGCGCCGTGTCGAACCGGTCGCCGGGATCCTCGGCCAGCGCGCGCGAAAGCACACGCCGGACGCCGCTCCGATCGATGCCGTTCACATCCGACAGCGCGTCCGCCGGCAGATCACCCGCACCGGGCACGCGGCGCCCTGACAGCAACTCGTACACGAGAGCCGCGAGGCTGAACACATCGGCGCGGCGATTCCAGCGCGCGCCGGCCAGACGCTCGGGCGCCGTATAGGGACGGCGGGTCGGCGCCGCAAACCCAATCCGCTCGAGCGCCTGCGTGATACCCAGGCCGGTCACGCGCACATCGTCGGCCGACATGAGCACGTCGCGCGGATGCAGCGCGCCGTGAGCGATGTCGAGCGCCGAACCGACCGCGAGCGCGCTGCCGAGTTGCGAGGCCACGCGCGTGACATCCGTAACGGACGAGGGGCCCAAGCCGCACGACGGTATCGAGCGAGTCAGCGGTCACGAAATCCTGCGCAAGAAACGGCGACACGTCGCTCAGACCCGCCGCGATCGGCGCCGCAATGCCGGGATGGGTGAGATCGGCGGCGATCAATTTTTCGAGTTCGGCGACCAGCTGATGCGCGCGTTCGGGCGGGAGATCGATTCGAAAGAGCTTGATGGCGACGAGACGGCCCTGCTCGGGGTCGTACGCGCGAAACACGGGCCCGAGCACGCCCACACCGATCTGATGAAGTACGCGAAAAGGGCCGAAAGCGTCAGGAGGTGCAGAGCCGACAGCGTCCGTGTTCAGCGTGGATGCTCCTCAAAAGGAAGGCGAGTGATCGTAACACTGAAACACTGCCGGTTCAATCGTTTAGCCGTGCTACAGTACCATTCCCGTGGGCGCCATGCCACCCGAGTCTTCAGCGGTTTCCGATCCGATAAACGACAACGCCGCGCGCATCGCCGTCGATCAGCGGCGCTTCCCGTGGATCCGGCGGCTCGCCGCCGACTACGCCTTCGACTTTCAAGCGGTCGCGCCGTTTTTTTCCGGCAACCCGAGCGAACCGTCTGCCTGGACCGAAGCCATCCGTCGCGCCCAGGCGCACATTCGACGGCGCAACGATGTCGCGGCGCTGCTTGCGGATCAGCAGGAGCGTCGGGACGCGCCGCCGGCCGCGCGTGAGGCCGCGCAACGGCTGACCGACCCGCAAAACGGTCGCGGTCGTGACCGGCCAGCAGGCGGGACTGTTCGGCGGCCCGCTGTTCACGCTGTTGAAGGCGCTCACGGCCATCAAACTCGCCGAGCAGGTGTCGCGCGACCACCACGTGTCCACCGTCGCGGTCTTCTGGGTGGACGCCGAGGATCACGACTGGGACGAAGTCCGCTCCTGTACGGTCTTCGACGAGGCGCTGGCTGCCTCGTCGTTGTCACTGCCGGGTCGCACGGGCGAACCGGCGCCAGTCGCCACCGTCTGCCTCGACTCGACCATCTCCTCCACCCTCGACGAGCTCGAACGCCTCCTTCCCCCCAGCGAATTCCGCGCGGCCATCATGGACTGACCTGCGGCGCGCGTATGCGCAGGGCACGGGCATGGCGAGCGCCTTTGCGCGCTGGCTGGAGGCGGTGCTCGGACCGCGCGGGCTGATCGTCTACGAGTCGTCGGATCCGGCAGCCAAGTCGATCGCCAGCCCGGTATTCGTCCGCGAGATTTCGTCGCCGGGCGAAACGGTCCGGCTCGCGGCCGCGGCCGGCGCGGAACTGGTCAAGCGCGGCTATCACGCGCAGGTCCAGGCGCAGGACGACGCGGTCGCGCTGTTCTATCTGGACGGCGGGCGGAAGCCGCTGCGGCACAAGGACGGCGTGTTCACCGCGGGCGACGAAACATTCCCGCAGGGTGCGCTGCTGCAGCTCGCGGCGGCGCGGCCGATGGCGTTCAGTCCGAACGTGCTGCTTCGTCCGATTGTGCAGGACACGCTCTTTCCGACGATCTGCTACGTCGCCGGCCCGAGCGAGCTGGCCTATCTCGCGCAGCTTCGCCAGGTCTACGAGCGGTTCGGCCTGCCGATGCCGCTCTTCTATCCGCGCGCCTCGGCGACGCTCGTCGACTCTGCGGCCCTGCGATTCCTCCAGAAGTACCAGCTGCCGCTCGAGCAGCTGCAGCTCCAGGACGAATCCGCCCTGAACCAGCTGCTGCAGGCGCAAATCCCGCCCGTGATCGAAGAGTCGTTCACCCGGGCGTCGGACGCGATCGTCGCGCAGATGACGAAGCTGGTGGAAGCGCTGCCGACGCTGGACCCGACGCTCGAAGGCGCCGCCCGATCCACGCTCGGCAAGATGCAGCACGATCTCGAGACGCTGCACAACAAGATGATCCAGGCGGCCAAGCGCCGCGACGAAACACTGCGGCGTCAGTTCATCCGCACGCGCGCGCTCGCCTTCCCCAACGGCCACGCGCAGGAACGGACGATCGGTTTCGTCTCGTTCCTGAACCAGTACGGTCCGGCCCTCGTCGATCGGCTGGACCAGTTGCTTCCGCTCGATCTGGGGTATCACTGGGTTGTCGCGGTCTAGCCGGACACCTCCCCGTTCCCGCCTGCGCCTCCGCGTCCCTGCGATCTGGCGGAAGAAATGGGTGCGCATCACGGCGCTGGCCGTCGCGATTCCGGTCCTGCTTCGTTCCGGTCGCGGCCGGCTACTACTACGTGCGCTTTGCGCGGCTGATCGACGGGCAGCTCCACGGCGAACGGGCGCGCGTGCTGCCGCGCATCTTCGCGCGACCGCTCGAACTCCGCGTCGGCCAGGCGATGAGCCAGCAGCAGCTGGTCGATCGGCTGAACGATCTCGGCTACGCGGAACGGGACACGCTCGAAAAACCGGGCGAGTTCGCCGTCGCCACCAATCTCGTGACCATCGTGCCGCGCGCGACTGAACTGCGCGGCGAAGCGGTCCGCGTCAGGTTTCCCAAGCCGCCGGTTCAGCCGCGCAACTCGAAGCGTCCACCGCCCAGGGCGCCCGAACGCGTCGAGCGGCTCGAACTGGGGAACGCGGCCAAGGATCGCCTGCTGCTCGACGCGACACTCCTGAGCTCGATCGAATCCGACCGCGCCAAGCGGCGGCCGGTGGCGCTCTCCGCCATTCCGCCACGCGTCGTCCAGGCGGTTCTGGCGATCGAGGATCGGCGCTTCTACTACCACCCGGGCATCGATCCCATCCGCATGGTCGGCGCCGTGTTGTACAGCGTGACCGGCAGGGCAAGCCGTGTCTCGGCGACCAGCACGCTCACGCAGCAGCTCGTACGCAACGTGTTCATTCCCCAGATGGACGGCTGGACGCTCGCAACGGCGCGCGACCGCTCCAAGACGCGCAAGCTCCTCGAAATGTGGATGTCGTTCGTCATGACCCAGCGGGCGACGAAAGACGACATCCTCGAGATGTATCTGAACGCGGTGCCGCTCGGACAGCGCGGATCGTTTGCGATTGTCGGCGTCTCCGAAGCGGCGCGGCTGTTCTTCGGCAAGGACGTCAGCAACCTGACGCTCGCGGAAGCGGCGACCATCGCCGGCGTCATCCAGTCGCCGTCGGCCCTGTCACCGTTCAACAACGAGGATCGCTGCCGCGAGCGCCGCAACGTCGTGCTGCGCGCGATGGCGGATGCGGAATTCGTCACGCCCGAGGACGCGGAGAAAGCGAGCCAGGAGCCGCTCACCGTCGTGCAGCGCGCGCTCGAAGCCGAAGCGCCGTATTTCGTGGACTACGTCGGCCAGACGCTGAACGACGACTATCCCGGGCTCACGACGACCACCGATCACCCGGTCGACGTCTACACGACGCTGGACGTCCATCTCCAGCGCATCGCGCAGGACGCGGTCCGCAGCGGGTTGACGAATGTCGACCAGCTGCTCTCGCGACGCAAACGCAAGGGCAAGGCGGAAGCCGCGCTGATTGCGATCGATCCGCGCACCGGCGAGATCCTCGCGATGGTCGGCGGCCGCTCCTACAACCAATCTCAGTACAACCGCGCGATCGTCGCCCGGCGCCAGCCCGGATCGGTGTTCAAGCCGTTCGTCTACCTGACGGCCTTCGAGGAAGCGTCCGCTCACGGCCTCGACGTCACCCCGGCGACGATGGTGGACGATTCGCCGACGACCTGGGAATTCGACGATCAGGTCTGGACGCCCGAGAACTACGAGAACGAGTACAGCGGCATGACGACGCTGCGGCAGGCGCTGGCGCATTCGCGCAACATCGCGACCATCAAGGTGGCGGAGCGCGCCGGCTACGACCGGGTCGCCGCGCTCTGGAAACGCCTCGGCGTCGGCAATCCGCCCAAGGCGTATCCGTCGATCGCGCTCGGCGTCTTCGAGGCCACGCCGCTCGAAATCGCCACCGCCTACACGATCTTTCCGAACATGGGCGTCAGGCGCACGCTGCAGAATCTCGTGCGGGTCGAACGCGGCGGCGCCGACGTCACGAAGCCGGTGGCCAACGGCACCACGGTCATCACGCGCGAGGATACGACCTATCTCGTCACCAACATGATGCGCAGCGTGCTCAACGAAGGAACCGCGGCAGCCGCGCGCAGCGCCGGGCTTCAAACTGGATGCGGCCGGCAAGACCGGGACGACCAACGATCTGCGCGACGCGTGGTTCGTCGGCTTCACGCCGGAACTGCTGGCGGTGGTCTGGGTCGGATTCGACGACAACCAGCCGGTCGGCCTGTCCGGCGCGCAGGCGGCGCTGCCGATCTGGACGCAGTTCATGATGCGGGCGACCGCCGGACGCGCCAGCGTGCCCTTCTCCGTGCCCGAGGGCGTCGATTTCGCGGACATCGATGCCGAAACGGGCAAACTGGCGAGCCCGTACTGCCCGAAAACCATTACGGAAGCGTTCCTGACGGGCGGTGCGCCCGGCGAGCGATGCGCGCTTCACCAGTTCCCGGCGAGCGCCGGCGAGGGCGTGACGGCGCCCTCGGGCGTTGCCCCACCCGGCTCCGCTGCTGCCCCGCCGGTCCTGCCGTCCCCATCCGCTCCGCCCGTCGTTCCTGCGCCGCCCGCCCCGTCTGCCCCCTATAATCCGGGTAGATGAATCAGGAAGTCTTTGCGGCGGTCGCCGATGCGCTCGAACGCGGTGAGCCCGCTGCGCTGGTGACGATTGTCTCGACCACCGGATCGACGCCGCAGCGCGTCGGCGCGAAGATGCTCGTCTTTGGCGACGGCCGGATGGTGGGCACGATTGGCGGCGGGTGTTACGAGAACGACGCGTTCGGCAAGGCGCGCGAGGCGATCCTCAGCCGGCGGCCCCAGCTCGTGCACTACGAACTGGACGACGACTTCGCGCAGGAAACCGGTCTCATCTGCGGCGGCCAAATGAGCGTCTACATCGAACCGATCGAACCGTCGCCGGAGCTGTATGTCATCGGCGCCGGCCACGTCGGCTTTCACCTGGCCAACCTGGCGCACGAGGTCGGCTTCCGGGTCCACGTCATCGACGATCGCGAGAAGTTCGCCAACCGCGAACGCTTCCCGAACGCCGCGGAAGTGGTCACGGAAAACATCCCCGAATGGCTCGACCGCACGCGCCTGGCGCCGCACGCCTACGTCGTGGTCGTGACGCGCGGCCACACGAACGACCTGGACGCGATGCGCGCGCTGGCGCCGCGCGAGCTGCGGTATCTCGGCCTCATCGGCAGCCGGGCCAAGGTCGCCCGGATCTACGAGCAGCTGCAGACCGAAGACGATGCCCGCCTCACTCTTGGAGCACGTGCACGCGCCGATCGGCCTCGACATCGGCGCGGTGACGCCGCAGGAGATCGCCGTCAGCATCCTGGCCGAACTGATCGCGGTCAAGCACGGCAAGGTGAAAAGCCGCGACGCCGGCGAGCTCTCGATGCGATGGACGCCCACGAAGTCACTCGCCGCAAGCTCGAAGGCGGAGGGGTAGACGTCACGCGTAGCCTCGGCTTTGGGCTCTAGGCTTTGGGTACCTTTTCTAGCACGGGGCAACGCCACACACCTGCAGGGCTAAAGCCTAAAGCCCACAGCCCAAGGCCTGGCCATGTCTCTCCTCATCCGCAACGCCCTCATCCTCACCATGAACGATCGCTTCGACATCGTCGAAGGCGACGTGTCGGTGCGTGATGGGAAGATCGCGGCGATTGGTGCGGTGGTCGATGGCCCGCACGCGCGGACCATCGATGCGCAGGGACACTTCCTGCTGCCGGGGCTCATTCAGACCCACATTCATCTGTGCCAGACGCTGTTCCGCGGGTACGCGGACGATCGGCCGCTCATGGACTGGCTGCGGCAGCGCGTCTGGCCGATGGAAGCGGCGCACACGCGCGACACGCTCCGTGCCGCCGCGCGGCTCGCGACGACGGAACTGCTGATGACGGGAACGACGGCGATCCTGTCGATGGAGACCGTTCACGATACGGATGCGGTGTTCGAGGCCGTGGCCGAGAGCGGCATCCGCGCCACGGTCGGCAAATGCATGATGGACGCGACCGGGTCGGCGCCGTCACGCCTGCAGGAGCGGACCCGCGCGTCGATTGACGAGAGCCTGGCGCTTCATCGGGCGTGGCACGGGCGCGCCAACGGCCGCGTGCGCGCGGCGTTTGCGCCGCGGTTCGCGATCTCGTGCTCGCGCGAGCTGCTCGAAGCGGTCGCGAGCCTGTCGGCGGATCGCCAGATCCTCGTGCACACGCACGCGTCGGAATCGCGCGAAGAGATCGCGCTCGTGCGGGAAATCTCGGGCGGCCTCGACAATCTCCAGTACCTGGCGAGCCTCCAGCTGACATCGCCGCGCCTGTGCGTCGCGCACTGCGTCTGGGCCGACGAAGCCGAACAAGCGCTGCTGGCGCGAGACGCCGTCAAAGTCATGCACTGCCCCGGATCCAACCTGAAGCTCGGGTCCGGCATTGCGCCGGTGGCAGAGATGCGCGCGAAAGGCATCACGGTCTCGCTCGGGGCTGACGGCGCGGCGTGTAACAACCGTCTCGACATGTTCGAGGAGATGCGCCTGGCAGCGGTCCTCCAGGCGATGCGCCACCAGCCGGGCATCCTCCCCGCGCGCGAGGTCGTGGAGATGGCCACGCGGGACGGCGCTCGAACCCTCGGTCTCGAGGACCAGCTGGGTTCGATTGAGGTCGGCAAACGCGCGGACCTCATCATCGTCAAACGGGATGCGGTGCATCAGGCGCCGGGACCGGATCCCTACTCCACGCTCGTGTATTCGACCCGCGGCACGGATGTCACAACCACGATCGTGGACGGCGACATCCTCGTCGAGGACGGCCGCCCCCTGCGCGTGGATCCGGCGGAAATCGTTGCAGGAGCGAGAGAAGCCGTGCGCAGCCTGGTCTCCCGCGCTCATATTTAGGGCAGGTCGTATATAATCTTTAGCAGTCTCAATGAGCGACTGCTAATGGCGCTGAACGAACGGTCCAGCCGGGTTCTGGCCGCTCTCGTGCGCGAGTACATCGCGTCGGGCGAGCCGGTTTCTTCGTCGCTCCTCGTGGGCGCGGTCGGACTTGGCGTGTCGTCTGCGACCGTCCGCAGCATCCTCGCGAAGCTCGAAGAGGACGGCTACGTTCAGCAGCCGCATACCTCAGCCGGGCGCATCCCGACGGATCGCGGCTACCGCTTCTACGTGGACCTGCTGCTCGAGGCCAAGCGCTCGGATCGCACGGCGAATGTCGTGGAAGCGCGGTTGAGGCGCGAGACGGCCGGGCCGCTCGTCGACTCGGTCCTATCGCACGCATCGCACGTCGTGTCACAGGCGTCACGGCACGTCGGATTCGCCATTCGCCCCGCACACGAAAGCGCGGTCTTCGAGCGTGTCGAGTTCATCCCGCTCACGGCGACCCGCGTGCTGGTGGTCATCGTCGCGCGCGGCGGTCACGTGGTGCAAAAAGTCATCGATGTCAGTGAACCGCTGACAGCCGACGAACTGCGCCAGTCGGCAAACTACCTCAACGCCGAGTTTGCGGGTCTGCCGCTCCACCGCGCGCGCGAAGCCGTCATGCAGCGCATGGACGAGGAGCGCATGCTGTACGACGCGTTGCTGGCGCGCGCCATGCAACTGGCATCGTCGACCTTCGACGTTCTTCCGCCCGACCGCGTGTTGTATGTGGACGGCGCGGCGTCGCTGCTCGAGGATCAGGGCGGCCTGACGATCGGCACCATGCATGCGCTGATGCACATGATCGAAGAGAAGCAGCGGCTGGTCCGGCTGCTGAATGCCTACATGGAAGGCGTCGGGCTGACCGTGGTGATCGGCGCCGAGCACCTCGACCTGATCGCTCCGGCCGTTCAGCCTGGTCCTTTCCACCTACGAAGATGCCGCAGGAACAGGTACCATCGGTGTGATCGGTCCGACGCGCATGCGGTACTCGCGCGCGATCGCCATCGTCGATGGCGCCGCGCAGGCCGTGACGCGCATGCTGCGGGATCACAACTAGAGAGTTTTCCTTAATGGCTGACGAAGATACGCTGCACGCGACCGACGCAGCAGGCGACTCCGGCGGAGACGCGTCCGAGACGCTGCCGAGCGGCGTCGACATCATCAAGCGCGAACGCGACGATTACTACGATCGGCTGTTGCGCAAGACGGCGGAGTTCGACAATTACCGCAAGCGCATCGAGCGCGAGCGCCGCACGCAGGCCGATCAGGCGGTCGTGGACCTCCTGCTGGATCTGCTGCTGGTCGTGGACGATTTCGATCGCGCGATGACCGTGGAGCCCGGCGCGAACGGCGGCGCCTATCGGAAAGGCGTCGAACTGATTCACGCCAAGCTCCACGACCTCCTGCGCAAGCAGGGCGTGAAGGCGATCGAGGCGCGTGGGCTCGCCGTTCGATCCGAACGTCCACCAGGCGGTCTCCTACGAGGAAACCGACAGTCACCGCGAGGGTGAAGTCATCGAGGAAATGCGGCGCGGCTACATGATGGGCGATCGGCTGCTTCGCCCGGCCATGGTGAAGGTGGCGAAGGCGTGAGCAAGCGGGACTACTACGAAGTGCTCGGCGTGTCGCGGACCGCGACCGAGGTCGAGATCAAGAGCTCGTACCGGAAGCTGGCGATGAAATTTCACCCGGATCGCAATCCGGGCGACAAGGCCGCCGAAGAAAGCTTCAAGGAAGCCGCCGAGGCCTACGCGATCCTCTGCGACGGCGAGAAGCGCAGTCTCTACGATCGCTTCGGACACAAGGGCGTCAGCTCCGCCGCCGGGCCGGGCTTCGATCCGTCGGTCTTCAACGAGTTCGGCGACTTCGCCGACATCCTCGGCAGCATGTTCGGCTTCGGCGATATCTTTGGCTCCGGGAATCGCCGCCGCGGCGGTCCGCAGCGTGGCGCCGATCTTCGCTACGACCTCGAGATCAGCTTCGAAGAATCCGCCAAGGGCGTCGAGACGTCGATCAAGATTCCGCGCAAGGAGGCGTGCGAATCGTGCAAAGGATCGGGCGCCGCGCCCGGATCGCAGCCGACCGTCTGCGCACAGTGCCGCGGCGTGGGCCAGGTCCGCTTTCAGCAGGGATTCTTTACCGTCGCGCGCACGTGCCCGCAGTGTCAGGGCGCCGGGCGCGTCATCAGCAAGCCGTGCACGTCCTGCCAGGGCGCCGGGCGCGTGACGCAGGAGCGCAAGATCACGGTCAAGATTCCGCCGGGCATCGCCACCGGACAGCAGCTCCGGCTCCAGAACGAAGGCGAAGGCGGGTCGGCCGGCGGCCCGTCCGGTCACCTGTATGTCGTCGTGCACGTGCAGGAGCACGAGTTCTTCCGCCGCGACGGCATGAACCTCTTTTGCGAAGTGCCGGTCAACTTCACGACGCTGGCGCTCGGCGGAGAAATCCAGGTGCCGACGCTCGACGGCACCGAGAACGTCAAGGTCGCCGAAGGGACGCAGACCGGCACGACGCTCAGGCTCCGCCACAAGGGCATGCCCGACGTGAACGGCCGCGGCCGCGGCGATCTCTTCGCCACGGTGCAGGTCCAGACGCCGAAGAAGCTGACGCGCGAGCAGCGACAACTGCTCGAGCAGTTGTCGAAAGCGCTGCCGAAGGAACATTTCGAGCCGCGTCCGCACGCGGAGGTTCAGGACGAACGCAATCTGTTCGACCGCGTCAAGGACATGTTCGGGTAGACGCTTGAAATATCCGGCGCTCGATGTTCGACACGTCGACGACGACGTCCTGCTCGCGGCCGTAGACGACTTCTCGCCCACTGCGCTCGAAACACACGACGCTCACGTCACGATCTTCTTCACCAGCGACGCACATCGCTCCGCGGCGCGCGACGAAATCGCGCGGCGATTTCCCGCTGCCGTCATCGAATCGCGCGACGTCGATGACGAGGACTGGGCACGCCGATCGCAGGAGAATCTCAAACCGGTCGTCGTCGGGCGCATCGTCGTCACCCCGCCGTGGCACGCGCAATTCCCCAGTCCCCAACCTCCAACCTCCAACCCCGAGCCCCAGTCCCCAGCCCCCAGTCCCCTGTCTGTAGTCATCGCCCCCTCGATGGGCTTTGGGACCGGGCACCATGCGACGACGCGACTGTGCCTGCTGGCGCTGCAACACCTCGAACTGAGCGGCCGCGCGGTGCTCGATGTGGGGACCGGATCGGGTGTCCTGGCGATTGCCGCGCGCCTCATCGGCGCGGGAGCGGTCGTGGGAATCGACTTCGACGCCGACGCCATCCAGTCAGCCCGCGAGAATCTCGATTTGAACCCGGCGGCGGCCGATGTACGGCTCATCGTCGGCGATCTGCGCGACAGCGCCTTGCGCCCCGCGGACGTCGTCACCGCAAACCTGACCGGCGCGCTGCTCGTCCAGTCCGCCGCACAGCTCGCCGCTCTCGTCCGCCCGGGTGGAACGCTCGTGGTCAGCGGGCTCATGACGCACGAACGCGACGGCGTCGTCGCGGCGTTTGCACCGGCGGCGCAGGTCGTGTGGGAGGCCCAGGAAGACGGATGGGTGGGTCTGGCGTTCAACCGCGGCGCTACAATCGCCGTCTAAACGCCAGGAGCTCAGGAGTCCTCCCTTTCCATGTCGCGACGGCTTCATGTCTTCTCGCTCGCCACCGCAAGCGTCGTGACGACGCTGGTCGTCGGCGCGCAGTCCCAGACCCGGCCACAGCAGCCAACGCGCGATACACCGGCGCAGCAGACAGCACAAACGCAGGCGCCCGCACCGGCCGGTCGCATCGCCGGACGTGTACTGAGCCTCGATACTGGCCGGCCAGTAACACGCGCGCGCGTGTTCATCAACGCGGCGGAAGTGCCCGGCGGACGCGGCGCCGCCACCGACAACGACGGCGTCTACGAGTTCACGCAGCTGCCGGCGGGCCGCTACACCGTCGCCGTGTCGAAGACCGGCTATGTCAGCCTGTCGTACGGGCAGCGGCGGCCGCTGCAGGCGGGCACTCCCCTGCAACTCGCCGATGGCCAGCAGCTCACGGGCGTGGACTTCCGCCTGCCGCGCGGCAGCGCAATCGCCGGTCACGTCGTCGATGAAAGCGGCGATCCGCTGCCTGGCGCGACCGTCCGTGTGCTGCGCTACCAGTACGCGCAGGGAAACCGTCAGCTCGTGCCCGCAGGCGGAGGGCAGACGGACGACCAGGGAGCGTACCGCGTGTGGGGGCTGAACCCCGGCGACTACTACGTCAGCGCGACGAGCCGCAATTTCGACGTCGGCGGCCGCGGCTTCGGCGGTCAGGGACCGGGCGGTCCACCGCCGGGCGGTCCGGGACCCGGCCCCGCAGGAGGCGGCCGGGGCGGGCGCGGCGGAGCATTTGCCGGCGGCGATGTGGCGCTGCAGGGCCGCGCCGGCGCACCAGCTGAGCGCGCAGCCGGAATCCGTCGGCTATGCGCCCACCTTCTATCCAGGTGTGCCGTCGGCCGACGCCGCCCGTCCGGTGACCGTCGGACTGAGCGCTGAAGTCCTGAACATCGACTTCGGTGTCCTGCTGGTGCGCACCGGGACGATCAGCGGGCGCGCCGTCCGATCAGACGGAGCGCCGGTGGTCAACGGCAACGTCGCGTTGCTGCCTGAGACCGGAGGCGGCGGTCCTGGATTCGCAGACGCCAGCGGCGCGCGGATTCAGCGCGACGGATCGTTTGCCATTCCGAATGTCGCGCCGGGCCGCTACGTGCTGCGGGCGCGCGCCGGCGACGCCAACAACGGCACGCCGCAATGGGCCATGCAGCCGCTGGTCGTCAGCGACGGCGATCTCCGCGACGTCAACATCGTGCTGGCGCCCGGCGCGACGATCACCGGCACCGTGACGTTCCAGACGACGCAGACGGCGGCGCCGAATCCCGGACAAGTGAGGATCGCCGCGCCGACGCCGGATTTCGTCAACCTCGGTCCCAACCCGGTGGCGCGTATCGGAAACGACGGCACGTTTGCGATCGACGGCGTGTCGGCCGGCCCGCACCTGATTCGCCTGCAGAACGGAATCCGCGGCTGGTCGCTGAAATCCGTCACGCTCGGGGGCCGCGACATCATCGACACGCCCATCGAACTGAAGAGCGGGCAGACGCTCGCCGGCGTCGCGGTGATTTTCACGGACCGTCTGACGAGTGTCAGCGGCACGCTCACCGACAACAACGGCACGCCGATCACCGAGTACACCGTGCTCGCGTTCCCGTCCGATCCGTCACTCTGGCGGCCGCAGGCGCGGCAGATCATGACGGCGCGTCCGGATCAGAACGGCAAATATCAGATTCAAGGCCTGCCGCCCGGCGACTATCTGATCGCCGCGGTCGATCCCACCGAACAGGGCGAGTGGTTCGAGCCCGCGTTCCTCGAGCAGCAGCGCGCCGGCGCGCAGCACCTGACGCTGAGCGAGGGCGATGTGAAGACGGAAGATTTCAAGCTCGCGGCGCGATAGGGCGCGGCTCGCGGCTCCAGGCCTTGGGCTCTAGGCTTTAGGCTTTAGGTACCTCTCACTTGGCACGGGGCAACGCCATCACGGCACAAGCCCCAGAGCCCAGAGCCTAAAGCCCAAAGCCTACGGAGACAGCCACACCGTCGTCTTGACGGCGACGATGTTGTCTCCGGGCGCGGAGAGGGAGTGGAAGAGATCGGCGGCGTTGACGTGTTCGCCGTGATCGACGGTGCCCGATCGGTTCTGCTGCCAGACGACATACAACGTGCTGCCCGGGCGCCATTCCCACTTCAACACGATGTTGCTGCGGTACGAGCGGACGTTGAAATCGCGATTGGCGAGCGCGAAGGTCGACGAACCGTCGGTCACCGTGTAGCTGTGATCGGGCAGCCTGGTGATGGTCGTCCCGTCGGTGCCGTAGATGCGCAAGTCGCGGCTGCGCGATGCGAGCAGTTCGCCGAAGCCGCGATACTGTCCGCTTGCCGCAAACGGCTCCATGTAGACGTCGAGCGTCACGTCAGGCTTGAAGGTGTAGCTGAATCGCAGCTGCGCCGACAGCGTCGTGCGATCGACCAGGCCGAACACGTAGCGCCTGCCGTAGGTGTCGGGGCTTCCGCCCGGCAGCGTCGTGAGATATTGCCGCCCGATTGGACCGCTGAAAATGCCGGCCGCGCCTTTCTCGTTGTCGTACTCGGGATCCACCGACAGCTGGATCGACGGCGACGGGCGGGCCGAGAGGCTCGTGACCAGGAACCACGACTTCTCGTCGAACTCGTTGCCGCGCACGGTCGCCGCCCCGCTCCAGCGGGTCCTGGCGCCGTTGCTGTTGCGCAGCGTCGTGTTGAACGACCAGCCGCGCGGCGTGCCCATGGACGGGCCGCCGCGAGTGCCCTGCACGTCCAGGCCGTGCAGGTACTCGGTCAGGCTCACGCTCGACACCCAGAAATTCTTCCAGGTGAAGCTGTTGTTGCTGGTGAACGAGTTGCGGAACCCGAGATCCGTGTCGAAGAACGAATAACTCTGGTAGCTGCCCTGGAATGAATACGCCCTGAAGATCTTGCCGGGCCGCGTTTCGCGATACGTGAGACGCGGACCTCCCTGAATGTCGCCGGCGTAATTCAGGCGGCCGAACTCGCTCGGATCGAACTCCGGCGACTCGATCATGATGTTGGCGCCCCAGAGCCAGTGCAGCCCGCCGATCTTGTTGAGGCTGCTGGTGATCTGCGTGCCGGCAATCGTTCGCCGGGTCGGATCGAGACGGATGGTCGGCTGATCGAGCCGCTGCAGGTAGTGCGTGCTCGCGCGCTGCACGCGCTCGATCGCCGCCGGCTCGCCGTCCATGTAGGTGAGGCCGACGTTGCCCGTCGCTTCGTAGGTCCGATTGGCGAACCGGATGCGCGTATCGACGCCGGTCGTGATGGCGTTTCTGACCTGCAGGGCCGCGAGCGCGTCGGTGGCCGCCATGTCGCGATGCACCAGCGTCACGTGCGCGCCAACGGTCGAACCCTCGCGGCCGAACTGCTGGATGACCCGGCTCACGCCCCAGGCCGTCGGCGCCGCGACCGCGACGTCGGAGCGAAGACCCGCCGTTGACACGTGCGCCGTCTCCGCGCCGGTCATCGCGCCCAGGAAGCCGACCGACAACCCGGACTTGAATCGTCCCGTCAGCTTGGCGGCGCCGAGGATCGTGCTGACGTCCGGGTAGTCGACGTAGTCGCCCGTCGCCGGACCGCTCGGGCGCGCGCCGATGCGGCGCGAGTAGTAGTAGTTGCTCGTGCCCGCCACCAGCACGCTGTTGCCTTCGATGAAAAACGGCCGGCGCTCCTCGAAGATCGTTTCGAAGACGGTGAGGTTCACCTCGGCCGGGTCGGCTTCGATCTGGCCGAAGTCGGGGTTGATCGTCGCCTCGAGCGTCAGGTTCGATCCGACGCCGATCTTCACGTCCGCGCCGACGCGGCCGCCGAGATTCACGCCGTCGTCGAACGGATTGTTGGGATCGCGATCCGCGGTCATGCGGTTCGAGCTCGCCACGTACGGCAGGAATTCGAGCCGCTGTTTCGGGTTGACGCCTTCGATGCCGCGCAGGTCGCCGAAATGCGACGCCCAGCCGCTGCGCGTGCGCCCGACGACGACCCAGTAGTCCTGCTCGTTCAGGTGCGGCTGCCAGCGCTTGATGTTGAGGCCCCAGACCCGTTCGGGCTGATCGTTGAAACGGAGCTGGGAAAACGGCAGCCAGAGCTCCGCCGTCCAGCCGCGCTCGTCCACGTTGGTCTTCGCCTGCCAGACCGGATCGAACTGCGCGTCGGTGTCGCCCTCGTTGTCGCTCGGGTGAAAGTGATCCAGCCGGACGCCGGACGCGGTGACGCCGAACATGTACGAGGTCCGGCGATCGAGATACGTGTCGAGCTCGATCTGCAGATACTCCGCCTGATCGCCATCGTCGCGACGGCTCATCGGCGCCTGAATCGCGCTCGCGCTCGACATGCGCGCGCCAATCCACAGTGCGGTCTCGTCGTAGACGAACCGTATTTCCATGCGATCGGTCGGCTCGGCATTCTCGACCGGCTCGGCCTGCAGAAAGTCGGTGACGGGCGTGGCGGTCTGCCAGACGGCTTCGTCGAGCCGCCCATCGAGCCTGATGGCGCCCGGCGGCACGCGAACGGCATGGGCTTGTTTGCGATCGGGTTCGTCGCCCTGCTGCCCCGCCAGAGCCGGCGCGGCGAAGGCAAGACAGACGATCAGCGTGGGCCCACCGAGTATGCGCATCAACAGACGTGTATGAAGGAGCGGAATGAAGAAAAGAGAACCCGAAATGCTAGCACACGCCGCGCGTCACGCTTCCCAGAGGAAGGACAGGACGCTCATGACGGCTACCGCCACGGCGTCGGCACGCAGCGTCCGCTGGCCGAGCGACATGAGCCGCGCGCCGCGCTCGCGCGCCAGATTCCATTCGTGCTCTTCCCAGCCGCCCTCGGGTCCGACCCAGATCGCCGCGTCCGCGGGCACCGGCTCGCGCCTGAGCGCCGCGAGCGTTTCGACGTCGGCGTGCGCGTTGGGCTCGACGAACATCAGACGCGTGGCCGGAACGGGTTCATCCAGGTACGTCTCGAGCGTCAGCGGCGTGCGGATTTCCGGGAGCACGGCGCGCCGCGACTGCTTGGCCGACGCGAGCGCCACGCGCCGCCAGCGCTCGACGCGCGCGCCCCGGAGCAGCGCCGCGACCGTCGTCTCCGTGCGCCTGGTGACCAGCGGCTGAATCGCCGCAACGCCCAGCATCACCGCGTCGCGCACCACGTCGTCCATCTTGTCGCCCTTGAGGACGGCCTGCACGAGCGTGAGGTGCACGGGCGGTTCGGCGGGCGGCTCGACGCGCGACAGCAACGCGACGCGCGCCTCGCGCGAGCTCGCCGCGGTGACCCGCGCGAGGAACTCGTGGCCGCGTCCGTCGAACACCGACACCGTATCGCCCACGCCGAGCCGCAGCACGCGCGACAGGTGCTCCGCTTCTTCACGAGGGAGCGCGACCGTCTCGTCGCCAGGATCCAGAGCGGGCGCAAAAAATCGATGCACGGGGGGATTATACGGACAGTGCGGGGTGCGCGGTGCGGGGGTGCGAGGTGCGGTGCGAAGTGCGGGGATGCTGGTGCGAGGTGCGCGGTGCGAAGTGCGGTGCGAGGTGCGGGAGCGGCACAGTCCGTGCTCGCGCAACGGGCATGGGTGCTTCGCATTTCAAGGAACTCACGTGTTGGCAGCTGTCGAACGAATTGAAGGTCGCCGTGTACGCAGTTCTTGCCGCTGACGTCAGAGCGCGAAGATCGGAGTTTTTGCGAAGATCTGAAACGATCGGCGCGGTCGGCGCCGGCGAATATTGCGGAAGGATTCGGTCGCTATTCGCACCGCGAGTTCGCGCACTTCCTGTCAATTGCGCGCGCGTCTCTCGTGGAGACCGAAAACCATCTCCAGCATCTGAACGACACACGACTGTTGGGTTCGGAGGATTGGCGCCGCCTGACCGATCTCTGCCAACGCGCCCAACGCGCCGTCGCCGGACTGCGCGCCTACCTCGCCCGTACTCCCGATCGACGTTAGCCGCATCGACTCTGCAGCCGCCTTCGCACCACGCACCGCGCACTGTCGCACCGCGCACCGCACTTCGCACCCCGCACCGCACTTCGCACTTCGCACCCCCGCACCCCGCACCTGTTCAGTGCGCTATACTCCGCCGTAATGTTCTTCCGCAGTCAGATCATCGGAAAGTACAAGATCCTTTCGACGATCGGCAGCGGCGGGTTCGGCACGGTCTACCTCGCGGAAGACACCTGGATCGACAAGAAAGTCGCACTGAAGGTTCCGCACCGGCAAGGCGTCGATTTCGGCGAGCTGCTGCGCGAGCCGCGGCTGCTGGCCAGCCTCAATCATCCCAACATCGTCACGGTCATGACCGCGGAGAAGCAGGAAAACATCTTCTTCATCGTCATGGAATTCGTGCCGGGCGAGACGCTCGAAGCGCTCATCTCGCGCGACGGCGCGCTCGATGTCCCGCTCGCGCTCGACTACACCTGCCAGATCTGCAACGCCGTCGATCATGCGCACCGGCAGGGCGTGCTGCATCGCGATCTGCGGCCGTCGAACGTCCTGGTCACCGACAACGGGCTGCTGAAGGTCGCGGATTTCGGCACCTCGCGGTTCCTCGAAATCGCCGCGCACGGCACGACGGTGATTGGCAGCCCGCCTTACATGGCGCCCGAGCAGTTCCACGGCAAGGCGGTGTTCGCCAGCGATCTCTATTCGCTCGGCGTCACCATGTTCCAGATGCTGACCGGCGATCTTCCCTACGAGACGCCGACGCCGTCCGACATCGATCGCCTGATGCGCGGCGAGATGCAGATCGCGCCGCGCTCGCGCAATCCGAAGATCCCGAAAGCGATCAACGACGTCGTCATGAAAGCGATGGCGCCGGACATCCACGCGCGGTATCAGCGGGCCGGCGAGATGCTCGAGGACATCCTGTCGGCGCGCGGCGGCCCCCGCCGCACGCCGCGCCCGACTCCCCTGCCGGCCGACACCGCGGCCGACGACGCGCAGGACATCCAGATGCGGCTCAGGGCCCGTGAAACGCCCCAGGCGCGGTTCTGCTGGCATTGCCGCAAGCCGCTCCACGCCCGTTCGGATCGCTGCCCCTTCTGCGGCGAAGCCCAGTAATCCCCTTCGACTACGCTCAGGGCGGGCCCTTCGACTACGCTGCAGGGCGGGCCTCTTCGACGCTGGACGCTCAGGGCTGGACGCCCGATAAGTTAGAATCGAGGGAAGGAGCGCTCTCATGTCGTTTTCGGGCACGGGCAAGATCTGGATGAACGGCAAGCTGGTCGAGTGGAAGGACGCGACGATCCACATCGCGTCGCACGTCATCCACTACGGCAGCGGCGTCTTCGAGGGCGCGCGCTGCTATGCGACGCCGAAGGGCTCCGCGTGCTTCCGCCTGGACGAGCACCTGGTCCGCCTGATCAACTCGGCCAAGATTTACCGCATGGAGTACCGGCTCGACCTGGCCGGCTGGCGCAGCGCCGTGCTGGACACCATCCGGGCCAACGAGATGAAGGCGTGCTACATCCGCCCGCTCATCTACCGCGGCTACGACACGCTCGGCGTGAACCCGCTGAACAACCCCGTGGACGCGACCATCCTGCTCTGGGAATGGGGCGCGTATCTCGGCGCGGAAGCGCTCGAGCAGGGCGTGGACATGAAGGTCAGCAGCTGGTCGCGGATGGCGCCCAACACGCTGCCCGCCGGCGCCAAGGCCACCGCCAACTACGCCAACTCCGCGCTGATCAAGATGGAGGCGCTCGCCGACGGCTATTCCGAAGGCATCGCGCTCGACGTCTACGGCAACGTCAGCGAAGGATCGGGACAGAACATCTTCATCGTGCGCGACGGGACGATCTACACGCCGCCGCTCAGCGCCTCGATCCTCGGCGGCATCACGCGCGACTCGATCGCCACGCTCGCGCGCGACCTCGGCTACACCGTCACCGAAACAAACCTGCCGCGCGAGATGCTGTACGTCGCCGACGAGGTCTTCGTCGTCGGCACCGCGGCCGAAGTGACCCCGGTCCGCTCGATGGACAAGATCACGATCGGTCCCGGCCACCGCGGCCCGGTGACCGCCCGGCTGCAGCAGGCGTTCTTCGACGTCATCAACGGCGACACGCCCGACACGCACGGCTGGCTCACCTACGTCTACCCCGAAGAAGCCAGCCTGCGCAGCGCGAAAGCCGTCTCCGGCGTCGGGGCGCGGCGGTAGGACGGGAGTTGGGCTCTCGGGCTTTGGGCTTTGGGCTCTGGCCGTGGCGTTGCCCGGTGCCAGTGAGAAGTACCTAAAGCCCGAGAGCCTGAAGCCCAGCCCAGAGCCTAAGCCCAACGCCTGTAACGCTTCGCGCAGAACTTCACGCTTTCTCCCCGCCTACTACTGCACGATTTGCCGCGCCTCCCGATAGTTTCTCTCAGGTTTCCCCATCGATGCTGAGGGGCTTGCCCAAAGCCTAGAGCCTAGAGCCTAGCCACAAGAGCGCAGAGCCTATGCAGGTTAACGATCTCCTCAAGACGGCCGTTGATTCCGGGGCGTCGGACCTTCATCTGAAGGTCGGCAGCTACCCGTTGATGCGTGTCCGCGGCTCGCTCGTCCCGGTCAACGAAGACAAGCGCCTCGAGCACGACGAAGTCGTGGCGATGGGAGCGTCGATCATGTCCGCGTCGCAGCGGCAGAAATTCAAGGAAGCGCAGGAAGTCGACCTCGCGTACAGCGTGCCCGGACTGGGCCGCTTCCGCTGTCAACATTTTTCAGCAGCGCGGCACCGTCGGCCTCGTCCTCCGCGTCATCCCGATGCAGATTCGCTCGGTGGACGAACTGCAGCTGCCGCAGGTGCTGAAGCGCATCGCCGAGGAAGAGCGCGGCCTCGTGCTCGTGACCGGAACGACCGGCAGCGGCAAGAGCACCACGCTCGCCGCGCTCATCGATTACATCAACCACACGCGCTGCTCGCACGTCATGACGGTCGAGGATCCGATCGAATTCCTCCACCGCGATCAGAAGTCGATCATCAACCAGCGCGAGGTCTCGGTCGACACGCGGTCGTTCGCGCAGGCGCTGCGCAGCGCGCTCCGCCAGGATCCGGACGTCATCCTGGTCGGCGAAATGCGCGACTTCGAAACGATTGAAACCGGTCTCCTCGCGGCCGAAACCGGCCATCTGGTGCTCTCGACCCTGCACACCCTCGACGCCACCGAGACGATCAACCGCATCATCGCCGTGTTTCCGCCGCACCAGCAGAAACAGGTGCGCCTGCAGCTCGCGGCGGTGCTCAAGGCCGTCATTTCACAGCGCCTGATCCCGCGCTCCGACGGCAACGGGCGCGCCCCGGCGGTCGAAGTGATGATCAGCACCGCCTTCATCCGCGACTGCATCGTCGACAAGGAAAAGACCCATCTCATTCACGGCGCGATCGCGTCCGGCACGTCGCAATACGGCATGCAGACGTTCGACCAGTCGATCTTCGGCCTCTACATGCAGGAGCTCATTTCCTACGACGAGGCGCTCCGCTGGGCGTCCAACGTGGACGAGTTCAAGCTCAAGGTGCAGGGCATCTCGACGACCGCCGACATCAGCCGCGACGAAATGGCCAAGACCGTCACCGCCGGCGTCGGCGCGCGCGCGCCGGAAGTGACGAGGTTTGCGAAGTAGGGGACGACGGGGCTCCGGGCTTCAGGCTCTCAGGCTCTCAGGCTTCAGGCCCTGGGCTTTGGCGCGCGCTTCGCGGACAGCACCTTCAACACCTGGTCGGACTCGAAGCCTTGCACGACGAGATCGCGATAGAGCCGCTGGAACTCTCGGTCGTCGCATCGATCAGGTCCGCCCACCAGCGTAACCGACGAGCGATGCTGAGCGCTTCGAGCAGCTCTGCGCCTGTCGCAGATCTTCGAAATGCCTGTTCTACGCGCGTCGACCGGGCAGATGTCTCTCGACAATGTCTGCGTTGTCGATCGAACCGCTTCGCCCGGCGTCGCCTGACGTTTCTTGACCGATGTTCCGTTCTGGCGATGGCCGCAGCCACGCGCTCATCGTCGATCGCACGCTCCTGTTTCAGACGATCAATCGGCTGCACGAGATACCGATCGCTTGCGCGTGCTCTCGACGCGCCAGCTCGCATGCCGTGAATACCTGGGCCTCAGACAGTCCTCGCGACGCTCGAGCCCGAATCTCGAAGCGCTATCGAACGTAGCGCGCGTATGTCGACGCCGCTGACGATGCTCGCGCGGCGCGAGCTTTCCGAGGCACAGATCCGCGCAGCGTCTTACGCGTCGCGGCTCCATCTTGCGACGATGAGATCGACGCCGCCATCGAGCGGCTGAAAGCGATCGGGCGCTCGACGACGCGCGCGTCGCGCGGCGATCTGCGCGCACCGAAACGTCTATCGAAGCACCGCGGCAGATTTCGCGTGAAACGTCGGCTTGCAATCCAGGCGCCGGATCGCGCCGGCAACCGTCGCAACACGCCGTCGAGGAAGCGTTCAGGCGACGTGGACGGCGCATGACCTGATCGGAGCGGCCGCTCAGCCGCCGGCTGCGTGGCGATCGCCCGATCGAGGACGATCGCGAGTTTCAGCGGCTCTACCAGTATCTCGTGACGCAGGGCTTCGAATCGGACCAAGTCCTGAAGTCGCTCTCGGCGAAACGTAAACGCCCTGAGCCCGAAGCCCGAAGCCCGAAGCCTAAAGCCCAGAGCCTAAAGCCCAAAGCCCAAAGCCTAGAGCCTGCGAGCCCGCAGCCGCGCTACAATAAGAGGTTTCTACCAGTGAACAGAGCGCGGCGAGGCTGAGGAATGATTACCGTCCAGGGTGTGTCGATGCGGTACGGCTCGAAGGTCCTCTTCGAGGACGTCACGACGACGTTCTCGCAAGGGCGGCGCTACGGCCTGACCGGGCCGAACGGCGCCGGCAAATCCACGTTCATGAAGCTGCTGACCGGCGAGCTGCCGCCGCAGCGCGGCACGGTCTCGGCGCCGGCCAAGCTCGGCGTCCTGCGGCAGGACCAGTTCGCCTTCGACCAGTTCCGCGTCGTCGACACGGTCATCATGGGCAACGGGCGGCTGTGGCGGGCGCTCGAAGAACGGGAGGCGCTCTACGACAAGGGCGCCGACATGACCGACGAGGACGGCATGCGCCTCGGCGAGCTCGAAGGCATCGTCGGCGACGAGGACGGCTATTCGGCGGAGAGCGACGCGGCGATCCTGCTGCAGGGTCTCGACATCCCCGACGAGCTCCACGAGCGGAAGATGGGCGAGCTGCAGGGCGGCCAGAAAGTCCGCGTGCTGCTCGCGCAGGCGCTCTTCGGCCATCCGCAGGCGCTGCTGCTCGACGAGCCGACCAACCACCTCGACCTCGACTCGATCCACTGGCTGCGCGAGTTCCTCGTGCGCTACGACGGCACGCTGATCGTCATCTCGCACGATCGCCATTTCCTGAACGGCGGTCTGCACGCACATCGCCGACATCGACTACCAGACGATCATCACCTACACCGGCGGCTACGACGACATGGTGATCGCCAAGACGCAGATCCGCTCGCAGGTCGAGATCGGACAACGAGCAGCGCGAGAAGAAGATCGCGCAGTTGAACGACTTCATCGCGCGGTTCGGCGCCGGCACCCGCGCCAGCCAGACGACCTCGCGCCGCAAGGAAGTCGAACGGCTGCAGACGACCGAGCTGGCGCGCTCGAACATCCAGCGGCCGTACATCAAGTTCGCGATGAATCGGCCGTCCGGCCGGCTCGCGATGGAGTGCTCCGGCGTGTCGAAAAGCTTCGGCAAGCACAAGGTCGTCCCGCACTTCGAGGCGGTCGTCAACCGCGGCGAGAAAGATCGTCCTCGTCGGCCGCAACGGCGTCGGCAAGACGACGCTGCTGAAGGCGCTGCTGGCGGATGCGCCCGGCGTGGCCGCCGACAAGAGAGCGACTGGACGCCGGAACGATTCGCTGGGGCCACGAGGTGTCGATCGGCTACTTTCCGCAGGATCACACCGGCGCGATCGCCAAAGGGCATGACCGCCGTCGAGTGGCTGCACCAGTTCGATCCGGACGCGCATCGCCAGGACATCCACGGCCTGCTCGGCCAGATGCTGTTCAGCGGCGAGGAAGGGCTCAAGCCGACCGAGGCGCTGTCGGGCGGCGAGACGGCGCGCCTGCTGTTCTGCCGCATCATGCTGCAGAAGCCGAACGTCCTCGTGCTCGACGAGCCGACGAACCACCTGGATCTCGAGTCGATCAACGCGCTCAACATCGCGCTGCAGAAGTACGAAGGCACGGTCTTCCTGGTCACGCACGACGAGGACCTGATGGACGAAGTCGGCACGCGCGTCTGGCACATCGAGCCACGGCCGGATCGACGACTTCAAGGGGACCTACGAGGAATACGCCGGCAGCCGCGCCTGAAGCCACCACGAAGCACGAAGATCACGAAGTCCAGATCATGATGGCTGTTTCTTCGTGGCCTTCGTGTCTTCGTGGCGACTCTGTCTGCTCGTACGCTCTTCGACTATCTTAGAATGTCACCAATGACCTCGAACGAAATGCGCGCGTCGTTCCTCAAGTTTTTTGCTGAGAACGGGCATCGTGTGGTCGCCAGCTCGCCGCTCGTGCCGGGCGACGATCCGACGCTGCTCTTCACGAACGCCGGGATGAACCAGTTCAAGGACGTCTTCCTCGGCCGCGAAAAGCGGGACTACTCGCGCGCGGCCAGCTCGCAGAAAGTGCGTGCGGGCCGGCGGCAAGCACAACGACCTCGAGAACGTCGGCCGCACCGCGCGGCACCTCACGTTCTTCGAAATGCTCGGGAACTTCTCGTTCGGCGACTACTTCAAGGCCGACGCGATCCGCTTCGCGTGGAACCTGCTGGTCAACGTCTATCAAGCTGGATCCGGAGCGCCTCTGGTTCAGCGTCTTCGAGGGCGACGACGCGGTTTCTGCGGACGATGAAGCGGCGAGGTTGTGGGTCGAGACCGGCGCGGCGCCCGACCGCGTGCTGCGCTTCGGCAAGAAAGACAATTTCTGGTCGATGGGCGACACCGGCCCGTGCGGACCGTGCTCCGAGATCCACTACTTCCGCGGCGCGGACCTGTCGAAGAACGTGCCCGCCCTGGTCAATGGTCCCGGCGACGACACGATGGAGATCTGGAACCTCGTGTTCATGCAATACGACCGCGACGGCCAGGGCCGCCTGACGCCGCTGCCGGCGCCGTCGATCGACACCGGCGCGGGGCTCGAGCGCCTCACCAGCGTGCTCCAGCACGTGCCGACGGTCTACGACATCGACTCCTTCGGCGCGATCATGAAGGCGGTCGCGGCGATGAGCGGCCATCGCTACGGCGGCGACATGGACGACGAGCGCGACACCTCGGCGCGGGTGATTTGCGATCATTCACGGGCGACCGCGTTCCTGATCAGCGACGGCGTCATCCCCTCGAACGAAGGCCGCGGCTACGTGCTGCGCAAGATCATGCGGCGCGCGATGCGGCACGGCAAGCATCTCGGGCTGCACAAGCCGTTCCTTCACCAGATGGTCGCGGTGCTCGCGCGCGAGATGGGCGACGCGTATCCGGAGCTGCGCCGCAACCGCGAGATGATCGAGAAGACGATCGTCGCCGAAGAGAATCGCTTCGATGCCGTCCTGACCGACGGCCTGCCGCGTCTCGAGGCGGAAATCGCGAAGGCGCTCGAGGCGCCGGACCGTGTGCTGCCCGGCGACGTCGGCGTTCCGCCTCTACGACACCTTCGGCATGCCCTACGACTTCATCGAGGACACCGCCGCCACGCGAGAGCGTCACGGTCGATCGCGCGAGCTTCGAGCTGGCGATGGCTGGTCAGCGCGACAAGGCGCGGGCGCAAAGCACGTTCGGCGACGAAGAAGGGCGAGGAGTTCGGCGTCGCCGACGAGGCGGCGCTGAAAGGCGTCGGCGATCAGTTCGAAGGCTACACGGCGACGCATGTCTCCGGCGTACCGGTCGTGGCGATGTTCGATGCGTCCCGGCAGCCGGTGGACACGCTGGGCGCCGGGAGTCACGGCTACCTCGTGCTGGCGCGGACGCCCTTCTATCTCGAATCGGGCGGCCAGGTGTCCGACTCCGGGCGCATCCTGAACGAGGCGACCGGCGCCGCGGCAACCGTCGAGGGCATTGTCGCGAATCCGCCCCGGGCTTGCCGCGAGCGCATCGCGTCCACGTCACGGACGGCGCGCTTCAGCGCGCGCGACATCGTCACGGCAGATGTCGATGCGGCGGTTCGCGACGCCACGCGCCGCAATCACACCGGCACTCACCTGCTCCACGCGGCGCTTCGCCAGGTCCTCGGCGCGCACGTGAAGCAGGCCGGCTCACTGGTCGCGCCGGATCGCCTGCGGTTCGATTTCGTGCACTTTCAGCAGGTGACGCAGGAAGAGATCGACCGCATCGAGCGGATCGTCAACGAGCACATCGTGCTGAACACGCCGGTCGAGACGACCGTGCGCTCAACGCAGGAAGCGATCGCCGCGGGCGCGATGGCGCTCTTCGGTGAGAAGTACGGCGACACGGTCCGCGTCGTCAACGTTCCCGGCTTCAGCCTCGAATTGTGCGGCGGCACGCACGTCAAAGCGACCGGCGATATCGGTCTCGTTCGTCATCGTCGCGGAAGGCGGCGTCGCGGCGGGCGTCCGCCGGATCGAAGCGCTGACCGGGAACGGCGCGGTGGCGTGGGTACAGGAGCGGCGCGCCGGGCTGCGGCGGATCACCGGCGCCCTGCACATCGGCGAAGATCAGGCGGTCGAGACGATCGAGCGGCTGCAGGGCGACGTCAAGAAACTGACCCGCGAGGTGTCGCAGCTCAAGACCCAGGCGGCCATGGGCGGCGGCGCGAGCGGCGGCGACGGCGACACCACTGTCGATGTCGCGGGCGTCAAGGTTGCGCGGCGGCGCGTCAAGGATCTCGACAAGGAAGCGCTGCGCGGCCTCGCCGACTCGCTGAAATCAACGATCAAGAGCGGCGTCGTGGTCCTGGCGAACGAGACCGACGGCAAGGTGCAGGTGGTCGTCGCGGTCACCGCAGACCTGACCGGGAAAGTGAAGGCCGGACAGGTCGTCAAGGAAATCGCGCCGATCGTCGGCGGCGGTGGCGGCGGCCGCCCGGATTTCGCCGAAGCGGGCGGCAAGCAGCCCGAGAAGATCGACGAGATGCTCGCGGCGGCGCCCGGCGTCATCGAGAAACTCCTCCGCTAGGATCGAACATAAGACTCGGAGTCACGACGCCCCGAATCCTGGCTCCTACCTCCCCGCCCGCCCTACCTGCCCACCTGCCCCACCTGCCCTTCCTGCCGCGTAGCCGAATCGGATAGGCTTCGGCATCCTCTGACGCGATCGATCCTATGAACAACGATCCGACGACTGCTATTCCAAGCGACGAGATCCGCTCCGGACCGGAGCCTGGCGCCGCGCTGTGCCTGTCGGGCGGCGGCTATCGGGCGATGCTCTTTCACGTCGGCGTGCTGTGGCGTCTCTACGAGACGCAGCTGCTGCAGCCGATGCAGCGCATTTCGAGTGTGTCCGCCGGCTCGATCGCCGCCGCCGTCCTCGCGCTCGCCTGGAAACGGCTGAGCTTCGATCCCTCGCAGCTCTCCACCGATTTCCTTGCGCTGGTCGTCGACCCGCTCCGCGGCATGGCGCGCGAGTCGATCGACCTCGAGTCGGTCGCGCTCGGCACCTTCATTCCCGGCACCACGATCAGCGATCGCATCACCGCCGCCTACGACATTCAGCTCTTTCACGGCGCCACGCTGCAGGACCTGCCCGACGAACCGCGCTTCGTCATCAACGCGATGAATGTTCAATCGGGTGCGCTCTGGCGTTTTAGTAAGAAAGCCATGCGTGACTACCGCGTTGGCGAGTTCAAGAATCCGACGGTGCCTCTCGCGCGCGCGGTCGCGGCTTCTTCCGCCCTGCCGCCGATGCTGTCGCCGTGCGAGATCGAACTTCGTCCCGGCAGCGTCACGCCCGGCTCGGGCACCGACCTCGAACACGGCGACTTCATCAAGCGGGCCGTGCTGACCGACGGCGGCGTCTACGACAACATGGGGCTTGAAACCGCGTGGAAGCGCTACACCACGATCTTCGTGAGCGATGCCGGCGCGAAGCCGATGCCCGAAGGCGTGCCGAAAAGCGACTGGCCGCGTCACGCCTTCCGCGTCCTCGAGCTCATCGACAACCAGGTGCGGTCGCTGCGCAAGCGGCAAATCATCGAAGGCTTCATCGCCAAAGAGCGGCAGGGCGCCTACTGGGGCATCCGGACGAACATCGCGGACTACGGCGTGGCCGATGCGCTGCCGTGCCCGTTCGATCGCACGCTGGCGCTCGCGGCGACGCCCACTCGATTGAAGCGCATGCCCGAGGACGTGCAGGAGCGGCTGATCAACTGGGGATACGCGGTCTGCGACGCGGCGCTCCGCTCGCACGTCAACCCCGCGCTGCGCGCTCCCACCGGCTTCCCCTATCCCAACGCTGGAGTCTGATCGATGCCACCCAAGAAGCAGCCCCTTCCGGTTTCGTCGCGCGCCCTCGTCGATCTCGTCCTGCTCGGTCCGACGCAGGATCGGCGGCAACTGCAGGACTCGCCGATCCTCGGCGACGTCTGGCTCGCGTTCGCGAACGCGCCGGGCGGACTCCAGGACCTGCTGCTGTCGCCGTACAGGTCGCGATCGGCGGGTCCGGTCGCCTCCATCGTCTCCGGGCTGATTCACGATCATCGCGAGTCGAAGCGCGCGCGCAGCAAGGCGCACAAGGCCGGCAAGAGCGGCGCGCGAAAGAAATCGGCGAAGGCCACGGCCGTGCTGCCGGACGATGCGCCGCACGTGGCGTATTTGCAGGGGCTGATTGCCGCGCGCCTGCGATTTCGCGAGGTCCTGCAAATCCTGGTGCCGATGACCGGATGGTGGATCACCAAGCGCATCGACGAGTCGGTCCTGGTGTACGAAACGGACAAGAGCCGCGGCGACGCCCTGAAGAATCACATCAGCGCCATCCTGCAGTGGGCGCAGGCGACGGGCCCGAGCGAGCGCGACGCGGTCGCCAAGAAATTCTCGAGCTTCCCCACGCTCGATCGTTATCTGCTGCTCGCCGGTCTGATCCTGTGGGCGGGGACGGTGGTCAAGAAGGAGGGCCAGGGGATCGGCGACGTCATTACCGGCCTCAAAACCCCGCAGCCGATCGTGGACGAGCTCTGGTATCTCTTCGAGGCGATCAAGGAAGAAGTCAAGGAGATCGCGGCTCTTGACGAAGGCGGACTCGAACAAGGACCCGTTCCTCTGGCAGATCTCGCTCAATCGCATCGCGTCTCCCGCGCTCGAGAAATCGGTCCCTGCCGTGAAAGGGGACGCGGCGCGCACGCTCTTCAAGGTCAAGTGCAGCGAGATTACCTGGGCGGTGATCGACTCGGGCATCGACTCGACGCATCCGGTATTTCGTGACGCCTCGAAACAAGCCGACGGCGCCCAGCCTCCACCGAACCGCATCGTCAAGACCTTCGACTTCAGCAACATCCGCCGCATCGTCAGCCTCGACAACCGCAAGCTCGATCCGGCGGTCGTCGATCCGGGCGTCCAGGAGTTGATCGCCGGCAGCGACATCCCGTATCCGATGGCGGTCCAAACGCTCAAGTCGCTGGCCAACGACGCCGCCAAGGATCGTGCGATCGACTGGTCGCTCGTCGAGCAGTTCGTGAATATCAGCGACCGCGCGAACAACAAGCCGGTCAGCCCGCATGGCACGCACGTCGCCGGGATCATCGGCGCGGACAAGGGCGACAATGCCAATTACGCGGACGGCATGTGCCCGGACATCAACCTGTACGACTTCCGCGTCCTCAACACGGGATCCTCGCTGGCCGACACCGAGTTCGCGATCATCGCCGCGCTTCAGTACATCCGGTACCTGAACGACAGCCGCTCGTTCATGACGATCCACGGCGTGAACCTGAGCCTGTCGATCCCCCACGATGTCCGCAATTTCGCGTGCGGGCGGACGCCGATCTGCAACGAGTGCGAGCGCCTGGTGGAAAGCGGCGTGGTGGTCGTCGCGGCGGCCGGCAACATGGGCTACCACACGTTCGAAACGCGCGACGGCGCGTACGAAGGCTACACGGCGTTCAGCATCACGGATCCGGGCAACTCCGACAGCGTGATTACGGTCGGCGCGACGCATCGTTCGTGGCCGCACACCTACGGGGTCAGTTTCTTCTCGAGCCGCGGGCCAACCGGTGATGGACGGATGAAACCGGATCTGGTGGCGCCAGGCGAGCGCATCAGTTCGAGCGTGTTCGACGGCGACTGGAAGGAGCTGGACGGCACCAGCATGGCCGCTCCGCATGTCAGCGGCGCCGCCGCGATGCTGATGGCGCGCTACGCGGAACTGGTCGGGCAGCCGCGGCGCATCAAGGCGCTGCTCTGCGACACCGCCACGGATCTCGGACGCGAACGCAGCTTCCAGGGCAACGGCATGCTCGACGTCCTCAGGGCATTTCAGAAAGTCTGAAGGAGGGGCGCCATGATCTTCAGCCTCGACGTCCGCCGCGCGCGCAAGGGCGACTGCCTCCTGCTCCACTTCGGATCGAAGGCCGACCCGGGCCTCGTGCTCATCGACGGGGGCCCGTCGAAGGTCTACACGCCGCAGCTGAAGCCGCGCCTGAACCAGATTCGCGCCGCCCGGGGCCTGAGCGCCACCGACGCCCTCCTCGTGGACGCCGCGATGGTCAGCCACATCGACGACGACCACATCAACGGCATCCTCGAGATGACCGGCGAGCTCACCGCCGCGCAGGACGCGCACAAGCCGCTGCCGATCAAGATCCTCGGGTTCTGGCACAACACGTTCGACGACATCATCGGCAACGATCCGGACAATCTGCTGGCCGCGATCAAGAGTCAGTTCGGACCCGCGTCGCTGTCGGGTAACCCGGACGTCGAAGGGCTGGATCCCGAAGCCGCGATGGTCATGGCCAGCGTCGATCAGGGGTTCCAGCCTGCGCGACGACATCAAGAAACTGAAGATTCCGCTCAACTCGGATTTCGGCGGCAAGGTGATCCTGGCGGCCAAAGGCGCGAAGGCGATCGATATCGGCAAGGGCCTCACCTTCAAGGTCGCCGGACCGATGAAGAAGGAGCTGGCGGCGCTGCAGAAGGATCACGATACCTTCCTGAAAGCCGCGGCGGCGAAGAAGAAGAACGCCGGGACAGCCTCGCTGGCCGACTTCTCCGACACGTCGGTGCCGAATCTCTCGAGCGTCGTCGTGCTCGCGGAGGCCGGCGGCAAGTCAATCCTCCTCACCGGCGACGCGCGCGGCGACAAGATTCTGACGGGTCTCGAACTGATCGGCGCCATCACGCCGAACGGCAAGCTGCACGTGGACGTGCTGAAGATGCCGCACCACGGCAGCGATCGGAACATGGAGGTCTCGTTCCTCGAGCGCATCACCGCCGATCACTACGTCTTTTCCGGGAATGGCGAGAACGGCAATCCCGAGCGCGAGACGTTGAACATGCTGCTCGACGCGCGCGGCGACAAGGCGGCATACACGATCCATCTCACCTATCCCATCGCCGACATCGACGTGGAGCGGAAGAAGGATTGGGAGACGCAGCAGAAGATTGAAAAAGCGCGCAAAGCCAAGAACGCCAAGGCGAAGGTCCGCGACGACTGGTCGGACAAGACCAACGCGCTCAGCACGTTTTTCGCTGCGCACAAGGCGTTCGCGAAGAAGGTGCAGATCGTGCCGGACGGCAAGGTGCACCTGATAGAGCTCGGAGATCCCGTCGGCGTATAGCCTGCTCAGGGGCCGGTTTTAAATCTGGCCCACCCGCCCAACTTTCTTTCACTTGCGCTGGGGCCCCACCCCCAGCGCGAACTGACGCCGATGCTCGCGCTCGGATTTTCTTGTCCTCGCGCTCGCATGGCCGCAGGCGCTCCCTACCTGCCGCCCACCTGCCCTACCCGCCCTACCTGCCCACCGCCTACCTGCCCTACCTGCCCTATTCAGTCGCAGCGTGCTGCCGATATAGAAGCTAGCGGCTCCTCCCCCGGCCGCTGGGTGCAAACCCGTGATCTCTGGCCGATACACAACTCATCTCCTGGTCATGTGCCTGCTCGTCGTGGGAACAGCTCTGCCCGCGAGCGCACAGATCTACACGTTCCGATCTCCGGACGGACAGCTCGTCCTGTCGAACGTCCGGCCCGAAAAAGACGCGGACGTGCACTCGTATGCAGTGCCGCGGGCGGACGATGTCCGGACGACGCGCGCCTTCCCCGCCGAGGACCGCGGCAGCAGTTACGACGACCTGATCGTGGAGCATTCGCGCAGGAACAACGTTCGCCCGTCGCTGGTCCGCGCCGTCATCCAGGTGGAGTCGGCGTTCAATCCGTCGGCGCTCTCGGACAAGGGCGCCATGGGCCTGATGCAGTTGATGCCGGCGACCGCGCGCGAATTCGGCGTGAGAAACGCGTTCAACCCTTCTGAAAACGTGCGCGGCGGCGTCGCCTACCTGCGGCAACTGCTCGATCGCTACGACAACAACGAGCAGCTCGCGCTCGCCGCCTACAATGCCGGTCCCGGCGCCGTGGACAAATACGGCCAGACCATCCCGCCGTATCGCGAAACCAAGGACTACGTGGTGAAGGTGAACGATCTGTCCGGACGCCGCGTCAAACCGGCGACCGCCACCACGCAGCTGTACAAGAGCATCGAAATCGTCGACGGCCACCCGGTCATCAAGTACACCGACAAGAAGCCCGAATAGCCGCTACTCGATTCGCTCCACGCTCGAAATATCCAGGCTCTCGTACGCCGGCCCGAGCGCTTCGGTCGCCATCAGGACTTCAACCAGCACGAACAGCGTCACGACGAGCGCGGACGGAATCAGGATCCACGCGCCGATGAAGCGGCGGAACGCCAGCCACAGGATGCCGCCGGCGATCGCGCCGGGCAGCAGCGAGATGATCAGCACCAGCCAGGTCGCGCCCAGCAGAATCAGGCGCTGACCGAGCGCATCCACGCCGCGCGGCCGCTGCCCGTCCGCCGGAATCCATCCGGGAAAGAGCAGCGCCGTCGCGTTGTGGATCGTGCACTGCGACAGCACCAGCGCCGGCGCGAGGATCAGCGCCGCGATGCCGAACGCCATCCGCAGTTCCAGCCCGGTTCGTGAAAACAACGACGCCGACATTGATATCGCGATGACGCCGAGGAACCAGGCGACCACCGTGACCACGATCGCCGGCCAGAGGATCTCGCCGCGCACGACCGCCGCCGGACGCACGGGCCACGTCTGCAGGACGTCGAGGTTGGCCAGGTCCTGCCGCAGGTCCGATCGAACCATCTGCGGTCCCATCACCGTGGCGAACACTGCGGCAAAGGCCGCAAAGCCGGCGAGCGCCTGCGCGATGCCGCGCGTCCGGCCGATGATGGTGACGATGAACATTCCCCACACCAGGATGAGCGCCAGCCGGATGATCAGGCCGCGATCGACGCGGCGGAAGGTCTGCTGCGCGGCCTTCCAGACAAACGCGCCCTCGGGCCGTCCCTGCAACGCGAGCGTCCACGCCGGCGCGCGCTCGCGATAGGTCGGTTTCCGCAACAGCCGCGGCGTGTCGATGCGGTCGCCGGTCGTCTCCGACACGACGTCCAGCCCGGCGTCCAGTTGTAACACCCAGCCGACGAGGACCGCGTAGACGAGCACGGCGACGGCGTATTGCGGGATGAACGCGGTTGTCGACTCCGCGAACAACGGCCGCACGAGCGCGGCGAACGGAAACAACGCGACGCGGGCCGCTCCCGATCCGACGGCCGCGGCGAACATGTCGAACGCCTGCCGCGCGGTCTCAATCGGCGCGCTGCGCACCGCGGCCAGGAGCCTGGCGGCGACGACGAGAAACGCGAGGAACGTCAGGCTCTGCGGAAGCAGGACGAGCCGGCGCGCCGCGCCGGCGATCGTGGCGCGGGCGCGCGTCAGCGTCACGCCGGTCATGAAGAGATTGCACGCCATCAGCGCGAGCCAGACCGTGGCGAGGCCGCGGATTCTCGCGCCGCTCGTTGCCGATGGATACGCGATCGCAAAGATGACCGCGCCAAACAGCACGGACCACTGCGATCGGATCAAGCGGTACAGCAGCAATTGCCGGCGCGTGAGCGGCGCCGTAAAGAGCATTTCCTTTTCGGCGCTCGAGAACGACAGCAGCCCGGTCGCTGAGGGAAGGAGCCACGTGCCGACGGCGAGGATCATCAGCGCGAATCCACCGATGGCGGGGCCGAGCGCCGCAAACGCGGGCGGCAGGAGCGCGGTCGGCATCTGGCGCTCCGCGCCGTGCGGACGCCCGGCTGCCGAGCAGGCGGCCGAAGATCGCGAACCCGAGATAGGCCGTGCCGACGATCGCGCCAATGAGGTAGCGCGGCTCGCGCAGCCGCTGCAGGCGCCGCAGCACCCGGTTCTTCGCCGAGCACCGCATGATGTAGAACGTCGCGCCGATCATCGGGGCGCCGGGGCGTCGGCGCTCGTATCGTGTCCGGTGACGCGCAGGAAGATCTGCTCGAGGTTCGAGCCGGCGGCGGCCAGGTCGGCGCGCGCCGCCAGTTCGTGCACCGACCCGTCGGCCACCTTGTGTCCGCGGTCCATGATCATCACGCGCGAACAGACTTCCTCGACCAGGTGCAGCAGGTGTGACGACAGCAGCACCGCGGCCCCGGCGCGGGCGCGGCGGACGATGGTCTCGCGCATCAGGCGAATCCCCATCGGGTCGAGCCCGGTGAGCGGCTCGTCGAACAGCAGGACCGATGCGTCGCGCACCAGGCCGCAGGCGATCACCACCTTCTGCCGCATGCCGCGCGACAGCTCGCCGGGCAGCGACCGTTCCTTGCCGGTCAGCTGCAATTCGCCGATGAGCGCCCTGGCGCGCGCCTCGAAATCGGGAACCGTGTAGAGCCGCGCGATCAGGCGCAGGTGCTCTTCGACGGTCAGGTACTCGAACAGGTGCGGTTCGTCAGGCATGAACGCCAGGCGCCGCTTGGCCTCGAGGGGCGCCTGCGCGAGGTCGAAGCCGGCCACGGTGACGCGCCCGCTGGTCGGCTTGAGGATTCCCGCCAGCATCCGCAGGGTGGTGGTCTTGCCGGCGCCATTGGGGCCGATCAGCCCGACGATTTCGCCCGGCGCGACGTCGAAGGACAGGTCGTCCACCGCCGCGAGGCTGCCGTAGGTCCGTCCGAGTGCCTGAACAGAAATGGCCATGGCGTGTGTGTTACGATAAGGGGTTCCGGAGGTAGTTGATTACGTGGCCACGCATGCATCCGCGCTCAAAGCGCATAAACAGAGTCTGAAGAACCGCGAGCACAACCGGCAGTTTCGCGCCCGGTTGCGCAACGCGCTGAAGAGCATCCGCAGCTCGATTGACGGCAACGATCTGGCCGGCGCCAAGACCGCGCTGAAACAGACGATTTCGCTCATCGACCGGATGGCCAGCAAGGGCATCATTCACAAGAACGCGGCGGGACGCTACAAATCGCGTCTCCAGACGCGGGTCGCCGGCAAGTCAAAAGCGGCCTGACACCCGGCCGCGCTTCCAGCCACACAACTCGACCACCAACCGTTCCAGCAGCACGCGCGGGTCGCCGGCCGAACGTTTCAGGTCGAGATCCGTACGGAAGAGCGCGTCGATGGCCAGGCGCAACCCGCCCGGCGCGATCATCGGAAACTTGGTGCGCACGAGCCACCCGAGTTGACCGAGGATCTTCTCGGGCGGCGCGCCCCCGTCCAGGATCAGCGCGAGTTGCCTGAGCGCTGACGCTCCGTCTCCGACCTCGATCGCATTGGTCATGGCCCAGTCGTCCTGGAGCGCCGCCGGCCCGACGATCTGCCGCGCATCGTCCACGCCGATCATCTTCTGCCCCAGCGAATACAACAGCAGCCGCTCGACGTCGTTGCGCAGGCGCTTGATGTCCGTGCCGTCGCGCTCGGCGAGGAGCCGCGCGGCAGCAGGTTCGATCTGCGAGCCGGCCGCCACGACGCGATTCTTGATCCAGCGCTCCGCGTCGCCCTGATCCGCGATCGCGCCGCACTCGACCAGCGTCGCCTGCTTCGCCAGCAGCTTATACATACGGCTGCGCTTGTCCAGGGTTCCCGCCACGAGCACCAGCGTCGTCTGCGGATCGGGCTGCTTGAACAGTGTTTCGAGCTCGTCGAGCGCCCGCGTCGCGGCTTCGCTCTCGCGCTTGGGCACGAGCAGCGACTCGGCCTGCGTGACGATGACGACGCGGCGCGGCGACATCATCGGAAGCGTGCGGACGACATCGGCCAGCGACCCGACAAAGGACGAGAGCTTGTCGCCGGTCGTCACCTCGCCCGCGGGCATCCGCTCGACGTTGAAGGCGCGGAGCCCTTCTTCGACCAGCTCCTCGAACTCGTGCGCCAGGGCCGACTTCTCGACATCGTCCTCCCCCTGCAGCAGGTAGAGGGAATCGGTGGTGCCGGCGCTGATTTGTTTGCGGACCGCGGCGGGCGTCGCGACGGGCAAGTCTAGAACGCCTCCAGGATGGCGCTGACGATCGTCCGGGAGAAATCGGTCGTGATGCGATCCATCGCGTTGGCGTCCTGGCCGAAAAATGCCGCCGGGTCGAGCGTCGTCTGGCCGGTCTGCGCGTCGAATTCCTGGCGGAAAATCAGGCTGGGATTCTCCCACAGCACCTTGTTTTCCTTCGTGTCGCGCAACTCGACGCGGGCCGACATGACGATCGCGTAGCGCGAGGCGAGCTGCCCCGCCGAGAAACTGATCGGCACGATGGCGACGGACGTGATGTCGCCGTTCAGCAGCGCATCCACGCCAGCCGCGTCCGGCACGATCCGGTAGCGCCCGCGGCCGATGAACTCGGAACGCACCTTCTGGGTCAGCTGCGTCTCGATGTTGAAGACGGTCGTGTGGTTCACGAACGTCGGGATCCCGATCGTCTTGATGTAGTCGGGCAGGAACGATCCGCGGCCGGCCAGCGAGTAGCCGCACCCGCTCAGTGTGAACATGCACAGACAGGACGAGGGCGAGCTCGTCTCATGACACGACAACGCTGACGAGCGGACCCTTGGCGACAACGACCTTGCGGATCGTCCGGCCGTCGGCGTGCGCCTTCACCGCGGGATCGGCGAGGGCGGCGGCCTGAAGCGCCTCATCCGACAGGCCGGCCGGCACCGTCAGCCGCGCGCGCACCTTGCCGTTGACCTGCACGGGCACGACGACTTCTTCGGCCTTCGCGAGATCGGCATCGAAGGACGGCCACGACGTCTTCGTCAGCCCCTCGGGATTGCCGAGCATGTGCCACAGCTCTTCGGCCGTATGCGGCGCAAACGGCGACACCATGATGACGAGCGCGTCAATCGCTTCGCGCAGCACCGCGATCGTCTGGCTGCGCTCGACGCGGCCGGGCCGCGGGTCTTCGCGCGTCGGCGCGCCATGCGCCGTGCCCTGACTGAAGGTATACAGCTCGTTGACGAGCTCCATCAGCGACGACACCGCCGTATTCAGGTGCATCCGATCTTCGATGTCCGACGTGACGCGGCGGATCGTGTCGTGCGTCTTGCGGCGCAGCGCGCGCTCCGCGTCCGTGCAGTCGGGGCCGCACGCGGGGAGGCCTTCCCCGCCGATCGTCTCCGCCCAGTGATCGACCAGCCGCCACACGCGGACCAGGAAGCGGAAACTCCCGTCGAGGCCGGAATCGCTCCACTCGACTTCCTTTTCGGGCGGCGCGACGAACATCATGTACAGGCGAAGCGTATCGGCGCCGTATTTGCCGATCATGTCGTCGGGATCGACGACGTTGCCCTTCGACTTGGACATCACCGCGCCGTTCTTGAGCACCATGCCCTGGGTCAGCAGGCGCTTGAACGGCTCGTCGAACGCCACCAGGCCGACATCGCGCAGCACGCGCGTGAAGAAGCGCGAGTAGAGCAGGTGCAGAATCGCATGCTCGACGCCGCCGCTGTAGAAATCGACCGGCATCCAGTAGGCGGCAGCCTCCGGATCGAACGGCAGCGACGTGTTGTGCGGATCGCAGAACCGCAGGAAGTACCACGACGAGTCCACGAACGTGTCCATCGTGTCGGTCTCGCGCCGCGCCGGACCGCCGCAGGTCGGGCAGGCCACGTTGACGAACTCGGGCACCTGCGCCAGCGGCGAATCGCCGCGGCCGGTGAACGTGGCGACCTTCGGCAATTCGACCGGCAGCTGATCGTACGGCACCGGCACGACGCCGTCCTTCTCGCAGTAGATCACGGGAATCGGCGTGCCCCAGTAGCGCTGGCGCGAAATGCCCCAGTCCTTCAGGCGGTATTGCACTTCGCCCGTGCCGATTCCGCGCTGCTCGGCATCCGCGATCATCCTGGTGATGACCGCCGGCGCTTCCTGGCCGGTGTATTCACCCGAATCGACCAGCCGTCCGTAGTTGCTCGTCGCGGCCGTCATCGGCCCCGCGGTCGTCGATTCGCCGCCCGTCTGGACCACGATCCGGATCGGGAGTCCGTATTTGCTGGCGAACTCGAAGTCGCGCTCGTCGTGGGCGGGCACGGCCATGATGGCGCCGGTTCCGTACTCGGCCAGCACGAAGTTCGCGATCCAGATCGGCACCTGCTGGCCGGTAAACGGGTTGACGGCCTGTCCGTCCCGTGTCGAACCCTTCCTTTTCGATCGCGCCGGTCAGGCGCGCCTGGCGATCGAGCGCGCGGAATTTCTGCCACGCGTTCGCGGAACGCCGCCGGGTCGGGGCTCTCCGCGGCGAAGCGATCGACCAGCGGGTGCTCGGGCGCCAGCAGCACGAACGTCGCGCCGTAGATCGTGTCGATGCGCGTCGTGAAGACTTCAATCGCCTGATCCGCGCCCGCAATCGGGAACTTGATGCGCGCGCCTTCGGATCGGCCGATCCAGTTGCGCTGCATGACGACGACTTTTTCGGGCCACTCGGTGAGGCGTGTCGAGGCCCTCGAGCAGCTCGTCGGCGTACGCGGTGATGCGGAAGAACCACTGCTCGAGATCGCGCGTGTCGACGATGCGTCCCGCAGCGCCAGCAGGCGCCGTCGACGACCTGCTCGTTGGCCAGGACGGTGTTGTCCTTCGGACACCAGTTCACCGTCGAGCGCTTGCGGTAGGCGAGACCGCGCTCGAACATCTTCAGGAAGATCCACTGGTTGAACTTGTAGTACTCGGGCAGACACGTCGCGATTTCGCGCTCCCACGCGTAGCTGATGCCCAGGCGCTGGAGCTGCCCTTTCATGTGGGCGATGTTGTCGAGCGTCGATTTCTCGGGATGCGTCCCGGTCTTGATGGCGGCGTTCTCCGCAGGCAGGCCGAACGCGTCCCACCCGAACGGGTGCAGCACGTTGAAGCCGCGCATGCGCTTGGTCCGCGCCATGATGTCGCCGATGATGTAGTTCCGCACGTGGCCGACGTGCGCATGGCCGGACGGATACGCGAACATCTCGAGGCAGTAGAACTTCGGCCGCGACGGGTCCGCGTCCACTTCGAACGCCTTCTGGCGACGTCCACTGCGCCTGCCACTTCTTGTCGAGTTGCTGCGGCTTGTATTCGGTCATGTCGCTCTGCTGTCTATCTTAACCGCTAGAACTTCCAGAACTCCTCCAGCGCAGCGGTCGCTTCGCGTACCGCGACCGCGCCGCGCGACGCGGTCCCGGTCTTCGCGGGCCAGCCGACCGACGGCGTCTCCTCGGCGCCGAGCACGTCGATGACCGTCAGCAGCGAGTCGCGCGAGCGCGCGCAGGTCGTAGCCGCCTTCGGTCACCGCGCCGATACGGCCCTCGCAGCACTCGTCGGCGACACGGCGGAGCGTCTGCGGTCATCGCCGCGAACGCCTCGGTCGTGAGCCGCATGCCGCCGAGCGGATCGCGTTCGTGGGCATCGAACCCGGCGGAGATCAGAATCAGATCCGGGTCGAAACTGCTCGAGGACCGGCACAACCACATCGTCGAACGCCAGGCGGTAGTCGTCGTCGGTGGCGCCGGCTTCGAGCGGCAGGTTGACGGTGAAACCTGCGCCCTCGCCGTTTCCGATCTCGCTCGCCGCGCCGGTGCCCGGGTAGTACGGAAACTGGTGCGTCGAGACGTAGAGGATGTCGGCGTCGTCCTCGAACGATGTGCTGCGTGCCGTTGCCGTGGTGCACGTCGTAGTCCACGATGGCGACCCGCGCGCGCCCCGACGGTCCTGGCGTGGGCGGCCGCGACGGCGACGTTGTTGAAGAAGCAGAACCCCATCGCGCGATCGCGTTCGGCGTGATGGCCGGGCGGGCGCACCAGCGCGAAGGCGCGGTCCCGGTTGCCGCCCATGACGCGTTCGACCGCATCGATGGCGGCGCCGGCCGCGAGACAGCGCAATCTCATAGGTCTCGGGCGACGTGTAGGTGTCGGGGTCGAGCGCGACCGCGCGCCCGCTGGTCGCCGCGATCCGCGCGATGTAGTCCTCGGCATGGACGCGCGCGAGCTGCTCGCACGGTCGCCTCGCGCGGCGCCACGACTTCGCCGCGCCGCTTGCGCCACTCGGCGGCCACGACGATCCATCACCTCGGCGCGCTCGGGCGACTCGGGATGGCCGGGTGGCGTCTGGTGCTCGGCGAACCGTTCGGACGCGACGACGATGAGGCTCATGATGTTTCTTCCTCGAGACGAAGGGCAGCGCTACGCGGACGCCAGTTCCAGCGCGCGCGGCTCGAGCGCCAGCAGTCGGTCGTCGAGCATCCGGCGTGCCGCTTCCAGTCCCTGTTCGTCGGCATCGGCCGGAACGTAGAACGGCTCGCCGATCACGATGCTGACGGTGGCGAACGGCTTGGGAATCTGCGTGCGATCCCAGCTGTTCAGGGTCCAGTGGCGGCTGGCTTCCAGGTGAAACGGCAGGACCGGGTGTCCGGTCGCCTTGGCCAGCCAGACGGCGCCCGGCTGCGCGATGCGCGCCGGCCCGCGCGGTCCGTCCACGGTGAAGCCGGCGGGCTTGCCGGCGGCCATGTCGCGGGTCAACTGCAGGAGCGCCCGGCGGCCGCCGCGCGACGTGGATCCTCGCGCCGTGCCGAAGCCGAAGCGCTCGATGATGCGCGCGATCCATTCGCCGTCGAAGTTCTCGCTGGTGATCACGACGATGCCGCGGTTCCGGAAGTAGTAGGTGGCCGGCAGGATGCGGCCGTGCCAGAACGCCATGATCGGCTGGTGGCCGGCGGCGCGGATGGCGTCGAAGTGCTCGAAGCCCTCGGTGCGCCACTTCAGCGTGGCGCCCAGCCACGACATCAACCGATAGCCGGTCGCCGAGATGGCGGCCACCTCGAGTCGCTTCCGCCGGGAGGCCTGCCATCCGGCGGCGGCCGCGGGACCGCTGGTCACAGCTTGTTCAACCGTCCGTTCACGTAGGTCATGAGGTCCACGAACTGCACGTCAGCGCCGCCCTGGGCGCTCGTCTGAGCGCCTTTCAGCATGATCGAACAGAACGGGCAGGCCGTGACGACCGTGCTCGCCCCGGTGTCCTGGAGCTGCTTGAAGCGCACATCGCTGATCCGCGAGCCCGGCTCTTCTTCCTTGTCGGCAAACAGCAGTCCCCCGCCGGCGCCGCAGCAATACGGATTCTCGCGGTTTCTGACCGGCTCTTTGATCTCGGCGCCAAATCTCGTCAGCAGGTTGCGCGGCTCATCCACTTTTCCGCCATATCTGCCGAGGTAGCAGGGATCATGGTACGCCACGGTGTCAGATGGGTGTCTGACCCCACTGTGTGAGTGGGGGGTGGCAACACCATATCTCGCGTGAGTTCCTCGATGAAGACCGCGGAATGGACGATCTCGACCGTGTAGCCGAATTTACGGTAGTCGTCGCCGATCGTTTTGACGCAGTGCGGACACGAGGCGACGATCTTTTTTGGACCGGCGGCTTTCAGGTCCGCGATATTGGCGGTCGCGAGCTCCTGGTACATGTATTCGTTGCCGGTCCGCTTCGCCGGATCGCCCGTGCATTTCTCCTTCGACAGGACGCCGAACCTGACCTTTTTCGCCCGCAGGATTTCGAACATCGACTTCAGCGACTTCTGGAAGTCGGCCTCGAACGCACCCGCGCAGCCGAGCCAGACGAGGACGTCGTGCTTCGCCGGGTCGAAGGTCTCGAGCGCTGAGGTCTCCACGAACTTCTGACCGCTGGTCGTAGGACAGGCCCCAGATGTTGGAGCGCCGTTCGAGGTTGTTGTAGACGCCGCCCATGTATTCCGGCGCCTCGCCGTTCGACACCAGGCCGCGCCGCGCGCCGATGATCAGCGGCAGGTGCTCGATGCCGACCGGGCACTGGTTCTCGCACGCTCCGCAGGTCGTGCACTGCCAGAGGACCGTGTCCGAATAGACATCGACCAGCTTCTTCTCGCGCTCGCCCGCCAGCAGCGTCTGCTGCGTCTGCAGGATGATGGTCTTCGGATTGAGCTCCTTCCCGGCGCCCCACGCCGGACAATTCACCTGGCAGCGTCCGCATTCGACGCAGGTCAACGCGTCGAGCACGATCTTGCTGCCCAGATCCTTCACGGTCTCGAGGCCGACCTGCTCCTTCTCGAAATCGAGGTTCGGCAGGTTGCCGAGCTCGATCGACTTCAGGAAGACGGTGATCGGCGACAGCACGAGGTGAAAGTGCTTCGACGCGGGAATCAACGCGAGGAACGCGAGGATCACCACGGCGTGAATCCACCAGTTGATCCGCCCCGCGAGCGACGCTTCGTCGAGCCGCCAGGTCAGCAGAAACGTCACCATCAGCGTCGGTGATGAACAAGCCGATGACGATCGACTCCACCGACACGTGCGTGCCCAGCGCGACCGGCCGCACCAGCCCGCGCCGGATGATCAACAACACGATGCCCGCGAGGACGGCGACGGCAAACGGCGTCAGGATCGTGCGATAGGCGGCGAACCACGCCGTGTGCGTGAGGTCGACGATGCCGAGGCCGGCGAGAAATTCGGTCGCGGTGTACAGGCCGAACGCGATGAATCCCCAGAACACGAACGCATGCGCCAGGCCGGGAACCGGCCGCTCGACGATCGTGCGGCGCTGGCCGATGACATCGATGACGAAGCGCGACACGCGCGCGTTGAGCTGATCGAGCGAAAAGGTGTTCGGGGCGGCGAGAATCAGGCGGACGCGCGTGGTGACCTGGGCAACGAACGCGCCGACGAAGACGACGACGAGGACCCAGAGCAGCAGCGTGGGCATGGGCGTGGATACGCTACCACGGAGCGCGCGGCCGACAAACCGCGCGGATCAACTCTTCAGCGCGCTGGTCAGTGCAGGAACAATCTCGAAGAGATCGCCGACGATCCCGTAGTCGGCGACTTCGAAAATCGGCGCGTCGGGATCCTTGTTGATCGCGACGATGGTATTGGCGCCCTTCATGCCGACGAGATGCTGGATCGCTCCGGAAATGCCGAGCGCCAGATACAGCTTCGGCGCGACCGTCTGCCCGGAGCTGCCGACCTGACGCTCCATCGGCAGCCAGCCCGCGTCGCAGATCGGCCGCGACGCGGCGAGCTCGGCGCCCAGCGCGTCGGCGAGCGCCTGCGCCAGCGGGATGTTCGACTGCTCCTTGATGCCGCGTCCCACCGACACGATGCGTTCGGCCTGCGAGAGATCGACCGCCTGCCGCGCTTCCTGAAACGGCGGCTCCGGTTTCTGGCGAACCGACGCCGCGTCGATCGATGCCGCGACAGCGCGCACGGGCGCCGGCGACGCGCCACGCGCCGCCTGGTCGACGCGAAACGCGCCAATCTGGAACGTAATGAAATGCGGGGCGGGTCCGGCGGCGACGACGTCCGCGGTCAGCTTGCCCTGGAACATCGGGCGCGACGAACGACCGGTTCCGCGCCGGGCTTGATGCCGGTCACGTCGGTGATGATCGAGCGATCGAGACGCGCCGCCAGTTTCGGCGCAAAGTCGCGCGTCTGATAGGTGTGCGGCAGGACGACGATCGTCGGCGCAAGTTCGCCGATGACCGCCTGGAGGGCCGCGGTATAGCCGTCCGGCGTGTACGGCTCGAGCGCCGCATGCTCCAGCGCGATCACCTCGGTCACCGCCGCGGCGGCGAGCTCGGCGGCCACGCCCTTCACATCCGCGCCGGGAATCAGGACGGTGATCGGCGCGCCGGCGGCGAGCTGCTGCGCGCCGGCGATCGCTTCCCACGTCGCGCGATTGAGCTTGCCGCCGCGCTGTTCGCCGATGACCAGGATCATTGGATGACCCGCGCCTCGTCGCGCAGCCGGCGGATCAATTCCTTGGCGGCTTCGCCCGCCGACCCGCTGATGATCTGCGTCTTCTTCGACTTTTCCGGAACGTAGAGGCTGACGATCTTCTGTCGCGCGACGACGTCGCCGGCCACCGGCTGGACGCGAATCTCTTTCTTCTTCGCGGCCATGATGCCCTTGAGCGTCGCGTAGCGCAGCTGGTTGATGCCGCTCTGAATCGTGAGCACCGCCGGCAGCGGCATCGCGACCCACTGGAACCAGCCGCCTTCGAGCTCGCGTTTCACGCGAAGCGACGATCCCTGGACGTCCACTTCCATGATGATGGTGGCGTGGCTCAGGCCGAGCCGCTCGCCGAGGATCACGCCGGTCTGCGCGAACCCGTGATCGTCGGACTGCAGGCCGGTGAGAATCAGGTCGAACTGCTCGTCCTTCATCGCCGCGGCGAGCGCGCCGGCGACGACAAACGCGTCAGCGCTGCCGAGGGCGTCGGACTCGACGTGGATCGCGCGATCGGCGCCGCGCGCCAGCGCCTCGCGGAGCACCTGGGCGACGCGCGCCGGGCCGGCCGAGCAGACGACGACTTCCCCGCCCTGCTTTTCCTTCAGCCGCAGCGCCTCTTCGAGCGCGTACGCGTCCGGCTCGTTCATCTCGAACGTCGCGTCCTGCTCGCGAATCCAGGTGCGATCGTCGTTGATGCGCGGGTGCCAGTCGCGCGTCGGCACCTGCTTGATGCAGACGGCGATTTTCATCGTCCTGCGATCGCGTGACACGACGTAGGAACGCAGAGTTCGCGGAGAACGCAGAGCCCAAAATGGGTCTGCGAGCTCGGCGTCCTCTGCGTTGATCGTCGTCTATCCATGAAAACGCTTGAAGAGCAGCGCCGCGTTGGTGCCGCCGAACCCGAACGAGTTCGACAGCGCGTATTCGAGCTGCATCGGGCGGCAGTGTTTCGGCACGTAATCCAGATCGCACAGCGGATCGGGATCGTCCAGGTTGATGGTCGGCGGCACGACCTGGTTGTGCACCGCCAGCGCGGTGATGCCGGCTTCGAGCCCGCCCGCGGCGCCGAGCAGATGCCCGGTCATCGACTTGGTGGACGACACCGCCAGCTTGTAGGCGTGATCGCCGAAGCACCGCTTGATGGCCAGCGTCTCGAGGCTGTCGCCCTGCGGCGTCGACGTGCCGTGCGCGTTGATGTAGCCGACCTGCTCGGGCACGATGCCGCCGCTTTCGATCGCGGCCATCATGACGCGCAGCGCGCCGTCGCCGTCCTCGGACGGCGCGGTGATGTGATACGCGTCCGCCGACATTCCGTAGCCGACCAGCTCCGCGTAGATCCGCGCGCCGCGTTTCAGCGCGCGGGAGAGTTCCTCGAGGATCAGCACGCCCGACCCTTCGCCGACGATGAACCCGTCGCGGTCCCGGTCGAACGGCCGGCTGGCGCGCTGCGGTTCGTCGTTGCGCGTGGAGAGCGCGCGCAACGCGCCGAACCCGCCGATGCCCATCGGCGTGATGGCGGCCTCGGATCCGCCGGCGATCATGATGTCGGCCGCGCTGCGGCGGATGATCTCGTAGGCGTCGCCGATGGCATGGGCCGACGCCGAACACGCGGTGCAGGTCGCCGAGTTGGGCCCCTTGGCGCCGTAGCGGATCGACACCTGGCCGGCCGCGAGGTTGATGATCGCCGAGGGGATGAAAAACGGGGAGATCTTGCGCGGCCCGCCTTCGAGCAGCGCCTTGTGCTCGCGCTCGATGGTCGTGAACCCGCCGATGCCCGACGCGATGAACACCCCGGCCCGCGTCGCGATGTCGGGCGTGATGGTCAGGCTGGCGTCGTCCATCGCGAATTGCGAAGCCGCGATGGCGTACTGAATGAAGACGTCCATCTTCTTGACGTCTTTCTTCTCGATGAACTTCAGCGGGTCGAAACCCCGCACTTCGCCCGCGATGCGGGTGGCGAACTGCGATGCGTCGAATTTGGTGATGGTCTCGACGCCGCTCCGGCCCGCGGTCAGCGCGGTCCAGTTTTCGCTGGTCCCGATCCCGAGCGACGACACCAGGCCGATGCCCGTGACGACGACTCGCCGGTTGCTCACGATGCTCCTCTGCCGCTCCCTGTGGGTAACGATGCGGACAACGCCGCTACTTTTTCTTGCCGTGCGCCTCGATGTAGTCGACCGCTTCCTTCACGCGCGTGATCTTCTCGGCGTCCTCGTCAGGAATCTCGATCCCGAACTCTTCTTCGAACGCCATGACGAGTTCGACCGTGTCGAGCGAGTCAGCGCCCAGATCGTCCACAAAGGACGCATCCGGCGTCACTTCCTCTTCGTCAACGCCCAACTGCTCCACGATGATGCTCTTGACCTTGTCGGCGACCGCCATCATTCCTCCCTCTCTCCCCAATCATTTTGTCATTTAGTCATTTGGTCATCGAATCATTTGGTCATTCGAGTGCGCTCCAATGACCAAATGACCCGATGACCAAATGACTAAATCCCACCCGTTACATGTACATCCCGCCGTTGACCGCCAGTACGTGCCCTGTAATATACGCTGCCTCGTCGGACGCAAGGAAGCAGGCCGCCGCCGCCACATCGTCAACCGCGCCGAGCCGGCCGAGCGGAATCTGTGCCGCCCAGTCCACCTGCGACTTCTCGCTGATCGCCCGCGTCATGTCCGTATCGATGAGACCGGGGGCGATGACGTTCACCGTAATGCTCCGTGACGCGACCTCGCGGGCCAGCGCCTTCGCGAAACCAATCAGCCCGGCTTTCGACGCCGCGTAATTCGCCTGTCCGGCATTGCCGACCTGGCCGACCACCGAGCTGATGGCGATGATGCGGCCACCGCGCTGCCTGACCATCGGACGCATCGCCGCCTGGGTCAGCGTGAACGTGGCCGTGAGGTTGGTCGCCAGCACATCGTCCCAATCCTCGCGCTTCATCCGCATGAGCAGCTGGTCGCGCGTGATGCCGGCGTTACTCACCAGGATATCGAGCCGCCCGTGACGCTCGATGATCGCGCCGGGCAGCTTCTCGAGCGCCGCGCGATCCGTGACATCGACGCCGAGCGCTTCCGCCTGGCCACCCGCTTCGATGATGGCCGCCGCGGTCGGCGCCGCGTTCTCGCCGCGCGCCACCACCACGACCGTCGCACCCTGGCGCGCGAACGCGAGCGCAATCGCGCGCCCGATCCCGCGAGAAGCGCCGGTGACGAGCGCCACTTTTCCGGTCAGCTCAAACATGCGTGTGGTCTGATGCGCGCAGGCGGCGTCAGGCCCGCGCCAGAATCGTCTCGATGGCGCCCAGATCGTCCGGGCTGCTGAAGTTTGCCACGGTCGCCTCCCGGTGAATCTTCTTCACGAGGCCGCTCAGCACGTTCCCCGGACCGACCTCAACATACGTTGTCACGCCCTCAGACGCAAGGCGGCGAACGACGTCCTCCCAGCGCACCGGCGAAGAGACCTGCGCCACGAGCGCCTCGATCGCATCGCGCGCCGCGCGTCTTCGGCTCGGCGTCCACGTTCGCGACGATCGGCGGTTCGGGATCGCGAACCGGCAGCGCGCGCAGTTCCGGCGCCAGCCGCTCCTCGGCCGGTTTCATCAGGGCGCAGTGGAACGGGGCGCTGACCGGCAGCGGGATGACGCGCCTCGCGCCGAGCGCTTTCGCCCGCTCCCCGGCGCGCGCCACGGCGTCGCGTGCGCCGGCGATGACGACCTGTCCGGCGCCGTTCAAGTTGGCCGGGCTGACCACTTCGCCCTCCGCGGCTTCGGCACAGGCCTCCGCCACGCGCGCCGCATCGAGACCGAGAATCGCCGCCATGGCGCCGGTGCCCACGGGCACGGCCTCCTGCATGAAGCGGCCGCGCCGCCGCACGATGCGCAGCGCGTCGGCGAACGTCATGGTGCCGGCGGCGACGTTGGCGGTGTACTCGCCCAGGCTGTGCCCGGCGACGAACGACGGCCGGACGCCCTTGTCGTGGAGCAACCGGTACGCGGCAATGCTGGCCGCGACGATCGCCGGCTGCGTGTTCTCGGTCAGCATCAGCTGGTCGTCGGGACCGTCGAAGCACAGACGCGACAGCGGTTCGCCGAGCGCGATGTCGGCTTCGTCGAACGCCTGGCGGCAAATGGGAAACGCGCCGGCCAGGGCGAACCCCATGCCGACTTTCTGCGAACCCTGTCCGGGAAAGATGAACGCGATCACGCGGCGAGAAGATCTACTCTTCGTCGACCGCGCGCGCCTGGCGGCCGCGGTAGTACCCGCAGTTGGGGCATACGCGGTGCGGCGGCTTCGCCTCGTGGCAGTGCGGGCACTCGCTCAGGCCGACCGGCTTGAGCGCGTCATGCGTGCGGCGCTTGGCCGTCCGCGTTTTGGAGTGTCGTCGTTTTGGATTCGGCATCGTCTTAAGACTCTCTCTTCGTCGTTGTCGCTTTCAGCGCCTTGAGCGCCGCCAGCCTCGGGTCTTCCCACCGCGTGTCGCACGCGCACGTGCCGCGGTTCCGGTTCGTGCCGCAGGTCGGGCACAGTCCGGCGCACTCGGGCCGGCACAGCGGCTTCATGGGCAGCGACAGGTAGAACTGCTCCTGCATCAACTGCCCGAGGTCGATCTCGTCGTTGTCGTAAAACGCGGTCGCGAGATCGTCGTCTTCAATCTCCCGTTCGCCTTCGCCGACGTTCTGGGCCCGCGGCTGATAGCGCAGGTCGAACTCCGCGTCCACCGGCCAGACAAACGGCTCGAGGCAGCGGCTGCACGGCAACTCCAGCGTCGTCGTCACCCGCCCGGTCAGGCGGAACTGCTGCTTGTCCTTGAAGATGTCGAACGCCAGCGAGGCCGGCGCCACCATCCGGAAATCGCCCTGATTCTCGCCGAGCGCTCCCGGCTGATAGACCTGCTCGAACTGCTCGTGCGCGGTCCTGATCCGACTGAGATTCAGCGCGATCATGAACTTCCCAATATACCATTTGGGACAAGTCGTTATCTAGTCGTCCGGTCAACAGGTTACGGCGGGAGGCCGGGGCGGCACCGCCCGCCTGAACCAATCCGGGCCGGGCGGCGTCTTTTCCTAACCATAAAAGTCCCAACGCCACGCGGACCTCAGTTCGAGCGACCACGGTTTAGGGATGAACAGGCGCTCGAAGAGACGCACGGCATAGCGGTCGGTCATCCCCGCCACGAAGTCGCGGGCGGCCACGTCGAGTCCTTCGCTCTCGACCGTGCGAAGGTCGAGAAACTCTTCGGGCCGCTCGTGAATCTTTTCCCACAAGCCGCTCAGAATGTCCGACGCCTTCTTGAACTCGGCCGTCGCGACGGCGTTCTCGTAGACGGCATCGAAGAGAAACGCGCGAAGCTTCAGCACCGCCTCGAGCACGTCGCTGCTCATGCGGATTTCGGACAGGTCGCCCTCGAGCGTCTGCGTCACCACATCCTTGACGAGCGTCGCAATCCGCATCGACGACGTGGACCCGAGCGCCTGCACGAGGTCGCGCGGCAGATCGTCGGGCTTGAGAATGCCCGCCCGCGTCGCGTCGTCGATATCGTGGTTGACGTAGGCGATGAGATCCGCGACGCGCATGATCTGCCCCTCGACGGTGCTCGATCGCAGCGCCGGGGCCATGCCGACGGGCGCGCCGGACTTCCCCTTCGAGTGCTTGGCAATGCCGTCGCGTACTTCCCACGTGAGGTTGAGACCGCGCCCCTCGTTTTCCAGCACGTCGACGATGCGCAGGCTCTGCTCGTAATGATTGAATCCGCCCGGCATCAGCGTATCGATCACGCGCTCGCCGGCGTGGCCGAACGGCGTGTGCCCCAGATCGTGGCCGAGCGCGATCGCCTCCGTCAGCTCTTCGTGAAGCCTGAGCACCTTGGCGATCGTTCGCGCGATTTGCGAGACCTCGAGCGTGTGCGTCAGGCGCGTCCGGTAATGGTCGCCGGTCGGCGCAAAGAAGACCTGGGTCTTGTGCTTGAGCCGCCGGAACGCCTTGCAGTGAATGATGCGATCCCGATCGCGCTGAAACGCCGGGCGGACATCGTCTTCCTGCTCGGCGCGCAGGCGGCCGCGCGAATCGGCGCTCTTGGCGGCCTGCGGCGCAAGGATGTCGCGCTCGCGCGCTTCGAGCTGTTCGCGAAGCGTCATCCGGCGATCTCGGAGAGAAAGCTCGTGCCGTGATCCAGCGGGGGGACACCAAAGAGGTCCGCCAGCGTCTGGCCGAGATCGGCGAACGTCGGCCGGGTACCGAGATGGACGTTTCGTCCGACGCCGGCGCCGGTGACGAGCAGCGGCACGTACTCCCGCGAGTGGTCGGTACTGGGAGTACTCGGATCGTTTCCGTGATCCGCGGTCACGAACAGCACGTCCCCGGGCTGGAGCCGTGGCAGCAGCGCCGCGAGACGTCGATCGAACCGTTCGAGGTTGGCGGCATATCCGGCGACGTCGTTGCGGTGCCCGTACTGCGTGTCGAAGTCCACGAGGTTCGCGAAGATCAACCCGCGGTCGAGTTGCGACATCTCCTCGACGACGAAGTCCATGCCCTGGTCGTCGCTGGCCGTGTGGCGCGCGCGCGGAACGCCGCGGTTGGCGAAAAGGTCGCCGACTTTTCCGACCGTGACCAGTGGAACGCCGGCGGCCGTCACACGATCGAGCAGCGTGTCGCCGTACGCCGGCAGCGCGTAGTCGTGACGATTCGCCGTGCGGGTGAAGCTGCCCGGCTGTCCAACGAACGGCCTGGCGATCACGCGGCCGACGCCCAGCCCCTCGCAGACCAGCTCGATACGCGACATCGCACGCGCGATACAGCTCGTCGATCGGCACAATGTCTTCGTGCGCCGCGATCTGGAAGACGCTATCCGCCGAGGTGTAAACAATGAGCGCGCCGGTGCGCATCTGCTCCGCGCCGAGCTCGTCGAGGATTTGCGTTCCGGACGCCGCCTTGTTGCCGATCACCGGCCGGCCGGTCCGCCGCGAGAACTCCGCGATGATGTCCGGGGCAAACCCGTCGTGAAACACCGGGAAGGGGCGATCGAGCACGACGCCCATCATTTCCCAGTGGCCGGTCACCGAGTCCTTGCCGGCGGACGCCTCCGCCATGCGGCCCACCGCACCCACCGATCGATCGTTCTCGGGATCGTCGCCAATCGCCGCGACCTGCGCCAGGCCGAGCGATCGCAGCGTCGGCAGCGCGAGCGGCACGCGCTTCGCGATGTTGCCGAGCGTGTCGCTGCCCTGATCGCCGTACGCACCGGCATCCGGCAGTTCGCCGGCGCCCACACTGTCGAGCACGATGAGGATGACGCGCGAGAATTTCACAGGTTTGACAAGCGCTCGTCGAGCAGATGTTCGACGGCGGCCATCGTGGACGGCGACTCGCCGGGGCCATCGAACCACTGTAGATTAGGCTCTTTGCGGAACCAGATCAACTGACGCCGCGCGTACTGACGGTTCTCCTGCGCAATCAGCGCGCGCGTGGCCGCTTCATCGCGCACGCCGTGCAATAGTTCCAGCGCCTGCCGATAGACGAGCCCGCCAAACGGGCGCGCATTCTCCGGCACACCGTTCGCCAGCAGCGCGCGCACTTCGTCCATGAGCCCGCGTGCGAACTGCTGATCCACGCGCCGCGTGACCCGCTCGGAAGTGAGCGGCGCTGGAATCTGCAGCGCCACGGCGATCACGTGGACGTCGGGAATCGGTGAAACCGTTTCGGCAAAATGCGACGTCAGGGGCCGGCCGGTGAGAAAAAAGACCTCGAGCGCGCGGATGATGCGCTTCAGATCGCGCGGCTGGATGCGCAGCGCCGACGGCGGATCGATCCGCTGCAGCATCCGGTGCAGAAACGCCACGCCGCGCCGGGACGCGATCGAATCGAGACGCTGGCGCAGCGTCGGATCCTTGCCGGGTCCCGGGAAGAGTCCGCGCGTCAGCGCCCGGAAGTAAAACCCCGTCCCGCCGACAAGCAGCGGGAGGTTGCCGCGCGCGTGGATCTCCCGGATGACTTTCGCGGCGTCGCGCGCATACTGCGCCGCGGTGTACTCGTCGGTCGGATCGGCAATGTCGATCAGGTGATGCGGGATGCCCTGTTGCTGCTTCGACCGGAACTTTGTCGGTGCCGATGTCGAAGCCGCGATAGACCGCGGTCGAGTCGCAGTTGACGATCTCGCCGCGATACCGGGCGGCGAGCCTCAGCGCGAGCGCACTCTTGCCGGTCGCCGTCGGCCCGAGGACGGCGACCAACGTGGGCGGCCGGCTCGTGTCCGTCACAACCGGATCAGGAGATACGCGAGAAACACGACGAACAGGATCACCAGCCCGGTCTGCTGCGACCGTGTCACTTCGGTTCTTCGTTATAGAAGAACGTCACCGTGAAGAACGCCTCGTCGGCGGGATACTCGGGAGGCAGTGGCGCCGTCGGGTTGGACGAGGCCAGCGCGCCATAGGCGGCGCTGTTGAAAGCCCCGACGCCGGAGGGACCGACGACGCTCAGGTCGGTAATCGATCCGTTCTTGTGGACGTTGAACGTGACGACGACGTGGCCTTTCGCGGTCATCGCCGCGTACGGAATCAGCCAGTTGCTCTTGACCTGCGCGATGAAGCGGCGCACCCACGGCCCGAACTCCACGCCCTTGGTGTCGAACTGAATGGCCGGCCCGAACTGGCCGCCGCTGCCCTGCGGGTTGTCGAACTGATCGGATTGGGTGTAACGCTGAAGATTACGCAGCGTGTCGCCGAGCGAGCGCCCCCCGGCCGGCCGTTGCGAGTTGCTGAGTCCGGCCTGCGGCGGCAGCGGCTTGGCCGATGGCACTTCAAGCGTCGAATGCGACTCCGGAAGCTGGGTGTCCTCCGGGGTCGTCGGCTGATTGCCGCGGGCCATCTGTCCAGCCGCCGGGTCCGGCGCGGGCCCTCGGCCTCGCGCCGGCTGCTGCGCCAGCGCTTCGACCCGCTCGCGCGTGTTGCCGCGCGACATCGGCAGCGGATTCGTCGGTTCCTTGGGCCGTTCAACCGTCTTGGCCACGCGATTTTCGTCGGACGCCTCGGCGAGCTTCGGCGCCAGCTTCGCGACTTCTTCGACGCGGGGCTGAACGAACACGAAACGCTCGGGCCGCGGCTGGTCCTGCAATTGGACCGCCTGCGCTTTGAGCGGGTCGAGCTTGACGGTGAAGATCTGCGGCGCGCGAATGATGATGAAAATCGCCGCGGCATGCACGATGAGCGACACTAACCCGCCATCACGCGACGACATCACGCTTCCGACCGGCGTGATGTCAGGCTTGGATTCGTCGATCTCGAAGTACATCAGGAACTTACGTCAATTATAGCAAGGGGAATCTGGATCGGGACCTGTCAGGCACGCCTGGCCGTGTAGAGATAGACGATGCCGAAGGTCAGCGGGCTGGCATGAATCGCCGTGAAGCCCTGATTTCTCAGGATTGTCACGAATTCCTCAGGTGACGCAAAAGCGGTCACTGAGGCAGGCAGATAGCCGTAGGCGGCGCTGTGCTTCGAGACCAGCCGCCCGATGCCCGGCAGGACGCGGTTGAAGTACCACAGGTACGCGCTCCGGACGATGGGCTGGGTGGGGATGGCGAATTCGAGGATGGCGAGCCGTCCGCGCGGCGCCAGGGCGCGGTGAATCTCCGCGCACGCACCCGCCGTGTCCTGGACGTTACGGATTCCAAAGGCGACCGTCGCGGCATCCACCGACCCGCTCGCGACCGGGATACGCGCCGCATCACCCCTCACCAGCGTCACGCCGCGAATCTGCCGGTCACGAATCTTCTGCAGTCCCCTGCCGAGCATCGCGCCGGCAAAGTCGACCCCGACGACGCGCGCGGCACCGGGCTGCGCCTCGATGGCCGCAATGGCCAGATCGCCCGTGCCGGTGCACAGATCCAGCACGCGTTCCGACCCGGTCAATTCGAGCGACGCGATCGCCCGCCGCCGCCACCGGCGATCGATGCCCGCGCTCAGCAGATGATTCAGGAAGTCATAACGCCCGGCGATCGCGTCGAACATGCCCGCGATCTTCTCGGTGACTTCGAAACATCGGTCACTCACTCATCCTGTTTGAAGAACCTGTCCAAAGATTCACCACGGAGGACACGGAAGCGCGATCTGGCCGGACCAAAGCCTAGAGCCCAGAGCCCAAAGCCCTGCCGGAGCCCGAAGCCCGGAGCCTGACGTGCCGTTACTGTCCGACCTTCCCGGTCCACGCGGGATACAGCGTGTGGTCGAAGCCGAGCGCCGCCAGGATCTTTCCGGCCATGAAGTCGGCGAGATCGTCCAGCGACTTTGGCAGCTGATAGAACGCCGGCATCGCCGGAAGAATCATCGCGCCGGCCTCGGCACAGAGGACCATGTTCTTCAACTGCGGCAGGCTCATCGGCGTCTCGCGCGGCACGATGATGAGCGGGCGGCGCTCTTTCAGCATGACGTCGGCGGCGCGCTCGACGAGATTGCGCGACAGGCCGTGCGCGACGCCGGCCAGCGTCTTCATCGAGCACGGGACGATCGCCATGCCGCGGCAGCCGTGGCTGCCGCTCGCGATCGTGGCGCCCAGATCCCGGTTGCTGTGAATCGTCAGCGATCCGGCCTCGACGTCGGCGCCGTGCCGCTCCGCGAGAAACGGCATGAGTCGATCGATGCTCGCCTGCTCGCCCAGCTCGTCGCGCAGCAGGCGTTTGCCGTAGTCGGAGATGACGACTTCGACGTGGAGGCCTCGCGACAACAGCGCGGCCAGCGTCCGCGTCGCGTACAGCGCGCCGCTGGCGCCGGTGATGGCGATGGCCACCGATGCCTGGCGCTCACTCGACATAGATGGAGACGGCGAGGACGACCAGGTACAGGATGCCGACGTAGCCGTTCAGATCGAACGCGCGCTTGACCTGCGACAGATCGTTCGGACTGACCAGCGATTGTTCATAGACCAGCAGGAGCGCGACCCCGCCCACGCCGATGAAATAGAACAGCGGCAACGGCGTGGCCCACGCGAGCGCCGAGCAGGCAGGCCACCGCAATCACGTGCATGACACGCGACATGGCGATCGCGCGCGCCACGCCGAAACGCACCGGGATCGAGCGGAGACCGTTGGCGCGATCGAAGTCGATGTCCTGGCACGCGTAGAGCACGTCGAATCCGCCGACCCAGAAGCCGATCGCCGCCGCGAGCAGCCACGGCTCGACGCCGCCTCGCCCGCCGACCGCCAGCCAGCCGCCAACCGGCGCAATCGCCATCGCCAGGCCGAGAAAGAGCTGCGTCCACGTGGTAAATCGCTTGGCGAGGGAGTACCAGAAGACGATCGCCAGCGCGACCGGCGACAGCGCGAAACAGATCGGGTTCAGGCGCCACGACGCGTAGACGAAGACCGCGGAGGCGATGACCACGAAGAGGGTCGCCTCGACGTAGCTCATCGCGCCGCGCGGGATCTCGCGGTTGGCGGTTCGCGGGTTCAGCGCGTCGAGGCGCGCGTCCACCAGCCGGTTGAATCCCATCGCCGCCGACCGGGCCGCGACCATCGCCGCCAGAATCCACGCCACGACCGGCCAGGTGATCGGCGTCTGGCGCGTGGCCAGCAGCGCGCCGGCGAAGGCGAACGGCAGCGCAAACACCGAATGGCTGAAGCGAACGAAGGCGAGATACGTGCGCAGGCGGCTCAGCATGAATGTCACTCGTCCAGCCACGCGATGTCTTCCGGCCCGACGCCCGACACCAGGTATTCTTCCACATCGTCCACGCCGTCCGGAACGGCGACGGCCAGCAGCCGCGACCGCTTCCCCGGCTCGATCGTCCCGTAATCCGCGTCAAACCCGAGCGCCCGCGCGCCCTGGCGGGTCGCGCTGTCCAGCAGCTGCGAGGCCGGAACCGACGGCGCCAGCGCCGCGCATCGTCGCCAGCTCGGCGAAGACACTCAGATCCGGCGTGCTGGCCAGGCTGTCCGTGCCGACCGCGACCCGGACGCCGGACGCGTAGAAGTCAGCCAGCGGCGGCGCGCCGGCCCCGGTGTGGCCGTTGCTTCGAGGACAGGCGACGAGCGTCGTGCCCCGCGCCGCCAGCCGCGCGAGATCGCCGGCCGTCATCTGCACGCCGTGAATCGCCAGCACGCGCGCATCCAGGAAGCCGAGATCGTCGAGATACTGCACCGGGCTCACGCCGGGCGGCGCCCAGCCGGGCATCCCAGGCGCCGACATCCTCGAGAAACGTCCGCCACGGTCCGCCGCCGTCATGAATGAACGCGGTCTCTTCGACAGATTCGGACAGGTGCACGCTGCAGGGCGCGAGCGGATGGCGATCGAGATCGTGATGGATCGCGCGAAACACGAGCGGCGACACCGAGTAGGGCGCGTGCGCCGCCAGGCTGGTCCGCACGCGATCGGACTCGGGCAGCGTCGCCAGCTGCGCCCGCGCGGCGCCGACGACGGCCTCCGGGTCGGGGGCGTTGAAACGAATCAGCTCGTTGAACACGACGCCGCGCCAGCGCGCTCCGCGTGAGCGGCGCGAACGTCACGAGCGTGTTGCTGATGTCGCCGACGAGCGCCGTGCCGCAGCGGACCGATTCGGCGATGCCCTCGTCGACGCCGCGCAGAATCTCGTCGGCCCTGCGGATCGGGAAACTGCCGGCGCAGCGCGACGACGCCGCGGATCCACGTGACGAACTCGTGCGCCGGCGGGATTCGATCGCGAAGGTGCGACAGCTCGAGGTGCGTGTGGGCGTTGACGAGCCCGGGCAGGATCGCGACGGACCCCAGGTGATGCGCTTCGCCGACCGCGGCGCGCGTGCCTCGACCGATCGCGGTCACCCGGCCCCGATCGACCGTGACCCAGCCGTCTTTCACCGGCGGCTCCGCGATCGGCAGCACCCAGGCGGCGTGATAGCGGATCAATTGGGGATGACGCGCAGCTGCTTGCCGGCGCGGCTTCTGGCGGGATAGTTCAGCAGTTCCTCGGGCACGCTGGCGTCGCCGTCCTCGCGTGCGACCGCAAGTTCCAGCATCCGCGGCACGCTCCGCTCGCGGAAGATCGGATCGCCGAGCCGCTCGTAGTGCATGTTGCGGCGTTTCGCGACGAAGCCGGCGTCCTCGATGTTGCGCACGATCTCGACTTCGTCCATGCAGTAGCGCGGCGCCCGCGGCACGGACGACGTTCTCCTCGATCATCACGCTGCCCATGTCGTTGGCGCCGAAGGCCAGGCTCAACTGCCCCACCTTGCCGCCCTGCGTGACCCACGACGCCTGGAGATTGTCGAAGTTGTCGAGCACGATCCGCGCAATCGCCAGCGTGCGCAGGTAGTCGATGCCGGTCGCTTCGCTGCCGGCGAGCTCGGTGTGGTCCGGCTGATAGCTCCACGTGATGAACGCGGTGAAGCCGCCGGTCTCGTCCTGCAGCGCGCGGAGCCGCAGCAGATGCTCGAGCCGTTCCTCGTCGGTCTCGACCGTGCCGTACATCATCGTCGCGGTCGTGCGCAGACCGGCCCGATGCGCGTGGCGCATGACGTCGAGCCACTCGTCCGCCGTCGCCTTGCCGTGACAGTGCAGGAGGATGCGAACGCGATCGACGAGAATTTCCGCGCCGCCGCCTGGCACGCTGTCGAGGCCCGCGGCGATCAGACGCCCGAGGACCTCGGGCACCGGCAGCTGCGACAACCGCGACAGGTGAATCACTTCGGGCGGCGACAGCGCGTGCAGCTTGAAGGACGGGTAGCGCTCCTTGACCGCGCGAAACAGATCCTCGTACCAGGCGAGCGGCAGATCGGGATTGTGTCCGCCCTGCAGCAGCAGCTGTACGCCGCCGACGGCAATGGTCTCGTCGATCTTGCGGAAGATTTCGTCGAAGCCGAGCACGTAGCCGTCCGCCGATCCCACCGGCCGATAGAACGCGCAGAAGTTGCACCTGGCGACGCAGACGTTCGTGTAGTTGACGTTGCGATCGATGATGTAGGTGACTTCCCCGTCCGGATGCTTGCGCGCCCGCACGAGATCGGCGAGCTGGCCGAGGAGCGACGTCGGCGCGCGGCGATAGAGCTCGAGCGCCTCGCCGGCGTTCACCCGCTCTCCGGCGCGCACCTTCCCGGCAATCTCGTCAATCTTCAGCATCGTAGAACCGCAGGCCGCCGTCGAACGACGCCAGCCCCAACTCGGCGGCAAACCGATAGAACGTGCGCAGCCCCTCGATCTCGGCCGGCTTCAGATCGTAGCGGATATTATCGCGCAGGTAGCTGGACGCAATCGCCTGCCGGCCGGCATCGCCGGGGAAGTACATCGCGGCTGATGCCGCGTCACGTCGGCGGCGCCGCGCTGACAGGCGCGTCTCAACTCGACCACGCCGTCCGGCGCGAGCACGCCGGGGCGTCCCGCCCAGAACGCATAGACGAACGGCAGGCCGGTGGTCGCCGTCCACACTTCACCGAGATCGATCTTCTGGCATCCCGGCTGGCCTGCGTGATCCAGGCAGCAGCGCGTTGTCGCCGATGATGAGCGCCGCGTCGGCGGCCGCCAGCATCGCCTCGACATCGGGCGGCGCGGGCACCGGCCGCGGCGTCACGCCGTAGACGCGCGAAAAGATGACGCGTGACGAGGGCCACCGAGGTCCGTGAGCTCGATGTCCATCGCAATCGAGCGGACATCGCGAGGCTCGCGGCGCGTGTAGAGCGCCACCGATGCGACCGGGCCGCGCGACGCAATCGCCAGACCCGGCACGATCGCATACGGCACCGGTCCGCGCAGGTATTCGATCGACGGGATCAGCCCGAGATCGATGTCGCCGGCGTGCAGCAGGTCGGCGCACCGTGACGGCACGTCGAAGCGCAGCGAGAATCGCGGGGAGTCGTCCAGGCCGTACACGAGGGGCCGCGCGTTGAGATATTCAACCGCGCCGAGGCGGACTCTGGCCATCACGGACGGGGATCGAAACGGCCGTCGCGCTCGACCGGCTCGAGACCGGCCGCGCGGACATTGCGCCGCACCTCTTCGAGCGTCGCCCGGCGCCGCCCTTCGCTGACATCGTCCACGGCTGAAACGGCGTCGATGTCGTTGGCGCCGACGGTCAACGCGACCTGCGCCAGCTTCGGCCCGTAGAGCGACCAGTCGACCTGAATCGACGGAACATCGCTCAGGAACAACCGGGCCAGCGCAATGCGCTTGACATCGTCGTAGCCGGTCGTGGGCACGGCGGGATTGACGGCCCGCGGCAGCGGCGCGAAGGCGGGAATCACGCCGACTTCGTACTGGACCTCCACGATCCGCTTGTACAGCGCCGTCGCGTCGTCTGTCGGCAGTTGATGAATCGTCAGGCGCGCCAGGCGAAGGCCGCCGATGTTCACTTCCTCGATCGCGCGCTTCGGATCGCGCAGCCGGTCGAACGGCGCCTCGGCGACGAGCTCGAGCCCGGCAGCGGCGAGATCTTCGAGCAGTTCGCCGCAGCGTGATGCGCTCGCGCGCAGCGAGCTGTTCCAGATCGGCCAGCGAAAACCCGGACAGCGCCTTGCCCGGAGCGGCCGCGGCGACTTCCCTGACCCGGCGCACCGCGGCCTCGCGGCTCTCCGGCGCGCCGACGATCCGCACCTCGCCCGCGCTGCGCGGGGACCGCGATCTCGGCGCCTGGCGCCGCGTCGACGTCGGCGACGCGGACGAATGTCGTCGCGTGCGCCGTGGCGCGCGCGTCGCGCTTCGTCTGCCGCGATGCCGAGGGTGATGATGTCGTGGCCGGCCGCGAGACTCGCGAGCTCAGCGTCTGAGACCGTCATGCCGAATCACGATCATATCAGGGAGCGCGATTTGGTGAAGGTGAGGTCGTAGGAGTAGTCCCCCAGCCCGGGCATGCTGTAGGCGAACTCGTACTTGCGCGGCAGAAACGTGTCGGCGTCAATCCACAGCGTCTGCATCGCGTCCACCTCGGACTGGACCGGGGTGGCACCGGAGGTGAGCGCGCGCAGCGTGGTCCGGCCGTCGGACTGCAGCCCGCGTCGTAGACACCGGCTGGATCGCTCAGCATGCCGAGCACCTTCAACCGTTCCTCCTCGCTCAACGGACGGGTCAAGGCACCCTGCTGCACCTGCACGGTCTTCCCGGCAATGGCCGGCCGATCTGCCCGAACAACTGGACGATTTCCGGCTGCGTGAGCCGGGTTTCCTGCCGGAGGCGCTGGCTGAGCGCGGCGCGCGCCTTGTCTTCCGCGGACTCGCACCCGACGGACACCGCGGCGGCGATCGCCAGAAGCGGCAGCCAGTATCTGATGACAGTCATCGTCCAAGCTTCGACACGATCTCGGCGGCGCGCCGTCCCGCCGCTTCGCTCGTCGCGATCCGCGACGGCCAGGTGCGCGTGTACCCTTCCGACGCCCATTTGCGCGTCGCGTCGATTCCCATCTTGCCGCCGTACGCCGGGATGTCGCACGCGTCGTCGAGATCGTCGAGCGGGCCTTTCGTCATCTGGACGTCGCGCATCGGATCGATGTGCGTCCCGACAATCCAGGCGACTTCGCTCAGATCGTGAACGTTCACGTCCTTGTCCACGATGATGACGGTCTTCGAAAACATCAGCTGCCCGAGACCCCACACGGCGCTCATGATCTTGCGCGCGTGCCCGGGGTACCGCTTGTCGATGGCGATGATCACGATGTTGTGGAAGATGCCTTCGGCCGGAAAGTGCATGTCGACGATTTCCGGATGCGTTTTCTGGATGAGCGGCAGGAAGATGCGCTCGCTCGCCATCCCGAGATAGAAATCCTCCATCGGCGGAATGCCGACGACCGTCGTGAGATAGGTCGGGCGCTTCCGCTGCGTGATGCAGGTGAGATGGAAGACCGGAAAATCGTCGGGCTGCGAGTAGAAGCCGGTGTGATCGCCGAACGGTCCTTCCCGCCGGCGCTCTCCGGGATCGACGTAGCCCTCGAGCACGATGTGCGAGCTGGCGGGCACCTCGAGATCGACGGTCACGCACTTGACGAGCTCGATGCGCCGCCGTGCCAGGAATCCGCCGAGCAGCAGCTCGTCGAGGCCTTCGGGCATCGGCGCGGTCGCCGCATAGGTGAGCACCGGCTCGGGGCTGAGCGCGACGGCGACTTCGAGACGGCGGCCGAGCCGTTCGGCCACCCGATAGTGCTGCGCGCCGCCCTTGTGGCGCTGCCAGTGCATGCCGGTGGTTCGCCCGTCGAACACCTGCATGCGGTAGGTGCCGATGTTGCGCATGCCGCTTTCCGGATCCTTCGTGAAGACGAGCGGCAGGGTGATGAATCGCCCGCCGTCCTCCGGCCAGCATTTCAGAATCGGCAGTTCGTCGAGCGAACCGTCGCGGCGCACGATTTCCTGGCACGGCGCGTCCTTGACGGTCTTCGGCATCAGATCGCGCAGCCGGTTGACCATCGGCAGCATCTTGATCGCGTCGAGCAGCCCTTCCGGCATCTGCGGCGTCATCAGCGCGTTGATCTCGGTCGCGAGATCGTCGAGGGTCTTGACGCCGAGCGCCAGGCACATGCGTTCCAGCGATCCAAACAGGTTGCTGGCGACCGGCATGCTGAAGCCGGCAGGATTCTCGAAGAGCAGCGCCGGGCCGCCGCCGGGCAGCTTGCACGCGCGGTCGGTGACCGCGGCGATTTCCAGGTCCGGGCTCAGCGGCTCGCGAACCCGCGCGAGCAGCTTCCGTTTGTCGAGATCGGCGATGAAATCGGTCAGGTCAGCGTACATTGATCTGTTCCGTGATCCGCTGCGCCAGCTGCAGCGCCCGGCGGCCCTGTGCGCCGTCGACGCAGCGGCGCACGCTTCGATGCGATGGCGCTGACGAAATCGTCGAGTTCGCGCTTCAGCGGCTCCTCGTTCTGCGACCGGCAGTTCGCCGCCGTCGATTGACGGCAGTGGGCCTTCGCCTTTGACCAGCCGCCAGACTTCGACCTTCTGCGCCGCGTAGTCGATCGACAGATACGCCGCGGGTTGAAAAAAGCGGATCTTGCGGACGCGGTCGCGGCTGATCCGGCTGGCCGTGAGATTGGCGATGCAGCCGTTGGCAAACTTGAGCCGCGCGTTGGCGATATCCACGCGGCCGCGTCAGAACCGGAACGCCGACCGCTTCGACCGACTCGACCTCCGAGCGGACCAGCGACAGCACGATGTCGATGTCGTGGATCATCAGGTCGAGCACGACGTCGATGTCGAGGCTGCGCTCGGGAAAGGTGCCGAGCCGGTGCACTTCGATGAAGCGCGGATCGACGAGCAGCGGCCGGGCGGCTTCGACGGCCGGATTGAAGCGCTCCGTGTGTCCGACGGCCAGCACCGCGCCGGTCGCGGCAGCGGCGGCGATCATCTCATCCGCCTCGGCGAGCGAACGCGCCATCGGTTTCTCGACCAGCACGGCCACGCCGGATCTGAGAAACGGCAGCGCGATGTCCTTGTGCAGCTCGGTCGGCACGGCGATCGTGACCGCGTCCACCTGGCCGGCGAGATCCGCCGCGTCGAAGAGCGCGCGCGTGCCGCGATGCCTTGGCAATTTCCTCGGCGCGCGGCCGGTTGGTGTCGACCACCGCTTCGAGGTGGACCGTGGGCAGGCTCGCCAGGATTCGCGCGTGGTGGCGCCCGAGATGGCCGACCCCGATGACGGCGACGCGAAGCGGGTTCACGCGGTTCTGCGCCCCACGATGGCGATGCCGGCGGCGTCCGCGGCCTTGACGATCGACTCGCCGTCGATCATCAGCGTCTTGCCGGCGTCCACCGACAACAGCGTCGCGCCGGCGGCACGCATGGCCTCGATCGTCGCCACGCCGATGACCGGCACGTCGAACCGCATGTCCTGATTGGGCTTCGCCACTTTCACGACCCGCACGCCCGCGCCGGCCAGCTGCGCGGCGCGGGCGATCACGAGATCGGTGCCTTCCATCGCCTCGACCGCCACGACCGCCGACGATTTCACCGCGATCGTCTGTCCGATATCAAGACCGGCGATCGCGTCGGCGATGCGATAGCCGAACGCGAGGTCGACGTCCTCTTCGGCGTTCGGTGCCCGCGCCGTCAGGACGCCTTCGCCGGCCAGCAGCGGCTTCAGGAAGGTCGTCGAATCCAGGAGCTCGATGCCGTTGTCGCGCAGCGCGTCGGCGACACCGGAAATGATCGCGTCGGTGTTCTTCGATTTCAGCCGCATCAGCACGCCGAGCGCCGTCATGTCCGGCACGATGTCCGAGAACAGCTTGGTGTGCTTGACCTGCCCCGCCATCACCGCCTCGGTCACGCCGGCCTTCTTCAGGATGCCCATCCAGGTCCCGAGCTGGCCGAGCGACACGCGATGCAGCTCCGCCGCCGGGGCGCGGGCGGCCGCGGCTTCGAGATCGGGAAAGGCCTCTTCCTTGAGCGCGATGATCGTGACGTCGATACCCGGCGCCGCGCGCGGCGTCGAGCACGAGGAAAGGAAACCGGCCGTTACCGGCGATCAGACCAAGGTGCACGCGGCGGGTGCCTCGTTCAGAGGGCGGAAGACGGTCATCACGCTGACTACTCGTCGGCGAGCACTTCCTCGGCGCGGCGAGTGGCGCGGCGCAGAATCACGCCCCGCTCCGACCCGCGGATGAAGTCGACGACGAACTGGACTTCCGGGCAGGTCAGCGTGCGATCGCGCTCGATCTGGCGCAGCGCGCTGGTGGTATTCAGCTTCGACTGGAGCAGGTAGCGGAAGCTGCGTTTCAGCTTGGTCACGACATCAGCCGGAATACCGCGGCGCTGCAGGCCGATCGCGTTGACGCCGAAAATCCTCGCCGGGCGGCTGCCGACCGTTCTGGCAAACGGCAGCGCGTCTTTCGTGATCACCGAGTAGCCGCCAATGAACGCGTGCTTGCCGATCCGGCAGAACTGATGCACGCCGGAGCCGGCGCTGATGTTCGCGTAGTCCTGGACGGTGACGTGCCCGCCGAGCGTCGCCATGTTGCCGAAGATCGTGTGATTGCCGACGTGGCAGTCGTGGGCGACGTGGACGTACGCCATGAACACGTTGGCGTCGCCGATTTCGGTCACGCCGCCGCCGCCGCGTGTCCCGCGGTGGACCGTCACGAATTCGCGGAAGATGTTGCGCTTGCCGATCGTGAGCTTCGTTTCCTCGCCCTGGAATTTCAGGTCCTGCGGGACCAGTCCGATCGAGGCGAACGGATAGACCTCGGTCTCGTCGCCGATCGTCGTGCAGCCGTCGATGACCGCGGACGCGCCGATCGTGCAGCCGCGACCGATCTTGACCTGAGCGCCAATCGTTGCGTGCGGACCGATGGTCGTCCCTTCGCCGACTTCCGCGGACGGGTCGACGTTGGCGGTCGGATGGATCGATGCCTTGTCCGGGATCAGATCCGAGCAGTAGCTCACACTCGGCTACGACCTGATCGCCGACGAATGCGGTGGCCTGCGCCCGCGCCAGCGATGCCCGGCGCTGGCCGAGCGAGATCTCCAACGTGAGCCGGTCGCCGGGGACGATCTGACGGCGGAACTTGGCGTCGTTCACACCGCGCAGGTAGACCTTCGTTCTGGGTGGCGTGTCCTCGCGCTGAACCAGAAGAATAGCGGCCACCTGCGACAGGGATTCGAGCATCAGGACCGCGGGCAGGATCGGCGCGCCGGGGAAATGCCCCTGAAAAAATTCCTCGCTGACGGTGACATTCTTGACCGCTACCAGCCGGCGTCCCGGCTCATGCTCGGTTATGGCGTCCACGAGCATCGCCGGATAGCGGTAACACAGGCGATCCAGCGCCTGTGGAATATTGATCAGCACGGGGTTCAGTCTACCAGAAGGGCCCCAGCGTCCTACATAATAGGACTAGCAACATCCAAGGAGAACAATGAGTCGATTGAAGTTATTCGCCGTCGTCTTCGCGCTTGGCGCCGCGGGCTGCCATTCCACCACGACGCCGACGCCGACGCCCACGGCGACCCCGATTACCGACACGTTCCTGGGAACCCTGACCGTGAACGGCGGCGTGACCCATCAGTTCGCAGCGGCCCGGTCCGGAACGATCCAGGAGACGTTGACGCGCACTCTCGCCGGACAGCACGGTGATCCTCGGCATCAGCCTCGGTACGTGGAACGGCAATACCTGCCAGGTCGTCCTGGCGAAGGACAACGCGACGCTCGGGTCGATCGTCCTCGGCACGGCATCATCGGCCGGCACGCTCTGCGCGCGGGTCTATGACGTCGGCAACCTGACCGAGCCCGCCTCGTACGAAATCACCGTCGTTCACAACTAAAAACACAAAGGGCGCGCCGTGGCGGCGCGCCCTTCGTTTCGCGACAGGTCGTGGCGATCGGCTGCGCTACTTGGGCGCGTCCATCCGCTTGACGGCTTCCATCGTCAGGTCGATGCCGGGCTCGATCCAGATGACGCCGGCGTCGCCCGCGCTGAAGAGGACCTGAATGCCCTTCTCCTTCGAGATCGCCTCGAGGACCGGCAACAGCTTCTTCTGGAAATCCTGCTGCAGTTCCTGCTGCAGTTCGTTCAGCTCCGCCTGCGCGTCCTGCTCGAACCGTTGACCGTCGACCTGCATGCGCTCGATTTCTTTTTCGAGCTGGCCGCGGGCCGCGTCGCTCATGAGCGCGCCGCCGGTCTGCAGCTTCGTCTGGTTCGCCTGAAGCGCCTTGGCCTTGTCAGCCCCTTCGGTCTGCTTCTTGGTGGCCAGCGCATTCACCTTGGCCGCGGCGGCCTTGCCGTCGGCGGTGAGCTGCGCGATCGCCTGCAGGTTGACGAACCCGATTTTCGCGCCAGCAGGAAACGGAACCTGCGGCGGCGGGACGAATTGGGGCGGAGCCGCGGGCGGAGTGGCCGGACGGGGCTGCGTGGGCGCGGGCTGCGCGGGACGGGCCGGCGCCTGCCCTGGCGCCTGTGCAAAAACCGGCGACGCACTCAACGCGAACGCCGCAGCAATAACGAAACCTCTCATTACAACTAGTCCTTTCGTGAAGATTCGGATCCTATCAGAAGGTCGTGCCGACGGCGAAGCGGAACTGGAAGGCTTTCTGCGGCTGCAGAGAATTGTCCAGGACGCCGCCCCGCTGCGGGTTGTAGGCAAAAATCAGGCGGAACGGGACGTTGAGGACGGGCATGAAGAACCGGATTTCCGCGCCGGTCGAGGTCTTGAACGCGCTGCGCGTGCCGGTCACGACGGTCTCCGGCTGGTAGCCGAACGGCGTGAGCGTCACGGTCGCGAGCGGGTCGTACAGCAACGGGATGTTCGGCACGAGCTGGACGATGTCTTCCTGCATCGAGAACGACTGGCCGGTGTTGCGCACCTGACCGGCGTCGTAGAACAGAATCAGCCGGACCGGGCCGGCGATCGTGATGATCTGCTCGAGGTTGAACAACAGGCTCTTGTTGCCGCCAAGGACCAGGCCGGTCGTCAGGTCGCGCGGACCAATCGACCGCAGGTCGAAGCCGCGCACGCTGTACTCGCCGCCCAGGAACAACCGCTCGAAGATCGGCAGCGGCCGGAGCTCGTCGAAGTTCCGGATGTACTGGAACTGGCCGCGGACGCCGATCGACATCCGGCTGTTTTCCTTCTTGAACGCCACGGCCTCGACGGTCGGCTTGATGAACCTGGTGTTGCCGCCGAGACCGGCAAAGTCGCTCGACAGCGTCAGGCGGCGGCCGGTGGTCGGAAAGATCGGCTGGTCCACCGAGTTGTAGACGAGGCTCGGCGAGATCTTGCTGATGATGCGCTCGCCCGCCGATCCGACCAGCAGCGAATCGTAAAGGAACGGATTCCGCGCCAGCAGCAGCGGATCGTTGTACGCGTCGCTGACTTCGGTGACGCGCACGCGCTCGTAGCTGTAGTTGGTGAAGAACCGCGTGAACCCGTTGCCGACCGGCAGCCCCATCGTCAGCGTGGTGCCGGTGCTCTGCTGCGTGTACTGTCCGACGTAGCGGACGTCCTGGCGGAACAGGTTGGCGCCGCCGGTGATGTTGCGGTCGAACAGGAACGGCTCGGTGAAGCGAGACCGTGTAGTTCTGCGCGCGCTGGCCGCCCTGCAGCGAAACGGTGAAGCTCTCGCCGCGGCCGAGGAAGTTGGAGGTCTGGAACGACAGCTGACCGAAGAAGCCCTCGAACTGCGAGACGCCGGCGCCGAAGGTCAGCTGATTGCGATTCTGCTCTTCGAGCTTCATCTTCACGTCGACCTTGCTGTCGGACGTCGGCGACCTTGTCGATGTTGATGTCCTTGCCCGGCCCCTGCAGCGGCTTGAAGTATCCCAGCTGATTGAGGCGCTTGATGCTGTACTCCAGCGCCTGCGTGTTGAAGACGTTGTTCTCGTACAACCGCATCTCGCGGCGAATGACGTTGTCGCGCGTCGTGGTGTTGCCCGTGAAGATGATCCGGTTGATGAAGTACTGCTTGCCTTCCTCGATCCGGAGCGTGACGTCGACGGTCGGCGGAGCGGCCTTGGTGACTGGCGCAACCGCGACGAGCGAGGCCGGCGTCGTCGGCTGCGACGGATCGGGATCGTCGCTGAACTTGTAGTCCGGATACCCGGTGAATTCCATGTAGCCGCCGGTCCCGTAGATCTCCTGGGCCTTCTTGAAGCCGGCGCGGATTTCCTTCTGGTTGTAGTACTCGCCCGACTTGATCTTGAAGAGCGGCTTGATCACGTCGGTCTTGACGACGGTGTTGCCGGCGACGTCGAAGGCGTTCACCTTGTAGCGGTGCCCTTCGGTGACCGGAATCGTCAATTCAATCCAGCGCGTCTTCTTGTCCTTCGAATCGCGCAGCGTCTTGATCTGCGGCTCGCCGACCTGCGCGCGAATGTAGCCGTTGTCGCGGTAGAACTCGGTCACCCGTTCGGCGTCTTCCGCGAACTTGGTTTCCTCGTAGGTGCCGCGGCCGGTGATCCACGAGAACGCCCAGTGCGCGCGGTTTTCCTTCATCTTGTGCGCGAGCTTGCTGTCGGGGATCGCCTCGTTGCCGGTGAACTCGACCTTCTCGATCTTGACCTTCGGCCCCTCGGTGAGATTGAAGACCAGGTTCACCTGCTTGGGCCCGCCGGAGATCGGCGTGATCTCGTGCGTGACCTCGGCGGCCTGGAAGCCCTTCTCCTTCATCATGTCGCGGACGATGCCCTCGACTTTGCGGATGAGGCCCGGGTCGATGAACGTATCGAGGCGGATGATCGTGTTCTCTTCCTTCAGCTTGTCTTCGATCTTCGACCGCTCGACTTTCTTCGAGCCGACGTAGTCGACGTTCTTGACGCGCTGGCGCTCTTCCATGTTGTAGACGACCAGCTTGCCGACCACGCCGTTCGAGAAGGTGTAGTCCTGCGTCTCGATCGAGAGGTTGTCGAGGAAGTTGGTGCCCCAGAGCGCCTTGAAGTCCGCGCGAATCTGCTCTTCGGACTTCTCGTCGTACGGAACCCAGATGTTCTGGGACGGCTGGCTCGATTTGAGGTGGATCCAGTAGACGTAGGTGTTGAGGTCGACCAGCGCGATGTTTCCCTGCGCCTCGAAGCACGGGACAATCTGGTAGATGACCGGGCCGGACCCGTCCGGCGGCAGCGCCCGCGGCTGGGGAATGTCGGAGCCGCAGACCTGGGTGGGATTCGCCGGCGCCGCCTGTGCGTCGGGCTGCTGGGCAGACGCCACTCCGGCTCCGGCCAACGAGACGAGAATCAGCGGGAGAAACGCGCGTAACCGCTTGAACATGCTGGACGAGCGGGCAACGGCCCGCGCACAACTCCTTACTTTACCGGTTTTAGACGATCCGGCGCGACCGGCGGCCGTAGAACCCCTTCAGCGGGAAGGAGTAGGCCGCTTTGGGCGCCGTTCAGGCAAGCTTCCGCCCGGCCTCGACATCTCCGGCCGGACGATACGCGAGGGCGCCGGCGTCAAGGTAGACCTCGACTTCGCCGCCTCGCAGATGGCCGCGGATCAATTCCTCCGACAGCGGGTCTTCGACATAGCGCTGGATGGCGCGGCGGAGCGGCCGGGCGCCGTACGAGCGGTCCTTGCAGGTGATCTCGATGATCCAGTCCACGACCTCGGCGGTCAGCGAGATGCTCAGCTTCCGATCGACCAGGTTGTTGTTCAACTGACGCACCAGCAGCGCCATGATGAGCCGCAGGTCGTCGTCGTTCAACGCCTCGAACACGATGATCTCGTCGATGCGGTTGATGAACTCGGGGTTGAAGGTCCGCTTGACCTCGCCGAGCACCATGTCCGACACGCTCTTGTCGATCGTGCCGGTGTCGGACGACTGGAATCCCATCGAGCTCTTCTTCTGGATGAAGCGGGCGCCGATGTTCGACGTCATGATGATGATCGTGTTCTTGAAGTTCACACGATTCCCCAGGCCGTCGGTGAGGTGGCCGTCTTCGAACACCTGCAGCAGGATGTTGAAGATGTCGGGATGCGCCTTCTCGATTTCGTCGAGCAGGACGACCGAGTACGGGTTCCGCTTGACCTTCTCGGTCAGCTGTCCGCCCTCTTCGTGCCCGACGTATCCCGGCGGCGAGCCAATCAACTTCGACACCGAGTGCTTTTCCATGTACTCGGACATGTCGAAGCGGATCAGCGCGTGATCGCTGCCGAAGAGGAAATTCGCCAGCGCGCGCGCCAGCTCGGTCTTGCCGACGCCGGTCGGACCGAGGAACACGAAGCTGCCCACCGGCCGGTTCGGATTCTTCAGGCCGGCGCGTGAACGGCGGATCGCGCGGGAGATGGCCGAGATCGCCTTCTCCTGGCTGATGACGCGGCGATGGAGCTCCTGCTCCATCCGCAGCAGCTTGTCCCCTTCGTCCTGGTTGATGGACGCCATCGGCACGCCGGTCCACTTGGACACGACCTCGTCGATCTCCGACTTGCCGACGATGACCTTGCGGGTGCTCGACTTGACGTCGAACTTCTCGCGAACAAACTGCAGATTTTCGCGCGCGGCCATCTCCTGCTCGCGGTAGAACTGCGCCTTTTCGAAATCCTTCTGTGAAGACGCGCTCTCCCACTGCTCGACGGCGACGCGGATGCTCTTGTTGATCTCGCCGAATTCCTCGCTGTAGCCCGCTTCGCGCAGCTTGGCGCGCGCGCCGGCCTCGTCGACGAGGTCGATCGCCTTGTCGGGCAGGAACCGGTCGGTGATATAGCGGTTCGACTGGTAGACCGCCGCCTCGAGGGCCTCGCGGGTGTACTCGACGTGGTGGAACCCTTCGTAGCGATCCTTGACCCCGAGCAGGATCTCGATCGTCTCGGCCTCTCCCGGCGGATCGACCTTGATCGCCTGGAACCGGCGCTCGAGCGAGCGGTCCTTCTCGATGTACTTGCGGTACTCGGCGGGCGTGGTCGCGCCGATGCAGCGGATCTCGCCGCGGCTCAGTGCGGGCTTGAGGATGTTGGCGGCGTCCAGCGAACCTTCCGCCGATCCGGCGCCCACCAGCGTGTGCAGCTCGTCGATGAACACGATGATGTTGGGGCTGTCGATCAGCTCCTTCATGATCGCCTTGAGGCGTTCTTCGAACTGGCCGCGGTACTTCGTGCCGGCGACGATCAGCGAGATGTCCAGCGCCAGGATCCGCTTGTCGGCGAGGAAGTGCGGCACGTCGCCGTAGACGATCTTCTGGGCGAGCCCTTCGACGATGGCCGTCTTGCCGACGCCCGGCTCGCCGATGAGGACGGCGTTGTTCTTCGTGCGGCGGCAGAGGACCTGCTGCACGCGCTCGAGCTCGTGCTCGCGCCCGACGAGGGGGTCGAGCTGATTCTTCATCGCCGACTCGGTGAGGTCGCGGCTGAACTCGGCGAGCAGCGGCGTTTCCTTCACGCGCGACAGCGTGGTCTTCTCGTTGAGCAGCTGGACGATGTCCTCGCGGACCGCGTTCAGCCGCATCCCTTTTTCCATCAGGATGGACGCGGCGACCGAGCGCTCCTCGCGGAGGATGCCGAGCAGCAGGTGCTCGGTCCCGATGTAGTTGTGCAGCAGCCGGTCGGCTTCCTCGGCGGCGAACTGCAGGACGCGCTTGGTTTCGGCGCTGAACGGGATCTCGACCGACGTCGAGACTTTTTCGCGAAAGACCGTGCGGCCTTCGATTTCCTTGCGGATGTTTTCGAGCGACAGATGAGAGCGGGCGAAAATCCGGCTGGTGAGGCCCTTGCCTTCGCGAATCAAGCCCAGGAGCAGGTGTTCCGTTTCGATGGAATTGCTGCCCAGTTGGCTCGCCTCGTAGCGAGCGAAGAAGAGGACGCGGCGGGCTCTCTCGGTGTACCGTTCGAACATTTTCGTGCTTACCTAGGTAAAGGCCGATGAACTGGGTGACGAAAGAGCCATGTCGTCATTATAAGGCATCCTCTGCAAAACCGCCTCGCGCCAAAACGCGTTAAGTAGTCGCCAGCACGCGGTTTACGGCGCTACTACATATGACGCTGGTGATACACCGGACGTCGCGCGCCCGGACTGTGCCACTTCGCGTCACGGCCGGCACTCCTTGAATGAAACGACGCAGGGCCGGCCGGCAAACACAGACCAAGCAATTGCCACGCCGATGGACAGCCCTCCCGGACGCGGGCGTCATCTCCTCTCCGGGCCTGCGACGCCGGCGGATTGTCGCCTGAAGGCTTCAGCTGATCGTTTCGGCGGAACGGCGAGGCGGCGTCAGGCTGGAACCAGCCGGCCGCCTTCGAGGCGGAGGATACGGTCGCAGGCGTGCGCCAGCCGCGGATTGTGCGTGGCGATCACCGACGTCAGGCCGTAGGCGGCATGCGTCTCGCGCAGCAGGGTATGCAGCGATTCGGCGGTGTGTTCGTCGAGGTCGCCGGTGGGCTCGTCCGCCAGGAGGACGCTCGGCCGCATGATCAGCGCCCGGGCGACCGCGACGCGCTGCTGCTCGCCGCCCGACAGCATCCCGGGGCGATGCGTGAGGCGCTCGGTGAGCCCGACGCGGGCGAGCAGTTCGCGCGCCTGAGGCCGCGCCTCGCTGATCGGCACGCGGGCGATCCGCAGCGGCATCTCCACGTTCTCGATGGCGCTGAACTCGGGCAGCAGATGGTGGAACTGAAACACGAATCCGACGTGCCGGTTGCGAAAGGCCACGACCTCGTCCGGCGGCAGCGTCGTCAATTCCTTGTCGCCCACGCGGACCTGTCCTTCGTCGCACCCATCCAGCCCGCCGATGATGTGCAGGAGCGTGCTCTTGCCGACCCCGGAAGCGCCCATGATGGCGACCATCTGGCCGGCCTCGACCGACAGGTCCAGATCGCGCAATACGGTCAGCACTTCGCTGCCGACGGTGTACCGCTTGACGATGCCGCGCGCTTCGACAAACGCCATCGTCACTCGTAGCGGAGCGCCTGCGCCGGGTCGAGACGCGCGGCCTGACGCGAGGGATAGATCGTCGCCAGAAAACAGATGACGACCGCGGCGAGGATCACCAGCCCGAGATCGAGCGGTTCGACCTTGAACGGCAGGTACGACACCTGGTAGACGTCCACCGGCAGATGTATGAGCCGGTAGTGATCGAAGACCGCAGACAAGGCGACGCCGGCCAGGGCGCCAATCGCGGTGCCGACGATCCCGATGATCAGCCCCTGCGTCATGAACACGATCGTGACGCTGCGCGCGCTCGCGCCCATGGTCTTGAGGATCGCGATATCGCGGTGTTTTTCCATGACCAGCAGAATCAACGACGCGACAATGTTGAGCGCGGCCACCATGACGATCAGGCAGATCGCCGCCGAAATGGCCATCTTCTCGAGCCAGAGCGCCGAGAAGAGCGACTGATTCATCTCGGTCCAGTCCTGGGCCGTGAAGTCGCCGCCGAACTTGTCGGCGATTTCCTTGGATACGTCGCGCGCGGAGTAGATGTTGTCGAGCCTGAGCTGCAGCGCGTCCACGTCCTCTTTGCCGAGCAGGCGTTTCGCCACGTCCAGCGAGACGAATCCGGTCTGCGAGTCGAATTCGAAGAATCCCAGGTTGAACGTGCCCGCCACGCGGAGCCGGCGCGGACGCGGCACCATCCCCATCGGGGACAGCGTGCCCTCGGTCGTGATCATGGTGATCGAGTCGCCCCGCTCCACGCCGAGCTGCTTCGCGAGATCCGATGCCGAGGAAAATGCCGTCGTGCTCGTCCGGATTGGTTGGTCCGAGCTCGGCCAGCGATCCGGAACGGATGGAACTGCCGATCGCCGTCACGCTCGGTTCGAGATCCGGATCGATCCCCTTGATGCTGATGAAGGCCGACTCGCCGGCCGCCGTGATCAGCGCCTTGCCGAGAATGGCGGGCGCCGCACCGATCACGTGCGGAAGTTCACGCAGCTTCTGGCTGTCCGCCTTGTAGTCCGACTGCGTGGTATGCGCGCCGCGCTTCCAGACGAACATGTGCGGGTAGGAACCCAGAATCTTGTCGCGCAGTTCGTCCTGGAGCCCGGTCGTCAGCGCCAGCGCGATGACCAGCGCCATGACGCCGACGATCACCCCGAGCGTCGAGATGAACGAGATCACGGAAATGAACGCCTGCTTGCGCTTCGCCAGCAGATATCGCAGCGCGATGTGCAGCTCGAACGGGATATTCATTGTTTCACTTGCGGCGGGGCCCCACCCCCGCCGCGAACTGACGCCGATGCCGCTCGGGGCCAGATCGAAATCTGGCCCCTCTTTTATTACTCACGTTTCCTCATCAGCGGAAACAGAATCACGTCGCGAATCGAGGGGCTGTTGGTCAGGACCATCACCAGGCGATCGATGCCGACGCCCTCGCCCGCTGTCGGCGGCAGGCCGTACTCGAGCGCGCGGATGTAGTCCTCGTCCATCTCGTGCGCCTCGAGATCGCCGTGGGCGCGGTCGGAGAGCTGACCCTCGAATCGCCGCCGCTGCTCGACGGGATCGTTCAGCTCGCTGAAGGCGTTGGCGACCTCGAACCCGCCGATGTACAGCTCGAAGCGCTCGACCGTGTCCGGATCGTCGCGCTTCTGCTTGGAGAGCGGCGAGACCTCGGTCGGAAAGTCATAGACGAACGTCGGCTGCACCAGCCGATCTTCGCAGAGTGTCTCGAAGATCGACGTCGCGATTTTGCCCGCACCGTGGCCGGCTTCGACCTCGACGCCGAGTTCGCGCGCGATCGCGGCGGCACGATCGCGATCGCGCAGGTCGGCGACGCTGACCTCGCGGCCCAGGCGCTTCGCGGCGGCATCCGCCGCGCCCTCCCGCAGCGACACCCGTGCGAACGGGGCGGCCAGCGAGATCTGATGATCGCCGAACGTGACATCGGTCGTCCCGACCACCTGCTGCGCCACCGTCCCGATGAGCTCCTCGGTCATCGTCATCAGATCGAGGTAGTCGGAGTACGACTGGTAGAACTCCAGCATCGTGAACTCGGGGTTGTGCTGGGTGGAGATCCCCTCGTTCCTGAAGTTCCGGTTGATCTCGAACACGCGCTCCAGCCCGCCGACGATGAGCCGCTTCAGATACAGCTCCGGCGCGATGCGCAGGTAGAGGTCCATGTCGTTCGCGTTGTGGTGCGTGACGAACGGCCGCGCGAGCGCGCCGCCGGCCATCGGCTGCATCATCGGCGTCTCGACTTCGAGATAGCCGCGCTCCGCCATGAACTCCCGAATCGAGGCGACGGTCCGGCTGCGCGTCTCGAAAACCCGGCGCGCGTCGGGGTTGACCGTCAGGTCGAGATACCGCTGGCGATAGCGAATCTCGACGTCGGTCAGGCCGTGCCACTTCTCGGGCAGCGGCAGCAGGCACTTCGCCAGGAAGTGCAGGCGCGACGCCCAAATCGTCAGCTCGTTGGTTTTCGTGCGGAACAGCCGTCCTTCGACGCCGACCCAGTCGCCGAAGTCGAGCAGCTTGAAGAGATCGAAGTCGAGCGGCGGCAGCGAGTCCTGGCGAATGTAGATCTGGATCCGCGAGCGCCCGTCCGATACCGCGAGGAAGTTCGCCTTGCCGAACGAACGAATCGCGAGAATGCGGCCGCTCGTCACGGTCTCGGGACGCTCGGCCTCGAGATCGTCATGCGACTTGCTGCCGTGCGCGGCGACCAAATCCGACACGGTGTGGCGCCGCTCGAACTTGTGCGGATACGGTTCGACGCCAAGGCGCGCCAACGCCTCGAGGTTCGCCTTGCGCTGCTGGATCTGCTCTTCCTGCGACGACATTACCTCTCCACTCGACTACGCATTTTCGTCGATCTTCTTCCGGACGCCGTCGAGCATCCCGTTGATGAATTTGACGGCGTCTTCGGTACTGAAGGTGCGCGCCAGCTCCAGCGCCTCGTTGATGATGACGGGCGCGGGCGTGCCCTGGCCGCGCAACAGCTCGCAGACCGCCATGCGGATGATCAGGCGATCGATGACCGCCATCCGCTCCGGCCGCCAGCGCTCGGCGGTTCCCGCAATCAGCGGATCGATGACCGGAAGGCGCGCCACGGTCTCGCGCGCAAGCTCGGTGGCAAAGGTCCGCAGTTCCTCGGGCGCGTCCTCGCCGCCCGGCCACTGCGCCTCGAAGAAGGCGTGCGCGGCCTTCTGCGGATCGGTGCCGGCGATCTCCCAGTGATACAGCACCTGCAGCGCCGCCTCGCGGGCCCGGTGCCGGGGATCCTTCCGGACGGCGCTCATGGCGTGCGCGTCAGCTGCGCCAGGCGCGCCGCGACCTCGGCCATCTCGATGGCCGCGACGGCGGCCTCCCACCCCTTGTTGGCCGGTCCCTCGGTGGCCCGTTCGAGCGCTTCCTCGATGGAGTTGGTGGTCAGGACCCCGAACGTCATCGGCACGGCGGTTTCGGCAGACGCAGCCGTCAGCCCGTGCGCGACCGCCGCGGCGATGAAGTCGAAATGCGGCGTCGCGCCGCGCACCAGGCAGCCGAGGCACACGACGGCGTGAAATCGACCCGTGACCGCGGCGAGCCTGGCGGCCGCGGGCAGCTCGAACGCGCCGGGCACGCGCACGATGGTGATGTCCTCGGACGCGGCGCCTGCCGCCTCGAGCGCCGCGACGGCGCCGGACTGGAGACGATCGGTGACGAAGTCGTGATACCGCGAGACGACAACCGCGAAGCGGAGTCCGGTCGCGCGCTGCGTGCCTTCGATGGTGGTGGCCATGGCGAATGGATTCAGCGGCCCTGGAACACGGGTTTCCGCTTCTCCAGGAATGCGCGCGTGCCTTCGCGCATGTCCTCGGTTGCGGCGGCGAGCCCGAAGAGCGCGGCCTCGTGCGCGCACCCTTCGGCGAACGGCATCTCGAGTCCCTGGTTGATGGCGTCGATGATGTAGCGCATCGCGACGGGCGCCTGCGCGGCGAGAGAGGCGGCCAGGCGTCGCGCCTCCGCCATCAGCTCCCCCGCCGGGACCACGCGATTCACCAGGCCGATGCGCTCGGCCTCCGCCGCGGCGATCGGCAGGCCGGTGAGGATCATTTCCATCGCCTTGCCCTTGCCGACGAGGCGCGGAAGGCGCTGCGTCCCGGCGTAGCCGGGCAGCAGCCCCAGGGCTGATTTCCGGTTGTCCGAGCTTCGCGGTGTCAGCGGCCAGCCGCAGCGTGCACGCCATCGCGAGCTCGCAGCCGCCGCCGAGCGCGTAGCCGTTGATCGCCGCGATGACGGGTTTGCCGAGCGTTTCGATCAGGTTGAAGACGCGCTGTCCGGCCAGCGCGAGCGCGCGCATCGAGGTCGGCGACTGGACCGCCAGCTCGTTGATGTCGGCGCCGGCGACGAAGGCCTTCTCGCCGGCACCAGTCACGACCACGACGCCGACTGCCGGGTCGTCTCCGAGATCCTGAAAGGCGCGCGCCAGCTCGTCGAGCGTGGCCGCGTTCATCGCGTTGAGGACCTTCGGCCTGTTGATCGTGAGGACCGCGACGCGGCCGTCGCGTTCGATCAAGAGGTTGTCAAAGGTCATGACGACCTCGAATTATACCGGACCAGACATAGAGACCAACCGCGGCGATGGCGGCGCCGACCGTGTCGGCGGCGACGTCCATGACATCCGACTGGCGAGGCGGCACGAAGTACTGGTGGATCTCGTCGCTGACGCCGTACAACGCGGCGATCGCGATCGTCGCGAGCACGAGACCGAGGGTCAGGCGCGTGCGCCACGCGCCGGTCAGCGCGCGCGCCAGCACGAACGCCAGGCCGGCGTAGAGCAGCGCGTGAAGGTCCTTGTCACCGCCCTCGGGCAGCTGCGGCACCTGGGCGATGGACGACAGCGTGAAGATGAACGCCATGTAGGCGAACACCGGCGTCCAGAGAAATCGTGGTGGCGAAGACTGGCTCACGGACCCGCTGCGCCGGCGCGGCTAGAACGGAAACGGCAGCATCAGCCATCCGAGGATGATGGCTGCGGCCAGGAATCCGCCGAACATCATGCCGCCAAACTGCAACTGCTCGCGGGCATCGTCCTTGGTGAGCAGCGCGAAGACGAGCGACACGAAAAACGCGAAGATCGTGAGCAGCAGGAAGTGACTGTGCACTACTTCCGTCCGAGCGCGATGTCGTACGCGTCGATGACGACGAGCAGGTTGAGCAGTCCGGCCGTCATGAGAAAGGTGTTGCCGTATTCGTAGGTGACCGCGCGAACCTGCCCCGCCCCAAGCCCGAGCGCGTTCCCGATCAGGTATGGAAGCCCGCCGCCAAACTCGGCGCCGGCGATCATGCAGACGAACGGGTCGGAGAAGTCGAACGGAAACAGCCGGCCGTGGATCGCGAGACCGATGGCGAACATCAGCGGCAGCGCGACCAGGAAAATCAGCCCCTTGGTCCGGCGCTTCTGCCAGATGTGTCCAACGCCCGGGATGGCCCACGCCGCAAGGCAGAGCAGCACGAGGCTGCCGACTTCGGGGGGTGGGGGCGTCTGCGGCTTGGCCGGCACGGTCGGCTAGTGTACCCCGACTGCCGCTCGCGGCGTGACCGCCGCGACCACGAGCCAGCACGCCACGGCACCAGCTGGAAGCGCCGTGCCCATCCGCATCATGTTTGACGGCGTGATGCCGGTGGTCCATTCGTAGGCAAGCGTGACGACCGTCGGCAGGATCGCGATCGCGAGGATGGTTCGAGCAGCGGACACCGCGCGGGATTCGATCGACGATGAAGGCGCCCACGCCGCCATGACCGCGCCGATCGCCGCGCCGGCATAAAGCCCCAGGCATCGCGCGCAGACCGGCCACTGCGCGCCCCACACGTGAAACGAACGTTCCGGCCGCTGATGGCAGATGAGCGCGCCGGCGATGTAAACGGTGCTCGCCACGATATAGGTCAGAGGCCCAACCGACGCCGTCGCGGTGACCAGGACCGCGGCAGCCTGCGCCGCCAGCCAGCCCAGCGTGCCGATCGCGGCACCCCTCCTGATCGCCGTATGCCTCATGTTTTCAGATAGGTTACCGGCCATGAAACCTGTGGAACCTGGGCCACGTCTAACAACGTTAGTTCACCGAACACTGTTCACTCTGTTCAAAACTAACGAGATATAAGGTCGATGGGAATCAAGGAACGTCACGAACGCGACCGCGAAGCGGTCAGCCGGGCCATCCTGGACGCCGCGCGCGACCTGTTCGTCCTCGAGGGTTATCAGCACGTCTCCATCCGCAAAATCGCCGAGCGCATCGAATATAGCCCCGCCGCGATCTACGGGTACTTCCCCTCGAAAGACGACATCTTCTTCGCGCTGGCGGAAGAGGGCTTCCGCCTGTTGCACGGCGACCCGGCCGACAACGCATTCGATCAGGTCGCGCCGCTCGATCGGATCCGCGCGATCTTCTGGCGGCTGTATCAGTTCAGCCGGCGAGCAGCCGGAATACTTCGCGCTCATGTTCGTCGATCGGTCCGTCCCGCGCATCGGCCGCGAGTACGAGCGCTTCGCGTTCGCGCGCGAGCACAAGGCGCGCGCCGCTGGCGATGGTCCAGGAGTGCATCGACCGCGGCGATCTGCCGGCGAATCTCGAGCCGCCGGTCGTCCTCCGCCTGCTCATGACCGGCATCGTCGGCATCGCGTCCCTGCGGTTGTCGGAACGGCTGGGACCCGACGAAAACGCTGACGACCTCGCACGCGATCTGCTGGAGCTCACGATCGCCGGCCTGCAGACCGGCGCGACCTTGCGTTCCCATCTGACACCCTGCTCGTTCGACGAGCCCGAAACTTCTACGACCGATCGCCCGCACTCATCACAGGAGTCCGTTTCATGAATCGCCGTTTTGCCCTTCCCGCCCTCATCCTCGTCCTGTCAGGCGGCTTGATGATCTCCTCCGCTTGCACCACGGCTGACGGCAAGCCTGCCGACCAACCGCCGCCGGAAGTCGCGGCGATCGTCGCCACGCCTGTCGCCGCCGCCGAACAGCCGCTCACGCGCTTCATCCGCGCCACCGGCAGCTTGATGGCCGAGGATCAGGCCGCGGTCGCGGCGGAAATCGCCGGCCGCGTCGTGGCCACGCCGGTCGAGCGCGGCACGAGCGTCGCCGAGGGCGGCGTGCTGGTGCGCGTCTCGCCAACTGAAGCCGACGCACAGGCGCGCGAAGCGGAGGCCAACGCCGCACAGATCGAAGCGCGCCTGGGGCTGACCGCGGGCAACGCCTTCGACGTGAACGTCGTGCCGGAAGTCCAGCACGCGAAGTCCTCCTACGAACTGGCGCAGCACGAGTTCGAGCGCGTTCAATCGCTGCTCGATCAGCGCGTCGTGTCTCAATCGGAATTCGAGCAGCGGCGCACGGCCATGGAGACCGCGCAGCGCCAGTACGAGGTCGCGCAAGAACGGCGCCGGCCAGCAGTACCAGGCGCTCCAGGCGGCGCGCGCCCGGGTCGCGATTGCCAATAAAGCCGTGGCCGACACCGTCGTGCGGGCGCCGTTCAACGGCCTCGTCGCCGAGCGCCTCGTCTCGGTCGGCGATTACGTCACCAAAGGCGCGAAGGTCGCCGTCGTCGTCCGCGTCAATCCGCTCCGCGTCCAGCTGACCGTGCCCGAACAGTTCGTGTCGGCCATCAGCGTCGGCGCGCCGGTGACGTTCGAAGTGGACGCGTATCCCGGTCGATCGTTCACCGGCACGGTCCGCTACGTGTCGCCGTCGCTCGAAACGGCGCAGCGGGCGCTGACCGTCGAAGCCACGGTGCCCAACCCGGCGCAGGAACTGAAACCCGGGCTCTTTGCCACGGCTCGCATCGATGAGCAGAAACAGACGCCCGCGGTGGTCGTGCCGGCCAAGGCGGTTCGCACCGTCGGCGGCACCAGCCGCGTGTTTGTCATCAGCAACGGACGCGCCGAAGAGCGCGTCGTCACGATCGGCCAGAGCTCTGGTGACGTCGTGGAGATCGCAACCGGTCTGAAGGCCGGCGAGCAGGTCGCCACGACCAACGTCGCCCAGCTGTCCGACGGCGCAAAGGTGTCCTAATCATGCAATGGCTTGCTGCGCTCTCCGTTAAACGCCCCGTCTTCGCGACGGTGCTGATTCTTTCGCTCACGGTCGTCGGCGTGTTCTCCTTCTCGCTGCTCGGCGTCGACCGCTTCCCCAAGGTGGACATCCCCACCATTGTCGTCACGACGGTCCAGCCGGGCGCCGCGCCCGAACAGATCGAGACGGAAATCACCGACAAGATCGAAGAAGCGGTGAATACGATCAGCGGCATCGACGAGCTGCGATCGACCTCGTCGGAAGGTGTCTCCATCGTCGCGATCGGCTTCCTGCTGGACAAGGATGCCAACGTCGCCGCGCAGGAAGTGCGTGACAAGGTCAACAGCGCACTGCCCCTCCTGCCCAAAACCATCCAGCAGCCGCGCGTCGACCGGTTCGATCCGGACGCGTCGCCGGTCCTCAGCCTCGCGCTGACCGCCAACCGGCCGGTCCGCGAAGTGACCGAGTACGCGGACAAGGTCCTGCGCCGGCAGATCGAAAGCGTCACCGGCGTCGGCCAGGTGGCCGTGCTCGGCGGGCGCCAGCGCCAGATCAACGTGTGGCTGGATGCCGATCGCCTGCGGGCCTACAACCTGACCGTGACCGACGTGTCGCGCGCGCTGCAGGCTCAGAACATCGAGGTCCCGGGCGGCCGCGTCGACCAGGGTCCGCAATCGGTGACGCTGCGCACGCGCGGCCGCGTGCAGACGGTCGCGCGAATTCAACGACATCGTGATTCGCGAGAAAGACGGCCACCCGGTCCGGATCGCCGACGTGGCACGCGTGGAAGACGGCGAAGCCGACGCGGAAACGATCGCCAACATCGACGGCACGCCGACCGTGCTGCTCGACGTGCGCCGTCAGTCGGGTACGAACACGGTCGAAGTCGTGAAGGCGGTCCGCGAACGCCTGGACGAAACCCGCGCGACGCTGCCGCCCGGCTACAACGTCCGCATCGTCCGCGACCTGTCCGAGTTCATCGAAGCCTCGATCCACAGCGTCGAAGAGCACCTGATCGTCGGCTCGTTCCTCGCCGCCCTGGTCGTGCTGTTCTTCCTCGGCAACCTGCGCTCGACGATCATCGCGGCGATCGCGATTCCGACGTCGATCATCGCGACCTTCGGGCTGGTCTGGTACATGGGCTTCACGCTCAACGCGCTGACCATGCTGGCGCTCACGCTCGCCGTCGGCATCGTCATCGACGATGCGATCGTGGTGCTCGAGAACATCTACCGGTTCATCGAAGAGAAGGGCGTCGACCCGTACACGGCCGCTGTCGAGGCGACGCGCGAGATCGGTCTCGCGGTGCTCGCCACCACGCTGTCGCTGGTCGCGATCTTCGTGCCGGTCGGTTTCATGGGCGGCATCGTCGGCCGCTTCATGAAGAGCTTCGGCTTGACGATGGCGTTCGCCATCATGGTGTCACTGCTCGTCAGCTTCACGCTGACCCCGATGCTGTCGGCGCGGTGGCTCAAGGTCGACGGCAAGAACGGCAAGAAGCACTCGTCGAAGGATTCGCGGCTGTTCAAGGCCATCGATGCGGTCTACGCGCGCATGCTCGAATGGTCCATGGCGCATCGGGCCATCGTCGCAATCGTGGCCGTGCTCGTGCTCTTCTCGAGCGTGCCGCTCTTCATGATCGCGAACAAGAACTTCATCCCGAATGACGATCAGTCGGAGTTCGAGATCAACCTGCGCGCCCCGGAGGGCACGAGCCTCGAGTCGACCGAGGTGCTGACCAACCGTGTGGCCGCGGCGGTGCGCCGCCAGGTTCCCGAAGTCAGCTACACGCTGGTGACGATCGGCGGCGACCCGTCGCATACCCGCAACCTCGCCTCGATCTACGTGCGCCTGACGCCGCTCGAACAGCGGCGGCGCGATCAGTTCGAGGTGATGAGCGCGGTCCGCAGCGACGTGCTGCCGCCGCTCACCGAGCACGTCCGGACGTCAGTGCAGCAGGTCGCCACCATCGGCGGCGGCGGATCGCAGAACGCCGACGTGCAGTTCCTGATCAGCGGACCCGATCTCAAAGTCCTGGAACAGCTCGGGCACCAGCTCGTGGAAAAGACCAAGAGCGTGCCGGGGATCGTGGACGTCGACAGCACGTTGAACGTCGGGAAGCCGGAAATGTCGGTCCAGATCGATCGGCCGAAGGCGGCGGATGTCGGCGTGCAGATCGGCGATGCGGCGGAAGCGCTGCGTCTCCTTGTCGGCGGCGATCAGGTCACGACCTTCAACGAAGGCAGTGAGCAGTACGAAGTGCACCTCCGCGCGCGCGCCGAAAACCGCTCGACGGAGCAGGCGATCGCCTCGCTGGCGGTACCTTCGTCAAAGCTGGGCAGCATTCCGCTGGAGAACGTCGCGACCTTCGCAACCCGGACTCGCTCCGGCGGACATCAGCCGGCTGGCCCGGCAGCGCCAGGTCACCATCTTCGCGAACGTCCTGCCGACGGCGTCGCAGGCGGAAGTGCAGGACGCGATCCAGACGGAATTCGAGCGGCTGAAGCCCGGCACCGAGTACCGCGGCGGACTGTCCGGCCGTTCGAAAGAACTGGGGCGCGCCGCGCAGAACTTCCTGCTGGCGTTCGTGCTCTCGCTGGTCTTCATGTATCTGATCCTGGCGGCGCAGTTCGAATCGTGGCTGCACCCGATCACGATTCTGCTGTCACTGCCGCTGACGCTGCCGTTTGCGCTCCTGTCGATCATCATCTTCCGGCAGTCGCTGAATATCTTCTCGGCGCTCGGCCTGCTGGTGCTGTTCGGGGTGGTCAAGAAGAATTCGATTCTGCAGATCGATCACGCCAACCAGCTGAAGGAGTCCGGGCCTCAGCACGCACGACGCCGTCATCCGCGCGAGCCGCGATCGGCTGCGGCCGATTCTGATGACGACGTTCGCCTTCGTGGCCGGCATGATTCCGCTGATCGTGTCGAGCGGCGTCGGCTCCGGCACGAACCGGGCGATCGGCTTCGTCATCTTCGGCGGCCAGTCGCTGGCGCTGCTGCTGACACTGCTCGTCACGCCGGTGGCGTACTCGCTCTTCGACAGCATGTCGAAGGTGCGGATCTTCGGACGGCGCGCGGCCGCTGCGGTCGAGCCGCGCGCGCTGCAGCCGAACGACCACGCTGGCGATTTTCATCGCCGTCGCTCTGCTGGCCTCGACCGCGTCCGCGCAGACGAGCGCGCCTCCGCTGCGGCTGACGGTTGACGATGCGGTGAAGATGGCGCTCGACAACAACGTGGACCTCGCGGCCGACCGGCTGATCGCCGCAGATCGGCGATACGCGGGTCGCGGCGTCCGCCGGCCTGTTCAAGCCGACGTTCAACACCAACCTGCAGCGCAACAACCAGCTGCAGCCGCCGTCCAGCTTCCTGGTGCCGACGGCGACGCGTACCGACGTCATGACCTCGAACGTCGGACTGGGCCAGCGGCTGCCCTGGTTCGGCACGTCGTACTCCGTCGGGTGGGATACGTCGCACACGAACAGCGAGAGTTTCCTGAACAGCTACAACCCGCTGCTGCGATCCGGGTTGGCGCTGTCGATTTCGCAGCCGCTCCTGCGGGATCTCTCGACCGATGCGGCGCGCTCGCAGCTCGCGCTGAGCAAGAACAACCGGACGATCGCCGACACGCAGCTGGCGGAAAGCGTCGCGCACACGACCGCGGCGGTGAAGGCGGCCTACTGGGCGCTCGTGGCCGCACGGGCCAACGTGGACGTGCGCCGCTCGGCGCTTGAACTCGCCGAGGAACTGACGCGCGTCAATCGCGCCAAGGTCGATGTCGGGCAATCGCCGCCGCTCGATCTGCTGTCCGCGCAGGCCGAAGTGGCCTCCAACCAGGAACAGGTCATCGTGGCGGAGACCACCGTCCGTCAGGTGGAGGATCGGCTGCGGCTGCTGATCTTCGACGGCACGAAACGCGACACGTGGAATATCGCGCTCGAGCCGATCGACGCGCCGCCGCTGAACGTCGCGCCGCTCGACGTCGAGGGCGCGGTCACCGCGGCGCTTCGCGACCGCACCGATCTCCAGCGCGCGCGGTTCGAGGTGGACAACGCCAAGACGACCATGAAGCTGTCGAACAATCAGCGGCTGCCGGATGTCCGCGCCAACCTCAGCTACCAGGCCAGCGGCCTCGGCGGCACCGAGGTGCTGCGCGCCGGCGGCTTCCCCGGCACGATTGTCGGCCCGGGCAACATCACGCCGTTCGGCACCGTGCTCGATCAGCTGCTGAAGAACGACTATCCGACGTGGGCGGTCGGCGTCAGCGTGTCGTACCCGATTGGCGGCAGCGTGGAAGACGCCAACTACGCGCGGACGCGGCTCGAGGTCAGTCAGTCAGAGCAGCGCGTGAAGGGGGCCGAAGCGCGGGCGATTCAGCAGGTGCGGGAGGCCGCGTGGAACGTGGACATGAACGCGAAGCGGCTCGACACGACGCGCGTCGCGAGCCAGCTCGCACAGGAGCGCCTCGACGCCGAGCAGAAGCGCTTCGAAGTCGGCATGTCGACGAGCTTCCTGGTCATCCAGGCCCAGCGCGACCTGGCGCAGGCCAGGAACAACGAGCTGTCCGCGGCGCTGGCGTACGTCCTGTCGCAAGTGCAGTTTGAATCGCTCCAGCATGCCGGGCCGGTTGTTGGCGGTGGCGGCGGGACGTCGGCGAGCGCGCCGCAGACCGTGACCGCCGAGCGCGGCCGCAACCGCGCCGGCGACCCGTTCGACCACGGCATCCGCGACCGGCATCCCGGCCGGAATCTTCTGAGGCGTGCGGTAGTCTACCGACTTCAGCGGACCACGAAGACACGAAGAAAAAGCCCAACTGGAATTTCCTTCGTGCCATCGTGCCTTCGTGACTCTGAATTGACCGCTAGATCACGACCTCGCCAAGCGCGGGGAAATGTTCCTGGTAGCGCGACATGAACTCGGCCAGCGAATACGTGTGGCTCTGTCCGCCGAGATGCTCGAGCGCATAGGTCGCCGCGACGCTGCCCAGGCGCGCTGAGACCGCATAGGACAGACCGAGCGCCAACCCCTTCATGAAACCGCCGCGGAAGGCGTCGCCGACGCCGGTCGGGTCGACGATCCGCCGCGGCGTGACCGCCGGCACGTGCGTCTCATCGGACGGCGTGAACACCGACGACCCGTGCTCCCCTCGCGTCACGATCAGCGCTTCGCTGCGCGCGAGAATCGCCTGCTGGTCCAGCCCGGTCTTCTGCTTCAGCAGCTCGAACTCGTAGTCGTTGACGATGACAATCGTCGCGCCCACCGTGCCCTGGAGCAGTTCCTCGCCGGACATGCGCGCGCACTGCTGACCCGGATCGAAGATGTAGCGGACGCCGTTCGCCTGGCATTCCTGCGCGTACTGCACCATCGCCGCCGGATCGTTCGGCGAGATGATCGCCAGCTGGCAATCCGGCACCTGGCGAAACGACAGCTCGCCGGCATGCGCCATCGCGCCGGTGTAGAACGACGCAATCTGGTTGTTGTCCTGATCGGTGCTGCAGAAGAACGACGCGCAGAATTTGCCCGGCACCTGGCGGACATGGTGGGTGTCGATCCCGACCGACTCGAGCCACTGCCGGTACTCGCCGAAGTCCTCACCCGCCGTCGCCATCAGCTTCGGACGCTCGCGGAGCAGGGCCAGCGTGTAGGCGATGTTGGGCGCGCAGCCGCCGCGCCGCTTGTCCATGGTGTCGACCAGGAAGCTGAGGCTGACGCGATTGATGTGCCCGGCCAGGAAATGTTCGGTGAACTTCCCCGGATAGGACATCAGGTAGTCGTACGCGATCGATCCCGTGACAACGATGCTCATGATGTTCGCCCCTACGCCTTCATGTACCGGCCGATGATCGGTGCCAGCTCCTGCTTGATACTGGCGGGCACCTGCTCGGGGCGGGTGATGATCGCGGTCGCGAGCGCGTCCTTGCACGCGCAGGTCCGCGCATGACCGAGGCGCGACACCGCTTCCGCGATGCTCTTCTGCGCGGTCGCCGCGTTCTGCGTCAGGTTCGCAATGATCAGATCGACCGTGACCGAATCGTGATCGGGATGCCAGCAGTCGTAGTCGGTCACGAGCGCCAGCGTCGCGTAGCAGAGCTCCGCTTCGCGCGCGAGCTTGGCTTCCTGCAGGTTCGTCATGCCGATGACATCCATGCCCCACGAGCGGTAGAGGCGCGACTCCGACAGCGTCGAGAACTGCGGGCCTTCCATGTTCACGTAGGTGCCGCCGCGATGGACCGTCGCCCCGACGGCCTCCGCGGAATCCGCCGCGATCTTCGACAGGTCCGCGCACACGGGATGCGCGAACGCGATGTGCGCGACGATCCCGCGGCCGAAGAACGTGCTGATGCGCCCCTTGGTCCGATCGAAGAACTGATCGGGCACCACGATGTCGAGCGGCCGATATTCCTCTTTCAAGCTGCCCACCGCGCTCGCCGACAGGATCCGCTCGACGCCCAGCACCTTGAAGCCGTAGATATTCGCCCGGAAATTCAGCTCGGACGGCAGGATGCGGTGCCCCGCGCCGTGACGGGCCAGAAATGCCACGCGTGTGCCGCGGAGCGTGCCGATCACGTACGGGCCCGACGGATCGCCAAACGGGGTCGAGAGGGTACGTTCCTCGCGATCCGAGAGTTCGGCCATTTCGTACAGGCCACTGCCGCCAATGATGCCAATCGTCGGATTCGTCATAGTGTGGGTCGTAGTGTGCGTTTGCCCTGCTGCTCGTTCAGATAACCAGCCGCGACGTCAGGATCGTGCGGGAAGAATACCAGCGTTTCGCGGCTCGTCACCTCGCCGGCGAACGCCTGTTTCGCCGCCAGCGTGTCCATCGGATACAAATCGAACCCCATCAGCCACGCGTCCGGCAGATGCGCCGTGGTCGGCATGATGTCGGCGACGTACGCGGCGCGTTTGCCGCCGGATTCCAGCCAGACCATCTGGTGGTGCATCGTGTGCCCGCCGGTTCGCTGCACGCGCACGCCGGGCATGACCGTCAGATCGTCGCTGACGAGCTCGAGGACGCCGGCCTCCGCGAGCGGCACGAAGTTGTCGGCGAAATAGCTCCCGCGGTTCCGCGCGTGCGGGTGCGTCGCGTCCTCCCACTCGCCGCGGCGCACGACATACCGGGCGCGCGGAAAGCGCGGCCTGACCCGCCCGCTCGCATCACGCACGGTAAAGCCGCCCGCGTGATCGAAGTGCAGGTGCGTGGCCAGCACGATGTCGATGTCCTCGGGCGCGAGGCCGGCCTCGGCGAGCGCATGATCGAGATGACGCGCGCGATTGACGCGCGTAGATCTCGTGAAACTTGTCGTTCTCCTTGTCGCCGATCCCCGCGTCGATGATCATCGTCCGCACGCCGCGGACGATCAGCGGACGCATCGCCAGCGCGATCCGGTTGCGCTCGTCAGGCGGAGCCTTCGCCGCCCACAGCGCCTTCGGCACGATCCCGAACATCGATCCGCCGTCGAGGCCGAAGAAGCCGTCGTACAGCGAGATCAGTTCCAGGTCGCCGAGGGTGAAACGGGAAATGTGCGGGGTGCGAGGTGCGGGGTGCGAAGTGCGGTGCGACGTGCCGGGTGCGGAGTGCGCGGTGCCGACCGCCTGCTTCAGTTCGACCAGGACGCCGTGCGCGGCTGAGGGATGGATGAACGCCACCAGCGCGCCTTCCGCGCCCGGGCGCGCCTGTTCGTCGATGAGGCGCGTGCCTCTTGCCTTCAACTGCGCGAGCGCATCGGCGATGTTCTCGACGCGCAGCGTGATGTGGTGGAGTCCCGGGCCGCGCTTGTCGAGATATTTGGCGATCGGCGAATCGGCGGCGGTCGCCTCGAGCAGCTCCAGCGTCGCCTCGCCAACCGGCAGAAAGTGGGCGCGGACCCGCTGCGTGCCCACGTCTTCCGACGCCTCGACCTCGAGTCCGAGCGCATCGCGATAGAACGCGAGCGCCGCCGGCAGGTCGGCGATGGCGATGCCGATGTGATCGAGGACCGCTTTCATGCGAACCACACATTGTGGCCTTCGGATGCCGCGCGATTCAAGGGCGGGGCCCGTGGGCCAGTGTGCGCTCGATGAATTGATCGGCAGCCGTGTAGGGATCGACTTCGCGGTTCGCGATGCGGTCCACCATTCCGGCCAGCTCGCCCGGCGCGAGGACCGTGCCGCTCGAGATGACTGACGAAGCGCTGCGACAGCAGCTCGCGCAGACGGTACTCGCTGCGCGATCGCCGGCGATCGCGCTGCCGACCGCGCCGCGTGCGCGCGAAACGCGCCGATGACCTCCACCACTTCCGGCACGCCGGCGCCCGTGGTCGCGACGGTCTTGAGGATCGGCGGCCGCCAGTCGTCCGCGCCGTACGGATGCAGCGCCAGGTTGCCTTCGACCGCCGACACGAGCCGGTCGGCGCCGTCGCGATCGGCTTTGTTCACCACGAAGATGTCGGCGATTTCCATGATGCCCGCCTTGAGCGCCTGCACATCGTCGCCGGTGCCCGGCACCAGCGTGACGAGCGACAGGTCCGCCGTGCGGACGATGTCGACTTCGTCCTGGCCGACGCCGACCGTTTCGATGATCACGATGTCCTTGCCGGCGGCGTCGAGGACGAGCGCGGCATCGCCGGTCGCGCGCGCGAGCCCGCCCAGATGTCCGCGCGTCGCCATGCTGCGGATGAACACGCCGGGATCGGAGGAATGTTCCTGCATCCGCAGCCGGTCACCGAGCACCGCGCCGCCGGTGAACGGGCTGGTCGGATCGACGGCGATCACGCCAACGGACTGCTGCCTGGCCCGGAATTCCGTGGTGAGACGATCGACCAGCGTGCTCTTGCCGGCGCCCGGCGGACCGGTGACGCCGACCAGATACGCGCGGCCGGTCCGGCCGAAGATCGCGCTCACGAGCGCGATGCCCGCCGGATCCTCGTCCTCGATCAGTGAAATGCCGCGCGCGATCGCGCGCGGGTCGCCCGCCAGGACGCGGTCGGCGAGCGTCGAGGTCATCGCGCGAGCAACTGCCGGGCAATGACGAGGCGCTGAATCTCGCTGGTGCCTTCGCCGATCGTCGTGAGCTTGACGTCGCGGAAGAATTTCTCCGCCGGATAGTCCTTCACGAACCCGTAGCCGCCGTGGATCTGGACGCAGTCGTCGGCCGCCTTGACGGCAATCTCGCTGGCGTAGAGCTTCGCCATCGACGAGGCCAGCGTCGTGCGATCGCCGCGGTCCTTGAGATACGCGGCGCGATAGGTCATGAGGCGCGCGGCTTCGATGCGTGTCGCGTTGTCGGCGAGCTTCCACTGAATCGCCTGGAACGCGCTGATGGTCTTGCCGAAGGCCTTCCGTTCCTGCGCGTAGCGAAGCGCCGCCTCGTAGGCGCCCTGCGCCAGGCCGACCGAGAGCGCCGCGATGCCGATCCGGCCCGCGTCGAGCACCTGCATCGTGTCGACGAAGCCGCGGCCTTCCTCGCCGAGCAGGCGATCGACCGGCACCCGGCAGTCTTCGAAGAGCACCTCGCTGGTGTCGCTGGCGCGCATGCCGAGCTTGTCTTCCTTCTTGCCCGGGTGCATGCCCTGGGTGCCGTGCGTCACGATGAAGGCCGAGATCCCTTTCGAGCCCGCGGTTCGATCGGTGATCGCCATGACCACCATGATGTGGCCGACGCGGCCGTGCGTCGTGAACGTCTTGGAGCCGGTGATCGACCAGCACTCGCCGACCCGTGTCGCGATCGTGTGCATGCCGGCGGCGTCGCTGCCCGAGGTGGATTCGGTCAGTCCCCAGGCGCCGATCCGTTCGCCGCGCGCGAGCGGGACGAGAAATTCCTGCTTCTGCGCCTCGTTCCCGAACATCGAGATGTGCGCCGAGCACAGACCGTTGTGGGCCGCGACCGACAGCGCGAGGCCGGGATCGACGCGCGCCAGTTCCTCGATGCAGATGCAGTAGTCGATGGCCGACATGCCCGCGCCGCCGTACTGCTCGGGGATCTGGATGCCCATCAACCCGAGCGCGGCGAGCGCCGGAATCACTTCGCTCGGAAAGTGCTGCTGCTCGTCCCACTCGCGCACGTGCGGACGAATCTCGATTTCGGCGAACTCGCGGACGCTTCGCCTCAGCAGTTCCTGCTCTTCCGAGAGTCGGAAGTCCATCTGCTCAAGAGCCTAGCATTACCTGATTGTCGGCGGATGGATTCGTACTATTATCGGAACCAGGAGGGTGCATGGGCAGGATTCGAGCGGTCGCACTCGGCGTCGGCCTGGTGCTCGCCTGCGCGTCGGTCGCGCGAGCCGATGCGACCGTGTTCATCGGCGCGAGTACCAACCCGACGAACCGTGGCGCGCGCGGCTTCGCGGTCGGCGCCGGCTTCCTGATCGTCGCCTTCGAATTCGAGTACGCCAGCGTGTCGGATGATCCGGACTCCGGCGCGCCGTCGCTCAAGACCGGGATGGGAAACGTCCTGCTGCAGACGCCGGTGCCGATCTTCGGATTCCAGCCCTACTTCTCGGTCGGCGGGGGCGTGTTCCACGAGACGCTCGGCTCGCACTCGGAGACGAACTTCGCGCCCAACACCGGCGGCGGCGTGAAGATTTCGCTGGTCGGACCGTTGAAACTGCGGGTGGACTATCGGGTCTTCAGGCTGGGAAGCGGTGCGCTGTACTCGCCAGCGCACCGCATCTACGCAGGACTCAATATCGGCTTCTGATCTACTTCGAGAAGTCCTGAAGCATGTTCAGGTTCGCGATGCTGATCGCGCCGGTTGCGGCGTACGACTCCGCATACTTCTTGAGGATATCGTTGGCTTCCGGCGTGTTGCCGAACGCCTCGGTGATGATGTTGGAGATCTGGTAGTCCGCGCCCTTCACCGCCGGATCGATGATGAAGACGTAGAGGACGTTGGCGCCGGCCGGATCCGGCGACTTGTAGACCTTCCAGCCGGCCGCCTGCTGCTTGCGCTCCGGCTTCTCACTCTTCGCGAGCGCTTCCTTCAACTTGGTGATCACGAACTCGAAGTCCGTGGTCTTGTCCGCCTTGATGAAGTTGAGCCACATGGCTCCGCCCTGGGCGAACGTGCGCTGACTCGGTGCAGCCGCGGCCTGCGGCGCGGGCGCTGCCTGAGCTCGGGCCGCACTAGCTGACAGCAGACCCACGGTCAACGCAAGAATCATCAACATCCCTGGCCGGCGATCGGTCGCCAGCGCGTCACTTCGAAACATCGCGGCCTCCTGTGCGAAAAGTGCGTTACTTTAACGTACTCAAGGCCTAAACAAAAACCGACATCACTTCGTGCGCCAGGAGCATACCCTCCCGGGTGAGCTTCCAGCGGCCCGCCGTCACCTCCAGCAAGCCCAGTTCCACAAATGGCTCGAGGCGCTGGCCGTACTGGGCCCAGACATCGGTGCCGTAGCGCTCGTTCACCGCCCGCACGTCCAGGCCGTCACTCAGCCGGAGCCCGGTGAACAGCGCGTCGCCGACCCGCTCGTGCTCCGTCAGGTGCCGAATATCCGTCGCAATCGGGGCACGCTCCGCGATGCGGGCGACATAGTCGTCGGTCGCCGAGACATTCTTCCACCGCGTGCCGTTCAGCGTCGAGTGCGCACCGCACCCGAACCCGAGCCAGTCGCCGTCGCTCCAGTACTTGAGATTGTGACGGGACCTTCGTTGTGGCTTCGCGACGTTCGAAATCTCGTACTGCGCGTAGCCGGCCCTCTCGAGCTGCTCCATGGCGCGTCGTGTACATGTCAGCGACATCATCGTCGGGCGCCTGCGACCAGCGGGCGCGCGCCATTTCCTCCTTGAGCGGCGCGTTCGGATAGACCTCGAGCATGTACAAGGAGAGATGATCGGGGTCGAGCGCCGTGGCGCGATCGACCGACTCCAGCCACTGCGCGACCGTCTGCCCCGGCAGCCACATCATCAGGTCCAGGCTGACATTGTCGAAGCCCGCCTGCCGTGCCTCCGCGATGCGCCGCGGCGGCGCGGTCCGACCCGTGCAGGCGGCTCAGCCTGCGCAGTTCATCGTCCCGGAATGATTGGACACCGAAGCTGACGCGATTGGCACCGGCCTCCCGGTAGCCGGCCAGGCTCTGGACCGAAACCGTCTCGGGATTGGCCTCGATGCGTGATCTCGGCGTCGGCGGCGACGTCGAATGCCGATCGGCAGGCGTCGATGACCGCACCGATTTCGGCGCCGGTCAGGAGCGACGGCGTGCCCCCGCCAAAATAGATGGTATCGGCGCGGCCGGTCGTGGCCGGCGCGGATCTCCTCGATGAGCGCCGCGAGGTACCGGTTCTTCAGGTCGTTGTCGAAGAGACCCCGGTTGAAATTGCAGTAGTTGCAGATCGCCGAGCAGAACGGGATGTGGACGTACAACCCCAGCGGGCTGGTGCTCCCGCCGTTCACTGATTTCTGGTGCTGAGTGCCGTGGTATTGGATCCTGGCTAGGAACCGGCTCGACCACCGGGCCATTTGAGGTCGGCCCGCCCGTCGCGGACGGGCTCGCGAAGCTGGGCGCGCACGGTGCGGCCGGCACGCGCCCGGGAGCGGCTGCGTCCGTTTGCGCAGCTTCCACATGGTCAGCAGATCGTCCACGCCGCCGTTGACCGGCAGTTCGCGGTAGTCGGCGCCATCGAGCATTTCGAATTCGCACATCTCGTGCAGGCGCGACCGCATGCGATGGCCGATGCGGAACAGCAGCGAGTTGGGATCGGTATCGTCGGGAATGTCCGGATAGTTCGACGTGAACATCGTCAGGCGCCGCTCGTTGTAGCGCGTGTTGACGATCAGGTTCATCGTCTCCTCGACCCACTCGGAGGTCTTCTCCGCGCCGAGATCGTCCAGCACCAGCAGATCCGCCGTCATGACCGGACGCAGGACTTCGAGCTCCGTCGTCCGAATCGACGCGTCGTAGGTACTGCGGATGATTCGCAGCAGGTCGCGCGTGTCGTAGAAGAGTCCGCACGCGCCGCTCGTCTGAATGACCTGCCGGAGCACCGCCACCGCGAGGTGCGTCTTGCCTACGCCCGGCTGCCCTTCGAGAAACAATCCCTTCGCGGTCGCGGGGAATGTATCGGCGATGCGCTGGGCGCGGTCGACGGCTTTCTCGAGCGATTCGTTGTAGGCCGTGAAGTTGGCGATCGTGCAGTGCTGATAGCGCTCGCGGGATGTTGGCGTCGGCAAGCCGCTGCTGACCGACCTGCTCGCGGCGGCAGTCGCAGCGCATGACGCGCCGCGATGCCGTTGGCTTCGACGGGCTTCCATCCGGTGTCATCGCAGAGGGCGACAGGGCATGTGGGCTTCGAGATGACAGACGGTCACCCGAAGTATAGCAGCGGCCGACGCGCGATCGCGATCAGCGGATTTCTGTTTGGTTCGCTGGCGGCGTCGTGCGGACGAGATCGGTCGGCGACGATTTGACGAGCGCCGTCGACAAGCGCTGCTCCCAATCGCCGAGCCCGCGCGCGAGCTCGTGCTTCACGTATTCCATGAACTCGTTGACTTCTCCCTGCATGCGCTCGATCTTCCGGCGCATGTTCAGGATGATTTCCACGCCGGCGAGGTTGACGCCGAGATCTCGGGTGAGTGACAGAATCGTCTCGAGCTGCTCGAGATCCTCTTCCGAGTAGAGACGCGTGTTGCCTTCGGTCCGCGACGGCTTGAGCAGCCCTTCGCGTTCGTACAGCCGCAGCGTCTGCGGATGGATGTTGTACTTCTGCGCGACGGCGCTGATCATGTAGTAGGCTTTGCCTGGCTTCTTCATCGCGTTCGTGCCTTTTGAGATGGTCGAGTTCGCGCGCGAACGTCGTCGGCGTTGATGCGGCCGAACTCGCGCAGCAGCTCCTTCGACCGCTCGTCGAGCAATCTGCGGCAGCACCAGGCGGACTTCGACGACGAGATCGCCGCGGCGCCCGTCGCGCGTCGGTCACGCCGCGCTCGCGCAAACGGAACCGCTGACCGGACTGCGTGCCCGGCGGCACGCGGAGCTCGCGCCGGCCCTTCGAGCGACGGCACGTCGATCTTGGCGCCGAGCGCCGCCTCGTGGATGGCCACCGGCACGGTGACGTGCAGATCGTCGCCTTCGCGCCGGAAGATCGGATGCGGCTCGCACGCGGACGGTGACAAACAGGTCGCCCGGCTCCGCGCCGTGCGCCGCCCGCGTGCCCTTTGCCGGGAATCCGAATCCGCGCGCCATCGTCCAGACCCGGGAGGAATATCCAGGCCGAGCGATTCCGTGCGCATCGACGACCTGCTGTCCGCCGCAGGACGGACACTGCGTCTCGCTCTGCACGCCCGCGCCGCCGCACTGCGGGCACGGGCTGCGAGAACACCATGTGTCCGCGGGCCGACTTGAGGACGCCCGAGCCTTGACAGTGTGAGCAGCGGACTTCCGCGGCGGCAAGACGGCCCGCGCCCGCGGCAGGTCGCACAATGCTCCTGCCGCGTGACCGTGACGGTGCCGCGTCCGCCGCGCATCGCCTCCTCGAACGTCACCGCCAGATGCTGATGGAGATCCGCGCCCCGCTCGACCGGCGCCCTGGCCTGATTCCTGGCTGCTGGCGGAACGCATCGGCAAACAGATCGCCGAAGGTCGGTGCCGACGAACCGTTGACGCTGACGGAAAAATCAAACCCCTCGAACCCGAACGACACACGTCTGCGCCGCACTGGCTGGAAGATCCCACCGTGTCGTAGCGGCGCCGCCGATCCGGATCGCTGAGCGTCTCGTACGCCTCCGCGATCTGGCGGAACTGCTGCTGCCGCGGTCCGGTCGCCGGGGTTGATGTCGGGATGGAACCGCCGCGCCAGACGCTTGTACGCACGCTTGATGTCGTCAAGCGTCGCCTCGCGTTCCACGCCGAGCAGAATGTAGAGGTCCATGATTGCAGAATTCAGATTGCAGATTGCAGATTGCAGATTGCAGAATTGAGTCGAGAATCTCAGAATCTCGGAATCTGCATCCGATCATGCAATCGTCGTTACTGTTTGTCGTCCACCACTTCCGCGTCGATGACATCTCCCGACGGCCGCCGCCGCGTCCGCCGTCCGACGGCGGCGTGTGTCCCCGGCCCGGTCGGGCCGCCCTCCGGACCACCGCTCGCGCTCGCCTGCTGATACAGCGCCGCCGCCGCCTTGTGCTGCGCCTGGGTCAGGTCCTCCATCGCCTTGTTGATCGCCGTCTGATCGTTCGGCTCGATCGCCTTCTTCAGCGCCTCGCGCGCCGATTCAATCGCCTGCCGATCGGCGGCCGGCAGCTTGTCGCCCGAGTCCTTGAGGAAGCGCTCGGCGCCGTACGACCGCCTGATCGGCGCGGTTGCGCGCCTCGATTTCCTCGCGGCGCTTCTTGTCCTCGTCGGCGTGCGACTCGGCTTCGCGCATCATGCGATCGACTTCGTCCTTGCTGAGGCCGCTCGACGAGGTGATGGTGATCTTCTGTTCCTTCCCGGTCCCGCGATCCTTGGCCTGCACGTTGACGATGCCGTTGGCGTCGATGTCGAAGGTCACTTCGATCTGCGGCACGCCGCGCGGCGCGGGCGGCAGGCCAATCAGGTGGAACTTGCCGAGCGTGCGGTTGTCGCGCGCCAGCGACCGTTCGCCCTGCAGCACGTGGACTTCGACGCTCGTCTGGCTGTCCGCGGCGGTCGAGAAGACTTCGCTCTTCCGCGTCGGGATCGTCGTGTTCCGCGGAATGAGCGTCGTCATCACGCCGCCCATCGTCTCGATGCCCAGCGACAGCGGCGTCACGTCGAGCAGGAGCAGATCCTTGACGTCGCCGGCGAGCACGCCAGCCTGGATCGCCGCGCCGACGGCCACCACTTCGTCCGGGTTGACGCCCTTGTGCGGATCCTTGCCGAACAGCTCCTTGACGATCTGCTGAACCTTCGGGATGCGCGTCGAGCCGCCGACCAGCACCACTTCATCGATCTTCGACGGATCGACGCCGGCATCCGCGAGCGCCTGCTTGGTCGGTCCGACGGTCCTCTGCAGGAGGTCGTCGACCAGCTGCTCGAACTTGGCGCGCGTCAACTTCATCTGCAGGTGCTTGGGCCCGCTCTGATCCGCGGTGATGAACGGCAGGTTGATGTCCGTCTCCATCACGGTGGAGAGCTCCATCTTCGCCTTCTCCGCCGCTTCCTTCAGGCGCTGCAGCGCCATGCGGTCCTTGCTCAAGATCGATGCCGTCGCTCTTCTTGAACTCGCCGGCGATCCAGTCGATGATGCGGTGATCGAGGTTGTCGCCGCCAAGATGCGTGTCGCCGTTGGTGGCCTTCACTTCGACCACGCCTTCGCCGACCTCGAGAATCGAGATGTCGAAGGTGCCGCCGCCGAAGTCGTAGACGGCGATCGTCTCGTCCTTCTTCTTGTCGAGGCCGTACGCGAGCGCCGCCGCCGTCGGCTCGTTGACGATGCGCATGACTTCGAGACCGGCGATCTGGCCGGCGTCTTTGGTCGCCTGGCGCTGCGCGTCATTGAAGTACGCGGGGACGGTGATGACGGCCTTGCTGACCGACTGCCCGAGGTACTCTTCCGCGGCCTGCTTCAACTTCTGCAGAATCATCGCGGAGACTTCCGGGGGCGAATACTCCTTGCCGCTCGCATTGATGCGGACGTCGCCGTTGCTCGCGCGGACGACGCGGTAGGGCACCATCTTCATTTCCTCGGAGACCTCGTCGAACTTGCGGCCCATGAACCGCTTGATCGAAAAGACGGTGTTCTCCGGGTTGGTGACCGCCTGCCGCTTGGCGACCTGGCCGACGAGCCGCTCGCCATTCTTCGTGAACGCCACGACGGAGGGCGTCAGCCGTCCGCCTTCGGGGTTCGTGATGACGACGGGCTCGCCGCCTTCCATGACGGCGACGACCGAGTTGGTCGTGCCCAGGTCGATACCGATAATCTTGCTCATTGGGACCTCGCGGATGGGTGCCTTCTACGTTGAGATGATTGTCATCTGAGTATAAAAGTTGAGTCTATCGTAGTCAATCTCGACCGATGGCGTCCTCAAGAATCCACACGAAATACCTTTATTTCGTTCATAGCGGCGTATAATGAAATCGCCAGCCAGTCCTGCCCGTTTCCGCGACGCCGAGTACGTGCGTTAACCCAGCCGCGGAGTCGATTTGAGGGCGTTTCATGCGCTTTCTCCAGAAAGTTTTTCCGATCGTGGTCCTGGCTTGCGGATTCGCGCCGGGGCTCAGGGCCCAGGACGCGGGCGATCAGGCGCCACCTCCATATACATCCGTCGTTGACGGGACGGCCACCGTTGACCGCGAGGATACGGCCGAACAGGCAGTGTCCGGCGCGCCGCTCGTCGCCGGCGATCGCATCCGCACGGAGCGTGGCCGCGTCGAGATTCTGTTTCCCGACGCGTCCGCGATCGACGTGGACGAATATTCGTCGGTCGAACTGAACGGACCCGCGTACCTTCGGGTCACGAGTGGCCGCGTCCTGCTCATCGTCTCCGGCGCTCGCACGCCCGAGTCCGCCACACGCTTTCAACTCGATACGCCGGTGGCTTCCGTCCAGACCTTCGGCCCGGGCGAGTATCGGATTTCGCTCCTCGGAAGCGGCAACGCGCCGCAGACGGAGCTTGCGGTCGTGCGCGGCAACGCCTCGCTCATGACCGAGCGCGGCTCCACGCCGGTCCGCGCCGGGGAACGCAGCGTCGCGTGGGACAACGCCGTCCCTTCGTCGCCCGAATTTTTCAACGCGGCGCGCTATGACGCCTTCGAGCAGTGGGCGTCGGCCCTGCGCGACGATCGGCGCGCTCCGGCGAACACGCAGTACCTCCCCGCCGAACTCCGGATGTACGGCAGCACGCTGGATCAAAACGGCTCGTGGGAGTACGAGCCCGACTACGGTCATGTGTGGTACCCGCAGGTCGCGGCCGACTGGCGGCCGTACTACGACGGGTACTGGTCGCCGGTTCCTACCTACGGGTGGACCTGGATCGGATTCAACGTGTGGGCGTGGCCGACTCACCACTACGGCCGCTGGGGCTACGCACACAGCCGGTGGTTCTGGGTTCCCGAGCGGCACTGGGGGCCGGCCTGGGTGTCGTGGGGCGGCGCGCCCGGCTATGTGAGCTGGTGCCCGCTCGGCCTGCACAACCGACCGGTCTTCGCGCTGTCGGTTTCGACCCACCAGTCCTGGACGGGCTGGACGGTCGTCAGCCGCGATCACTTCGGGTATCGCGGACACAGCAACGTCCGGCAATACGCCGTCGCCGGCGACTCGCTGCCGCGCACGACACCCTTCATCGCCCAGACGGCGGCGCCCGCGACGCCACGGTTCGCTGTTTCGCGGCGAGTTGCCGCAGGTGGATCAGCCGCGCGGCGTGCCGCCACGGCCGGACGATCGCCGGACAGCGGTACCTCGCGGACCGGTCAACAGCGGTCCGCAGCCGAGCAACGATCGCGCAGTCGCCGGCGGCGCGCGTCCCAACGGCGAATTCGATCGGAATCGGCAGGCCGTCGAGCGTGGTCCGCGCGGCGGCAACGCGTCCGCGCAGCAGCCGGTAACAGCCACACCGCAAAATCCCGATGCGCGCGGCGATCGCGGCGTGTTCCGCCAGCCGCCGCGCGATGGCAACGGTTCGGTGAGCACGCCGGTGTACACGAACCGGCAGGCTCCGGGCGCCGTTCAAGCGCCGCAGGCTGCCGCGCCCGCGCGTCCGGTCACGCCTCCGGCGGACACTCGTCAGGGCGACGTGTGGGTCATACGCAGACCGGCAGTACCGCCCCCGGCGGACCCCGGTCAGAGTGATCCGCGCGCCGTCGTGCGCAGACCGCAGGACGCCGCACCGGTCGCGAGACCCGCTCCGCTACGGTGCCTGATCGGCCGCAGCCCGCACGCGCCGCGTGCCATACGGATCGCGGCAGCCACGCCGACCCGGCGCCGCGATACCGACGCCCCGAGCAACGGCCCGAACCGCGGGCCGACCGCTCCGCCGCCGCCGCCGCGCCGCCTCGCCAGGAACGGCGGGAACAGCCTCGCGCGGCGGAACCACGCGCCGCGCAGCCGCCGCCCCAGCAACAGCAGCGGCCGGCGCAGGAGCATCAACAGCCGCCGCAGAGCAGCAACAACAGCAGCAGCAGAACGACAACCACGGCGGGCACTCGCGTCAGCCACGCTGACAGGCTCTGGGCTTTGGGCTCTAGGCTTTGGGTTCTCGGCTTTGGGTTGGCTCCTTAGGCTTTGGGGAGGCGGTCGTCCTTGGTACACTATGGCGAATCGGGACCTCGGCGTAGTGGACATGGATCGCCTCCCTGAGCCCAAGGCCTAGAGCCCACAACCAGACCCAAGGACCAGCGTTGGCGAACTACGTCATCCGGTTTGCCCGAACCGCCGTCATCGCGGCGCTCTTCATTGTCGCGGCGACGATGGGGATCATGAGCGGGGTGCTGTTTGCGTCCGCCGGCGATCTCCCGGAAATTTCCGCGCTCGACAACTACAACCCCAGCACCATCACTCGCGTGCGCGCCGCCGATGGAACGGTCATCGGCGAGTTCGCGGTCGAGCGGCGGCTGGTCATCAGCTACGAAGACATCCCGACCAATTTCCGCGAAGCGATCATCGCGTCCGAGGATGCCGGCTTCAATTCGCACTTCGGCGTCAGCATCTCCGCGATCGCGCTGCGGGCCAGCCGCGACGTCTTCGACGCCGCTAAGGCCGCGGCCACCCATCGCGGCGCGCGGCCGGCCGGCGCCAGCACGCTGACGCAGCAACTCGCGCGCAACCTGTTCGCCGATTCGGTGGGATTCCGCGTCGGTGGATCCGGTCCGCTCGGCTGGTCGGACCTCGAACGGAAGATCAAGGAAGCGATCGTCGCGGTGCAGATCGAGAAGCGCTACACGAAGCGCGAGATCCTGACGCTCTACGCGAACCAGATGCTCTTCGGCCACGGCACCTACGGTGTCGAAGCCGCGGCGCGCCTCTACTTCAGCAAGTCGGCGAAGGATCTGACGCTCGAAGAGTCGGCGCTGCTCGCCGGCATCGTGCAGTCACCGGCGCGGCAGAGCCCCTACGTCAACATGGACGCGGCGCTGAAGCGGCGCGCCTACGTCCTGCAGCGCATGGCCGACGAAGGCTACATCACGCCGGAACAGGCCGAGACGGCCAAGGCGTCGCCGATCACGCTGCGCGGCCAGCCGCAGCAGCCGAAGTCGATCGCGCCGTTTTTCCTCGAAGAAGTCCGCAAGCACCTCGAGAAGCAGTACGGCGCGAAAGCGCTTTACGAAAGCGGACTCACGGTCACGTCCACGCTGGATCCCGCGCTGCAGGATGTGGCCAATCACGCGGTCCAGAACGGGCTTCGCGCTCTCGACAAGCGCCGCGGCTATCGCAAGGCCAAACGCAACATCGTCGCCGAAGGCAAGAAGCTCGAGACGTTCAAGGACGAACGCTGGTCGCGTCCGATCGCGGTTGGCGACGTCGTTCCCGGCGCTGGTGGTGGCGGTGGACAAGCCGGGCAGCCCGCCGGGCGCGCGGCTGGCCATCGGACCGTATCACGCCGATCTTGCGAAAGACGGGTTCGCGTGGACACGCCGCGTCAAGGGCGCGGACCTGTTCAAGCCAGGCGACCTGATCGAGGTCGAGATCAAGAAACTGGACGAGTCCGCGGGCAGCGCCGTCGTGTCGCTCGAACAGACGCCGGTGGTCGAGGGTGCGCTGATCGCCATCGACAACCGCACCGGGCAGATCAAGGCCATGGTTGGCGGGTGGGACTTCAGCCGCAGCAAGTTCAATCGTGCGGTGCAGGCATTCCGCCAGATGGGGTCGACGTTCAAGCCGATCGTGTACACGACGGCGATTGACCGTGGATTCACGCCCGCGTCGATGATCATCGACGAACCGGTCAGCTACCGGTCGGACATCGGCCAGGTCTACGAGCCGAAGAACTACGACCACAAGTTCGAGGGTTCGATCACGCTGCGGCGCGCGCTCGAGGATTCCCGCAATATCCCGGCGATCAAGATGATGGACACGCTCGGGCCGAAGAATGTCATCAACTACGCCAGGCGATTCGGCTTCGAGGAGGACTTCCCGCCGTATCTGGCGATCGCGCTCGGCGCGGGCGACGCCACGCTGCTCGAAGTCGCCAGCGCGTATTCGGTGTTTCCGAATCAGGGCGTCCGGATGAAGCCGTTCGACATCCTCACCGTCATGGACCGCGACGGCAATCTCCTCGAAGAAAATCGCGCGGAACCGGTCGACGTCATCCGCGCCGACACCGCGTTCGTGATGACCAACATGCTGCGCGGCGTCGTGCAGCGCGGAACCGCGGCCGCCGCCGCGAACATCGACTGGCCGCTGGCCGGCAAGACCGGCACCGTCGACGACAACACGGACGCATGGTTCGTCGGATTCGATCCGGATATCACGGTCGGCGTGTGGACCGGGCTCGACGAGAAGAAGCCGCTCGGCCTGAACGAGACCGGCGCCATCGCCGCGCTGCCGATCTGGATGGAGTTCATGAAGGCGTACATCGCGGCGCGCGCCGACAAGGGGCCGCGGCCGGAGTTCCAGGCGCCGGGCAATATCGTGGTGCTGCCGATCGATCAGGCAACCGGCGGCGTGGCCGTGCCGGGATCGACGACGGCAGTGTCGGAAGCGTTCATCGCCGGCACGCAGCCCGGCGGACTGAATCGACAGTAACCGCGCCGCTACGCGACCGGTTCGTCGAGTTCCTCGAGACCCTCCACCAGCTTCATCGCCTGCTGAGCGGCCTTCAGGATCTCCTGCAGATCCAGATGCGCCGACCCGTCCGGCGGCGCATCCTGCAGCAGCAGTTCCGAGAAGCCGAGCACGATGCCCAGCTGGTTCTTCAGGTCGTGCCGCCAGCGCGCATTCGACAGCAACTTGTCACTCACGACGATCTGACTCCTCGATGACCGGTGCCGCTTGCGAGCGCAGGTGGAGCATGCGATCGATCATCGCGAGGACATCCGGAATGGCGAACGGCTTGGTCAGGTACGCGGCCGCGCCAGAAGCGAGGAGCCGGCGGACCTGTCCGGGCGTCGCGTCGGCCGACAACACGACCACTGGTGTATCGCACAAGAGCGGCTCCGCCTTCAACTGCTTGAGCACTTCCTCGCCCGGGATGTCCGGCAGATGCAGGTCGAGCAGGACGACGTCCGGGCGGCGCGCAAGCGCCTGCATCACGCCGCGGCGGCCGTCAGGCGCGGTGGCCAGGGTCACCGACGGCCGCCGGCCGAGGACGCGCTCCATCAACCGCACGTTGGACAGGTTGTCTTCGATGTAGAGCACCGTGGCCGGCCGTCCGAGCCGGTATTCGATCGCGCCCTGGTCGGCCAGATGCGTGCGATCGACCGGCAACTCGTTGACCGTGCGCAGCTCGACCCAGAACGTCGAACCGCTGCCCGGCCGGCTGACGACGCCGATGCTGCCGCCCATCGCTTCGGCCAGCCCGCGGGACAGCGTCAGCCCGAGGCCGGTGCCTTCGATGGCGGTCGTTTCCGCGCCGAGGCGTTCGAACGGCCGGAACAGCAGCCGCAGTTTCTGCGGCGAGATGCCCGTGCCGGTGTCGGTCACGTTGATGCGCAGCATCGAATCGCTGCTGCGCTCGAAACCGATCGAGACCGTGCCCACGTCGCGGTTGTATTTGACGGCGTTCGACAGCAGGTTCAGCAGAATCTGGACGAGGCGCTGGCGATCGGCCACGACGGAGATGCGCGCCAGCGGCGACTCGCTCACCGTCACCATGATCTGCCGCTGCCGCGCCAGCGGCGCCACCAGCGACGCGGCATGGCTGACGATCTCGTGAACTTCGACCGGCTCGGGCGACAGCGACAGGTGGCCCGCTTCGATGCGCGCGATATCGAGCACCTCGTTGATCAAGTCGAGGAGATGCTCGCCGCCCTTCAGGATCTGGCGCACGCACTCGAGCTGCTCGTCCGACATCCGATCGGTCGCCAGCAGCTGCGCAAAGCCGAGGACCGCGTTCAGCGGCGTCCGCAGATCGTGGCTCATGCGCGACAGGAAATCGCTCTTCGCCCGGTTGGCGCGCTCGGCCTCGAGCCGCGCCGCCTTGATCTCGTCCTCCGCCAGCTTCCGGCCGGTGATATCGGTGGAGATCGCGCAGATCGCGTAGGGCTCGCCGTCGGATCCGAGCAGCGGAAACTTGGCCGACGCGTAGACGTGCACGTCGTTGCCGTGCACCGCCGGTTCCTCGACGCTGATCGCCGATCGCCGCGCGAGCGCTTCGACGTCGTTCGCGCGGTACATGTCGGCGAGCCGCGGCGGGAACAGCTGGTGATCGGTCCGCCCGACGACGTCGGTACGGGTGACGCCGAGGACGCGCTCGAACTGTTGATTGACGAACAGATAGCGGCCGTCCGCGTCCTTCATGCAGATGATCGCCGGGCTGTTGTCGAGAATGGCGTTGAGCCGCGATTCCGAGGCGCGCAGCGCGTGTTCCCGTTCGGCCAGCGCGCGGTTGGCTTCGGCGAGCTGGGCGGTCCGCTCGAGCACGCGCTCTTCGAGCGCGGCGTTCAGCCGCCGGACTTCGATTTCGGCGCGGGCGTGATCGCTTCTGGTGCGCGCCTCGGCGATGGCGCGCCGGATCGAGCCCGGCAGGCGGGCCAGGCGCTGCTTGAGGATGTAGTCGACCGCGCCGTTCTTGATCCGCTCGACCGCAGTCTCTTCGCCGAGCGTGCCGGACACGAACATGAACGGGACGGTGGGCGCGCGCTCCGCCGCGATGCGCTGGGCGGTCAGGCCGTCGAAGGCCGGCAGCCGGTCGTCGGCAAGGATGACGTCGAACGTCTCGCCGCACGAGCACCGCCTCGAACTCGTCTCGCGTCGCGACCGCGACGATCGACGCCGACAGGCCGTCCTGGCGGAGCGTCGCACCGACGAGTTCCCGGTCATGGGGATCGTCCTCGACGTGCAGGATGCGGATGACTTCTGGATCAGCCACGAACGAGTGAGGGCGGCGTCAGCTGTCCTGCCTTGCCGAGCGACAGCACGACGCTGACGATCTCCGGGTTTCTCCATCCACGCGTGGCCTCGGTCTCGAGCGCCTCGTAGGCGCGCTCGACCGGCAGGGCCGGTTTATAGGTGCGAGCGGTGGTCAGCGCGTCGAACACGTCGACGACCGACATGATCTGCGCGAGCAGCGGGATGGCGTTGCCCTTGAGCCCCTCGGGATAGCCGGTACCGTCGAGCCGCTCGTGGTGAGAGCGGACGATCGGCCGCACGCGCCGCAGCGAGCGCAGCTCACCGCACAGCCGATCGCCGATGACCGTGTGCCGCTGCATCACGGACGCCTCTTCGCGCGTCAGCGCGGCCGGCTTCAACAGGATCGAATCCGGAATGCCCACCTTGCCGACGTCGTGGAGAAACCCGCCCTTGCCAAGGGCGACGAGATCCTCTTCGCTCAGCCCGAGCCGCTGCCCGACCGTCACCGCGTATCGCGCGAGACGCTGGCAATGACCGTCGGTCGTCGCGTCGCGCGCCTCGATGGTCATCGCGAGGCTGAGAATCACCGATTCCGCCGAGTCCAGTTCGTCGGTGATGCGCTTGATCCGCAGCAGCGACCGGACGCGTGCCGTCAGCTCGGCGGTGTTGACCGGGCGCCGGAGAAAATCGTCGGCGCCGACTTCCAGCCCGCGAACCCGATCGTCGGTCCCCTGCAGCGCCGTGATCAGGACGACCGGAACCAGCCGCGTTTCCGGATCGCCTTTCAGGCGCCGGCAGGTTTCGAAGCCGTCGAGCGTCGGCATGATGACGTCCATCAGGACCAGGTCCGGATGATCGCGGCGCACGCGCGTCAGCGCTTCCTCGCCGTTGTGCGCGAACAGGACGCGATGTCCTTCGCGCTCGAGAATGCGCTGCAGCAGCTGCGCATTGGCCGCGAGGTCGTCGACGATCAGAATCGTGGCGCCGCTGGCGGCCCCGCGCACACCACTGTCATCTGCTGACGAGGCCAGTGGGATATCTGACAGGTTCTGCGAGAAATTTGTCGCCATCTGGGCGAATCGCATAAGTTTCGTCATTTGATTGTGTGCGGATATGTCGGGGAGTGTCTGACAAAACGAGAAAGATGTCACTATTGATGAGCTGGAACTCGCCAAAAATGGCTGGATCGGACTCGATTGTGGACAACCAGGGCGACTCGTCAGTACCAACCACCTGCCCGATGAACGAATCGTCGCAGCAGCTCCGGAAGCTCGCCGCGCGGCTGCAGGATGCACGCGAAGAAGAGCGCGCCCAGGTCGCCCGCGAGCTGCACGACGAGCTCGGACAGACGCTCACGGCGCTGAAACTGGACATCAGCCGCATGGTCGACGCGCTGAGCAAGGAGCGCGTCACGCCGCTGGTGATCGACCGGGTGCAATCGCTGGTCGGACTCGCCGACATCGCCCTCGCCATCGTCAAGCGCATCGCGACACGGCTGCGGCCGCCAACGCTGGATCACCTCGGACTGGCCGAAGCGATTCGCTGGGAAGCGCAGGCGTTCAACGCGCGGACGGGGTTGCGCGTCCACTTTCGCGCGAACAAGGAAGGGTCCCGGCTCACCGGCGAACAGCAGACGGCGCTCTTCAGAATCTTCCAGGAGGCGCTGACCAACATCGTGCGGCACGCCCATGCGAGCGCGGTCCAGGTTCGATTGATGGAAAACGAACAGCGTTTCGAGTTGAAAATCCGCGACAATGGTCGCGGGATCAGCAGCGTCGAGGTCGACGATCCGCAGGCGATTGGCCTGCTGGGGATGCGCGAACGTGCTTCGCTGGCTGGCGGGACATTTACTATCTCCGGGCACCGCGGTCGAGGCACGGTCGTCACCGTGCTGATGCCCATTTCACGGACCGGTGCCCGGCGTCGGGCAGCGCGGCCCGGCGGCAACAGCCGCAAGAAAGCCTCATGATCAGGATTCTGCTCGTCGACGATCATCCGGTGGCCCGACACGGCATCCGCGCGGTGCTGACGGACCGCGTGAAGGATGCGGTGGTCGGTGAAGCGCCCGATGCCGCCACCGCGCTGTCCCAGGTGCAGACCGGCGACTGGGACCTGATGATCGCGGACATCTCGCTGCCCGGGACCAGCGGGCTCGAACTGATCAAGGAAGTCCGCCGCCTGAAACCCACGCTCCCGACGCTCGTACTCAGCATGCACCCGGCGTCGCAGTTCGCACGCCGCGCGCTGAGCGCCGGCGCCATCGGCTACCTCACGAAAGGCAGCGAGCTCGATGAATTCGTCACGGCGATCGAACAGGTCCGCCGCGGCCGCCGCTTCATCAGCCGCGACACCGCCGATCTGCTGGGACGCCGCAAGGTGAACTGGGACTCGGCGCCGCACGAAACGCTCTCCGATCGCGAGTATCAGGTGCTGCGCCTGCTCGGGTCCGGCAAGACGATCTCGGATATCGCGCGCGACCTCGGCCTGAGCGTCAAGACGGTCAGCACCTATCGCGCGCGCGTGCTCGACAAGCTGGGTATGCGGACAAACGCCGAGCTCATGCGATACGCAATCGAGAATCGCCTGCTCGAGTCGTAGCCGCGCTAAGCAGCTTCAAAAAACAACCACGGAGATCACGGCACTCAAGAAACTGAGAGCACGGATTGTCCATAGCGAGAGCCCGTGACCTCGTGCCTGTCGTCCGTGCGGCTCCGTGGTGAAGCTTTTTTCGGAAAATGAGACGCTATCGCCGGAATCGGGACAGGAGCGATCGCGCTTCAGGAATACCGAACGCCGCGGTCACCGCAAAGAACACCAGACCGTACGGACCGAGGATCGCCACGGCCGCCAGCATCGGATGGAGCGGCGGCAGCGCGAGCTTGCTGCCCCACGCGACCGCGGCGCCAATCGCGGCCGCCACCCACAACTGTGCGACATAGGCCGACGGCAACCCGGTCCGCCCGATCCGCGCGTTGAGCGTCCGCCGCAGGAGAAGCATTTCCACCCAGCCCGCGATGCCGGCCGACGCCGTCAACCCGGCGGCGCCCCACAACAGATCCAGTCCCAGGAGCTTCGGCAGCGGAATCGCCGCCAGGTAGCCGAGCACCGTCGTCAGGACGACGCGCACGATCGCGTAGCGGACCGGCGTCCGCGTGTCGCGGAGCGCGTAGTACGTCGAGGCGTACAAGCGGCCGAGCGTCGACGCGAGAAGTCCGATCGCCGAACCCGCGAGGATGCCCCAGATGTATAGAGCGTCCGCGTGCCGGAACCGGCCGGTCTGGAGCAGCGCGGCCGCGACCACGTCGCCGAGCGCGAGAAACGCCATCGCGGACGGCACGACGAAGAACGCGATCTGGCGAAGTCCCGCGTCGAGACGGCGGACCAATGCCGCGTGGCCGTCCCGATCGGTTCCCACAGCGCGAGCCATCGCGGGCAGTTCCGCGGCGGAGATCGCCATGCCGAACAGGCTGATCGGGAGCGTGTAGAGCGTTTGCGCGTTCGTCAGGCCGGCTGGCGCGCCGGTCGGCAGGAGGCTCGCGAGCAGGGTGTCGATGTACGCGCTCACCTGCACCACGCCGCGGCTGAAAAACACCGGCACGAAATTCCTGACGATGGTTCGGACTTCGGCGGAGGCGATGTCGAAGGCAAAGACGAGATCGGGCGCCGCGCGCAGGACCGAGGGAATCTGCACGGCGAGCTGCAGCGCGCTCCCCACCACCGAGCTCCACGCCAGGATCTCCACCAGCCGCGGCAGGTCGGTCCGGCTGCCGAACCAGACGAGCGCGACGATCATCGCCGCGCTCCAGACAATCGGCGCCGCGTACGACAGCAGGAACTTGTGGTGGCTGTTCAGGACCCCGAGGCACCACGCCGACAGCACGAGCAGGCCGGCGCCGGGAAACAGGATGCGGACGACCGAAATGGTCAGCTCACGCTTGGCGCCGGTGAATCCCGGCGCGATCAGCTCGATCAGCCACGGCGTGGCGACGACGCCAACGAGCACGATGCCGCTGACCACCAGGGCGAGCAACGACGCCACCGCGCCCGCCACGCGATCCGCTTCGCGCGATTCACCGCGCCCGAGCAGCGACGAATACACGGGGATGAACGACGCGGACAGCGCGCCCTCGCCGAACAGGTTCTGGAGAAAATTCGGAATGCGGAAGCCGGCGGCCCAGGCGTCCGCCGCGTCGGTTTCTATGCCGAAGTAGTGCGCAATCGCCCGCTGCCGGACCAGGCCGGCAATCTTGCTACCGAAGATTCCGGCGGCCACCAGCAGCGCAGGCCGGCCGCGGCGCGCGCCCTGCGGTTCACTCGTCGTCGTCGGCAACTGGCTCACCCAGCGTTCCGCTCGACCGCTGCATCAGGTACGACTTGATGAAGACGTCGATGTCGCCGTCCAGCACGCGATTGACGTCGCCGACCTGTTCCTTCGTCCGGTGATCCTTGACCAGCTGGTAGGGGTGAAGCACGTAGCTGCGAATCTGGCTGCCGAACGCGATCTCTTTCTTGACGCCGCTGACCTGCTGCAGCGCCGCCTGCTGTTCCTTGTACTTCAGATCGTACAGCCGGGACTTGAGCACTTTCATCGCCGAGTCGCGATTGCGATGCTGCGACCGTTCGTTCTGACACGAGACGACGATGCCCGTCGGAAGATGGGTGATGCGGACGGCGGAATCGGTCACGTTGACGTGCTGTCCGCCGGCGCCGCTCGACCGGTACGTATCGATGCGAATGTCCTTGTCCTCGATCTCGATCTCGACGTCTTCGGCCACTTCCGGGTAGGCGTAGACCGAGGCGAACGAGGTGTGGCGGCGCGCCGCCTGATCGAACGGCGAGATGCGAACCAGACGGTGCACGCCTGCTTCCGCGGCGAGCAGTCCGTAGGCGTATTCGCCGGTCACGGTAACCGTGACGCTTTTCAGGCCGGCTTCATCGCCCGGTTGATAGTCGATCACTTCGCGCTTGAAGCCGCGCCGCTCCATCCACCGGAGGTACATCCGCAGCAGCATTTCGGCCCAGTCCTGCGACTCGGTGCCGCCGGCGCCCGGATGAATGGCGAGAATGGCGTTCTTCCGGTCGTGCTCGCCGCCGAGCATCTTCTTGATCTCGCCGGCCTGCACTTCCTGATCGAGCGCGTCGAGCGCCTGACCGAATTCGGCGTCCACCGCCTCGCCGGCTTCGGCCCACTCGACCAGCACGGCGAGATCGTCGCGGCGGCGCGCAAGCGATGCGCTGAGATCGCGATCCTGCTCGAGCCGGCGGCGGCGCTGCAGCACGCGCTGCGCTTCGGCCTGATCTTTCCAGAAATCAGGCGCCGCGGCCTTCGCTTCGAGACGGATCAGTTCGTCGCCAGGTTTGGCTTGCCTCAAAGATAACTCCGGAGATCGTTGGCGCGCCTGGTGAGATCCTCGTAGCGTTTGCGGAGATCGTCGACGGTCGGCATCAGCAGTGTCCTCTCGAGTTCATCTTATACGACGCGGGCGCTGCGTCACGAGCAGCGCGACGGTCGCGAGCCCGGACAGGTAGGCGAAGAGATCGCCGATTCGTGTGTAAATCGTCAGCGAGCGGATGAACCGCGCGTCGCCAATCACCACGGCGGGTTCGTAGATTCTCGTCTGCATCAGGACGCGGCCGTAGGGATCGACAATGCCGCTGATCCCGGTATTGGCGGCGCGCACCAGATAACGGCCGTTTTCGATCGCCCGCATCGACGCCTGGGCGAAGTGCTGATACGGCGCGGAGGTCGGACCGAACCAGGCGTCGTTGGTGATCGTGGTCAGCAGTTCGCTGCCGGCGGCCACCGACTGCCTGACGAGATTCGGGTAGACGATCTCGTAGCAGATCGCGGTGCTCGCCTGATGCGGCCCAACCGGCAGCAGGACCGCCGACTCGCCGGGCGAAAAATCCGAGACCGCTTCGACCAGCCGCGCCGCGAAGAAAAACACGCGACGCAGCGGCACGTATTCGCCAAACGGCACCAGGTGCATCTTGCTGTAGACGGCGCCGGTGGACCCGTCCGGCCGCACCAGCACCGCGGAGTTGAAATACTTCGAGGCCGGACCGCGTTCGATCTGATCGCTGCCGACGAGAATCGGGACGCCGATCGACCGCGCGAGCGCGCGCACCTGCTCGGTCCCGATGAGGTCGTCGCCGAAAACGCTCGGCATCGCCGACTCCGGCCAGAGCACGAACTGCGCGCCGCCGGCCGCCGACTGACGCGACATCTGCAGGTAGCGCTGGAAGATCTCGCTCGCGCGCTGTTCGTTCCATTTCTCGGCCTGATCGACATTGCCCTGCGTGAGGCCGACGCGAACGGCATCGCCGGTCAGGGTCAGGCTGTTCAGACTGATGCGGATGCTGCCCCAGATGACCGTCACCGTCACGGCAGCCACCGCGCCGGCCAGCCGCAGGTATGCCCCGGGGCGCGACGCACGGTCGCTGACCGCCACGAGCGCCAGCGCCGCGCTCACCCATGCGACGAGCGCCGAGACCCCGTAGACGCCGACGACACTGGCGAGTTGCGCGATCGGCAGGACGCGCACCTGGCTGTATCCCAGGAGCACCCATGGAAAGCCGGTGAACAAGTACGTGCGTCCAAGCTCCGTCGTCACCCATACGAGCGGCGCCCAGATCAGCAGCCGCACATCGGCGCGGGTCAGCCGCGCCATGATCAGCCCGAAGATCGCCGGGAACAGCGCGAGGTACGCGATCAGCGCGGCGTTGACCAGCACGCGCGACCGTCCCGCTCAGTCCGCCGTACACGACCATCACGCGCGTGATCCAGTAGAGCGTGCCGGTGAAATAGACAATCCCGGTGATGAGACCCGCGAAAAAACCATGCGCCGTCGATTGCCGTGACATCGCGATCAGCAGCGGCGCAAGCGCAATCCACGCGAACGCGGGATGGCCGAAACTGGGAAAGCTGAAGACGAGAAGAGCGCCGGAAGCGGCGGCGAGCGCGTAGCTGGTGGACTTCGAAGGACTCAGCGAGTCACCCAGGGCGTGAACTGCTCTTCCTTGTGAAGTTTCGCGGCGACCGTTTCCGCCTCGCGCCGCGTCTTGAACGTGCCGACGCGCACGCGGAACACCGATCCGCTGCCGCTCGACGGCACCTGCACGTAGGCCGCATAGCCCTTGGAGTTCAGTCGCTTCGCGATCGCGTCGGCCTCGCTGCGGACGTTGAGCGCGGCGACCTGCACGGCGTAGCCATCGCCGGGGGCGCCCGACGCGGAAGGCTGCCGGCGCGGCATCGGCATTGGCGGTCTGCGCGGGCGGTCGGGCGCCGGCGCAGACGCAGGGGCGGCCGCGGCCTTGTCGGTCTTCTCGGCCTTGCAGCTGCGTCTTGTCGGTCTTGTCGGTCTTGGCAGGCTTCTCGACCGGAGCTGTCGCCACCGGTTTGTCGATGCGCGCCGGCGTCAGTTCCGAAACCGTGACCGGCGCCTTGGCGTCGTGGCTCACGTCGGTGCCGCTGGTGCCCTGCTTTTCGAGGCGATTGGGATACGACAGGTCCTCCGCGGGCGGCGGCGGTGCTGCCGTCGTCGGATCGGAAGCGGCCGGCGCGGCCGGCGGTGCGGGCGTCGCGGCCGGTGCGCACGGCATCCGGCGCGGGCGCGTCGCTGAGGGCGACGGATTGTGAGACACGCCCTCGATCGGCGCGGACATTTCGTCCGACCAGTACGCCGCACAGGAAGATGACGACCGAGACGACGGTCGCTGCCATGAAGAGAAACAGCAGCTGTTTCCCGTTCAATTGAATCTCGTGAAAGGCCTCGTCTTGAGTGCGTGCTGTCACGGAAAAAGATTGTACCATGCCGTACAAGCCCCCCTACCGCGATGACAGTTTGTCGAGGACTCGACGGGCGTCGCGGGAGGTCGGATCGAGCGTCAGGGCGCGCTGAGCTTCTGTGCGGGCCGCGGCGGCGTCGCCGGCTTCCATGAGGGCATCGGCCAGCACGGCATGAGCCTCGGCCGTTTCGGTACTCCAGAGCGAGATCTTCAGCGCGTCAATCGCTTCGTGAACCCGGCCGCCGCGCAGATGGATCCGGCCGACGAGCAGATGCGCATCGGCCTGATACGGCGACAGGAACAGCGCCCGGCTCAACTCGGTCAGCGCGTCGCGATCGTTTTCCTGCTCGTAAAGGCGCCGCCCGCGATCCAGGTAGAACCGCGCGAGCTCCTGCTGGTCGCGCTGCCCCGAGAGGGCCTCTTCGTTGCGGGATCCGTGCGGCAACTCGACGTCGCGCTTGATTCGCTCGAGCCCCTTCGGAACGACTTCTGCGGCCGGCCGTTTCTCCCAGTCGGCGTAAGTGGACGACAGCCGGCGAGCCAGTTCCTTCTCCCGGTTGCCCTCGGCTGTACTTCCGGCCGCGTTGAGCGACGCGCCCAGGACGTAGTGCGCGTCACCGTCGGCCGGATCGCGGCGGACGGCCTCCTTGAGCCAGTAGATCGCCGCCTGCGGCTCCCCTGCCGACCAGTACGCGTAGCCCAGATTGAAGAAGTAATCAGAGTCGGTACCGTCCGCCTCGGAGGCCTTCGTGAAGAAGTACATCGGGAAACCGGTCTGCGGCGTGCCTCCCCGGCGCAGCTGGACGACGCCAAGGTTGTTCATGACCGGGGCCGTGGCGCGGTTGTCGGCCAGCGCCTTGAACGTCGCGAACGCGTCGTCGTACTTGCGGAGATTGAGCTGCGAGAGCCCGGCGAGAAACCGGGCGCGGCGCCAGACCTCTGACGCCGGCGGCACGGGAAGGACCGCGGCCAGGGCGCGGTCGTGCTCCCCCTGGTCGTCGTAGAGCTCCCAGAGCGCGAGGCGCGCGCGGTTGAACGTGGGATCGGCTTTCAGCGCGGCGTTCAGATAGCCCAGCGCGGTGGCCGGCGTTTCGGCAAGCAAGCCCTTGATGTAATTCTCGAACGCGCCAATCGGCGGATTCTTCGGGCCCACGCCGCCGCCGCCCGCGCCGGTCGGCGAGATGACGAGGCGCGCGAGCCGCTCGAACAGTCCGAACAGCTCGGGCATCGCCCCGCTCTCGACCACGTTGCTCTGAATGCGCCCGGCGTCGAGACCAATCGCGCGCGCGTGCGCCACCAGCACGTCGCCTTCGAGCTTCAACGTGCCGACCACGACCTGCGACGCGCCGACGAGTTGTCCGATCCGAATCACCGTCGCGTCGGTGAGCGTGGCAGAACGCGGGACCTGCAGACGGTCGAACGCTTCCCGCCGCTCTTCGCGAGTAATGGCGCTCACGCCGAACGCGTTCAGATCGTCGGTCAGCAGCACCGCCGCGGCTTCGCCCAGCCACACGATGCGGCTTTCGCGCGTGATGTTCTCGAACGGCATCACCAGGATGCGGCCGCTGCTGGACTGCGCGCTCGCGATGGATGGTGCGCAGACGAGGCCGCCGAGCAGCGCGAGCGCCGCCGCCGCGGTCCGCGTCATGCGGCGCGTGCCTCGGGTTCGCGCGAGGTGAGATCGGGGGTCAGCGCGATGGTCAGCACGCACTGCTCGTGGCCGGTGCCGCGGCACTCGACGACGATGACCTGCGGTGTGAGATCGAATTGTTCCAGCAGACGCGTGAACGCCGACACGTAGAAACGGCAGAGCGGCCGGCCGACCGGTTCTCGCACCGAACAGAACAACGACCCGCGGACATCAACCCGCGCGACGCCCCGGCGAATTCGCGAGACGGCGTGGCTCGTCTGGCAGGTGTCGTGGACCAGGCGCCGCGTCAGACGGAGAAGCCAGCGCGCCCGCAGCCACATCGGCATCGCGTGCACGATCCGCCGGTGGAACGGCGACATCGTTTCCACGGTCCACTCGGCGGCGTACGTGCCGGCGCGCGTCATGATGACATCGTACGGCTCGCCCTCCTGCCGCAGGAAACTCAGGACAGCCGAGACCGGCCCGAGGCCGATCGAGCCGTCGCGCAGACCCTTGGCGTTCAGCCATTCCTCGTAGAAACCGAGCCGCATCGGCAGGACGTCGGCAATCCCCTGATGCAGGCTGGCGAGCAGGACGCGTCCGATGGCAGCGTCTTTCATGAACAGGCCGGGGGTAAGATCGACGAATCGTGCCCAGTGCAGCGATTCTGGCGGGCGGACGCGCGAGCCGCTTCGGCGGGCGCGACAAGAGCGCGCTGATCGTGAACGGCCGGACGATCCTCGACCGCCAATTGTCGGCGCTCGACGGCCTGGCCGATCTCATTGACGACCTGCTGATCGTCGGAGCGCCGCGGCCGGTTGGCGGCCGCGAGTGCCGGTTCGTCACCGATCGGCTGGCGGGCCGCGGACCGCTTGGCGGCCTCGAGGCTGCGCTCTTGGCGGCGCGGCACGAGCACGTCCTGCTGCTGGCGTGCGACATGCCGTTTCTCACCGGCGCCGTTCCTGCGGTTTCTGCTGGAGATGCCGCCCGATGTCGACGTATCGGTCCCGAGGACCGAACGCGGATATCATCCGTTGTGCGCGGTGTATTCGCGGCGGTGCCTGGCTGCCGTGACGCGGCGCCTGAACGAAGATCGGCTCAAGTTGTCGGGTTTGCTGGACGAGGTGCGCGTGCGCGTGGTCGAGCAGGACGGCATCGAGCAGTTCGGCAGGAGCGGTCGTCTGCTGGCAAACGTGAACACGCCCGCTGAGCTCGACGACCTCGAGGCGCTTCTCGGTCACGAAGTATAATCGTATCACGAACTTACCGTCATCCGCGGACCCGGATCACAATGGGACGTGCTTAGTATCGGCACATGATTCTCGATCTACAGCGACGCGTACACGACGCGATATCCGCCGCCGTCCAACGGCAATTCTCAATAGACGAGGTTCCAGCGTTCGCGGTGGAAACGCCACCCGACCGCGCACTGGGTGACCTCGCGGTCACGGTCGCCTTCCAGCTCGCCCGGACGCTCCGTAAAGCGCCGCGCGCCATCGCTCAGGATCTCGTATCGGCCGTCGGCCCGATTCCCGGCGTCGAGCGCATCGTCGCGGCCCCGAACGGCTATCTGAATCTTTATCTCGAGCGCCGCGCCTTCCTGCTCGAGCGCGCCGGCAACGACGGCTCGGTGCGCAGCACCGGCCGGCGACAAGACCATCGTCGAACACACCGCGATCAATCCGAACAAGGCCGCGCACGTCGGTCACCTTCGCAATGCCGCGCTCGGCGACACGCTCGTCCGCGTCCTGCGGTTTCGTGGCACGCCGGTCGAAATCCAGAACTACATCGACGACACCGGCGTCCAGGTCGCCGACGTCATCGTCGGCTTCCGCGAGCTCGAGCACAAGACGCTGGCGGAAGTGAAAACGCTGACGGAGACGTCGCGCTTCGACTACTACTGCTGGGATCTGTACTCGCGCGTCACGGAATGGTACGACGGCGACAAGGCGCGCCTCGAAGTCCGCGCGCGCACGCTTCACGATCTCGAACACGGCGGCAACGACGTCGCCGAAATGGGCGCGCTGATCGTCGACCGCATCGTGCGCACGCACCTCGACACGATGGCGCGTCTCAACATCGCGTACGACCTGCTGACGTACGAAGGCGACATCCTCCGCTTGAAATTCTGGGCGCATGCCTTCGACATCCTCAAGGCGCAAGGCGCCGTGTTCCTCCAGACCGAAGGGCGGCTCGCGGGCTGCTGGGTCATGCGGATCGAGGAAGGCGCCGCTGACGACGGCGGAGCCCGAGGAAGAGTCGCGGGAAAAGGTCATCGTCCGGTCGAATGGCGTCGTCACCTACGTCGGCAAGGACATCGCGAACCAGTTCTGGAAATTCGGGCTGCTTGGGCGCGACTTCAGATACCGGCGCTTCGCCGAGCAGGCCAGCGGCCACACGTTGTGGTCCACGACGTCAACGGAGGGCGAAACCCCGGCGCCGCCGTTCGGCCACGCCAAACGCATCTACAACGTCATCGACTCGCGTCAGATGTACCTGCAGGCGCTTCTCAGCCAGGCGTTGCGTACGCTGGGCCATCCCGAGGAGGCCGAGAACTCGGTGCATTTCTCGTACGAGATGGTGGCGCTGTCGCACGCGACCGCGCGCGAGCTGGGATATCCGCCGCCCGACGACGATGACGCACAGAAGCCGTTCGTCGAGGTGTCGGGGCGCAAGGGCCTCGGCGTGAAGATCGACGATCTGCTCGATCTGCTGACCGCGAAGGCCGCGGCCGAAGTGGCGCGACGAAATCCGGAGTTCACGCCCGAGGAGCAGAAGCGCGTGGCGATTCAGATTGCCGTCGCCGCCATCCGCTACTTCATGCTCAAGTTCTCGCGCGGCAAGCTGATCGTGTTCGACATGGAAGAGGCCCTCAGCTTCGAGGGCGAAACCGGGCCGTACCTGCAGTACGCGGTGGTCCGCGCGAACAACATCTTCAACAAGCTGAAGGAACGCGACGGCCTCGACGACTCAAACGTGCTGGTCGGCCTCGAGGCGATGAACGCCGAGGAACTGCACCCGGCCGCCGGAGATGCCGGCGCGCACGACCTCTGGGCGCTGGTCTACGAGGCGTCCCGCCTCGACGACGTCGTCGAGCAGACCGTGCGGGCGCTGGAGTTTTCCGTCCTCGCGAAGTACGCGTTTGGGCTCGCACAGCTGTTCAATGCCTTCTATCATCGGTACCCGATTCTCAACGAAGAAGATGTCGCCCGGCGCCGCTGGCGTGCAGCCGGCGTGGCGTACTATCGGGCCCAGCTGACTCGTGCCCTCGACCTGATGGGCATCGACGTCCCGACCCGGATGTGAGGACATGGCTCAAATCGCAATCACCACGTGCAGCAGGCTCGAGGACTACAAGCAGGCCATCATTCACTCCGGCGGCGAGGTCCGCGTGGTCGATGCGTCGATGGGCGTCGATCAGGCGCTCGAAGGCGCCGACGGGCTGATGCTGACCGGCGGCGACGATGTCGCGCCGACGCGATACGGCGAAGACGCCCACGAGTCGGTCGTGCGCGTCGCACCGGAGCGCGACGAGTTCGAGATCGCGCTGGTTCGCGAGGCGCGCCGGCGCGGGCTGCCGATCTTCGCCATCTGCCGCGGCCTGCAGGTCCTGAACGTCGCCGAAGGCGGATCGCTGTTCCAGGACATTCCGTCGCAGATTCCCGGCGCGCTCGAGCACAAGCAGGCCGTCCCGCCCAAGCAGTCCTACGATTTCGCGCACGAGATCTGGCTCGAGAAGGATTCGCTGCTCGCGCGCCTGATGCGCGAGCGCCTGAGCGACGCGGATTCCTGCGAGGTCAACAGCCGCCATCACCAGGCGGTGAAGCGTCTCGCGGACGGATTCGTCGTGTCGGCGACCGCGCCGGACGGCGTCATCGAAGCGATTGAAGATCCGTCAGCGACGTTCTGCCTGGCGGTCCAGTGGCACCCGGAGAACTTCTTCCGAACCGGCGAGTTCCGCTCGCTGTTCGAGGGATTCGTCGAAGCGGCGAATCGCCGCGGCCGCACATCCCTGACAGCGATTACTTCAACGTAAATCTGAACTCGAGCTCGATCCGGACGGCGACCGGCTTTCCGTCTTTCGTGCCTGGCCGGAACGCCCATTGGCGGGCTGCCGCCAGACCCTGGTCGTCGAGGCCGTAGTCCGTGTCGAGCGAGCGGACGACTTTCAGGTCGCTGAGCGTGCCATCGGACTTGACGATCAGCGACACGGCCATCGATCCCTGGATGCCGTACTGCATGGCTTCCTTCGTGTACTCCGGCCTCACCTCGCGCGTCACCTGCGGCAGCGCCACGCCGTCGGCCTGTGTATAGACGCGATCGTCGCCCCCTGCCCCACTCTGAACCGGAAAGGCCTGCGCCACCCAGACACCGCTCGTCGCGAGCGTCGCGGCAAGAAGCGTGGCGGTCAGCACAAGACGCCGTGTGGACATGGATCCTCCCCTCATGATCGTGTGAATCCTCGCGCGCAGATGGCGCGTCTGAAGCCAGCCGGAGACCAGTTGCGGCTGCAATGCGTTGTCGGCGCCGACGAGATCGAGGAGGGCGCTCGCATACGCGCGTCGATCGCCAAGCGCGGCGACGACACGCTCGTCAACGACCTGCTCGCGGTGGAGGTGAATGCGGTCCAGGAGAAACCAGATCGCCGGATGAAACCAGAACAGCGTCCGGATGATCTCCTCTGCGACCACGGCGATCCAGTCCCGCCGCGCGATGTGCACGAGCTCGTGACACGCGACCATCTGCAGCGTGGCGTCCGGCAGCGAAGCGACGTGAGCCGGCAGCAGCACCACCGGCCGGCGGATGCCGTAGGTGGAGGCGCTCGGCACCTGCTCGCCCGCAAACCATCGGGCGTGGATGCCGAGCGTGCTCTGAAGAACCGCGACGGCGCGGGAAGAGCGTCAAAGGGCCGCGCTGACTGGCGGTACCGGCGCAGCCGCACGAACCCCGCGACCAGCCAGAGCGCACGCGCGCCAATGCCCAGCGAGAAGGATCGTCGGCCAGGAACGGGCCAGCCGCGACGAGTCGGGACCGGCGGTTCCGTCGATCGCCGCGATGACGCTCGTCGCGTTCCACACGGCGGCCGGCTGATCCGCCTGCGGTATGACGGCCGACACCAGCGGCAGCACGAGTCCTGCAAGGAGTGCGATCTGATAGTGCAGCAGAAGCGCGCGAGGCGCGCGCACGCGAGAGACGAACACGATCAGCCAGGCGACGGCCGTCACGACCGCCAGTTGGAGACTGCCGCCAGGACGCTCGTCAGCGGCATGGTCATCGGCCCTCCTCGTCGAGCAGCTGGCGGAGCGCTTCGAGATCGGCTTTTGATACCTTGCCGTCACCCGCCAGGTGAAGGAGCAGCGGGCGCGCCGAGCCGTTGAACACACGGTCCACGAAATCGCGCAGCAGCGCCGACACGGTCTGGCGGCGCGGCTTGGCGGGACGATAGAGATGGCGCCGGCCATCCACGGTCCGCTTCAGATGCCCCTTCTTCTCGAGGATCTGCATCAGGGTCATCACCGTGGTGTAGGCGATGCGGCGGCGCGTGCGCAGCTCTTCGTACACGTCGCGGACGCTGGCGGTCGGCCGCTCCCAGACCACTTTCATGATCTCGAGCTCCTGCGGCGTGAGCAGGCGGCGTGGCGTCCTGGCCGGCATGCGGTAGATCTACTAATAAACCTAGTACTAAAGTCAAGCGAGGTGAACCCGCGGTCAGCCGCGCGCGAGCACGGCGACCGTTTCGACGTGCGGCGTCGTGGGAAAGAGATCGAAGGCCGACAGGTCGCGCAGCTCGTAGCCGCTCTCCACCAGGCGGCGGAGATCGCGGGCCAGCGTGGCCACGTCGCACGACACGTAAATCAGACGCCCGCGGTTGCAGGCGGATCACGCCGTCGAGCGCCTCCTTCGACAGGCCGGTCCGCGGCGGATCGACGAGGACGACGGCCGGCGTCGCGCGGTGGCCGGCGACAAACCGCTCGACCGATTGATGGACCGCCGTCACGACGGTCGCCGGCACGTCTGGGCGTTCGCCGCGAGATCAGCCGCAGCGACACGATCGCCTTCGACCGCCGTCACCTGCGCGCCCCGAACGCCTGCGGCCGCGACGGCAAAGAGTCCCACGCCCGCGTAGAGATCGACCAGGTCGGCGCCTTCCGGAATGTGCGCGAGCACGTGATCGACGAGCCGCCGGATCAGAAATCGATTCCCCTGAAAGAAGGCGAGCACGTGGCGCCGGAGGACCACCTCCGTGTTTTCAAAACGCAGGACATCGTGGACGAACGGATCGCCGCTCACGATGGTCACGCCCTGCGTCGCCCGCGGCCGGCTGGCTCGCCGTCAGTCCCGTCAGTCCGGCGATTCCGCCGAGTTCGGCCAGCGCAGACCGCGCAAGCGGAGGCGTTGTCTCGAGATGGACGGCGCGCTCCGATGCGTCGGCGTTTTCCGACACGTCAATCTCGGCACTCGAACCGGCCGCCGACGTGGCCAGTCGAGAGGCGATCTCCTCGACAACATCACTCGTGGCCGGCAGCAGCTGACCGGTTTGCCGTGCGCTGCACGTCTGGTGCGATCCTTCGCGAAAGAAACCGGCGCGCCCGTCCCGGAGATGCAGCCGCGCGCGCATCCGGTAGCCGTCTTCCGGCGATGCGGCGACGTCGATTGCCGGCGTCCAGGTGACGCGGCCAATTCGCGTCAGCGCGTCGGCGACGATCTCGGCCTTCAGCGTCAGTTGCCTCGGGTAGCTGATATAGGCGTACAACGCACCGCCGCAGAGCGGGTCGCCGTGCGGTTCCCGTCGATCGGGCGACGGCTCCTCGATCTCCTCGACCGCGCCGTAGGCCACGCCCTTCGCCACGCGTTCAATGCTGATGCGGGCGCGCTCGCCGGGAATCGCCCCGGCCACGAGAATCACCTGGCCGTCGGCGCGCGCGATCATCCGCCCGCCCGCGGCGGGTTTCTCGATTGACAGGGAGAGGCGCTGCCCGGGTTTCAGCACGGCGGCGTGAGGTCAGTGAAAGGCGATCGTCGGCAGCCCGAGGCGCGCCCGCACCAGGCGGCCCAACGCGATGCGGTGCGCGCGCTCGAGCGCCTCCGCGGACATGCGCGGCTGGAACGCCGCGAGCTCGCCCGCGACTTCCCTCTCGAGGTCCTCGCGGGTTGCGTGGTCCAGTCCGTCGAGGGCGCGGTCCATGAGCGTCTGGTCGGCCTGCTCGAGCCGATCGAGCAGCGCCTTGCGCTCCGCGCCGCGAAGGCCGCCCGCGCGGGCCCGCGCAACGTCCAGCTCCCGCGCGACATGCGTCAACCATCGCGTCCATCCCCGCATCGAGCACGCCGGTCGCCCGAAGGCTCGACAACTTGATCAGCACGCGCTCGAGATGCTCCGGCAGCGACACCTTGCCGCGGGCCGCTGCCGAGTCGTCTCGCCGGAATCGGCGGACACGCCGGTCGCTCGCCGCCATTCGTCGAAGACATCGCGCACGTCGGCGTCGCAGAAGTCGATCCGGACGGGGCGGCGCCGCGGCCCTTTCCGATAGTAGCGTTCAAAATATCGATCGATGCCGCCCAGCGCGACCTTGAGCGGCACGCCGTCGATCGCCCAGCGTGACACGATCTCGAACGACGGGCCGACCACTCGAATCAGGTGACCGTCGTTCTTGCGACAGAGGTAGGTTTCGATCTCGCGGCAGTACTCGGCAACGTCCAAGGGACTAGGTTCTGCCCGGGTGCTGGCGTTCCCACACAATCCGCAGCCCCTGCAGTGTCAGATCGACATCAACGTGCTGGATGAGCGTTGTCTCAGGGGCGATGACCGCGGCAAGGCCACCGGTCGCGACGCAGATCGCATTACCGCCGAGCTCATCGCCCATGCGGCGGACGAGTCCCTCGACCATGCCGACATAGCCCCAGAACAGCCCCGACTCCATGGCGCCGACCGTCGTCCGGCCGATCACCGTCGACGGCTTGCGCACGTCGATTCGCGGGAGCCGCGCGGCGCGCTGGAACAGCGCGTCGGCTGAAATCGTGACACCGGGACAAATCGCGCCGCCCAGGTACTCGCCTTTGGCGCTGATGGCATCGAGGGTGGTGGCCGTTCCGAAGTCGCACACGATCAGCGGTCGATCGCCTTTGCCGCCGTACTGCGCATAGGCCGCGATCGCGTTCACGATCCGATCCGCGCCCACTTCCGCCGGATTCTCGTAGAGGATCGGCATCCCCGCATTGCGCGCCGGATCGACCAGCAGCGCCGTGCGCTTGAAGTAGCGCTCGACCATCGCGCACATGGTGCCGGTCAGCGGCGGAACGACCGACGCGATGATGATGCCGGAGACCTTGGTTCGGTCGATGCCGCTGTGCGTGAACAGCCCTTCGACGAGCAGGCCGAGCTCGTCCGAGGTTCGCTCGCGCAGCGTCTGAAGGCGCCAGCTCTGGATCAGCGTGTCGCCGTGGAACACGCCGATGACGATGTTGGTGTTGCCGACGTCAATGGCTAGAAGCATTTTGGGGTCACGCCCAGTTGACCTCGCCGGCGACCAGCCGCTCCGTGTGGTCGCCAACGCGGACCAGCAGAGCGCCCAGTTCGTCGATGCCGAGCGTCAATCCGCTGCGCGTGCCCTCGGTCGTACTCCACGTCACGCGTGCGCCCTGACTGCCCGGCGCCCGGCCACGCCAGGCGTCGAGAATAGCATCGAACCGCCCGTCGAGCAGATCGTCGTAGCGCGCTCGCCAGTCCCGCCAGCGTCTCGACGAGAACGACCGCGCGATCGACCGGCCGTCCGAGCTCCGTCTCGAGCGCGGTGGCGCGATCGGCCAGATCGGGTGGATACGACGACCGCTGGATGTTGATCCCGTAGCCGAGGACCACCGACTGGAGGCCGGCGCTCGCCGCGGATCCGGTCACTCCCTCGGCAAGGATGCCGGCGAGCTTCCGGCGATCGACCAGCAGATCGTTCGGCCACTTGATCGATGTGCGCAGGCCGGTCGCCCGCTCGACCGATTCCGCGAGCGCGACTCCGGCCATCAGCGTCAGCAGCGTCGTCGCGCGATCCGGATCTGTTCGCGCCCGCGCCGGCGTCAGGACGACCGAGACATACAGCCCGGCCCCGGGCGGCGAAAACCAGGATCGGCCGCGGCGGCCGCGCCCGGACGTTTGCGTCTCGGCGATCACCACCGTGCCTTCCGCGTCGCGCACTCGTCGCGACGGTCGCCGCGACGTCGTTGGTGGAACCGATGGTCGAAAAATACAGCACGCGCCCGCCGAGGCGTCCCAGCCGACGGCGCGCGTTCGAGAGCGCCAGCGCCAGATCGTCGGGAAGCGTGTCGGGCTGCACCGCCATACGCCTGTCAGATGGGTTCGATTTCGAAGCTGATGTCAACGGCGCGCGCGGAATGCGTGAGGCCGCCGACCGAGACGAAGTCCGCGCCGGTTGATGCCAGTTCGGGAATGCGCTCGAGTGTGACGCCGCCGGAAATCTCGACTTTGGCCCGTCCGCCAATCCGGCGGACCGCCTGGCGCATCTCCTCCGTGGTCATGTTGTCGAGGAGGATGATGTCCGCGCGCGACTCGACCGCCTGATCCACTTCGTCGAGCGTCTGCGCCTCGACTTCCAGCGGCAGATTCGGCCGATGACTTCTCGCGGCCGCGACCGCCGCGCCGACGCCGCCGGCCAGGCGCACGTGATTGTCCTTGATCAGGATGGCGTCGAAGAGTCCGACGCGATGGTTGGTCGCACCGCCCGACGGCCACCGCGTACTTTTCCAGCGCGCGCAGCGTCGGCGTGGTTTTCCGGGTGTCGAGAATCGTGATGCGCCCGGCCGCGGCGTCGACGAACCGGCGCGCGAGCGTCGCGATGCCCGACAGGCGCTGCAGGAAGTTCAGCGCGGTGCGCTCGGCGACGAGCAGCGTGCTCGCGCGTCCCAGGATCGTCCCGATCGTCTCACCGGGGCTGACCCAGTCGCCGTCGTGCCGGTTCCAGGTCGTGACGATCTCGGGCTCGAGCTGCCGGAATGCCTCGACGCTGACATCGAGCCCGGCGACGACGCACTCCGACTTGGCGAGGAAGGTTCCGCGCGCGCGCTGCTCGGGCGCAACCGTCGCTTCCGTCGTCACGTCGCCGGCGCCGAGATCCTCGTCGAGCGCGCGACGGACGATGTCGCGATATTGATCAGGACGCAGGCGGGGCGTCATATCCGGCCACGACGAACGCGCGCGGCTCGCCGACCTGCCAGTCGAACTGCTGGACGCGCAGCGCCGACTTCAGGTCGGCGTCGACGTGCGGCATCAGCGCCACGGCGTCCGCGTCGGCCACGATCGAGACTTTCGTGATCGGCACCTTCAGCGGCTGTTTCGCTTCGGACCGCTGCTTGCGGACTTCGAACAGCACTTCCGCCGCCCACTCGTAGATCTGCTGATCCTGCGCGCGGCGCTCGGCTCCGGCCTCGGGGAGCAGCGACTCGACCTCAGCGGCGCGTCGGCCACGCGGCCTTGTGCACGGAACCCTCCTGCCACCACGACCAGACTTCCTCGGTGACGAACGGGAGGAACGGCGCGAACAGCCGCAGCATCACGGACAGGGCCGCGACCAGCGCCGAGTTCGCCGAGCCGGCCGCCTCCGGCCCCTGTTCGCCGTAGCGCCGGCCTTTCACGAGCTCCAGGTAGTCGTCGCAGAATCGCCAGAAGAACATTTCCGTTCGCTGGAGCACGCGGGCGTAGTCGTAGCCTTCGAGGTCGCGCGTCGATTCTTCGGCGAGCGTCGCCAGGCTTCGCAGCATCGCGCAGTCCACCGGCGCGGTGATCGCGCTTCTCGGCTCCGCGGCTGACAAGCGCAAACTTCGACGCATTCAGCAGCTTGATGGCGAGGCGCCGGCCGACGCGCATCTGGTTCGTGTCGAAGGCGGTGTCCGTTCCAGGGCGTCCGCTCGCCGCCCAGTAGCGGGCGCCGTCCGCGCCGAACTCCTCGAGGAGCGCCATCGGCGTGACGACGTTGCCCTTGGACTTCGACATCTTCTTGCGATCCGGATCGAGCACCCATCCCGAGATCGCGGTGTTCGTCCAGGGCAGCGACCCGTGCTCGAGATGCGCGCGCAGCACGGTGTCGAAGAGCCACGTGCGGATGATGTCGTGCGCCTGGGGACGCAGATCCATCGGGAAGGTTCGCGAAAACAACTCGAGATTGTCGGGCCAGCCGCACACGATCTGCGGCGTCAGCGACGACGTCGCCCAGGTGTCCATGACGTCCGGATCGCCGACGAAGCCGCCCGGGCGGCCGCGTTGATCCGCCTGATAGCCGTCGGGCACGTCGGTGGACGGATCGATCGGCAGTTGATTCTCGCGCGCGGCAATCGGACGGTCGTAGGCGACGCGGCCATCCGCGTGCGAGCGGGTACCACACCGGGAAGGGGACGCCGAAGAACCGCTGGCGGCTGACGCACCAGTCGCCGTTCAGCCCGTTCGCCCAGTTTTCGTAGCGCGCCTGCATGTACGCCGGATGCCAGTGCAGCTGGCGCCCCCGCTCGAGCAGTTCCTCGCGGAACTCGATCGTCTTGAAAAACCACTGGCGGCTCGTGATGATTTCGAGCGGCCGATCGCCTTTCTCGTAGAACTTCACGGCGTGAGTGATCGGACGCGGCTCGCCGATCAAGATCGCCCGACTCGCGCAGCTGCTCGACGATCTTGACGCGCGCCTTGGCGGCCGACAGCCTGACGAGCTCGTCGTAGTGCTTCTGCGCGCGGGCGGCGTCCACCGACTCCCATCCCGGACGGCCCCACTCCTGTGCGCCAAGCGTTCCATCGGCCTGGATGACCGCCCGCACTGACAGTCCAAGCTCGCGCCACCAGGTCACGTCGGTGATGTCGCCGAACGTGCAGATCATCGCGATGCCGCTGCCCTTTTCCGGATCGGCGAGCGGGTGCGCCTTGACCGGCACGCGTGCGCCAAAAAGCGGCGTCGTCACCTCGCGTCCAAACAGCGGCCGATACCGCTCATCGTCGGGGTGCGCGACCAGCGCCACGCAGGCCGGGATGAGCTCCGGGCGCGTCGTTTCGATCTCGACGAAGCCGCCGCCGTCCGATTCGGCACGCGCGAAGCGGATGCGGTGATAGGCGCCGGCCAGATCGCGGTCTTCGAGTTCCGCCTGCGCGACGGCGGTCTTGAAGTCCACGTCCCAGAGCGTGGGCGCCTCGACCTGGTAGGCCAGGCCGCGTTCGAGCAGCCGCAGGAACGCCAGCTGGGACACGCGCTGCGAGCGCGGGACCAATGGTCGCGTAGGTCATCGCCCAATCGACCGACAGGCCGAGATACTTCCACAGGCGCTCGAATGCCTTCTCGTCCTCAACCGTCAGGCGATTGCACAGTTCGATGAAGTTCGGCCGCGAGATCGACACCGGCTGTTTGCCCGGCGTCTCGGGCGGCACGAAGTTCGGCTGGTACGGCAGCGACGGATCGCAGCGGACGCCGTAGAAGTTCTGCACGCGCCGCTCGGTCGGCAGCCCGTTGTCGTCCCATCCCATCGGATAGAAGACCGCCTTGCCGCGCATGCGCTGAAACCGGGCGATGAGGTCGGTATGGGTATACGAGAACACGTGGCCGACGTGCAGCGATCCGCTGACGGTCGGCGGCGGTGTGTCAATCGAGTAGACCTCTTCGCGCGGACGGGTAGCATCGAAGCGATACACGCCGTCGGTTTCCCAGCGAGGCATCCACTTCGCCTCGAGGCCTTCGAGGGCCGGCTTTTCCGGAAGATTGAGGCGCGCGGGGTCGAGCGTGGTGAGCGAGGTCGGCGAACCGGACATCCGCTGATCTTACGTGAAGTTGCCGCTCTACTTGATACTCGCCTTGATGCGCTCGATCTCTTCGCGCACCAGGCGTTCGGCGGTGACCGACACGATGTCCACGATGGTGGCGCGCACGACGCGCTCGGCAATCGGGGTCACGATATCGGCGATGGCCTCCCGCACGACGCGCTCGGCGGTCGGCCCGATCACGTCCTCGGCGGCGTCGCGAATCAAGCCGCCGGAGAGTTTGGCCATGACCGCACTGGTCACCTGGTCGGTGACCGGACCGGAGATTTCGTCGGTGACGCGCCGCGTGACTTCCTCGACGAGCTCGTCCTTCGACACCGCCGGTTCGGCCGGCGGCGCAAAAATCGCGAGCGCGGCCGCACTCGATTCGCCGGATCGTTCCGCCGTGAGCAGCGCGGCAAACGCGTCCGCCATGCCGGGTCCATCCGCGAGAGCCGCCGCGGCGTGTCCGCCGTTCGACGGGATCGGCATCGGAATGACCGCCGCCGGCGCAGGAGGCGGCGTATCCGGCACGTCGGGCAGTGGATCGGGAACCGGCACAGGACCCGACGCCGGCGCGTTCGAAAGCGTGGCAAACGCCTGATCCAGCTGCTCGAAGTAGCTTTCGACTTCCGATTCCTTGTCCACCGTGCGCGCCGGGCGGGACTCGCCGCCGCCCTCGCTCTCACGCTTGGCGAGCAGCTCCTTGACGCGGCTGATGACGAACTGCGGCTCGAACGGCTTCGTGAGGACGCCGTCGCAACCGACCTCGGCCAGCTTGGCCTGATCGACCGGCTCGAAGGCACCGGTCAGGAGCAGCACCGGAATGTGCCACAGCGCCGGCGTCTGCTTGATGTGGCGCGCCACCTCGTAGCCGCTGCGTCCCGGCATCCCGATATCGGCGAGCACGATGTCCGGCGGCGTGTGACTCAACGACGCGATGGCATGTTCGCCATCGCTGAACGCCACGACGGAGATGTCCTCGTCGGCGAACGTCAGCTCGATGACGCGCTGGATCGTGACACTGTCGTCGGCGAGCAGCAGAGTGTGCGGTCACGGCTTCAGCCTACACCCGCGCGCGGGCGTTTGTGTTGATGAAATCGACGATGTCCTGCATCGGCGTCCCCGGCGGGAACACACCCTTGATGCCGATCTCCTTCAGCTTCGGCACGTCCACGTCGGGAATGATCCCGCCGACCACGACGAGCACATCGTCCATGCTGCTGCCGGCGAGCAGCGCCATCAGCTTCGGCGCGATGTGATTGTGGGCGCCGGACAGAATCGACAGGCCGATGACGTCCGCGTCTTCCTGAAGCGCGGCCGTGACGATCTGCTCGGGCGTCTGGCGGAGGCCGGTGTAGATCACTTCCATGCCGGCATCGCGCAGCGCCCGCGCGATCACCTTCGCGCCGCGATCGTGCCCGTCGAGTCCCGGCTTCGCAATCACCACCCGCAGTTTTCTCACGTCGTTCCTATCTCGTCAATGGAGCCGAGCCTGAAGCCCGGAGCCTAGAGCCCAAAGCCCGAAGCCCGAGCCTGCAAGCATCATATGACCGGCACTTCCACGTATTCGCCCCACGTGGCGCGCAGCGCGTCGCACATCTCGCCGAGGGTCGCGTACGCGCGCACGGCTTCGAGAATCGGCGGCATCAGATTGTCCGGCGTGCCCGCGGTCTGGCGAAGCGCATCGAGGGCGCGGCTCACCCGCGGGTTATCCCTCGTCCGCCGCAGCGCCTCGAGTTTCTCGAGCTGGATCCTGGACGCCGTGTCGTCGATATAGAGCGTGTCGATCGGCGTGTCGTCTTCCTGCACGAAGTCGTTGACGCCGACGACGACCTTCTCCTTGCGTTCGACGCGCCTGCTGGAAGCGATACGAGCTCTCGGCGATCTCCCTCTGCGGGAATCCCTGCTCGATCGCGTCGACCATGCCGCCCATGCGATCGATCTGATCGAAATACGCGAGGGCCGCCGCTTCCATCTGGCTGGTCAGCGTCTCGACGAAGTACGAGCCGCCGAACGGATCGACCGCGTCGGTGACGCCGCTTTCGTAGGCGAGGACCTGCTGCGTCCGCAGGGCGAGCGTCGCGGCCGCTTCGGTCGGCAGCGCCAGCGCTTCGTCGAGCGAGTTGGTGTGCAGCGAGTTGGTGCCGCCGAGGACCGCCGACAGCGCCTGCAGCGCGGTCCGGACGACGTTGTTGTAGGGCTGCTGCGCGGTCAGCGACACGCCGGCGGTCTGGCTGTGAAACCGCAGCTTCCACGAACGTTCGTCGCGCGCGCCGAACCGGTCGCGCATCGCCTCCGCCCAGATCTTGCGCGCCGCGCGGTACTTGGCGATCTCTTCGAAGAAATCGCTGTGCGCGTTGAAGAAGAACGACATGCGCGGCACGAACTCGTCGACGTCGAGCCCCGCGTCGACGCCCCACTGCACGTACTCGATGCCGTCGCGCAGCGTGAACGCCAGTTCCTGCACCGCCGTCGCACCGGCCTCGCGGATGTGATAGCCGCTGACCGAAATCGTGTTCCAGCGCGGCGCGTGCCGGGCGCAGAACGCAAACACGTCCGTGACCAGCCGCATCGACGGCCGCGGCGGGAAGATGTATTCCTTCTGCGCGATGAACTCCTTGAGGATGTCGTTCTGAATCGTGCCGGACAGCGCGTCCCAGCTGACGCCCTGCTTCTCGGCCACGACGAGATACATCGCGAAGATGATCGCGGCCGGCGAGTTGATGGTCATCGACGTCGTGACGTCGGCGAGGGAGATGCCGTCGAACAGCGCCTCCATGTCGGCCAGCGACGTCACGTTGACGCCGCACTTCCCCACTTCGCCGAGCGACAGCGCGATGATCCGGATCGCGCCCCATCAGCGTCGGCAGGTCGAACGCGACGCTCAGGCCGGTGCCGCCGGCGGCCAGCAGCGCCTTGTAGCGCGCGTTGGTGTCTTCGGGCGTGCCAAACCCGGCGAACTGCCGCATCGTCCACAGCTTGCCGCGGTAGCCGGAGGCGTGAATGCCGCGCGTATAAGGAAACACCCCGGGTTCGGCGCGGATGTCACCGGATAGCCGCGTCACGATCGTCTGCCGTGTAGAGGCGCTCGATCGGCCAGCCGGAGAGCGTGGTGAAGGCGGCCGCGCGCTCCGGCGCCTTCGCCAGGGCCGGCTCGAGCGTCTCGCCGCTCCCACCGCTGCTTCTCCGTCTCTGCCGCGGTTGTCATCGAAGTTCATTATATTAGGAGCCTTATGGCGACCAACGGCTCGATCTTCAACGCGATGCTGCAGGAGTTCGACGGCGCGGCCCGCCTGCTCAACCTCGAAGCCGGCATCTGGAAGATCCTCACGCATCCCAAGCGGCAGATCACCGTGTCGTGCCCGGTGCAGATGGACAACGGCGAGATCGAGGTCTTCACCGGCTACCGCGTGCAGTACAACATCACGCTCGGCCCGGCGAAGGGCGGCATCCGCTACCACCCGGGCGTGACGCTCGACGAAGTGACGGCGCTGGCCGCCTGGATGACGTGGAAGTGCGCCGTCGCGCACATTCCGTTCGGCGGCGGCAAGGGCGGCGTCATCTGCGATCCGACGCGCATGTCGCGGCGCGAGCTCGAGGCGCTGACGCGGCGCTACGTCGCCGAGATCATCGACGCGATCGGTCCCGAGAAGGACGTCCCGGCGCCCGACGTGAACACCAACGATCAGGTGATGGCGTGGGTGATGGACACCTACAGCATGCACGTCGGCCACACCTCGACGGCGGTCGTCACCGGCAAGCCGCTCGAGACTGGGCGGATCGCTCGGCCGGCGCGAAGCCACCGGGCGCGGCGTGATGATCGCGACGCGCGAAGTCGGCCAAGCATCTCGGCTTCGACATCAAGGGCGCGACGGTCGCGCGTCCAGGGCTTCGGCAACGTCGGATCGGTCTCCGCGGAACTGCTCGCCGAAATCGGCGCGCGCATCGTCGCCATCACCGACTGGAAGGGCGGCGTCTACAACGCCGAAGGGCCTCGATCTCGCGAAGCTGTCCGACTACGTCCGGCAGCACAAGACCGTCGCCGGCTTCCCGGGCGGCGACCCGCTCACCAACGAGCAGCTGTTCGCGCTCGACGTCGACGTGCTGATTCCGGCGGCGCTCGAGAATCAGATCACGATGGAGAACGCCGCCGGCGATCCGCGCGAAGATCGTCGTCGAGGGCGCCAACGGTCCGACCACGCCGGACGCCCACAAGCACCTGCACGAGCGCGGCGTGTTCGTCGTGCCCGACATCCTCGCCAACAGCGGCGGCGTGACGACGTCGTACTTCGAGTGGGTGCAGGACCGCTACGGCTACTTCTGGACGCGAGAAGGAAGTGAACGAGCGGCTCGAGGCGAAGATGTGCGAGGCGTTCAACGCCGTGCTGCAGACCGTCGCTGAAGTACAACGTCGACATGCGGACCGCCGCCTACATCGTCGCCATCAACCGCGTCGCCGTCGTCACGCGCATGCGCGGCATGTACGCGTGAGCCGTCCCGCGGCTACTCTTGAACCGCCGCCAGTCGATGCCGTACTTCCGCACGCGGTAGTTGAAGATCCGCTCGGTCGTGGCCAGCAGCCGCGCCGCCTTGGCGCGATTGCCGCGCGCGCTCTTCAGCGCGTCCTGCAGCGCGTCCTTCTCGAACGCCTCGAGCGAGTCGCGCAGCGTCGTCGTCTGGCCGGTGCCCGACGCTTCGGCGGTCTGCAGCGTCGGCGGCAGGTGGTGCGCGTGGACCACCTGCGCGTCGCAGACGACGACGGCGCGCTCGATGACGTTGGCCAGCTCGCGGACGTTGCCGGGCCAGTGATAGCTCGACAGCATGTCGATGGCCGGCGTCGAGATGCGCTTCACCTGCTTGCCGTGCTCGCGCGCGAACTTCTCGAGGAAGTGGTCGGCGAGCAGCAGGACGTCGGGCTTCCGCTCGCGCAGCGGCGGCACGAAGATCGAGAAGACGTTCAGCCGGTAGTAGAGGTCCTCGCGGAACTCGCCGGCGGCGATCGCCTTCTCGAGATCCTTGTTGGTGGCGGCGATCAGCCGGATGTTGGCGCGGATGGTCTCGGTGCCGCCGAGCCGCTCGAACTCGCGCTCCTGCAGCACGCGCAGCAGCTTCACCTGCGTCGCCAGGTTCAGCTCGCCGATCTCGTCGAGGAACAGCGTGCCGCCCTCGGCCACCTCGAAGCGGCCCTTCTTCGGGGCGTGCGCGCCGGTGAACGCGCCCTTCTCGTAGCCGAACAGCTCCGACTCGATCAGATCCTGCGGCAGCGCCGCGCAGCTCACCTTGATGAACGGCTTCTTCGCGCGCGGCGAGTTGTAGTGAATGCGCGTGCGCGATCAGCTCCTTGCCGGTGCCCGATTCGCCGCGCAGCAGCACCGTGGTGTTGGTCCGCGCCACCTGCGCGATCTGCTCGTACACCTGGCGCATCGGGCCGCTGGTGCCGACCAGGTTCGAGAAGTCGTAGCGCTCCTTCAGCTCCTGCCGCAGGTGCGTGTTCTCGTCGACCAGCCGCTGCTTGTCGGCCTCGATCAGCCGATGCACCTTGACCGCCTGCGCGATCATCGAGCCGACCACGCCGAGGAACTTCGACCGTGCGGTTGTAGTCGCGGTCGGCCTTGAAGCGCAGATCGATGCCGATCGCGCCGACCGTCTTGCCGTCGAGGGTGATCGGCGCCGAGATGTAGGTCAGCTCCTGCTCGCGACAGCTCGGGCCGCTCGGCGGCGCGATTGAGGAACATCGGCTCGCGGCTGACCCGCGGCACGACCATCGGCTTGCCGGTCTGCACGACCTGGCCGGTGATGCCCTCGCCGACGCGATAGCGCACGCGCTTGCCCGGCGCGATGGCGCCCGCCGACGCCTCGAGCTCGACTTCGCCGGTGTGCTCGTTCAGCAGCACGACCGTGCTGCGGATCGCGCCGTGGTGGCGGCCGAGAATCTCGAGCACGCGCTGCAGCGCCTCCTTCAGGTCGAGCGTCGCCGACAGCGCCTGGCTCGCTTCGAGCAGCGTCGAAAGCTTGCGGACTTCGCCGGCGTGCGCTTCGCCCGGCTCCATCCAGCTCGGCAACCGTGCTCGACGACATAGGCATACCCAGGGTAACCGTCCGATCCGTCCGATACTTGCGTCCCTGCCCGGTCAACGAAGCAAACAGGGTTCCAGTGGCCGCAACGGCCGGAGTGCAGGATGGACCGCGAAAACAGGCCACTTTTCTCACTTTCTTCTCAAACCTCGCGTTTTCGCATTCCTACGAAAACGTCATATTGGCCCTGCCTACTCCACAAGTTTGTCTGACAGCTGAATCGGCCTGAGGGTTTCCTCGAGCACCGCGCGACCGGCGCGGGTCGCCCGATCGCTCTCGATCACGTCCGGGCCGGAGAACCACACGCCTTCGCGGCCGCGCCGCGCCAGCTCGCGCAGGTCAACGCCGTCGAGCTGCTCGAGAATGTGTTCGAACTCGTGGGCGATCCACTCGGTCTGTTTGCCGCCCGGACCCACCGACACATACGCGAGCAACAGGCCGGAGTTGTAGCGCCGAAAGATCGTGCGGGCGCGATAAGTGCCGGTCTTAAGCGTGGGATCGACCTGCACGCTGACGATCAGCGAGCGGTGCATCCGAGAGCCGCTGGCACTGCTCACGAAAGGTTTCCGAGCGGCGTAACATCCTGTGACGCCTGACTGCATCGACAACGGCAGATACACCGTCCGCAACGACGCAGACGCTGTCGAGCGGTTCGGCGGCCATGGCGGATAACTCGAATCCGATGGCCAGTAAGTAGACGAGTACGGCTACGCAGCGCGTGAACGAACGAACGTTGCTGAACATGATCGACCCTGGGGGGAGCCGATCACCGGAAGAGCAAGATTGACGCCGGGCGTTTTACTGGAGATTTCGCGCTTACGCAGACAACGCCGTCGCTTTGTCAGGGAAAGAGCGACAGCTTCGTTGCCGTCACGACGAGGGTTCTCATGGCGTGATGCGGAACGAAATGCTTTCGCGTGCGTCGCCCTGCGGTGTCGTCGCGATGACTTCGATTGAGTACGCGCCAACCGCCAGCGCCGCAAGCGGCACATCGATCTGATAGCGCGACGAGGACGACGGCATGAGACTGACGCGGCAGCTCGCGCGTCGAGCCTCCGCCGCCGTGGAGCGCGCTGCCGATGCGCGCCGTCAGCGTCGTCGGACCTGACTGGGCAAACACCGGCACGCGCACCAGCAGGCGTTCCGCGCGGCTGAACTCGCGGCTGGCGACCGGCGTGGCGTTCGGATCGGCGGCCAGCGTTTGAAACTCGCGCGCGGTACGGGCGCGCAGCACCTCGGCGGTGCCAAGCGTCACCGGTCCGGGAAAACCGCCGACGATGAGATCGCGGACATCGTGATCGACGACGCGCGCGGCGATATCCTCGATGTCCATCTGCACCAGCAGGCGGCCGGCTGGAGATTCGAACGACGCCTGGGTCGTCTCCGCCGCGGAGGGGCTGCCCACTCCCCCATTGGCCGGCAGCACCACTCCACTGAACACCGGCGCGCCGTCGAGCGTGATGACCGACAGCTTGAGCCGCGCAGGCCTCACGGGCACGCCGCGTTCGCCAGGCACGCGCGGCGCAGCCTCCCACACGAAACTGACGCGCGTCGTCCCATCGTCGGCGCGCGCCATCCCGAACCACGGCCGAATCAGCGGGCTGGTGCGCCTGGCAATGCGCGAGGCGAAGGGAATCGTGGGCGAGAGGCGCTCGATCGCGTTGACCCGCGTTTCTTCGTCGTTCGACGGCGCCCAGTAACCGACGCGCGCGTGCACGGTGACCCCCTTCGGGCGCGCGCCGATGTCGAGCGCATGCATGCGGCCGTCGCGTGGCATTCCGGGCCGCGACAGGGTGAGCACGTAGTAGCCGCTCGCATCGACGATGGTCTGCCGCAAACCGGCGCTCACGTCGGCGGCATCCGCGGTCAGGCGGCCGCCGGTCAGGCTGGCGAGCGATTCGAGGGCGCGCCGAAACGGCGCGTGGTCGTCGGGACTGACTTCGGTCTGGTTCGCGGGACCTGCTTCCTGCTTCACCGTGTCGTACGGATCGATCGGGTAGATCGCCACGCCGGCACGATTGGCGGACCGCGCGACGGTGTCGAGGCTGGGCAGGAATTCGTCGCTACGGCGCCGGCCGGTTCGCGCAAACCCTTCGCTCACGACGATCATCGTCTTGCGCGAGGGACTGAAGCGTCCGAGATGGCTCGCGATGGCGTCGAGCGCCGACGCCGTAATCTGCGCGCGGGCGCCGGATACGCGCGCCGGATCGCCGGCGATGTAGTTCCGCTCGAAAGCCGTGCGCGCGGTGAAGTCGCCAAGACGCGGGGCGAACGATTGAATCGCGTGAACCGCCGCCGCGTGGTCGCGGGACAGCCGGATGCTCAGGATTGAATCGAGCGGCTTGAGGACGACGACGAGATCGGCCGGTCCCAGATCCTGCTCGACGAAGCGCACGAGATCGTCGCGAACCTGATCGGCGCGCGGGCCTGGCGCGACGTGGAATTCGTCGAGAAAGATCGCAACGAGCCGCGTCGACTCGGTGGCGGCGGCTAACTCGTCCTGAGCGGAGTCGATCGGCGGAGGCAGTGTGCCGTCCGGCCATGCGCCGGTGGCGCGAACGAACCGGACGCCGTCAACGGCGACGCCGACGTTCTGCTCGATGACCGCAAAATCCGCCGGGGTCAGTGTGGCGAGTGGCTGTCCTTTGTGGTCCTGCGCCACCACGTCGAGCGTGACCGGCGCACCAGGCGAACCCAGTCGATCGGGGCTGGTCAGATTGGGCCGCAGCGACGCCGACGGTCAACGTCAGCGCCAGGACAAACCGCATGGGTCAGCCCGTAACCCGGAAGCCGACGAGTTCCTTGGCGGGGCCGCCGTCGCCTGTCGCAGTAATCTCGACGACGTACTCGCCGGGCGGAAGCGACGAGAGCGACAGATCGATGTCGCGCGATCCACTGGGAGACGGTTGCGGCGAGACCGTGAGATCGGCCATCGCCTGGCCGGCGCGGTTCAGCAGTTTCGCGGTGATCGCAGGGTTCGTTCCGCCCGGCCCGTACGCCGTGGCGCGGACGAAGACCCGCTCGGTCCGGCTGAATTCGCGTGCGGGCGTCGGCACGGCCTGCGGATCGGCCTTCAGTTTTTGAAACTCGCGGCAACGTGCGGCCTCGAAACACCAGCGGCGTCGAGAGCATGGTGTCTGCGTCGACGTGAGGTCGGGAATCGTCAACTCGCGGACTTCCGAATCGAGGACCTCCGCGTCGGCGCTCTCAACCGACAGGCGAAGCTGCACCTGACCGGGCTGTCACTTCGAAGCTGACCCTGGAGGGGCCGGTCGATGGCGTCGCTGGCGGCGCGGCCGCCCCGGGAGTTGTCGTCGGCACGCGGCCACGGAAATACGGCGACCCGTCAGGCGCAATGGCCGTCACCGAGACGCGGGCCGGTATGTCGGTGTTCCGCGTCGCATCGCCGGGCGATTTCGGCAGCGGCTCCCAGACGAACGTCACCTTCGTTTTGCCGTTGGCGCCGCGCTCGGTGCCAATCCACGTGCGCACGATGCGCGACGAATGCGTCGGCGCGGCAATCGAGTTCAACGCGTTCTCGACCGGCTTGGGCAGCGCCGGCTTGGGCGGCGCAAGCGCCCGCGCGGCATCCGCCGCGGTAAACGCCCAGTAACCCTTGCGGGCGCGCACCTGGACGCCAGGACGCTTCACGTTCACTTTGATTTCGTGGAACTTTCCGTCCGTTCCGTTGAAGGTCGAGTTGTAGCCGAGCAGGTAGTAGCCGCTCGTGTCCTTGATGATCTGTTTCATCCCGATCGTCAGGTCGTTCCGGTTGACGATGGCGCGGCCGTCGGTCTCGACGGCGAGCGTCCTCAGCGTTTCCATCGTCTGGCGCAGATAATCATTGCTGGTCTGCTGGTTGATGTTCTGATCGATGCCGAACTCGCCGGTGGACAAGCCGCGCGGGTCAACCGCGTAGATGGCCACGTTGTTCTTGTTGGCGAGATCGTAGATGTCGCGCAGGTCGTCCTCGAGGCGCGTCCATGCATCGAACCCGGCGCGCTGCTCGACGGTACTGGTGCCCTGCCCGGCGTTCGGATTGCCGGCCGCCGGATTCCCGAGACCGGGGAAACCGGCCATGGCGTCGCGCAACTGCGGCGGCAGCAGGTACGAATAGCCCTCGCTGACGAGGATGAGCGCCTTGCGCCCTTCCTTCAACCCGCCCATGTGCATGATGAGCGCCTTCAGCGCGGACATCGAGACCTGGTTGCGGATCATCTCCACCGTCTCGGTGGGGTAGTACTGGATGTTGCGCTCGTAGTCGTTGCGCGGGTTGTAGTCGTACTTCACGCCGAGGAAGCGATCCAGGGCGGTCATCACCGCGTCGTGGTTGCGCGTCATGCGCACCGCGCTGGTCGGCGTCAGCGGGTACATGACGCCCGACCATGTCGGACGGTCCGAGCTGCGTTTCGACGAAGCGCGCGAGCTGGGTCCGCGCCGTCATGCTCGACTCGCGCCGGACGTGGTAGTCGTCCAGGAAGAACGCGAACAGCCGCACGTCGTCGCGCGACGCTTCGCTTTCCTCGTCGAAGTCGGTGCGGATCTGGCGCGGCGGGCCGTCGGGGCCCGGAATCAGCCCGCCGTCGAGCGCGATCATCTTGAACGTGTCGATCTTCTGCACCTGTTTCTGCTCGACCACCTCGAAGTCGGTCGGCTTCAGGTCCTGCACCATGTTGCCGTTCTTGTCGGTGACAATGACGTCCACGTGCACGAAGTTGATGCCGGTGCGGAAGGTCGGTTGGCCATCGGGCCCCGGTGTCGCCGCCGGCTGGCCCGGCTGGGCGGGAGCGGGCTGGGCGGGAGCGGGCTGGGCCGGCGTGGTCTGCTGCTGGGCGAGTCCGGTTGGACCGGCGAACACCCCTGCGGCGAGCCCCAGTACGGCGATCGCACGAAGCAGCCTGGTCATGCTTCTATCTTAGACCGATCGCCTGCTAGGATCGCCACGTGAACGCGACAAATACGGCCGCCGCGGGGACGCCGCTGACGGTGCTGTCCGACGATGAGCGGCTGTTCCGGGACAGCGTCTACGAGTTCGCCGATCGCGAGATCCGCCCGCTCGTCCGCGAGATGGATGAGCACGCAAAAATCCCGCAAAACGTGATCGACAAGCTGTTCGAGATGGGGTTGATGGGGATCGAAATCCCCGAGGCGCACGGCGGCGGCGGCGCGACGTTTTTCCATGCGGTGCTCGCGGTCGAGGCGCTGTCGCGCGTGGACCCGGCCATCGGCGTGTTCGTCGACGTCCAGAACACGCTGGTCATCAACGCGCTGCTGCGCTGGGCGACGCGCCGAACAGAAGCAGCGGTTTCTGCCGCAGCTCGCGTCGCGGCTCGATCGGCGCCTATGCCCTCTCGGAGAGCGGCTCAGGCAGCGATGCGTTCGCGCTGGCGACCCGCGCCACGCGGCGCGGCGACGACTGGATCCTGACCGGCCGCAAGCTGTGGATTACCAACGGCCACGAGGCCGATCGCATCATCGTGTTCGCGACCGTCGATCCCTCGGCGGGTTACCGCGGCATCACCGCGTTCATCGTGGAGCGCGGCTTCGAGGGCTTCACCGTCGGCAAGAAGGAAGACAAGCTCGGCATCCGCGCGAGCAGCACGTGTGAACTGCTCTTCGAGGAGTGCCGCGTCCCGGCCGCGAACGTGCTGGGCGAGGTCGGCCGCGGCTACCGGATCGCGATCGAAACGCTGAACGAAGGGCGCATCGCCATCGGCGCGCAGATGGTCGGCCTCGCGCAGGGCGCGCTCGATCACGCCATCAAGTACACCAGCGAGCGCAAACAGTTCGGCAAGGCGATCGCGGAGTTCCAGGCGGTGCAGCACCAGCTGGCCCGCGCCGCGACCGAGCTGCACGCGGCGCGGCTGATGGTTTACGAAGCGGCGCGCCTGCGAGACGCGCGCCAGCCGTTCCTGACGGAAGCGGCGATGTGCAAGATTTTCTCGTCCGAAGTCGCCGAGCGCGTGACGTCGCTCGCGGTCAATCTGTTCGGCGGCTACGGATTCGTCAAGGACTACCCGGTCGAGAAGCTGTATCGCGACGCGAAGATCGGCCAGATCTACGAAGGCACGTCAAATCTGCAGCTGCAGACGATTGCGAAGCAAATCCTTGGATAACCGCGCCTACCTGTCCGACATCGTCCGCACGTATCGCAACTACAAGGTGCTCGCCGACAAGGCGATCGCGCAGAGTCCCGGACGACGCGGCGCTGCACCGGCAGATCGATCCCGACTCGAACAGCATCGCGGTGATCGTGCGGCACGTCGCCGGCAATTTGCGATCGCGATTCAGGGACTTCCTGACGACGGACGGCGAAAAGCCCGACCGCGATCGCGACAACGAATTCGAAATGCCGGAGGCGTTGTCGCGCGCGGAGCTGCTGAAGGAATGGGATGCGGCGTGGACGATCGTGCTCGCGTCGATCGAGGCGCTGACGCCGGAGGATCTGGATCGCACGATCTACATCCGGCGCGAAGGATTGCTGGTCGTCGAGGCGCTGAACCGGTCGGTGACCCACACGGCGTACCACGTCGGGCAGATCGTCTACCTGGCGCGGCATCTGGCGTGGCCGACGTGGCAGTCGCTGTCGATCCCGAAAGGCCAGTCCGCCAACGTCGGCACCGGCACGTTCAAGACGACCGGTTTGACGCGTCGCCACGCCCGAGACGTCACGCTAGCTGGCGCCGGCGCGGCCGCCGATCGAGCTACCCGGCCGGTTGTCCTTCGTAGAGCGCCTCGGTCTGCAGTGTCTGCGGTCCTTTGTCGGTGCAGACCGCGTAGGTGGACTGGTACATCGTGACGCCCGCGTACTCGCCCCTGGCGTTCAGCACGTAGAAATTCAGTCCGAAGTTCGGTTGCCCCTTCGCGTTCAGCAGGCGCTTCTCGATGGTGTTTTTCGCCACGCGCTTGAGCGTGGTGATGGCCGCGTCCTTGGGGCTGGCGCCGCGGCGCATTTCCTCGACGATCAGGAACGAGCACAAGCCGTAGAGATTGGCTTCGCCGCGTCCGGTTGAACCGGCCGCGCCAATCTCGCCGTCCAGGTACAGGCCGGCGCCGAGAATCGGCGAATCGCCGACGCGGCCGGGGATCTTCCAGGCCAGCCCGCTGGTGGTCGTGACACCGCAGATCTCGCCCCGGGCGTTGACGCCGTCGCAGTTGATGGTGCCCCAGAAATGGTCGGGATCGATCAGCCCCTCGCGCACCATCTGCAGGCCGGCGGCGAAGCCGGCCTCGGCGCGTTTCTTCGGATCGAGATAGTGTTCCGGATCGATCCGCCGCTTCCAATTGAGCCAGAGTTCCCGCGAGCGCGGCGTGTTGAGATCGTCTTCGATGGTGAAGCCCATGCTGCGCGCGAAGTCCTGCGCGCCCTTGCCGACGATCAAGTGGTGATCGGTCTCGTCCATCACCCGCTGCGCGACCTTCGACGGCGTGCGCACGCCTTCGAGGCTCGCCACCCCGCCGGCGCGCTTGCGCGGGCCGTGCATGCAGCACGAGTCGAGCTGCACCACGCCGTCGGCGTTGGGCAGTCCGCCGTAGCCGACGCTGGTGTCCTCGGGATCGAGCTCGACGATGTTGACGCCGGCGATGAGCGCATCGAGGACGTCGGCGCCGCCGCTCGTCATCATCGTGAAGGCTTTCTCGACCGCGGTCTGCGTGCCGCCATTCTTGAAGCGGTTGCCGTTGGCGGCGGAAATCACGACCGGCCGGACGCGGCCGCTCACCGCCGCCGGCGCCTGGCCAAAGGCCGGGACCGCGCGCGTCGCGGCGATGCCCGCCGCGGTGGTCGCCCCGACGAATTCGCGACGAGTGAGTTTCTTAATCATCGACGGTGCAGTGCGTTCGATCGCTTCCTCGACGTCGCGCCGCAGTCTCAGCGGGCCCCACCCCCGCGGCGAACTGACGCCGATGCTCGCCTTCGGATTTGCTGGTCCTCAGGCTCGCATGGCCGCAGGCGCTTCTTTGCCCTACCTGCCCTACCCGCCCCACCTGCCCTACCTGCCCTACCCGCCCTAGTGAGCCGCGAGAATGCCTTCGGCGATGATCATGCGCTGCGCTTCCGACGTGCCCTGGTAGATCTCCGTGGCGCGCACATCGCGGAACAGCCGCTCGACCACCGACCCGCGCCGATAGCCGGCCGACGCGAGGATCTGCATCGCCTTGTCGGCGGCGCGGTGGGCGGCTTCCGACGCGGCGAGCTTGGCCATCGACGCCTCGAGGCGGATGCGCTCCTGCCGGTCCTTCGCGTCCGCCGCCTTCCACGTCAGCATGCGCGCCGCTTCGAGTTCGGTGGCCGCGTCGGCCAGCATCCACTGGATCGCCTCGTAGTTCGCGATCGGCTGGCCGAACGCCTGCCGCTCTTTCGCGAACGCGATCGCCTCGGCGATCGCCGCTTCGCCGATGCCGAGCGCCTGCGCGGCGATGCCGACGCGGCCGCCCTGCAGCGCCCACATCGCGAGGCGGAATCCCTGATCGACCGATCCCAGCACCTGCTCGTCGGTGACCTCGACGTCGAAGTCGAGATCCATGCAGCCGAGGCCGCGCACGCCGAGCGAGTCGGCGCGCGCGGTGCGCGTGATGCCCGGCGCGTCCATCGGCACGAGAAACGCCGTCACGCCCTGGCCGCGCAGTCCGGGCCGCGTGCACGCGAAGACGATCGCCACCGCGGCGGCGTCGGCGTTGGCGACCCAGACCTTGCGGCCGGTGATGCGATAGCCGCCGGCGGTCTTCCTGGCGACGGTCTGCTGGTTGGCGGCGTCGGTGCCGGCGTCCGGCTCCGACAGCGCGAACGCGCCGATCGCCTCGCCGGTCGCCAGGCGCCGCAGCCACTGCGTCTTTCTGGCTGGCGCGCCCGGCGTGCGCGAGCAGTTCGGCGACCAGCGAATTGTGGACGACGAGCGACACGGCGACCGTGGCGCTCGCCTGCGCGAGCGCTTCGATCGCGAGGGCGTAGCTGACGTAGTCGAGTCCGAGCCGCCCCACGCCTTGGGAATCGTGACGCCGGTCAGGCCATGCGTCGCCGCCGCGCGCATGACGTCGAGCGGGAACTCGCCGCTCTCGTCGATCGCCGCCGCCCGCGGCGCGACCGCCGCGCGCGCAAACTCCTCGACCGACTGCCTGAAGGCTTTCTGTTCCGGCGTGAGATCGAGGACCATGTTCAGACGATCAATCGCGGAGAACGCGGAGTTCGCAGAACCTAGTGTGCTCTGCGTGCTCATGCGACCTCTGCGTTGAGTCGTCGTGCAGCAGGCGCTCGAAGATCGGCCGCAGCCGCGGCGCGGTCTGCTCGAGCGTCTTCGGGCAGCACGCGCGTCTCGCCGACCACCGACATGAAGTTCGTGTCGCCGGTCCAGCGCGGCACCAGGTGGATGTGGAGGTGATCGACGATGCCGGCGCCGGCCGGCCGCCCGAGATTGATGCCGACGTTGATGCCCTGCGGCTGATACGCCTCGGTCAGCGCGATCTCCGCGTCGCGCGTGAGCTGCATCAACTCCGCCAGTTCCTCGGGCGTCGCCGCGGCCAGCGACGCGATGTGGCGGTTCGGCACCACCATCAGGTGGCCGTTGTTGTAGGGATAGAGGTTGAGGATGACGAAGCAGTGCGCGCCCGCGGGCCAGCGACGAGGCGGCGCTGCTCGGCTCGGCGCGGCAGCCGCCGCCGTCGCAGAAGATGCATCACTGGATCGCTGGTGTCGAGGCGCCGGTCACGTAGGCAAGTCTCCAGGGCGACCAGAGGCGTTCCATACTCTGAGGTGAATCGTGTTATCGAATCATCTGGTCATTGAGTCATCGGTCGATTCGAAATCCAATGACGCGATGACTCGATGACCCGATGACCAGATCGACTCGTGGCGTTCAGACTGCGAGGGCGTCCGGCGGCTCGGCGTCGCCGGGCTCGGTCGCGTCGGGCTCGCGGTTGATGAGATCCTTCAGTTCCTTGCCGGGCTTGAAGTACGGCACCTTCTTCGGCGGCACGTCCACCTTGTCGCCGGTCTTCGGATTGCGGCCCTTGCGCGGCTCGCGCTTGCGCAGGCGGAAGCTGCCGAACCCGCGCAGCTCGATCTTCTCGCCGCGGTGCAGCGCGTCGATGATGCTCTTGAACACCGTGTCGACGATGACTTCGGAGTGCTTCTTGGTGAGATCGGAGACCCGCGAGACTTCCTCGACGAGCTCCGCCTTCGTCATGCTGCCGCCGGTCATGAGCTGACTCCTTGCAGGCTTCGAGGCTTCGGGCTTCAGGCTCTGGGCACGACCACGACGCCTGCAAGCCCAGAGCCCGAGCCTCGAGCCTGTCCTACCGGTTCTCTGAAGTGATCCCCGAGCGTCGCCGATGCCGTCGCCGGCCGACTCCTGGTAGCTCTCCCAGTCGGCGCGGAACTCGTCCGACTTGAGCGCGCGAATCGACAGGCCGATCTTCCGCTCCTCCGGCGCGAGCTTGATGATCTTCATCGGGTAGGTCTCGCCGACCTTCAGCTCGATCTTCTCGTCGCCCTTGCCGACGTGCCGCGAGTCGTCGAACTCGGACACGTGGATCAGCCCTTCGATGCCCTCGTCGAGCTCGACGAACGCGCCGAAGTTGGTCATGCGCACGACCTTGCCCTCGATGGTGTCGCCGACGTGATGCCGCGAGAAGAAGTCGTCCCAGATGTCGGTGGCGAGCTGCTTGAGGCCGAGCGACAGCCGCTGGTTCTCGGCGTCGATGTTGAGCACCATCGCGTCGACCACGTCGCCCTTCTTCAGGACTTCGGACGGATGCTTGATCGCGCTTGCTCCACGACATGTCGGAGATGTGGATCAGGCCGTCGATGTCCTCTTCGACTTCGACGAACGCGCCGAACTCGGTGAGGTTGCGGACCTTGCCCTGGATCTTCGAGCCGACCGGGTACTTGTCGGCCAGGTCGTGCCACGGATTGGTCTCGACCTGCTTCAGGCCGAGCGAGATGCGCCGCGCCGTCGCGATCGACGCCGAGCACCATCGCGTCGACCGTGTCGCCGACGTTGAGGATCTTCGACGGGTGCTTGACGCGCTTGCTCCACGACATCTCGGAGACGTGGATCAGCCCTTCGACGCCCGACTCGAGCTCGACGAACGCGCCGTAGTCGGTCAGGCTGACCACCTTGCCGCCGACGCGCGCGCCGACCGGGTAGCGGTCCATCACGTTCGCCCACGGATCGGTGATGAGCTGCTTGTGGCCGAGCGAGACGCGCTCGGTCGCCGGGTCGTACTTCAGCACGATCGACGTCGATCTCGTCGTTGACCTTGAAGAGCTCCGACGGATGGCCGACGCGGCCCCACGACATGTCGGTGATGTGCAGCAGGCCGTCGATGCCGCCCAGATCGATGAACGCGCCGTAGTCGGTGATGTTCTTGACGACGCCCTTGAGCACCTTGCCTTCGGCGAGCGTCTCGAGCGTGTGCTTCTTCTTCTCGGCGTTCTCTTCCTCGAGCAGCGCCTTGCGCGAGAGCACGATGTTGCCGCGCTTCTTGTTGACCTTGATGACGCGCATGCGCAGTTCCTGTCCGCGCAGCGCGTCGAGGTTGCGCACCGGACGCACGTCGATCTGCGAGCCGGGCAGGAACGCGCGCACGCCGATGTCGACGGCGAGCCCGCCCTTGATGCGCTCGATGACGCGGCCGATGACGACCTTGCGCTCGACGTAGGCCTTCTCGACCTCGTCCCAGATCTTCATCTTCTCGGCTTTTTCGCGCGAGAGGACGACGTAGCCTTCGCGATCTTCGGTGCGCTCGAGCAGCACGTCGACGATGTCGCCGGCTTCGACCGTGACCTGGCCGGTCTCGTCGAGGAACTCGCCGACCGCGATGATGCCTTCCGACTTGTAGCCGACGTCGACGATGACTTCCGACGCGGTCACCTTGAGCACCGTGCCCTTGACGACCTCGCCTTCCGCGATGTTTCGGAAGCTGTTATCGTAGGCGTCGAGGAGCTGGGCGAACTCGTCGGGGTCGATCTGGTCGTCGTCTTCGCGCGGTCGGGCTTTCAGCGCCGCCGCGATCGCCGCGTTCGGCGCGGTCGAGCGTTCCCGCAGCGCCCCGTGGACTCGGACGGACCGGAGTGCTGCTCGTCTTCAACGTTTGCCATGCCTTGCGTGTCTCCTCTGTCGTCCGTCGATCGGCCCGGACACCTGCCGTGAACGACGAGTCGATCGATTGCCGGCGTTTGTGTAGCGGGGTCCGGCGGCCCGCAAATTCGGTCACGGGCAGCCGACGGATGCAACGACTGCATGGCCGCGCTGTCTGATTTCCGATAAGCAGCAGAGAGTACGACACTTATCGCAAAACTGTCAAGGTTCCGAAAGGGACTCACGCATGGCCAAGACGCAAGGCCAGCGCGAACCGTCCTGCGACAGCGAAAAGCCGCCAAGACGCGCCGAAGAAACCGCTGCGCTCGGGCAAGACGCCGCAACCCGGAAGCGCAAAGCGCCGCAAGCCCGTCCGCGCCACGAAGACGCGCGCCCGCGACAGGCCGCAAGACCGGTCAAGAAGCGCGCGCGCGACGCGGCGAAAGGCCGCTCGCAGCCGCCGCCGCCAAAGGCCGCCAGCCGCGAAGCCGAAGAGCGCGGCGCCGACCGCGATCGCGCCGGCCCGCCGTCGACCGAGCGCCGCGTGCTCGACGACAGTCGGTCCCGACGCCGCCGTCGTCGCTCGACATGGACCGCCACGGATCGGCCGCCCGCACCGGACGCGCCGAGATGGCCGAGAACCGCGCGCGACCACGCCAGCATGACGCCGGCGATCACCGGCGGCGACGTCGACGTCGACGTCGAGGACGCCTACTTCAGCGGCGACGAGGCGCCGGGCGGCGACAACCCGACGCCCGATCAGGACATCGTCGACGACATCGGCAAGGCGCTCGGCGTCGAGTATCAGGACAACGAGGAACTGCGCGCCAGCGACAAGGTCGCCGAGCGCGACAAGCACCGCTGGGAGCTCGATCCGGCCTCGTCGGAGGACTACAGGGACAGGAAGAAAGTGAGGAAGTTGCGGAAGTCAGGAAGTCAGGAAGTTCAGGAATTACGGAAGCTGAGGCATTGCGTCCGTCGACCATGTGCCATGCACTTCCTCGACGACCTCGTCGATCGACTTCCCGGTCGTGTCGATGACGCACGGCGTCGGCGGCGGCGTAGAGCGGCGAGGCGGCGCGGGTCCGATCGCTGCGGTCGCGCTCGGTGAGCAGCGTGGCGACGTCGGCGACCGCGCGCCGGGCCGCCGGTGTGCGCCGGATCGTTGGCGCGGCGGCGGGCGCGCTCTTCTGCCGACGCGTCCAGGTAGATCTTCACGTCGGCGTGCGGAAAGACCACCGTGCCGATGTCGCGCCCTTCCATCACGATGCCGCCGCCCGCGCCCAGGTCGCGCTGGCGCGCGACGAGAATCGTCGCGCACCGCCGGCAGCCGCGCGACCGACGGCGGCGGCGCGATCGATCTCCGGCGTCCGGATCTGCGCGCGTCACGTCGTCGCCGTCGATCGTGACGCGCGTCGCCGTCGATGTCGATGCGCGACGGTCTCCGCAATCCGCGCCACCGCCGCTTCGTCGTCGAGCGCGACGCCGTCGCGCAGCGCTTTCCAGCCGACGGCGCGGTACATCGCGCCGCTGTCGACGTGGCGGTAGCCGAGCGACCGCGCCACGGCCCGCGCGACGGTGCCCTTGCCGGCGCCCGACGGGCCGTCGATGGCGATGATCAGCGCTTTCGCATGAAGCTCGCAGGCGAGTCGTAGCCGATGCGAAGAAAGTGGTAAGAAGCGTTTCGTGGAACGTCTGCAGAAGATCCTGTCGCAGGCCGGCGTCGCGTCGCGGCGCGCGTCCGAGCAGCTGATGCTCGAGGGCCGCGTGACCGTGAACGGCGACGACGGTGCGCGAGCTCGGCACCAAGGCCGATCCGTCGCACGACGACATCCGCGTCGACGGCCGGCGCGTCAAGATTGCCCGAGCGGCATCGCTACCTGCTGCTGAACAAGCCGCGCGGCTACGTGACGACGCGATCGGATCCGGAGCAGCGGCCGACGGTGATCGATCTGCTCGCGCGGCGTCCGCGAGTACGTCTATCCGGTCGGCCGGCTCGACTTCGATTCCGAAGGGCTGCTGCTGCTGACCAACGACGGCGAGCTCGCCGCGCACGCTGACCCATCCCGAGCCACGGCGTGCGCGCGCGTCTACGAAGTGCACGTGCTCGGCGTGCCCGACGCGCACGATGTCGAGCGGCTGTCGCAAAGGCGTCACGATCGAGGGCCGCCGCACCGAGCCCGCGGACATCCAGCTCATGCCCGGGACGGCAGGACGGCCACGCGACGCTGCGCATCACGATCCGCGAAGGGCGGAACCGCCAGGTGCGGAAGATGTTCGACGCGATCGGCCACCCGGTCGACCACCTGACGCGCGTCGCGATCGGCCCGCTGCGCGATACGCGGCTCGCGACCGGGCACTGGCGCGATCTGACGGCGGCCGAAGTGGCGGCGCTCGAAGCGCAGCGACGGCACGCGACCGCGCCGCGATCAGGCGTGCTCCGAGCGACCCGCGACCGCGACGACCGTGCGTCAGTGAATCGAGTCCGGATCCGTTCAGCGGCGCGGTCGTCATCGGGATCGTCGACCGGCTCGATCTCGAGTTCGGCCTCCGGTTCCTCGAGCGGCAGCTGCTCCTCGGGCGGCGGCGCGTTCGACGAGCAGCGGCGCCTCGATGCCGAGCGCCTCGGCCATGTCCTCGACCTTCGGCAGGTCGCTCAGATCGTTCAGCCCGAAGCGGATCAGGAATTCCTTCGTCGTCGCGTACATGAACGGCCGGCCGACGACCTGCTTGCGGCCGACGATCTTGATCAGGTGACGCTCGAGCAGCGTGTTGAGCACGCCGGACGGTGTTGACGCCGCGGATCTCGGTGATCTCGAGCGCCGTGATCGGCTGGCGATAGGCGATGACCGCCAGCGTCTCGAGCGCCTGCACCGACAGCTTCTGCGCGCTGCGCTCGTGGAACAGCCGCCGCACCCACTCGTGCAGATCGGGCCGCGTGACGATCTGATAGCCGCCGGCGACTTCGACGAGCTGCAGTCCGCCCGGGCGCTCGTAGTCCTGCTTCAGCTCGTCGAGCGCGGCCTGGACGTCTTCCTTCGGCTCGTTGTCGAGCAGCTTGAACATCGCCTTCGGCGTCAGCGGATCCGGCGACGCGAAGATCAGCGCTTCGACAATCGCCTTGAGCTCGGCCGAGCCGCGCGCGCGGCAGCTGCGTCGTCGCCTCCTCTCGCGACCGGTCGACCTCGGCTCCGCCGTCCTGCCTCCGCGTCCGGCCTTCCTGCTCGTCGCTCGCCTGCGTCAGCTCGCTCCTGCGTCGCCGTCCTGTCGACTCCGTCCTGCCGCTCGATCCTGCCTGTCAGTCCTGCTCAGCCACGCTGCGTCCTCCGGATCGCCAATCGGATGCGGCGCATCGGCCGGCCGCGGCCGCTTGTAGACGCGAATCGGGCCGAAGCTGCCGGCCTGGAACACCCGCACCAGCTTCAACCGAATCATCTCGAGCAGCGCCAGAAACGTGACGATCAGGCCGGCGCGGTCGTCGACGTCGGCGAACAGCTCCTCGAACCCGCACGCCTCGTGTCTCCGACAGCCGCGCGAGCAACTGCTCGATGCGCACTTCGACCGGAATCTGCTCGGGCGGCAGCAGCACCTTCGGGCGCTGCTTCGCGCGCTGGACGACCGCCTGGAACGCCGTCAGCAGGCTGAAGAGATCGACTTCGAGCTCCGGCTCGTAGTCGTCGCCGGCGATCGCGGCGACCCGCTCGTCGGGGCGCTGCCACTGCGCCGAGCGCAGCTGCTCGCGCTCGTGCAGGAGGCCCGCGGCCGCCTTGAACTTCTGGTGCTCGAGCAGCCGCCGGACCAGCGCGTCGCGCGGATCCTCTTCCTCGCCTTCGACGCCCGCCGCGGTCTCCGGACGCGGCAGCAGCATCTTCGACTTGATGTGAATCAGCGTCGCCGCCATCACCAGGAACTCGCCGGCGACGTCGAGATTCAGCTCCTGCATCAGCTGGATCGCGTCGAGGTACTGCTGCGGTGATGAGCGCGATCGGGATGTCGTAGATGTTCACCTCGTTCTTCTTGATGAGATGAAGCAGCAGATCGAGCGGCCCCTCGAAGTTGTCGAGCCGGATCGGCAGCGCGTCGGCGGACGATTCGAAGTCGTGCATGGACTCGCTTCATGTCACCGGTAGCTGATCTTCATCGCGTCGCGCACGCGCTCCATCGTCTCGACCGCCACGGCGCGCGCGCGCCTCGATCCTTCGAACAGAATCTCTTTCAGACGATCGCGGCTTGGCGAGCGACCGCGGCGCGGCGCTCGCGAATCGGCTCGAGGTGCGCGTTCAGCGCATTCGCGAGCTTGGTCTTCACTTCGACGTCGCCGACCTTGCCGGCGCGGTAGCGCGCCTTCAGGTCCTCGACTTCGGCGGTGTTCGGGTTGAACGCGTCGTGATAGATGAACACCGGATTGCCCTTCGACCGTGCCCGGGAATGTCGGCGCGCACGCGCTTGGGATCCGTGTACATCCGCATCACTTTCTTCTTCACATCGTCGGCGGTGTCGGAGAGGTGAATCGTGTTGCCGAGGCTCTTGCTCATCTTCTTGTCGCCGTCGAGCCCGGGCAGGCGGCCGAAGTTCGTCAGCAGCGGCTGCGGCTCGACCAGCGCCTCGCCGAAGAAGTTGTTGAAGCGGCGCACCACTTCGCGCGCGAGCTCGAGATGCGCGACCTGATCCTCGCCCACCGGGACGAACTTCGCGTCGTAGATCGCCACGTCCGCGGTCTGCAGCAGCGGGTAGCCGAGAAAGCCGATCGACGACAGATCCTTGTCCTTGAGCGATCTCCTGCTGCTCCTTGTAGGTCGGCACGCGCTCGAGCCACGGCACCGGCACGACCATCGACAGCAGCAGATACAGCTCGGCGTGCTCGGGCACGAGCGACTGCACGAACAGCGTGCTTCGCTCGGGATCGAGGCCGGCGCCGATCCAGTCGGCGACGTTCTCGTAGGCGTACGAGGTCAGGCGGCTCGTGTCGGCGTAGTCGCTCGTCAGCGCGTGCCAGTCGGCGACGAAGTAGAAGCAGTCGTGTTCGGCCTGCAGCGGCACCCAGTTGCTGAGGGCGCCGACCAGATGGCCGAGATGGAGCTGTCCGGTCGGACGCATGCCGGACACGACGCGGCCGCCAGCGTGAGGCGTCGCCGAAGCGGTGTGTGTCATTGGAGCCACGAGCGAATGAAGGCGCGTCGGCGGTCACGACGATGCGTCCGAGACCGCCGGTCAACATCAGCGCATACAGGAGCATGAAGCCGTAGGGACGAATGCTGATCGAACACGCGCGCGGCGCCGGCCGGGCAGCAGTCCGGCGAGCACGTTGCCGCCGTCGAGCGGCGGAATCGGAATCATGTTGAACACCGCCAGCAGCACGTTCATCGGACAGCGCCTGCGACAGGATGACCGCGAGCGGCGCCGAGACGTTCGGCCTCGCCGAGCGTCTGCGGCGAGACCGTGAACACGCTCAGGATCAGCGACGCCACCACGGCGATGCAGCAGGTTGCTCGCCGGGCCTGCCGCGGCCACCAGCACGTAGTCGCGGCGTCCGCGGTGCAGACGCGACACGTTGACCGGCACCGGCTTCGCCCAGCCAATCAGCGGAACAGCCGCCCAGCATCGCGAGCAGCGGAAACAGGACCGTGCCGATCGGATCGGCGTGGACCATCGGGTTGAGCGACACGCGTCCGAGCAGTCGCGCCGTCGGATCGCCGAGCCGATCCGCCGTCCACGCATGCGCCGATCTCGTGCACCGTGAGGGAAAACAGCAGAACGATGAAGGCGATGAAAACCTGCGCGAAATCGATGTCGGGCAAGGGCGTACAGGTTAAGGCTGCCCTGCGAAAAACGCAAGAACGGCATCGGCGACTTTGCCGCCGACCGCCGCCGCCAGTTCTTCGCGCGTCGCGCGGCGCACGCCCGCGAGGCTGCCAAACCTCGTCAGCAGCATGCGCCGGCGCCGCAGGCCCGACGCCCGGCACGTGATCGAGCTCCGACGTGAGATCGCGCATCGAGCGCGCCTTGCGGTGGAAGGTCACCGCGAAGCGATGCGCCTCGTCGCGAATGCGCTGCAGCAGCAGCAGCGCCGGATCGTTTTCCGCCAGGGCGATCGGCTCGTCGCGATCGCGCGTGAACAGCAGCTCTTCCTTCTTCGCGATGCCGACCGCCACGAGGTTCGCGAGGCCGAGCGCCTCGAGCGCGGCATACGCCGCCGTCAGCTGGCCCTTGCCGCCGTCGATCAGGATCAGATCGGGAAACGGTCCGCCTTCCTCGAGCAGCTTCCGATAGCGCCGCCGGACGACTTCGTGCATCGCCGCGAAGTCGTCGGGGACTGGGGATCTGGGGACTCGGGACTCGGGGCTCGGGGCTCGGGACAGAGAGTTGCGATTGCTCGGCGCTCGGGACTCGCTCCGTGCAGGTTTCAAGCCGCGGATGCGGAACTTCCGGTAGTCCGCCTTGCGCATGCGGCCGTCTTCGCACACCACCATCGACGCGACGGTCTCGCTGCCCTGGATCGTCGAGATGTCGAAGCACTCGATGCGCCGCGGCAGCGCCGGCAGCGCGAGCACGGACTGCAGCGTTGTCGAGCGCTTCGTACTGCGCCGCGGCCGCCTGGTTGAACCGCGCCTGATACGCGATGCCCGCGTTGCGCTTGGCCAGATCGACCAGGCCGCGTTTCTCGCCGCGCTGCGGCACGACGATGCGGACCTTGCGGCCGGAGCCGTCCGACAGCCAGGTCTCGAGCGCCTCGCGATCGTCCGGCTCGATCGGCACGTGGACTTCGGGCGGCGCCACGCGCACCTCGTAGAACTGCTGAATCGCCGCTTCGAGCACGTCCGCTTCGGTCACCGCCCGCGATCGCGGCCTCCGTGCCCAGTTCGACCCGCTCGACGACGCGTCCCCGCCGCACCTGGAACACCTGCACGACGCCGCCGGTCGGGCCGAGTTTCATGCCGAACACGTCGCGATGACCCAGCTCGGTCGTCGCCATCTTCTGCTGGCGATCGCCGCAGCGTCTGGACGGTGCGCATCGCATCGCGCAGCTGCGCCGCTTCCTCGAATCGCTCCTCGTCGGCCGCCTCGAGCATCCGCGTCCGCAGGTTCTTGATCAGATCGTCGTTCCTCCCCTCGAGAAACAGGTGCGTCAGCTCGACGGCGCGCGCCGTACTCGTCCGGCGAGCAGACGCTGTCGACGCAGGGCGCGATGCAGCGCTTGATGTCGTACTCGAGGCACGGCCGCTCCCGCTGGCCGGTGATGACCTCGTTGCACGAGCGAATGCCGAACAGCCGGTGCGTCAGGGCCATCGTCTTGCGCGCGAAACGCGCGGGCATGAAGGGGCCGGCGTAGAAGCTGCCGTCCCGCTCGACGCGGCGGGCGACGAGGACGCGCGGGAATGCCTCGTTCGTGGTCAGCTGCAGGTAGGGGTAGTTCTTGTCGTCGCGAAGCAGGATGTTGTATTTCGGGCTTCGCTGCTTGATCAGGTTGTTCTCGAGCGCGAGCGCCTCGACCACCGAGTCGGTGACGATGAACTCGAGGCGGGCGATGTCATCGAGGAGCGCGTCGGTCTTGGCATCTGAACCGTAGGCGCCGAGGTAGTTCCGGACGCGGTCGCGCAGGGCCCGCGCCTTGCCGACGTAAATCGTGTCGCCGGCCGCGTTGAAATACAGGTAGACCCCAGGCTGCTCGGGCAACCTGGCAATCTGATCCTTGAGATCGCGGATGGGCATACGTTACTATGGCGCGTTTTCTGCGCGTGTCGGAACCCTCCATTATACCTGTGCCTTCAAACGCCGACGTCGTGTCGTCAGTCACGTGAATCTTCCACGCAGTCCGAGCAGCCCGGAGCAGCTGCAGGGCAGGCGGTGCGCCCGCGGATGACCTTCACGGGTGTCATCGGGACGATCTGCTGGCTGCCGCTGCGCGCGATCATCGCGATCTGCGTGGCGCTGCGGATTCATCCGAACATCCTGACGCTGGTCGGGGTGATCATCAACGTCGGCGCCGGCTGGGCGCTGGCGCGCCATCAGTTCGTGCTGGCGGGCGTGGTGATGATCGTCGCGAACATCTTCGACTTCATCGACGGCAAGGTCGCGCACAGCCTGCACCTGGAGTCGCGGTTCGGCGCGTTCTGGGACTCGACGCTCGATCGCTTCTCGGATCTCGCGCTGCTGACCGGGCTGATCTTCCTGTATTCGAAGCTCGGGCGCAGCGACTACGTGCTGATCGCCGCGCTGACGCTGATCTTCTCGATCATGACCAGCTACGCGCGCGCCCGCGCCGAATCGCTCGTGCGAGAAGTGCAAGGTCGGCTTCATGGAACGCCCGGAGCGCATCGTGCTGTTCATGATCGGGGCGTTCACGAACCGGATGGCCGGCGTCCTGTGGGTGATCCTGGTGCTGTCGATCCTGGCCGTGGCCAACCGGATCTACTACACGTATCTGGCGCTGAACGACCTGCCCATGCCGTCGAAAGAAGGGCTGCGCGGCGCCTTCAATCGCGCGTTCTTCTGGACCGACGAACGCACGACGATTCCCTACGACATCTGGGTCATCGCGATCCTCGCGTTCGTCTGGCTGGTCCCGCCCGACTGGCTCGGCGATCCCACTGCGACTGGATTGGGGCTCGTTGGGTGGATTGCGAGAATTGGGAATTAAGAATTTAGGAATTAGGAATTTAGGAATTCAAGATTCTGAGTTCCTCGTTCGGACGCCTGTACGAGAAATCTGCGTACGTTCCTCGCCCGCCTCGAATTTCAACCACCAATACGGCGCGTTTTAGATGGCACTCGATCTGCTTTTCAGCTAGGCCGTGCGAGCGAGTGACGGACGTCGACCAGCAAGCTTATGCGAACGGTCGCAGGATATTCGCCGGCGTGCCGCGGACTTTGCCGGCCGGATCGTCATGTTCGCCCGACAGCTGGACGGCGCGGGCGGCACGGCACGGGCGCTCGCCCCACAGCTCGCACGCTGTGGAACCTCGATCGCTGCGATGCTAGAAGAGGCGCGCGCCGCAGAAAGCCGCCGCGACTTCATCTCGAAGTGCTGCATCGCACTAAAAGAGGCACGCGAGACGCACGTGCGCCTCACAATCTGTCTGCAGACTGCGCTCGGACCGTCAGATCAAGTGCGGGCGCTAACAAGAGAGGCCGATGAACTCGTGGCCATCCTGACCGTCATCATCCGACACGCGCGCGAAAACGCCGGCAGGCGCTAATTCTCAATTAGAATTCAGAATTCTGAATTGCGAATTCCTAATTCTTAATTCCCAATTCCTAATTCTTCTCGCACTTCGTTGGTGATCACCGCGCGTACCACTGATTGCGGTCGCTGATTGACGGCGATGAACATCCGTCCGAGATATTCGCCGATCAGGCCGAGCATCACGAGCTGTGTGCCCGAGAAGATCAGGAACGCGGCCATCAGCCAGCCGAATCCGTAGCTCGGGCCGCGATTCACGAACCACAGCCAGAGGACGACGAGAAACGCGATCAGCCCGGCGAATGCCGTCAGCAGGCCGGCGAACGTCGCGAGCCGCAGCGGCAGCAGCGAGAAGTTCAACCAGGCGCTCAGCCACAGCCGGAGCAGCCGGCGCAGCGTGTAGCCGCTCGTGCCGGCCCGGCGCGGCGCGTGCTCGACGACGATCGACGTGATGCGCTGCGTGACCTGCAGCAGCAGGCCGTCGATGTAGGGATACGGCCCGTTGTAGTCGGTCAGCTGGTGCGCGACGAATCCGCTCACGCAGCGGAAGCTCGAGAGGTAGAGACCGGGCGGCTTGTCGAGCGCCCAGTCGGTCATGCGATTGGTCAGCCAGCTGCCGGCATTTCGCCACGCCGAGTGCTGCTTGATTTCGTAGTGCCCGTAGACCACGTCGGCCCCGGTCGCGACGGCGTGCCGCCACAGCCGGCCGCTTCGCCGGGCGGATTCTGTCCGTCATCATCCAGGTTGACGATGTGGGTGCCGCGCGCGTGACGCCAGCCGGTGAGCACCGCGTTGTGCTCGCCGAAATTCCTGGCGTGCTCGACGAGCGTGATCGGCACGCGGGCGGTGCGGACCAGTTCGCGGCAGACCGTCCATCGTGTCGTCGAGGCCGCCGTCGTTGACGAGGACGATTTCGTGGCCGCCCTCGATGTCCTGCTGTTCGATGTCGTGGACCAGCGCCGCAATCGTCGCGGCGGCGTTGTACATCGGAATGACGAAGCTGAGGGCTGGCGGCACGTTCAGGCGCGGGCCCGTTTCTTCGCGGGCGCCGCTTTCGCCGCGCTGCGCGGGCTCGACCTTGGCCGGCGTTTCTTCGTCGTGCTGACCGCGTCGAGACTCTTGCGCAGCGCGTCCATCAGGTTGACGACGCTGCGCCGGCGCTTCAACGGCCGGCGCGACGATTTCCTGGCCGGCGATCTTCGCGTCGATGATCGCCTTCAGCCCCTCCTGATATTCGTCGCGTGTAGGTGGCGAGATCGAGCGGCGCCTCGAACGATTCGATGATCTGCTTCGCCAGCCTGCACTTCTTCCGGCTTCACCTTCGTCGTCACCGAATTGAGCTCGTCCACTTGATCGATGCCGCGGATTTCCGCCGCGTGATGCAGCGTGTGCATCACGATGCCGCGCTCGTGCGGGCGCACCGCGACCAGGTATTCGCGGCCGTACAGCGCCAGCTTGCCGACACCGACCTTGCCTTCCATGCCGTCGCGCATGACCGCAAACGCGTCGCCCGCGACCGGGCCGTCAGGCGCCAGGTAGTAGGTGCGATCGACGTACATCGGATCGATCGCCGAATCGCTCGGCAAACTGCACCAGGTCGATGACGCGCGTGGACTCGGTGCGGACCTTCTCGAAGTCCTCCTCGTCGATCACCACGAAATGGCCCTTTTCGAACTCGTAGCCCTTGACGATCTCGGAGATCGAGACTTCGCGGTTGCAGTGCGGGCACCACTTCTTCTGCTGAATGCGCGTGCGGCATTCGCCGTGCAGCTGGTTGAACGAGATCGTGGCTCCCGACTCGGTCGCTGGAAACACCTTGATCGGGATGTTCACCAGGCTGACTTTGAGGAATCCCTTCCAGGTGGCTCGTGCGCCCATAAGTAGTCTCAATCCAGGTCTCCAGGCTTCGGGCTTCAGCGACTCGCGACTGCGGGCTCACGCGTCTACGCTTCGTCGCGCTCGTCGTGGACGCCCAGGTCGAGCCCGGTCCCGAAAAAGTGGATTTCGTGCTCGCCAATCTTATCGCGCAGTAGCCGCCGGGCTGCACCGTAGTGCTCGAGCGGTACCGCGAGTTTGCGTGCAAGATTGCGCAATCGTGAGATCACGATGAGCGAGACCGAGTGCTCCTCTTCCCGCCAGCTGATGCCGCCGACCTCGTTATAGGGAATGAAGCTGGTGTCGGCCCAGATCCCGTCGTCGTAGAAGCCGCGGCGCGATCCGCCGGCTCAGGGGCACCAGATAGCCGAAATAGACGAACATCATCGTCTCGCCGAACGCCTGACGATGGATGACGATCAGCTTGAAGGCGACGAGCAGCCCGGTCGCCACGCCGAGCGCGAGGGTCAGACCGTAGTACGGCGGCGGCGGGCTGCGCCAGATGAGCAGCGCGCCGGCGCGGCGCCGGCGAAAGCGCAGCAGTTCGACGATCAGGCGCGCGTTGGCGACCATGAAACCGGCGCCCAGCAGCAGGAGCGTGGCGGTGACCACGTCGACCTTCACGAGGGGATCTTACGAGATCCGGTCGACGCTATTTCTGCTCGGGCGAGGCGAGATTGGGATCGAAGCAGTGGCGGCAGCGCGCCTCGTAGAAATTGCCGGAGCCGACGAGCACGCGGTCGCTGCTCGCGACGAGCCGCTGCGTGTGGTTGGCGGGATCGCCGCAGACCACGCAGATGGCGAGCGTCTTGGTGATGTACTCGGCAATCGCCAGCAGCTGCGGCATCGGCTCGAACGGCCGGCCGAGGTAATCCTGGTCGAGCCCCGCGACGATGACCCGCTTGCCGGCGTCCGCGAGCGTGTTGCACGCCGCCGGAAGGTTCGCGTCGAAGAACTGCCCTTCGTCGATGCCGACGACCTCGGTGTCCTTGTCGACGCAGCGGATCAGCTCGTCCGAGTTGCGGACGTTCTGCGAGGCGATCCGCATGTCGCTGTGCGAGACGATGTGGTCCTCGCTGAAGCGATTGTCGATGAGCGGCTTGAAGATCTGGACTTTCTGGCGGGCGATCTGGGCGCGCCGCAGCCGGCGGATGAGCTCTTCGCTCTTGCCGCTGAACATGCTGCCCGTGACGACTTCAATCCAGCCGCGCTCGGGCCTTTTCTGAACGACTTCCATGTCGAGCGTCTCAGACTCGCGCCTGATACTCGCCCGTTTCGGTGTTCACCCGGATGCGGTCGCCTTCGTTCACGAACGACGGCACCGACACGACCAGTCCGGTCTCGAGCGTCGCGGGCTTGACCTGCGCGCTGGCGGTCGCGCCCTTGATGCCGGGCACCGTTTCCTTGACCCGCAGATCGACGGTCGGCGGCAGCTCGATGCCGACCGGCTCGGTCTCGTAGAACTCGACGCGGATGATCGAGTCCGCGATCAGATAGTTCTTCGAGTCGCCGAGCGCCTCGTTCGAGATGTGAATCTGCTCGTACGACGACGTGTCCATGAAATAGAAATGGTCGGCGTCGTTGTAGAGATACTGCATCTCACGCTCGTCGAGCATCGCCCGCTCGACGTCCTCTTCCGCACGGAACTTGGTGTCGGACAGGGTCATCGTCCGGATGTTGCGCATGCCGGCACTGGATGTGCGCGCGCTTGTTGCCGGGCGTGAGATGGTGAAGTTCGAGGATGCGGAAGCAGGTCGTTCCCGACCTTGATCAGCATGCCTTTCCGAAGCCGTGTGGCCTGAACAGATGACGCCATGTTGTGCTCGTATATCCTTGCAATCGTAGCACATATGGCGAGAGCCCGGCCAAAACATGCTAGGATGCGAAACGTGGCGTTTACGCGCTGGGATCCCGCTCCGCGACCTCCTCGCGCTGCACGAACAGATCGGACAGCTGGTCGGCACCGATACGCCCGGCTGGAATCCGCCGGTCGATCTCTACGAAACCGGCGCGGCGTTCGTCCTCACCGCCGAAGTGCCCGGGCTGACACGAGAGCACATCGAGATCCACGTCGAAGAAAGCCGGGTCGTGCATGCGCGGCGAGCGGACGAGCGCACACCGTGCCCTGCGAACAGTTCCATCGCGTCGAGCGCGGCCACGGCCGGTTTCAGCGCGCGTTCGTGCTGCCCGAACCGATCGACGTGGATCAGGTCGCCGCCGACCTGAAGGACGGCGTGCTCACGGTGACCATTCCGAAAGCCGGCGGCCGCAGCGCGCGCAGAATCGACGTGGCGTAAGCGCCGCAGTCTGAAATCTGCAGTCTGAAATCTGAAGTCTGCAATCTGAGCGTCCGATGTTCCGCAAGCTGCTTCTCACCCTCGTTCTCGTGATCGCAGGATTCGTCGCCGGGCTGGGCGTGACCGCGCGCATGCGAACGTCGGCCGCGCCGCCGATCGAGCCACCCGCTGCGATACCGGCCGCAACCGAAGCCGATCCGCCTGCCGCGCAGCGGGCTGCGCTGCCGTCCGCGCCCGCTCCGGCCGCGGCGCCGACGGTCGCAGTCGGGCCGGACTTCACGCACATCGCCGGCCAGGCGGTCAAGGGCGTCGCCAACATCTCGTCGCTGCAGGTGGTGCGCCGCCAGAACTCCCCGTTCGGCAACGATCCGTTCTTCCAGTATTTCTTCGGCGATCAGGACGCCTTCGCCTCGCGCGATCGCCGGTCGCTCAGTCTCGGCTCGGGCGTGATCGTGTCGGCCGACGGCTACGTCGTCACCAACAACCACGTGGTCGGCGAGAACATGCGCGAGATCACGGTGGCCCTGCCCGACAAGCGGCGAGGTGCGCGGGCGTCTCATCGGCACCGATCCGGCGACCGACATCGCGCTGATCAAGATCGACGTCAACGGACTGCCCGCGGTCACCTGGGGCGATTCGAGCAAGCTGCAGGTCGGCGAGTGGGTGCTGGCGATTGGCAGCCCGTTCCAATTGAGCCAGACGGTGACGGCCGGGATCGTGAGCGCCACCGGGCGCGCCAACGTCGGCTTCGCGGAGTACGAGGATTTCATCCAGACCGACGCGGCGATCAATCCGGGCAACTCCGGCGGCGCGCTGATCAACACGCGCGGCGAACTGGTCGGCATCAACACCGGCATCTTCAGCCAGAGCGGCGGCTACCAGGGCATCGGGTTCGCGGTCCCGAGCAATCTCGCCCGGCACGTCGTCGACGATCTGAAGCAGTTCGGCGAAGTCCACCGCGGCACGATCGGCGGCATCCTGACGATCGACAAGGTCTCGCCGCAGTACGCCGAGGAACTCGCACGCGCCCAACACGTCCGGGGCGCTGGTCGTCACGGATGGCGCGCGCGTCAGAGGCGTACGAAGCGGGCGTCAGGCCGGGCGACATCATCGTGCGGTTCAACACCACCGCGATCGACGACCCGTCGCAGCTCTATCGGCTGGTCGCTGATGCCCGCATCGGATCGACCGCCACCATCCGCGTGCTGCGCGAAGGCCGTGGCATGGATTTCAAGATCCCGATCGTCTCCGTCTCCTCAGCCCGTCCGCGGCGCTGAACCTCCCGCGGCGCTGAGCCCGTTCACTTAAAGCTATTTCGCAGCCGCTTGCGACAACTGCTGCGCCAGTGCCGGCGGCAGCTGCCGACGGTAGGACTCGGCGAGCTTGCTGTTCCCGGAACGTTCGGCCGCCACCGCGGCGCCGGTCAATGAGCGCCGGCGATTGGGCACCGCGTGAAGCGACTGCTGGAACTCGCGGAGCGAGTCGCGCGGGTTGCCGGCCTCGAGCAGCAACTCTCCGAGCATTTCCCGCATCGGCGACAGCCGGTTTTCCATCGCGATGTGCTTTTCGCTGCGATCCTCGCGATCGGCGGCGCTGCGCATCAGCGCAATCGCCCGGTCGGTCTCGTGCCCGGCGAGCGCGATCCAGGCGCTGGCGGCAGCTTCCTGGATGCCCACCTGTTCGGCCCAATACGGATCGCCCGCGGCGGCGAGCGCCTTCTGCCGCTGGCTGATTTCCGCCAGGTCGGCCTTGCTCCCGTCGAGATCGCCCGAACGCGCGGCGCCGACCGCGCGCCCGAACCAGATGACGGCCTCAGCCTGCTTGAACGGCGACTGCAGCGGCGTGAGCGCGGCGGCCTCTTTCCACGCCGCGCGGTCCAGCGTGTAGCGCACGGGGATCGCGGCAAAGCCGGTGTGCGCCGTAATCGACGCCGTCGCCGGGAAGACCGTCAGGCGATTGCGCTCCTCGACGATCGCCCTGGCCGCCTGGTCGTCGCCGAGCTGCAGATAGGCGTTCTCGAGGAAATCGAGCGGATGGTAGCGCGCGACGATGTTGGCGGGATTGGCCGCCGCGGCCGGATTCGTGCTCAAGGCATACGCACGATTCGCCGCATCGGCCGCGAGGTTCGCCTCGATCGCCTCGTGCCACATGCCCAGCGTGGAGAAGGTGTGCGAGGGCATGTGCAGTGCGTGCGGCGCGGATGGCGCGAGCATGGCGTACCGCCGGGCCGCGGGCAGCCCCTTCGACGCAATCGGCGCGTAGTCGTAACTGTGAATCAGGTAGTGCGGAATGCCAGGATGATCGGGAAGCTGTTTCTGCAGCTTTTCGAGCAGCGCCGCAGCCTTGAGCTGCCGCGCGTATGTCTTGTCGGTGAGATCGACCGCCTCGAGCAACGAAAGAGCGTAGAACACCGCCGCTTCGCTGTCCTTCGGATATGCCGCGTGCAAGCGCGTCATGGCCGCTTCGTACTTCAGGCTCCGCATCTGCTGCGCGTCGGTGTCGTAATGCTCGTAGAACAGGGCGAGCGCCTCGATCCAGTCGCGCTCCCGTTTGGTTGCCGTCGTCGCCGCGCGCGCCTGCTGGATGTACCCCCAGCCCGATTTCAGCAGGTCCTGCGGGAACGGCGCGGTCAAGGGATTCGGCCGCTGGCTGATGGCCAGCCCCCAGTACGCCATGGCGCAGCCGGGCTCCTGTTCCGCGATCGCGCGAAACGCTTTTTCGGTCTCCGGATAGAAGAACGAATGCAGGATGGCCACGGCGCGGTCGAACGCTTCTTGCGACGCCGGACTGCACGACGTCTCGAAATGCACACGCCCGAAAGTCGAGCCCATGCCGCCGTGTCCGGCGTGCTCGTCCTGCGCCGAGGCCGCCGACCCGCACGCCAGCAACGTCAGCGACCATGAGTCCTGCGATTTTCATGCGCATCTGCAGCCTCCGTTACGATCCACTCGACTGCGACAGACGCTGCTCGATCGCCTCGAGCCGCGCGCGGATCGCGCGCTGTCCGGCGAGGATTCGCTGCAACATCACGATCCCGACGATCGCCGACCACGATCGGAAGCAGAAACGGCATCCAGAACATCAGCACCATCAGCATGCTGGACGGAGCCCCGCCGAATTCCACGAAATCCATGACGGCTACCCTCTCGCCACGAGCTGTTCGCGGCCGATCAGCGCCATCGCAATTCCGCCCAGGACCAGTCCTGCGGCAACGATCAGGCGCGGCGAAATCGTCTCCCCCAGAAACGCGACGCCGCCGGCGGCCGCAATCACCGGGACCGGCAACTGGACCACCGCCGCGCGAAACGCCGACAGGCCGCGGAGCGCCGCGTACCACACGACGTAGCCGAGTCCCGAGGTGATCGCGCCCGACACTGCCGCGAGCACGACCCCGCGCGGTTCGGCATGAAACCACGAGACCGCAACGACACTGACCAGCAGCGTCATCGGCAGCGCCTTGACGAAATTGCTCGTCGTCTGCGCCAGCGGATTCGCGGCGCCGCGGCCGCGCAGCGAATAGACGCCCCAGGCAATGCCGGCCGTGATCATCATGATCGCGCCAACCAGGTCAGGCGCGGCCAGACCCGGAAGCGTCAGATACACCAGCCCCGCCGCGGCACACACGAGCCCCATCCACTGCAGCGGATGCGGCCGGGTTCCCGAGATCACCGCCGCGATCAGCATCGTCACCTGCACCGATCCGAACAGCAGCAGCGCGCCGGTGCCGGTCGTCAGGCTGACATAAGCGATCGAAAACGGAATCGCGTAGAGGAACATCACGAGCGCCGAGGTCCACGATCCGGCGGTCTGCGAATCGCTCGCCGAGCCGAGGTTCGCCAGCACCAGCAGCATCGCCGCTCCGGCGATGATCCGCACGGTGGAAAAGGTGACCGCGTCGATCGCGCCGTGGCCCAGCGCCGCGCGGCACAGCAGCGAATTGCTGGCAAACGACACGACGGCGAGCGCGGTGAGCGTGACGGTACGGCCGGCAGACACGCAGGAATCCGATCAGGCCGCCGACAGCGGTTCGACGATGACCGCGGTGCCGTAGGCGAGCACCTCGGTCACTCCCGCGGCCACCTCGTTCGCGTCGTAGCGCACGCCGACGAGCGCGTTGGCGCCGACTTCCGCCGCGTGCTCGAGCATCAGGCGGAAGGCGTCCTCGCGCGCTTTCTCGCACAGCTCCGTGTAGATGGTGATGTTGCCGCCGACCAGCGTCTGCAGCGCGGCGCCGACGTTGCCGACGATGCTGCGCGAGCGAACGACGATGCCGCGCACGACGCCGCAGGTCTGCGTCAGGCGATAGCCGGGTAGTTCGAACGCCGTCGTGACGAGCTTCGGGTTCACAGTGCCCGCTCTGGCCATGACTTCTCCTTCAGGCGAGTTTGCGAACCGCGTCGCCAGCGCGAATGGCGCCTGGCTGCACCACCTTGGCATTCAAGCCACGAAGACGATGTTGTTTGCCGGATGGCGAGTTGACGTATTCCATCGCGTCCAGACCGAATCGCTCGACGAATTTCTTGCAGCCGGTGTGCGGTTGCGCGGTGATCTCGATGATCGCCGATCCGATCGCGACGCGTGTTCCCGGCGGAAGGTTCGACACGCTCAAATCCAGGTCCACGTACAGCTGATCGCCGGCCAGCGGCCACCGGGCTTCATCGCCGGCCAGGAGGCCAATCAGCCGGGCGTTGATGACGTTCAGCTGCATGTCCGGATGCGGCGAGCCGTCAGCGGTGCGCGTGCTCGAGCGCTGATGCCAGGTGTCGCCGACCAGGCCGACGTGCGGATCCAGTTCACCGGCCTCGATCACCTCGCGCTGGTTCACGGAAGGACGGCGGACAATCATCCGCAGCGTCCCGCGTTCTTTCGGTGAATCGAGGACTACGGGCATGCCGGCCTCGATTTGCTGCGTCGTCAAATGCTGCACGGTCACCATTCCAACAGGCTCGGGCTAGGCCATCTCGGGATTCAGGTTGAAGTGATTGATGTTGTACTCGACGTATTGCGATTCGTTCAAGAAATCCATCAGGACGTCATGCGCCAGATGGACGGATTTCTTCACACCGTATTCGATGTGCGCCGCCTTCAGCGAGAACACGAGCGAAATGGCGCCCCGGCGGTTGGTGACGGCAAGACCCACTTTCTTCAAGTCCACGCGCCGATGGTCCGGCAATGATGACGCGCTGCGGCTGCGGATGAAGCGCCGCAGTTCGGCGTCCATGGGCGAGCGGGCCGGGATGGCGGGAAGAAAATCGACGAAGGTCAGCGTACGAGCGGCGGCTTCGTAGGTGACGCGAAACGTCACGTCACGGAACCAGAGGAACCTGAACTCGAGTTTGCCCGGCCGTCCGGGGACTTCGCTGAAGCTGCGGAAGGCGCCGCGCGTCGCATAGTGGGCCAGCGACGCGCGGATGATCTCGATCTCGTCGTCTCGTTTCACGACCCGTCAGTGAGAGTACGCCGTCACGCCCGGCTCGACGTTCCGCGGCTGCGCGCCCGGCGGGAACGCGTTCGTCAGGAACTGGCGGCTCGACTGGACGTTGATGAGCGTCGGCGACCTTGTCGCGCGCCGCCGCGTCGTAGGCGCGCTGGAGCGCCGCCTTGTACTGATCGGGCGTCGTCACGTACTCGCCGCGGGCGCCGAGCGCCTCGGCGATCTTGTCGTAGCGCAGGTTCTCCTGGAACAGATACATGTGCGCGGACCGGACCGTGTTGGCCGCGGTGATCATGCCCCACGCGTTGTTGTTGTGCACGGTCATGATCGACCGGGAGCTTGTACTTGGTGATGGTGTCGAACTCCATGACCGAATACGCGATGCCCGCGTCGCCCGTGAACCCGAACGCCGGCGATCCCTGATACGCCTTCTGCGGCCCGACTCCGAGCTGCATGGCCGCGCCCGCGCCGAGCAGATGACCCGACGTCCGGACCGATCGGATAGTACTGATACGGCGCGTTGTTGAACTGACCCGGCCGATACGCGCGCATCCAGCGGCGCGTGTAGCCGGCGCCGGTCCATCCGCCCTGCACGTAGGTGGTCTGTTCCTTCGGAATGCCGCCGCGATAGAGGAAATCGGCCATCAGCTTGCCGATGACCGCCGGATGCACGGTGCCGGTCTGCTGGCTGTATTTCAGGCCGAGCGCGTAGTACTCGTCGTTCTGATCCTCGAACTTCTTCCGCGCCGCGGCCAGCTCGCTGACCCAGGTCGCGCGCGTCCGCTTCGGCACGGCGTCGGCGAACGCTTCGAGCGCCGCCTTCTCGTCGGCCACGATGCCGAGATCGAGCGGCCAGTTGCGGCCGAGATCCTCGGCGACCGGATGCACGCGGATCGCCTTCACGTCGGGATTGAAGCGATATTCGCCGACGCTCGGCATCAGGTACTGGCCGACGAAGATCACCAGGTCGGCGCTGCCGAGCGCGTCGGCCGCGAGGTTGGCCGACAGCCGATGCTCGTCGCCGAAGTGGCCGCGCACCGGACCCGACTCGACGACCGCGATTTCGTTCTTCTCGGCGAGGCGCTTCAGCGCTTCCCAGCCCTTGTGGAAGAACACGCCCTGGCCGGCGACGATCATCGGCCGCTCGGCCTTCTGGATCATCTCGACCGCCTTCGCGACATCCTTCGGCGCCGGATGCGCCACGCACTCGGTGCGGTACGCGGCTCTTGTCGTAGAAGTCCTTCAGCTCGGAGGCGTCCTTGAAGCGCGCGCCGGAGACTTCCGACGGGAAGTCGAGATGCACCGGTCCCGGCACGCCGCTCTTCAGCTGCCGGAACGCGTACGCCGCGTATTCGTGCACGCGATTCGGGAATGGTGATGCGCTTGCCGTACTTCTTGATCCCTTCGGTCGTCGGCTGCTGGTACATCTGCTGGATGCCGCCGACCCGGTCTTCGTTCGACATCGCCATGTTGCTCGCGAGCACGAGCAGCGGGCTGTGCGCGCGATCGGCGCTGGCGATCGACATGATCATGTTGGTGAAGCCGGGGCCCTCGGTGCCGGAGGTCGCGGCCACTTCGCCGGTGACGCGCGAGAAGCCGTCGGCCGCGGCGCACATGATGTCTTCGATGCGGCCGCCGTACGCCGGGATGCCCGGCGGCGGAGATCGCGTTGATGACCGTGTAGTTGCCCGGGCAGCAGAAGAGCGCCGCCAGCCCCTCGTCCTTGCAGGCGCGCGCAAAGACCTCGGCGCCGCTCAGCCCCTTGTCACCGCCGAATTCGAAGCTGATCGGCGCCTCGCTGAGCGACTTGGTGAACTCGTCGCCGACGCGAATCGCCGGCATGTTCGGCGCAGCGTCGGCGGCCATGGCGGTCGTGCTCGTCGCCCCCAGCGCGGCCGCGGCGCCGGCGCCGAGCGCCGACTTGGCCAGAAAGTCCCGGCGCGAAACCGTCGGCTTGCCTTTGTCCCTGGTGCGCTCGCTCATGATGTCTCCTCAGGAAATTATCTGAGTGGAGGTCGTTTGTTTTCAGGGCCGATGCTGCGAATGAAATTGACGAGGTCCCAGATCTGCGCGTCCTTCAGACCGACCCCAATCGGGCCGAACGGCGGCATGTTATCGCCTGCGCCGTTCCGGATGTCGGAAAAAATGTTGTCGTCGGTCTGGCCGTATTTCCAGACCTCCGGACGGGTCAGATCGGGCGCCACGGCAATGGCGCTCCCCTGCGCCCGGCCGTCTTCGCCGTGACAATCCTGGCAGTTCTGCAGGTAGACGGTCTTGCCGCGGCTGATGGATTCCTTCGTGAACGGGGTGGGATTGTCGGCGGCAGCCAGGAACGCGCAGGAGAGCGCAGCTGCCAGCAACACAAATGCGCCGGCAACCGCGCGACTCCTCCGCCTTTGTCTAAAAGTCGGCACGAACACGCGAGAGTTTACCTCGTCACGGTCACCGTGACGTTGTCGCCACCAAACAGCGCGCCGTCGTCGGCAAGGCCGCGGAGCACGTAGGTGCCCGGCGCATCGAACGTCGCCTGCACGACGATCTTCCCGTCGGCCGGCAGCACGGGCGGCGCCCAGAGCGGCGCCCACGGTGAGTTGGCGCCGGCGCGGGTGTCTTCCCACGTCTTGATCTGTTCGGGCGTGAACGTCACGTTGCCGGCGCCGCGATAGACGAACCACGAGAGATGAAGACCGGTGACCTTGCCGACGGTGATCCGGGTCGGCGGCGTCATCGAGGGATTGCGGCGCGCCGCCTGGAGTTGCGCGAGTTGCGCCTGCGAAATACCGGCCGCTTCAGCCGCGGCCGCGAGATCCTCGTTCCCGCCGCGTCCCGCACCTGCCGCACCGGGCGCCGCTGTTCCGGGCGCCCCGCCGCGGCCATTCGATCCGCCGAAGAGGGCGGCGACCGGCGACACGTTGCGCGGCTTCGGAATCCCGTCGTCGGTGACGACCGCGGTCAGCGTCAGCGGCTGGCCGACTTTGGCCGTCAGCGTCTTGGGCCCTTCAATCTTGACCGTCGGCGCCTTGTTCGAGCGCACCTCGGGGCTGCTGGTTCCCGCGCCAAGCGCGCCGGTTTCGGACGCCTTCACGACGTCGTCGAGCAGGTAGTCCGCGCGAATCGTCGCCCAGGCTTTTTCGGTGACGCCGTGCGACGTGATGGTCCAGATCAGTTCGTCCTTCTCGGTGAAATTTTTCGGGACCGGCACGCGGAAGACGAAACGATTGCGGCGCGGCAGGAAATGCGTCGGCTGTCCCTGATCCGGCCTGCCCGGCGTGAATCCGTTCTCCGGACCGGGCGCGATGTCGATCTCCTCGGCCCAGTTCCGGTTCATGTAACCGAAGACGAAGTACTTCGAGCCGTCGGCATCCTGCTCCCAGCCTTCGAACGCCGGAGCGATGTTCTGTCCCTTGGTGTACGTGAGCGACTGCGCCGGCAGGCGCACACCCAGCGCCACGAACGAAATCACGGCGCACGCAAGCGCGCAGCCGATTTTCTGCGTCTGACCCATCAGATTTTGTCCAGTCAAGAAGGTTGGCGGCGAGCGCCAGGAAAAACGGATTGGCAGGGTCCGGCGCGAGGGCCGGACCCTGCCAGGTTCGGTTACTGCTGATCCTGTTGCTGCTGCGAGGTGCCGCGCGCGGCGGGAGGCGCCACGTTGCAGAGCGGGCAACCGATCACGTTGTCGTTGCGCGTCAGGTGGAGCTTCTCGCGGCGGTGCGCCATCTCGGCCTGGAACTGCTCGTCGGTCAGCGATACGCGCTGTCCGAGGTCGATGAACATGTTCGCCACCGAACGGTTGCCCGAACCCTGCCAGTTGCGCGGATCGGGAACGTTCTTGTTCGAGGGCGAATTGTTCATGTAGCCGATGATGTGCAGGATCGTGCCCTTCGGCAGCAGCGGCGACGAGTCGTCGGTGTAGCTGTAGCCGCGCACCCAGTTGTGGTCGTAGCCGACGCAGTTCAGCGTCTGGATGTTGTAGCCCCAGATCGCTTCGAGGCACATCCGCTGACCCGGCGCGTGGAGGTGCGGCTCGAACGAGATGATCTTGGTGTTCTCCTGCAGCACGGCGTAAGCGTGGAGCTGCTGGTCGGCGGTCATGCCCTTGATGTCGATGTCCACGCCGTTGCCGAGGCCGAAGAGCGCCTGGCGGTAGACCGGCTTGTAGTCCTTCGGCATGAACTTGAACCCGATCTCGAGATGGCCCGTCGTGTCGCGGCCGTTCGAGTGCAGGTGGATCGAGTCGGAGACGATGGAGGAGTTGGCCTTCAGAAGACGCGCGGCCCGCGGATCGAAGAAGTCGGCGTTGCGACCCACTTCGTGCACCGGCCAGGCGAGCGTGTCGCCGCCGCCCACGGCACCCGGCGGTGCCGTTGCCGACGCGCGTGCCCCAGATCATGTGGTGGAACACGAAACGTCCGCCGACGGTCTGACGGCCGGTGGTGCTGTTGGTGTCGACGTCGTTGACTTCCTTGATCTCGAGCGCCGCCACGTAGCGGTCCTCGGTCAGGCCGGTCGGCATCGACGGAATCTCACCCCACCAGTCGGGCGCGTTGCCCTTCACGGTGATGTCGGTGGACTTGACGATGAGGTCGGGCGTGCCGATCGTCCAGGACTTTCCGTCCGGATAGACCTTGGCCGGCGGCATGTCCGAGGGATTGCCGCGCGCCGCGCCGCTGTCCGCCCACTTGGCAATCTTGGCCACTTCCTCGTCGCTCAGCGACGGGTCGCTCTGGAATTCCTGGATGCCGATGTTCTTCTCGACATACCACGGCGGCATGACGCCGGCGTGCGGTCCGATGCCGGTGCGCTGCTTGATCGCGCGGGCCCACGGCCGGACTTGTTCGTACGTCGACAGCGCCATCGGCGCGACGCCGTCGGCGCGATGACAGTTTTCGCAGCTGCGCTGCAGGATGGGCGCGATGTCCTTCGTGTACGTCACGTCTCCGGGGACATCCGCGGGTGCGGCGCTGATCGTGACCGTCGCAGCCGAGCCGATCGCAACCGCGAACAACCCGAGCCCGAGCACGAATCCCGTTCCAACTCTCATCGCTTGACTCCTTGGCTTGTGAAACCCTGATAGGGCAGAGACAACTTTAACCCGCGGCACTGACCGGGTCAACGATTTTGCCGGGCAATTTCGATTATTCTACGCGTCACTACGAGCGCGTTTCCCGCGCTGTTTCAAACGCTTCGTCGCTCCGAGGTATGCCCATGAAGTTCCGGTTTTTCGCGGCCACCGTCGTTGCCCTCGCCGCCGGCGCGACACTCGGCAGCCAGACGCCGCCTGCCCCCTCGATCACGCCGTTCAAGATCCAGGTGCCCGACGCGGTTCTCCGTGACTTGAAGACGAGATTGGCGCAGACGCGGTTCCCGAACGAGATTCCCGGTTCGGCCTGGACGTATGGAACGGACCTCAGCTACGCCAAGGAACTCGTCACCTACTGGCGCGAGCGTTACGACTGGCGGGCGCAGGAGCGCCGCCTCAATCAGTTCGACCAGTTCACGACGAACATCGACGGCCTCAACATCCATTTCATCCACGTCCGCGTCGAAGGAGCCGAACGCGATGCCGCTCGTGCTCACGCACGGCTGGCCCGGCTCCTTCATGGAATTCACCAAGATCATCGGCCCGCTGACCGATCCGGTGCGCTACGGCGGCCGCGCCGAGGATGCCTTCCACGTCGTCGCGCTCTCGCTGCCCGGGTTCGGCTTTTCGGAAAAGCCGACCGAGCCCGGCTACAGCCCCGAGCGGATGGCCAAAATCATCGCCACGCTGATGGCGCGACTCGGCTACACCCGCTACGGCGCGCAGGGCGGCGACTGGGGCGGCATCATCAGCCGGCTGGTCGCGCTGGACGACGCGCCGCACGTGGCGGGACTGCACTTGAACTTCTGCGTCGCGCCGCGCGCCGCCGGGCGGCGATCCGAATGCCGGCGTGCCTGCGGCGGAACTGCAACGCATGCAGGCGCGCAATACCTACATGGAGAACGAACGCGGCTACAGCCAGATCCAGGGCACCAAGCCGCAGACGCTCGGCTTCGGCCTGAACGACTCGCCCGCCGGCCTGGCGGCCTGGATCGTCGAGAAATTCCGCGCGTGGTGCGACTGCGAGGGCGGCAACATCGAGTCGGTCTTCACGAAGGACGAGCTCCTCACCAACGTCATGATCTACTGGGTGACGCAGACGGCCGCGTCGTCGGCGCGCATCTACTACGAGAATCGCGTCGCGACGCCCAACCCGGGCCGCGTCACGGTGCCGACCGCGTGCGCGCAGTTTCCGAAGGAGATCAACGCGCCGCCGCGAAAGTGGATCGAAGCGCGCTACAACCTGACGCGCTATACCGAGATGCCGCGCGGCGGGCATTTCGCCGCGCTGGAACAGCCGGATCTGCTGGTCGGCGATATCCGGGAGTTCTTCAGAGGACTGCGCTGAAATCGGCGGCGACCATGGCGGTGCCGCGCGTCTTGGCGTCCGGCTTGAGCAGCGCGTTCAGCGCGAAGGTCGCGACGTCGGCGGCGACCTGATCGCGCGAGAGCCGCCCCTTCGGGTTCAGCCAGCGCGGAATCCAGACGATCATCCCGAGCGCGGAGTAGACGGCGACGGTGTGATCGATGATCGCGCAGGCGCCCGGCGGCCGCCAGCTCGTTGAACATGTGGCGCACCATGCCGACATAGGTGCGCTTGCGCACCAGGATGGTCTCGCGATCCGGCATGCGCAGGGCCTGCATCTCGCCCAGCAGCTCCGTGATCCACGGCTCGTTGCACGCCGTGAGCAGCGCGTGGCGCTTGATCGTTTCGCGCAGGCGGGCCTCGGGATCCTCGATCGCCCGGACCGGCTTGATGACGTCCTCGTCGAGCCAGTCCATGCCGAGGCTGAGGATTTCGAAGAACAGCGCTTCCTTGCTGCTGATGTAGTGATACAGGCCGGCCTTGGTGACGCCGAGCGCCGAGGCGATGTCGTTCACGGAGGTCGCTTCGAATCCGCGCTCGACGAATCGCCGCGCGGAGGTCATGCAGATCTCGAAGCGGCGCGGGTTCAGTTGCGGAAACGCCCGGCGCGCGAGGCGGCGCTGCTCCGGCATGACCGAGCGGCGCGCGCCGCGCGATCGCGGCGGATCGCTTGCGGCGTGGTCGCGGACGCAGCAGCCCCGCCGCCACGAACCTCAGCACCTCGGCGGCGACTTCCTCGTCCGTCAGACGGCCGTCGGGCCGGTACCACTGCGGCAGCGTCATGATGATGCCGAGGATGCTGAACGCCGCCACGGTGACGTCGATGTCGTGCAGCCGGCCGTCCTTCTGCAGTTCGATCAGCGTGTCGCGCACGTAGTCGAAATAGCGGCGCCGGCGCTGGTTGATCTTCCGGCGCTGCGCGGGCGGCAGCGCGTGGACTTCCTCCTCCGACAGCCGGGTAATCACCCCGTCGACGCGAATCGCGAGCGCGGCGTGGCGCAGGACGATGGCCCGCAGGCGTTCTTCCGGATCCTTGATGTCGCGCGTCAGCGCGACGACCTTTTCGTCGAGCGCGTCGAACCCGAGCGTCACGATGTCGAACAGCAGCGACTCCTTGCTGCTGATGTAGTGGTAGAGGCCCGCCTTCGTGATGCCGATCGCCGCCGCGATGTCGTTCACCGACGTGGCGTCATAGCCGCGCTCGACAAACGTGTGCGCGGCGATGATGCAGATTTCGGTGTGGCGGGACTTCATCCGCGGAACGGCGCGGACCTGAGCGGGCCGGGGACTGGGCACGACGGCAATCGGGTGTCGTTGGCTCATGGGGTCAACACAGAAACCGTACGCCCGCTGAGGCGCACGTGCGAAGCCGCGCGTCAGTGACAACTCTGACAGGTGCGCGCTCTCGAGGGGCCGGCGTCTTCGGGGGAGTATAGCATCCGCATCGACCGCGCCGAGAGCCGGTTCGGTGCGGTTCGACTCGTATCCTGTATTAATATCCCGCGTCATGCGATACCTGTTCCGCGCAGCCGTTCCCGCCATCATCGTCGCTGGTCTGATGCTGTCGTCCCGGCGAACGTCTCGACGCAAACCCCGGCGCGCAAGAAGCTGTTGTTCCTGACGCATGCCGGCTTGTACAAGCACACCAGCCTGGCGCCCGCCGAAAAGGCCGTGACCGAGCTGGGCGTGAAGGGCGGATTCGACGTCACCGCGCTCGAGGGCTACAAACAGGATTCGGCCAAAATCGACGTGTCGATGATCACGCCGGAGTACCTGTCGCAGTTCGACGGCCTGATGCTGATGACCAACGGCAATCTCCCCTTCACCGACGTCCAGAAGCGCGCCATCGTCGACTTCGTCAAGAACGGCAAGGCGCTCATCGGCGCCCACTGCGCAACTTTGACGATGTACGACTACCCGGAGTTCGGTGAGCTGCTGGGCGGCTACTATCTGCGGTCGCTCGTCCCGACCAACATGGTCGGACAGGGCAAGGTCGGTCTGCTGAAGGTCGAGGACCAGAAGCACCCCGCCACGAAAATGCTGGGATCGACCTGGCCGCTGAACGAAGAGTTCTACGAATTCGGACACGCGGTCTGGGATCCGGCGAAGCCGACCGAGAACATCTCGCAGGTCGGACGGCTGCACATCCTGATGCCGTTCTCGCGCGACAAGGTGCACGTCCTCCTGAGCCTCGACACCGAGCACATGGACCTGTCCGACGTGCCGCGCATCGTCAAAGGCGCCGACTATCCGCAGTCGTGGACGAAAGAGGTCGGCCGCGGCCGCACGTTCTATACGACGCTCGGCCATCGCGACGACATCTGGAGCAACGACGCGGTGTTCCGCGCCTACCTGACCGGCGGCATCCGCTGGGCGCTCAATCTGGAAAACTAGCCGACGCGGACATTGCAGGAATGCGCGCCTGCAGGAACCACTCGTGACGGCTCCCCGGTTAAAATGGGAGACGTGCAGGACGAACCGACGACCCTCTGGAAGCTTCGCCGTGAAGACGCCGCGATCGAGTGCCGTGTGCGGCTGATGCCGTACGGCATCGAAGTCGACGTCGTGCGCGACGGAAAAGTGATGTTGACCCGTACGTTCGAGACCGACTCCGAGGCCCTCGAGTGGGCGGATGGCAAGCGCGCCGCACGCGAAGCCGAGGGCTGGATCGTCGTGCCGCTCGCCGCCGCCGATCAGGCGCGCGTCGTCTGAGTCGGATCCGGCGAGACGCGAATCAGCAGCTTGCCGAAGTTGGTGCCGTCGAACAGTTTCAGGAGCGCCGCCGGCGCGTTCTCCAGGCCGTCCACGACATCCTCGCGGTACTTGAGGCGCCCTTCCCTGAGCCAGCGGCTGCAATCGTCCAGGAATGCCGGCATGCGCTGCGCGTGGTCGGACACGATGAAGCCGCGCAGCATGGCGCGCTTGACGAGAAAGGGCCGCAGGTTCGGCCCCGGCAGCGACCGCGTGGCGTTGTACTCGGCAATCATCCCGCAGAGCGGAATCCTCGCGCCGAAGTTCAGCAGCGCGAGCACGGCTTTCAGCACGTCGCCGCCGACGTTTTCGAAGTACACGTCGATCCCGGCCGGGCACGCCGCGGCCAGCGCCTCGCGGAACGTGTCCGACTTGTAGCTCACGCAGGCATCGAAGCCGAGCTCACGCGTCACGTAGTCGCATTTTTCCGGTGACCCGGCGATCCCGACAGCCCGGCATCCTTTGATCTTCGCAATCTGCCCGACCACGGCGCCGACCGCACCGGACGCCGCCGAGACGACGACGGTCTCGCCTTCCTTCGGTTGCCCGATATCCAGCAATCCGACATACGCCGTCATGCTGGGCATGCCGAGGACGCCGACGGCGGCGCGCAGCGGCGCGCTCGAGGGATCCAGCTTGCGCAGTTCCCGGCCGGCCGACAGGCCGTAGTCCTGCCAGCCGTCGTAGCCGGCGACGAAATCGCCCGCCGCAAACGCCGGATTCTTCGACTCGACCACCTGGCTCACGGTGTGGCCGACCATCGTCTGGCCAATCTCCACGTGCGGCGCGTAGGACGGCGCATCGCTCATGCGGCCGCGCATGTAGGGATCGAGCGAAAGATAGATCGTCTGCCGCAGGACCTGACCGTCAGCGACCGCCGGCACGGCGACGCGGCGCAATTCGAAGTTGTCCGCGCCGGGAGCACCATCCGGGCGGCTGGCGAGCGCAATCTGGCGGTTGGTCATGAGATCTCCGGTCGTTATTCGCGCGCTTTGAGATCGTCGAGTTTCATGTACGCGTCGAGCAGGGCCTGTTCAAGAGCGCCGACGCGCGCGAGTATCGCATCGATTTCGCTCGAGCCCGCCTTGTAAAAGTCCGGTCCCGCGACGGTCGCTTCCAGCTGCCGGTGCTCGGCTTCGAGCGCCGCGATCTTCGCAGGCAGCGAGTCCAGCTCGCGCCGCTCGCGGTACGAGAGCTTCCTGCGGGCCGGACTGTTCCTGCGGTGCGCGCGGGCGGCGGCGCCGTCGGCTCGGACGGCCGCCCTCCGGGACCGTGGCGCGCGCCTGGCTCGCCTGGTGCACCCAGTCGGAGTATCCGCCGACGAATTCGCTGACGCGGCCATCACCTTCGAAGACCAGCGTGCTGGTCACGACGTTGTCCAGGAAGACGCGGTCGTGGCTGACCAGCAGCAGCGTGCCCGGCCACTCCACCAGCTGCGCCTCGAGCAGTTCGAGCGTCTCGAGATCCAGATCGTTGGTCGGCTCGTCGAGCACCAGCACGTTCGCCGGTTTGGTCAGCAGCCGCGCCAGCAGCAGCCGGTTGCGCTCGCCGCCGGAGAGCGCCTTGACCGGCGATCGGGCGCGCTCGGCCGGAAACAGGAAGTCGCGCAGATAGCCGTGCACGTGACGGGTCTGACCGTTGACCGTCACCGTGTCGTTGCCTTCGCCGATCGTGTCGAACACCGTGCGCTCGGGATCGAGCTGCTCGCGCTGCTGGTCGTAGTAGGCCGTCAGCACGTTCGCGCCGCGGCGCACCGTGCCCGCGTCAGGCTCGAGCTCGCCCAGCAGAATGCGCAGCACCGTCGTCTTGCCGGCGCCGTTCGGGCCGATCAGGCCGACGCGATCGCCCCGCATGATGCGCGTCGAGAAATCGCGCACCACGACGCGATCGCCGTAGGCCTTCTGCACCTCGTCGGCCTCGAAGACCATCCGCCCCGACGAATCGGCGCGATCGACGCGCAGCCGCACCGTGCCGATCACCTCGCGCCGCGCCGCCCGCTCGGCGCGCATCGCCATCAGCGCGCGCACGCGCCCCTCGTCGCGCGTGCGCCGCGCCTTGACGCCGCGCCGCAGCCACGTTTCCTCCTGCGCCAGCCGCTTGTCGAATTTCTCCCGCTGCGTCGCTTCCGCGGCCAGCGCGGCGTCCTTCTTCTCGACAAACGCCGCGTAGTCGCCCGGCCACGAGGTGAGATTGGCGCGATCGATTTCGACGATCCGCGTGGCGAGACGCTGCAGAAACGCGCGGTCGTGCGTGACGAAGACCACCGACCCGCGATAGTCGCGCGAGAAATTCCTCGAGCCAGGCGATCGCGTCGATGTCGAGATGGTTGGTCGGCTCGTCGAGCAGCAGCACGTCCGGCTCGGCGACCAGCGCGCGCGCCAGCAGCACGCGGCGGCGCCAGCCGCCCGACAGGGTGTCGACGATGGCGTCCGCCGGCAGCTCGAGGCGCGACAGGATGAGATCGACGTGGTGGGCCCGGCGCCACTCTTCGGCGTCATGTCCGAGCAGCCCCGTGAGCCCCTCGGCGACGACCTCGGAGACCGGCCGATTCGCGGACAGCGGCACATCCTGCTCGAGGCGCGCCACCTTCAGCCCCGGCTGACGCCAGACCGATCCGGCATCGGGCTCGACTTCCCCGCTGACAATCTGCAGCAGCGTCGTCTTGCCGGTGCCGTTCCGCCCGAGGATGGCGATGCGCTCCTTCGGATCGATCGTCAGCGACGCGTCGTCGAGCAGCGGCAGGTGGCCGAATGCGACCGAGATGTGGTCGAGGGTAACGAGCGGCACGGCGGTGCTAAACGTCTCCGCGCCGGAGCAGAAGCGCCACGCCGATCGCCGCCGCGGTGACCACGAGGGCAATCAGCGCGATCTCGCTCGTGATCTTCGTCACGGCGTCGAGGGCGACGCGGGCGGTCTTCTCGAGATCGAGGGCATCGTCGGGGCTCAGCATCTCGCGGCTGAGGACGGTCGTCCGCCGCAAGCCATACGCGGTCATCGAGCTCATGCTGACGCTCATGCCGATCAGGCGAAGGATGATGACGAGCGACGACGCCATCCCGCGTTCGCGCTCGCCGACGCTGTTGATGACGGCGGTCCCGACCGGCGCAATGGTCAGGCCGATGCCGATGCCCGCCAGCGCCAGCCCCGCCGCCATGAACCCGGTGCTGCCGGCATCCGGCGAGATGTGCCCATGGCCGAGACTGTCGAAAAACGCGACCGCCTGTGCGGCCATTTCAACTTTCCAGAGACTCATCATCCAGAAGCCGGCGATGGCGATGACCAGCCCGAGGATGACCGACGATCGATAGCCGAGGCGTTCCGACAGCCAGCCGCCGGGAATCGCGGCGAGCGCCATCGGCACCGTGAACGCGCACAGCAGGTACCCGGTGACGAGCGCGGCCTTCATCGTGTCGGCCGCGCCGGCGACGTTGATGAAAATGGGCACGCTGACGAGCGCCACCATGATGCAGAAACCGACGAGCAGATTGACGGCGCTCGCGGACGACAGGTTGCGATTGGAAAAGATCTTCAGGTCGAGGATCGGATCGCGGATGCGCCGCTGCGACAGCAGGAACACGACGAACACGGCCGCCGCCGCGACGACCCAGTAGACGCGATCCTGCGACGCGGCGGCGTTCGAACCGTCAAGACCGACTTCCGGCGAGCCCAGCCCGATGTTCAGCAGAATCAGCGCCACGCCGAGCAGCGTCACGCCGATCCAGTCGATGCGGCCTTTCACGTCCATGCGCGGCAGGCCGGCCAGCCCCCACCACGTCGCGCCGAAGATCACGACGACCACCGGCAGGTTGATCCAGAACAGGTACGGCCAACTCATGAACTGCACCATGATGCCGCCGTAAAGATGGCCCAGCACCCAGCCCGCCGTATCGACCGCTCCGACGATCCCGAGCGGAAGCGCGCGCTTGTCGGGCGGAAACAAGTCGGCGACGAGCGCCATGCTCACCGGGACCATCGCGCCCGCCCCGAATGCCTGCACGACCCGCCCGCCGATCAGCGCGTAGAGCGGCGCAAAACCGGCTTCGGGACGCCCCGGAAATAGTTGCATCACTTTCAGGGCGATTCCGGCCGGCCAGCCGGGCGAGGCCGCGACGAGCCAGGACCCCACGAAGAAGATCACCAGGCACGCGAGATACACGATGCGGCGGCCGGCGATATCCGAGACCTTCCCCATGAAGGTCATGCTGATCGCATACGAGACGAAGTACCCGGTGACGGCCCAGCCCGCGACATCGAGTTTCTGGATCTCGATCGTCATCGAGCGGATCACTTCCGGCAGCACGGCGGAGACGATGGTGAGGTCGAGGGCCCCGATGAAAACGGGGAGGCAGACGAGCGCGAGGATCAGCCGCGGGTACTGCTGCGCACGCGCCACTTCAGGCCTGAGGCCTGTTCGCGGCGGGCGGGAGTTGCGGCGTCGGGATATCGACCGGCTCATTGATGCCCGTGAGCTCGATCTGCCAGCCGGTGCCTTCGGCCTCGGTGACATGAATCTGCGCGGGATTGGCCGACCGCTCATCGATCCAGAGATCGACCGGATACATCACGTCGGGCTTGAGGCTGGTACCAATGAGCGGATTCAATTTCTCGCCGCTCACTTCGCCCTTGAGATGCAGGGTCTCGCGATCCTGGACCTTTTCCTTGCCGACGACTTGCGCCTTCTGGACGCTGGTCCTCAGGATGTCCGGAATGCCGGTCCTGGCGAACAGCTGCACGCCGTTGAAATTGGAATCCGGCGGCACCTTGCCGAACTGACGCGTCAGCGGATTGGATTGAAACGTCCCCTCGGGAACCCAGACGCGCGTCATCTGCACGATGGTGCCGTTCTTGAGCGACACCTTGACGTTGCAGGACACGCGATCGGGCGCGGAGTAGACGCAGTCCGCCGCGGTAAACGTGAGGCCGTTCTTCTCGTCGAGGAACGCCGGCTTGCCCTCGCGCTTGAGGGTAAACCGCGCGCTCTTGGCGGCGAGAATCGCGTCCGCCGTTCGATTGAGATAGGTCTGGGTGGCGTTGGCGTTGCCGCCCTGCGCGCCCGCGTGGAGCGCGGTCGACACAGAAACCGCGGCGATCGCCGCGAGCCATGAACCGGTGGCGCCAGAACGTGGACATCGCGCTCCCCGGAGCTACTTGCGGGTCGCTTTCCAGTCGGCTTCGCCGATGCCGGCGAGGCTGGCCTTCCCGGTGAAACCGGTCGCGGCGAGTTCGCCGGTCATCGTGACGGTGATCGGTCCCTGCGGCGTCTCGGCGGTGAATTCCAGCTTCAGCGAGTTGCCGGTCATGGTGCCCTTGACCGGCACGTCGCCGGCCATGCTGGACAGCATCCCGGTGACGTTCTGGCCGTCCTGGGTCAACGTCGCGGTGGCGGGAAGGTCGCCCACGCCGGGAATCGAGAGGACGACGTCCCACCCGCCGGCGGCGCTGCCGCCGCCACCTGCTGCCGCTGCGGCCGGTGCCGCGGGCGCGGCTGCGGCCGCGGCCGGTGCTGCCGCTGCTGCACTACCGGCAGCCTTGCGCGTGCCGCTGAACGGGAACTCGCCGAAATCCCCGAGCTTCACGGTGCCGGCGATCGAACTGCCGGTGACCTTGCCGTTGAAGCCCAGCGTAAGGGCCGTCCCCTGGATGTCGATGTTGGCCGTCAGGGCCATCGTTCCGCCGGTGTACGTACCCTGAAACGGGCACCGCGCCCAGCGGGCTGGTCAGCTCGCCTGTCACTTTGTCGGCGTCCTGTTTCAGTTCCATGTTGACGGTATTGGCGCCTTGCGGCGTTTCAAGCGTCAGCTCCCAGTTGCCCGCCAGGCTGTCCTGCGCCATGGCCGGCAACGGAGCGAGGGCGACGATGCCGACAGCGGCGACAGCGGCCAGCAAACCTGATTTCAGCGCGGTGCACTTCATTTCGGAATCTCCTGCGGTTGAGGGGAGAGGATAACACGGCGATAATGACCTTGGACGCAGGTCACACCTCTAGAGGTTCCCGATGAAACCGGTTCAGGTAGTGGCGGCCGTAGCCATTTTCAGTCTGTCTCAGCTCTCGGCCGTCGCACTGCAGGACGGCGGCGCCTCTTACCAGGAGCGCGATTTCCTGACCCGCGTGCGACGCCTGACGGTCGAAGGCAAGCGCGCGGGCGAAGGCTACTGGTCGCCCGACGGCAAGCGCCTCGTCTTCCAGAGCGAGCGCGAGCCCGGCAATCCCTTCTACCAGATCTACACGCTCGATCTGACGAGCGGCGACGTGAACCGCATTTCGCCGGGCATCGGCAAGACGACGTGCGCGTTCTTCCGGCCCGGGCACCGACGAGATTCGAGTTCGCCTCGACGCATCTCGATCCGAAGTCGAAGCAGCTGCAGGACGAGGAACTGGCGTTCCGCGCCTCGGGCAAGGAACGCCGCTACTCGTGGGACTACGACGCGCGAGATGGACATCTTCGCGTACAGCGAGAAGACCGGCGCCATGAAGCGGCTGACGACCGCGCGCGGCTACGACGCCGAGGCCAGCTACTCGCCCGATGGCCAGTGGATCGTGTTCTCGTCGATGCGCGACGCCTACAACCGGACGCTCAGCGACGACGGAGAAGAAGAGCGCTCGACGAGAACCCGAGCTACTTCGCCGAGATCTACATCATGCGGGCGGACGGCTCCGGCCAGAAGCGCCTGACCAATGTCCCCGGCTACGACGGCGGACCGTTCTTCACCCACGACGGCTCGCGCATCGTCTGGCGGCGCTTCGACGAGATGGGACTGATCGCCAACGTGTGGACGATGAAGCCGGATGGCAGCGACGCGAAACAGATCACGGATTTCGGATCGATGAGCTGGGCGCCCTACGAGCATCCCTCCGGGCAGTATTTCATCTTCGCGTCGAACAAACTCGGCTTCGAGAACTTCGAGCTGTTCATCGTCGACGCGGCGGGCACGAAGGAGCCGGTGCGCGTGACTTACTCGGACGGGTTCGACGGCCTGCCGGTGCCGTCGCCCGACGGCACGCAGCTCGCCTGGACGTCGAGCCGATCGGGCGGCACCGCCGGCCAGCTGTTTCTCGCGCAGTGGAATCATGACAAGGCGCTCGAGGCGCTTCGCAACGCGCCGCCGAGAAAGCCGAGCAGCACAAAATGACGACGACTGTCTCGCGGGCCGCACGTGCGAGCGTCCACATCCTGTGGATCGCCGCGGCGCTCACCGCCACTCCCGCTGCTCAAGCGCCGCGCATCGAAGACGCGCGCCCACGTCACGACGCTGTCCTCCGATCGCTTCGAAGGACGGCTCGTCGGATCGAACGGCGAACGGCTGGCCAGCGAGTACATCGCTGTCGAGCTGCGGCGCATCGGCGCGAAGCCGCTGCCGGGCCACACCGACTTCCTGCTGCCGTTCGAATTCACCGCCGGCACGCGCGACGGCGGCTCGACGATCGCGCTGACCAGCACGGCCTCGAGCGGATCGCCGGCCTTCAGTCCCGGACCGCGCGACGTGCAGGCGCTGTCGTTCTCGGACAACGGCGACGTCACCGGCGCCGGTGGTCTTCGCCGGCTACGGCATCGTCGTGCCCGAGAGCGCAGAACTTCGGCTACGACAGCTACGCGACGCTCGACGTGAAGGACAAGATCGTGCTCGTCCTGCGCTACTTCCCCGAGGACGCGGACGTCGAAGACGAAGGGCATTCTCGCGCGCTACGCCGATCTGCGCTACAAGGCGATGGCCGCGCGTCAGCGCGGCGCGAAGGCGATGCTGGTCGTCGCCGGGCCCGCGCTCGCCGAACGCCGGCGAAATCATCCCGATGTCGTTCGACACGGCGCTGTCCGGCTCCGGCATCGTCGCCGCCAGCATCAGCGGCGCCGTCGGCGGACGCGATGTTCCGGACGCTGAACGATCCGGGCAAGACGCTCGAGGCGGCGCAGAAAGCGCTCGACACCGCCAACCCGCACGTCGCCGGCTTCGACATTCCCGGCGCGACAGCTCACGGTCCACACCGACGGTCGTGCGCGAGAAGCGGACCGGCCACAACGTCGTCGGCGTATCTGCCGGCGACCGTGCCGGTCGCCGGCGTCCAGAAGCCGTGGGTCGCGCTCGGCGCGCACTACGATCACCTGGGGCGCGGCGAGAACGGCAACTCGCTCGCCGACAAGGCCGACGCGGGACAGATCCATCACGGCGCGGACGACAACGCCTCGGGCACGCGCCGCCGTGCTCGCGGTCGGCGAAGTGCTGGCCGCGCAGCCGCGCCGGCGCAACGTCCTGCTGGAGTTCTGGTCGGGCGAAGAGCTCGGGCTGATCGGATCGACGGCCTACGTCAACGCGCCGCCGGTGCCGCTCGATCAACTCGCGGCGTACCTCAACTTCGACATGGTCGGCCGCATGCAGGACAACAAGCTCACCGTGCAGGCGACCGGCACGAGCCCGGCGTGGGCGCGCCTCATCGAGCAGGCCAACATCGCCGCCGGCTTCGATCTGCTGGTGCAGACCGATCCGTATCAGCCGACCGATGTCGCGAGCTTCAATCAGGCGGGCGTGCCGTGCCTGAACTTCTTCACCGGCACGCACACCGACTACCACCGGCCGTCCGACACCGCCGACAAGATCGACTACGAGGATCTCGATCGCGTCGTGGATTTCGCCGCGGCGATCGTCGCGCCGGATCGAGCGATGCGCCGCAGGCGCCGCAGTTCACGAAGGTCGAACAGTCGACCGACACCGGCGGCGGGCGCGCGGGCGTGCGGCGTCTTCACCGGCACGATTCCCGACTACTCGACCGAAGTGAAAGGGTTGCTGCTGAGCGGGGTGATTGGCGGAGGGCCGGCCGAGCAGGCGGGCCTCCAGAAGGGCGACGTCATCGTGGAGATCGCCGGGCAGACGATCGCCAACATCTACGACTACACCTACGCGCTCGAGGTGCTGAAGATCGGCGAGCCAGCGAAGGTCGTCTATCTGCGCGGCGGCGAGCGGAAGGAGACGACGCTGACGCCCGCCGCGAGAAAGTAGTGTCAGCCTCGAGCGTCGCCCGGACTGACGGCTAGCTCGCGACCTCGACGACTCGCGGCCGTCCTGAGCTGTCGACAGGACGACTACTCGGCTCGCACGTTGCCCGCGCGCGGACCCTTTGGCGACTGCTCCTCGTCGAAGCTGACGCGCTGGCCTTCGCTCAGGGAATCGAAGCTTCCCTGAACCGCGCTGCGGTGGAAGAAATATTCCTGGCCGCTGTTGTCGCGAATAAACCCGAACCCCTTGTCACGCTGAATACGCTTGATCGTGCCGCTCGCCATCCGAGACTCCTTCCCGTCGCTGCCGCTCGTGTGCGGCCGCGTGTCCAGAGACTGGACACCTTCACTATACAACGCTCTTGCGTGTTTCGTGCCGCACGTCGCGCCGCGAACCGCAATCGCCGCCGAAGTCAACGCCCGTCGCGACCCTGACTCACCTCGACCGTTCGCGGTAGAACGCGATCAAATCCACGCTCTTGGCCGGGCTGGCGCCGAGCTGCCGTAACATCGTCGTGACCTGCCCTCGATGGTAGGTGCCGTGGTTGACGACGTGCTGCAGCATTTGCCAGAACGGCGAGGAACCTTCCTGCCCGCTGAACAGCCGATAGGTGAAGACGCGCGCCACGCCGTCCTCGTCGAGCGCGTCCAGAAAAGCCCGGACTCGACCCTCCAGCGTGCTCCATTCGCTCGCAATCGACTCGACATCCTTGAACTGGGCCGGCGGTCGATGCGCCGTCGGCGAGTTCCCGTGCCAGCGCTCGCACCATGCCCACTCCGCCGAGTACAGATGGACCAGCGTGTCGCGCACCGACGGGAAACTGCTGCCCATGTCGCGCGTGAATTGCTCGGCCGTCAATCCGCGGACGGCGGCGAGGATGCGGTCGCGCGCCCAGTAGTGGAAATCGAGCAGCGTTCGGAGATCCTGGAGAGTCATGGTCAGTTCCTCACGATGAACCAGAGATTGGCGGGACGCTCGGCCAGGCGGCGCATGTACCACGGGAACCAGTTGTCGCCATACGCGATGAGCACGCGCATGCGTTTTCCCTCGGCGGACAGCCGTTCCTGCATCGGCCGCTGGATGCCGTAGAGCATCGCGTATTCGTACGCGCCGGGGCAATCTGCCGGTCGGCGGCGAACGCATCGAGACGATTCACGAGGCGCCCGTCGTGCGTGGCGATGTGAACCAGCGGATTGCCCTTCGCCGCCGCGGTCAGCAGCCGCGCCCCGAGGTTGTAGTAGCTCTCGTCGATTTCGCTCTTCTGCGTCAGGGCGATCGACGCCGGCTCCAGATAGGCGCCTTTCACGAGCCGGATCGCCGGCGCGAAGGCGAGCAGCGCGGTCGAGATCGGCGGGCGTCCGGCGCAGGTACGCCTGCAGGGCCACACCGACCAGCGGTGACCTGTCCACGGCGCGCCGGAACAGCGCCAGCGTCCGGTCCACGTACGCCGAGCTTTCCATGTCGATCCAGATGAACTGCTGCCGCGGGCGCGCGCGCTCGAGGAGTCGGGACAGGTTCTGGAAACAGTTGTCTTCGTCGAAATCCAGTCCGAGCTGCGTCGGCTTCACGGAGATGTGCGCATCGAGGCCCGAGGCGGCGATGCGATCGAGCACATCGAGATAGTGACGCGTCACATCGTCAGCCTGGCGCGGATTGGTGAGGTTCTCGCCGAGATTGGTCAGGATCGCCGTGATGCCGCGCGGACGCTGCAGGCGGGCCGCTTCGAGGGCGTCTTCGACGCGCTCGCCGGGCATGAAGCGCGCGACCGATCGACGCACAAGACGGGACGACACGGCGCGATCCCGAAGCCAGCGACTGGTGGACAGCGCCAGAAGCGCGCGGCGAGCGAGCGACACGAGAACGAGCGTACAACGAAAATCGCGGACGGTCCCGGAACCGCCCGCGATTTTCCGGTCGTTGGCTCCGAGACTCCAGCTCCAGGCTGGAATCCGAGAGCCCTTCGCCGACCTTATGAAGGTTTGACGGTGACGAAGAGGTCTCGGCCTTCCCGGCTCACCAGAAGCAGCGTCGGCCGCTGTTCCGGAGTCTTGCGCAGCGCGGCCTTGAGCTCATCGACCGACTGCACCGGCTGCCGGTTGACCTCGAGGATGACGTCGCCCGCCTGGATCCCGGCGTCCGCCGCGCGGCCGTCGGGGTTGACCTGGCGAACGATGACGCCCTTCGTGTCCTTCGGCAGGTTGACGCGGGCCGCGAGTTCCGGCGTCAGCGGCGCGACGGCGACGCCGAGCGCCGCCTTGTCGTCGGGCGCGCTCGACTCGGTGCCGCGCGCTTCCTTCGACACCGCCGCTTCATCCAGCTTGACGTTCAGCGATTTCTCGCTGCCGTCGCGCTGCACGACGACGGTCGCATTCGATCCCGGCCCGGCCTCCGCCACGCGATTGCGCAGCGAGTTGATGTCCTGCACCGGCTGTCCGTTGAAGGACTTCAGCACGTCGCCGCGCTTGATGCCGGCGCGCTCGGCCGCGCTGCCCGCCGTCACGTCGCTGACGATGGCGCCGCGCGCGTCCTTGAGACCGAGGCTCTCGGCCAGTTCCGGCGTCATCGGCTGGATGCTGACCCCGAGCTGCGCGCGATGCACCTGGCCGTCCTTCCGCAGGTCGTCCATGACGCGACGCGCCATGTTCACCGGAATCGCGAAGCCGATGCCGATGTTGCCGTCGGAGCCCGACAGAATCTGCGAGTTGATGCCGACCAGTTCGCCCTTCATGTTGACGAGCGCGCCGCCCGAGTTGCCGTGGTTGATCGGCGCGTCGGTCTGGAGGAAGTCCTCGTAGCTGCCGTCGCCGGTGTCGGTGGATCGACCCTTGGCGCTGATGATCCCCATGGTCACCGTCTGCCCGACGTTGAGCGGGTTGCCCACCGCGAGCACGACGTCGCCGACTTCGACCGCGTCGGAGTTGCCGAGGGTGACGGTCGGCAGCTTCGCGCCGTCGATCTTCAGCAGCGCGAGATCGCTCGGCTTGTCGGCGCCGACCAGCTTCGCCTTGTAGCTCTGGCCGTCGGTGAACTCGACGCGGATGTCGTCGGCAAAATCCACGACGTGGTTGTTGGTCAGGACATAGCCGTCGCTCGTCACGACGACGCCCGATCCGAGGCCGCGCTGGCGCGGCGCGCGCTGATTGCGCGGGCCCTGCTGCTGCTGGCCGCGCTGGCCGAACTGGTCGCCGAAAAACCGGCGCAGCATGTCCTGCTGATCCTGGTCGTCGCCGCCGCCGAACGCGGTCGGCTCGATCTTGGCGCGCCCTTCGACGCGAACCGTGACGACGCCGGGCGACACGAGCTTGACGACATCGGCATACGAGTCGCGCCCGTTGAACATCGCGGCGCGGGAAGGTGTTGAGGTCGCGACGGTTGCAGACTGCGGTTGTGCAGCGGTGCCCGTGGCTTCGGCTGCGACGCCCCGCCAGGTCGTCCCTGCCAGCAGCAGCGCGGCTGCCCCGAAGGCCACGGCGGCCCGGACAGTTCGCTCGCTGAAGTAATGACGTGTGTTGTTCATAAAGGTCTCTGCCTCTTTCTCGAAGAGCGTTTTTCGTTACTGTTCGATTAGACGGGAGGCCGCCTGTCCTGGACGTTGCGGGAACATTACAAAGCTGTTAGGAAAGCCGGAGGACAGAACTGTCTTGCGCGTGGCTCCGGGCTTCGGGCTTCGGCTCCGGGCTCAGGGCTACAGCAGCCTTCAGCTATCGCGGCAACATCACCGTAAATACGGATCCGCGGCCGGGTTCGCTTACGACGCTGACGGTTCCGCCGTGCGCCTCGACCACCGCCTTCACGAGGCTCAGGCCGAGCCCAAGGCCCCGCTCGGCGCGGCTCGTGTCACCGCGAAAGAGGCGTTCCCAGATGTGCGGCAGATCCGCGGCGGGAATGCCTCGACCGGTATCGCGCACCTCGGAGCACGCCGTGCGTGCGGTCACCGGAAATTTCGACGCGCACTTCTCCACCCTGCGGTGTGTACTTGATCGCGTTGTCGACGAGATTGGCAGCGACCTGCTCGAGGCGGACGCGGTCGCCGTGCACGACGACGTCGGCCGCGTCAGGCGCGGCAGCGACTGACAGCGCGACGCCTTTCGCCTCCGCGACGTCGTGGTACAGATCGGCCACGCGATCGACCACCTCTTTCAGCCGCAGCGGCTCGCGCGCGAGCGGCATCGCGCCGCTCTCGGCCTCCGAAATGTCCATCAGCGTGGTCAGCATCACGAGCACGCGATCGGTATCCTCGATGCAGTCCGCCAGCGCTTCGCGATAACGATCGGGATCGGGCGTCGACGCCAGCGCGGTTTCGGCGACGCCGCGCAGGCGGGTCAGCGGCGTGCGCAAGTCGTGCGACACGTTGTCGAGCGCATTCCGCATGCCCTGCACCAGCGTCTCGATTTTCGCGAGCATCTCGTTGAAGACTCGCGTCAGCTCGTCGATCTCATCGTCGTGCGGACCGACCGGCACGCGCTCGTCGGTCTGACCCGTGGCGATGACGCGGCGCACCGCCGCGGTCAGATCGCGGATCGGGCGAAGCGCGGACTGCGTCGCCAGCCAGCCGCCGGTCAGCGCCAGGACGATGATCGAGAGCGTGACGAGCCCCAGCGCGGCGCGGAAGCGCGCCAGCAGTTCGCGGCGCGACTCGCTGCTCTTGCCGACCTGCACGAGCGTGCCGTCCTCCAGTTGCAGCGACGCCGTTTCGAGCGTGGCGGTGTCCCAGGCTTCCCGGTCGCTCAGCACGACCGCTTCCTGGCCGCCGGCGACGACCCGCACGAACAGGCGCTCGGGCGCCGTCCGCTGTTCGGCCTGCACGGTTGACGCGAGCGCCCGCAAGCCGCCGCGCGCGTAGACGGTCGCGTAGTCGCCAAGCTTGGCCTGGATGATCTGCTGATCGCGCTGCGCGAGCGACGCCGACGTGAGCACGTAGGTGAGCAGGACGATCAGGAGGGAGCCGGCGACAAAGAGCGTCGAGTACCACAGCGTCAGGAACAGCGGCCGCGGGTACTTAGCCGAGGACATAGCCCACGCCCCGCACCGTCTGGAGCAGCTTCTTTTCGAACGGCCGATCGATCTTGTCGCGCAGCCGGCTGACCAGCACGTCCACGACGTTGGTCTGCGGATCGAAGTTGTACTCCCAGACGTGGGACAGGATCATGGTCTTCGAGATCACCTTGCCGGCGTTGCGCAGCAGATACTCGAGCAGCGCGAACTCGCGCGGCCGGAGCTCGATCGTCGTCTCGCCGCGCGTCACTTTTCGCGTCAGGAGATCGAGCGTCAGATCCGCGACGCCGAGCGACGTCGCCTCTGGCGCACGGCTCGCCCGCCGGACGAGCGCCTGCACCCGCGCCAGCAGCTCGGCAAAGGCGAACGGCTTCGTCAGGTAGTCGTCGCCGCCCGCCTGGAGACCGCGCACCCGATCGTCGACCGAGCGGCGCGCGCTGAGAATGAGGACCGGCGTCGCGCGCCCGCGCTTTCGCAGTTCGTCGATCACGCTGAGGCCGTCCCGCTTCGGCAGCATGAGATCGACGATCACCACGTCGGGACTGCCGGCGATCGCCGCCTTCAGTCCCTCTTCGCCGTCGGCCGCGATGTCAGCCGCGAACCCGGCCTCGCGAAGACCGCGCGCCACGAAATCGGCGATCGCCCGATCGTCTTCGATGATGAGGGCGTGCACGTCCCTACGATCGCGCCTCGGATCCAGCCGGCGCGGCGCGCAGGTATTGCGCCGGCCACGGCACCGGGTGTCCCAGCTCGCGCGCCGCCTGCAGCGGCCAGTACGGCTGACGCAGCATCTCGCGCGCCAGCAGGACGCAGATCCGCGCGCTCTTCCTGCACGATCTCGTCGGCCTGGGACGCGGTCGTGATGAGGCCGACCGCGCCGGTCGGGACCGCGGCGCCGCGCTTGATGCGTTCGGCAAACGGCACCTGGTAGCCCGCCCCGAGCGGCACCTTCGCGCTGAACACGTTGCCGCCCGACGAACAGTCGATCAGATCGACGCCGCGCACGGATGCCCGCCTGGCCAGTTCGATCGCCTCGTCAACGTCCCAGCCGCCTTCGACCCAGTCGGTTGCCGAGATCCGCATGAACAACGGCCGTTCCTCCGGCCACACGCTGCGCACGGCGTCGACGATTTCAAGACAGAGGCGGCTCCGGTTCTCGAACGATCCGCCGTACTCGTCGGTCCGGGTGTTCGACAGCGGCGAGAGAAATTCGTGAATCAGGTAGCCATGCGCCGCGTGGATCTCCAGGACGTCGAATCCGGCCTCCCGCACCCGTTCCGCGGCCTGGCGGAACGCTTCGATCGCGTCGGCGATATCGACCGCCGTCATCGCGCGCGGAACCGGATAGCCGTCGGCAAACGGCTCGGTCGTCGGCCCGAGCGGCTCCCACCCGCCTTCATCGAGCGGCACCGCCCCGTGGCCGCGCCACGGCGCGTAGGTGCTGCCCTTGCGCCCGGCATGCGCGATTTGCATGCCCGCGGCACTCCCCTCGCCCGCACGAAGCGGACGATGCGCGCGAGGGCGCCGATGTGCAGGTCGCTCCAGATTCCGAGATCGTCCGGGCTGATCCGCCCTTCAGGAACGACGGCCGCGGCTTCCGTGAACACGAGTCCCGCGCCGCCGACGGCGTGGCTTCCGAGGTGAACGAGGTGCCAGTCGTTGGGAAACCCCTCCACGCTCGAGTACTGGCACATCGGCGACACGACGACGCGGTTGCGGAGCGTGAGGTCGCGCAGGGTGAACGGTTCGAAAAGGTGCGGCATCGCCATCCATTGTGCCAAACAACAGACACTCGAGCAGCAGAACCGCGTCGCGCGATGGATCGTGCCGGCGGGTCATCGCTTCTTTCTTCTTCGGGGTGGAAGCGTCCGGCGTCTCTGAATGGAACACGACGGGCACGGGGGTCACCGGCCGCATCGCCTCGTAGGCGTGGTTACCGTCGCGAATCGCGAAGCGGATCTCCCCCGCCTTGTTGAGGCGCTTGAGCGTCGTGTGAATCGCCGACAGGTCGTTCGCGTACCTGGACATGTCGAAGCCCCATGCCGACAACTCGTCGCGGATTTCGATCGGGGTCATCGGCCGCCGGCTTTTCCGCACGATGTAGCGGATGCCGTCGCTCAGTCCCCACGACACGGTCGGGGTGTAGCCGCACAGATGCGAAAGATTGACGAGCACCTGCCGGAGATGCAGGATGCGCTGCTCGAGCTCGGCCTTCTGGTGGAGCAGCATCTCCATTTCGCGCGTCGCCGCTTCGAACGCCTTCGCGTATTCGTCGTGGCTCATGCCGATTTTTATACATCATGTGTAAATATGTGTTCAACAATTGTGTGCAAAACGGCTAAAACTGCTGAGGTAGTTGGGCGTCGCGGACCGCTGGCGTGACACGGGAGCCCGGGGAGGAAGGGCGCGCGCGTAGTACCCTATTGGATGCGCTTCTTCCTGATCGTGTTCCTACTCGCCCCGGCGATCGCGGCCGCCCAGCCTCGTGCGTCGCAGCTGCCGCCGCCATTTCTCGGTGGAATTCCCTCAGGGACGCTCGGACCGGAGCCGTTGCAGCTGACGATCCTGGACGCCATCAACCGCGGGCTCGAGCACAATCTCGGGCTGATCCTCGCCAACGACAATGTGAATCACGCGACGAGTGAACGGACCAACGCGCTCGCGGCGCTTCTGCCCGACATCAGCGGACGGGTCAGCGAGACCCGCCAGGTCGTCAACCTCGCGGCGTTCGGCTTTCCACTGCCGGCCGGCATTCCAAGCCTCGTCGGCCCGTTCAACGTGTTCGACGCGCGCGTGCGGGTGTCGCAATCGATCTTCAACCTGAGCGACATCAAAGGCCACCGTGCGGAAGAGCACAACGTCGCCGCCGCCCAGCTCAGCGTGCGCAGCGCCCGCGATCTCGTCGTCCTCGTGACGGCCAATGCCTACCTGCAGGCGCTCGCCGCGGCGGCCCGGGCTTCGTCGGCGCAGGCGCAGATGGATTCGGCGGACGCCATCTTCCGGCAGGCGACCAACATGAAGGAGAGCGGCCTGGTCGCAGGGATCGACGTCCTGCGCGCCGACGTCCAACTGGCTACAGAGCGGCAGCGGGTGACCGCGGCGCGCAACGAGTCGGAGAAATCCAAGCTGCAGCTGGCCCGGCTCATCGGCCTGCCGCTTGGCCAGCCGTTCGCGCTGGTGGAAGATCTGCCGTTCGTGCCGGTGCCCGACATGACCCTGGATGCGGCGCTGGACCAGGCGTATAAGACGCGGCCCGATTACCTGGCGGCGCTCGAGAAAGTCGCGGCGGCAGAACTGGAACGCAGCTCGATCGCCAACGAACGGCTGCCGTCGTTCCAGCTGAACGCCGACTACGGCGCACTGGGCCTCACGCCGAGGGACTCTGCGGCCACCTACGCGGTGATCGGCGCCGTGAACGTTCCGATTTTCAACGGCGGCCGGACCAACGCGCGCCTGGCGGATGCCGACGCCACGCTGCGCACTCGCAAGGCCGAGGCCGACGATCTGAAGGCGAGCATCTATTACGACGTCCGCACCGCGTTTCTCGACCTGCAGGCGACGCGTGAACAGCTGGAGGTCGCGCACGCGGTCGCGCGATCTCGCCGCGCAGACGCTGGTCCAGGCGCGCGATCGATTCGCCGCCGGCGTCGCGAGCAACATCGAAGTCGTGCAGGCGCAGGAGGCGGTCGCCGAGTCGAGCGAGCAATACATCGCCGCTCTCTACGGTTACAACGTCTCGAAGGCACTGCTCGCGCGCGGTCTTGGTGTCGCGGAGGCCGCGACCCGTCAATATCTCGGAGGCGTTCGCTGATGGCAGACCCGGTTGAAGTCGTTGAAAAACCCTCGCTCACGCGCTCGACGCCGTTCCGCATCTTCATCGTCCTGCTGGTGATTGGCGCCATCGGCGGCGGCTACTGGTGGTGGCGCAGCCTCGGCCACGAATCGACCGACGATGCGCAGGTGGATGCGCACGTGACGCCGATGGCCGCCCGGATCGGCGGCACCATCCTGCGCGTGCCGGTCGAGGACAACCAGGTCGTCGAAGCGGGCGCGGTGCTCGCGGAAATCGATCCGCGCGACTACCAGGTCGCCGTGGACAAGGCGCGGGCCGAGCTGGCGGATGCGGAGGCGGCGGCGATCGCCGCCCAGAGCAACGTGCCGATCACGTCGACCACCACCAGCAGTCAGGTGAACAACGCGCAGGGATCGGTCGTCGCGGCGCACGGCGCCGTCGATGCCTCGGCGCGCGAAATCGAAGTGGCGCGGGCGCGGCTGACCGCGGCGCAGGCGCGGCTGCGCGAAGCCGAAGCGAACGCCACGCGCACCGCCAAGGACGTCGAGCGACTGCGCGGCCTGCTGTCGAAGGACGAGGTGTCGCAGCAGCAGTTCGACGCCGCGGTCGCGGCGGCGGAAGGCTCGCGGGCGACGGTGGACAGCGCGCACGCGCAGATCGCCGAGGCCGAAGCCGGCATCCACATGGCCGAGAGCCGGCAGGCGCAGGCCTCGGCCGGCGAAGTCCAGGCGCGCGCGTCCCTGCAGGGCGCGCAGACCGGTCCCGAGCAGGTGACCGCCATGCGCGCCCGCGCATCGTCGGCGCAAGCGCACGTCGAACAATCGAAAGCGGCGCTCGCGCAGGCCGAGCTCAATCTCGCGTATACGACGGTCAAGGCGCCGGCGCGCGGCATCGTGTCGCGCAAGAGCGTCAACCCCGGGCAGGTCGTCCAGCCGGGCCAGCCGCTCATGGCGCTGGTCCATGCCGACCAGGTGTGGGTGACGGCGAATTTCAAGGAGACGCAGCTCGAGAAAATGCGGGCCGGGCAGCGGGCCACCGTCGAAGTGGACGCGATCGGCGGCAAGACATTCACGGGGCACGTGGACAGCATCGCCGCGGCGACCGGCGCGCGCTTCAGCCTGCTGCCGCCGGAGAACGCGACCGGAAATTTCGTCAAGGTCGTGCAGCGCGTCCCGGTCAAGATCGTGCTCGAGGAAGGCCAGGATCCGGAGCGCCAGCTGCGGCCCGGGATGTCGGCGACGCCGACGGTGGACGTTCGCTGAGCGCGGCGCTGAACGGAGGACGGGACCGTGAGTGAAGGGCGCCAGATCAATCCATGGATCATCGCCATCTCGGTGATGTTCGCCACCTTCATGGAGGTGCTGGACACGACGGTCGTCAACGTGTCGCTGCCCCACATTGCCGGCAGCCTGTCGGCGTCGATCGACGAGGCGACGTGGGCGTTGACCTCCTATCTCGTCGCCAACGCCATCATCCTGCCGATGACCGGCTGGCTGGCGAGCATGTTCGGCCGCAAGCGGCTGCTGATGCTGTCGGTCGTCGGCTTCACCGCGGCGTCGTTTCTCTGCGGGCTGGCGCCGACGCTCGGCATGCTGATCTTCTTCCGCGTGATTCAGGGTGCGACGGGCGGCGCCCTGCAGCCGCTTTCTCAGGCGGTGCTGCTCGAAGCGTTTCCGCCCCAGGATCGCGGCAAGGCCATGGGCTTCTGGGGCCTGGGCATCGTCGTCGCGCCGATTCTGGGACCGGTGCTCGGCGGATGGCTGACTGACACCTACAGCTGGCGCTGGGTCTTCTACGTCAATATTCCGGTCGGCATCGCGTCGATCGTGATGACCAAGCTGTACATCTTCGATCCGCCGTACCTGCGGAGCGAATCGCGCAGCATCGACTACTGGGGCATCGGCATGCTGGCGGTCGGCATCGGCGCGCTGCAGATCGTGCTGGACAAGGGACAGCAGGAAGACTGGTTCGCGTCGCCGCTCATCATCGCGCTGGCGATCATCAGCGCGCTCAGCATCATCATGCTGATCTTCCACGAGCTGTACACGGACAACCCGGTCGTCGATCTGCGGGTCTTCAAGGCGCGGAGCTATGCGGTCGGCGTGTTCCTGATGACCGTGGTCGGCTTCGTGATGTACGGCAGCACGGTCCTCCTGCCGATCATGCTGCAGACGGTGCTGATGTATCCGCCGATCCAGGCCGGCATCGCGATGGCGCCGCGCGGGATCGGGTCGTTCTTCATGATGCCGGCGACCGGTTTCATGACTGGAAAAGTCGACCCGCGAAAACTGCTGGCGATCGGGCTGGTCGTCGGCGGCGGCACGCTCTTGTGGCTGTCGGGACTGAACCTGCAGGCCGGGTACTGGGACATCTTCTGGCCGCAGCTGATTCAGGGCGCCGGCATGTCGCTGCTCTTCGTGCCGCTGACGATGATCGCGATGGATCCGATTCCGCGCGAAAAGATGGGCAACGCGACCAGCCTCTTCAACCTGATGCGCAATATCGGCGGCAGCATCGGGATTGCCACCACCAGCACGCTGTTGTCGCGTCACCAGCAGTCAACCACCGGGATCCTGGCCGCCAACGTGACGATGTACGATCCCGGCGTCGCAGTCGATGTTCGACATGCTGCGCAACGGATTCCTCGCCGCCGGCGCCGACATGACCACGGCGACCAACCGCGCCTACGCGGCGCTGTCCGGCGTGGTCCGGCAACAGGCGGCGATCGTGACGTTCGTGGGGCTGTTCCAGCTGCTGGGTCTGCTCTTCATCGTCCTGCTGCCGCTCGTGCTGATCATGAAGCGCCCGCGCGGCGGCGGCGGACCGATGGCGGCGCACTGAACGAGTGCGGTGGGTGCGGAGGTGCGGGGGTGCGTCGGTGCGGTGCGGAGGTGCCAGGTGCGGAGTGCTGGCGCGAAATGCACCGAAGCCGCGCGTCGGACGGCACGCGCCGATCGCACACCGCTCAACGCAAGTAAGCACAACGCAATCAGGCACCACGCACCAGGCACCGCACCGACGCACCCAAGCACCTACGCACCTTTAGCACCGACTTCGGGCTTTGGGCTTCAGGCTTCGGCTTCTAGGTTCTTGCCAAAGCCTAAAGCCCAGAGCCCGAAGCCTTGTACACTATTCGCCGTGCGTGTGGTCTTGCTGTGCGGCGTCGTTCTGCTGGGGGCTACGCTCAATGCGCAGGCGCCGGCGGCGGTCGCCGCCGATGACGCCCGGCCGTCGTTTGCGGACTGGCTGAATGGCGTCCGGTCCGAGGCGCTCGCCCACGGCATCCGCCAGGAAATCGTCGACGCGGCATTCAGCGACGTCACCGAACCGCAGCCGGTCATCATCGAACGGGATCGCGCGCAGGCCGAAGTCACCCGGCCGCTCGAGGACTACATCAGGCGGCGGCTCACACCCACGCTCATCCGCCGCGGGCGCGACGCCTACGGGCGCGAGCGGTCCACACTCGACAAGATCGCCGCGGAGTACGGCGTGCCCGGGCGCATCATCGCCGGCATCTGGGGCGTGGAATCCAACTTCGGCGGGTTCAGCGGCGTGCGGCCGACCATCAACGCGCTCGCGACGCTCGCCTGGGATCCGCGCCGCGCCACCTTCTTTCGCGGCGAGCTGATGAGCGCGCTCGAAATCCTGGACCGCGGCGACATCGAGCTGTCCCAGTTGCGCGGATCGTGGGCCGGAGCCATGGGCCAGCCCCAGTTCATGCCGTCAAGCTACCTTCAGTACGCCGTCGATTTCGATGGCGACGGGCGCCGGGACATCTGGGGCACGACCGGCGACGTCTTCGCGTCGATTGCCAACTACCTGCGCGGCCACGGCTGGACCGCCGGCCAGGGATGGGGACGCGAAGTGCAGATGTCGAAGCAGGTGGCGGACCACATCGCCGCGACGCTGCCGCGGCGGACCGGCGGCTGCCAGGCGACGCGCGACATGACGGTCGCGCAGCCGCTGTCGGAATGGAAGTCGCTGGGCGTCAAGGCGCTCGGCGGCACAGCGCTTCCCGCGAGCACGCAAACCGCGTCGCTCGTGGCGGGCGCGTCGCGATACTTCCTGACCTACGACAACTACGACGCGATACTGGCCTACAACTGCTCGCACGCCTATGCCCTCAGCGTGATCATGCTCGGCGATCGGATCTCGCGGCCGCCGACGACGCCGGCGGGCGGAAAGCGCTAGGCCTGTGGCGAATCTCGAGATCGACGACCGCGGCGTCCTGGTGACGTGTCCGTCGTGCGGCCAGAAAAACCGGGTGGCCTACGAACGTCTCGGAGAAACGGTCCGCTGCGGCAAGTGCAAGACCGAGCTGGCCGGGACGTCCACGCCGTTCGAAGTCACGAGCACGCAGGACTTCGATCAGCTCATCGCGCACGCCAGCGTGCCGATCGTGGTGGACTACTGGGCGCCGTGGTGCGGCCCCTGCCGCATGGTCGCGCCCGAACTCGTCAAGGTCGCGGCGCGGGCGCACGGGCGGTTCCTGATCGTGAAGGTCAACACCGATGCCTTGAGCGATCTGGGCGAGCGATTCCGCATCCGGTCGATTCCGACCATGGCCGTCTTCAAGGGTGGGAGCGAAGTCGCGCGGACGACCGGCGCGCGGCCGGCGGCAGACATCGAAGCGTTCGTCGCGCCCGCGCTTTAGTTCGACCGGGACAGCGCGAGACGCGCGCCCAGTCCGATGAGCACGACGCCGCTCGCCCGCTGCAGCCACCGCCGGGCACTCGAGGCGCGGAACGCCGTGCGCGCGCCGCCCGCCAGACATGCCACGACGACGTTCACCAGCGTGCCCTGGACGTTGAAGTACAAGCCGAGCGCGAGCGTCTGGGCGCCGGCCGGCCCGCGCGCCGCATCGACGAACTGCGGAAGAAACGCGAGAAAGAAGAGCGCGACTTTCGGATTGAGGACGTTGGTCACCATGCCCTGGGTGAAGACGGCCCAGTCGCTGGCCGGCGCGACCGAGACCGTCATCTCGTGGCGCGATGCCTGCCGCAACATCGCGATGCCCAGATAGACGAGGTACCCGGCGCCAATGACACGGACGCGGTGTACGCCTGCGGCACCGCGCGAAGCAGCACGGCGATCCCGGCCGTCGCGGCCGCGAGGTGGAACAGACAGCCGACGGAAATGCCGAGCGCCGAGATGATCCCGGATCGCCGGCCCTGCGCGAGCGAGCGCGCGGCGACATAGGTCATGTCGGGACCCGGCGACAGATTGAGCGCCAGGCTCGCGGCAACGAATGCGCTGAACGGCATGCGCAAAATCTTATCCCCAGTCCGCCAGTCCCCAGTCCCCAGTCGCCAGTCCCCAGTCCCCAAGTCCCCGAGCCCCGAGCCCCGAGCCCCGAGTATCATCGCCTCCGATGACCGTGTTTTCACTGAGTGTCCATGCGCACTACGCGTGCGGCCACTCAGGCGCGTGCTGCACCGCGGGCTGGAATATTCCGGTGGAGGCGCATCTCCAGACGCAACTCGGCGCACAGATGCTGGTGCCGGACGCAAGCGGCGCGTGCCTGTTCTTCGACCGCCCGACGCGGCTGTGCCGCGTTCACCGCGATCACGGCGAGGCGATGCTGCCGGCGACGTGCCGGCAGTTTCCCAGGCGCGCGCTGGTTGACGATCGCGGCGTCTTCGTCACGCTCTCGCATTTCTGTCCGACTGCCGCGCGAATGCTCGTGGACGATCCGCATCCGCTCACGATCGTCGCCAACCCGCCGGCGTTCCCGGCAACGCGTGACTACGAAGGCCTGGACGCCCGGGGCGCGTGGCCGCCGCTCGTTCGGCCGCGCGTCCTGTTCGATCTGGCGACGTATTCGCGGTGGGAGCGGTTCGTCGTGAACACGCTTGACGGTGACGCGTCGGTCGAAGACGCCTTCGCCGCGATCGCGCATGCTGCGGAAGATCTGCGGGCGTGGACGCCCGAACGCGGGACGCTGGCCGCGTGGACGGAATCCGTGCTGAGTTCGACGACGCGCACCGGCGCGGCTCGCGCCCTCGATTGCTATGCGCCGCTGCTCGAGGGCGCATACGCGCGCGTGTGCAGGATGGTTCCAGCCGGCCTTCCCGCGCCGGAACCGCAGGACAGCCTCGACCGCGCCTGGGACGAATACGCGCGGCCCGAATGGCCGCGCGCCGCGCGTGCCGTTCGCAGGTACTGTGCGGCAAAGGCGTTCGGCGGGTGGTCGGCCTATCAGTCGCGAGGGATGCGCACGCTGATCGCGGAAATGCTCGTCTCAGAGCAGGTGCTCAGGGTCGAAGCCGCGCGCGCCTGTCAGAAGGCGAAACGCCCGCTCGACCGCGAACTGCTGATCGACGCGATCCGCGCGTCCGATCACCTGCTCGTGCACCTCGTCGATCGCGACGCGTTCGTCGACTGGCTCGGCGCGGTCGAGCGATAGCGGCGCGTTACTCCGCCCCGCCCTGCCAGACTGCGCGCCCGACGAAGAACGGCCCGAGCCGTTCGAGGTAGAGCGACGTCTGCTGCGTGCCGCGCATGCGCTGGACGATCGCCGACAGCGGGAACAGATCCTTGCCAATCAGCCCGACGATGAAATCGTTGTCCTGCTTGTCGAGGCCGTGACACGCGAGACGGATATCGTGGGCGTAGTCGCCGGCGCCGAACGACATCCCGATCGTGCCGTGCTCGGCGAGGATCACGCGCTGCTCTTCGACCGGCAGCTGCGCGAAGCGGCCGCTTCGGCGGAGCGGATACCAGACCGCCCACGGCCAGTCCGGATTGAGGACCGTCCGGCGCGGACGATCGAGCAGCGTTTCCTGCAGGTCCGGCTCGTAGCCGATCGAGTAGGTGCGGCCGAGCATCGTGTACTCGTGTTTCTGCGTGAGACCGGCAAACGGCCCGGCGTTCAGCACCGGCCGCAGACGCTCGACGAACGCGCGCGGATCTTCGGTCAGCGTCAAGAGCGCGATGCCGCGCGGATCGTTGACGTCCTGGTACAGCGCACCGGTGATCCCCGACCGCGCGAGCGCCTCGGCAACGGGCGCCGTGTCGGCGCAGCCGCCGAACGCGAGCAACTGCATGAACAGCCGCTGGTCCGATCGCTGCGGCTGGCCGTTCTTCACGCCTCCTTTTTCGCTGAGGTCGGGCGGTTCCGGTCCACGTCGCACGCGTTCTGGGGTCTCGGCAGGATTCGACATGCGCCGAGTATAATCCGCGGTTCACATGCCGGCCTACCAGACGCGCCCAGCCACCGTCGCCGATGCGGACGTCCTCGTGCATCACCGCATCGCGATGTTCACGGAGATGGGGGTGCCGGTCGACGTCGCGGCGCTCGACGCGCGCTTTCGCCCGTGGCTCGCCGAGATGATGCCGCAGGGGCTCTATCGCGCGTGGCTGGTCGAGGCGGAGGACGGCGCCGTCGTGTCAGGCGGCGGCATCACGATCATCCAGTGGCCGCCCGGACCGCGCTATCTCAACGATCGTCTCGCGTTCGTCTACAACGTCTATACCGAACCCGCGCATCGGCGGCGGGGCCTCGGCCGGCTCGTCATGGACACGATTCACGCGTTCTGCCGCGAGGAAGGAATTCATTCCCTGGCACTGAATGCCAGCCGGTTCGGCCGGCCGATGTACGAAGCCATGGGCTATTCGGTGACGGAGAGCCCGATGATGTTTTTTGCACTGGAGTGAGCGCAGGGTATAATTCTGCGATTTTGGCCGGGATTTCCGACCTTTCTGGTCCGGATAACGCCGAACACACACACCAAGACGGAGACTCGCGAGCATGCCCTTCATCATCACTGACCCGTGTATCGAGACCAAGGATACGGCCTGCGTGGACGTGTGCCCGGTCGATTGCATCCACCCGCGCAAGGACGAAGCGGAATTCGCGACGCTGACGATGCTCTATATCCATCCGGAAGAGTGCATCGACTGCGGCGCCTGCGTGCCCGCGTGTCCCGTGGCGGCCATCTACGAGAGCATCGACGCGACCCCGTCGCATCAGAAGGACCTTGTCGAGGCCAACGCCGTGTTCCGCCTCGGCGATGCCGACCTGATGGCGCAGGCCGAAGCGATCGTCAAGGCCCACGTGGCCGCGCATCCCGACATCATGGCGGTTCCGGCCGCCGAGCGTCAGGCCGCGCACGCCCGGTTCTAGCGCACGCCGGCTATTTGGTCATCGGGTCATCGGGTCATCTAGGTCATCGGGTCATTGGTCATGGAGTCGGATCACTACCGTGATCAGATGACTCGATGACCAGATGACTCGATGATCCAATGATCAATCTCCCTCAAGATAGCGACCTGGAACGTCAACGGCATCCGGGCGCGTCACGCGCAGGTCCACGAATGGATCGCGCGTGAACGCCCGGACGTGCTCTGCCTGCAGGAAATCAAAGCCTCATCGGATCAGGTGCCGGCGGCTCTCTGCGAGATGGAGGGCTACTGGTGCTACTGGCACGGCCACAAGGGCTACTCCGGGCGTGGCGCTGCACGTGAGCCAGTCGATCGCGCCCGAGCGGCCCGTCTTCTCGCACCCGCCCTTCGATTTCGAACACCGCATCGTCACCGTCGACGTCGCCGGCGTGCGCGTCGCGTCGATCTACGTGCCCAACGGCGGCAAGGATTTTCCGGTCAAGATGCAGTTCCTCGAAGCGCTCGATGCGTTCGCGCAGAACCTCGAGACGGCCGGGCAGGCGGCGGTCCTCTGCGGCGATCTCAACGTCGCGCGGACCGATCGTGACGTGCACCCCAAGGAACGGAAGGCGCGCGCGATCGGGCAGCTCCCGGAAGAGCGCGCGCTGCTCGAACGCATCATCAGCCGCGGGCTGGTGGACGTCGGACGCGCGGTCGATCCCGACAACGATGGGCTGTATACGTGGTGGCCGCCGTGGCGGGACATGCGCGCGCGCAATATCGGCTGGCGGCTCGATTACGTGCTCGCCAGCCAGGCCATGGCCGCGCGCGTGGTCTCGTGCCCCGTCGCGCGCGACTTCGGGACGAGCGACCACGCGCCGGTCATGGCGACGTTCTCGGAATGACCTACTGGCCCGGCGAGCGGCTGCGCGTGCCGGTGCTGGTGCTACCCGACAGGGTCATCGCGACCATGTAGTTGCCGCTGTTGTCCTGCAGCTGGTCGTCGTTCACGCCGAGCATCAGGCGGCCCGCCGCGTTCATGGCAATCGGCTGCGAGCTGCTGCCGATGAGGAACGGCGCGCCGGTACCGATGCGCCCGATGAGCGCACCGGCATAAGCGGTCTGAAGCGGATAGCGCGCCGCCGGGTTCGTGACCGCGGGGCTGCCCGCGACGCCGGAACTCGCGGTGGGCGACAGGTTCACGTCGCCGGTCGCCGTGAACGTCATCAGGTCACCGCGTCGTACCGTGACGCCGGTGTCCGTCCACGACTGCGCCGCGGAGACAGCAATTGCGCCGGCGGGCATGACCGGCGCGGGCGCCGCCACGGCCTGGTTCCCGGACGCCGCGCCGTTCAGGGGCGCCAGGTGGAGCTGCGCCACCTCGGCGGACGAAAAGTCGCGTTGTCCGCTCGGGGTATCGACCGTCAGCCGCAGCGGACGCGTCCCGCCGATGTCGCTCAGGCGTCCTTCCACGACTTGTCCGCTGCGCAGCAGCACGAGCGCCTGCCCGGCGTTGACGCGGGCCTGGGCATCGCCCGGCAGCGGGCCGATCACGAATTCCACCGCCGCGACGTCGTTCTGTGAGAACGTACGGGTCTGACCGTCCACGCGGAGCACGAATTCGCTCCCGTTCATGTCGATCAATTCACCGCTCGGGCGCTGGCCGTTGCGAAGCGCGAGCGTGGCTATTTCCTGTGCACTAGTGGGAATCGCGCTGGCCAAACTGAACAGCACGACACCCAGTCCGAGGATTTTCTTGGTCATTGGCACTCCTGCACTCATATGTACTCATCGGGTAGCAACGGCGATGCCATGCTAATGGTATTCTGAAGAGTCAGCGGCCTCATGGAACAAGAACCCACATTTCAACCCGATTCACCCGGTCCTCGCGCCACAGCTCGAAGGGACGTTCGATGGCGGCCAGCCGCATCACACGCTGACGGACTCGATGGCCGCGGACGCGCCGCTGGTGCGTGAAGCGAGCGGCACGTGGCGGCGGATCGGCGCCGAGCTCGCCTCCGGCATCCAGACACTGTTCTCCGCGGCGGTGTACGCGACGCTGATCGTCACGTTCGGCTTCCAGGTCGCGCGCGTGGACGGCCTCAGCATGGCGCCGACGCTCGAAGATCACGATCGGCTGATCGTCAACAAGCTGGTTTACGAGCTTGGCGACCCGCGGCCCGGCGACATCGTCATGCTCTATTACCCGGTCGATCCGGCCAAGATGTTCGTGAAGCGGGTGATCGCCCGCGAGGGTGACACGGTCCGCATCGAAGACGGCCACGTCTACGTCAACGACATTCCGCTGCACGACGACTACGTCCCCGAGGAATTCCGCAGCCACGACGATTGGGGCCCGACGGTCATTCAACAGGGCTACTACTTCGTCATGGGCGATCATCGCAACAACAGCCTGGACAGCCGCCACTGGGGCTCGGTCCCCAAGAAGTACATCGTCGGCAAGGTCAAGGTCCGCTGGTGGCCGCTGCACGACGCCCGTATTTTCTGACGGCGCCGTGCCTGAACTCGTGCACAGTGTTGATTGCCGCGGCGGAGCTGCTGCCGCCGCTGAAGGAGCGGGCCGCGCGCGAGGGCGGCGAGCTCCTCGCGTTCACCGACGGCGACGCGCTGCGGGCGCTCGAAACCATCATGAAGCGGCGGCCGGCGATCGTCGCGCTCGAGCGCGCGTTCGCGACGACGCCTCGCGGCGCCGCGCTGATCAACCGCATCAAGGCCGACCCGTCGCTGGCCCGCTCGGAAATCCGCGTGGTGTCGCACGACGCCGAACCGGCGCGCGCCACGCCTCCTCCGCCCGCTGAGAGCAGTCCCGCCGAGACGGTCGCGGCGGTCGCGATCGACGAGCCGGCCGGCGCCGCTCGACGACCGCGGCACGCGCCGCGCCGCCCGTGTGCCGATCGCTGGTGGCGTGGAGATCTTGATCGACGGCAACGCGGCGACGCTGGTCGATCTGTCGGCGATCGGCGCGCAGGTGCTGTCGCCGACGACGCTGAAGCCGAATCAACGCGTGCGCGTCTCGCTGACCGACGAGCGCGGCACCCTCAGAATGAGCGGCGCGATTACCTGGGCGTCGTTCGAAATCCCCCACCGCTACCGCGCCGGCATCGACTTCATCGACGCCGACCCCGCCGCCATCGAAGCGCTGGCGCAACGACACGCTCAGTGAAACTTGAAAGTAAGGAAGTCGGGAAGTTAGGAATCAGGAAGTTACGGAGTGGCAGCTAGAATCGCGGTTAGGAATGTACTTAAGAAGTTACTTCCTTACTTCCCTACTTCCTTACTTCCCAACTTTCGTGAGAACTCCCGCGAACTCCTCACGAACGATGGTGTCGTCGCGATCGGAGCCGGTCGAGACGATGGCCGCCGGCACGCCGGTGACTTCTTCGAGCCGGTTGATGTAGCGGCGCGCGTTGTCCGGGAGGTCGGCGAAGCGGCGGAGGCCCTTGGTCGGCGACGACCAGCCGGGCAGCGATTCGTAGACCGGCTCGCACGACGCGAGCTGCGCGATGTCCGACGGGAACTCCGTGAAGGTCCGCGATCCGCACCGGTAGGCGGTGCAGATGTCGATGTGATCGAGCCCGTCGAGGACATCGAGCTTGGTCAGCGCGAGCGCGTCGAGCCCGTTGATGCGCACGCCGTAGCGAACGGCGACCGCGTCGTACCAGCCGCAGCGGCGCGGCCGCCCGGTCACCGCGCCGTACTCGTTGCCGCTGTCGCGCAGGCGGTTGCCCATCTCGCCGGTCAGTTCCGTCGGCAGCGGCCCTTCGCCGACGCGGGTCGTGTAGGCCTTGACGACGCCGAGGACCGAACCGATCGCCTTCGGTCCGACGCCGAGTCCGGTGCACACGCCGCCGATCGTCGCGTTCGACGAGGTGACGTACGGATAGGTCCCGTGATCGATGTCGAGCAGCGTGCCCTGCGCGCCCTCGAAGAGAATCGACTCGCCCGCCTTCATCGCGTCGGCGAGCATCAGCGAGACGTCGCGGACCATCGGCTGCAGCCGCTTGCCCGCCTCCAGCACCTGGTGCAGCACCGCCTGCCAGTCCATCGTCGAGTCGTGCACCAGGCGGTTCCGGGCCAGCACGTTGTCGCGGACGGTCTGCTCGAGGCCTGTCGGGTTGGCCAGGTCGGCCACCCGCACGCCGCGCCGCGCAATCTTGTCTTCGTAGGCCGGCCCGATGCCCCGCGAGGTCGTGCCGATCTTGCGCTCGCCGCGCCGCGCCTCCGACAGCAGGTCGAGATCGCGGTGATACGGGAGGATGAGATGCGCCTTGTCGCTGACAAACAGCCGGTTCTCGACGTCGATCCCGTTCCTGGTGAGCTCGTCGACCTCGGCAAACAGCGCCTGCGGATCGACCACCACGCCGTTGCCGATGACGCAGCGGATGCCGGCATGCAGCATGCCCGACGGAATCAGGCGGAGCACGAACTTGACGCCGTTGACATACACGGTATGCCCGGCGTTATGGCCGCCCTGATACCGCGCGACAATATCGAACCGCGACGTGAGCAAGTCGACAATCTTGCCCTTGCCTTCGTCGCCCCACTGCGCACCGAGGACTGCGAGATTCTTCATCGGGCTAAGATTCTACTCCGTCGGACGCTCGCGACTCACCTCGGCACGGCGCGCCGCGTCATGCGCGCAAACGAAACGACGCGAACGGCAACGTAGTCAAGAGAAAAATATTTTCATTTTCGATTGACAACGTGCGCGCTGCTTTTTAAGGTCTATTCTTTCGGACGCACGAATGCTCACGCCACGATCCACTCTCATGCGCCGCGTGCTCGCGGCCCTCGACGCTTCTCCACCGCGCATCCCGGTTCTGCTCGGCGGGTGCGGCAGCGGCCGGACCACGCTGCTGATCCAGCTGCGCGACCGGATCGGCCGCTCGACCGCGCAATACATCAACGTCGACCGCACCGCGACGACACCCGAACGGTTTCTCGACGCGACGGTCGCGGCGACGCCGTTCGCGCCCGGCGACATCGCGCGCTCGACCACGCGAGCGGCCTTCGACGCCACGCTCGGATTTTTCGGCCGCGCCCGCGCCGGCAACGGCGACGCGGCGACGTTCCTGCTGGATGAATTCCTCGAGTTCCGGACGTTCGAGAGCTTCCCCGGCCTGCGCCGGGTTCTGCACGATCTGCTCGACGGGCTGTCCGCCAGCGGCAACCGTTTCGTCCTGACCAGCCGTTACACGGCGCGCGCGCTGCGTCTGCTGCGCGATCGTTCGTCACGGTTCGAAGTGATTCACATGCCGGCGCTGACCGCCGAGGATACGCTCGACATCCTCGGCCTGGCCGCCGGGCAACTGTCCTCCGGCGACGCCCACGAAGCTGAATACACCGCGCGCACCGTTCAGGCGCTGGCCGATGGCCGCCCGGTCGTACGTGCGCGCCCTGGCCGACGAACTCATCGCCGCCCGCGAACGCGGCGGCCCCGGCGCCAGCGACGTCGTCAGCGCGCTGGCCGCGCTCATTGCGCCCGACGGCCGCCTGGCGCAGCAGTGCGCGTTCTCGTACGAGCTGCGGCTGCATCGCGCCCGCGGCTACGGCGCCCTCAAGGCGATTCTCGATATCCTCGCGGAAGAAGAAGGGCTGACGCTGACCGAGATCTCGCAGCGGCTGCAGCGCACGCCGGGATCGACCAAGGACTATCTGTCCTGGCTGGAGGACGTCGATCTCGTGAGCGCGCGGCACAAGCGTTACAGCTATACCGACCCGCTGCTGCGCGTCTGGGTCCGCCTGCACTGCCGGGCGACCGCGCCGAGCGAAGACGACGTCGCGCGCGAAGTGCACCGTTACGCGCTGCCGCGCCTGCCCCAGCAGCCCGAACCGGCGCTCGTCATGGCGTCGGCCGGCGCGGCGCTCATCGAAGAAGAGCGGAAGGACTGGGGCATCATCGAGATCGACTGAGACGCTATCGGCCGCCTGATCGGCGGCGCGTCCTGCTTGAGCCGCTCGAGCGCCAGCCGCGCCGCTTCCTGTTCCGCCTCTTTCTTGCTCGGCCCGCCGCCCTCGGCCACGGCCTGTCCGTCGAGCACGGCTTCCACCTGAAACTGCTTGCGGTGATCGGGACCAATCGTCCCGGCCAGGCGGTACTCCGGCAGCGGCCGATCGCGTGACTGCAGATACTCCTGCAGCGCCGACTTGTAATCCTGCCCGACCGCGCCGCCTTCCCGGACGTCGTTCGAGCAGCGGCGTCAACTCCCGGACGATGAACGCCCGCGCCTGCTCGATGCCGCCATCGAGATAGATCGCCGCGATGAGCGCCTCGTAGGCGTCGGCCAGCAGCGCCTGCTTGTGGCGGCCGCCGGTCTTTTCTTCACCCTTGCCGAGCAGCAGGTGATCGCCGAGCGCCAGCCGCTCGGCCTGTCGCGCCAGCGTCGCCGTCGACACCAGCGACGCCTTGATCTTCGACTTCTGCCCTTCGTTCGACGCCGGGAACTCGCGGAACAGCAGGTCGGCGACGACGAACCCGAGCACCGCGTCGCCGAGGAACTCGAGCGACTCGTTGTCGGCCACGCCGCCGCTGACGTCCTCGTTCGCGCGCGAGGTGTGGGTCATGGCGTGTTCGAGGAGGCCGCGGTCGCGGAAGCGGTAGTCGATGCTGCGCTGCAGCGTCTCGAACTCGTCCCGCAGCCGCACCACCTGCCGGTCGTCAGTTTCGGTGCGGTGGCTGTCGATGATGCGCCGCGCCTCCTCCGCTTCCTCCGGGTGCACCGCGATCCGCACCTCGCCCAGCTCGTTGACGGTCAGCGGAAACAGCGACGTGGGTCACCGGCGACGAGACGACCGACATGACCCCGTTGGCCTCGAGCAGGCCGCGGACGATGCTGGCTTCGACGTCGGACTGCGTGCGGAAGATCGTGACCAGCTCGTTCACCTCAGACCCCCGCTCCGGCGACCACCGCCGTGCAGGCGGCCGGATCGATCGCCGCGTCGCCGATGCGCAGCAGGATCAGCATCGTCATGTCGTCGTGCTGCGGCGCGTCGCCGACGAACGCGGCAATCTCGCGCAGCACCCGCTCGCGCAGTTCCTCGTCGGCAGGTCGGCGTGCTGCTCGAGCAGGTCCGGCCGAGGCGGTCCTCGCCGAAGCAGTCGTCGCTGGCATCCATCGCTTCGGTGATGCCGTCGGTGAACAGCAGCAGCAGATCCCCGCGAATGAATCGGCATCGTCTCTTCGCGGAGCAGGCGATCGAACGTCTCGCCGTTGTCGATCTTGAGGCCGACGCACCAGGCCGTCCGGCGCCAGGACGTGCAGCTGGCGTGCCGGCCCGTTGGTCGCGCAGATAGATCAGCGGCGTGTGACCGGCGCGCGCATAGGTCATCGTCCGCGCGCTGCAGGTCGAGGACCGCGTAGGTCATCGTGATGAAGCTGCGCGCGTCGAGGTGCTCGGCGATGATCCGGTTGGCGTCGATCAGCAGATCGCGCGGCGAGGTGTGGATGCGGCTCAGCGAGAGCATCAGCCCCTTCATCTCCGCCATGTAGAGCGCCGCCGACGTGCCCTTGCCCGACACGTCCGCAATCAGGACGCCGACCCGGTGATCGTCGAGCGGGAGGAAATCGTAGTAGTCGCCGCCGACCTCGCGGGCCGGCACGCACAGCGCCGTCACCGACAGTCCCGGCATGCCGAGCGGGCCCTGCGGCAGCAGCGACATCTGGATTTCGTGCGCGATGCGCAGTTCCTCCTCGAGACGCTTCTTCTCGGCCTGCTCGCGCAGCAGATCCTCGATGCTGGCGGTCATCGAGTTGAACGACTCGGCCAGTTCGCCGAGCTGATCGCGCGCCGCGGATGGCGATCTTGTGGGTGAAGTCGCCTTTGCGCACGCGCTCGGTGCCGGCAAACAGCTCGTGCACCGAGCCGGTGATCGATCGGGCCAGCGCCAGCCCGGCCATCAGCGCGAACGCCTGGATGATGAGGAACAGGCACGCCGATCGACCACCAGCAGCAGGAGCAGCCCCTGGCTGAATCGCGCGTCGCCGGACGCCTGCGCCGAGATCCGCCGGTAGATCTCGGGGATGCTCAGCTGCATGGAGGCCATCACCGACCCCGGCGCGCCGGTCGCCCAGTCGTGCTGCTCGAGGAACGTCACGGACGTGACCGGCATGCCGCTGCCCGACGGCCGGCGGCAGCGGCGCCGCAGCCGGCCGCGCGTCCCTGAAGCGGCCGGACATCGACGCCGCGCAGCTGGAACGTGCCGATGTCGACGCCGGTCTCGCCCGCAGATCGGCTTCGACGGCGATCGTCCACCGGCACGTCGACGACCACCGCGTAGCGTCGGCGTCCCGACTGTCGGCGAACGCCGATCGCCGCGCACCAGCACGTCGACGTCCGACCGTTGCTCGACCGGCGCCGCGGCAGCGCGGCCTCGGCTCGGACGACAGGCTGCTGAGCAGCCCCTGAACCGTCACAGACGAGCCAGGCCGGCAGTGTCACCGGCGGCTGCGACGTGCGCCCACGGACCGGCCGTCGCGGCGGCGCCGTCAGCGCCGCGTCGGTGCGCGCCGCGCTCGGCGTCACGCGACCGGGCGGTCAGGGCACGACGGCGATCGACAACCCGGGCAGCGCCTGCGCTTGTGCCGACTGCTGGCGCGCCGACGATCGCGTTCAGCGTCGCGTCCGCCGGCCCGCTGGATGTCGAGCGCGGTCGACGAGGCGATCGCCAGCGCACGGTCGCCGAGCGATCGAAACTCGTTCTGCACCAGATACGAGCTGAAGTTCGAGAACAGCAACAGTCCGCCGAGCAGGAAGAACGCGACGATCAGGATCGACGGAACGAAGCCGATGAAGATGTACGAGATGATCAGCTTGCGGCGGACGCGCCACAGCAGCCGCTGCTGTCGCGAACGTCAGCCCGCGCGCCGAGGAAGTACGACGCCGCCGCCGACCAGCGCGACCGACGCCAGCGTGTCGAGCGACGCCGAGCACCGTCGGCACCGGCGACGACGAGACCGAGCGCGATGACGGCGATCTTCACCGCCGCGCCGATCACGATCGCGCGCCCGGGCCAGCGTTCTGAGCAGCGCGTGCTTCATCGGTCAGGCGCGTGGACTTCGCGATATTAGACCATGTATCGTAGGGCGGTCCGTGAAGCTGAAACCGACCGCACGGTTCGAGACGATCTGCCTCCACGCCGGCCAGGAACCCGATCCCACGACCGGCGCCATCATCACGCCGATCTACCAGACCTCGACCTACGTGCAGGAGGAGCTCGGCCGGCACAAGGGCTTCGAGTACGCGCGCACGCAGAATCCGACGCGCTCGGCGCTCGAGGCGAATCTCGCCGCGATCGAAGGCGGCAAGAGCGGCTTCGCGTTCGCCTCGGGCATGGCCGCCATCAACGCGATCACGTCGCTGCTGAAGAGCGGCGACCACGTCGTCGTCTCCGACAACGTCTACGGCGGAACGTTCCGGCTGTTCGAGCGGGTGTTGACGCCGCTATCAGCTGTCGTTCACCTACGTCGACACCGGCCGATCTCGACCGCCACCGAGCGCGCGTTCACGCCGGCGACGCGGCTGCTGTTCGTCGAAACGCCGAGCAACCCGGTGATGCGGCTGACCGATCTCGCGCGAGGCCGCCGATCTCGCGCACCGGCACGGCGCGCGGCTGGTCGTCGACAACACCTTCGCGAGCCCGTGCCTGCAGCGGCCGATCGAGTTCGGCGCCGACCTCGTCACGCACAGCACGACGAAATATCTGAACGGCCACAGCGACAGCGTCGGCGGCATCGTGATCGCGACCCGCGACGAGGACATCGAGTGGCTGGGGTTCGTGCAGAACGCCGCCGGCGCGATCCTCAGCCCGTTCGACTCGTGGCTGGTGCTGCGCGGCACCAAGACGCTGCCGCTCCGGATGGCGCAGCACAGCGCGACCGGCCTGGCGCCTGGCGCGAGTTTCTCGAAGGCGCATCCCGAAGGTCGAAGCGCGTCTACTATCCCGGCCTGCCGTCGCATCCGCAGCACGCGCTCGCGCAGCCGCCAGATGCGCGGCTTCGGCGGCATGCTGGCGTTCGATCTGGGATCGCTCGAAGCGGCGCGGCGGGTGCTGAACGGCGTCCGCCTGATGGCGCTCGCCGAAAGCCTCGGCGGCGTCGAAACGCTGATCTCGCATCCGGCCACGATGACGCACGCGTCGGTGCCGGCGGAACGCCGCGCCGCGCTCGGCATCACCGACGGGCTGGTCCGCATTTCTGCCGGCCTCGAGGACATCGAGGACCTGAAAGAGGACCTGTCGCAGGCGCTCGACGCCGTCTGATGCCTGTCTGTCCCGATGACCCATCTCGTCGATCTGCTGCTGCACGCCGACAGGTATCTGCTCGACATCGTCGCCACGCTACGGCGCGATGGATCTACGGCGATCCTGTTTCGTGATTGTCTTTGCCGAGACCGGGACTGGTCGTCACAGCCGTTCCTGCCGGGCGACTCGCTGCTCTTCGCCGCAGGCGCGATCGCCGCCGACCGGCGTCGCTCGACATCACGACGCGCGGCGACGTCCTGCTGCTGGTCGGCGGCCATCGGCGGCGACGCGGTCGAACTACTCGGTCGGACGGGCGATCGGCGCACGGATCATCGAGAAGTCAGACGCAGCCGACGCCGACGCGTGGGCGCCGCTGCGATCGAAGACCGCGGTCCGATATCGGCCGACGCGCATGAGTTACGGCGTTGCCGGCAACGGCGGCAAGGCGGCAGTGCAACGCGCGAGTCACGCTCGATCGTCCGGACGCTCAGTGCGCGCCGGTCGGCGAACAGCAGCGAGATCGCCTGGCAGAATCGGCGTCACAACGAACGCCGGTCTCGGCGAAGACGATGAGGAACAGGACGCCGTAGACCCAGGCGCCGTAGGTGCTGACCAGTTCGAGCAACGTGCCGGTCGCTATCAAGGACGAACTTCTCGCTCGTCGCGCATGCGGCATCGTCATTCGTCTCACTGCTGCCGATGGCGTTCGAGTACTTCAGGCATCGGGCGCGGCCGTCTGCGCGCTGACCCAGTCCAGGTACGACTGGCTCGCCGTCGCCGACCGGCAGCACGAGGAATTCCGGCAGTTCGTAAGGATGCAGCTTCGCAGCCGCGCCTCGACGGCGGCCACGCGGTCGCGCGTCGTCTTGATCACCAGCTGCGACTCCGCCTCGCGCTCGACGCTCCCCTGCCAGCGATAGATCGACATCATCGGCGCGCCGACGTTGACGCAGGCCGCCAGCCGCTCGTCCACGAGGGCGCGCGCGATCGTCTTCGCCACGGTCGTCGGCCGGCACGGTCGTGAGGACGAGAACGACATCGGTCATGAGCGTCGACGATACGTGCATTTCGTAGTTGTACATGTGACGCAGTTGTTGTACTGTTCTTGGCGCGTGACGACGGCCGAGTCCACATCCGTCGTCCAAACGGCGACCGGCTCAGCCCGTGCGCCCGTCTCAGATGCAAGCGGGTCGGTCAGCTGGCGCTCTTCGTGGTCGTCGCCCTGCTGGTCGTGTCGACGCGCTGGTCGGCGACGCGGCCTGCTGGCGATGCTCCGGGCGCGGCAGCAGTACGACGAGCTGTCCGCCGCGCTGGCGCGGCAGCGCGCGGAGAACGCGCGGCTGCGCGAGGAAGTCGCCGGCTGCAGGACGACCCGACGGCGATCGAGGAACTGGCCCGCCGCGAGCTGGGACTGATTCGACCCGGCGAGAAGGTCTTCATCGTCAAGGATCTGAAGACGCCGCCCGCGCCCTGAACCGGCCGGCATTCCTGGCCGGCAGGGCGAATGAACTGAAGCTCGCTGGGTCTAGCCTTCCTTCTCTCCCGTCCGAATCTTGTAGCTCTCGCCGACCGGAATCACGAACACCCGGCCGTCGCCGATTTCGCCGGTGCGCGCCGCCTCGATGATCGCCTTGATGGCGTCGTCGGCCATCGAGTCGGGGACGACGACTTCGATCTCCATCTTCGGCAGCAGGCTGACGTTGTACTCCTGGCCGCGATAGATGGCCGTGTGCCCCTTCTGCTTGCCGTGGCCGCGGACCTCGGTGACCGTCATGCCGGAAATCTGGAGCTTCTCGAGCGCGGCTTTCACTTCATCCACTTTGTTGGGTCGAACGATGGACTTGATCAGCTTCATGGGCGTCCCTCCAGAACGCGTTGCAGGTTGTCCGTCACTTCCAGCTTGCTGCGCCGGCGGTCAGCTTCTCGCCGTCCCGCGTCAGATGGAACACGTCGATCGCCCGGCGGCCTTCGGTGGCGATCAGCACGAGATCGACGTCGCACCCCGACTCCGACATCGCGCGGCTGACGCGGTACAGCAGGCCGAGCGCGTTTTCCGCGACGATTTCGACGATGGTGTAGCGGCGCGACGACTCGTTGTCGCAGTGGATGACCGGCGCGAATCCCGGGCAGCCGGCGCCGGAACGCGCCCTCCTCGCGGCCCTTGAGCCGGGCCGCGACGTCCAGCGCGCCGCGCAAGCACGTCCTCGCAGCGTCTTGAGCAGCTGCGCCTCGCCGCCTTCGTTCAGCTCGAGGAACCGCTCGTCGTCGGTGAAATGGAACATGTCGACGATGAGGCCGGTCGGCTTGGTGAAGGCGAAGCCGCGCAGGATGTCCATCCCGAACGACGACAGCACGCCCGAGATGTTCGAGAACAGGAACGGCTGGTCGTGGGTGAGCACGGTCAGCTCCCAGCCCGACGTCGCTGCGCTCGAGCCAGGCCTTGACCGCGTCCGGGCCGAGATCGCGCGGCCTGCCGGACGTGGCGGTAGACCGCGTCGCGGCGAGAAGAGCTGCAGGTAGCGGCGCGGCAGCCCTTCGAGGAACGCCGGCGATCTCTTCGGCGCGACAGGTCCGCCGGCCGCTGCTCGATGCAGCGCGGAGTGCGCCGACTGCTCGCGGTCGATGACCTCGTCGCCGTAGGCCAGCGTGAGGTGGTTGTAGGTGTCGACGTAGAGCCGCCAGAGCAGCTCCTCCTTCCACGGCGTCAGCGTCTCGCGGCTGACCGCTTCGACGTCGGCCAGCGTCATCAGGCAGAGCATCTTCAGCCGCTCTTCGACGCCGACGAGAGCCGGCGAACTGCCGGACGATCTCCGGGTCCTCGGTGTCGCGCCGGAACGCGACCAGCGACATCTTGAGGTGCTCGCTGACGAGGAACTCGACGAGTCGCGCGCGCCTCCTCGATCGAGATCGAGCCGCTCGAACAGCTGGCGCGCCATGCGCGTGCTCTCGGCGGCGTGATCCTCGTCGCGTCCACTTGCCGACGTCGTGATAGCAGCAGCGACAGCACGAGCAGCTCGGGCGCGTCGAGCTCGCCGAGCAGCCGCGCGAAACCGCTCGCGCTCGGGACGCGCGGCCTCGGTCAGCCGCTCGAGGTTGCGGATGGTCAGCAGCGTGTGCTCGTCGACCGTGTACTTGTGGTAGAAGTCGCGGACGACGCGGCAGTTGATCGCCTTGAACTCGGGAATCATCTGCCCGAGCAGTCCCGAGTCGTGCATCTCGGACAGCCGCGCGTACAGGCCGCGGCGCGGCTTCAGGAAGCGCAGCAGCGCGTCGCGATGCGCGGCGGTCGGAAAGAAGTCCTCGGCGCGTGAAGCGGCCGGCGTTCTGCTGCACGCACGACAGCGCATCGTCGGACACGGCGCAGTCGCTGGTCGATGCGCCGCCTGGAACAGCGCGAGCCAGGTTTCCGGCCGCTCGGCCGCCTCGCGCGCGTCGACGAAGCGGATGCCGTCGGCGGCGCGCACCAGATTGCGGCCGATCGGCGCCGGCGCGGCGCGCAGCGCCCACCGCAGCGAGCGATCGATGGCGCGGGCGTGGCGGAAGTAGTCGCCCATGAAGCGCTCGACCCGCTGGCGCGGCGTCGCGCCGGCGTAGCCGCAGCACGCTCGGCGGCGCGCTCCTGCAGCTCGTGGCCGAGGATGTTGTGGTGGCGCTTGGCCTCGAGGTGCAGGATCGAGCGCACGCGCAGCAGGAACTCCTCGGCGTCCTCGAGCGCGCGCGGCCCGGCGCCGCCCTGCGCCGAGCAGCGCCGGATCGGTCAGCTTCGCGATCGTCTGCGCGCCGAACAGATCGCGCAGGCCGCCGGGCGCTTCCTTCACGTCGGGCTCGAGCTGATAGAGCGTGTCGTTGAACCGCGCGTGGCGCTCGGCGATCAGCGCCTTGAGCGCATCGAGCGTCCGCGTGGCGGTGCGCGCCATGTTCGGAGGCCGCCGAGGAACTGATCGAGCAGCGTGGCATCGCCGACGACCGGCGCGCGCGTCGGTCAGCGCCAGCAGGAATTCCGGGTTGTCGGCTTCGAGACCCGCGCCTTCGTGCACCTCGCGCACGTGATGGCCGACCGTCAGCCCGAGATCCCACAGCGGATTGAGGAACGCGTGCAGGAACCGCTCGTCGTCGGCGGCCGATGGTGCCGGCGAAGAGGACCAGCAGGTCGATGTCGGAGTGCAGGCACAGCTCGCGGCGGCCGTAGCCGCCGAGCGCGAACACCGCCGACCGGCTGCGACGCGGCGCCGGCCTCGGCAAACAGCTGCTGGATGAGCGCGTCCATGCGGTGCGAGTACTGGCGCAGCGCGTTGCGTCCGCCCTCGCCGCGCTCCGTCGCGGCGACGAGCTCGCGGCGCGCGGCCTCGAGGCGCTGCGCGCGGGCGACACGCGGATCGGGCCCGGGAGGCGGGCCTGGACGCGAAACCGGCGAAGAGTTGGGCTCGGACATCGATCGCGGGCGTGAATAGATCGGCAGGCCCGTCAGATGCCGGGCTCGAAGCGTATCGTAGTCGGAAATTCCTCCTGCGAACAGTGTGCGATATCCCACGAGACACCTCGCCCGCCCTGCATCGACGCCTTCAACGATCCCAGACCTTTGAGCTCGACCTGCACGTGGCGTAGTCTCCTCAGCAAGACCGGCACCGCCGAGTGAGTCGCCGGAAAACCGCAGAAATCGCGCTTTTCCTGAACGATTCGTGGACTTCTCGCCCGGCTGCGGTCCGGTGCCGGAACGACGCAATTGTCGCAAGGCCATCGGCGTTCAACAATTTTGTCAGCGGCAGACGCCGGCGGCCGCCACGCGCACCGGACAAAAAAGAGGGCGACGGTATGCCCGCCGCCCTCCGTGTGCGCGAAGGAGCCGCCGGTCCAGGTCGCGGGAGGCATCGCGAGCCGGACCGGCGACGTTCGCCGCAGACCTCTAGTAGGTGACGCCGATCCCGATCAGTCGCGACAACCTTCGATCCGTTGCCGTCGTTGGCCGCCTTCGCCTTGTCACCCATCGCGATGACGTCCACTCCGCCATGCAGATTCCACGCGCCGGCACCGGCCGGCAGGCCGAGCGGAATCGTGGCGAGCCCTCCGACGTCGAAGAATCCGAACGTGTGATCGACGCCGTTCAACTCGTAGTAGTCCTTCAGGCTCAAGCCGACCTTCGCCGGCACCGTCACCGTCAGTCGCTTGCCGAGCCGCCAGCTCGGCGCCACGCCGAACTCGCCGTAGGTGCCTTTGTGCTCGCCCTGATCCAGCGACTGGTCCGTCAACTCGAACGCGAACAGCGCGTAAGGATTGAAGGTCCCCTTCCTGTTCACACCGATCTGAAATTCCTGAACGGTGTCTTTCATCAGGTTCGGGCTGGTGAACGCCACGTACTCGGCGCTGACCCCGAAACCGCCGCCGAGGCCCAGCTTCAGCATCGTGTAGAAGTCTTCTTCGTAGTGCAGCCGGCCCGTGGGCCCATCGCTGCCCGACGATCCGGTCTGAAGACTGTTCCACACGCCGAGACTGACATCGATGCGTCTTGAACGCGCCGTCACCCGACTTCACCCGGCCGGTCACGTCCGCCGCCGGCTGCAGGGTGAGTTTCGGATCGCTCTCCTGCACGATGCCCCGGAACACGTAGACCGAGGGAACGTCGAGCGTGCCGGTGAACTTCAGCGCGCCGTGGTTCGCGGTCATTGCCACTTTGCGCTGACGCCGTCCGACCGGCCAGCAGCGAGACGCCGAGCGCTCCGGCCACGACCAATCCTCGGATGGGCCAACCGCTCGCCCTCGACCTGCACTCGCGTCGTGTCATCGCCCCTCCGCCTCACATCTTGGCGGCGGCGCGTGGAACAGTCAACGAGGGAAACCCGTGCCGTCACTCGCGCCGATGCGCGGCGCGACGCGACATGGTCTCCGCGATTCTCTGCTCGACTACGGGAACGTGATGCCGTAGTAGATGAAGAAGGCTTTGTTGTGCGTATCGTTGCCCGGCGTCGTCGTTGTAGCTGTTGTTGCCGATGCTGTAGCCGATGTTCAGCAGACCGCTGTGCGGCAGCACGACGGAGATGCCCGGCGTGAAGTAGCCCCAGAAGTTATTGCCGCTGAACCAGTCGGTCACGAAGCTGATGGTCTTCGAAAGCGGCTGTTCGTAGCCGAGCAGCACGCCGCCCGTGTTGTCGTCCCCGTACGAGATCGAACCCACACCCGCCGACGTGGAATCGCGCCCCGCTTTTGATCTTCTTGCTGAAGTTCACATAGTACTGCCCGAAGTTGTCGGTCTCGTCCGTATTGTTCAGCGCGAAGTAGCCGATGATGCCGGCCGCCGCCGCCAGTCCCTTGTCGTCGTTCGCGAAGAACTTGTACTTGACGTTCGGCTGGATGGACGCGAAGGTGCCGCCACCATCGGCGTAGTGGACGTTGCCAAAGTTCACGCCGGCTTCCATCATCGGAGTGACGCCGGCGACGAAGCGCGGGGTGAAGACCTGGAACTGCCCTTCGTCCGGCGCCGGCAGCTGGGCCAGATAGTCGAATTCAAAATACCCCTTCTTCGGCGACACCGTGTCGGTCGTGGGAATGTTGAAGATCGTCGACTGTGCCGACGCCGTTGCCGCCGAGCCCACGCACGCCGCGAACGCGGCTCCCGCCAGTACCAGGCGAACCGACTGCTTCCACACACGCATCGTCTTCGTCATCAACGCACCTCATCATCGACGCAGGGTCGCGTCGAAATCGTCGACGCACCCGCGCGTCGAAAAAAAGCTGTCGGCCTGGTGAATAGCAAGAGAAACGCCATACGGCCGGGCTGCGCGGAACCTGCAGGAATGCGAGTGTTTTCGCCGGAAATCGCCGGGCGCGCGCGGAAAATCGCGTCCCGCCTCCGCAGGAAGTCGACCGACAATTAGGTACGCTTCATTGTTCAGTTCGACATAAATGTAAGGATTGAAATCTGGGCTGGCGGGCTCGCGGCAGAAGCGACACTATTGGCGCTTCATAAGGGATTCATACAACGCTGTCGATTCGTCGCGCCCGACCGGCAAGTGTGGCGGCTTTCGCGCGACGTCCCCAGGCCGGCGAGATGGAGGCGATGAAACGGTTCGGTAAAAATCGACATAATTGTTACTTTTATTGATTCATTATACACTTTTGTATCTCGCCGTCACATGGATCTGAATACCTAACATCAATTCACACAAGTAGTTACAGACACATATCAGACCTCGACCATGGCAACGTGCTTGCCTAAGAAGGCGACAGTTTTGGCCCTTTTCCGGGGCCTCAATCCGCGCGGCTCCCACACGGCCCGCGCCCGAGGTACGCATGAACCCTGCTGATACCGCCTGGATGTTGATCTCGACGGCGCTCGTGCTCCTGATGACGCCGGCCCTCGCATTTTTCTACGGAGGACTGGTTCGCTCGAAAAACGCCCTCAACACGATGATGATGAGTTTCATCTCCCTCGGCTTCGTCGGCGTGCTGTGGGCAACCGTCGCCTACTCGCTCGCCTTCGCACCAGGCAGCGACTATCTGGGCGGCACGCAGTGGGTCTTCCTTCGCGGCGTCGGCCTCGATCCGAATCCGCCGGCCACCATTCCGCACTACCTGTACATGTGCTATCAGGGCACGTTCGCGATCATCACCGCGGCGCTCATCTCGGGCGCGATCGTCGAGCGCATGCGCTTTTCCGCCTACGTCACGTTCATTACCTTGTGGGCGCTCGTCGTCTACGCGCCGATCGCGCACTGGGTCTGGGGCGGCGGCTTCCTCGCGAAGATGGGCGCGCTCGACTTCGCCGGCGGCACCGTCGTCCACGTGAACGCGGGCGTGGCCGCCCTCGTCACCGCGATCGTCGTCGGGCCGCGGCGCGACTATCCCTCGAACTCGCTCCACCCGCACAACGTGCCGTTCACGCTGCTCGGCGCAGGACTGCTGTGGTTTGGCTGGTTCGGATTCAACGCCGGCAGTGCGGTCGCCGCCAACGGATCCGCGGCGCTCGCGTTCACGACGACCATGCTGGCGCCGGCCGGCACGCTCGTCGCCTGGACCCTGATCGACGCGGTCCGTCAGCAGAAGGCCACCGCGGTCGGCGCCGCCACCGCGATCGTCGTCGGTCTCGTGGCCGTCACGCCGGCGGCAGGTTTCATCGGACCGATGAGCGCGATTGTCCTCGGCGGGATTGCCGCGTTTCCGAGCTACTTCGCGCTGCTGTGGCGCGCGCGGACGTCGCTCGACGATTCACTCGACGTCGTCGCCGCGCACGGCCTCGGCGGAACGGTCGGCGCGCTGCTGACCGGCGTGTTTGCGCAGAAGGCGCTGAACGGCGTTGCGGACGGGCTGCTCTTCGGCAATCCGGGACAACTGGCGATACAGGCGATCGCCGTCATCTCGGCGATTGTCTATAGTGGTGTGATGACCTTCGTGCTGTTGAAGCTCGTCGGTCTCGCCTTCCCGCTGCGCGCGTCCGCCGCCGATCAGGCCGTGGGCATCGACCTCACCGCGCACGGCGAAGAAGCGTACTCGCACTGCGTCGGGATCTGAGGCCACGGCGTAATCGGCCTCCGGGGAGATCGTGCACAAGGTCAACGGCCTTCATCACATCACCGCGATCGCAGGGCCCGCGCAGGAGAATCTCGACTTCTACGCGGGCATCCTCGGCATGCGCCTGGTGAAGAAAAGCGTCAACCAGGACGACCCGGGCACGTATCACCTGTTCTACGCCGACGCTGAAGGACATCCCGGCGCTGATCTGACCTTCTTTCCGTGGACGGAAATGGCGCCGCCGCGCATCGGCTACGGTCTCGCCGTTGAAGTGAGTCTCGAAGTCCCGGCCGGCAGCCTCCCTTTCTGGGCCGCGCGTCTCGATCGGTACGGCGTGCCGGTCCAGACTGTCGAGTCGCGGTTCGGTGACGTGGCGTTGCCGCTCGCCGATCCGCACGGGCTCCGCGTCGCGCTCGTCGAAAGCGCGCGAGGTGTGCCGCGGGCGTTTACGCCGTGGGACGGCAGCCCGGTCGCCGCCGATCAGCAGATTCGCGGGCTATACGGCGCGCGGCTGTGGGAGCGCGACGTGGATGTCTCGAGCGCGTTTCTCACCGAGGTGCTGGGATTCCAGCGGCTGGCCGGCGACCAGGGCTGGACGCGCTACGGCTTCGACGATCACGCCGGCGTGGTCGACGTGCGGGAGGCGCGCGGCGCGCAGCGAGGCGCGTGGGGAGTCGGCGCCGTCCATCATCTCGCCTGGCGGGTGGACGACGAGCGGCATCAACTCGCGGTGCGCGCGCAGGTGGAGAGCGCCGGCGGCCACGCGACCGAAGTGATCAATCGGTTCTGGTTCAAGTCGGTGTACTTCCGCGAACCCGGCGGCGTGCTGTTCGAGCTCGCCACGGACGGCCCGGGCTTCGCGGCAGACGAGGACGCCGCCCATCTCGGCGAATCACTCGTCCTGCCGCCGTGGCTCGAGTCGCAGCGCACCGCGATCGAGGGCGTGCTCCCGCCGCTGACCGCGAAGCACTACGAGTAGAGACAAATCAACCGCAGAGACCGCAGAGTTCGCAGAGAATCCCTTGACAAAGAATTCTCCGCGGTCTCCGCGAACTTCTGCGGTTGATCGTGGCGCTAGAGCGACTTCTTGTGCGCGCTGACGTAGTCGAGCGCGAACGTCTTGAGCGCCGGACTCGTCAGACCGAGCGCGGCCGCTTCAGTCGATGCCCGGTCCGCATCCCATCCATCCACCAGCATCCGCTTCACCATCCACAGCGCCGAGGCGCGGTTTGCGCTCGCGCAGTGGACGAACACCGGCTGATTCGCCGGCGCGGTGACCGCCGCCAGGAACTTGTCGACGACCGCCGGATCCGGCGACGCGGTATTGAACGGCAGGTGCACGTAGGTGATGCCGGCCGCCTTCGCGGCGTCGGCTTCGGCCTCGACGTCGGCGCCCGCTTCGCTCGCCTGCCGCAGGTTGATGATGGACTTGTAGCCCATCTGCTTCACCGTCGCGACCGCGGCCGGGGTCGTCGCCCCCGCGCACGCGATCGTCGTCTCGACGCGCGAGAAATTCGAAATCCCCGGGACGGTTTCCTTGGTGACTTGCGCCTGGGCCATCAGGCTCCCGGCCGTGAGCGCAACGAACGCCGCAGTGGTCGCAATCGAAATGCGTGTACGCATGATCCCTCTCCAGACACGAAACAGATCGTCAGGCGACGTACGAGAACGTGTAGCCGTGCTCCTGGGCACGGTTGACCGCGACGATGCCCGCCGGAACGAGGCGGGCGTTGGGCACCAGGTTTTCCGACAGCTCCTTGAAGACATCGTCGGTCTTGCCGCCGGTCTTCTGGGCGATCGCTGACGCCATCGCGCGCGTCGCGAGCTGGCAGACCGCCAGCTTGACGCCTTGCTTGATGTTGGCGTCAAGCGTGACGCCCCGTCCACCCAGCAGCTGGCTGTATTCGCCGCACCTGGAATACGTTGATGACCGGCGGCTGCTTGGTCTTTGGATCGGTGAAGGACGCGTGATCGGCCAGTCTCTGCGCCGTACTTCGCCCACATCTTGTCGGTGAACGCGAAGGGCGCCGATTCGTGGCGCACGCAGATGACGACCGACTGATCGGCATCCGCGAGGCCGTAGGCGTTGCGGTTCGTGCTCATGTAGTTGTTGACGTACAGCAGCGCATTCGCCAGGCCGTGCACGGAGGTCGTGTCGAGAAAGAAACGGTGTTTCGCCGCCGGCTGCTCGAGCCAGTCGTCCTCGGGATGCCGGGCCGCTTTCCAGGCGCCAGCCGCCGCCGGTGCCGGCGTCTGTGCGCCCGCGACCGTCGCGCGCGCCCCGAACACGGTCCCGAACGCCGCCGCGCCCGCACCGAGGCGGGATAGAAACGAGCGCCTGGCCAGTGGCGACTGCTGGTCGGTTGGACTCTTCATGTGGGCGATTCTCCCTCGAACGGACGCGGTCCCGCCGCGCCGCAAATTACCGTTACACTATCATCGCCTGGTGCTTCGCGGTCTATGAGATCTCCCGCTGCATGTCTTGCCGGTATCGTCCTCGTCGGGATGGCCGCCGCCTGCCGACCGGCGGCTCCGCCGGCGCCAAACGCCCTCCGCTACAAGCTCAACGGACCCTTGATTCCCGCCCGGATGACGATGGTGACGGCGTGGGATGTGCCGAAGAATCCGCTGACCGATCCGACGCTCGACGATTCCAAGCTCTCGAAGGACATCCGCTGGGGGTTCCAGCATTTTCACGAACACGCCTGGCGAAGCGAAGCAGTTTGCGCCCGGCCGCGGGTCGTGCAACAACTGCCATCTGAACGCCGGGCAGCGTGAAAAGGGATTGCCGCTCGTCGGCATCGCCGGGCATGTTCCCCGAGTACAACCGCCGCGCGGGGCGCCTGATCAGCCTCGGCGATCGCATCGTCGATTGCTTCATGCGGAGCCAGAACGCGACCGGCGCGGTCGCGGCTGACGGCGAAGGCCACGCCGCCGACAGCTCGCGCGCCGAACTGCCGACGCCCACGTCGAAGGAAGTGCTGGCGCTCTCCGCGTATGTGACGTGGCTCGCGAACGGATACAACGTGGGCAGCAACCCGTCATGGCGGGGGCAGAACACGATTCCGAACGCCGCGCTGATCGATCCGCACAAGCTGGATCCCAGGAAAGGCGAGGCGATTTTCCTCGAGCGCTGCACCTCGTGCCACGGCGCGGACGGACAGGGCGTCACGGTCGGCGACAAGCGGCCCGGTCCGCTCTGGGGACCGGATTCGTGGAACGACGGCGCCGGCGCCGCGCGCATCTACACGCTCGCCGGCATCATCCGCTTCACGATGCCCTACCTCGATCCGGGCAGCGTGTCCGACGAGGACGCGCAGCAACTCGCCGCGTTCATCAATTCGAAGCCCCGTCCCGCGTATCCGTTCAAGGACCAGGACTACCTGGTGGAAAAGCTTCCGGTCGACAGCGTCTATTACGCCAAACGCTGACACTTGAAATTAAGGAAGTACGGAAGTAGGGAATTAAGGAAGTGGCCAACTTCCAATTCCTCAACTTCCTCAATTCCCTACTTCCCAATTCCTCAATTCCTCAATTTCCTGCTGGGGCGATAGGTGCTGAACCCCCACAGAAACCCTTCGGGATCGCTCGAGTAGTACGAGCGCGCACCGTACGGGGTGTCGTGCGGCGCCTGGATGATTGCCGCTCCGGCGGCCTGCGCGCGCGCGAAGTGCGCGTCGGGATCGGGCGTGTAGACGCACGTGCACTGCCGCTCGGCGCCCCAGTGGCCGGTGGACGCCGGCGTCGAGCTCGCCATCAGGATCCCGTCACCGAGGCGCAACTCCGCATGGTCGATCGCGCCGTTCGCGCCGGGCGACCTCGAGGATCTTCTCGAAACCGAACGCGCGGGTGAGCCAGTCAATCGAGGCGCTGCCATCGTTATAGAGCAGCGTGACGAACAGGCCGGGCGCCGCGCCCTTCGCGGTCATCCCGTACGTGCCGAAGCTCCACAGGTGGCCTCCCGGATCGCGGGCCGAGAATTCACGAGAGCCGTAGTTGGTGTCGCGGATCGGCTGGGCGATCTCCGCGCCCGCGGCGCGCGCCCGATCGTGAACCGCATCCACTTCGGCGAGCGACACGTAAATGCCGCTCCGGACCATGGACCACGGGTTGTCGGCGGCGGCCGGACCGGCAGCGCTCAGTCCGATGCCGGCGTCGCCGAAGCGCAGCTCGGCGTGAACGATCGTACCGTCCGGCGCCTGATGGAGTTCATGCTGCTCGAACCCATAGACGCGGATCAGCCACTCGATCGCCGCCGAGCAGTCGCGGTAGCGGAACACCGGGTTGACGGTTGCGTGTTGTGAAATGGTCATGCGGCGAGCGTACTGCGCCCGCGGACGCGGGCGTCTTGGACGAATCTTACCTGTCGGCCGAGAAGCCGCCGCTGTCGGCGAGCGTGCTGCGAATGAGCTCGGTCGGCGTCGTCCCGGCAAAGTGGCGGAAGTCGCGATCGAAGTGCGACTGATCGTAGTAGCCGCAGTCGATCGCCAGGTCGGTCAGCGACGTCGCACCCGCCTTGATCTGCTCGATGGCGCGGCCGAATCGCAGCACGCGCGCCAGCGTCTTGGGCGTGACGCCGAGCTGTTCGCGGAACTGGGACACGAGATGCTTCTGGCTGCACCGCACCTCGTGCAGCAGAGTCCCGATGGTGACGCGCCCGTTCGTCTGCACGAGACGCCGGACCGCCCACCGCACGTCGGCGGAAGGCCCTCGCGTGCCCTGGATCCGCGCGAGCAGCTCGCGATCGACGATGTCGAAGCGGGCGCCCCAGTCGGCGGCGCTCTGCAACTCGTCTTCGAGCCGGCCCGCCGCGGCGCCAAACAGGTCGTCGAGCGCGATCGCGCGGTTCATCAGATCGCGCAACGGCTGCCCCAGAAACAGGCGCGCGCCAAGAATGGTCAGGTTGATCTGGAGTCCGCCGGCCGCGCCGGCGGTTTCGACGAGCACGAACGTGTCGTAGACGCCGGTCGTGAAGCTGCCGTAGTCGGTCCAGCGCGATCGATCCGCGGCCTCGTAAAGCCGGACCGGCGCGCCGAAGTTGATGATGACGGGGACGATCTCGGTGGGAACCTCGCGCCGGCACAGCGGGACCGATACGTCCTCCCACCATCCCATGTACTCGCGGACGTACGGACGGAGCGACGGCGGCGGAGTCGCTCGCGCCATCTCCCATGCGCCCTGCTCCGACGCATGCCGCACGGTCTCGACCTGTCGGGAAGCGATGCGAGCAGTGTGCGCGAGTCCCGCGCCGCGATCAAGAGGCGGCTGCCGGGGACCCCGACGGGCCGTGCACCTGGATGAGACGCTCGATCTGTGGAACGAAGGTGGCGGGGGTGATCGGTTTGGCGATGCAGCCGTCGAAACCGTGCGCGAGGATGCCGTCGCGCTCGCTGGCCGACGCGAGCGCCGTCACCGCAATCACGACGACTTGTCTCAGCTCCGGCATCTTGCGGATTCGCGTGAAGGCTTCGAATCCGTTCAGGCTCGGCATCAGGAGATCCATGAGGATCGCGTCCGGGCGCTCGCGGAGCGCCAGCGCCACGCCCGCTTCTCCGTCGCTTGCCGTGAGCACGCTGAATCCTCCCGCCCTCAGCAGATACTCCATCAGCGCGAGATTCGCGGGGTTATCTTCGACGATGAGCACGCGGCGTCCGGTCATGACGACGCCGCGGTCCGAATGCTCCTCGAGCAACCGCATTTCCACTAGCGCTTCTTCCCGGCTTTCTTCTTCGGCGCGCTCTTCGCCCTGGCTTTCGGCGCGGCTTTCTTCGACGCCCTGGCCGCGGGCCGTTTCGCCGCCGCCTTGCGAGCCGGCTTCGCGGCTTTCTTTGCGGCTTTCTTTGCGCCTTTTGCCGCCTTTTTCGCCGGCGCCTTTTTCGCCTTCGCCTTCGGTGCGGCTTTCGCGGCCGCTTTCTTTTTCGCGGGCGCGGCTTTCTTCCCTGCGGCCGCCGGAGCTTTCGCGGCCGGCGCGGGCGCACTGTCGGCGGGCTTCAGCGAGTGCACGGCAAACATCGCGCCCTGGAGATCCAGACCCTGCGCGATCCAGTCGCCACCGGGCACTTCCATCGGTCCGTTGATGACTTGACCGCCGGCGGTCTTGATCGACGGCCGCCACCTTCCTGGCGTCGCCGACGCGCGCGTACGGCAGCCATGAGGGCGGACCGGGCATTTCTGCCGGCTTGTTGAACATGCCGCCCATCGTCTTGCCGCCCCAGCCGAACATCTGGTACGTCCCCATGCCGGGGCCCATGTCCATCGCGCTTGTCTCTTCCCAGCCGAACAGCCGCTGATAGAACGTCAGCGCGGCGCGCCAGTCGGTTGTCGCCAGCTCGTGCCAGGAGAAGTCGCCGAGGGTCGGAGCCGCATCCGCGGCCTGCGGCGACGGGCTCGGCGTGAAAATCACGAACGTGGCGCCCTGCGGATCCGCGACGACCGCAAACCGGCCCACCTTGGGAATGTCGGTTGGCTCCTTGTGAATCTTGCCGCCGAGCGCGACCACCTGCTTCGCCGCGTCGTCAACGTTCGCCGTACCAATATAGGTGAGCCACACCGGGTGACCGTCCTTCTCGGGGTGCGCCATGAGGCCGCCCATGCCGCGATCGCCCGACATGAACAGCATGTAGTCGCCGTCTTCCCAGGGCTTCAGCTTCCACCCGATGATCTTCGAGTAGAACGTGCCGGCGGACTTCGTGTCCGTCGTCATCAGTTCGTGCCAGAGAAACCGTCCCCGAATCGGGTCAGCCATGTCGAACCTCCAGAAACAGCCGCGCGAAACGCCAAAAGACGGAGGATGTTACGACGCGCAATTGCACGCTGTAAAGACGGTGGCCAGCAATACCGCGCAAATGCGCTGACCGCTGCGCGCCGGCACGTGGCGGCGCTGCCTTCGGTCGACGGCGGGAATCGTCAGGCTCGCCATGAGACCCGCCGACCAAAGTCGCCGTGTGGGATACCTCTTCTCGCGTAGCTCATTTTTTCCGCGCTGAAAACGTTGGCATTTTGACGGGATGACGCAAGTCGAGCTGGCGGATGCCTTGCTATCTCCTTAGGCCAGGAGAGGGACAACCAATTACATGCGCAGGATTCTGACTTCACTTCTCGTTGCGACGGTTTGGATTGGCGCCGGGTCGATGGCCGAAGCGACGCCAATCATCCAGGCAGGGAATCTCATTCGTGTCGGCGATCTTCCGGGCAATACCGGCGGCGGCGAATTTCAGTTGAACGTGGTCGACAGCAGCGACAACGTGCTGTGGTCGTTCATCAGCTTCTGTCTGCAGCGCACGCAATACATCGACTACTCGAACGTGTTCACCGTCGGCGGCGTCAACACTTACGCGCAGACCGATTCGGTCTGCCAACGGTGGCGATCCCATTACCGGCCGCGATCCGATCTCGGATCAGACCGCCTACCTGTACACGATGTTCAGCAACGGCTCACTTCAGGGCTACGACTACGCGAACACCGGCGTCGGGCGTGCTGCGTCGGCCGACACACTGCAGTACGCGTTCTGGATGTTCGAGCAGGAACTGCCGATGGATCCGAACAACTACTACGTGCAGCTCGCGAACAACGCGGTCGCGAGCAACCTGTGGCACGGCATCGGCAACGTGCGCGTGCTGAACATGACCTACGCCAACGGCGTGGAAGCGCAGGATCAGCTCGGTCTCGGTCCGGCGCCCGATCTGCAAAACACGCCGGTTCCCGAACCCGCGTCGATGGTCCTTCTGGGCTCGGGCCTCGTCGCGATGGTGGCGCGCCGGCGTCGCGCTGGAGCGAAGTCGGACGCACGCGGCGCGCAATAAGCCGCGGCGTCATTCGTTCGCTCGAGCCGGGCGGATCGTATGGATCCGCCCGGCTTTTTTCTTTGGAAGACCGAACCGCTCCTGCAGCGACGCGCTCAGGGCAGCAGGCGTTTTCTGAGGGCCGGCGAGGGAATGCCGCAGAACTCCGGGGCCACGCGATGACGGTGACGGGCGAACCAGTCGTAGCCGCGGTCCACGAGTGACGCCGGCAGCGCGCCGATGAGCAGCGCGAGCGCGCGCCATGGCCCGCCCATCCGCTGAAGAACATATCGCGCCGCTTGACCGCGGATCAGCGGGCGCGCCGATTCGGTGACCACGACGATCGTGTCCGGAAGTTCGCGGCGAACCGCCTCGGGAACTTGCGCCATGAAGGTCGGCCCGCCCAGCGGCGCAAAGTCGAACTGCTCGCGATCGTGCCGGGCGACCCACTGCACGGAGCGATCGCAGAACCCGCAATCGCCGTCGTAGAAAATCACCGGTTTCATGGCCTGCTCGATCGTAGCAGGTGCGCGGGCTATTCGCAGCGAAGCGCGACCAGCGGATTGACCAGCGCGGCTTTCAGCGCCGGGCCGACACAGGCCGCGAACGCCGTCACCGCCAGGAGCGCAGCCGCGGCGATGAAAGTCAACGGATCCCCGGGCTCGACGGCGTAGAGAAGGCCGCCCATCGTCCGCGTCAGGAGCAGCGCCCCGATGAGGCCGACGCTGATGCCGGCGAACGCGACGCCCATCCCCTGCCGCACCACCATGGCGACAACATCGCGCCGCTGTGCACCGAGCGCGGAACGAATGCCGAGCTCGTGGCCGCGCTGCGACACGGAGTACGACATCACGCCGTAGATGCCCACCAGCGCGAGCAGCAGCGAGGTCGCCGCGAAGGTGAGCAGGACGACGAGATTGAAGCGCCGCGGCGCAATCGAATCGCGCAGCGACTCCTCGAGCGTCATGACGTCGAACGGCTTCTCGTTCTTGTCGAACTCGGCGAGCGCGGCCCGCATCGCGGGGACGATCGCCGCCGGATCGCCCGCGGTCCGCACGACGAGGTTCATCCGGTAGATCGATCGCGCGTGGCCGTACGGCAGGTAGAACTCCGGCACGGGATCTTCGTCGAGCTTCGTGTAACGCAAATCGGCGACCACGCCGACGACAGTCGCGCTCGTGGGTTGCAGACTCGGATCCTGAGGCGATGACATCGGTTCGCCGATCGCCAGCCCCTCGATCGTCCGTCCGATCGGATCCTCGTTGCCGAACCTGAGCCGCCGCGCGGTCTCGTTCAGGACGACGACCGGACGCGGCTCGGCGTCCGCGAGCCAGCGCCCCTTCAGTACCCTGAGACCCATGACGTTCGCAAATTCAGGGGACGTCTGGTTCAGGTAGAGCAACTGGCGCTGTTCCCGCGGCGTTTTCGGCGCGCCGGCAATGTCGAACCAGGTAATCAGATCGCCGTGGCTGTTGAGGCTCGCCGCCGTGACGCCGGGCAGCGCCTTGATCCGCGCGAGCACCCGATCGGCGAGCGCCACTCGCGCCGGACCCGTCGATCCCGCCGGGAAATTGAGCCGCATCGTCAGGATCCGATCCGGCTGCGAATCCGTCAGGGCGCGCGGTCATCGCCCAGAAGCTTTTCAGCAGAAGGCCGGCGCCGCAGAGCAGCGCGACGGCCAGCGCAAGCTGGGCGCCGACCAGCACGCGACGTGTCCGCAACCGTTGTGGCGAGGCCGATGCCGTACGCCCGCCGTCTTTCAGAATGTCGTGGACGTTCGCGCGCTGCAGGGCGATCGCGGGGATCAGCGCGACGAAGACGCCGGTCGCCGCCACCACGACGAGCGTCACGATCAGGACCGTGCGATCGATGGTGGACTCGGCCAGGCGCGGCGCCGCGTACGGATATACACGGATGACGGTCGCCAGGCCCCAGCGTGCGATCGCCAGTGCGCCCAGCCCGCCGACGACGCAGTACGCGACGCTTTCGAGGAGCAGCTGCCGCAGGACGCGGCCGCGCCCCGCGCCGACCGACACGCGCACGGCCATTTCCTTGCTGCGGGCCGACATCCGCGCCAGCAGCAGATCCGCCACGTTGGTGCACGCGACCAGCAGCACGAAGCCCACGCCCGCGAGCAGCACGTTCAAGCCGCGCCGCACGTGCCGGACCATCCGTTCCGTGAGAGGCGCCACCAGCACTGAACCGCGGCGGAGGGCGCTGTCGGATCCGCGCGCGTAAATCGCCGAGAGTTCCGCGGCGGCGGCTTGTCGATCGATCCCGGGCTTGACCCGGCCGACGAGGCTCAAGAGCTGACGGAACTGCGCGTTCGGCTTCGGGACGGTGAACGAGCGCACGAGATCGACATCCTTGTCCTGAAGCCCGGGGCGCCGCGGCATCGGCAGCTGCAGGCGGAACGCGCCCGGCAGCACGCCGACGATCGTCACCGCGGTGCGGTCGAGCGTCACCACGCGGCCGATGGTCTGCGGATCGCGGCTGAACAGCCGCTCGAACAACGGCTCGGACAGAAGCGCGACATTCGGTTCGTCGCCCGTCCGGGAGCCGTCCGGCCACGACGCGCGCGCCGCTGACCGGCCAGAAATCGGCAGACACCGCGGCCGTCCGCACACGCACGGGATCATCGCCGGTGCCGAGCGTCTGGTCGTAGACGTTGTAGGCGAAGAGCGCATCGAGCGACGTCGCCTGGTCCTTCCAGTCCCAGTAATCCTGATTGTTCGCCAGGTCCTGGCCGGACGGCAGCTCGGGACTCTCCGTGCCCACGACCACGAGACGCGCGGCGTCGGGATAATCCAGCGGCCGCAACAGGATGGCGTTGAAGACGCCGAAGACGGCCGTCGTCAGGCCGATGCCGATCGCCAGCGTGCCGATGACAATCAGCGTGAACAAGCGGATTCCGCCGCAGGCTGCGTGCCGCGTAGCGGAGATCCTGTCCCAGCTGTTCGAGCCACACCGGAATCCAGACCGCCCTCACCGTCTTCCCGGGTCGTCGTGCGATTGCCGAAGGCTTTGAAGGCGGCGTGCCGTGCGGCGTCCGGCGACATGCCCCGCGCGATGTTGTCCTCGGTTTCGCGCTCGATGTGATCGCGAATCTCGGCGTCCAGGCCGGCGAGGCTTGGCCCCTTCATGCCGGCCTCAGGATCCGCGCGACAGCGGCCGCCAGCTTGTCCCACTTGGTGGTTTCGACGGCGAGCTGCTTCCTGCCCTTCGGCGTCAGCCGATAGAACTTCGCCTGGCGATTGTTCTCGGACGTGCCCGCGTCGAAGGTGATCCAGCCACGTTTGATCAGGCGATGCAGCGCCGGGTACAGCGAACCCTGCTCCACCTTGAGCACATCGTCGGACGTGCGGGCAATCGCTTTGACGATGTCGTGGCCGTGGAGGGGGCCGAGGAGCAGCGTGCGCAGGATGAGGAGATCGAGCGTCCCCTGCAGGAGCGCGATTCGTTCCGATTCGCTTCCAGTAGACATTCTAGGCGGAGTATGCGGCCTCTCCAGTAGAATGTCAAGGTGAGTCGCGCGAATTTCGGCGGCGGCGATCGCTCTCGCTCGAAAGTCCGGCGCCGGTATAGACTGCGCACAGGGTGGTCCCGTTCCGATTCTGCATGGGACCACGCGGCCGGACGGAGTACCGTGGCTGCACGATGACTGGCGGACACCCATGATCGACAAACCGTATCTCAAGCTGCTGCGCGCGAAACCCGGTTCCCGCATCCGGGTCAGCGACTACGAAACCGGCTGGGCGCAAACCAAGGAATTCCGAAAATACGGCAAGGAAAACGTCAAGAAACGCGCGGGCGCCATCCTGCAGGAGAGTCTCGTCAAGCTGGCGAAAGCCCAGGAGCTCCTCTACGCGGACGACCGCTACTCGGTCCTGATCATCCTGCAGGCGCTCGACGCCGCGGGCAAGGACGGGACGATCCGGCACGTCATGTCCGGCGTCAACCCGCAGGGCTGCCAGGTCTTCAGCTTCAAGAAACCCTCGGCCGAGGACATCGACCACACGTTCCTCTGGCGCTGCATGAAGTGCCTGCCCGAACGGGGGCGCATCGGCATCTTCAACCGTTCGTACTACGAGGAAGTGCTCGTGGTGCGCGTGCACCAGGCGCTGCTCGACGGACAGCGTCTGCCGACCACGCACTACAACAGCAAGTTCTGGCAGCAGCGCTTCGACGACATCAACGCCTTCGAGCACCACCTGGTTCGCAACGGCACGATCGTCGTCAAATTCTTTCTGAACGTCTCGAAGGGCGAACAGAAGAAGCGCTTCATGGAGCGCCTCGACGACCCCAAGAAGCACTGGAAGTTCTCGGCCGCCGACATGGCCGAACGGAAATTCTGGCCGCGCTACATGGACGCCTACAGCGAGATGTTCACCGCGACCAGCACGAAGTGGGCGCCGTGGTACATCATCCCGGCCGACTACAAATGGATCGCGCGGGCGATGGTCGCCGACATCCTGACCACGACCATCCGGTCGCTGGATTTGCGGTATCCGAAGGTGACGAAGGAGGGCCGGCGGGCGTTGAAAGCCGCCAAGCGCGAGCTGGAGCAGGAATAGCCTTCCATGAGTTTCTCGAAGCGGGTGCTCGTCGGCCTGATCGCCGGCGTGGCCACCGGGCTGTTCCTCGGCGACGCGGCGGGCGTCTTCAAGTGGCCGGCCGACGCGTTCGTCCGGCTGCTGCAGACCACGGTCTTTCCCTACATCACGATTTCCATCATCAACAACCTGGGACGGCTCGAGCCGCACGAAGCCATCCGGCTCGCCAAGCGGGTCGGCCTGGTGATTCTCGGCTTGTGGCTGGTGGCGCTGCTGTTCGCGTTCCTGATCCCGCTCTCGTTCCCAGCGCAGGAGAACGCCTCGTTCTTCAGCACGACGCTCGTCGAGCCGGCGCAGCCCTTCGATTTTCTCGGGCAATATGTTCCGTCCAACCCGTTCTACGCCCTCGCCAACAGCGTCGTGCCGGCGATTGTGCTGTTCTCGCTGCTGATGGGCGTCGCGCTGATGACCATCGAGCGCAAGGAAGCGGTGCTCAACGTCCTCGCCGTCGCGGAAGCGGCGGTCGCCAGGGCCACGCGGATGATCATGCGGCTCACGCCGTACGGGCTGTTCGCGATCACCGCCAACGCGGCGGGCACGATCGACGTCCAGCAGTTCGGCTACATCCAGGTCTACCTGATCTCCTACACGGTCGTGGGCGTGCTGCTCGGCGCCGTGATCATTCCTGGTCTGATCGCCACGTTCACACCGGTGACGATTCGCGAACTGTTTTCGCGCACGCACGATTCGCTGCTCATGGCGACGATGGCCGGCGACGTCTTCATCGTGCTGCCTTCGCTCATCGACGGGAGCAAGGACCTGCTGCGACGCCACGAGAAGGACCAGCACGTCCCCGATCTGCCTGAAGTCATCGTTCCGACCGCCTACAACCTGCCGCACAGCGGCAAGCTGCTGTCCCTGAGCTTCATCCTCTTCGCGGCGTGGTACGCCGACTCGCCGTTGAGCCGTCTGCAGTTCCCCCGTCTCGCCGTCACCGGCCTGGTGAGCTTCTTCGGCAGCCTCAACGTCGCGGTGCCGTTCCTGCTCGACGCGTTCAAGATTCCAGCGGACACCTTTCAGCTGTTCGTCGCGATGTCGGTGGTCAACTCGCGCGTCGGTTCGTTCATCGCGGCCGTTCACACGGTGGCGGTCGCAGTGCTCGGATCGGCGGCGGTCGCCGGACAGCTGCGCATCGAGCCGCGGCGCATCCTCCGCTTCGGCATCGTGTCGCTCGTGTCGACCGTGCTGGTGATCGGCGGCTTGCGTGTCCTGTTCGCGACCGTCCTCGCACATCCATTCACGAAGACCGACGTCATCCTCAGCATGCGGCCGCTCAGCCAGTCCGTACCGACCGTCGTGCGCGACGCGCCGCCGCCCGAAAGCGAACGGAATCACGCCGGGTCGGTCATGGACGGCGTCATGCGCCACGGCTTTCTGCGGGTCTGCTACGCGGCGGACTCGATCCCGTTCGTCTATCAAGGCAGCGACGGCACGCTCATCGGCCACGACGTCGACCTGGCGCGCATGATGGCGAGCGAGCTCGGCGTGACCCTGGAATTCGTGCCGACGTCTCTCGATACCTTCGTCAGCGGACTGAACGACGGCGCGTGCGATATCGCGATGTCCGGCGTTCCGGTGACGACGCTGCTGGCGCGCGACGTGCTGTTTTCGGCGTCGTATATGGACGAAACGCTGGCGTTCGTCGTGCCCGACTCGACGGCGGCAGCAGTTCTCGACCTGGGAATCGATTCACAGCCTCGATCCGCTGGCGATTTCGGTGGTCAACCTGCCGTACTACGTGGACAGGCTGGCCCTGCTGGCCCCGAATGCCCGGCTGGTGCGCGTCCGGTCGGTGACGGATTTGTTCCGCTTCCAGGATTTACAGGTGGATGCCGCGATCTTCACCGCCGAGCGCGGCTCGAGCTGGACGCTGCTCCATCCCGAGCTCTCGGTCGTCGTCCCGCAACCGAACCCCATTAAGATTCCGCTCGCCTTCGGGATCGGCCGCCGCGATGTCCACATGGAGGCGTTCGTGAATTCATGGATCGAGCTCAAGCGAAACGACGGGACGCTCGACCGCCTCTACCGTCACTGGATTCTGGGCGCAGATGCGGTTGAGCGCGGTCCGCGCTGGTCAATCATGCGCAACGTTCTACACTGGGTGAAGTAAAACCGCTGTACACGGCGGAGCTGACAAGGAGACCTATGGACACGACGCGGTCCGACACTGCCGCCGGCGAGGCGACGCCCGCCCACTCGCCATCGTCGCGGCTGCTGCAGGTCTTCGGCGACGTGCGCGACAACGAGACCGTGACGGTCCTGTTGCTGCTCGCCAACATCTTCATCACGCTGGCCGGCTATTACATCTGCAAGACCGTGCGCGAACCGCTCATCCTGACCGGCGGCGGCGCCGAGATGAAATCGTACGCGGCCGCCGGCCAGGCGGTCGTCCTCATGGGATTCGTGCCGCTCTACGGCTGGTTCGCGTCACGCGTCGATCGCATCCGCCTGCTGCTCGGCGTCTCGCTGTTTTTCATCCTCAATCTCGAGCTGTTCTGGCTGGCCGGACGCCTCGGGCTTCCGTATATCGGCATCGCCTTCTTCATCTGGGTCGGCATCTTCAACAACGCGGTCATCGCGCAGTTCTGGTCGTACGGCAACGATCTCTTCGACAAGGCGACCGGTGAGCGGCTGTTTCCGGTGATCGGCATCGGCGCGACGCTCGGCAGTCCGCTCGGCGCGGCGTTCGCGCAGCAGTTGTTCGAGCGCGGCGTGAATCCCTACGCGCTGCTGCAGGTCGCGGTGTTGTGCATCGCCGTGTCGATGGTCCTCTACTGGACGGTCGAGCGCCGCGCGGATCGACGCCGGGGCAGCTCCGCCCCTCCTCTTCGCGAGCGGTCCAGGCGGCTTCGCGCTCCTGTTGAACAGCCAGTACCTGAGTACGATTTGCCTCCTGCTGCTGGTGCTCAACCTGGTCAACACGACCGGCGAGTACATCCTGTCGAGCACCGGTCGTCGAGCGCGCCAACGAACTGGCCGCAGCCACTCCCGGGTTCGACAAGGCCTCGTACATCGGCGCGTTCTACGGCACCTACTTCTTCTGGGTGAACATCGTCGCGGTCATTCTTCAGAGCTTCGTGGCGTCACGGCTCGTGAAGAAATTCGGCCTCGGCGGCGTGCTGTTCGCGCTGCCGCTCGTCGCCCTTGGCGCGTACGGCGCCGTCGCGGCGGGCGCCGGTCTGGCGCTCGTGCAGGTGGCGAAGACCGCCGAGAACGCGACCGACTATTCGATCATGAATCTCGCCCGGCAGATGCTGTGGCTGCCGACGTCGCGCGAGGAGAAGTACAAGGCCAAGCAGGCCGCCGACACGTTCGTGGTCCGATTCGGCGACGTGATGTCGGCCGTGCTCGTGTGGGTGGGGACGACGCGATTGAGCCTGGGGCGGCAGGGATTCGCATTCGCGAACCTCATGCTCGTGATGGTGTGGCTCGCGCTGGCCTATATCCTGATGCGGGAGTATCAGCAGCGATCGGCGCCGGCGAAGGCCGCCGCGTAAGGAAGAGGCCGGCGCAAGGCCGGCCCCTCGAGAGGCGCTATTTCTTGGTGAAGGTGACCATGCCGCCGCCCTGGGTCGGCGCGCCGCCGAGCGCGAATTTCTCCTTGCCGACGTGCAGCGTGACCGTGTGTCCGACCGCGATGCCGATGCCGGCGCCGACCATGACGTCGGTCAGATAGTGCTTGCCGCCGGCCATGCGCGACGCGCCGACGAAGCTGGCCACCGCATACGCCGGGATGCCGGCCTTCCAGCCGTAGTGCTGTTCGATCACGGTGGCGCTCGCGAACGCGCTGGCGGTATGACCTGAGGGGAAGGACAGCGAATCGCTGCCGTCAGGCCGCTCGCGCTTGACGGCGAATTTCGCGCCCTGCACGAACATCTGCGACACCAGCTGCGCGCGAATCAGGTCGCCGCCGAGCGACGCGACCTCGGGCTTACCCGTCGCCCGTCCCACGAAGTACGTCGTTGCCGCCAGGCCCGCCTGCACGCCGACGCTTCCGATCATCGCGCCGAGGTGATAGCCGCCGGTGGACATGCGCTCGGAGGCATCCTCGACCGCCGCATGGTCCATCGGGTGCACGGCGAGTGCGGCGAGGAACACCGGGCCCATGATTTTCGCCGTATCCATCGAGAAGAATCCGACCGTGTCCTGGCGGATCGCGCTGAAGAACGGGGTCTGGGTCGCGGGCTTGAAGAGGGGCTTGCTATCGATCGACGACGCCTTTTCGGGCACATGTGCCAGAAGGCCTTCGTTCGATGTCTGCTGAATGGTCTGCGTGTCGCCGGCGGGCGGGGTCGGAGTCTGCGCTGACGCAAATCGGCTGACCGACAGGACCGTCACCAGGGCAATCGTCGAGAACTTCATGCGCACCGCCTTTTTTGGGTATTTCGCTGGATCGTGGATGTGTCTACTAAGGAATCGGCCGCCTGTCATAGTTGTGACAAAAGCGACTGTTGATCAGTAGACGCTTCCCTGATGGTTTTGGTCTCAGATGCTTATAGATCTTGGTCGGGGCTGGGGGCTGGGACTGGGGACTGGGGACTGGGGACTGGGGACTGGGGACTGGGGACTGGGGACTTTATTGTTGAGCTGGAGGTGCCGGGGGCACCTCCCTGGCATTGCGTCTCTCGCGGCTAAGCGTCCAACCACGGAGAATGAGCGCCAGGGCCAGCCAGATCGCGATAACCGCAACGGGATACGCCAACCCACGCGGGAAGACCGCCGCCAGAATACCGAGCCCCAGGAGCACCATCCCGCCGATGAACGCGATGTGCCCCTCGACAGGGTCGAGCACCCGCCGGTTCGTGATGGCCGCCGTCACCGCGTTCCCGACGCGGACCGCGCCCGCCATCACCCGTCCACCGCTCCCCTTCATCTGCGACATGCGCCGTGGAACGGGGACCGGCGCCTGACATCCGCACGCGGCTCCGGTCATCGAGCACGACTTCGGTCGCCTGCTGCAGATCCTCCTCGAAGAGATCCTGCATGGCGCCCGCGAACGTCTCGTTCTCGACGATGACATCGAGCTCGCGGTTGCCCATCCAGCTGGCCACGTTCAGATTGGTCGATCCGACGCGAGCCCAGCGCCGATCCGCAACGGCGGTCTTGGCGTGCAGCATCGGCCCGTTCCACTCGAAGACGCGGACCCCGGCCTCGAGCAGCGGACGATAGCCCGCCCGGGAGAACAGCCGAATCGTCGGAATGTCCGACGCGCCGGGCACCAGCAGCCGGACATCCACGCCGTCTTCGGCCGCGGCGCGCAGCGCCTGCACATAGAGCGCGGTGCCGGCGAAATACGCATCGGTCAGCCACAGCGTTTCGCGTGCGACGGCCGCGACCAGCTGGTCGACGCGCAGGAGTCCGGCGGTATTCGGAACGGTGGCCACGACGCGCGCGGCGACATCACCGGCCGGCGCGATCTCCTCCGCCGCGACCGGTGCGTCAGAAGAAGGCGGGCCGGCCGCATTCCACGTTTCCGCAAAGGCGTTTTCGACATCCGCCACCGCCGGCCCTCGCAGCTCGATCCCGGTGTCGCGCCAGGGATCGATGCCTTTGGCCGGATCGCCGACCCACGCCTGACCGACGCACAGCCCCGTGACGAAGGCGATCGAGCCGTCGACGATGATCGCCTTGCGATGATCGCGGCTGACCCAGCCGAGCGGCTCGTCGAAGCGCGGCGGGTTGTAGCATCGCACCTCCACGCCGCCCGCGCGCAGCCTGTTCCAGAACGCTCGCGAGGTTTTTCCGAAGCCACCCATCCAGTCGTACAGCAGGCGAATCCGCACGCCCTCTGACGCCTTCCGAAGGAGTTCCGCGGCGAACCGGCGGCCCTGATCGTCTTCGTGAATGATGTACATCTCGAAGTCGATCGTGCGCTGCGCGGCGCCGATCGCCTCGAGCCAGGCGGGATAGTTGTCCTCGGCGTTCTTGAGGATCCGGATCTGATTGCCGTCGCGCAGCGGAGCGCCCGATGCGCGCGAGAACGCCTGGTCGGCAAGCTGGCGGGCGACGTCGCGTCCCCAGCGATCCGCGGTGCGACGCGCGCCTGGTCTGGAAGTAGTTCACCACTCGGCCCGATGCCGCCCAGATGGTAATACGGCTCAGGGCCGCACCATCTCGAGCGGTGGCTACAGGCGGAGGAACACCGCGACGAACGCCAGGACGCCAATGCCGGTGACGACGACCGCCACGATTGGCGCCACGGAACGTTCGGACAGGGCCGTAGGCCGGATAGCTCCGGTACAGCTGACGCATGTCGTGACGGTATTGAATGAGCGCCAGGAGCAGCCCGCCGACTCCGGCGGCCATCAGTACGAGCGCAAATCCGCGCGGCCCGAGCGCGTGCGTCCGCACCGGCGGCTCGCTGTCGCGCAGGGCCTGAAAGAACTTGTAGATGGTGAACCCAAACGAAATCAACGAGGTCGCGGTCCGCACCCACGCCATGAGCGTGCGATCGTGCGCGAGCCTCGTGCGCGTCAGCGCCAGCTTCGTCCGGTCGTCGGCCAGCTCGTTCGACGAGCGTAGCGTCCGCTCCTCCTGAGCGCTCATCGCCTGTCCGCTTTCCGCGGTACCGACATACCTGCCATCGGGTTCATGGCGCTCCTCCACCTGGATTAACTAGCGCCGACCGCCCATCGGCAACCCACCGTGGCGCAGCGCCTCAAAACGCCTCGCCGACGCTGATGTAGAGCGCGTGGCTCGACTGGCCCCAGGCATAGTCCGCGCGGAGATTGACATGGTTCCGTTTCGCCAGCGTATAGCGTAATCCGAACCCGCCGCCGGGCAGCGCGTCCTGCCACGTCAACCGGGCGAACGACGGCGCGACTTCCCCGCCGCCGATGAATGCCGTGGCGCCAACGCGTCGCCAGACTTCGGCGCGATACTCGATCTGCCCGGCGATCATCACGCGGTCTCGATATTGGCCAACAACGTAACCGCGCAAATCCTGGCTCTTGCCGAGCTGACAGTTGTCGTAGAAGGGCACGTCGTTCGCCGTGGCGCACGCGGCGATGCGCCACGCGACGACCTGCCGAGAGCCGCCGCTCACGTAGTTGCTGAACCACGTCTCATATGACTGATACGAGCGCCGGCCGCCGAGATTCTTTCCATAGAACGCGGCCATGACGTTCGCGACGCTGCCGCGCGTGGGATAGAAAGGGTTATCGCGCGTATCGCGCTGGATCCGGGGACCAAGCGCCGCGGTGCGGAGTTTGACGTCGTCGGCGGGGATGACGGGCGCGCCGCTGGCCGGCAGCGCCTCGTCGACAGCCACGCGCATGTCCATGAGCTGATACCGCCCGCCGACGTACCACTGCGCGCCAAGATCCACGAGCCCCTCGGCCAGCCCCATGCCTCCTTCCTGCGTCAGCGGAATCGACACACCGGATCCGCGGCCTCGCTGCCGGTGCCGAAGTAGTCGTAGTTCAGTGAGCCATAGCCGGCAGCGACGAGGATCCGGTAACGATCGTGGTCAAGGCGGAGTTGCTGAACTGCTCCGCCGCCCGAACTGCCGTTGCTGGTCTTGAAGATCATCCCCAGCGTCAGCGACGGCGCCGTCGTCATGTCGGACTGGTCCAGCCGATAGAGATAGCCGACGACCATGGCCAGACCGTTGTCGAGCGTCGGGTTGATCATCGGGATCGGCGCGATGACGAACTCGCCGCGCTTCGTGGCCGACGCCGGATCGTGAACCACGGCGTCCGGAATGACCTGCCCCACGACCGCTCCCGCCTGTGGCGCGCCGCTCTCGGCGGGAATGGCCGTCCACACGCCGACTGATGCCGATCCGGTCTGACCCGACGCCGGTTGCGCCGCGATAAGCAGCGCAAGGACGGCGCCGTATGACCATGACGTTCGGCTGATGTGCATACGTGGAGCGCTTGCGTGTCAGACCCGGGACTGCGTCCCCGGCGTCAGGAACGGCCCGGGCTGAAGATGGCGAAACGAGCGGCCAGGCCGTCGCAGAAGATCTGCACACCGACTGCAAGGAGGATGAACGCAGACAGGCGCAGGACGACCGTCGTGCCGGTGTCGCCGAGCGAGTTCAGCACGCGGGTCGCGAAGCGGTAGCACAAGTAGATGGTGACCGCCGCGATCAGGATGCCCGCCGTGGTCCCGAGTGTGACGACCAGCGTGCTCGCGCCCGGGACGTGGTTGCCCGCGCCCAGCGTGACCGCGACCGAGATCGCCCCCGGGCCGATCGTCAGCGGGAATGTCAGCGGGTAGAACCCGACGTCCCGGATATTCTGTTCGGTCGGCTGCGCGCCGAGCGCCATCTGCTCGGACTTCTGCGGCTCCGGGCCGCGAATGAGGTACCAGCCGGTCGAAATCACGAGCAGGCCGCCGGCGATCTTGATGACCGCCAGCGACAGGCCGAAGAACAGCAGCACGTCACGATCCGACGAACATCGCCGCGAGCAGCAGCAGGATCGCGTTCAGGGCGACGCGGCGCGCCAGCGCGGTGCGGGTCGATTCGGACGCGCCCGCGGTCATCGAAAGAAAGATCGGCGAGGATCCCGGTGGGTTGATGATGGGCAGCAGCGCCGCCAGGGCGAGCGCGACGCTGTGAAGAAAGGATGTCACCGAGAGGTCCGTGTGGTGTCGATCATGTCCATGGCGCCACCTTCATCGCTGGAGCGTGTAACAAAGAGTGGGCCAGCCTCCCCGGCGCCAGGCTCCCGGACCGCGATCGGGGGCCGCCGCGCGCCAGCCACTATATCTCGCGGTGCCCGCCGCGGCTGGGCCGGCGCCCGCCGAATGTCGCTCCGCGCGGGGAGACCGCGGTATCCCGCGACCGACCGTGGGCGGCCCATCCGTCCGCGCCCCGGACATGGGCGTTTTCTCAGTGAAGCGTTCGTGAACCGGAAGGGTATGCAGGTTGCACAGGTGAATGCAGCCCAGCATGCTCCTCGCATCTGTCAGCTTTCGCGCGCAACCCCACAAGCGGGAAGAAATCCTGAGCGCGGTCGACGAAATGGTCGAACGCATGCGGCAGGCGCCCGGCTGCGGGCGCTGCCGCCTGCTCGTCGACACCGACGATCCGAACGCGTTCACGCTCGAGTCCGAATGGCAGTCGGCCGCCGCCGCCGACGCGTTCTTCGAATCGCGCGAGTTTCAGATCTTCAAGGGCATCCGCATCCTGCTGCGCGATGAACCCTTGATCGTCGCTCGACGAGATCCGATCGCGGACGACTCGTCTGATTCGCGATGCGCTAGCCGCCGGTCGTCGCCGCCGGCGTCGCTGCGGCCGCCGCGGGTGATCCCGAGCTTCGCCATGCGGCTGCGCAGCGTGCTCGGCTTCATGCCGAGGATGTGCGCCGCGCCGCCGCGCCCCTTCGATCCGCCGCCGGCTGTCTTGAGCACGTTCATGATGTGCCGGCGCTCGATCTCGAGGAGCGTCACCGACTCGCCGATCGGCAGCCGCTCGAGCGATCGGCAGCCAGGCGTCGCCGAGCGACAGCGACGGGCCGCTCGAGAGGATCATCGCGCGCTGGATCACGTTCTCCAGCTCGCGCATGTTGCCCGGCCAGTCGTAGGTCTCCAGCAGACGCATGACGTCGGCCGGAATGTTGTCGATGCGCTTGCCCAGCGCGCGGCCGAAGCGATCGACCAGGTGGCGGACCAGCGCCGGAATGTCGCTGCGCCGCTCGCGGAGCGACGGCAGCGTGATCGGAAACACGTTCAGGCGGTAGTAGAGGTCGCGGCGGAACCGGCCGCGGCGCACCTCCTCGGACAGGTCGCGATTGGTCGCGGCGATGATCGCGGACGTCCACTTCGACCGTGCGCGGGCTGCCGAGCCGCTCGACCTGCCCTTCCTGCAGCACGCGCAGCAGCCGCGGCTGCAGCTCGAGCGGCAGCTCGCCGATCTCGTCGAGGAAGACCGTGCCGCGGTGCGCCAGCTCGAAGCGGCCGATCTGGCTGGTGTGCGCGCCGGTGAAGGCGCCGCGCTCGCGGCCGAACAGCTCGCTCTCGATCAGCGTCGCCGGCAGCGCCGCGCAGTTGACGACCACGAAACGGGCGGTCGCGGCGCGGGCTGCGCCGATGAATGGCGTGGGCCAGCAGTTCCTTGCCGGTGCCGGTCTCGCCGCAGAGCAGCACCGTCGCCTCGGTCGCCGCGACCTGGTCGACGCGGAACATCACGTAGCGCAGCGCGTCGCTGTCGCCGACGATCGCACCTCCATCATCTGTCCGGTTCCAGGATTCGATCGGCCGACGTGGCCCGGGATCACCCGGGGTCGGCGAAAAACCTCTCGCGGCAGTCATAGTCATGGCAAGTCCCGTAACGGGTTAAGTAGCAAGAGAAGATCCGGCGTGTTTCGCGTACTCGTGAAAATCCTGCTCGAGGAAATAAAGGCTTCCTCCATTCATCGCTCCGGTCATCATTCCGCGTCGCTGGCCACGCGGAGAATGCAGCGGAACCCGACGTGACAGGTCGACGTGTCGATCGGCTGCGGATAGCGCGCCGCCGGACGATAGCGCCGGCAATAGTTCGGCGCGCACAGGTGCGACCCGCCCTTCAGCACCTTGCGCGGAATGCGCACGCGCGGCTGGCAGTTGTCGTAGCTGTCATCCTCGGACGCGCCGCGCGGGTTGCGCGGCGCGCAGCACGCCGCGACGGATCTCGCCGGCGTGCCCGGCCGAGTACCAGTCGTCGGTCCATTCCCAGACGTTGCCGATCATGTCGAAGAGGCCGTAGCCGTTCGACGGGAAGCTCCCGACCGGCGACGTCCCCTCGAACCCGTCGTGTCTTGAGGTTCTGCCACGGAAACTCGCCCTGCCAGGTGTTGGCCATGTGGCGGCCGTCCGGCGTCATCTCGTCGCCCCAGGCATACGCCGCCGCCTCGAGCCCGCCGCGCGCGGCAAATTCCCACTCGGCTTCGGTCGGCAGCGTCCTTGCCGGCCCACGCCGCGTACGCCTGCGCGTCCGCATGACGAGATGTGCACCACCGGATGATGCTCGCGTCCCTTGATCGTGGAATTGGGGCCGCGCGGATGACGCCAGTCTGCGCCGAGGGTCGCATTTCCACCAGTTGTGGAAGTCGCGCAGATCGACCGGATTCGACGGACGTGCGAACACCAGCGACCCCGGCTTCAGCAAATTCTTCTTGGCGCCAGGATAGTCCTTCGCATCCGGCGCAATTTCGGCGGCGGTCACGTAACCGGTCGCCTTGACGAATTCGCTGAACACGGCGTTGGTGACCGGATAGCGATCGATCCAGAACGAGTCCACGGCGACGCGATGCACGGGACGCTCCTCGGGATAGTGATCGTTCGACCCCATCGCGAACGCACCACCGGCGATGAAATTCATGTTCGCAAGGCGCTGATCGTCTTGCGTCGCACGGGCGCTGGGGCTCACCGTTGGACTCATCCTCTGCTCGCCACGGAGCATAGAGAACGCACGACCGGGCCGCCTATGCAGATCCGGCAGTCATGCCGGACAGGTGTGTTGAAGCGGAAGGACGATGCGCGGGGCGCGGCGCCCGCCTGTCAAGATCGACAGCGCGCGCCGACACAGCTCAAGCGGACTGATCGCGAGCGCAGCGTCCAGGTGCGTGCGTAAACACCGCATGACGCGCAGCTCTTGTGGTTTTTCCGAGATCGGGTCAGCGGGTCTTGGGCGAGCGTTTCTTGCGGACCGCGCGCCCGCCCTTCGCGCCTGCGACTCGCGCTTCCTCTGACGTCCAGCGATGCGCGCTGCCCTCGGCCTGGGCCGCGCGTCCACCCGCGCGTGCCACTTCGCGGCGCCGCGCATCCGACATGAGCTGAAAACCCCGCACCGGTTGTCCCCTTTGCTGATGTCCCTGTCGCACAGGTTAGTAAGGGGACCCGACGTGGACTATGCAAAACCGGCAGGCGCCGAGAATTCCGCGGGCAGGTCGAGCGGCGGATATTCAGATCTGAGATTCGCGGACGCCGCAGGCGAACGCCGACGGCGAGCAGCAACGCGCCGTACGCGAGCGCGTAGCCGCCGAGCAGCCACATCAGCGAGAGCACTTTGATGCTCCCAATCAACGCGAGCAGGGTGCCAAAGGCGAACGACCAGGCGCCGGCCGCCAGCAGCTGGCGCCAGCCGTCAACGGTCTCGCCGAGACGGACGCCGGCCATCAACTCGAGCGCACCGCGCGCCAGCGCCCAGCCGGCCATCACGTACAGCAGGCCCTCGGTGGTCAGCGCCTCGCGCATCAGCACGACCGTTCCCGCCGTGAGATCGACCACGCCGATGACGATCGACGGCCAGAGCGACGCGTAGTAGCCGCCGCCCACCGCAATCAGGCTGTCGACCAGGCAGTACCTCGCGTACAGGAGGACCAGCGTCACGACCGACGCACCGGGCCACACCAGCAGGCAGAGCCCGAGAATGATCGAGGACATGGCGCGCGCGATCGCGGGCCATGCGTAGCGTCCGATGTATGAGTTCCCCACCGCTCCATCCGTCAACAAGGCCTCGCTCGGCAAGAGCAGGATGCCGAGCAGGGCAAAGAGAAGAAAGGTCCACTCGTCGGGCGCCACCGCAGGATGCCACGTTGATGCCAAACGGGTGTCGGTGTGGCAATCACGTCGAAAGGCGAGCACCGGCACGTTACGTCCTCTGGTAGAGACGCGACACGATGATGTTCACTGGCGCGGCCCGGCCGTACGCGCGGCGGTCATCGCCAGGCAGCGCTCTCATCGACGGTAATTGAGGATTTCGCGAGAGGACTATGCACATCCGGCACGATCGCGCGCGAGAAGAAAGGAATCAGGAGGGACCGCGATATCCGGCGGCCGCGAGGTGAGACCCCGCGGCCGCCGCCGGTCGGCCGGCTCTCTGTGCGTGTGTGCGGACGGGCGGAACTGCCCGTCAGCGAAGAACGCGGACGGCCCGGAAAACTGTGACGCCTCGTCAGCGATCGACGCTCACCAGCAGCGCTTCGGTGTAGGCGATGTCAATCGTGTCGCCAATCTTGACGCCGTTGAGATTCGATTTGTTGTCGACCTTGCGGCTGATCACCCGGCCGTCGCGCGTGGTCACGGTAATCGTGCCCGCGGCGGCGTCCACCGCCTTCACGGTCACGGATGTGACGGCCTGTACCGCCATCGTTCCGCCGGGCAGTTTCCCCGACGTCCCGGTGACGCCGACGTTGTTCGTGGCGAGCGGCGGGTCACCCGGCTTCCGCACGTTCATGACGACCGACTCGTAGTACGACAGGTTGACCTTGTCGCCGACTTTCAACTCGTTGAACCGCTGCACTTCCGGACCGGCCATGACCGTGTCCACGCTGCCATCGGCCGACTTGAAGGTAATCAGGCGGCTGGTCGAGTCGATTTGCTGAATCGTCACCGTCGCTTTCTGCACGTTGCTCCTGGTGACGGTCTTGGCGACCTGCCCCGCGTCCTGCGCGGCGGCGGCGGCAACTGACGCGACGACGAGACCCGCCGTCAGGATCGCTCGTTTCACATTCATACATTCCTCCTGGAGAACACGCAGGCTAACAACCGCTGTGAGGACGCCACTATGCGAATTCGGCAATGCGCGGCCAGCAGAACCGACTCAGCGGGAAAATTGGGAATTGAGAATTAGGAATTAGGAATTAGGAATTGGGAATTCGGAATTGAGAATTGAGAATCAGGAACATCGCACTCTGCAATTCCTAATTCCCAATTCTTAATTCTTAATTCTTCCAATTCGGAACGTTCAGGCCGAGCGCGAGACGAGCGACGCTGATTCCTTGGCGGCTTGCGGCAGCGGTACGCGAACGCCGATGCGCGTGCCTTCGCCCGGCGCGGTGTGAATCACGAGCTGGCCGCGCAGGAAGCTCACCCGCTCGCGCATGCTGATCAGGCCGAGACCGTCTCTGGTGCGTGCGGCGTGATTGTCGAATCCGATGCCCGAGTCGGCGATGTGCAGCCGCAAATACTGCCCGTCGTCGCAGGTGAGCTTGACGCTCGCCGCGGTCGCCCGGCTGTGCCGTGTGACGTTGTGCAACGCCTCCTGCGTGATCCGATACAAGCACAGCGACACGCTCGGATCGATGACCGGCGGCAACGCCTGCTGCGAGAACGACACGGGAACGCCGCCCTGGCGCGACATGTCGCGGCACAACGACTCGAGCGCCGACACCAGGCCGAGCGTCTGCAACTTCGACGGGTGAAGCGAGTGCGAGAGATCGTGCACGTCGGTGGCGATGTCGGCGGCGTGGCCCAGGATCTCCTTGAGGCGCGCGCGCTGCTCGGCTGGCTGGACCTGCTGCGTCATCTGATCGATCTCGATGTTGAGCAGGGCAATTTTCTGGCTCAGATCGTCGTGCAGTTCGCGCGCGATGCGCTGGCGCTCTTCTTCCTGGCTGTTGAGCAGCCGGCCGGCGAGGTCGCGGTTCAATTCGTCGGCGCGCTTCGCCTCGGTGGTCTCGCGCACGATCGCGATCACGCGTTCGCTGTCGGCGCGCACCAGCCGCGCCTCGAAGCAGCGCGGCTCGCCGATGACCAGCTCGTATTCGATGACGACCGGTTCGTCGGTGTGCAGACAGCGCGCGAGCGCCTCCATGAACAGCTCGGCGAGGAGCGGCGGCATGACGTCGCGAATGCGCTTGCCCATGAAGGCGTCCGGCGGCACGAAGAGCATCCGCGGGTCGCGCACGTGATAGTCGATGTACGTGCCGTCGGCCAGCATCGCGAACATCATGTCGGGAATCGCCCGCAGGAACGCCGTATTGCGCGCCTCGGCCTGGAGCAGCGCCAGTTCCGCGCGCTTTTTCTCGGTGATGTCGCGGCCCACGCCCTGCAGTTCGGTCACGCGGCCGCGATGGTCGTAGACCGGATGGTTCAACCAGTGCTGCCAGCCGACGCCGCCGCCCGGCAGGGTCACCTGATGCTCGATCGACGTGCCTGCCAGGCCGACGCCGGTCAGGTTGTCGACGACCATCTGACGCTCGGCCCGCGGGAATCAGTTCGACGAACCTGGTCCCGAGCAGTTCATCCCGCGTCTTGTTCCAGAACCGGCAGTAGGCATCATTCACGAAGGTCAACGTGGTGTCGGGGAGGAAGCGGCAAATCAGCTCGCTCTGCGTGTCGATCACGCTCCGGAAGCGCGACTTCCGCGACCCGCGAACGATCTTCGGCGCGCCGGCGCCGCAGGCTTTGCAGGAGCAGCCCGCCGATCAGCGCCAGTTGCACGGTCACGATCAGCACGCCGCCCGCGACGTAGCGCCGGTAACGCTCGAGGAGCGGCGCGTCGCGGAACGAGATGGTGCTGCCGGCCGGGAGCCGCGCGTCCGACACCTTCCAGCGCTGCAGCTGCCGCCAGTCGAACATCGGCGCCGACTGAATCGTCTCGCTCGGGATATCGCCGGCGCGCTCGCCGCGCAGGATGCGGATCGCCGCCTGCGCCGAGCGCACCCCGCCCTGCTCGTAGTCGGTGCCGTAGCCGCCGACGATCCCGTGCCCGAGGTTGTCGCGAGGGAGCCCGTAGACCGGCACCGCGGACCGGCGCGAGACGAGATCGAGCACTTCGAGCGGATCGATCGGCTGTCCGCGCTCGTCCTGCGAATGGCGGACATAGATCACCAGCGAGCCGTCCGGGGCCGCGGCCACTCGATCGAGCAGCTGCGTCGAGCGGCAGCGCCGACAGATATCTGAACGCCACTTGCTCTTCAAATCGCGCGAACTCCTGCCGGGCGTTCCGCTCGAGCCGCTGGTCCTCCTGGCCCTTGCCGCTGACCACGAGGACCTCGCGCGTTTGCGGATGCAGTTCGAGCGCCGTGTCCAGCGTCTTCCCGAAATTGCCGGGCAGCGTGACGCCGGTCATCTCCGCCGCGCGGCGCTCGGCGTCGGCGGGGCTGACCGCTCGCCCGTAGAACACAATCGGCGTGTGCGGAAACAGGTCGACATGCTTCAGCATGTAGTTGACGGCGTCGGCCGTGACGGCGACCACGACGTCGATCGGCCGGGCGGCGTACTTGCGGAGCAGATAGTCGTGAAACGCGGCGGATGCGTCAACCGAGCCAAAGCGCTGCGCTTCGAGGTACTCGGAGTAGTACTCGACCGAACGCGTGTCACGCGAATCGAGCTCGCGGCGCAGGCCGCGCTCGAATTCGATGCTGATCGGGGACGCGCTCGTCGCCCCGTACAGCACCAGGATGTGGCCGGACACGGGGTTGGCGGACGCCTGGCCGGGCTCGGCCGCCATGGCCGCGCTCGTCCATCCCATCGACAGACCAAGCCACGCGACCACCGCGAGGAGGGTGATGCGCCCGAACGGGAGAATGAGGCTACGCCCCACTTGCATGAAAGCCACTCGATCTGCGACCCGAGAAAGCCTGCTGCCCGGCGACTACTGACTGGAGCGAGTCCATGGATTGTAGTGCAGGACGCATCACACAGTTACCCGGAAACCGCAGGAGTTGATGACGATTTGTGAAAAGCAGGACGGCGATCCAAATTAACCGTCGAGCTTATTGAGGTTGGATGGAGCGTCGGACGCTGGATTAGGCCGCGCCGAGAATCGTGCCGCGCTGCCGGGTCTTGTTCAATGTCTCGGAGGGCGCCTCGCCGAACAGCGACTTATACGCGCCCGCGAATCGTCCCAACTCGTATAACCCGTGGCAGGTCGCCACCTCGGTCACCGTCGCGCCGCCTGCGGCTCGCAGCGCGCGCCGGACCTGATGCAGCTGCCACAGCTTCATGTAGCGTTTGGGGCTCGTCGTGTAGACGTCGTAGAACGCATTGCGCAGGCTGCGTTCGCTCACGCCGACCACGCTCGAGAGCTTGGCGACCGAGACGCCTTCGCTGACGTGGGTGCGGAAGAATTCTTCCGCGCGACCGACGATCCGGCTGCGTCCGCCGTCGGCGGCCACCTCGCCGTGCGCCTGCGCCGATCGCTCGAGGCATCGCGCGAGGTGCTCGTGCAGGCAGTCGTCGAACTCGGACAGCGGGGTCACGTGTTCCGACTCCGCGCGCGCGCGCAGTTGTTTCAGGCGGTTGCGCAGCGTCAGCGCCTCTCCGCCGCAGGTCGCCGCCAGTGCGCTCGCGTTCCGGGTTGAAAAGAGACGCGTGCGCCGCGGCGCCGCGGCAGACGACAGGTTCGTCGTGATGATCGCGAAGCGCGTCGCCGCCGGATCGAAGGCCAGACACTCCGTGCCGGGCGGGCACGCGATGATGTCGTCGGCGCGCATCACGTGCGCGTTCCACCGCGCCTCGGAGGAGACGGTGAGCGGCACCATGAACAGCCAGCGGTCGGCTGGAGCCACGACCCGCCGTGCCACGGCCACGTTCGCGCAGCCGAATTGCACGACGACGGAGTTGAAGCGGACGGTCGTCCAGCGTCCGCCGAACTGATTCGGCTCCAGCTGCGACGTACTCGCCCTTGATCCCGTCGGCCATCGCCACGGCGATTGAGTCGATGTCCTCCACGATCCGGGTCTCGACGGAGGGGAAAAACGGCGTAGGATGGTGGCCCAACATGGCTAAAGGATGATTCACCCACAGCCCCCCGCGGGTGAAGCTGTCAGAGTCCGCGATCGTGACCTGAAAAAGTGACAGGTAGCGGCCCGTAGTTCACGAAGGGCCGCTGTCATGTGCGGCGATGCCCGACTTCCGAAAGTGCATAGAAAAGTGGCGCGGGACCCGTCGTACCGTGCAATACGTCCACGGAATCGACACACGGTCGAGCCGGTCGGGAAGGCATGAACGAATCGACGTTAATCGGTGGTAGTCTCGTCGCCCATACGGCGGCGGCTCGAATCACGCGCCGTATCGTGCGCGTCGAGTTCTCACACTCGGATCGAGAGGCGCGTTCCGCATGACCAGGCCTCGTGTCCTCCTCGCCGACGACCACACACTCCTGCTCGAGGCGTTCGAAAAGCTGCTCGCCGACGAATGCGACGTCGTCGGCACCGTGTCCAACGGACACGCGCTGCTCGAAGCCGCCGAAGCCCTGCGGCCGGACGTGGCGGTCGTCGATATCGCGATGCCGCTCCTGAACGGGATCGACGCCGCGCGCAAGCTGCGGCAGATCCTGCCCGACATCCGCATTGTGTTCCTGACGATGAACGAGGATCCGGACCTGGCGGCGGAAGCGTTCCGGGTCGGCGGGGCGTGCGGCTACCTGTTGAAACGGTCGGCGGCGTCAGAGCTGCTGACGGCGATCCGCGAGATCGGCAAGAACCGGTCGTACATCACGCCGCTCGTGGCCGAAGGACTGGTCCGCTCCATGATGCATCATGGCGAGGCGGGCAAGAGCGCCGAGGACCTGACCCAGCGTCAGCGCGAGGTCATTCAGCTGATTGCGGAGGGTCGCTCGATGAAAGAAGTCGCCGCAATCCTGAACATTGCTCCGCGAACCGTGGCGTTTCACAAATACCGCATCATGGGCCAGCTGCGAATCAAGACCACCGCCGAATTGATTCAATACGCAATCCGGCATCACATCATTTGAAATTCCGGCCGTTTGCGCCGCTTGTTTGCCTCCAACCTGTCAATCTTTTAGATGGCAGTCGCCAGTCGGCGCGGACTAGATTATTTGGAGCGACATGGCCAGGGTTCGCGTCCTCATAGCAGACGATCACGCGCTCGTTCGCACCCGTGTCGCCGAAATGCTGTCGTCTGATTGCGACGTCGTGGCGGTGGTCGGCGACGGCCTCGCCGCGTTCGACGCCGCGGTCGTCCTCAAACCCGACGTCGTCGTGCTCGACATCTCGATGCCGATTCTCTGCGGCTTCGACGTCGCCTCGCGCCTCGTCGCCTGCGGCCGCGCGCCGCGGATCATCTTCCTGACCGTTCACGAGGATGTCGAATATCTCGACGCCGCACGTCGGGTGGGTGCGCTCGGTTACGTGCTCAAACGCCATATCGGCACGGATCTGATCCCGGCGATCGCCGCCGTCCTCGAAGGGCGCCAGGCCTTTCCGCCCCACCCTGGCAGCACCGCGCAGGCGTTCGTGCCGCAGCACCTGGAACACGATCGCTCGGCCTGATCGACGCGCCTCCCGGTCCACCCTCTCAGAACGCCGGCCCAACGCTGATGTGCAGCCGCCAGCGGTGCGTCTGCGGCGAGCCGTCGGCCATCAGACCGGGGATCGGATTGATCTGGTAACCCCAGTCTGCGCGCAGCGGGCCGACCACCGTCGCATAGCGCACGCCCACGCCTACGGCGTAGCGCAGGTCGGTCAGATTCATCTGCCGGTTGCGTTCCCACACGTTCCCGGCGTCGGTAAATGCCACGACGCCGAATTTGCCGCGAAGGATCGCGCGCGCCTCCGCCGATCCCTGCAGCAGGGCGTTCCCGCCGATCGGCAGTCCCGATTCGCTGAGCGGGCTGACTTCGAAGCGGCCCCAGCCGCGAATCGACGAGGCCCCGCCCAGGAAAAACCGTTTCGCAAACGGCACGTTCGCTTCGATGTCGTTCGCCGGCGAAATCGTCCCGAACTGCGCCCGCGCCGCGACGTACAGGCGGCGCGTCACCCGGTGATAGCGACGGACATCGCCGGCCGTGGACCAGTAGTCGAACGTCCCCGGCAGGAAACCGCCGGCGCGCTCGCCATGGAGGACGATCTGCCAGCCGCGCTGCGGATCGAGCAGGTTGTCGACCGTCACGCGGCGGAAATCGAAGCCGAGCGAGTAGAGCGTGCCGTTCTGTTCGCCGGTCCGCGGATCGAGCCCGAGCGCAATCAACTCGTCGCGGAGCGACAGATCGTCAAGCGCGGAATCCGCGATCGACGAACTGTCATGCTCTCCGGTGAAGGTCACCAGATACGAGTTGTGGTGCCAGCTCTCGTAGGAAAAAATCCCGCGCCCGCCGGTCGTGACGCTGTTGTACGCCGGCGTGTAGGTGTACCAATTCTGGCCGTCGGCCATGAGCGTCGCTTCACTGACGAGAAATGACGGCTGGCGAATCTCGGCGTGGATACCGCGATCGAGCGACGACCAGCGCGCGTGCACGGTGGCGGATCGCGCGCCCCCGAGTGCATTCAGGTTCCGGTACTCGCCGTCGACCCTGAACTTCTCCTCCGAGCCGTAGCCGACGCCGCCGGTCAGCCGTTGATGCTTGCCTTCGGCGACCGTCGCGCGCATCGTGACCGGCGACTCCTGCTGCGGCGTTTCCACCCGCTCGAGATTGACGAACTGAAAGACCTCGAGGCCGTAGAGACGGCGCTGCGACGCCTCGACCAGGCTGCCCTTGTACAGTTCGCCCTGCTTGTATTCGAGCTGACGCCGCACCAGGTCGGGGCTGATGCTGCGATTGCCGACGACCTCCGTCGGTACCGAACAGCGCCTGCGTGCCGGAGTCCACGGCCAGCGTCACCGTCGCGTGGCGGTCCTCGGCATCGCGCGTGACGCTGACGCCAACCTTCGCGAACGGGTAGCCGGTTTCACGCGCCTCGCGCAGCAACAGGTCGCGGCTGCCGACCACCGCGTCGCTGTCGACCGGCCGCCCGACTTTCAACGGGAACGTGCGGCGCAGCACCGCGACGCGCTCCGGCGTGATGACATCGGTGCCGGTCAGCTGGATATCGTCGAGCAGAACCGGCTCCCCCTCGTTGACCGTGACGACGACATCCACCACGTGACGCTGGCGATCGATGTCGATGTGCGTGGCCGCGGCGTGGGCCCTCGGGTAGCCGCGGTCGGAGTAGAACGCTTCGATGCGGCGGAGATCCGCCTCGAGGCCGGTGCGGGTGAATCGGTTCTTCTTGACCCAGGGAATGCGGGAACTGGACCGCGTCACGAGCCCCTGACGAAGCCGCGACGGGTCGATGGCGGTGACGCCGACCAGCGACAAGCGGCCGACAGTCAGGGCGTCTTCGTCGTCGTCCTGTTGTGCCGCAAGCGCGGCGCCGCCGAGGCACGCGGCCATCAGCCACGCGACGACGTGGACAATCACGCGGCGCAAACGGCCGCCCCTGCAGAAGTGGTTCGATTACCGGTTCGGTGGGAAGACGTATCGGATGCCTCCCCAGAACATGTAGTTGTGCGAGATGTCCGAGAAGTTGTCGAAGAACAGCCGTCCTTCGTCCTGGAAGTATAGCGTGGGGCTGACGCTCGCCGCCAACGCCGCCGGCAGGCTTAGCGATCGATGCGGTCGCGTCTCACACGGCGCGCTCGATCGCCGGAATGTGCCAGGTGCCCGCGAGAATCTCCTGCGACGGCCAGTAGAGACGCATGATCAGGTTGAAGCCGTCCGCCGGTGTCGGCAGCCAGTTCGACTCGCGGTCCGGGCCCGGCGACTCGCGCTGAACATGCAACGTCAGGGATCCGTCCGGGTCGAACGTCAGCGCGTCACGATCGCCGATCGCGTAGCGGTTGATCGGGTTCTGCGCAAACGCCTGCCGCGAGTTGTACGCGGTGATCGACCAGAACGCATTCACCGGCGGGAGCTGCCCCGCCTGGAACGTGATCGGTGTATCGCCGGGCGCCGGTCAGCAGCTGTCCGGCCATGTCCTCCCGCGCGTGCAGGTAGACGGCATCGTCGGGAAGATTCGCGCCGAGCCCCATCAGCGCGACCTCCGCGCGCCAGCGATAGTCGGTCCCGAACCGGCCGACATCCGGTGAACACTGCCAGCCGTTGACCTTCTTGCCGCGCGGCCGGTGCACCCCGGTGACGATCCGTGCCCGTCCGGCGATGGTCCCCTCTTCGATGCTCTCCGCAATCACCGGCCGGAGATGCGTGAGATCGAAGGGCCAGCCGGGTCCGACGCCGATGGTCGCGAAGCTGGCGAGCGCGGACGCGTCGCCGGGAGCTGGTGGATTGGTGCGCATCAGCTCGTTGGCGAGACCAAAGAACGTCCCGGCATCCATCGCGGCAACCTGGTCGGCCGGCGGCGCATTCGTCACCCAGACGCCGTCGGTGTCGGAATCTCGCGGCGGCGCGGCGCGCAATCCGAGCGGCGTCAGCTGGAAGCCGTCCTGGATCGACTGCACGGCGGCATAGTCGCTGGCGCCCCGCGTCTCGGTGCGTCCGACAATCCACGCCATGCTGGTCGGCGACTGAATCACCCGGAGGTCCGCCGGCAGCGCGTCCAGCGACGCGGTACCGGGACCGACGATGGCGAATGCGGCGGCGGCGTTGCCGGTGGTCCGCGTGCCCGGCGCGGCGAACACGTTCGTCCACGCGTCGCACATCTGCAGGAGGTAATAGCGGCTGCCGGCTTCGGGAACCTGCAGCATCAGGGGGCCGCTGGCGAGATCGAGCCAGGCGGTGGAATAGAGCGTGTCGGCGTTGGGGCTCACCACGTCGGTGAACGTCGCATCCGGAAACGCGCGCATGTGCGTGAACTGGTTCGTGCGCGCACCGGAGGACCGCGCCATCACCCGGCGCGTGATCTCCATCAGCACCAGCGGATACGCGTAGACGTAGGCGTCGGCCGCCGTCTCCCGTGCCGCGTCGATCGCGGTCGAGGACATGATGCGCGCCACCGTGGCCGTCACCGGACGTCGCCCGAGCTCGTGTTCCAGTGCCATGTGAGTGCTCCTGCCGCGTCCGCGCGGCGGCGGTCTCAGCGCAAATGCCTCGCGTTGTTGACGGCGACCCACGCCATCAACGAGTTGGTCGCGACCATCGCCACGACGGCGCTCTTCCGGTGACCCACTTTCCAGAGCCGCTCGGCGGCCACGATCGTCAGGCTGGCGGCCGCGCTCTTGACCAGCACGAAAGCGATCGGATCCTGCGGGAGGTTCCGCATGACCGGATTGACTTCCCGCGCGCCCCGATCGAGCGCGGTCAGCGTCGAGTACGTGTCGAATACCTGAAGACCGATGGAGCTGACGTAGAGCCCCTTGAGTCCTGCGGGACGCTCCTGCGCGCGCTCCTGGCCGACAGCGACGCCATAAGAACGAGCGCGACGGCGATGCACAGGCTGGGCACAAGCACCTCCCCTCCACTGCGGCCGTCGAGCTACTGGCAAGCCTGCTGCCATCGTTTCAGGCCCGCACGTGTGGTATTTGCAGGGCATGTAGTCCACGGCGGACCGCGGATACCGCGGTGCAGCGCGGACGTCCTCGTGGCGCCGCCTGGGATCGGCGACTTACGCTTCTGGCAGGTCCGCGCCGACGGGCACGACGCTGACGCCGACGAAGAGCTGATGCTCCGCGCCGCCCAGGAGCACGCCGCGCAGCGGCGTGACGTCGCTGAAGTCCCGCCCCCATGCCACGGTGATGTGGCGATCTCCGGCGACCACGTCGTTGGTCGGATCGAGATCGACCCAGCCGTGAACCGGGCAATACACGGACAGCCAGGCATGCGACGCGTCGGCGCCGATCAGGCGCGCCTGCCCCGGCGGCGGGTCGGTGAGGATGTAGCCGCTGACATAGCGGCGCGGCCAGTCCGAGCGACCGCAGGCACGCGATCTGGAAGTGCGCGAAGTCCTGGCAGACGCCGCGGCGTTCTTCGAGGACGCGCGACACCGGCGTCGCCGGGTTCGTCGCGGCCGGGTCGAAGATGAACTCGTGGTGGATCCGGTGCATCAGGTCGATCGCGCCCTCGAGCACCGGCCGCCCGTCGGGAAACGACTGGCGGGCGTAGGTCGCAATCTCCGGGGCGCCGGTCGTCTGCGGCGACTGATACAGGAACTCGGCGACGCTCCGATCGGCCGGCGATTCGCGAAGCGACCGCCTGACCTCGTCCCACGGCGGGCTCGCCGCCGGGTCGAGCGGCGCCGTGCGGCGCGGGTGGACCTCGACTTCGCTGTGCGTGACGACCGACAGCTCGCCGTGCGGCCGGAGCAGTTGAAACTGGTGGACCGCGTTGCCGAAATAATCCGCACGGCGCAGCTCGCGCGCCGGCGGCGGATCGATCGCGATCGCGTACGAATGCACCTGCTGAAACGGCAGCGCGCGCGGCTCCAGCCAGGCGACGTGCTGCGACGTGTTGACCACGCTCGCGTAGACATAGCGGGTGTGGTGATCGATGTGGTAGATGCGGCCCATGTGCGTCGGCGCCTTACAGCAGCGTGGCGTGCGCCGGTTCGTAGACGTGCGAGAAATAGCGCAGCGTCAGCGCATCGGACAGGTGCCGGGCGATCCGCTCGCTGGTCTCGAGAAACTCCGGCAGCGAGTCGCGGGCGGCAAACAGATCGGGCGTGGTCGGATTCCCGGTGCGCCATCCGGCCAGCCGCTCGAGCGTGGGCAGGATGGTTCCGAGATCGGCTTCCGGCAGGAGCGGCGCATGCTTCGCAATCTTCGACAACTGGAAGACGGCCGATCGCGGATTGCGCGGATCGAACAACAACAGGTCGGTCACCGCCAGCCACTCGGCGCGGCCCATGTAGCGCGCCCGATACGTGATGATGCTGTCCGAGACGTCGAGCAGCCACTCGAGCAGCGTCGGATCGTCCATCGACGGCGTCGACGCGACCTCCGCCACCGTCGTCGTGACATACAGCAGCCGCTCGATGTGCCGCCCCAGGCTCATGAACCGCCAGCCGTCGTCGCGCGTCATGTGCGCCATCTCGAGACCGCCGACGGCGACGAGCGACATGATCACGCGGTCGAGCACCTCGAGCGCTTCGGACAGCCCGACGTGCCTGGGCCGCCGGCGCCCCAGCATCTCGGCGAGCCGGGTCAGTTCGCGCCAGTTGTCGGTGGACAACCGATCGCGCACCGCCGCCGCCACGCGGCCGGTCTGCTCGACGTCGTAGCGCACGCTCTGCAGGGTCACCGGATCGAACAGCCCGCGAATCAGCGTCGCTTCGAATTCCTGGCTCGATAACGGGACCGCCTCGGGCTTCGCGCCAGCGGCCGCGGGCGCGGCGCGTCCCAACAGCCCCTGCGACGTGCAGGTCTTCACGATCGGCGGCGAGTCCGACGACACGACCGCCGCCCCGTAGTGGATGCGCGTGAGCACGGCGCGCATCAATCGCGCGGCGTTCTCGCTGCGCTCGGCGTAGCGCCCCATCCAGAACAGATGCTCGGCGGCGCGGCTCGACACGACCCGCTCGCTCCGTACCACGTCGTCCGCGCGCAGGCGCCCCGGCAAGAGCGACACCCGCTCGACCGGGCCGTCCGACAGGACCCAGGTGTCCTTGCTGCCGCCGCCGCGCGCGCCCGACACGAGCAGCCGTTCGGTGCCGGCGATGCGGGCCAGGCCGCCCGGCATCACCGTGTAATCGCCGTCGCCGTCCGACACGAGGAACACGCGCCACATCAACGCGCGGCTCTCGAGACGCTGATTCTGTGACGTCGGAACGTGCGAGAGCGGCACGAGATCTTCGAGCACGAAGCGATCCGGATCGGCGCGCAGGCGATCGCGCCAGGCGCGGCGTTCGACCGCGTCGATGCGCGGTCCGAGGATCGCCTGCGCCCGCGCTTCGGGAAACGCCGGCTTGATGACCGTCGTCTCGAGATGGCTCATCGCGCCCTCGAGATCGAGGCTGTCGCGCGCCCAGATGGCGCCGACCGATGGCAGACGCAGCGGCTCGCCGAACAGCCGCTCGCAGATCGATCCGAGATACGGCTGCAGCGCGGGCGATTCGAGAATGCCCACGCCGAGCGCGTTGGCGAGCAGCACGTGCCCGGCGCGCCAGGCCTGGACCAGCCCCGGGACGCCGAGGCTCGATTCGGCGCGGAGCTCCAGCGGATCGCAGAAGTCGTCGTCGAGGCGCCGCAGGATGGCGTGCACCGGACGAAGCCCGCCGACGGTCTTGAGATACACGCGATCCTCGCGCACGGTCAGGTCGGCGCCTTCGGCGAGCGTGAACCCGAGATACCGCGCGAGGTACGAGTGCTCGAAATAGGTCTCGGTGTACGGACCGGGCGTCAAGAGCACCACGTGGGGCGTGCCGGCCGGACAGGGTGCGTTCTCGAGCAGCGTCTCGCGCAGCATGCGGAAGAACGGCGCGAGCAGCGCCACGTGCTGCTCGCGGAACGCATCGGGATAGAGCTGCGAGATGCTGAGGCGATTCTCGAGCGCGTAGCCGGCTCCCGACGGCGCCTGCGTGCGCGCATCCATGACGAGCCAGCGCCCGTGCGCATCGCGCGCGATGTCGAACGCGAGCACGTGCAGGCGGCTGCCCTGCGCCGGCACGATGCCGTGCACCTGACGGAGGAACCCCGGGTGCTGCAGGACGAGCGCCGGCGGCACCAGTCCGCCGTCGAGCAGCGTCTGCGGACCGTAGATGTCGGCGACGACCGCTTCGAGGAGGCGCGCCCGCTGGCGCAGTCCCGCCGAGAGATCCGCCCATTCGCTCGCCGGCACGATGTGCGGCAGGACGTCGAGCGACCAGACACGCGCCGGCCCGCCCGCCGAATGAATGTTGTAGGTGACGCCGTTTTCCTGGAGCTGCCGCGCCAGGCGCTTCTGCTCGCGCGACAGATCGTCGGCGGTCAGCCGGCCGGTGCGCTCGGTAAACGCCGCCCAGTGCGGCCGCAGGTTTCCGGACGGATCCCTGACCTCGTCGTAGTAACCGGCCGGAACGGTGTAATCGCGCAGGAGATCGACCAGCGTCGACGCCGGGGGTGCCGCGTCGGCCAGGCGCTCATCACGATCGGACATCAGGCAGCGGACTCCTCTGGTCGCGTCGAAATGCGAAACTCCGGCGTCACCGGGAACCGCCGGTTACGTTCTCAGGTCCAGGGTGAATGGGAACTCGCGGCTCCGGACCGCCGGCGCGGCCACCAGGCGTCCCGGCGTGTGGCCGATCCGCGAGAACCGTGACAGACGACGGCTCTCGGCCTCGTAGCCGTTGACCGGCAGCTGATCGTAATTTCGGCCGCCGGCATGCATCACATGATATTGGCAACCGCCCAGCGAGCGCTCCTGCCAGTTGTCCACGATATCGAACGTCAGCGGCGCGTGGACCGGAATGGTCGGGTGGAGCGCGGATGGCGGCTGCCAGGCGCGGTAGCGGACGCCCGCGACGTACTCGCCGTTTCGTCCGGTCGGCTGGAGCGGAATCGATCGCCCGTTGCAGGTCACCACGTACCGATCGGGCGTCAGCCCGGAAACGAGGACCTGCAGGCGTTCGACCGACGAATCCACGTAACGGACGGCGCCGCCCGCGCCCTCTTCACCGAGCACGTGCCACGGTTCGAGCGCCTGGCGGATGGACAACTCGATCCCGCGCGCGGCGACTTCGCCGTAGAGCGGAAACCGGAACTCGAGATGCGGCGCGAACCACGCCGCGTCAATCGGCAGGCCGCTGCGCGACAGCTCGCTGATCACGTCCTCGAAATCGAGCTGCACGAAGAACGGCAGCATGAAGCGATCGTGGAGCTCGGTGCCCCACCGGACGAGCGGCACCGTGTACGGCTCCTGCCAGAACCGGGCGACGAAGCCGCGCAGCAGCAGCTGCTGCGCCAGGCTCATTCGCGCGTGCGGCGGCATCTCGAACGCGCGCAGCTCGAGCAGCCCCTTGCGCCCCGACGTGCTGTCCGGTGAATACAGCTTGTCGATGCAGAACTCCGCCCGGTGCGTGTTGCCGCTGACGTCGGTCAGCAGGTGACGGAACGCGCGATCGACCAGCCACGGCGGCGCCGGATGCGCGGCGCCCGGGATCTGGTTGAAGGCGATTTCCAGCTCGTAGACGCTGTCGTGCCGCGCCTCGTCCACGCGCGGCGCCTGGCTGGTCGGACCGAGAAACAGGCCCGAGAACAGGTACGACAGCGACGGATGGTTGTGCCAGTAAGCGACCAGGCTGCGCAGCAGATCGGGACGCCGCAGAAACGGACTGTCGGCCGGCGTCGATCCGCCGAGCACGAAATGGTTGCCGCCGCCGGTGCCGGTGTGGCGGCCGTCCATCAGGAATTTTTCCGTGGACAGGCGCGATTGGTGGGCGGCGTCGTAGAGGAACGTCGTGTTGTCGACGAGCTCGTCCCAGCTCGTGACCGGCTGCACGTTGACTTCGATGACGCCGGGATCGGGCGTGATCTGGAAATGGTCCAGGCGCGGATCGAACGGCGGCGGATAGCCTTCGAGGGCAAGCGGCATCGCCAGTTCGGCGGCCGTGGCCTCGACGCCGGCAACCAGCGAGAGATACTGCTCGGCAGTCGGCATCGGCGGCATGAACACGTAGAGCACGCCGTCGCGAACCTGCGCGCACAACGCGGTGCGCACGAGCGAGGGCGGCGCCGACTCGCCGCGCGCGGGCACCGGATCGGCGCGAGGAACCGTCTGCACGACCGGCGCGCGCGGCGTGGACGCCTCGACGCGCTCCAGCGGCGGCCGCTGCTCGAGCGGATCGTGCTCGCGCAGGTGCGGATATTCCGCCTCGCTCACCCATGGCAGCGAATCGAGCGGCAGCCGATACCCCATCGGCGAATCGCCCGGCATCAGGTACATCCGCTCGGACCGCAGGAACCACGGGCCGGTGCGCCAGCCTTCCACTCCATCCGCGGCAGGCGCCAGCGGCAGCGCATATCCGACCGCCGACCCGAGGCCCGCGCTGAACACGCGGTGCAATCGATCGCGCTCCATTTCGTCGTCGAGACGCGAGTCGAACGGATCCACGTTGACCGGCAGCCGGCGTTCGCGCCAGAGGAAGTACCAGACGTCCTCGAAGCCGGGACGCACGTGCGCGTCGGTCACGCCCAGATGTCCGGTCAGCGCGCGGATGAATCGCTCCGCGTCGCGCGCGGTGTATCCGTAGTCGCGCCGCTCGTCGGCGATGAGAGCCGTGGTCCTGCCAGATCGGCTCGCCGTCACGGCGCCAGTAGCAGCCAAACGCCCAGCGCGGCAGCTGCTCGCCCGGATACCACTTGCCCTGCCCGAAGTGCACGAGCCCGTGCGGACCGTAGCGATCCCGGAGCTTCGCGAGGAGATCGGCCGCCAGCAGGCGCTTGGTCGGTCCGAGCGCCGCGGTATTCCACTCGGCGCCGTCGCGGTCCTCGGCCGACACGAACGTCGGCTCGCCGCCCATCGTCAGCCGCACGTCGAGGCGGCGCAACGCTTCGTCGACGGCGTGGCCCGCGGCCGCAATCGCGCTCCACTGTTGATCCGTGTACGGCTTGGTGACGCGCGGCGATTCGTAGATCCGCCGCACCTGCATGGTGTGCACGAACGTGGTTTTGCACTCGTCAACCGCGCCGCTGATCGGCGCCGCGCTCGAGGGCTCGGGCGTGCACGAGAGCGGAATGTGTCCTTCGCCGGCGAACAATCCCGAGGTCGGGTCCAGGCCGATCCATCCGGCCCCGGGCAAATACACTTCGCACCACGCGTGGAGATCGGTGAAATCGGCCGTGGTGCCGGCGGGGCCGTCGACCGGCTTCGTGTCGGCGACCAGCTGAATGAGATAGCCGGACACGAACCGCGCCGCCATGCCCAGGCGCCGCAGCAGCTGCACGAGCAGCCAGGCCGAGTCGCGGCACGACCCGGAGGCGAGCGTCAGCGTCTCTTCTGGCGTCTGCACGCCCGGCTCCATCCGGATCAAGTAGCGAACGTCGTTCTGGAGCCGCTGCGTCACCGCGACCAGCATGTCGACGGTGCGCTTTCCGCGCAGATCGGCCATGCGCGTCACGTACTGCGCCAATCGCGGTGTCGCGAGATCGACGCGGCGGAACGGCTGCAGTTCGTGCAGCTGCCAGTCTTCGTACGAAAACGGAAACGTCTCGGCCGCGGGTTCGAGAAAGAAATCGAACGGGTTGTAGACCGACATCTCGGCCACGAGATCCACTTCGACGCGGAACTCGCGCACCTTGTCGGGAAACACGAGGCGCGCCACGTAATTGCTCTGCGGATCCTGCTGCCAGTTGATGAAATGCTTGGCGCGGCAGGACGTTCAACGAGTACGACAGGATGCGCGTTCGGCAATGCGGCGCGGGACGAAGGCGCACCAGCTGCGGCGAAAGCCCGACGAGACGGTCGTATTGGTAATCGGTGACGTGATTGAGCGCGACATGAATGGACACGGCTCGACTATGGTATTCGCGTTCGCCGTGTAGGCGCTTACGACACATTTGTCGTACGTTCGCCCGGATTCCGGGGCTCCGGCTCGGCGTGCCGCTTGCACAGGTGAGGTCGGAGCAGAACGATGGCGAAACGACTGGCTGGAATTGCAGTGCTTTCGGCGCTGTGCCTGGGCGCCTGTACACAATCGACTTCGCAACCCGCCGCCTCGGGTACCACGGCCGTTCCGGCGGCCGCACCTGCGCAAAGTCCGGACAACGCCGCGTCACCCGCAATTGGCCCCGGCGGCAGCCGCGCAAGGCGGAACGGCGGCGGTGACGGCGGCCCCGGCAGACGCGGCGGCAACGCCGTCCCGCGTCCTCACCATCGGCCGCCGCAGGATTGACGGCGCCGGCTGCGGCTGGAGCGCGGGCGCAGAGTGAGCCCGCCGTGCCCAACGCGGTTGCGACGACCCCGGCGCCCAGGCTTCGGGAATTGACGATTCCCTCAGGGACTCCGCTGAGCATCAAACTCTCGACCGGCGTCGCGTCGGACACGAGCAAGGTTGAAGACACGGTCAAAGGCACGCTCACGCGCGCGGTCCATGTCGAAGGCCTCACGGCGCTTCCCGCCGGCACGGCCGTCGTCGGCACCGTCGCATCGGCGGAAGAATCCGGACGCGTGCAAGGCAAAGCTCAGGTGTCGTTCAGGTTCACGCGGCTCATCCTCGACGAAGAGAGCCACTCGATTCGCACCGCGCTGATCTCGCGCGAAGCGGAATCGAGCACGAAAGACGATGTGAAGAAGGGCGGCATCGGCGCCGGTGCGGGCGCGATCGTCGGCGGGATTATCGGCGGCGGCAAGGGCGCCGCGATCGGCGCCGGCGTCGGAGGCACGGGCGCGGTGCTGGCGACGAAAGGCAAGGAAGTGCGGCTGGAACCCGGTGACGTGGTGTCGACCACGCTGCAGAACGCGCTGACCGTGACCGTATCGCTCGCGCCGTGACGCGCGCCGGGTCAGTGTTTGGGCGCCGCCTTCATCAGCAGGCGCCAGAACTCTTCGTTGAAGGCATCGCCCGTCTGATCGCCGATGCGCGTCACGACCAGCCCCAGGCTCGGTACGACGTAGCACTTGCGATCGAGGGCGCCCTGCGCCACGACGAGATCCGCGGGCGCTGACGGGATCAGCGAACCGGTCTTGGCTTCCGTCGCCGCGGGCGATTGCACGCGCGGTTGTCCGTTCAACCACCACAGCAGGCCGTACGACGGGTTGAGATCCTGCGACGGCTTGAGCATCCGTGCCAGGTAGCCTGGATTGTGAAGCAGATCCGTTCCATTCCACGATCCGTTGGCGAGGATCAGGAGTCCGAACCGCGCGAGGTCGCGCGCGGTCGTCGCAAAACCAATCGAGTTCGCGGCGTCGTTTCCCGCACTCCAGGGCCGCGGCAGCCATTTGCTGTCGGCCATGCCGGTCGGTCCGGTGAGCCAGCTTCGAGTGAGCGCGTCGATCGACGTGCCGCTCGCCTTCTCGAGGACGCCGATCATCCGGCTGTACATCCCGGTGTTGTAGCGCCACACCTCGCCGGCAGGCCGCTGGTAGACGCCCGAGTCGTCCAGCCCGCTCGTCATCGTCATCAGGTGACGCACGGTGATCGCCGCTTCCGCCGACCGTTCGGCTTTTGACCATCCCGCCCCGAGATAGCGATCGACCGGCGCGCTCAGATCCAGTTGACGCCGGCCTTCGGCGACTCCTGCCAGAAAGGCGACGATGCTTTTCTGCGCGGACGCGATGTCCTCGATCGCCGCTCCGTCTTTCGTCGAGCCGAGGAGCATGCGTTGATAACGCGGCGGCCCGCTCACCGGTCCAGTTGCGCTCGGCCAGGATGCGTCCGTCGAGCAGCATCACCACGCCGCTCGAATGCATGGTGCGCGCGTACTCGAGCGCCGCATCGAGCGCACGCGCGTCCCAGCCGGCGCGCGCCGGGTCGATGCGCGCCCAGTCCGCGGCGGCCGGCGGAAAGTAGCGATCGTCCGCGCGCACGGGGACGTGCGGCTGGAACGCCACAAGCGCGGCAGCGCAGACGGCGAGCACCAGCGGTTTCTTCATGCGCGTCATAGTTGCACCTGCATAGCCCCGTGCTATTCTGGGATCACCGTCGCGTGAATGCGGCGCCAAACAAAGGCTTCTAGCGATCACGCCCCCGCATCCGGGGGCACCACGAAACGATCGCGGCCGGGAGGTGCACATCTATGGCACAACTTATCGGGAGCAGTCGCTAAGACTGATCCCACGAGTGAACACCGGGGGCCGGCCACAGTGCCGGCCTCTTGTGTGTACCACGCCTTTTGCACTCCGTGTCCTCCGCGTCCTCCGTGGTAGAGGGCCTCGCTTATTTCCCCGCCCGCTCTTTCTCCAACTGATCGAGATACGCCTTTTCCAGCCGCTGCACTGAGGCGAGAAACCCCGCGGGATCGACGAAACGATTCGGATCGTACGGATCGCCCGGCTTGTATTTGTCGTGCATGTTGAACTGGCCGGCGTGCGACGCCAGCCAGACATCGATCTTCATGTCCTTCTGCGCCAGGAACGTCGCCGCGTAGTCCTGCCCGATCGTCGGATAGCCGGGCATGCCGGTGACCTTCACGCCCGGATTGATCGAGCCCATGTTGGCGATGATCACGCGGTAGGTCTTTCCGGCATCGGTGACATCCAGCGTGAAGCTGGTCGCGCCCTTCGTATGGCCGGCATTCAGGTGCGCGACGAGCGTCGTCCCGCCGAGTTCGATCTTGTCGCCGTCCTTGAACGTGCCGTCCACGTGCGCCGGCGGGAACTGCGCGCTGGGCGTCGTCCCGAACCGGAAGTCCGCCTTGCCGCCGGTCTCGAGCAGCGGCTTGTCCGGTTCCGAAATGATCAGACGCGCGCCGGTCATCCGCTTCAGATCCGCCATGCCGGCCACGTGATCGATGTGGCCGTGTGTGGCCGTCAGGATCTTCACGTCGCCAATCTTGAACCCGAGCTGCTCCATCGACGCCTTGATCTGGTTGGCCGTATCGCCGACGCCGGTGTTGATCAGGATGTGCCCCTGCGGCGTCGTGATGAGATACGTCGAGAGGTCGTAGCCGCCGACCCAGTAGATGTTGCCGATCATCCGGAACGGCGGAAACTGCCGCGTCCACTCCTCGTTCTGCGTCCCGTTCTGGGCGGGGTTCTGGGCCAGTGCGACGGCGGCCGCTCCGGCGGTCAGGACAAGCACGATCAATGCGCGCAGGATGAATTTCATAGTGGCAAGAGGATACCCCCGGTAAGATTTCCTGTGAAAGGAAAACCTCCGATGAAACGCACGGTGATGATCCTCCTGATCGGCAGCGCGCTCGCGGCCGGCCGCTCGACGCTCGACGCGCAGCTGCCGCCGATCACGCCGGATATTCCGCCGGCATTCACGGCGCCGACCGCCGGCTACGACTACGTCAAGCGCGTCGAGATGATTCCGATGCGCGACGGCGTCAAGCTCTACACCGTCATCGTCGTGCCCGCGGGCGCGCGCAACGCGCCAATCCTGTTGACCCGGACGCCGTACAACGCCGCCGGACGCGCCGCGCGCGCGCAGTCGCCGTCGATGCTGGCCATGCTGCCGCAGGGCGACGAAGTATTCGTGCAGGACGGCTATATCCGCGTGTTCCAGGACGTCCGCGGCAAGTACGGATCCGAGGGCGACTACGTCATGACCCGGCCGCTCCGCGGCCCGCTCAATCCGAGCGCGGTCGATCACTCCACCGACGCCTACGACACGATCGACTGGCTGGTGAAGCACGTGCCCGAGTCGAACGGCAAGGTCGGGCATGCTCGGCAGCTCGTACGAAGGGTTCACGGTCGTCATGGCGCTCGTGAACCCGCACCCGGCGCTCAAGGTCGCCGCGCCGATGAGCCCGATGGTTGACGGCTGGATGGGCGACGACTGGTTCCACTACGGCGCGTTCCGCCAGCCCAACTTCGATTACTACGCCAGCCAGACGGTCGCGCGGGGAGCCGGCACCGTCATCCCGCGCACGAGCTACGACGACTACGAGAATTTCCTGCGCGCCGGATCGGCGGGAGATTTCGCGAAGAGCGCCGGGCTCGATCAGCTCCCGTGGTGGCGAAAGACCGCCGAGCACGCGGCGTACGACAGTTTCTGGAGCGAGCAGGCGCTCGACAAGACGATGGCCGCGCAGCCGCTCACCGTGCCGACGATGTGGATTCAGGGGATCTGGGATCAGGAAGACATGTGGGGCGCGATTCACTGCTACACGGCGGTCGAGCCGAAGGACACCACGAATACGCGCAACTACCTCGTGATGGGGCCGTGGCGGCACAGCGGCGTCAACTACGACGGCACGACGCTCGGGCCGCTCAAATTCGTCGGCGACACCGCGTTGCAGTTCCGGCGCGACGTGCTCAAGCCGTTCTTCGATCAGTATCTGAAGGACGGCGCGCCGAAGGCCGACACGCCGCCGGTGTTCATCTACAACACCGGAGAGAACCACTGGGATCGGTTGCCGCGCTGGCCGATGGCGTGCGCGAAGGGTTGCCCGGACGTCGCGAAGCCGCTCTATCTGGGCGCTGGCGGCCGCCTGGCCTTCACGCCGCCGCGCTCCAACCTCGGGCAACGACCGCTTTGACGAGTACGTATCCGATCCCGCCAAACCAGTGCCCTACCAGCCGCGCCCGGTCCGGTTTGCGGACGGCGACGCCTGGCGCCGCTGGCTGCTGGTCGATCAGCGCATGGTCGACGACCGGACGGACGTGCTGAGCTATTCGACACCGGTGCTGACCGAGGCCGTCAAGATTGCGGGCACTCCGGTCGTGCATCTCGTCGCCTCGACGAGCGGCACGGACAGCGACTGGGTCGTGAAGCTGATCGACGTCTTTCCGGAGTCGGTGCCGAGCCAGCCGGAGATGGGCGGCTACGAACTGGGCATCGCGATGGATATTTTCCGCGGCCGCTACCGCGAGAGCTTCGCGTCGCCGAAGCCGATTGCGCCGGGACAGCCGCTGACCTACCAGTTCGCGCTGCCGACCGCGAATCACGTCTTTCTTCCCGGTCACCGCATCATGGTGCAGGTGCAATCGAGCTGGTTTCCGCTCTACGACCGGAACCCGCAGACATTCGTGCCGAATATCTTCTTCGCGCCTGCCGCCAGCTACGTCAAGGCGACGCAGCGCATCTACCGCGCGCCCGACGCCGCCAGCTTCATCGAGCTGCCGGTCATCGCACGCGCTGACTCGCGCCATGACGACCTGAGACGAAGACTCACCACGAAGGCACGAAGGGCACGAAGCTCTTTAGGCAAAGGAGTTCTTCGTGTTCTTCGTGTCTTCGTGGTGGTTGTTCTCGTGTCTGCGTGGTTAGTTCTTGCGCGGCGGGCTGATGTCCACGCCGCCTTGATCCCGCGCAGGTACGCGCCGGGGTCGTGCGAGTACACGGGACGCAGGCATGGCGATCGCCTTCGCCCTCAGCGCCAGCTGATAGCGATCCGCGGCCAGCTGCAGCCGATCGAGGTCGATCTTCGCTTGACCCGGCGCGACATCCTTTGCGAGCTCGGCGCACAGGATCACCACGTTGTGGTCCTCGCCGAGCCACCGCTCGGCACGGTCGAGCGCCGCGATGTCGTGGCGAATGCCGGGACTGCAGTCCTGGATGAGACGCAGCTCGTACCACAGCGTCTTGACCTGCTTGCGCCACTCGTGAAAATCGTTCGCTCGCCCGCGTTCGATCGCACGGTGCATCGCCTTGCGGCCGCGTTTGTAGGTGATGGCGAGGCCGGCGCCGAGCGCACCGAATCGCCGGTGTTCCGGCTGCCAGTGCCCGGCGCTCCGCCGCAACCGGCGGAGATCGTCCACGATGTCCCGCCACGCGCCGTCATGTTGCGCGTCCTTCATCAGCGTGCGCTTGCGGGCGCCCAGGTGCCGCCGGACGCGGGCGAAGGTCGGCGCGGTGAACAGGTGTGGCTGCTTCTTCTTCAGCGTCGCGAGGACTTCGAGCATCGCGTCGGCGTCGCGCGCCTTCGACAGCGTCCGATTGATCGCGCGCAGCCGCCTGGTGGCGCGCCCCAACCCCCGTCCGCCATCCGCGTCCACGAGATGGACGATGGCGCGGACTTTCTTCATGCTCTTCCGGGCTTCGTGAATCGCGTCGTCGTCAGGCGTTCGACCCTGACGGAGCGTGTCGGCGGCGGACTTCAGTTCCTTGCGGGCGAGACGGCGCAAGCCGTCGGCAACCGATTCGTCGAGGCGCAGTCGATATGCCATCGCACGCGCTCATGCAGGCTTCGCGCCACCGCTCTCTTTCGCCGTGCGCGCTCCGGGCAGCGGACGGCGGTGCGCCGGTTTCAGCCGCTCGCGATCGCGCACGAACGCCTTGATGATTTTCAACGCGGCGCGCGCTTCGCGCTCGGTGCGCTTGCCTTTGAAATACGCGGCGAGCTCGCGATTGGCACGCAGGACTTCGTGCTCGCGTGCTTCTTGTTCGGCGCTGTCGGTGTGCGAGACGTCTCGCTTGCGTGCGGTCATCGATGCAACTCCCGGCGGGGCTCGCCGTTCCCGATGGTACTTCACGGAACGGCCAAGCTCAACCGCAAGGAACGCCGGCCGGCCCGATTGCTTCGACGGTAAGATGCCGCTGCAGTTCGAACGCCTCAGTTCGAGCGTTAGTGACTCCGAGGCCGACCATGACAAGAAGCCGTGCGGTGGTGGCGATCGTCGCGATCGCGCTTGGCGTGCTGATTCCGCAGGCGGCGCGGACCGCCGATCACAACGATCCGAACGCCATCAACTCGATCTTCTCCGACATCCCGACCAACGGCGCTGACCTCTACGACATGTTCGGGTTTCCGATCATCCGCTGGAGGCGACCGCGTCGTCATTGCGCTGACGTTCGGCGCCGTGCCGTCGGCCGGCGTGCTCGATCCCGATCTGCTCTACCGCATCCTGATCTCGCCGGCGCCGCGCGTCGCGTTCCCGATGGGCGGCGATCCCGGCCTGGACGATTTGGTGAAGTACTTCGACGCGATCAGGACGAAATATCTCGGGCTGAAAGCCATGGAAGCCCGCGTCCGCGTGGACAAGGACAACCGCGCGAAAATCGATCTCATCGACTTTCCGGGCGGCCCGGTGTCAACCGTCATCGACACGAACCGCCCCGGCACGATCACCGCGCCGGACGGCAGCGTGATCAACGCGTTCGTCGGCGGCCGCGATGATGCGTTCTTCAACGACCTGCCGGGTTTTTTCCGCTCGATCAACTACGCGCCGCAGTTCTACCACGTGCCGCTGTCGATGACGAGCGCGCGCGAGCTGCCGATTCCAAAGACGCTGCTCGAGCTCGAGGGCAACACGCTGTTCAATTTCGACCCGGCGAATCCGCTGCTCGGTCAGGGGGTGAAGAAAGATCTGCCGCCCGGACCCTATGAACTGGTTGGCAAGCCGTACCAGAAAGACGCGAACGGAAAATACCGCTTCGTTTACAGCGGCAAGGACGCGCAGGCCGGCCGGAACATCAACGCCATCATCCTGGAACTGCCGCTCGCCTACATCACGAAGACTCCCGCGACCGATCGCATCGTCAACACCTGGGGCGAGTCGTGGGTCCTCAAGGCGTCGGGCAAGATTCCGGCGATTCCCGACAGCGGCGCGGTGGTGGAGTCGTCGCTGCTCAACCTGAGCGATCTCATGATCGGCGCGCTGGTCGCTCTTGGACTCTTCGCGATCGGGTTCGCGGTCGTGAAATGGAGGCGGCATGCGCCGGCCGCGTCACTGGTCACGCGCCCGGCCGTTCGCGCTGATCGTCGGGCTGGTGCTGGTCGGCGGCGGTGCCGTGCTCGCGCTGCAGCACAAGCTTCGTCCAGGGCAGCAGGGTGAACTCGACCGGGCTTCGATGGCCGACGAGTTGAAGCTGTACAAACTGATCGACACCGACGGACAGCCGTTTGCCGACGCGGCGCTGAACGAGCGTCTGGACGGCCGTCAGGTCGGCGCGTACAACTACTCGTTCGGCGAAAGCTTCGTGAAGCGCCTGGCGCATCTCGGCTGGGGCTTCGCGCCGTCCATTACGGCGCTTGGACTGAAGACCTCCTTCGACCACGACAACTCGCCGGTCTCGGTCAATCGAACGCCGGCGACCGCGGCGGAAGCGTTCCTGCGCGTGAAGAAGACGCTCTTCCAGCCGATGAGAATGCCGGACAACTCCTGGAATCCGCGGGGGCTGAACATCCCGCTGCGGCGCTCCTTCGAGGTGTTCGTGCCGAACGTCAGCGCGATCGACATGGACACGACCGGGACGTGGCCCTTCGGCCGCCGGCTGGAGGATCAGGTCGCCACCCGATTTCTCGCGCTCTTTCTCGACATGGACGCCGAGTTCAACGGCCAGAAGTACAACCTCGAGACGCTGCAGAACCAGGCCGCGCTCGACACGCTGCCGATGGATCCGCGCGTGCCGCCCAACCCGCTCAAGAACGACAAGGAATTCCTGACCGCATTCCCGTATCTCGCCGAGCCATGGCCCGCGTCCTATCCGGCAGAGCAGCGATAGCCGCGGCGGTTCTCGCCGTCGGCGGCGCCACGTGGTTCGCTCCCCGCGTGGCGTCGTGGCGCGCCGGCCCGACCGACTACGACGTCGAACTGCGCGGGCTCGACGCACGCCTCGAACGGCTCAACAAGCAACCCGCGCCCGATCCGTCAGCTAACAGCGATCGGACCGCGGCGATCGCATTCGGTCTCTACCAGCGTGCATCGCTGACGAACCAGGCGGACGACTTCATGTCGATGCGCGCGCATGGTCGATCGCGCCATGGCGTCGGCGAACGCGCCCGCCGGACTGTCGCTGCTTCGCGCCTCGGCGGCCTTGCGATTCCACGATCTCGGCGCGGCGCGCGACGCCCTGCGCGCAAGACCCGAGCTGGCCGAGGACGGCGATGCGCGGCTGTTGGCGGCGGAAATCGAGTGGCAGCAGGGTCACTACGACGCGGCCGCAGCGGCATACGACGAAGTCCTGCAGCAGCGGCGAACCTGGGACGTGCTGGCCCGCCTCGCCTTCGTGAAGGCAGCGCGCGGACAGACCGCCGAAGCCGACCGTCTCTATGCGGAGGCTGAAGACGAGATCACGGCGAAGGAAATGCGGTCGTATGCGTGGGTCGAAGTCCAGCGCGGATATCTGCAGTTTACGCACGGCCGATACGACGAGGCGCTGGCGCACTACCGCACGGCCGACCGCGCGTACTCCGGCTACTGGCTCGTGGACGAATACATGGCGGAACTCCTCGCCGCCGAGCACCGCTACGATGAAGCGATCGAACGCTACCAGCGCGCGGTCAGCCACGCGTCGCGGCCGGACCTGCTGCAGCAGGTCGGCGATGTGTACCTGCTGATGCGGCGGCCGCGCGAGGCCGCCGAATGGCACCGGCAGGCGCTCGACGGCTACCTCGCGTCTCTCGCGCGAGGCGAAATGCAGGACCGGCACCACCTCGCGGGTTATTACGCCGACGTGGCCGGCGACGGCGCCGAATCGGTCACATGGGCAGCGCGCGATGCCGATCTGCGACGCAATTACCTGACCGACGATGCGCTCGCGTGGGCGTTGTATCGCGCCGGCCGACCGGGCGACGCGTCAGTCGTCATCCGGCGTGCTCTGGCGTCCGGCATGGTGGACCCTCACGTCTACGCGCACGCCGTCATCATCGAGCGCGCCGCCGGGTCACCTGGCGAGGCGGAGCAGCTCCAGTCTCTCCTGTCGCAGCTCAATCCCCGTTTCGCGGACTTTCACGCGCACCGCTGATTTCCAAAAACTTCACCACGGAGGACACGGAAGAAAAACAGAGGCACGAACCTGAAATGGTTCCGTGCAGCCTCCGTTGACTCTTTCTCACGCTGACCTCCGTGGTGGCGGTTATCGTCGTCAGCTGTTCGTGCTCTAGAACGTCGCCTTGACGGTAGCGGCGGTCAGCGTCTCAGGTAACCGCTCGAGCCCGACCAGCGACCAGCCCGTTCCGCTGCGGCGGAAGGTCGCGCGCACCGGGCGCGTCCACGTCGGATGCCCGGCGCTGTCGATGGAGAGATCCACCGCGACGAAGCTGCCGGCCCCCGAGGGCAGTCCGGCCGGCGCGTCGATCGAGGTCGTCGTGGCGCTGCGTCTCCGAAATCGGCTGAGTCGTGCCGGTCGCGTTGTCGAAGCGAAGCCAGCTGGCGTGGTAGGTCGCCGCCCCGCTCGCCACACCCGCGGCAAACGCCGCGTTCTCGAACGTCAGCCGGCCGTTCGCATCGAGCGCGCGGCGACACGATCGGATTCACCGCGTTCAGATAGATGTTCTTGATCTTGTCGCGGCGCTTGATCAGCACGTCCCCGAGGTACTTCTCGGCGTTCGGGTCGCTGTACTCGCCCGTGTGGACCGCCGCGCGGATCAGTTCGTCCGTGAACGCCGCCACCCGGCGCGCTGCCCAGAACGCATCGTCGTCGCGCAGCTCCATGTAGGCCGTGGTCGGCGTCTGCGGCCGCCAGGTTCGCGGATCCCACACATCGCCCTCGAACTTGCCGATCGACGGGTACTCGACGTAGGGCACGGTTTGCCACGGGCTCAGCGCGAAGCCAAACGAGAAGAGGCGCTTCAGCGAGGTATCGCCCTGGTAGAAGTGCTCCCAGCTGAGATCCCACTCGTACTCTTCGTTGCACATGCCAAACGCGGACCCGACGTCCTGCAGGTAATGCTTCACGACCTGGCGCCCGTTCTCGGTGATCAGCGTATCGAGCGTGTTCGCGGCCTTCAAGTCCGTGAGATTCGTCCAGGCGCCGAAGACGCGCAGCGCGCGCAGCTCGCGGCGATGCTCGTGCGGCACGACGTCATTGGGGTCGTCGGGACGCGTGCCGGCGTACTGAAAGCCGCCGAGGATCTTGCCCGGCAGCAGCCGGCCGGCGACCACGCGGTAGCTGCCGTCGGCGTTCTTGGCGACCCGCTCGAGGATGATGTCGATGTCGTCCTGCTTGAAACGCGTCCTGACACCCGAGGGCCGGCGAATCGTCGCCTTCGGGTCGATCTCGACGTTTTTCAGGTTGAACGTGGTCAGGAACGACTCGACCTGGTTGTAGCCCAGCGCCCAGAAGATCTTCGTGGCGACTTCGACCGCGCCGGTCGCGCCTTCGGGAAACGGCGGCGGATCGAACTCGAGGAACCAGGTTTCGCCTTTCGCGTCGCGCGCGGTGAAGCCCGGATGCACGCCCGCCGTTTTCTCGCGGATCACCACCCAGTGCGAGGGATCCGGCGGCGCGCCGACGATCGGGCCGCGCGCCATCTGCTCCGCCGTGACCGGCGTCGTCCCGATCCGGTTCGTGAACCAGTTGGAATCGGGCACTTCGTCAATCGTATTGATGTTCTTCGCACGCACGCCGGTCGGCTTGTAGCCCGCCGTGACGAAGAGGTTGGTGGTCATTTCGAACAGCGATCCGATTTCGTACGACTGAGCCTTCGACGCGTCCTGCGAGTCGGGCTCGCGTGCAATCGGATCGTCCGGGTAGAAATGCGGACTGACCGTGGACACCGTGCCGGCGAAGATCGCGACAGCGCCGGCGAGAAGAACCGGAAACCCGATGCGGCGGGCACGCAGTGCAAATGATGATGGGAACATGTCAGGCAACCTCTAGAAAGCCGCGGACGAGGAGAAGACGACGCTCAGGCCTTCCGGACTCTTGGCCAGTTCGACGCGCAGCGGTGTCGAGAGCGGTCCGTGGAATCGCACGCCGAATCCGAAGTCGCTCTTCAGATCGTCGAAGTTGATATCCGACCGGCGCGACGTCACCTTGCCGGCGTCGTAGAAGAATGCGGTGTCGAGGAAGCGGTTGACCATGATGCGCCACTCGGCCTGCACGAGCATGCTGTTCTGATCCCGGAAGCGCCAGCTGCTGTAGCCGCGCAGCGTCGATCCGCCGCCCGCGGACGGCAGCATGAAGAACGGAACCTGCTGGCCGTCCTTGTTGAATGCGGTCTGGACCATCCCGCGCAGCGAGATGACCCAGGCTTCCCGCAGGATCGGAAAGTGCTGGATGACCTCGTAGTCCAGGCGCTCGAAGCCGAAATGCTTGTCCAGGTCGTTGAAATCGTTCACGGTGATCCCGTAGAAGCCGCCGCGCCGGGCATAGGCGCCGACGGGCGCCAGTCGATGCCGAGCGTGCCCTGCGAATGCACGTAAGTGACCGTGGCGCCAAGGCCGGGCAACGTCTCCGGCGTATAGACCTCTTCGACCGACGGCGAGCTCCCCTGCCCCGGCCCCTGCTTCCACTGCGACACCTCGACGCCGCCGCGCAGCATGAACATGCGGCGCGTCGGAAACACCGTCAGGAGCGCCGATCCGTAGGGCTGCTGAAAGTTGTAGTTCGTCGCGTCGTCCAGCGAGGTGTTGGTCCCGAGCCCGTAGAACCCCACTTCCGTCGCCTCGCGCCACCCTCCGAGAAGCGACAACTTGCCGCGGCGCTTGAAGAGACGCGGCGCAATGAATTCGGTCTCGAAGCGTTTATAGCCTTTGATGGTGTAGCTGCCGCGAAAATCCCAGACGTTGTAGGAGCTCAGGTGGTAGGCGTAGCCGACTCCAAGGGTGAAGCCGCCGCCCGAGTACGCGTTCTGGAAGAACGGATGCCAGCGCAGGCCGGTGGTCAGCACCTGGTCGGCCCGGTTCATGAATTGCTCGACCTTCCCGGGGACGTAGGGATGGAGGTCCTGAACCTTGTCCGACTGCTCCTGCTCGATGGCGGCCTCGCGGGTCGCGGGTTCCTGCGCACGGGCGGAGGTGACCATTCCAAGGATCACGACGATGAGGGCGGCGAGTTTCCGGGCTCTGTCCATGCGCATAAGGTCCCAATCGGTCGAAGCGGGCGTTGGTTGACTCGACATTGAAGAGAACGCGACGGAGTCTCACTAATCTTCGTCGCAAACGTATACGCGCCATACGCCGTTTCGACCCGCAAATCGGATTTTACGGGACTTCGACCCCTGGCCGGGCGTCGGCTGGATGGTGGGGTCGTGCGGGAACTGTGGGGGGTTGTCGGGCGGGAGTCGGGATAGTACCGAACTGGCCGGAAAGGCGCCTCGCTACGCTCCTGACAACTGCTTCATGACCGCGGCGACGACGCGATCGCAGCGCACGGCGTGGAACTGGAACGCTCCCGCGGCCGCCTGCCCGATGTGTTCCGCCACCGCCCGCCGCACCATGGCGCGGGCGCGATGGAGGCGCGTCTTGACCGCCTCGTCGCCGAGTCCCAGGCCCGCCGCGGTCTCGCTCGTGCTGAGTCCTTCGATTTGGCGAAGCATGAAGACGGCGCGGTAGTGTTCGGGCAGCGCGTCAACCGCGACTTCCAGCACGCGATGCAGTTCCTGCGCGTAGGCCTGGCGTTCGGGGTCGGCCTGGGGTGCCGTAAGGCTGTCCATGAGTTCCTCGTGGCCGTCGTCGTTCTCGGCGCGGTTTGTCCGCGCAGCCGCCCGCTGCGTCATCCGCCGCCGCGCGAAGGCCTCGTTCAGCGCGATGCGAATGAGCCAGGTCGAAAACTGCGCGCGCTCTTCGAACTGCTTCAGATGCGTGAAGGCGCTGACATAGGCCTGCTGCATGACGTCCTCGACGTCCGCTTCGTCCTTCACCACCGACCGGACCACGCGGTATACCTGCTGATTGTGCCGGCGCATCAGGATCTTCGAAGAGCGCCCGCTCTCCGGCCAGAACGCGTCCCACAATCGCCTCGTCGGTCAGCGACACAGACCCCCCGGTGTCGGGAGCCGAAGTCTCCATGTCCATTAGAGGCCGCAGCCGCATCTTTCGTTGCAAGCGCGGCCATTTTGCCAGGCGGTGACGCACTTCAGCCAACGATCATCGGGCCGTCAGAGAACGTTCAGAATGCGGCGTGGCGGCGCGGGCGATTTATCCCAGTCCCGTCCCACTGCCTGCGCTTAGGCCTTTTTCATGGCGCGAGCCGCCGAGTAAGTTGCCAGGCAGCCGGCGGGATGCAATAAAATCCGCGCATGAATCGACTGTCGTTCATTCCAGGACTGCTGGCTGCGAGCGCACTCATCGCGGCATGTTCATCACCGTCTTCGGCGCCTGCTCCCGCGAGCGCCATGCCGGGAACCGCGCCGGGCCTGCTGGGAGACATGAAGCCGGTCGTGTCGGTCAAGGAACTGATGCACGACATGATCGATCCCGCGTCGGACTTCGTCTTCGACGCGGTCGGCACGATCATCACGAACAACCATCGCGAGGAAATTCAGCCGAGGACCGACGCCGACTGGGACCGCATCCGTTTCGGCGCCGTCACGATGGCCGAAGGCGTCTACCTGCTCAAGATCCCGCGGCCGTTCACGCCGGCCGGCGACAACAACAACAGCGAAGGCCCCGAGGCGCCGGAGCTGTCACCCGCGCAGATCAAAGCCAAACTGGACATGGATCCGGTGCTGTGGAACGCCAAGATCGAGGCGCTGCGCAACGTCAACCTCGAAGTCCTCGAGCTCGTGAAGAAGAAGGACATCGACGGGCTGTGGCAGGCGGAAGAGGACCTCGATCAGGCATGCGAGAACTGCCATGTCGAGTACTGGTATCCCGGCGAGCCCGCCCTGTTGAGGAAGCTCGATCGCCGTCTCGAGGAGCTGTACGGGAAGGGCTCGTCGAAAATCGGCATGGAGCCCCCCTCGTCGAAGAAAGAGTCGCCGAAGAAATAGCCGCGGGTCAGAACTTGATGCGCGTGCCGATCCAGTAGGCCGTTGGCGCGCCAGGCGAGTAGAACGTCGCCTGCTGGACCGGGAACTCGCCGTCAATCGGCGGCAACGGGCGCGCGATGTAGTTGCCGGTGCCGGTGAAGCCGGTGGCCTGGAGTTGCGACGCGGTGTAGTAGCGGGCGTCGAACACGTTGTTGACCTGCGCGATCACCTGCAGCCATCTGGTGAGATCGTAGCGCGCCCCGATGTTCACGATGCCGTAGGCCGGCGTCGTTCCGGGCCCCAGATAGTACGTGCCGTCGGGCTCGTGCGCGTTGTTTTCGTTTCCACGCGCGTAGACGCCTGACGCGGCAATGACGTTCACGTCGGCCGAGAGTTTCGCCGTCAGCTGAAGATCGGCAAAGGCCTTCATCATGTGGCGCGGAATCAACGGGATGCGATCGCCCGCGGTGATGTCGATCGAGCCCTCGAGCCCGGGCCCGCCCTCCTCCGCCCGGTCGTTCGTGCTGTTGCTGGTGCCGGACAGCGTTTCCGGGCTCTGGAACGTGGCGTCGAGCCACGTGTAGCTGGCGCCCGCGTTCACACGTCCCTTGCGCCCGTTCCCGCTCATCTCGATTCCCTGCCGGCGCGTGCTGCCGAAGTTTTTGAAGTAGCCAAACCCGGTCTGTTCCGACGTGACGAACAGAATGTCGTCGGCGTTGCGGGCGTAAAAAAATCCGGCGCTCCACGAGAGCGCGCCGCGGACGCCGCGCACGCCGGCCTCGACCGTCCGCGTCACGACCTGATTCAACGGAGGATCGCTGACGAGCGCATTCGGCAGCTTGCACGGTTGCTCCGGGTCCGCGCATCCGAGCTCGACCGACGTCGGCGCGCGGCTGCCCTCGCTGTAACCCGCGTAGAGATTGAGATCGCGCGTCGGGCTGAACGTCACGCCGGCCGCGGGATTCAGCCGGCCGTAGCCGTGATCGCCGTCGAGCGATCCCGGGCCGCCGCCCGGGTTCAGCCCATCGGTATTGGCGATGCCGGTGTGGTTGTAGCGTCCGGAGAGCGTGACGGTCCAGGCATCGCGGATTGAATACACGTCGGACGCGAAGATGCTGCCGGTGTTCGTATGTGCCATCGAGATCCACCCGGTTGTCGTACGGCTGACCGTCAATCTCGCCGCCCGTGACGCCATCGGCGTACGCATCCAGTGGCGTGATACTCCGGTCCGGGTTCAAGTAGCCAAGCTGCGTCGATTGCTGGAAGGAGGAACGGCCGCCGTCGTAGCCGGCGCCCACGGTCAGCGTATTGCCCTTGGCGAGCCATTCGCGCCGTGTCGCCTGGCCCGAGATGCCGAAATTGTGCTGAGCGGTCTGGCTGCGGTTGAGGAGCGCGTTGCATTTCTCGCCAGGCTCGTCGTTCAGCAGCACGTTTGCGATACACCGCCACGAGGGAAACGGTGTGTTCGTTGCGTCCGCGCCGCTCGTCGGAAATCCGGTGTAGCCGGCCGCGGCCAGCGCCTGCTGCTCGGCCGGGGTGGGCTGATACATCGACTGATCCAGCGAGTCGTCGTTGAGGTCCCCGTTGAACGTTTTCGTCCCGATGTGACGATAGTAGGCGTTGCCGGTGAAGGTCAGCGTCCGGCTCCACTCGCGCCTGGTCGTCAGATTCAGGAACGTCGATCGGTTGTCGGTCTCGTCCGGCTTCGTGTAGACGCTGGCGTAATCGCGTTCGAGAAAACGCTGTTCCTGCAGTCCGTTGCCGTTCAACGCGTTGTCCGCATAACCGATCGACAGCGCGGTCTCCGCGGTACGTTGATGCCAGCCGACTTTTCCGAACAGTTGACCGACCCGCGAGGGCGAATCGTCGCGCCAGCCGTCTTCCGCAAAAAGATTCCCGGCCAGATACCAGTGCAGTCCGCTGGCCCGGCTGCCGCCATGCTCGAATTCGACGGCGCGGCGAATGTCGCTGCCGTAGGTCGCACGCACGGTAGTGCCCGGATTGCTCCGCCCGTCCTTCGTCTGGAGTGACAACGCGCCGCCCAGCGTATTCAGGCCGAACAGCGGATTCGACCCGGGCATCAGCGTCGTCGATCCGATGGCCATCCGCGGAATCAGATCCCAGCTCACGACATCGCCGAACGGCTGATTGAGCCGGACGCCGTCCATGTAGATCGAGAGGCCCTGCGGCGTTCCCAGCAGCGGCGACGCCGTGTACCCGCGGTAGTTCACGTCAGGCTGATAGGGATTGCTCTGCGTTTCGGTGACGAAGAGGCCGGTGAAGCGGCGATTGAGAAAGTCGGAGAGCTCGAGCGCTCCGCTGGCCTCGAGGTCGGCGCTGACGGCGGTCTGAACAGGAGCGGGAATCTGGTCGAGCGTGAGGTCCAGCCCGGGAAGCGGCGTGGTCTCGATAATCTCAACTTTGTACGCCGGCGGCGGACTCGGCGGTTGCGGCGTTTGCGCGGACGCGGTCGCGGCCCAGAAGCAGACAGTCAAGATTGTCGCGAACCGGAGTCCTGTCACTCGTCGCCTTTCCCCTTCCGGGAGCAGCATCGCGCCGGCGGAACCGAATCGACACCATTGGCCTGATCTTCCTGTACATTCCCGAAGCGCCTATCTTGTTCACGCTTTTTTTGAGGCGCACGTCTCCAGCCGAATCATCGATTGACGCTCGCGCGATCTGGGTAGAATCGGCACGGATCATCCGTGAAGCCTGGATCTATCGCGCCGTCCGAATCCGCCGTCGATTTGTCGCTGTTTCCGGCCGACGTCGCGCGGCACGCGCCGGAGGACCTCGAGTCGGAGGTGCTCGCGCTGTTCGATCGCTGCGCGCCGGGCCTGTCGCGATACGTCGGCTCGTTCGGCCTTGGCAACGAGGAAGCGGAGGACATCGTCCAGGAATCGTTCCTGGCGCTCTTTCGTCATCTCAGCCTTCGACGCGATCGAACGAACCTGGCCGGCTGGCTGTTTCAGGTTGCGCACAACCTGGCCCTGAAGCATCTCCGAAGCTCTCGCCGCCGGCCGGCTCACGATTCGTGGGATGACACGCTGGTCGGCCGGCATGTCGATCCGGATCCTGATCCGGAGGCGCAACTGGTGCAGGACGAGCGGCGGCGCCGCCTGTGGTCGGTGGTCAGGGCGCTTCCGGACCGGGAACGCCGCTGCCTGTTCCTGCGGTCCGAAGGGCTGACCTATCGCGATATCGCCAGGACGCTGAGTCTCTCATTGGGCACGGTGGCCAAGTCCCTCACACGCACGATGACCCGGCTGATGAGCGCGGACGGAGGTCAGTGATGGCGCACACAATCGAACACCCGTCGGACGAAGCGCTGGTCCGCGCAGTGGACGGGGAGCTGCCGGCACAACGCCGGCTGGAGGTCGAACGCCACGGGCGCGAGTGCGAAAAGTGTCGCGCGCGTACCGCGGCGCTCGAAGCGGTCGCAGCGGCAGCCACTGAAACCGGTCACCACCAGGTTGCGGGCGAACGCGCCTCGATGGAAACCTCACGGCGCCGCCTTCAGGCGAACATGACGGCGCTGTCGGCCGCGCTGGAGCGCTCGTGGTGGTTTCGTGCGCGGCGATTGACGGCGTCGGTGCCGCTGGTCGCACGCATCGCCGCCGCGGCGGCCATTGTCGCCTTCGTGTTCCAGCTGACGCGCCCGTCACAAGATAGCGCGTCTCCAGTGGCGGAGCCGCACTCCGTGCACGCACTGCCGATTCGCGCATTCACACCAGGAGCCACCGGCCCGTACAGCGTCCAAACGCTCTGTACCGGCCGGCCGCCGGCGCGCCAGCCGATACCTTCGTCGCTGCGCCGTGCGGTCTTGCGGCAGTATGGAATGGAGGAAGTCGCGGACGGCGACTACGAGCTCGACTACCTGATCACGCCGGAGCTCGGTGGCATTGCCGATCAGCGGAATCTGTGGCCGGAACGCTACGCGTCAGGCGTCTGGAACGCGCGCGTCAAGGACGACCTCGAGGACCTGCTTCCACAACTGGTCTGCGCCGGCTCGCTCGATCTCGCGACCGCCCAGCGGGACATGGCCGATAACTGGATCGCGGCGTACCGGAAATATTTCCGGACCGATCGACCGTCCGTCCGCCAGGTGGCGTTCGCAGACGATGACAATATCCAGCTGGTGGCGTTTCGCCTGGACGCCCGAACGCGCTGACGCGCAGGCGAGAATCAGCGGCGCTTGCGCGGACCCGCGACGCCAACCGCCGCGCCCGGCGGCGGCTCAAAGGCGACCGGCGGGTCTCCCGCAAGAATCGTCGTCAATTGCTCCGTCGTGCCGTCGGCTCGCCGGTTGAAGACCTCCAGCATGTTGAACTCAGGACAGTAGACGCGGCGCCCGCTGGCATCCGCGAATTCGAAGACCGACATCCCCAGGCCGGCTTCCCTTACCGCTCTCACCCGGATGTCGTCGTAGTCCACTTCACCGATCCGGCTTCGGCTTCTGTTGCGTCGAAGCAACGCTCGATCGCCGGTTGACGCGGCGCCGAGCGGCGCGCGCGTCCAGAGTCCGGTCTGCCGGCGGAAGCGGAACAGGGCGTTGAGCCTGGTATTCGCGATCTGGATATCGCCGGATTCCGTCTGATCGAGGCGCAGCGATCCATCTGACGACCGGTAGCGCACGAAGTGCCGGACCGCACCATCGGGAAACGTGCGGACGTATTCGGCGGTGAGCGGAACCCAGTCTCTCTCCTCGGCGGCCGGCCCAAGCGAGTCGCTGTTCTGTGCGTGGCCAAGCCGCGCCGTCGTCAAAATCAGGAACGCAACCGTGAACATCGCGGCCGCGGGTGCCGCGGAAACGAGGAGCCGCCGGAAACGAGAGAGTCGGCGGACGGCACGAAACATGTTCGTGAGTGGGCTAGACACCGTTGTCGGGCGCAGTCATAGATGAGGTATTGACGTGAAGAGAGCAGTGACCGGCTCGCCGATTCCCCGACGACCGTTTGGCAGACATGCGGATCACATCTCGATCATTGGACTCGGCGGCTACCATCTTGGCAAGACAAAGAGTGTCAAGGAAGCCGTAAGGATTGTTCACGAGGCGATCGACGCCGGCGTGAACTTTCTCGACAACGCCTGGGAGTATCACGACGGCGAGAGCGAGCGCCGCATGGGACGCGCGATCAAAGATCGGCGTGATTCGGTTTTTCTGATGACCAAGGTCTGCACGCACGGGCGTGATGCGAAGGTCGCCATGCGCCAGCTCGACGAATCGCTCCGGCGGCTTCAGACCGACCACCTCGATCTGTGGCAGATCCACGAGTGCGTTTATTACAACGACCCGGTCCGGCATTTTGCGCGCGGCGGCGTCATCGAGGCACTCGAGCGCGCGAAAGAGCTGGGCAAGGTTCGTTATGTCGGATTTACGGGGCACAAGGATCCCGATATCCACTTGCACATGTTGTCCTTCAAGTTTCCATTCGACGCCTGTCAATTGCCACTCAACGGGTTCGATCGCTCGTTCCGCAGTTTCCAGACCCGGGTCCTGCCCGAGCTCGAGCGCCAGGAGATCGCGGCGATCGGCATGAAGAGCCTCGGCGGCGATGGCCGCGTCATCACGAAGAAGGCCGCGCGCGTCAGCGATGCCCTGCGATATGCCATGAGCCTTCCGGTCTGCACGACCGTTTCGGGAATCGATTCGCTGAAGGTGCTTCGCCAGAACCTGAAGATCGCCCGGACGTTTTCGCCGATGACGGAGCGGGAACGCCTGGCCTACGAACGCAGCGTCGCGGGGCTCGCGGCAGATGGCCGGTTCGAGCTCTATAAATCGACCGCTGAACACGAAGGCGACGTCGGCCGGGCGCAGCACGGATTCCCGTCGCAGGATGAGGTGTCGATCTAGGCGGCGCCCGATTCCCGATCGCGGCTGGTCAGGACCGCCAGCAGCCCTCGGGGATCATCGTAGATCGCCTCGGCATTCGCGAACGCCTCGTCGCCCCAGAAGCCGCCGCAGCGAAGCGCCACGGCTCTGACGCCAGCGGTCTGCGCCGATTCGATGTCGTACGGCGTATCGCCGATGAGCACGGCGTCACCCGCCGAGACACCGGTCTTCCGCAGCGAGGCGTGCACGATATCGGGGTCAGGCTTGGATTGTGCGCTATCGTCCTTGGTCGCCCGCGCGCGAACGAGATCGTCGAGGCCGGCCTGCTTCAGCAGCTTGTTGACGTCGGCGTCGCTGCCGGACGTCGCCACGCCGACGATGATCTGCCGGCTTTTCAAGAATTCGAGCAGCGCCCGAGCGCCCGCCGTCGCGGCGAGAGTCGGCAGGCGCGCGGCAAATATCTCGGCTTTGCGCCCGGCGATCAGGCGGCCGCGACCCGGAGTGTTCAGCCACGCCGGCCACTTCAGGCAGGAGTTTATCGGCGCCTTTTCCAATCAACGCGCGCACACGTGCCCGGTCGACCTGGACACCGGATTCCTCGAGCGCACGCAGCCACGACTCGGTGTGCGCGGCGTTGCTGTCGATGAGCGTGCCGTCCACGTCGAACAGCGCAGCGCGGACCCGGTTCCAATCGATCACGGTGTCCCGCAGTCGCTCCGGCGTCAACGGCTCTTGCGTGACGATTTGCGTGACGACTTGCGCGGCACCTTCGCGCCCTTCGCCCTTGCCTCGCTGAGGCCGATGGCAATCGCCTGCTTCCTGCTGGTCACGCGCTGGCCCGAACTGCTCTTGAGCGTGCCCTTCTTCTTCCGATGCATCGCCGACTTGACGCGCTTCTGTGCCGCCTTGCCGTATTTCGCCATATGACCTCGTTATTCTTGTTGAAGCGCCAGACCTGGCGCATGGTGAGACGTCGAGGCTGAGGACGTGATGACGAATACGGTGCGAGGATCGAACACATCCGGTTCGGTCCTCGCACCGGTCGTCGGCCAGCGTCGCCCTTCGCCGGCATACGCGTCGGGCGCTAGAAGGTGGACGGCGCCTCGACTTCGACCTCGCTCGATACTCGCCGGACGCCCTTGACGGCGCGGGCCACTTCGACCGATTCGAGGTGGGCCTCCAGCGACTTCGTCTTGCCCGACAGCAGCACGACGCCCTTGTTGACCGAGGCGACCTTGATGCCGCTGTCCGTGATGCGGCGGTTGGCCTTGAATGCCGCTTCCACGCTGTCCTTGATTTCCGAGTCGGCGCGGTTCACGACCTCGCGTGATCCGTTCGGCACCACCTGCAGCAGGTTCTTCACCGACTTGACGCCGCCGATCTTCATGGCCTCGTGCTCGGCGTTCACCTTTTCCGCTTCGGTCGAAACCTTGCCGTGGAGCGTGACGACGCCGTTGACGGTGTCCACATTGAGGTCGGACGTGTGCAGGTTTTCGGTCGTCATCAACGCGATCTTCGTCTTCATCGTGATCCAGCTGTCCGGCGTATCGGCCGCGCGCGCAACCCCGCCAATCAGCAGCACGCTCAGCGACGCAGCGGCAATCGTGGCCGCACGGATTCCAAATCTCTGCATGACGCTCTCCTCCACTTGCCGCGCAATCCACGACGCGCGGCGACTGCCCCGCTTTAGTGCAACGCACGTGCCGGTGCGTGGATAAGGCCGAGTCAAAATCTCGGCCGATCAATCCAAATTCATGTTTTCAGAAACTCGACAGCGGCCGAATTCAATAGCCCATCGACAAACTTCTTATTCGCATCACCTGGCCCGCAACGCAATATCGAAATCAGGTCAACGCAAAAGGGTCGCAGCGCCGCGGATCCGTGTCGCGCAGCCTGAAATGCGTGACGACCGGGAGGGACATAGACGCGATGTTGATGAATTCATCATTGACGCGGTTGGCTCGGCTGGTGCTGCTGGTGAGTCTGGCGGCGGTGCCCGTATGGGCGCAGGGCGTGCAGACCGGTACGCTGCGCGGCATCATCATGGACGCGCAGAACCAGGTGCTGCCCGGCGCGACCGTGACGGTCTCGTCCCCGGCGCTCCTGCAGTCGAGGACCCAGGTCACCGACACCACCGGTCTCTACGTGTTTCGCGCGCTGCCGCCCGGCGACTACACGATCACCGTCACGATGCCGTCGTTCAAGGACTTCACCAAGACGGTCACGGTCCCGCTCGGCGGCACCGTCGAGCAGGGCGCGATCCTGGGGCTGGCCAACGTGTCCGAAACGGTGCAGGTGGTCGGCACCGTGCCGCCGCCGCTCGCCACGCCGACCGTCGGGCTGAATATCAAGCATGAAGAGGTCAACGCGCTGGCGACGTCGCGGACGCTGTACGGCATCTCGACGCTGTCGCCCGGCCTCAATACCAACACGCCCAATGCCGGGCAGGTGGCGATCCACGGCGCCTTCGCCTTCGACAACATCTTCATGATCAACGGCGTGGACGTGAACGACAACCTGTTCGGGTCGCCGCAGAACCTGTTCATCGAGGATGCGATCGAGGAAACGCAGGTGCTGACCTCCGGGATCAGCGCGGAGTACGGCCGATTCTCCGGCGGCGTGATCAACGCCATCACGCGCAGCGGCGGCAATACGTTTTCCGGCAGCTACCGGCTGAATCTGAGCAACCCGTCATGGATATCCGAAACTCCGTTCGAGAAATCGCAGCGGCGTCACCCATGCCGACGATCTGAGCGCCGCGCACGAGGCCACGTTCGGCGGGCCGATCGTCAAGGATCGGCTGTGGTTCTTCAGTGCCGGGCGCCTCTCGAATCTGGCCACCGCGGAAACGCTGGCCGAGAGCGGCATCGGCGTCACGCAGAAGGACGACAACAAGCGCGGCGAACTGAAGTTCACCGGGGCCATCAACGCCAGCCACCAGATTCAGGGCGGCTACGTCAACAATCCCACGACCGTATCGAACGATTCCGGCATCTTCGACCTGGTCATCGATCCCAACTCGCTGGTCACGCGCTCACAGCCGAATTCGTACTACTTCACCAACTATCGCGGCATCCTGAAGAACAATCTGCTGCTCGAGGCGCAGTACTCACAGCGCAAGTTCTCGTTCGCCGGCGACGGCGGCACCAGCACCAACATCATCGACTCGCCGTTTTCCGCTCTGTCGCTGGTGGCGATCTACAACGCGCCGTACTTCGACGCCACCGACCCGGAGTCGCGCAACAACCGCCAGTTCACCGGCAACGTGACCTACTACCTGCAGAAGGCCGGGCGGCACGAGGTCAAGGGCGGGTACGAGTTCTTCCGCAGCCAGGACATCGGCGGCAACTCGCAGTCGTCCACCAATTACGTCTTCGACGCGGACTACGTGACGGACGCCGAGCGGCGCACCGGTGCTCGACAGCACCCAGCGACCCATGCCGGTCTTCCAGCCCGGCGTCACCCAGCTCGAAAACTGGCTGCCGGTGCGCGGCGCGACCCTCAACGTGGACAACAACTCGATCTACGTCCAGGACCACTGGACGATCAACCCCAAGCTCTCGGCGGACTACGGATTCCGCTACGAGCGCGTCCGCAGCGAGGCGACCGGCGGCATCGTCGGCGTCGACACCAACACGCTCGTTCCGCGCCTGGCGCTCGGCTACGACGTGAAAGGTGACGGCAAGCACGTGGTCCACGTCACATATGGCCACTACTCCGGCCGGTACAACGAGGCGCAGATCGGCGGCAACAGCAACGTGGCCAATCCGGACGAGACCGTCGGCATCTACAACGGGCCGGCGGGCGTCGGCCGCAACTTCGCGCCGGGGCTGGATCCGGCGAACTATCCCATCGTGTTTGGATCGTTCCCGACCGGCAACGTGTCGTTCGCGAGCGGCCTGTCGTCGCCGATCACCAAGGAATTCACGACGTCGTACGGCATCGAGCTGCACGAGGGAAAGGCGTACGCGCAAGGCACCTACGTCTGGCGCCACATGGGGAATTTCATCGAGGACTACATCGATCTCTCGAACGGTGTGACCGACATCGTCCGCAACGGCATCGACACCGGCACCTTCACCAACGTGGTCTTCCGCAACACCAGCAGCGACGACATCCGCCGCTATCAGGCGCTGGTGTTCCAGGGCCGGTACACCGCGAACCGGGCGCTGACGCTGAATGGCAACTGGACCCTCGAGTTGCAGAACGACGGCAATTACGAAGGCGAGAACGCCAACCAGCCCGGCGCGACCTCGCTGATCGGCGACTACCCGGAGGCCTTCTCGGCCGCACGCAATTTCCCGTACGGACACCTGAAGAACTTCGAGCGCAGCCGGGCGCGCCTGTGGGCCATCTACACCGCCGACATGGGACACGCGGGGTCGCTCTCGCTCTCCGGACTCGTGCGCATCGAATCGGGCCAGTCCTACAGCCTGGTCGCGACCGGCCAGCCGCTGACCGACATCCAGCAGTCGCTGCTCTCCGCCTACCCGGATTCGCCGAGCAGCCAGAGCGTCTACTTCGGTGACCGCGGCTCCCAGTCCTTCAAGGGCTACGGCGCGCTGGACGTGTCGGTCAACTACAACATCCCGGTCGTGCGGCAGCTGAAGCCGTTCTTCAAACTGGACATCTTCAACGTGCTGAACAACGACAAGCTGATCTCGTGGAACACGACGGTCAGCCAGGATCGGAACAGCCCGGTGGACGCGCTCGGGCTCGCGACCGGCTACCTTCAGGGATCGCGATTCGGCACCGGGACGAGCAACGCGAACTATCCACAGTCGAGCATTGGAACGGGCCTGCGCGGGTTCCGCATGTCCATGGGTATTCAGTTCTGACAATTCGTACCGCTCGCTGACCTGCCCGGCAGGCACATCCGGTGTCTGTCGGGCTACAATCGCGCCGCGTAGGCTTCCACCGTTCTGACGGCTCACGTGGCACAGCGGAAACACACTCGATCGCACACTCGCCCGGCGCCCCCTGCGCCGGCCGGCGGACGCCTTCCTCCCTCATCGTGGCGATATCTCGCGGCGCTCGTCGCCGCTGGTGTGGCCGCATACGCCAGCAGCCTGGCGCTCGGTTTCATCTACGACGACTTCACCGCCATCGTCGGCAACGAGCACATCAGGCATCTGTGGCCGTTGACGGCGGCCGCCGCCGCACCGCCGCAATCCGCGCTCGCCGGACGGCCGGTCGTCAGCCTGTCGATGGCCGTCAACTTCGCGATCGGCGGCCTGTCGCCGGCCGGCTACCACGCCTGGAACCTGACCGTGCACGTGCTCTGCGGCGTGTTGCTCTTCGCCGTGCTTCGCCGTACGACGGCGTTCACCGCTGAATACGGCCGGCAGAGCGCATTCGCAGCGTTCGCGGTCACGTTGCTGTGGCTCGTGCATCCGCTGACGAGCGAAGTCGTGGACTACGTCACGCAACGGACCGAATCCATGATGGCGCTCTGTGCGCTCGCCACGCTCTATGCCGCCATTCGCGCCGGCGAGGGCAACGGTCAGGAACCGTTGTGGATCGCCGCCGCCATCGCGGTTTGTGCCGTCGGCATGGGGACCAAGGAAAGCATGGCGACGATTCCCGTTCTCGTCGTCTTGTACGACGTCGCCATGTCCCACGAGCGTCCGGATGCGGTGTTCAGAAAGACGATGGACGGCTGTACGTCGGGTTGGCCGCGACGTGGCTCGTCCTCGTTGCGCTCAACGTCAGCGGGCCGCGGTGGCGGAGCGCGGGCTTCTCGTCAGGTGTCGCGCCGCTTGACTACTTCAAGAATCAGCTGCCGATGATCGTGACGTACCTGAAGCTGGCGTTCTGGCCTGCACCGCTCGTTCTCGACTACGGCGTGCCGCGCGCGCTGTCGCTCCACGATATCTGGCCGTCAGCCGTCATCGTCGCCACGCTCGGCGTCGTCACGCTGCTCGCGTGGTGGCGGAGCCGCCCGCTGGCCTTCGCCGGAACGGCATTCTTCCTCCTGCTCGCGCCCACTTCGTCGTTTGTGCCGATTGCCACGGAAGCAGGCGCCGAACGGCGCATGTACCTGCCGCTCGTCTGCATCATCGTGCTGACCGTCGGCGCGGTCGCGCGAGTGGCAAAGGCTACCGGTGTCGTGCCGGCCGACGGCGACCGCATGCTGGGCCGGCGCATGCTCGCGGCCGCGGGCCTGGCAGTGACCGGTGCGCTGCTGATGCTGCTGACGATCGCCCGGACGTCGGAATACCGCAGCGAAACTTCGATCTGGCAAACGGTCGTCGCCCGCCATCCGCACGCGCGTGCTCACTACAATCTGGGCCTGGCCCTGGCAGCGTCTGGCAATCGGCAGTCAGCGATCGACGAGTATCGGGCTGCGGCCGCCGCCGACTGGCCGGCCGCGCACTACGCGCTCGGCTTCGAGCTGCAGAACGACCGGCATTTCGAAACGGCGATCCAGGAGTACACCAGATACATCCAGCTGGCGCCGGCCGACGCGCAGGTCCCCCACGCGTATCTGCAGATCGCTCGCGCGGCCGTGGCGCTTGGGGAACGCCGCTGATGCGGAATCCGCATTCAGGCAGTCTCTCGCGCTCACGCCAGACAGCGCGGACGCGCGCGGCGAGCTGGCAGGGCTGCTGCTCGAACAGAAACGTTTTCGGGAGGCGGCCGAGGAGTACGGTCGATATTTGCAGCGGCAGCCTGGCAGCGCGCCCGGCCATCACAACCTGGCGCTGGCGCTGGCGGAAACGGATCGTCTG
>CAVQHT010000028.1:0-254561 GCA_963712355.1 uncultured Acidobacteriota bacterium
GCCTGGACGAACAGTCCGCGTTGAAGCAGGCAGCGAGATCGCACTACTGGCTGCCCGCGTCCCAGGTCGACGTCAGGCCGTTCGTGCCCGCGTGAGAGAAGCGGTGTTCGGCATCCGTGTGCTGGTGGACGACCGATCGAAATTGGGTGTAGTCCTGGAAATACGGATTCGGAAGATTCAGGATCTCGCGCCGAGCTCTTCAAAAGAGCGACTCGCCGGTCAATTCGGCGAGCCTGGCGCAGAGCTGATCTTGAAAGCGAGCATCGGACACCTCCCTGGCCGGGGGCAGCGGTCGGCGATGGTGCCAGTATTCGCCGCTGACCATCGCCGGGGGATCGTCGCTGACCGCAAGCCAGGTCTGAGTGAGATGTCCCATTTCCAGATCGTCCGGCGCTCCCGGGCCGCCCATCTTCGTCGGGACCCAGCCCGGATCGACGGCGCTGCTCAGAACATCCGGCCAGCGCCGCGCGATCGCGAATGCGAGCGCCGTGACGTACAGCTTGCTCTCTGAATAAGCGCGCGTTGAATCCCAGCGCCGCTCGATCCAATCGATGTCGCGCAGGGTACCGGCGGCGCCGCGATGCATGCCGCTACTGAGGTACACCAACCGGCGGGGACGCTCAATCAGAGCCGTGAGGATGTACGGCGCGAGGGTGTTGACGGCGAGGATGGCCGCGTGACCCTCCGGGGTCGGCGATCGACCCGTTGGGGACGAGATGGCGGCGTTGTGGATGACCGCGTCCATCCGACCGATCGCGTTGACCTGATCCGCGACGCTTCGGGTCTCACGCGCGCTGCCCAGGTCGCCGACGACCACGCCCGCCGACCGTGACGCGAGATCGTCGAGCGCCGAGGCGCGCTCATTGGATCGCGCATGCAGAACGACCTGATGGCCCTCGTCGATGAGCGCCAGCGCTGCGGCGCGCCCCAGGCCGTCCGTGCTGCCGGTGATGAAGATACGAGCCATCTGGTCGACCGCCGCCTGGTGGCAAAGTTTACCGCCGTACGTTCTCACTCGACGGCTCACTCGACGGCCTTGGTTCCGGTAGACCTTCCGCCGACTGTGAGATAGTGCTGTTTGACCTGCGAGCCGCGATGTTGTGAGCGCGACTGCGCAAGGGATCGGGGACACGAGGCGATGTCGAAGACCATTCGATTGGGGTTGATCGCGGCACTGATGCTACCGGTGATGGCGTCCTGCTCGGGGGCGTCTGCGCGGACGGAAACACAGCAGCGCGACAGCCCGCCGCCCAAACCGATGCCGCCCCCGCAGGTCGTCGCCGAGGTCGCCCACGGATCCGGTCTTCAACGCCTCGACCATCGCCTCGCTCTTTCCATTGTCGACGCAGGATCTTCTCGTCATGGCGCGCAACAAGGCGCGCAAGGAATGGCGCAAGGACGCGACCGTCACGCACGTGAGATATCAGTGGTCCTTCAACCGGCCCGACGTGCACAAGTGGGTGGAGGTCACGGTCAACTCGCCCGGCGATGGCGCACAGCGCAACTACAGCTTCGGCGACATCTATGACGGCCATGTCTTCGACTTCGACATGAGTGACCGGGCCGACGCGAAGTCGCGCGCGACCGCCAACGCCATCGGCGACGTCAAGGCCGGTCTCAGGGAAGCGATGGCGACGGCCTGGAAGCTTGGCTACCGGCAGTCCTTCAGCGAGCTCAGTCTTGAATTTGTCGGCGCCCGGGGCAAGCCGCGCGTGCCCGCCTGGCGCCTGCTGGGGACCACCTCCGGCGCCGGCCTCTTCCCGCTGACCATCAATGCGCTGACCGGCGGCGTGATGGACTGGCGCGACGCCTACCAGACGCCGAACTGGTCGGATGCGGAAATCGCGGCGACGTTCCGGAAACTGTTCAACGTGCCGCCGCCGCGCAATCTTCAGTACGAGGCGTTTGTCTGCGCCGAGATCGGCGGGAACTGGATGCCGTGGGACCAGTGCGACCGTTGACGCTCGGCATCAACTGAGCATCCGTTCCAGCCGCGCGCGTTATCACTACGAAAACTCGTGCCGATATCTCTCGTTCTCCGCTTTCATCTCGGCGAGGAACTCAATGAATTCCGGCGATTGGCGGATACGGTCGAGAAAAGCGTCGCGCGTGTATCGCGGATACAGGTGGTAACCCCAGACCGCAGATTCTCTCAACCACTTGACGGCTTCGGCACTCTTGCCTTCCAGCGCGTAGATGCAGGCGATGTCGTACGCCGCGTGATGATAGAGCGGATCCTTGAGCGGATGCCTGGCAAGAACGATCGGGATTTGCGCTTCCGCGGCGTGAAAATCTCCTTTTGCGCAAGGAGCAAAGCCTTCGTTGACGGCAAATCCCGACTATTGGGCTGTTTTGCAGACCAATCGTCGACCGCCTTCTGCGCGTCATCCAGGCGACCCTTGGCCATCAAATACAGGGTTTCCACTCTGCCGTCATGGCGAACGCTTCGATCGGCGGCGTAATCGTCGTACCTGGACTGCACTTCGTACATGGTGAGCGTCGACTCTTTGCGACTCTCGCTCGTCGGATCGATTTCGAGCGCGCGTGCGAGCTCACGCGCGGCGAGGTCTTCGAGTCCGAGATGGATGTAGATGTACGCCAGCTCGCCGTGACCAACGTTCGGATTGAGCTGGTTCGCCAGCAGCGCCTCACGAGCGGCGGCTTCTCCCTGGTAGCCTTCGAATTCACTGTACAAAAGCTGAAAACGCGCCAGGTGCGTTTCGGCAAGCTGCGGATCCAGTTGCCTGCGCGCGATCGATCTCCTCTTTCGCGTGCGCGACCCACGCCGGCTGCGTGGGTTCGATGAACACCGCCAGGACGGCATAGGCGTAGGCCAGCTGGGCGTGTGCGAGCGCGAAGTTCGGGTCGGCCTCAATCGCCTTCTTGTAGTAACTGATTGTGCTGTCCAGCATCTGCGCAGCATTACGCCTGCGCTGATCGAAGTTATAGGCGCCCTTCAGATAGAACTCGTAAGCGACGGGATTTGACGTGTAACGCTTCGTCAGTTGCGCCTGTTGCGACGCATCCAGTTGCAGACGTAGTCGCGACGCGACCTGTTGCGCGACCGTATCCTGAACGGTGAAGATGTCCGCCATCGCGAATGTCAAAGCTGTCCGTCCACAACGACTTGCCGTCGAGACATCTCAGGAGATTGACGCTCACTCTCAGGCGGTCGCCCGCGCGCTGAAACGAACCTTCGAGCACCGAATCGACTCCCAACTGTTTCGCCGCGGTCAGCGCATCCGTGTCCTCGGTCAGATATCGGCGCACGGCACTCGTCGGGCGCACGATCAGTCTGCCCGTTTGACTGACTCTGCGAATCGCTGCATCCGCAATGCCCAACCCCAGGTAGTTTTCGCCGGCATCGAGTGACTTGAGCGGCAACACCGCCAGCGATTTGATCTCCGGCTGGTTCGAAGCGTGCGCCTGCCTCCACCACCCATAGCCGATCGCGCCGCCCACCAGCACCAGCAGTCCGCACACGACGCCCAGAATACCGAGCGGCATGTGGCGCGGGCCGCGGGCGCTGAGCGACCTCTTCGTCTTCGACGCACACTCTCTGGATGCGTCCTCTCAAATTCCAATTGCTGCCGGAGACTCTGCAAGTCGAGCAGGAGGTCCTTGATGGTTTGATATCGTTCCTCCCGATTCTTTCGCAGCGCCTTGGCGACGATGCGTTCCAGCTCCGCCGGCACGTCCGGTGAATAGCGGGAGAGCGGTGGCGATTCCCGGTCGCTCAGAATCGCCGCGACGATTTCGTAGATGCTGGATCCTTCGAACGGCAGATGTCCCGTCAGCAGTTCGTAAAGCACCACGCCAAGACTGAAGATGTCGGTGCGCGCATCCACCTGTTGTCCGCGCGCCTGCTCCGGCGACATGTAGGTGGCGGTGCCCATCACGACGCCGGAGTCGGTCTTGAGGTCGCGCGCGCGTCGGCGCGTCACTGTCCACGCCTTCCGGCGATCCCTGTCCGGTCAGTTTCGCCAGGCCAAAATCCAGCACCTTCGCGATGCCATCGCTGCGGAGGATGACGTTTTCCGGCTTGATGTCGCGATGCACGATTCCGCTGGCGTGCGCGGCCGCGAGCGCACCGGCGACCTGGACAGCCACATTCAGGACTTCTGCCGAGCGGCAAGCGGCTGCGCTCGCATTCGTTCACGCAGGGTCGAGCCTTCGATGAATTCTGTAGCGATGAATGGCGTGGACTCGGATCTGATCGATTTCGTAGATCGTGATGATGTTGGGATGGTTCAAGCCGGAGGCGGCCTTGGCTTCCTGCACGAAACGCTTCATGCGATCCGGATCGCCGGCGACCTCACCGGGAAGAATCTTCAGAGCGACTTTGCGATCCAGCCTGGTGTCCTGCGCCAGATACACCTCTCCCATGCCGCCGGCGCCTAGTTGGGAGCGGATTTCGTAGCGACCGAGTTTTGTGCCGGGATTCAGCATCGGGAGAGTATGCGCGGTCCGGACCAGCCAATCAAATGAGAGTGGTATCCAGCGGTCCGCCGATCCACCTCGCTACATGCCCGGATCCCAGTGCGTGAACCAGCGCTGCCATGAGGCGGCAGGGTGCGCAAATCCTCTCGCCATCCACAGGTCGCTGCGATTTCCACCGGTGGTCAGGAGCACGCGTGTGCCGTCAGGATTGAACGAGAAGGTTTCGATTTGATCCTCGACCGGGATGTCGAACGCGATCGAGTTCAGCTTCCGCCCGCTCGCGACGTCGAACACGTCGATCGTCCGGTGATCGAGCTGCAGCAGGTACAACCGCGTCCCGTCGCCGGAGAACTGGCCGCTCATCTCACCGCGATTGTCGGTGCGCGTCGCGTACCCATCGGCACGCGCCACGACGCGATCGACCTTGCCGTCGGCGGTCGTCAGCACGAAGTCTGTTGGAGTCCTTCTCAGAAGCCATCGGCCGTCGGGAGAACACGTTGCCAGGAGTCCGGCGGATACGTTGATGAATTGCGGACTGCCGCCGCCGCTCGGGACACGTCCGAGGCGCGCCGGCGCGTCCGAGTACCAGATCCATTCGCCGTCAGGCGACCAGCACAGGGCCGAACCCGCGGACGTGCTCGCAAGCACACGAACCGCACGTCCCCCCGACACCGACACCACGTGAATACCGGCGCGGTCGGAGTAGGCCACGCGTCCGCCATCCGGCGAGATCGGCGATTGCGAGACGACGTCGATGCCAGCCGTTGAACGAGCGTCGGCGGCGAACCATCCGGAGTGGCCGTCCAGAGGCTATCGATCTGGCCCGGTCCGCCGGCGCGGTAAACGAAACGGTCGCCCCTGCGCGCCCACGAGGGAAAACCCTCGAGCATCGACGAGGCGGCAACCGCCCGGACATGAACGCCCGTCGCCGGAGTACTCGACGATGTCTCGTTCGACCGGGCCGCCGGCGTAGACAAGCCCGGCGCCGTCAGGGCGTGGTCGCGGCCGCCTCGATGTCGTCGGCGGTGGTGAGAACGAGACGGCGCGCGGAGCTCTGCAGGTCCTCGAGGACAATTCGGGAGCCAATCAGCGTCGTGCGTCTCCTCGACCACGACGATGTGACGGCTGTCGGGAAGCCAGGCGATCGAACGGACGCGCGTCGATTCGGCCAGACGGAATCGCACGACGCTCGCCGCCCGGCAGCGACACGAGCCATCGTCCCGACCTGGTCGAAGCGATGATCGACAATCCGTCCGGCGAGACGGGCGACAGCCTGTTCAAATCGGTCGGCCACCCCTCGTTGCCGAGACGTTGCGCCTCGCCCGTCGTGGAACTGCGATACAGCCAAGGCTTTCCCTCGAACACCCGAATGAAGAAAATGTCGTGCCCGTTTGGCGCCATCTGCGGCCATGTCACGTCCTGCAGGACGCGGTGAGGCGAACCGCCGGCGGCGCCGACGCACCAGAGATCCCGATGGACGTCGCGATAGCAGATCTGATTGCTGTCCTGTGACCACACCGGGGAATTGAGCGCGGTGGTCGACTGAGCCACCGAGATTGCCTCCGGTGAGTCGAGTGGTCTCACCAGCAATTCGTTGACGTTGCCGGCTGCGCGCAGATACGCCAGCGAGCGGCCGTCCGGCGAAATCGCCGGAGAGGTCTCATCGCGCCGATCGGAGGTGAGCCGAGTCAGTCCAAGCTGATCGATCCGGGAGTCCTGACGCGATGTCCACCGCGCGAACAGGGCGCCGGCGACGAGCACGCCGATCGCGAATCCGCCGGCCGCAAACCAGACGCGCGATCCGAATCGCGGTGCTTTCGAAACCGTCGGCTGCGCCCCGGTGTCAGGCACCGACGCGCGTCCCGACGTCTCCGTCATCTGGCGCAGCGCGAACGCCAGGTCGTCCGCCGATTGAAATCGTTCTTCCGGATTCTTTTCGAGGCAGCGTCGGACGACGCGCTGGAACGCGTCGGGAATCCCGGCCGGCAGTTCTGGCGGATCGACGCGCAACGTGGCCGTCAGGATCTCCGGTGCGGTCTCGCCCCTGAATGGCGCCGCGCCCGCGAGCAGTTCGTAGAGCAGCACGCCGAGGGCAAAGATGTCCGTCCGCTGATCGACCGGGCCCGCGCGCACTTGCTCAGGCGACATGTAGCCTGGAGTGCCCAGCGTCGAACCGATTGATGTCGCCGACACCGTCACGCCCTCACCGCCGGGCGGCACAGTGGCCTTTGCGACGCCGAAGTCGAGCAGCTTCACCCGGCCGTCGCGCGTGATCATGACATTGTCAGGCTTGACGTCGCGGTGGGTGACGCCGGCGCGGTGCGCGGCCGCCAGGGCGTCGGCGATTTGCGCGCCAATCTCGGACACTTTGCGGACGGTGAACCGCGCGCCCCGCAACGTCGCGCCGTCAACCAGCTCCGTCACGATGTAGGCGATCTCGTCATGACGCCCGGTATCGAAGATGGCGACGATATTCGGGTGGTTGAGCGCAGCGACCTGGCGCGCTTCGCGCTCGAAGCGGGCGAGACTCGCCGGATCGGAGGACAGCTGGCGCGGCAGGATCTTCAGCGCGATATCGCGTTCGAGTCTCGTGTCGCGAGCGCGGTAGACCTCGCCCATGCCACCGGCACCGAGTGCGGCCACGACCTGGTAGACGCCGATTCTGGTGCCCGGAGGCAACATGAATGGGTCAAAGGATATGAGAGGTCAGGGCGCGGGACAACTTTGTCGGCAAGTGTCAGCGTCCCGGAGTCCGAGAGTAGAGACGGCGTAAGATCGTCGCACTCCCTGAGGTTCCGATGACACTCCGTACGTTTCTCGCGGTGGTCTGCGCCGCCTTCATGCTGTCCTCCTGCGGCTCAAATTCCGCCGCCCCGCCTGCCGACGCGCAGCCGCCGGCTGGCGTGCTGCCATCGCAGCACGCGTCGGCCGCACAAGGCAACAATGCGCCGGCGGCGCAAAACAGCAACGCGCCGACGCTGCCACGCGGCGGGTTCGCCGCTGCCTCCCGCGCCGGCACCGCCGCTGCTCGCCTACCTCGAAGGGCTCGATGCGCTCAACCAGGGCAAGTGGACCGACGCGGTGTCCGCGTTCTCGCGCGCACTGCAGACCAACGGCGACGATGCGAGCTTCGTGCTGGCGCGAGGTGTCGCGGAAACGCTCGCGGAACAATTCCAGCCAGGGCTGAACGACCTGGCCCGCGCGCGGCAACTCGGCGGACGCAGCCGGGAGCCGGAGCTGTGGACGTATGCCGCCGAGGCGATGAGCGGCATCGTATCGCCGGAGCACACGCTCGGTGGACCACCGCGAAGTTTCGGAGGTCCGGCGCCGCGGCCCCTGGTCAGCATCCCCGGCAACATCGTGCAGGGACGGGACGACTACACCAGCGCCTACGGCACCGTGGTCGCGTACGAGCTGGGCCAGGCGTACCAGACGCTGCGGCTGCCTCCGGATCTTGGCGGCAAGGGGACGCCCGAAGCCGTCAAAGCGCCGCCGATGCGCGCGGCGATGTTGAAGGCCGGCCAGTGGTTCGCGACGAAGGCGATGCGGCGCGCCGACCTGGCGCCGGCCCACGCCGCGAGAGCGGTGGCGCTGCACGACGCGAAGCAGTACGAAGCCGCGCTGCGTGAGCTGGATTACGCCCGCAGCGCGTATCCGGACAATCCGGATCTCGTGTATCTCAGCGCCAACTGCTGGCTGGCGCTCGGGCGTCCGGCGACGGCGCGCCGCGACTACACGCTGGCGCTCACGAGCCAGACGAAGTTCGCGCCGGCATACCTGGGACGGGCGGCGGCTGCAGCCCGGCTCGGTGACAGCACGCGCACGCAGGCCGATCTCGCCATCGCCGACACGCTCGATCGCGCGGCCACGGCGCGCGTCCGCGCGACGATCGAAGCCGATCTCGCGAAGGCGCGCGTGGACGGCGATGCCGGTCGAATGGCGGCGGAGCTGTCGACTGCCGCGCGCACCGCCACATCGCCAGATCAGCTCATCGAGCTGGCCATCCGCACGCACAAGGCCTCTGACCGGCAAGCGGCTGCGCTACGACGAGATCTATCAGGACACGGTCCGCACGCTCGAACAGGGCATCACCGACAAGCCGCGTGATGCCGATCGGTATGTCGCGCTCGCGAAATACCTGGTCGCCGAAGCGGACAACCGCGGCGAAGCGGTGGAACCGCGGCGGCCGACCGAGTCGTTCCGCTTCCAGGCGTCGCGCGAGAAGGAGCTGGAGCGTGCCATTCGGATCAGCGATCTCGCACTGGTCGTGGACGGCAAGAATGCCGGCGCATTTCTGCAGAAGGCGCTCGCCTTCACCGATCTGAAGCGCTACGACGAGGCGGAAGCCGAGGCCGACAAGGCGCTGGCGGTGTCCGGCAATAACGCGGAGGCGCTGCGGCTCTACGCAAACTTCCGTGCGACCCGCGCCGACAACCTGTCAGCGGAGGCGGCGTCGCTGCGCCAGGAGCGCTGCTCGGACAGCACGCGCGAAGAGGATCGCGGCAGCTACATCGAGAAAATCACGACGACCACCTGCTATCCGCCGTCGCCGGCGGATGTGGCGCGTGCCCAGCAGCTCGAGGCGGCAGCCGGCGAATTGCGCCGGCGCGCGCGCAGCGCCATGGAGCGCGCGGTGCAGGCGTCGCGTGGCACGCCGGGCGGCTTTTTGATCGAGGCCGACCTCAAGATGTGGGACGGCGATCTCAATGCCGCGCAGGCAGCGATTCAACAGGCCGTGAAACTCGATCCGAAGTCGCTCGAGGCGCAGGATGCGCTGGTCAGCTTCTATGCGCGCACCGGACAGCACGATCGCGCCGAGGAACAGCAGGCGATCGAGCGGCAGCTGATTCACACGACCGCGGCGCCGCTGCTACGCCTCGCCTGGACGCAGGCGGCACGGACCGCGATGGCAGACGGCCGGCGACTATCTGACCCGCGCGCAACAGCTCGACCCGCTCGACGCGCGCATTCCCGCCTATCTCGCCGTCGTCCTCGATGGCCAGGGGCGCTCCGCCGAGGCTGCGGCATCGTGGCGCACCGCGATCGCGCTCGATGACGCGCGTCTCCGCCTCGACGAACCGTCCGCCGCCGAGTCCCAACTGACGCGCGATCCGATCGACTTCGCCGTGCCGATCCGGGCGCGCCTGCGTCTCGGTGCACGTCTCGCACAGCAGGGCGACAACGCGGGCGCGGCGGCGCTCCTGGCCGCGAACGGCGCACTCCGTCCCCGCGTTGCACCGAGTCAATTCTCGCGGCAGATGTATTCCGCGATGCTGCCGGACGACAAGCCTCGAGGCGGCGCGGTCGTGCCGGCGCCGCAGAATGCCGCAACGCTGCTGGCCGAGTCAGCGCTCGCGGCGGGCCGGGCACTGCAGGCGCTCGGGCGGCAGGACGATGCGGCGCGGCAATTCCAGATCGCGGCGTCGTTCGTCCCGGCGCCAGGGACGATGATGCCGCGCATCGGCAACGGCCGCGGCGATACGAATTTCGCCGATCAGGCGACGTCCGGATCGGGCGAGGCGCTGTTCGAGCTCGCGAAGGGCGCCCTGCAGGCGGGACAGGTCGAACAGGCGCAGCGTTACATGCAGGCGGCGACCAGCGCCGGCATCCCGGATCGCTTGCGCGGTGAGGCGAACGAGTTCAATTTCGCCCTGGCGCGAATGATCAACGATCGCCGCCAGCAGGCGCCGGCCTACCAGGATCCGCAGCAACAGCGCTATGCGGACAGGCAATCGCAGCAGGATCAGATGCGCGCGCAGGAGACTTATCGCATGATGGCCGAGCGCGCGCAGGTCTCGCCGGAACTGGTCGGCACATGGGAACTGATTCCGGAGAATTCGTTCCTGCCGAAGCGCCGCACGCTGACGATCGAGGCGAACGCGGATTATGCGATGACGGTCCAGAACGGTCAGAACAGCCGCGGCAAAGCGATGCTGCAGGGCGGCCGGCCGCCGATGCAGGGCGAACCGCCGCGCGGCGCGCTGATCCTGATGGCGCCGGACGGTTCGTCAGACACGATCTATTTCGAGTTCACGGCGCGCGACACGATGGACGTGCAGGCGCAGGATGGGACGAAGTACCACGCTCGCCGGCGGTAGCGATCTGCTCACGCCGGGCGCCGTGCCGGGAAGTTGTACCGGCCGAGCCTCGAGACGAGGACGCTCGCACACACGAGCGAGACGCCGAACACGGCGAGCGCGAGCTTGTAGGAGCGCGTCTCGTCAAAACTGAGGCCCATCAGCACGGGACCCAGCCCGGTCCCCACGGTGAAGATCGCGAACAGGCATCCGTAGATCTCGCCATAGGCGCGCAGCCCGAAGTAGCGGCTGACCATGAACCCGATCACGTCCACTTCGGCGCCGAGTCCGAAACCGAGTGCGATTGCGGCGAGGATCAGCGCCGGACCGCCGAGGCCGGCGGCGAGAATCCCAACCCCGCCCAGCGGCAGGAGGAAGAGCGCCGCGGCGACGTAAGGCGCAAAGAATCGATCCAGCAGGTAGCCGGAGACCAGCCGTCCGGCGATAGTCGAGAGTCCCACGGCGGACAGCGTGGCCGTGGCCTGCGCCAGCGCGAAACCGCGGTCGGTCAGTAGTGGCACAAGGTGGCCGACGATGCCGTTGATCGCGGTGACCACGAGGAAGACGGGAATCGCAAGGAGCCAGAAACTGGCGGACCGCACCGACTCGCCGAGCGTCAGCCCCGGAAGGGCAGTGTTGCCGTGGGTGATGGTGCGCGCATCGCGGTCAGGCTCCCGGATGAAAATCGCGACGACCGGAAAGGCGACGATGAACATCAGCGAGGCAAGCGCCACGTAGCCGGCACGCCACCCGTAATCATCAATGACGACGCGGGCGAACTGCGGCACCAGCGTGGCGCCAATCCCGATCCCGGTCATCGCGACGCCAAGCGCGAGACCGCGGCGCTCGTCGAACCACGACGACACGGCCTTGGCGTACGGCAGCGGCGCCTGCCCCGCGCTGAGCAGTCCGACCAGGCCGGCCATCGCGATGAACACGGCCGGCACGGGAGGCGTCAGCGACAGCGAGGCCAGCGACAGCGCGAAGAGCACGATGGACGTCAGCGAGACCCGGCGAATCCCATAGCGATCGATGGCGCGGCCGAGAAAGGGATACGCCGCCGCCGCACATCCGTGGCCGACGAGCAGTGTCGAGGAGAACGTGGCCCGATCCCATCCGAATTCCTTTGTCACCGGCCCGAGGAACAATCCGAATGTGAAGAACACGATCGGACCGTTGCCGACCATCAATCCCGCGGCGGATCCAAACACGACCCACCACGGGTTCTTCAGCCTCGGCGGAGCCGCAGCAACTGTCATGAGGTAGGTGCGAGATTGAAGAACCGCTCCACGTTCGTCGTGAAGATATTCGCCTGTTCGTCTTCCGTGCAGGCGGAATTCTTCACCGCCGCGATGCTCTCTTGAATCGAGGACCGGCCGCCGGTGGCATCGAACGGCGCGTCGGTGCCGAACAGCAGGTGATCGGCGCCGAGGAAATCCCTGGCGACATTCACCGCACCCGGCGAGAACGCCCCCATGTCGCCGTAGAAGCGGCGGAAATATTCGATGGGATGCTGCGTCAGCCGTCCCTCCGTCATGATCGCGAGATCCTCGCTGAACTGATCGAACATCGACTTCATGCGGCCGTGGAAGAACGGGATCATCGCGGCGGTGTGGTGAACGAGGATCTTCAGCCCGGGATGCGTCTGCATGATTCCGCTGAAGACCAGCCGCGCCACCGCGGCGGTGCTTTCGTACGGCCAGCCGAACACCTGCCAGATCAGGTACTTGGAGTCCTGCTCCGCCGGATAATCCGCCTGGGTGCTGCTGCGCGCGGGATGCAGCAGAACGGGCACGCCTTTGTCGGCAATCGTCTTCCACACCGGCCGGAACTCGGGTGCGTCGAGCGGCCGGCCATTGACGTTGGTATAGATCTGGACGCCGCACAGGTGCAGCTCGTCGTACAGGCGCTCGATCTCGCGGCATGCCGCATCGGGCTCGTTCATCGGCACGGCGCCTGCGGCGCCGGCGAACCGCGTCGGGTACCTGGCAATCAACTCCGCGAGTTCGTCGTTGGCAATCGTGGACAACTCCACGCTCGACCGCGGGGCGACCTGTTCGGGTGATGGACTCGCGAGGCTGATCACCTGGCGGTAGCCCTCGAACTCGTCCATCACGCGAAAGCGGGCCTCGAGGCTCGTCAGCACTTCGTAGTTGGGTGCCTTGCGTCCCGTGCGCACGTATTGCAGATGCGCGGGACTGCTGGCGGCAAAGTCCTTTGATCCGGCGCGTGCCCAGCGGGCCGCCTCGTACCTCGCCGGCAGAATGTGGCAGAAGGCGTCGATCATGCCGAGGAGTGTAGCGCTTCGGTCGTCACCAGTCGGGGCGGATCAGTAGCCTCAATCCTGCCTGAGCGCGACGACCGGATTGATCCGCCCTGCACGTAAGGCAGGAATCAGCGTCGCTCCAGCACAGGCCGCGACAATGCAGATCAGGCTGCCCGCGTAAGCCACGGGATCAAGGACGCGCACGCTCGATCCGATGGCCTCTGCCGCCGAACTCGCGAGCAGCACGGCGGCGAGCGCCGATGTCAGTGTGCCGCCAACGATGAGACCCATCACCACCGGTCGTGCGGCCTGCGACAGGACGAGCGCGCCGATCCTCCCGCTGGTCGCACCAAGCGCCATCCGCACGCCGATCTCCCGCGTGCGTTGCTCGATCAGATACGAGAGCACGCTGAAGAGTCCCGACAACGTCATGAGCAGCGCCAGCGTGCCGAGCACGAGCGTCAACCAGAATGGAATACCGAGCAGATACACCTCGCCGCGTGCGATGGTGTCGAGCGTGGACACCTCGCCGGCGTTGGGGTCTATTGCGGCCAGCCGATCGACGAGCACATGTCGCGCGCGCTCGGCAGCACCGCGCACGCTCATCGTCAGCGAGACCGTGGCCGCCTCGGTGCTGATGGGCAGGTAGATCCCAGCCTGCCCCAGCCTCATCGCGCCGAGTCGAATGCCGGCAACGTCCCTCGCGACGCCGATGACGACGACGGAGCGCGCAAGCAGTAGCGGGTTTCCCGACTTCGAGATGTTCGCGGACCCTTCGATGCCGTTCAGCGCGGCGAGGTCCGGCTCGACGCGCACGACCTGTCCGAGCGCGTCGGCTGCCGGCCACAGCTGGCGCGCGACCGTGTCGGACACGATCGCCACCGCGGCGTCGGGGCTGCGCTCGGCCTGACTGAAGCCGCGGCCGCGCACGAGGCCGACGCCGAAGACGCCGAAGTACTCGGGCGACACAAACTGGTAGGTCACCGAGGACTTGCCGCTGCCGGCCTCCGCAAACGCCGGGAGCGCGCCCAACCCTCCCACCTGACCCGGCCAGGAGGCGGCCAGCGATGCGACGAGCGGCTCGCGGTTCAACGCATCGAGGATGGCGCCGCGCCGCTGCTCGTTGAGCACCCTGACATTGACGACCCCTGCCGTTCGGATACCGGGATCGATGGACGCCGCGGCCCACGAACTGCGCAGGAAGATCGCCGCGCAGATGAGCAACAGGACCGATCCCGTCACCTGGACCACGACGAGCGCATCCCGCGCGCGGCCGGGACGTGCGTCGCGCACCACCTCGCCGCGAATGGCCCGCACCAGCTCCACGCGCGTGGCTTGAAGCGCCGGCGCGAGCGCGAAAAATACCGTCGAGACGATGGCGCCCGCGACCAGGAACAGCGCGACGCGCCAGTCCGCCGGCGGCACGGCGAGACGAAGGTTGCCGATGTCCGGCGGGAAGGTCGTGGTCACGACGTAGACGAGCACCCGTGAGCACCAGCCGTGAAATGCCAAAGGCGAGCAGCGCCGACACGAGTGCCAGCAGCAGGTTTTCGGTCAACAGCTGCCAGACGATCCGGCGGCGCGACGCGCCAATCGCCAACCGGATGCCGATTTCGCGCTGCCGTGCGACGGCGCGCGCCAGCAGCAGGTTGGCGACGTTCGCGCAGCCGATGAGAAGAATCAAGCCGAAGGCAAAAAAGAGCGGCATGAACGCCAGCATGGTGTCCGGCCGACAGCGGGATCGTGCCCGGCTTCGGTTCGAGCACCAGGTGCGGGATCGGCGCATCGGGGACACGCGGCGTCACCTGCTGTGAGTCCCAGACACGGAGCTGCGCCAGCGCCTGGCCTTGCGTCACACCAGGCTTCAGCCGTCCGACGATATGGAGGCCAACAGGCGCGTCGCCCGCCTGCTCGCGGCGAAACTCATTCAGAAGGGACAGCGGCGCCCAGAAGTCCGGCGCGGCGACCGGCTCGAGCCCTCGAAACCCCTCCGGCATGATGCCGACGACGTGGAACTGCGATCCGTTCAGCAGGACCGGACGATCGAGGATGCCGGGATCGCTCGCAAAGTGCTGCGACCACGCGCGGTAGCTGAGGACGATGGCCGGAACTCCACCCGCCTGGTCGTCTGCCGGTGTCAGCGCGCGTCCGCGCATCAGCGCTGGCACCAAGGAGCGCGGAAGAAATTTCCCGTGACGAGCCGCCCCTCGCGCCGCACGCCGTCCAGCCACGCCTGGACGTCGCCGGTCGTGGCGAACGTCTCCGAGAAGACGTCCGTTTCGCGGACGAGCGCGTCGTACTGCGGCCGCGTGAAGCCGGTCGAGTTCCGCATCGGCGGATATCTGGCGATCGGCGGCGTACAACCCGTGCGGATCGCGGACCTCGTCGACGCGGAAGATGTAGGCGTTGAGAATCGTGAAGACGACGGTCACGAGCCCGAGGCCAAGTCCGACGGTCATCACAATCGTCAGCCCGACCAGCGGCGCGCGAAGGAACGACCGGCCCGCGTAGCGCACGTCGCGCGCCAGCCCGTCGAAGAACGCCGTGCCGCGCGCGTCGCGGCAGGCCTCCTTGGTCGGCTCCACCGCGCCGAACGTCTTGACCGCCTGCAGGCGTGCCGCGTCGGCGCGCAGGCCGGTACCTTCCAGCCGCTCCGCTTCGCGCGCGATATGGAACTGCAGTTCCTCGCGCAGATCGGACTCGCGGTCGGCTCGGAAGAACAGCGAGCGGAGCCGGCTCTGCACAATGTGCCAGGCGCGCACGTCAGGTTCTCTGCAGCACGAGGTTGACGCCGGCCGACAGCCGCGCCCACTTGGACATCTCGACGGCGAGCTGCTTGCGGCCGGCGCTGGTCAGGACATAGTAACGAGCCCGGCGGTTGTTCTCCGACGCGCCCCACTCCGCCGTGATCCAGCCCTGGTGCTCGAGACGGTGCAGCGCCGGATACAGCGATCCCTGCTGAACGCGCAGCAGGTCGTCGGAAATCTGCTGGATCCGCTGCGCGATCGCCCAGCCATGCATCGGTGCGAGGGCAATGGTCTTCAGGATCAAGAGGTCGAGTGTGCCCTGAATCACGTCAGTCTGGTCGCTCACACGCTTCTCCTGTAGATTGGCATAGGAAGATGACGAACCTGGCCCGGGGAAGGTTCAATGGAGACTAGGGCAGGAATCGCACGCGCCCGGTTTCGAACTCGAAGACGCCGCCGACGAGCTTCATCGTTCCCTCAACGAGGCGGGACTTCACTTCGGGGGTTTCAAGGAGCTGATGCATCGACCAGCGCACGTTGGCCTCCACGGCCGCGTGCGTCTCTGCGTCCGTGATCAGGTCGGGCGGGAGGTCGCGAAGGCCTGGAAGGATGTTGTCCAGCAGCACCGCGATGCGCGACGGTTCCTGCGCTCCGTGCTTGGCGGCAAGGGCCGCATTGATGGCGCCGCAGTTCTCGTGGCCGAGCACGACGAACAGCGGCGTGCGCAGATGCACTCCCGCGTACTGCAGCGTTCCCATCACCTCGGGCGAGATCACATTGCCGGCGACCCGAACGATGAACAGCTCGCCGAAGCCGGCGTCGAAGATCAATTCAGGCGGTACCCGGGAATCGCTGCACCCAAGGACGGTCGCGTACGGGCGCTGTCCTGTGGCGAGGGCGGCGAGGATCTCCTTCTGAACGGTCGGGAACCGCGCTTCGCCCCGGACGAAACGTTCGTTGCCGGCAACGAGACGCGCCAACGCTTCTTCGGCCGTGTAGGCAGGCGATGTGTGCAGGCTCATCGGTGATACGTCCGACACGTGTATACACCAACGAGTCAAACTCAGGATTGCCCTTGGTGTGATCAGCGCCGCATGTATTGATCGAGAAACCCGAACACGTCGCTCTCCCAGATGGACACCCCGCTGTACAGAAAGCCGTGTCCTTCCTCGGGTGTCCGGCCAATCGGCGGATAGACCATCACCCGGTGCGGTTTGCCGAGCTCGCTCAATCGAGCAGCCAACGTTTCGCCGGATTTGGTCGTGTAGTCGTTCGCCGCGTGGATGAAGAAGACCGGGGCCGTCAGCCGCGCCATCGACACGAGAAGGCGCGCCCGGAGTTCCGGCGAGCGCTCCCAGCTGTAACCTGCCGTCGCGAATACAACAACGGCCCGCAACGCTGGTTCTTGTTCGCCGACCATCAAGGTCAGAGAACTTCCGAACGAATCGCCGGCCAGCGCAACGTCTCGTGGGTCGACGTCGGAGCGTGCGCGCAGAAATGCAAGCGCCGCGCGAGCGTCGCTGGCTTCCCTGTTCTCGAGCAGTTGAAGCTGCAGTGCATTGCGAGCCGTATCGCCACGCTCCGCCGTCGCGCGGTTCATCAAATCGTTGCTGTTGACGCCCTGGTCGGCAGACAGGCCCACGCCTCGCCGGAACAAATACATGAAAACGTAGCCGTGCCTGGCGAACACGGGGCCGATGGCTTCGGCCTGGTTCTCGTAGGGACCGAGTCGCTCGAGTTCTTCCCGTGTTCGTCCGCTGCCGTGATTCAGCAGCACCGCGGGGAAAGGGCCGGCCCCGGCCGGATGCCACACCAGCGCCCGCAGGCTCGCGTCGCCGCTGGGGACGATCACCAGTTCGGGTTCGTGAGATCCTGCGTTCTGTGCGGCGACCCGTGGAACGCCGAGCACGACGGCGAGCGCGAAAATGGTGCCTCGGAAAAACATGAGTCCGAACCCGCGGTACGAAAATATAACGCCGTCACGTAGCTTGCCGAACGAACCTCACGGTTTCTTTGCGCGGTCGTCTGACTGGCTCGGCTGAGCGCGCTGTCTATTCTGGAATCGAGGATTTCAGGCGTTCCCGGCCCGCTACAATCGCCCGGTGCATTTCGTCTACATCGTCCGCTGCGCGGACGGCACGCTGTACACCGGCTATGCGCGGGACCCGCGTGCGCGCGAACGGGCGCACAACAATGGCCGGGGCGCGAAGTACACCGCGGGCCGGCGTCCCGTTCAGTTGGTGTATCAGGAAGCGTTTCGGTCCGTGGGGAAAGCGCTGGCGCGCGAGTATGCGGTCAAGCAACTTTCTCGCGCGCAGAAGGCCGCGTTGATCGCCGGCGCGAGACGCCGGCGGTGACGCGGGCAGAAACATCATCGGCCCCCACTACATCATCACAGGACCATCACGACGCCAGGGGTGACCAACCCCCACGCTGCCTCCAGCGCACACCAAGGAGGCATCGTGAAAGCCAGCCGAACCGCAGCCATAGCTCTGATTGTCCTCGTGGCGGAAACGCCCACCTGGGCCACCGGCACTGACCGCACGCGTCCAACGGACGTCCCTCTTTCATCGGCCAGTCACGGTGAAGTCGTGGTCCCCGTCTTTATTGCAGGCGAGGGCCCGTACCGGTTCATCCTCGACACAGGGTCAAGCCATACCGCCATAAGCCAGACACTCGCGACCGCCCTCGGCGCCGTGCCGGTCGCGAAGGCGCCGATGGCCACTTCCGTGGGGTCGGTTCTGAGCCTCGTGATCCGCTTGCCGGGCGTCGCGGTGGGGTCCGCTCACGTCGAGTCGCTGCTGGCCACGGCGCTGCCGCCGAGCGCTGCCGGTTGGCTGGGCGATGGCATCAGCGGCGTTCTCGGGCAGGACTTTCTCTCGCAGTTCGATTACACCCTCGACTATCGGACTTCCCGGCTGTCGTGGAACGACGCGGGCCGGATTGAGGAGGGCATTCGCCTGGCGCTCGAGTCTTCGCAGGAGCGTTTGCTGGTACACCTGCCGCAGGGCGAGCGCTGCCGTTGCCCGGTGCGGTTGGTTCCCGATTCGGGCGCGAGTGGTGTGGTGCTCTTCGCGGACACAGAGGCGGATCGTCTTCCGATTGATCCCCGCGGTGCTTCGGTGAGCGTGTCAACGCTTGCCGGGGCGGGAACCGCGCATCGCGTGACTGTCAGGGAATTGCGGATTGGTCCGGACACGCTGTGGGACGTGCCTGCGGCCAGGGTCGTCCTCCCCGCGGGCACGATCGAAGATGGTGACGGACTCTTGCCGTTATCGCTGTTCGCCCGAGTCTCGTTCTACCATCGCGAGGGCTACATGGTGGTGCAGCCGAAGTAGTCGACTTACAGCGTGCTCCGCATTGAGCGCTCTGCCCGCACCATGGCGTCGGCGATTCTCTTCATGCCGTCGCCGAGCGTCGCGCCGAAGTTGGCGTGGACGTGTTCCTCATATGCGGTGGCATTGTCCCCTGACAGGACAATGCGCTGCGTGATTCGTGTTCGGCGGTTCGACACGGCGTCAAACCGCCACTCAAATGACAGGACGGCCTGGTCGAGCGGCATGTCGATGACGAAGGACGTGTGGGGCCGAACATCGCGTATTTGCCAGCGGAGAGGCGGCTGGCCCGGAAGCACCGTCGTTCCCCACGAACCACTGGCAAAGGGGACATCGAGCTGGAAGTGAGCGGGCGGATCGTCCCAGTTCTTTACGTCCGTCCGCCAGTTCCAGGCGAACGACGGACTGACATCGGCTTCGACCGAATGCTCAAGCTGCCAGACGATGTGACCTGTCACTTCCGTTCGACCAGCCAGACATCGGCTTCGCTGCGTTCCGCGCCGTAGTAGATCGTCCGGTTGTCGGGGCTGATGGTGAAGTTCTCCTGCGCGGCTGGTGCCGGCAGGTGGACATCGACCACCGTGCGCACGCGCGTCCCGGTGTCGAGCACGGTCAGCTCGCGGCCACCCTTGTCGAAATACACTACCCGCCGGCCGTCCGCCAGCCAGCGCACGGAAATCGCGTCGTCGTCAGTGAGCTTCGTGAGGATGTGCGACGCGAGATCGTAGATGGCCACGCCAACCGGGAGCCCGCTTGCGGAAAGGAGCTGGCCGGCCAACCTCGTTCCGTCTCGCCAGTCGGTGGGTTTGAAGCGGTCGCTGCCGAGCATTGTCCCGGGAAGCTCGATCGGCGCCGTGCCAGATTCGGGTGAAAACGCTGCGGTGAAGACTTTCTGGCTCAACCCGCTGAACGCGATGGTGTCACCTTTGGGCGAGAAAATGGGATACGTGACGCCGCCCGGCATGGCGGCTACTTTGCGAAGCCCTCCGCCGTCAACGCCGATCGACCCAGACCGCCCAATCGCCGTCGCGGGTGGAGTAGAACACCAGCGACTTGCCGTCGCGGCGTGAACATCGGCGCGCGATCGCGCGCGGCGTCGTCGGTCACGCGGCGCATCGGGCCGTCGGCGCGGCCGATGAAGATGTCTTCCTGGCGCTCGCCGATGCTGAAGTACGCGATCAGCTTGCCGTCCGGCGAGACATCGCTCGGGCATGCGGATGTTGTTCGCGTCCGTCGAGCACGACCGGCACGCCGGCGCGCAGCGTCGCCGGGATCGAACGGAATGGCCACCGGATTGATCGACGCGACGCGCGAGCGGAAGACCAGGCGCGAGCCGTCCTTCGAAAACCGCGGCAGCGCGATCGAGCGCCTGACACGCCGGTGGTCACCGGCTCGGGCGCGCCGGCGCCGCCCGTCGCTTCATCGACGGCGATGCGCCACAGGTTCATCGCGCCGCCGCGATCGCTCGAGAAGTAGATGAACCGCCCGTCCGGCGACCAGACCGGCGACCAGTCGATCGCGGCGTCGTTCGTGACCGGCACGCGCGGCCCGCCGGCCGCCGCGACGGTGATAGATGTCGCGCTGTCCGCCGGTGTTGCTCCAGTACACGATGCGGTCGTCCCGACGGCGACCACGACGGCTGCGACGCCGTCGCCGTCGCACGAGCTTCCGCGGCGTGCCGCCGCCGCGCGTCGACGACGTAGAGCGTGCTTCGGCGCCTTGCGCGACGACGGGATCGTTGACGCTCTTCGGTCGCGAACGCGATCGGCTTGCCGTCGGGCGACCACGCGGGATCGAAGCCCGAAGTCGGTGACGCGGCGGACCGACTCGCCGGTCGCGCCGGCGACGAAGATGCCGCCGTCCGCGTCCGATTCGTGAAACGCGATGCGCGATCCGTCGGGCGAGAAGCCGGGCCGCCTTCGTCGCGCTGCGGATCGCTGACGATCGGCGTCGCGTTGCGCCCGCCGACGCGCTGCGCGTAGATGTCCCAGCTGCCTGTTGACGCGCGATCGCGTAGGCGACGGTGCTGCCGTCGGGCGACAGGCCGGCGACGTCTCCTCGCCGGCCGCTTCGGTGATCCGCGTGAACGTGTTCCAGCGCCGCGTCCGGCGCCGGCGCCGCGCCTTCGACGAACCAGATCGCGGTCGCGGCCGCGACGAGCGCGAGCGACCGCGATCGCCCACGGCAGCCAGGACGACGCGCCGTGCTGCTGGCGCGCCGGCTGGCGCGGCGCGCTCGCATGGCCGTCGACGCCGGACGCCGACGACGAGGTCGTCGACGAGCGTCTCGAGCGCGAACGCGAGATCGTTGGCCGACTGGAAGCGCAGGTCGGGCGACTTCTCGAGGCAGCGCCGGACGATGCGATCGAGGCCGGCGGGATGGACGAGCCGCGCGGCGTCGAGATCGGGCGGCTCCTTCGTCAGGATCGCGGTCATCGTGTCGGCGGCGGTCTCGCCCTTGAACGCGCGCTCGCCGCTCAGCATCTCGTAGAGCACGGCGCCGAACGCGAAGATGTCGGCGCGCTGATCGACGGCCAGCGCCGCGCACCTGCTCCGGGCGCCATGTAGCCGAACGTGCCGAGCACCGTGCCGGCGCTGGTGTCGCGCCGCGCCGCGCGTCATCGTCGGCGTCGCCGGTGTCGATCGGCTTGGCGAGGCCGAAGTCGAGGATCTTGACGTGGTCGTCGCGCGTGATCATCACGTTCTCGGGCTTGAGATCGCGATGGACGATGCCGCGCGCGTGGGCGGCGCCGATGCCGCGCGCGATCTGCAGCGCGTAGCCGACGGCGCGGCGCGCGCGGCAGCGGGCCGTCGCTCGAGCCGGGCGCGCAGCGTCTCGCCGTCGACCAGTTCGGTGACGACGAAGCCGGTGCCGCCGTCGCGCGCGAACTCGTAGATCGACAGGATGTTCGGATGCGAGAGCTTCGCGACGCTCATGGCCTCGCGCTCGAACCGCGCCAGCGCGTCGGGATCGCGGGCCAGCTCGGCCGGCAGGACTTTGATCGCCACGTCGCGATCGAGCCGCGGATCGCGCGCGCGGTAGACCTCGCCCATGCCGCCGGCGCCGAGGGAGCGACGATTTCGTAAGAGCCGAGTTTTGTGCCGGCGGCGAGGCTCACGGGTGGGCGATTATATGTGAGGGGCGTGGATCATTTAATCATCGGGTCAAAAAATCAACGGGTCATCTGGCTCAGTGGGTCATGACCCAGACGGCCACGTTCACGCCCAGCGCATAGCCCTTCGCCGCATAGGTCTCGAAGTAGGCCCGGTTGTCGCCTTCCCGCTCCCAGCTGTCGGACACATCCGAGTTCATGCTGACGAGCACGGCCAGCCGGTCGTGGTCGTCGAACACACCGTAGTAGTGCACGGTTGAGGCCGATCTCGGAATCCTGGCCGTTGCGCAGCCACGAGCCGAGCGACGGGATCTGCGGGAGCGGGTTGATGCGGTAGAGAATCGAGAACATCGGGTGGTCGGCCGGCAGGTCGACGATCTTTGCGCCCGGCAGGATGCGCACGAGATTCGGACGGATGAACTCGAAGTCCGGATCCCAGTTGTCGTCGATCCAGAGAAAGCCGCCCTTCACCAGATAGTCGTGCATGCGGACGGTCTCTTCAGGCGTGAAGTCGTAGTTCGCCGCATTCTGCATGCGCAGGTACGGACAGTGGAAGAGATCGGGATCCATGGCGGTGACGTTCGCAAAGCCGGGATAGCCGTTGGCCCACGGCTGATCGTCGTTCTTGGTCAGCTCGGCGAGACGCACCATGAAGTTGTAGTCCGCTTGCGGATAGTCGTCGCCCCAGCCGGACTTTCTCGCCCTGCGGATGTTCTGGTAGCGCAGCCGGCAGAACGTGAAGGCGAGCGACTTGTCGGGGAGCCCGTGGTTGATCGGGATCTGGAGGTTCTGTCCGTTTGTCAGGATGGTGGGCCGCTGCGCCGCGCCGCTCATGCCGGCCAGTCCCAGCGCCAGCGCACAGGCCAGTGCGAACCGTATCCGTCGAGCCGGTGTCCGCGGCCGCCGCATGGGAGGATCGGTACACGGCTTTCAGTGTAGTTCCTCGCTGTCTGACGGCGCTGCGCCCCGGACGTGAGCCGAACAGCTAATTTGGGATAAGGTGTGGCGCGCACATGACCACCATTACCAACGTGCTCATCGGACTGGTCGCCTTGCTGCACGCCTATTTCCTCGTGCTCGAGATGTTCCTGTGGAACACGCCGTACGGCCGTCGCGTATTTGGCGTCACGCCTGAATTCTCGAAAGCCTCCAAAGTGCTGGCGTCGAATCAGGGGCTCTACAACGGGTTCCTGGCGGCCGGGCTGATCTGGTCATTGCTCGACCCGCACGGGCACGCGTTTGAGCTCAAGATTTTCTTTCTGAGCTGCGTGGTCGTGGCTGGCGTATACGGCGGACTGACAGCGGCGCGGAAGATTCTCCTGGTGCAGGCGCTGCCCGCGACGGTCGCGCTCGTTGCCGTCCACATCCACTGAGCCAGGTGGCGTCGGCGCGGTCGAACGCTACTTAACCCCGAGCGCGGCCCGGAGGCCCTTGAACAGCACAACGTCCATCGGAACCGTGTCACGCGACACCGCGAGCCGTGCGCCATCGCGCGACCATCCGAAATCGCTGACCGTCACACCGGGTTCGGTGAAATGTGTCAGCGGATACGCGGCAGCGCCGCTCACCGGTTGTACCCAGACGTTCGTCTGCAAATCGACGACGAACGCGACCGCGCGTCCATCAGGTGTCCAGTGCACCGGCACCGCACCGTTCGCTTCCGACCTGGGGGTGAACGTACGCTTGCGCGCGCACGCCGGATAGTCGCAGACCACGATTACGGCCGGCGAAGGCGCCAGGCCGGACATGAACGCCATCTGCGCGCTGTCGGGTGAGATCGCTACATTCACGCCATCAACCACCGTCGTAGTCAGCGGCATCGCCTCTCCGCCGGCGATGGGAACCGTCCATGGCGTACGTGTCCCGCCTCGCGCGGAAATGAAGACGACGCTGCGGTCATCCGGCGTCACGGTCAGGTTGCGCTCGGCCTCGCGCGTGAGCCGCGTGAGCGGCCGCCCGGTGTCATCGGCGGTCCAGATGCCGCGCCGCTCCCCTGGTTCGATCGAGCTGTAGACGATGATGCGGCCGTCCCTGGTGGCCTGCGGATCCATTGCCTTTGGAATCAGCAGCTCCGGGGCGCCGCGACCAGGCGTCACCTGCATGATCGCCAGGCCGTCTGGCGTAGATCCCTGATAGAGAATCCGATCTCCCGCCCACGTCAGTTTCGGGTTGAACGATCCGCCGCGTGCTGCAGGGGGCACTGCAAGCGTGAGCTGTTTGGCGGCGCGGTCGCCCAACCAGATCGAAAATCGCCAGTCCATGCGCTCGGTCACCAGCATGTCGCGGTCCGCGGTGACGCTGATGCCGCGATAGTTAGTCAGATCGTTGGTCAGACGCACCGGCGCGTGATCGTCGCCATAAAGCAGACGCCACAACTGCAGCGGGGCGCCTGGGTCCAGCGGTCGATTGATGATCAGCTGCCGCGCATCGAGCCATGCCAGCCCACGCAGTTCGCCGTAGTTGGGCAGATGTTGAGTACGTTCGGCGCCGCTCGCGACGTCCACGAATGCCACCTGCACGTCGAGTCCGTTGCTCGCCGCCAAGGCAATCGTCGTTCCGTCCGGCGCCCAGCCTGGCCGGTACAGGTGCGTTCCGGCGTCGTCCAACGACTGATACTTCGCCGGCATCTGACGCGTGGCCAGACGCGTTCGCTCCCGGTCTCGACGTCGACGATCACCACCGATGTCGCGCCGCTCGCACGATCCGCGCGCACGAACCGGTACTTGCGCGCATCCGGCGACCAGCCGATGCCGCTATCGACCAGTTCTCGCTCCATCCGCGCCAGACCGCCAATGTACGGAATGCGCCAGAGCTGACGATCGGAGTCGGACGTGTCTTTATTACGGACGAAGTAGACCTGCTCCCCATCCGGTGAGACGGTCAACCCGCCAACATTCGAATACGACTCATAGATCTTCGCGTCGGCCGCCGTCGCAGTCTGCCTCACCCGAATGGTGTCGTTCTGTCTGTCAAATGACGTGTAAACGATGTAGCGGCCGTCAGGTGACAGGGCTGGACCGCCGGCCTCGCCCGACGACGTGAGCTGCGTGACCTGGACCGACGCGAAAGACGGCACGGCCGGGAAGGGTTCCGAATCCGATCCGCGGCGCGATCGCGCGAGGAAAAAAGCACTGGCTGCGATCGCCACGCCCACGGCGGCTGCGGATGCGAGGCCGATGCGTCGCGGTCGCAGCGGCGATGCAGGCAAGCTTGCTGCCGACCGCGAGCCGTCCTGCAGTGCCCTCAAATCACTGCGCATCTCCGCGGCGTTCTGATATCGCTCTGTCCGGTTCTTACGGAGCGCTCTGTCGACGACGGCAGCGAGGCCAGCGGGCAGATGCCGCGCGATGCTGGACAGCGCTGGCGGTTGCTGGTTGAGCACGGCATCGACCGACAAACCGGCGTTCACGGCGTTGAACGGGCCGCGCCCCGCGGCCATCTCATAGATGACGGCGCCGAGGGAGAAGAGATCGGTACGTGCGTCAAGCGTTTCGCCGCGCACCTGTTCAGGCGACATGTAGGGCACCGTGCCGTGCACCGTGCCTTCGCGGGTCTGCGACGCATCGTGATGTGCGCCATCCTCCGGCTCGGCGAATGACTTCGCAAGACCGAAGTCGAGGACCTTGACGGTCCCGCGTGTCGTGATGAAGACATTGCCGGGCTTGATGTCGCGGTGGATGAGTCCGCGAGCGTGCGCGGCGTCGAGGGCATCGGCGAGCTCGAGCGACCATTGCAGCAGCTGCGGCGTGTCGATGGGTTCGCGGGCAAGTCGCGTTTTCAGCGTCTCACCCTCGAGCAGTTCCATGACAATGACTGGTCGGCCGTCCTGCTCCTCTACCTCGTATAGCGTGCAGACATTCGGATGATTGAGCGAGGCGATCGCGCGCGCTTCCTGGCGGAAGCGGCGCAACGCGGTGTCGGCATCGCCCGCCTCACCCACCACTTTGATCGCTACGCGCCGCGCGACGCGTTCGTCGAGCGCCTCGTACACGACGCCCATGCCGCCGCGATCCAGTTCGCGCAACACGCGGTAGTGGACGATGACCTGGCCGACGAGCGACGATCCGCGGCCGCCCTTCGGCGCAGCTTCGCGCGTCCGGGCGCCGAGCGTCTCGGTCGGTGCGAGCGCGGGATCGAGGTCGTCGTCATGTGAAGACACGACAGGTCGGACAAGTATCAGCGCGACCCCGCTCCGCCTGCAAGGTTCGCCGGGAGCGACACGCGGCGTCACTCATGCCGCAGGGCTTCCATGGGATCCACGCCCGCCGCGCGACTGGCGGGCACGTAGCACGCGACCAGCGCGACCGCGACCCAGATGACAGCGGCGGCGGCGTGCGTGGAAGCGGTACCCGGGCGGATGCCGGCTTGCAGCGAGGCGAGCGCGCGAGTCGCCGGAATGGCCAGGACCTCGCCGATGACGACGCCCGCGGACGGCCGGCACCATGCTCGCCGGGTCCGTGCCGGTTTCGATGAACAGCGCGCTGAGCCCGCCGTCGGTACTGGCGCGCGAATGGTCGATAGAATCGGGGTTGTGGCGCCTCGCCCACATTGCTGACCGCCGAGTCGCGGACCACGCCAATCACGGTCGATTCGTGGGGACCCTGGCAGCCGATCAGGACGTGCTCGCCAACCGCCGATGAGTCGGGCCAGAAGTGCTTTGCGAACGCGTCGGTCACGATGATGCTCGACGAGTCGCGTGGCTCATCGAGTGACGTGAAGTCTCGGGCGGCGGTCATGCCAATGCCCATCGTGCGAAATAGCCCGGGTCGATTTCGCCGATCGATGCGCGCATCGCCTGACCGCCCGGCAACGATGCGCACACGCTTCCCGACGGCATCAACGGTAACGCCGATGTTTGCGACGCGCTCAGCACGCCGGGCAGCGCACGCAGGCGGTCGAGCGCCTGCGAATAGCGCGCGAGGCGACCTTCGGATGTCGAGGAGATGTACGCGTAGAGCTGTCCTCTCACCGCGAATCCGGGATCGGCGACCTGGAGGTGCTGGAGCGTCTCGATCACGCTGGCCGCGATCAAGAGCAACACAAACGACAGTACAACCTGGGCGATCAGCCCAAAGGGGCGGCGGCGTCCAGCGGCCCCGCCAGATCTCTCCTCTGAATCCTGCGACACCGCTGGCCTGGGCGCCTCGCCACGCTGGAAGTAGTCCACAGATGACGGTCGTGATCAGCGAGAGGATCATCGCGAACGCCAGCACGCGCCCGTCCAGCGGCAGATCGAGTTCTGATGGGAAAGGTGGACTGCACCGACGGCTGGACGCGTTCAAGGACTCTGGTCGTCCACACGGCCAGCAAGAGACCGCTCGCGCCCGCACCGAGCGCCAGCACCAGGCTCTCAGCCAGCAGTTGACGCATCGGGCGGGATCGCGTGGCGCCGAGCGCGTATCGTGCGGCCAGCTCGCGGCGCGCTCATCGCGTCGCGCGTGCTACGGTCGTTTCTGTTCGAGGTCGAGCCCACCGATCCGGCAACACTGGCGGGCGCCGCGCTGTTGTTTGTCGGAGTGACGCTGCTCGCATGCTGGGCGCCGACGCGCCGCGCCGCGGCCGTCGACCCGATCGAGGCGTTGCGATGCGAGTGATCAGTTATGATCCAGCCCTCTTAACTGGAGGCACGATGACACGTACATGGATCGCCGGCGCCGCGGCGGTCGCGACATTGACCATTACCCTGAACGCGCAGCAGCCGCCCGCGCCCGCGCCTCGTGCCCTCAGCCCTGAAGGCTCTGTCCAGACGCAGGTGCTCGGACAGTGGGTCAAGCCGCCGCGGCCGGCGTTCACGCTCGGACGCGAAACCTATCAGAACGGCAAGTGGATCGAGATCACCTACGGCCGTCCGCTGCAGCGCGGCCGCGACCTGTTCGGCTCCGGCGCCGACTACGGCAAGGCCGCCAACGATGTCGGAACGCAGGGCCTGCCCGCGCCGCCGGTGTGGCGCGCCGGCGCGAACAAGTCCACGCGGCTCAAGACCGAAGTCGCCGCTGAAGCTCGGCGGCAAGACGGTGCCGGCCGGCGAGTACAGCCTGTTCGTCGATCTCAAGCTGCCGGCCTGGACGCTGATCGTCTCGTCGTGGGGGGCGCAGGACCGCTTCGATCCCAACAACAAGGAGGCGCTGTGGGGCGCCTACGGCTACACGGCCGACAAGGACGTCGTGCGCGTCCCGATGAAACTCGACAAGCTGCCGTTCGAAGTCGACCAGCTGACGTGGACCTTCGTCGACATGAAGAACGACGGCGGCACGATCGCGCTGATGTGGGGCAACACCTGGCGAGCACGCCGTTCAAGGCGGTCGCCGCGCCCTAGTCGCTCTCGCCGCGCGCCTGCTTCGATCTGCTGGTGGATTTCCCCGGCAGGAACGCGCACACTGAAGGCGCACTCATGCGGATCCTGTCGCGATCCTCATCGCGCCGCCGCTCGGTGGTGCTCGGCGCGGTCGCTGGTTGCCGCGGTGGGCACCGCGGCAGCAGCGCAGTACGGCTTTCCAGGTCATCGAGCCGTCGATCCGAAACCCTGCCTACGACGGGCGCTTCGCCTTCGCCCGCATCCGCTACGCCACGGCACCCGGTGGCTACTACTACCAGGGCCTTCCTGCCTGGGCCCACGGCTATCCGAGAGCGGAGCGGAACCTGATGAAGATCATGCGGGAGATCAGCTACCTCAATCCCCACATCGAGGACAGCGTGGTCCTGACGCTCGACGACCCGGAGCTGTGCAAGTATCCGGTCGCGTACATGACGGAGGCAGGGTTCTGGACGCTGACCGACAGCGAGGCCATGGCGTTTCGTGCCTACCTGGAAAAAGGCGGATTCGTCATCGTCGACGATTTCCGCAACGTGCCGTACGACCACGGCGGCCAGGGCTGGGAGAACTTCGAGGCGAACATGCGGCGCGTCCTCCCGCAGGGGCGCTTTGTCGATCTGGACCCGTCGCAGCCGATCTTCGATTCGTTCTTCCGCATCGAGTCCTTCGACGTCATTCCTCAGGACTACGACCGCGATCGACCGATCCTGCGCGGACTCTACGAGGACAACGATCCGAAGAAGCGCCTGATGATGGTGGCGAATCTGGACACGGACGTGTCGAACTTCTGGGAATTCACGGACCGCGGCTTGAAGCCGATCAGCGACTCGAACCAGGCGTACAAGCTCGGCGTCGACTACATCATCTACGGGCTGACTCACTAATTACCTCATGCTGTCAGTGCGGGGTGCGTAGGTTCCTGGGTGCGTTGGTGCGGTGCCCGGTGCGTCGTGCGTCAGTGCGTGGGTGCCGTGCTCTGCACGACCGCACAAAGCACCACGCACCGCACTAGCACGACGCACCACGCACCTACGCACCCCCGCACCCAGCACCTCGAGTTGCCAGTAATATCCCCACGCCCCGACGACCGTTGGCGGAAGTATCACCGCGTCGGCCTGCCGAATCGCCTCAGCCATCCGTTGCTCGAGGGTCGCGATGTCCATCTCCTCGGCCGTGGCGATGCGTGACTGACGATCGCCGGCGCCAGGCTGCGTACGACACCCGCAAGAAGCGCCGATCCATACGGGTCGTGCGGCGGCACGTATGCCTGGATACCGAGAGTCGAACCCGGCTGAGTCCCGCACGCTCGAGAATGGTTCCGAGCCGCGCGCCGATCCGCGGCCACGCGCCGGCGGCCCGAAAGGCCTCGTGGACCCACCGGAGCGCGTCGACGAAGATCGGAACCGCCGGCTCGCCGCGCGCTGCGCCGATATCGAAGTCAATCGCGATGAATTCGCCGCCGGGACGAAGGTTGTGCAGATGATGGCGCACAACGTCGACCGGGTCCGGAACATGAAAGAGCAGCAGTCGGCCGACGATGCGTCAAACGGCGAGGACGCGCGCCACTCCCGCGCGTCACCTTCTTCGAACGTGAGATGTCCGGCCCCAGCCTTCTGCGCTCGTTCGCGCGCGACGGCGATTGCATCGCCGGACCAATCGATTCCCAGAACGGAGCCAGCCGGTCCGACGATCTCGCCCACGATTTGCGCAACATGGCCCAGCCCGGTGCCGAGGTCGAGCACGCGTGTTCCAGGCGCGAGGCTCGCGGCCTGCAGGAGCAGGCGAGTGGGGCCGTCGATCGCCGCGGCCTGGCGATCGAGCCGCGCGAGCTCTTCAGGGTGATGGCCAAGGGCGTAGCGATTCTCAGAAGGCTGATGGCCGTCCATGATGGTCTCCGCGTCAGCCCCGGCGCGCGGCCTCGATCGTGGCGATGTCGATCTTCTTCATCGGCATCATCGCCTCGAAGGCACGCTTGGCCTCGCTGCCGCCGGCTGCAAGCGCGTCGGTGAGCACGCGCGGGGTGATCTGCCAGGAGAGGCCCCAGCGGTCCTTGCACCAGCCGCACGCGCTTTCCTTGCCGCCATTGCCGACGATCGCGTTCCAGTAGCGGTCCGTCTCTTCCTGATTGTCCGTTGCGACCTGGAAGGAAAAGGCCTCGTTGTGCTTGAACTCCGGGCCGCCGTTGAGACCGAGACAGGGGATTCCCATGACCGTGAAATCCACCGTCAGGACATCGCCCTTCTTGCCGCTCGGGTAGTCACTGGGCGCCTCGTGAACAGCGGTCACTTTACTATCCGGAAAGGTGGCGGCGTAGAAGCGCGCGGCGTCCTGCGCGTCCTTGTTGAACCAGAGGCAGATCGTATTCTTTGGCTTCATGCTCGTGTGCTCCTTGTGCTTGGGCGACCTAGTGTGCTTGTCTCGCTGACTTCGTAAGGCCCTGACGTCAGGCTGCTTCAGAGCAACCTGAGCACGGAGACTCAATAAACCATGACTCATGCAATGCTCGTGACGCGTATTGCGGCGCGACCGAATCGCAACCGACAGGAACGCGGCATCAGATTACGAGTTACGAAGCAGACATTCATACGACCAGAGAGCCGCAACATGACGCAAATCGAGACCGGCCGTGCCTTCGTGAACGGCATCCACATCTATTACGAAGTTCATGGCAGTCACGATGGGACGCCCCTCGTGCTGCTTCACGGCGGCGGCTCGACGATCGACTCGAACTTTGGCCGGGTGCTCCCGTTTCTCGCCCGCACCGCCGCGTCATCGCACTCGACGAGCAGGGTCATGGACGCACGTCCAATCGCGATCAGCCGATCACGTTCGAGGGTTCGGCCGACGATGTCGCGGGGCTGCTGCGGGAGCTGAAGGTCTCGCAAGCCGATCTCTTCGGCTTCAGCAACGGCGCGAGCGTCGCACTGCAGGTCGCCATCCGGCATCCGCAGCTGGTACGCAAGCTGGTGTTCGCATCCTCGTTCACCAGGCGCGACGGCGCGCAGCCGCAGCTCTGGGAGTTCATCAAGCAGGCGGATCTCGCCAACATGCCGCAGGCCTTGAAGGACGCGTTCCTCGCGGTCACTCCTGATGTCCAGAAATTGAAGACCATGCACGACAAGGACGCGGCGCGTATGGCGGGATTCAGGGACGTACCTGACGCGGCCGTTCGCGGTGTACGCGCGCCGACGCTGATCATCACCGGCGATCGAGACGTCCCCCGGCTCGAACACGCGATTGAACTGTCGCGGCTGTTCCCCGATGCGCGGTTACTCGTCTTGCCGAGCGGGCACGGCGACTATCTGGCCGAGGAATCGAGCGCGCCGGCGGATACAGATTACGCCGAGATCACGGCCCGGCTCCTCGACCGGTTTCTCTCCGAACCCTGCCGCGCTGAGCCGGCGCCGGATCGTTGTCCGCAACGGGTTCGTGTGGTAATTTGCCCGCGCCTTTTTGCTGGAGCTGCGCGTGCTGATCAACAGGGCCAGTCTTTCGCAGACCGTTGACGCCATCAATGCCGCGCACTTTGACGGCCCCGGCCTCACGGCCGGCTGAACGCGGTCAGGCTGCGCGGTGGATCGCCGGACGCCAGGGACTGCCCGGGGCCTACGGCGGCACATTCGCAGGATTTCCCTCCGAACGTTCGAACGGCATCGTCCTGTTTACGGGCGAGCGCATCGCGTCGGCATCCGCGCGCCACATCCTCGGCGAGGAGGCCTCGCGCGCGCTGAGACTGCTGCGAGTGCGGGACGCGGCGTCACGCGCGCGCTCGAAGCCGCGGACGAGGGCATGATGCGATGCCTCGCGCGCGCAGCCGAAGACCCGCGCAAACGGAATCCGGGCCTTTACTGTTGCGGGAAGTGCAGCGTGGGCTTCTGGCGGAACCTGCTCGCCGGTGGTCTCAATCGCCGCGAAGAGCGATTGCAGCACGGCGTGGTGCATCTGCAATCGATGCGCGACGGAGACCACGGGTGGCGGAAAATCCCGTTCTGGTACACGGTGCTGGCCCTGAGCGAGATGGACAGCGGCGAAGCGAAGGCGGAGTTGAAGTATGCGCGCCCGCGCTCGAACGCGCGGCGAGCCGCGCCGTGCCGTCGGCCATCTATGCGCGACGCCGGCACGAGTTGGCGGTTCGAGCGCTGAACGGTCTGTAGAGAGGAACCAGTCAAGACGCCCAGATCCCGGTCTGAGGTGCTTGCGCGAGTCACGGATTGATGACAGGGTAGCACGACACCCCACAATGCCGCTGACGATTCTCGTGGTCGAAGACCATACCGAATTCCGCCGTCTCACGTGTACGGCGCTTCAACGCCGGGGGAAGGTCGAATCGTCGAGGCCGCGGATGGATTGGAGGCGGTTCAGAAGGGGAAGAACGGCAGCCGGATTTGATTCTGCTCGACATCAACCTGCCGAAGATTCACGGATTCGAAGTCGCGAAACGGGTCCGCAGGTTTGCCCCCGACGTGCCGCTTCTGTTCATGAGCCAGGAATCCTCGCCGGACATCGTGCGAAAGGCGCTCAGTCTGGGCGCCGGTACATTCAGAAAGTATCCGCCGCGACCGACCTGCTGCCCGCCATCGACGCCGTACTCGCGGGCCAGCGATTCGTGAGTCGCGGTGTCCTCCTGGCCAAACCGGCCGATGCTCTCGTTCCACGCCGTCACGAGATGCTGTTCTGTGCGGATGACGACGCGATGGTCGACGGCTTTGCTCGCTATGTGGCGGGCGCCCTGCACGTGGGCAATGCAGCGATCGTCCTGGTGACGGAGTCTCACCGGACACGCCTTCTGCAGGAATTGCGCATGCAGGGCGTGGACATCGACGGCGCGATCGCGCGCGGCACCTGCGTGTCATTTGATGCGGACGTCGCGCCCGATCCTGCCCGTTGGCTCGAGGTGATCGACGATGTGCGGGCGGCCGCCGCCAAAGCCGGGAACGCACAGGCCCGCGTCGCGTTTTGCGGGGAACGCGCCGGACGCTTGTGCGCCGCAGGCAGAACGGCGGAGGCGATTAGCTCGAAGAATTCGGCGACGAACTGTCGCATGGCGTCGACATTCTGTGCGCGTATCCGGGGCCGTACAGGAATGACGATCCCGCGCTCATGCACATCTGCGCGCTGCACACCGCGGTCTCCGTCGGCTAGCGACCTCACAGCTCGAAATTGAAGCCGGCCTTCGCGAGCCGCCGATATTTCCGCTCGTCGAATCGATACAGCCGCGCGGCACGGTGCGCGACGTCCTGCTGGACCTCGTCGGTCTCGATCAGCAGATCCATCGCGAGCACGCGCTTGCGGAAATTGCGCTTGTCCAGTTCGCGTTCGAGCACCAGCTCGTAGAGATGCTGGAGCTGTGACAACGTGAACTTCCTGGGAAGCAGCTCGAACCCGATCGGCTGATAGCGCAGCTTTCCCCGCAGTCGATCGAGCGCCAGCTGCAGGATCTCGGCGTGGTCGAACGCGAGGCTCGGCACGTCGTGCACGCCGAACCAGGCGGCGTCGCGCGCGTCGGTCGCAGCCTGGACGTTGTGATCGCTCAACTTCACCAGCGCGTAATACGCCACCGAGACCACCCGTTCGCGCGGGTCACGATCGAGCGCGCCGAACGTATACAGCTGTTCGAGAAACACGTTGCGCAGGCCGGTTTCCTCTTCGAGCTCGCGTCGCGCCGCATCCTCGAGCGTCTCGTCCACGCGGACAAAGCCGCCGGGCAGGGCCCATGTGCCGGCGAAGGGCGGAAGCGCGCGCTGGATCAGCAGCATTTCAGATCTCTTCATCGAGGCCAAACACGACACAGTCCACGGTGAGGCGCCGCGCGGGATACTCGTAGGTGTAGGGCATGCGGCACCGCCTACGGAGTGATGATGGCTCGTCCCGGCGTGTGGCCTTCCCGCATCCACTGCAGGGCGTCGGGGACTTCGGCGGGCGCTGAATGTCTTGCCGACAATCGGGGTGAGCTTTCCGGATTCGAGCAGCTCTCTGAAGATCGCCATCGCTTCCGGCTTTTTGAGCATTTCGAAGTTCTTGCGCTTCTCCGGATCGAGCAGCATGCGCAGCAGCAGCCCCACGAAATACGGCATGTCGCCCAGGACGCGGCGCCTGCGTTGTCGTAATGCGCGTGGCCAATCGGCACGTAGGTTCCCGTGGGCGACAGCGCGTGCTGGTATCGCGGGCGAACGGACCGACACGACATCGAGGATGAAGTCGTAGCGCTCGCCGTTTTCAGGTAGTCCTCTTTTCGATAGTCGATGACATGGTCTGCGCCGAGGGACCGGAGCATCGGCAGCTTCTCCGCACAGTCGACGACGGTCACGTGCGCGCCATCGGCTTTGGCGATTTGCAGGGCGATCGGTCCCATGCATCCGCCGGCGCCGTTGATCAGGACGTTTCGTCTCGCCGGCCTTCTCGCGCCGCCGAGATTTCCCAGCGCGATCGTGCCGGCGGTGGGTACTGCCGCCGCCTGCTCGAACGTGACGTTCTTCGGCTTGAGCGCCAGGGAATCCTGTGAAACGGCAACGAACTCGGCGTACGCCCCGCCGTTCAGCCAGCCAAATCTCGCCGACTCGCCGAAGACTTCGTCGCCGGCCTTGAACCTGGTGACATTCCTGCCCGCCGATTCGACGACCCCCGAGAGATCCGTTCCCGGAATACGCTGCCCGGGTTTGCGGACCCCGTTCCCCATGAGCCGCAGGACATACGGATATCCCACGATCACGTGCCACACATCCGGATGCATCGACGCCGCCCGCACACGAACGAGGACCTCGTCGTCTTTCGGCACGGGCGTATCCACGGTCTGGACCGAGAGCACCGCTTCGGGCGCCCCGTATGCGTGGTGAATGACCGCCTTCATGTGCGCCGGCTCCTTTCGCCGCCCCCTGAACGATTTAGTTAGTGTCGTGTCAACACTATCATACGTGTCAATTGAACACGAAGTTCGATGCGGCCGACGTTTGACCGCCGAGCTCGTAGAGTCCGGCTGAGATAGCCAGACTCTTTGAGGTCCGCCTGAAGGCGGACACTACGTACGAGATTCGCTAGCGTTCGCGGACGATCAGGGTGCCGGTCATGTTGGGATGAATCGAGCAGTGGATGGCGGTCATCCCCGGCTTGGTCATGACGAACGACTGCTCGCCGCCAGGGCCCGGCAGCTCTCCGGTCGCGCGGAAATCGGTGCTGGCCGGCGAATCGGCGACGATCGCGTGCGTGAGGGTGTCGGCGTTGACCCAGCGCAGGCGCTCGCCTGTGTAGATGACGACCGGCTCGTCGCCGAACGCGAAGTCGTCCAGCGAAACCGCGCCGGGCAGGATGTAGGCGCTGGCAGTAGTCACGGGCGTGGGCGATGGTGCGCTTGGTGGCATCGGCATGCCGTCGTTTCCACCGCAGCCGGCCATCAACACCATGGTCGAGATGGCCGCCGCAGGAAGCACATGGCGTAGAGAGAGCCTCATGCCCTATTGGAACGACGACCGGGAATCATTTCAGTCGAGTGGGGTCAATGTGCACGAGTGCGAATCTCAGCGGACGCATCCTTCTGAAGGTTCTCGATTTTCGAATCTCAATCGAACTCCCACGCGGACGTGTCGCGCGCGCGTGTGAGTGCTAACCTTATGCCGCTCAAGAGCGTCCAGCGATTCGTCTCGTCGAATCCGGACACGCGAACGCCTTCTCGGGAGGCCGGCATGGTCAGCGTGGGTCTCGGACGTCGCGCGTTCGTGGAAGCGCTCGCCGCATTTCCGTTCGGAGCGCTCGCTCTATCGGCCCAGACGTCGACGCCGCCCGCTGTAAAGGTGGCCGCCGGATCCGGGCGAGCGAACGACATCATCACGCTGCCGGGCGGCGATCGCCTTCACGTCAAGGTCGCGACCCAGGACAGCGGCGGCGCGCTCTTCATGACCGAGCAGCCGATCGATCGCCGTGGTTCCGGTCCACCCAGGCACTACCACGAAGAGCAGGACGAGTGGTTCTATTGCCTCGCCGGAGAATACGTCGTCGAAATCGGCGATCAGCGGTTTCGGCTGGGGCCGGGCGATTCGGTCCTCGGACCTCGACGGGTTCCGCACGCGTTTGTCTATGACGGTGCGGGGCCGGGACGAATCCTGATCGGATTCACGCCCGCGGTGCGCATCGAGCAGTTCTTTCGTGACCTCGAGAAGCGGGGCGAGTACTTCGGCAATGGCTCGCCCGAGGACAAGGAGCTGGTGCACCGGCTGTATGGCATCGTAAATGTTGGACCGCCGCTGAAACTGTGACGACATCGGCGGCGTCACCTCGACCAGTTCGCCAGCAAGGGAGCTCAAATGACGAAGAAACGTCCGCTGAAGCGAAAGTCTTACACCGCCGCTCGAAAGCCACGGCGCTCGGCGCGCGCGATCAAGGCCGCCGCGCCTTTTTCGGGCACGCCACTCGATCTGACTCGAGGCGTGATCGTGATGCTGTCAGGCGGTGGCTTTGATCTGATGAATCCGAAGGAAGTTCGCGACCGGATGGACCGCTACATCGCGGACGTGAATGCCGACCCGGTCGTTCAGGCCGCGACCGGCGGCGCCGGCCTCACGTTCATGCTGTTGCCGGGGCAGAGCCATCCCCACTTGCACCAGGCGAAATGGCGCGACATCTGCGCCGCCCTCAACGTGCTCAACCCGACAGCCCTCATTCTCGCGGGTCATTCGAACGGCGGGGCGGCGGCCATGGATCTTGCGCGTTGTCTCTCGACGCAGGGGCGCACGGTCGACTTCCTGTTCTCGGCCGACTCGATCCTCACGCTCGACGACATCGGCGACGTCAATATCGTTCCGGCGAACGTCAAGATCAACGTGAACACCCACGTGATCCCGACCCCGGCCTGGATCCTGGCGCCGTTTCCCTTTGGCAAGGCGAACCGGCGGCTCACCGGTGAGCCGCTCGACGGAATCCTGAATATCGGATTGGCGTACAACCTCGGCGGCGCAATTGCGCATCGGAACGCGTTTTACGATCTCGCGGGCGGGGACAAGCAGGGAAGCGGGTTCAAGTATCCCAATACACTGCTCGACCTGACGCTCGCCGCGCTCGGCGGCGCGACCACGTTCGACATCGTGCAGGCCGCGGAGGCTCCCCTGCAGACCCTGGCGACCAAGGCGAAGGTCCGCATCGAATTGGCAGCGACCAACTTGACGACGACGATCACGCCGTAGGGCGACGACAGGCCCTAGGCTTAGGCTTTGGGCTTTCTAGAGCCAAGACCGAGAGCAGGCCGAAAGCCCAGAGTCTGCGATCGGTTCTCCAACGGAGGTCGGCAATCAGTGCGTCTACGAACCGCGTTGAACTGCGGAAGGTGTGCGTACGGTCGGCTGCGGCGGCGGTCGTCGCGTTCGCGCTGGCCGGCGCGCTTCGCGCGCAGACGCAGACGCAGACGCAGACCACGACCATCGAGCAACGCATGCCGCGGTTCGTCAACCGCGCGCAGACCGACCTGAATTCGCGAGCCGATTGGGTCAGGCCCGCCGGCAAACCGTTTCCGCTCGGCGCCGCGACAGAGCCGTTTTCGATCACCTACACCCATCAAGGGCAGGCGTTGACCCTGGATGACTACTTCCGGCGCACCGACGTCCTCGGCTTCCTGGTGCTGAAGGATGGGCGCACGGTGTTCGAGCGCTACCTGCACGGAACCGGTCCGTCCGATCGCTATCTCTCGATGTCGGTCTCGAAGTCGGTGGTGTCGGTGCTGGTCGGCGTGGCGGTGGACGAGGGCCGCATCGCCAGCGTCAACGATCCGGTCGTGAAATATGTGCCGCGGCTGAAGTCCAGCGGCTATCGGGACGCGACCATCAAGGACGTGCTGCACATGGCGACCGGCGTGCAATTCAGCGAGGAGTACGGCTCGGCGGCGTCCGGCATCGGACAGCTGAGTGCCGCCAGCCGCACCGGGTCTCCCACGTTCGAGGAGTTTGCCGCCTCGCTGCCGTCCGAGTTGACGCCCGGGACGAAATTCAACTACCAGAGCATCAACACGCAGGTGCTCGCGCTCGTGCTCGAGAAGGCGACCGGCGTTCCCTTGAACACATACGCCGAAGAGAAGCTGTGGAAGAAGATCGGCACGGAGAGCGACGCGTATTTCCTCACCGGCAAGCCGCAACCAGGTATTTGCGCGTATGGCTGTTTCTACGCCACGCTGCGCGACTACGCGCGATTCGGCTTGATGGCGATGAAAGGCGGCATCCTCACCGACCAGCGCGTCGTCAGCGAACGGTGGATCAGGGACTCGGCGACTCCCGCCTCATTCGCGGAGCCGTCCACGGATTCGGCGACGGGACAATGCCGCCGCGGCTATGGCCTGCAGTGGTGGATTCCGTGCGGACATCCCGGTGAAGGTGCGTTCCAAGCCGTCGGCATCAACGGTCAGGCCATTTACGTCAATCCGACCAGGCGGGTGGTGATCGCGCAGTTCAGCGCGTGGCCCCAGGCCGGCGCGTCGCCGGAGATTCGCGGCGAGGGCAATACGGTGTTCGACGCGATCGTCGATCGGCTCGGGAAGTGAGCTACATCTTCATCGCGGCTGACTTCAGCAGCTCGATGATTTGATCCTTCTTGTCGAGCGCGTCATTGCCATCGAGTTGCACCTGCAGGATGCGGCCCTTCACGAATGCCATCGCCATGGCATAGGCGTACGATTCAGGCTTGAACACGGCGGCGTCTCCGATGTCCGGGATGACCGCGTCATAAGTCCCGGCCCTGAGCGACTCCAGCACCCGCTGCTTGATCTGGTCGGGCGTCATGTTCGGAAACATGCGGGACGCTTCGGTGACGGCCACGACGAGTTGGAAACGATTGACCCCCTCGCCCCACGCATATCGGCAGGTGGTGTAGCCGAAGGACGGGAGCGAGTTCTCGACGCCGGGCGCCACGCTCGTCTTTGCCGAAAGTTCGTCGTCCGAGAGTAGCGCGCACGGCTTCAACTCCTGGGCCGATACAGTGCCGCCGATCTGTCCCGGCCAGGATGCTCCGCCAGCGACCAATGCCAGCCCCAGGGCGCATGCCGCCGCGACATGGGAGCCGGACCGTCGACGATGAGGGTGCCGCGAAATGTTCATGTTCACACCTGTGATGCCAGTTGGAGACCAGCCCCGAGTCGCAATCCGTATGCCAGGGCTGGATGACTCATCAAATCGCACGGATCAGTTCAGATGCAGAAATCCTCGCTGAGCCTCGATTCCCAAGGGATAGCATGGATCATGCGCTTGCCGCACGCCGCCTTCATCGCGCGCAACGTCGCCGTGGCATTTCTGGCCGTCACGGCGCTGGCGGCGCAGGACCGTCCTCTTCCCGATCAGGAGAGCTTCACGCGCGAGGTGCGCGCGCGGCTGCGGACCGACTCCTCCCTGCAAAGCGGTTACATCTACACCGAGACGCGCCGCGAGCAGAAGCTGGATGGCAGCGGCAAGGTCAAAGAGGAATCGGTGAAAGTCTACGAGAGCTATCCCGGCCTGCCCGGCGAAGGAGAACGCTGGGAGCGGTTGCTCTCCGAAAACGGACGGCCCCGCCCGGCATCCGAGCTCGAGAAGGAGCTGCGCGACCGGCAGAAGAAGGCGGAGGCGCTGGCCCGGGAGGCGACGGAGCAGCCGGCGAAACTGCAGGCGCAGCAGCAGCGCGAGGCCGCCGAGCAGCGGCGCGAATTCGACGCGATACTCGACGATCTCTTCCTCGTCTACAACATCCGGATGGAGCGGCGCGAGGCGATCAACGGACACGACACGATTGTCTTCTCGCTGACGCCGCGTCCCAATGCGAAGCCGCGCACGCGCGAAGGGAGTCAGATGCGGAAGGTGATCGTGCGCGCCTGGGTCAGCGAGTCTGAAAAGGAGCTCGTCCGCGTGGACGCCGACGTGATCGATACGCTGTCGATAGGCCTCGGCCTGCTCGCCCGGGTTCACAAGGGCTCCAAGTTTTCATTCCTGCGGACCAAAGTGAACAACGAGGTCTGGCTCCCTTCGCGGTTCACCGTCAGCTTCAGTGCACGGCTGGTCTCGTCGCGGTCCTGCGGCGCAGCGGCGGGTCGGAGTTTTCCGGCTACCGGAAGTTCTCGGTCGATACCTCGACGACGATTGAGGCGCCGACACCGTAGGCGGCCTTCAGAAACGGCGTATCGGAGCTCAGCCATGGCGCAATCTCCGACCGAGAGTATCCCTTCCGATATTTCGGAGCCGATTCGACCGCCTCCACATTCCGCGGCCAGAACCCGTAGAAACGCGAGCGCACGTGCGGTCGTGGCCGGTACGGCACTTGCGAAGCGCTGACCGCAAATCCCGTGGGAATTGCGCGCACATGCGACAGTTATCGGCCGCTCCGAACGTACATTCGTCGGAATCGGCACGACGCGCGAAGTTCGGATGACGCTGCGATGCACTGCAGATCGCGGCCGTGGAGGATGGTTGTGAAGCATCGACTCTGGCCGGTCGTTGCCCTTCTGTGCAGCGCCGCCGTCTATCTCGGTTCGGTTGGTTCGCAGCTTTCGCAGGCACAAGCGCCGCCGCCGGCGCCGGCGCAGCCGCGGGGTATGCGGGCAGCGACACATGCCTCGTGTGCCACGAAGACAAGGGCGCGTCGCTCAAAGGGACGCACCACGCGGAGGCGAAGAACCCACGCTCGCCCGCGGCCACCCACGGCTGCGAGAGCTGCCACGGCCCGGGCCAGGCGCACGTGGACGACGACGCCAAGGGACACATCCTGAAGTTCGGGCAGGTGAAGCCCGCCGAGGTGAACCAGTCGTGCCTGGCGTGCCACAACCGCGGCACTCACGCGGGATGGGAGGGCAGCGGGCACGAGCGCCGCAATCTCTCGTGCATCACGTGCCACAGCGTCCACAGCCCGAAGTCGCCGGAACGCCAGCTGGTGAAAGAGACGGAAACGGCGGTGTGCGCGACGTGCCACCGGCTGCAGGTGTCCAAGACCGAACGCGCCGTGGCGCATATGCCGGTGCGCGAGGGCAAGATGTCGTGCAGCTCCTGCCATAACCCGCACGGCTCGATCAGCAACGTCAAGAATCTGAAGACGGGCAGCTCGGTCGCCGAGCTGTGCACGACCTGTCATACGGAGATGCGCGGACCGATGCTCTTCGAGCACGCGCCGGTGCGCGAGAATTGCGCCACCTGCCACGACCCGCACGGCTCGTCGAACGATCGCATGCTGGTCGTCCGGATGCCGATGCTCTGCCAGCGCTGCCACATCGCCAGCAAGCATCCGGCGACGCTCTACGACAAGGACCAGATCACCACCAACAAGAGCAACCGGATGTTCGGGCGATCGTGCGTGAACTGCCATTCCAACATTCACGGCTCGAACCATCCGTCGGGTCAGTTCTTCATGCGGTAACGGGAGACACGAACATGCGACGCCTCTCGCTCGTTTCGCTGATCCTGCTCGTTGGCGCGCCGCCGCGCCGCAGCGGGCGCTGGCCCAGGCGCTGAACTCGGCCGATCCGCCGGCGCAGGCGCCGGCACAACCGGCCGCCGCGTCTCCAGCCGCGGCCGACGATAGCGCGCAGCCTGTTCGCGCTGACCGACCGGGAGCTCTTCATCGGCGGCCGCGTGACCAGCATCGACGGCGACCCGGCGCGCTTTCAGCGCTACCAGGACGTCCGCGACGGGCTGCTCTTCTCCGGCTTCCGCTATGCGTTCGCGCAGCCCGACGGCAGCTACACCTTCAAGGCGCGCGCGAACAACGTCGGCTGGCGCGATCAGGAGTACTTCGCCAACTACGACCGCGCCGGGAAGCTGTCGGTCACCGGCGGCTACCAGCAGATTCCGCAGTTCTACAGCGTGGACACGGCGACGCCCTATACGGGCAGCGGCGGCACGCTGCTGCTCGATGATGCGGCGCAGCGCGCCGCCCAGGGCGGCGCGGGCCTCAGCCCCTACGTCCCGATCTCGCCGCAGTTCGATCTGCGCGAGCGGCGCGACATCGGACGCGTCGACGTCGTCGCCACGCCGACGCCGAAGCTCGACGTGACGGCCAGCTTCACCACGCAGAAGCACGGCGGCGAGCTGCCGTGGGGCGCCAGCTTCGGCTTCAGCAACGACGTCGAGGTGCCGCTGCCCTACGAGTCGCGCGCCAACGACTTCACGATCGGCACCGAGTGGACCAACACGAAGAACATGCTGCGCGTCGCCTACAGCGGATCGTGGTTCGACAATCATCGCGCCCACGCTCGTCTGGGACAGCCCGCTGCGCCTCGACGACGCGTCGGGCACGCCGGGACGCGGCCGCATGTCGCTGTGGCCGTCCAACTCCGCGCAGACGATCAGCTTCGGCGGCTACACCAAGCTCGCGCACAAGACGCAGGTCACCGGCTTCTTCTCCTACGGCCTGTGGAGCAACAACGAGCCGCTGCAGCCGTTCACCATCAATTCGGCGCTGCCGACGATTGCCCTCCCGCGCGCCAACGCGGATGCCGAAGCGCACGTGTTTTCGACCAACCTGAACCTGACGTCGCACCCCACGACCGACTGGCGGTTCGGCGCGCGCTTCCGCAATTACACCTACTCCAATCACATGCCGGCGACGAGCATCACGCAGTACGTCGCCTACGACTCGAGCGTGTCGACGACGCCCACCGGCGGTCCCGATCTCTACGCCCACGACCGGACCACGTTCGACGCCGACGCGACCTGGGGCAAGCTGAAGCCGCTCGCGCTGACCGTCGGCTACACCCACAACGGCAACGGCTACGACGCGCGGACCTTCAAGTCGAGCGGCGAGGACGTGTTCCGCGTGTCGGCCGACGCGGTGGGAACGTACTGGGCGACCTTCCGCGTGCAATACGAGGTCGGCAGCCGCACCGGATCGGGCCTGGACGAGAAGCAGCTGACCGACATCGGCGAGCACCCGGAGATGCGGTATTACGACCTGGCCAACCGGACGAGAAACCGCTTCACCGGGCAGGTCGACATCGTCCCGTCGGACGTCTGGATGTTCAGCGTGTCGGGCGGGCTGCTGCACGACGACTACGGCGACACGGTGTTCGGACTGCAGAAGTCGAACGGGGACACCTTCTCGCTCGGCCGCCGACTACCACCTGCCGAACGGCCTGGGCGCGGGCGCCACCTACAACTTCGAGCGGTATACCGGACTGCAGCAGTCGCACGAGGGAGATTCGTCAGCCGCGCAGTTCAACGATCCCCTGCGCAACTGGACGTCCGACTCGACCGAGACGGTCCACTATTTTTCCATCTACGCGACGCCGCCCCGCATCGGCCGCAACACCGAGGTGCGGTTCTCGTACGATTTCAGCCACGCGGCCGGCAATAACGTCTACACGATTCCGGCGGGCAGCCCGATCACGCCGCCCAATCAGCTGCCGGAGGTGTTCAACAAGCTGCAGCAGCTGCACATCGACGCGCGCCACCGGATTACGAGAACCTCGCGGGCACGTTCTCGTATCTCTACGAGCCGCTGAAGATCTATGACTACGCGTTCGATCCCAGCGTCGTCAACGGCATCGTCCAGCCCAGCTCGCTGGTCATGGGCTACGTCTACCGTCCCTACACCGCGAATTCGTTCGTGTTCGGTCTCAGATATCTCTGGTGATGATACGTCGCGCGACGGCTCAGCCTGCGGACGCGTCCGATACGGAGGATCAGATGAACGATTCAGTAATGATGACGAGTCTGTTCGCGATCGCGCTCGCGTTTACGTGCGGCCGCGGCGGCGCAGGACGCGCGCCAGAGGGAGAGAAGGTTTACACCGCGCAGAAGTGCCGGTCTGCCACAGCATCGCCGGCAAGGGGAGCAAGGCCAACCCGCTCGACGGCGTCGGCGCGAAGCTGTCGGCGGCCGACATCAAGCAGTGGATCGTGAACCCGACCGAGATGACGGCCAAGGCGAAGTCGACCAAGAAGCCGCCGATGCCGGCCAAGTACGGCACGCTGCCGGCCGCGGACATCGACGCGCTCGTCGCCTACATGCCGAGCCTGAAGTAGGCGCGCGCCGTGACGAGGCGCGGAAGCGCTCTTCGCCATCCGCTCGCGATTGCCGGCGTGCTGATCACCACGGTCGTCGGCCGTGGTGTTCATCACGCTGGTGATCGCGGTGCTCGCCGGGATGCTGACCAACCCGTACGCGGGCCTGGTCGTGTTCGTGGCGTTCCCGCGTTGTTCGTGCTCGGCCTGGTGCTGATCCCGCTGGGCATGTGGCTCCAGCGCCGGGCGCAGTTGCGGCATCCCGAGCGTCGTCGACTGGCCGGTGGTGGACTTGCGCGCGCGCGGAGGTCCGGCGGACGACGCTGATCATCGCGGCGCTGACCGCCGTCAACATCGTCATCGTGCTGCTGGCCGGCTACGGCAGCCTGCACTGGATGGAGTCGCCGAGCTTCTGCGGACAGGTGTGCCATACGCCGATGCACCCGCAGTTCACGGCGTGGCGCGGGCGGCCGCACGCGCGCGTCGCCTGTGTCGAGTGCCACATCGGCGAAGGCGCCGACGGGTTCGTCCACGCGAAGCTGGCGGCGTGCGGCAGCTCGTCGCACGTCGCGACCAATTCCTTTCCGACGACCGATTCCGCCCGGCGCCGAGATGCCGCCGGGGGCCCAGGCGCGAGACCTGCGGCACGCTGTCATCAGCCGGGGCGCGCCGTCGGCGATCGCATCCGCGTCATCCGCGAATACGCCGACGATGAGGCGAACACCGAGACGGTGACCATGCTGCAGATGCACCTGGGCGGTGCCCTCGTCATCGCAGGACGCGCGATCCACTGGCACGCCAATCCCGCCGTCCGCATCGAGTACGTGGCGACCGACGCCGAGCGCCAGACGATTCCGTACATCAGGGTGACCGACGCGAACGGCAGGTGAAGGAATACCGCGCGCCCGATACGACCGACCAGATGATCAGCAGCGGCAGCCGCCACACGATGGACTGCATCGACTGCCACAACACGGTCGGCCATCCGATTCGCGCAGACGCCCGAACAGGCCGTGGACCAGGCGATGGCCGCCGCGCCGGTGGCCGCGAGCTTCCGTTCGCGCGGCGCGAAGGCGTCCGTCTCTTGAAGGAGTCCTATCCCAGTCCAGGAAGCGGCCGCGCGCGCGATCGACAGGGGCTGCGCGGGTTCTACCAGTCTCGGGCGGAGCCGCGACCCGCAGGCCGTCGCGCAGACCGTGGCCGCCATTCAGAACGCGTATCGCCGCAACGTGTTTCCCGACATGAAGGTCACGTGGGGCGCCTATCCCACCAACACGGGGCCACATGACGTCGAACGGCTGCTTCCGCTGCCACGACGAATCGCACGCCGCCAGCGACGGGATCGACGATCAGCGCCGACTGCGAGTTGTGTCACAAACAGCTTGAAGAGGCGCCCTGACACTGAACGCCTCGCGGCGTACCCGGTTCGAGCGCCACTTCGTCGCCTACGGCGTGCGGATCGGACTCCGCGCCGACTGCGAGGCGCTGCTCGACGCGCTCGAACAGGATCCCGATCACCTGGACCTGCCGTTCGGCTGGCGCGCGGTTGAAGACCACGAGCCGGATGCGCCCGTGTCCCCGGTACGAGCTTCGTACCAGCGGCGCGGCGGAACGTCGCCGTCCTACCGTTTGTACGCGGAACGAACCTCGTCGCGGAAGGGCGCAGATTGACGGATGTCGGTGGGCGCTGGCTGCGCACGCGGAGCCGTTCGTCGCGGAGCACGCGCCGGATCACCTCTTCGTTCACGCTGGTGTTGTCGGCTGGGAAGGCGGCGCCATCGTCATGCCCGGCGCCAGTTTCGCCGGCAAGACGACGCTCGTGCAGGCGTGGCTCGAGGCGGGTGCGACGTACTACTCCGATGAGTTCGCGGTGCTCGACCGCGCCGGACGGGTGCATCCGTTCGCCCGTCCGCTGGCGATTCGAGATGGCTCGACTGCGTCCACTCGCCGCGTGCCGGCCGCGGCGCTGGGCGCAGAGACCGGGACGACGCCGCTGCCGATCGGACTCGTCCTGGTGACTTCGTACCGCGCCGGCGCGCGCTGGCGGCCGCGCCGCTTGACGGCGGCCCCGGCGCTGCTCGCGCTGATGCGCCACACCGTCGCCGCGCGCGGGAACCCGAAGCACTCGATGCCCATTCTGAAGCAGGCGGTCAGCGCTGGCGTGGCGCTCGCCGGTCTGCGCGGCGAGGCTGGCCCGTTGGTTTCCGCGGTTCTCAGCGACGTCCGCACGCCAACGCGGTCCGCTGGCACATGACCCGGAGCGATGCGATCTGATGTATCCACGACAGTCTTCCACCACCCACACCGAGCAACTTGGCGACGAAGCGTCGGTCTACGACTGGGCGCGCGGCCAGGTGCACGCCCTCAACCCTACCGCGGCGCGCGTGTGGCGGCTGTGTGACGGTGCCACGAGCCTGAAGCAATTGCTGCGGCCTTGCGCCTGGAGATGGATCCCCGAGGCCGAGGCGGTCGTGGACCTCACGCTCAGAGCAGCTCGCGCGCGCTGCACCTGCTGGAATTGCCGGCTGACTCGCGCGGCGATCGACCGGCGCCGACCCGGCGCTGGCTGCTCGGTCGTGGCGTGACCGCGGCGATGCTGCCGGCCATCTACTCGATCGTGGCGCCGTCTCCGGTGGAGGCGCAGTCCGGCGGGCGCTCCGACGCTGGCGAGCGTCACACCGAATCAGGATCCGGGGCACCACGGTCCCGGTCACGCTGACCGGTACCAACTTCGTCGTCGGCGCGACGACGGTCACCGTCGCCGGCGGCGGGTGACGGTCACCAACGTCATCGTCAGCGGCGCACGTCGCTCACCGCCAACTTCGTGATCGATCCGGCCGCCGCGACCGGCGTCCGCGCACGGTGACGGTCACGACGCCCGCCGGGACGAGTGGCGCGCAAACCTTCACCGTCACTCTGCCGCTGCCGCCGGGCACTCCGACGCTGACCAGCGTCTCGCCGAATCAAGGTGTCCTCGGCACCACGGTGGCGGTCACGCTGACCGGCACCAATTTCGTCGCCGGCGCCACGACGGTGGCCGTCGGCGGTAGCGGCGTGACGGTCACAAACGTCACCGTCGGCAGCACTACATCGCTGACCGCCAACTTCGTGATCGCTTCGGCCGCCGCGATGGTTCCCGACACGGTAACGGTCACGACGGCCCCGGGACCAGCGGCCGCGCATCTTCACGATCACCCTGCCGGCGCCGGGTGCGCCGACGCTGACCAGCGTCACGCCGAATGAAGGCATCCTGGGCACCACGGTGGCGGTCACGCTGACCGGCACCAACTTCGTCGTCGGCACGACGACCGTGACCGTCAGCGGCGGCGGCGTGACCGTCAACAACATCGTCGTGGGCAGCAGCTACGTCGCTGACCGCCAACTTCGTGCTCGATCCGGCTGCCGCCCCTGGTGCCCGCTCGGTGACGGTCACGACGGCCGCCGGGACCAGCGGCGCGCAAACCTTCACGATCAATCCGCCGCCGGGGCCGGGCACTCCGACGTTGACGAGCGTCTCGCCGAATCAAGGACTCCGGGGCACCACGGTCGCGGTCACGCTGACGGGCACCAATTTCGTCGTCGGCGCCACGACGGTGAACGTCGGCGGTAGCGGCGTGACCGTCACCAACGTCGTCGTGGGCAGCGCGACGTCGCTGACCGCCAACTTCGTGCTCGATCCGGCCGCGGTGGTTGGTCCCCGAATCGGTGACGGTCACAACCGCCGGCGGGACCAGTGCGCCGCAAGGCTTCACCATCAATCTGCCGCCACCGACGTTGACGAGCGTTTCGCCGAATCAAGGCATCCGGGGCGAGACGATGACCGTCACGCTGACGGGCACGAATTTCGTCGCCGGCGCCACCACGGTGCTCTGTCACCGGCAGTGACGTCACGGTCACCAACGTCAACGTGAGCAGCAGGACCTCGCTGACCGCCGAGCTTCGTGCTCGCTCTACCGCAGCTGGTGGTCCCCGCACGGTGACGGTCACGACGGCCGGCGGAACAAGCGGAGCGCAAACCTTCACGATCACTCTGCCGGCGCCCGGTTCCGCGACTTTCACCTTTACCGGCGGTCCGCAGACCTTTATGGTGCCCGCCGGCGTCGTCAGCGATCACGATTGTGGCCACCGGCGCGCAGCGGTGGCGTGGGGTGCTGGGGCCCCTCGGCGGCTTGGCTGGCATGGGCGGTCGGACGACGGCGACCGTGTCCGTCATGCCCGGCGCGTCGCTCACCGTGCTCGTCGGAGGCGATGGCCAGACGCCACCATCGTTCTGCGGCGGCGGCGGATTCAATGGCGGCGCCCGAAGCACCGGAGACGGTGGCGGGCGGCGGCGGCGCCTCGAGCGTCCGTGACGGCGACATTCCGCTGGTGATTGCAGGCGGCGGCGGGGGCGGCGGCGCGTCAAGCCCCCGGCGACCATCGGCGGCGAACGGCGGCGCCGGCGGTGGTCTCACCGGCGGTGCTGGCGCAACCGCCGCCCTCGGGCGGAGGCGGCGGTGGCGGAGGCACGCAGGCCGCTGGCGGCGTCGGCGGCGCCGAGGAGCAGATTTCGGCGGCACCGACGGAACCGCTGGCACGGCGGACGTCGGTGGAACCGGGGGCACCCACCAGCCAGGCGTCATTGGGGGCGGCGGCGGTGGCGGCGGCTATTCGGCGGCGGCGGCGGCGGCGGCGGAAATCCAAGCGTGGAGGCGGCGGCGGCGGCGGCGGCGGGTCGTCGTTCACTGCGCCCGGCGCGACGGCCGTCGTGCATCAGCAAGGGGTCAACGCCGGCAACGGTTCGGTGACGATTTCCTGGTAGATCGGCGACGCTGTCTTGTATGTCGCACGCATGCCGGCACGATGAGGAGCAATCTGATGTATCCACGACAGTCTCCCACTACCCATACCGAGCAACTGGGCGACGAAGCGTCGGTCTACGACTGGGCGCGCGGACAGGTACACGCCCTCAATCCGACTGCGGCGTGCGTCTGGCGGCAGTGTGACGGGGCGACGAGCCGAGAGGCGATCGCGGCGGTGTTGCGCGCGGAGATGGGGATCCCCGAGGCCGAGGCGGTCGTCGACCTGACGCTCGCGCACCTCGCGCGCGTGCACCTGCTGGAACTGCCGATCGATCGCGACGGCGATCGATCGACGCCGACGCGGCGCTGGCTGCTCGGGCGTGGCCTGACCGCGGCGCTGCTGCCGGCGATCTACTCGATTGTGGCGCCGTCGCCGGTGGACGCGCAGTCGTGGGCGCGGCCGCGCCGACGCTGACGAGCCTCTCGCCGAATCAAGGCAGCCTGGGCAGCACGGTCAACGGTCACGCTGACCGGCACCAACTTCGTCGTCGGCGCGACGACGGTCACCGTCAACAGCGGCGGCGTGACGGCGAGCAACGTGATCGTGAGCAGCGCGACGTCGCTGACCGTGGACATCGTGATCGCGGCAAACGCCACGACCGGTGCCCACACGGTGACGGTCACGACGGCCGGCGGGACCAGCGGCGCGCAAACCTTCACGGTCAATGCGCGCTGCCGCCGGGCGCGCCGACGCTGACCAGCGTCGCGCCGAATCAAGGCGTCCTGGGCAGCACGGTCGCGGTCACGCTGACCGGCACCAACTTCGTCGTCGGCGCGACAACGGTCGCCGTCGGCGGCAGCGGCGTGACGGTCAGCAACGTCGTCGTGGGCAGCGCGACATCGCTGACCGCCAACTTCGTGCATCGCTGCGGCCGCCGCCGATCGGCGCCGACACGGTCACCGTCACGACCGCCGGCGGCACCAGCGGCGCGCAAACTTTCACCGTCACTGCTCCGGCGCCGGGCGCGCCGACGCTGACCAGCGTCACGCCGAACCAAGGCCTCCAGGGCACCACGGTCGCGGTCACGCTGACCGGCACCAACTTCGTCGTCGGCGCCACGACGGTGACCGTCAGCGGCGGCAACGTGACGGTCAACAACGTCGTCGTGGGCAGCACGACGTCGCTGACCGCCAACTTTGTGATCGATGCGGCCGCCGCGCTCGGCGCCCGCACGGTGACGGTCACGACCGCCGCCGGGACCAGCGGCGCGCAAACCTTCACCGTCAATCCCCCGGCGCCGACGCTGACGAGCGTCGCGCCGAATCAAGGACCCGGGGCGCCACGGTGGCGGTCACGCTGACCGGCACCAACTTCGTCGTCGGCGCGACGACGGTGACGGTCGGCGGTGGCGGCATCACGGTCAACACCGTCGTCGTGGGCAGCAGCGACGTCGCTGACCGCCAACTTTGTGCTCGCTCGGCCGCCCGGCTCGGTGCCCGCACGGTGACGGTCACGACCGCCGGCGGGACCAGCGGACCGCAAACCTTCACGATCACTCCGCCGTCACGGCGTTCGCCTTTACGGGCACTGCGCAGCCTTTCACCGTGCCCGCCGGCGTGTGCTACGCTGACGGTTATGGCGCACGGGCGCACAAGGAGGGGCTGGAGGCGATCGCCGGCGGCCTCGGAGGGAGCGTGACGGCGACGCTAACCGTCGTCCCGGGTGACATCCTGAATGTCTTCGTCGGGGGCCAGGGCAATTGGTATCCGCCGGTGGCGGCTTCAATGGCGGCGGGGCAGCGGCGGCTCAGGCACTTTCGGCGGCGGCGGCGGCGGCGCGTCCGACATCCGCCGCGGCGGCGTCGCTCTGTCAAATCGCGTAGTTGTCGCAGGGGGCGGTGGCGGCGGCGCCGTCAATCTTGGACGGCGGCGGCGCAGGAGGGGGCGCCGGCTGGTGGTCCATGGCGCCGATAGCCGTCACCCGTCTATCGTGGCCGGCGGTGGCGGTGGCACGCACCGTCGGCCGGTGGGCAGGGGGAGCGAACCCTCCGGGCACTGCCACAGTGGTCTGCCCGGGGTTTCCGGCACCGGCGGCGCGGGCGGACCCGGCACAGGTCGGGTCAGCCGGCGGCGGCGGGGGTGGCGGCTACTTCGGCGGCGGCGGCGGCGCCGGCGGCGCCGGTGAATCTCGGGGCGCGAGTGGCGGCGGCGGATCGTCGTTCACTGGATCCGGCGCGACCGGTGTCGTGCATCAGCAAGGCTCCAGCACCGGCAACGGTTCGGTGACGATTTCGTGGTAGGTGGCGCCGCTGTCTGATGGCGCGCGGCCAGGACGAGGAGCAGTCTGATGTATCCACGACAATCTCCCACCACGCACACGGAGCAACTGGGCGACGAAGCGTCGGTCTACGACTGGGCGCGCGGAGAGGTACACGCCCTCAATCCGACCGCCGCGTGCGTGTGGCGGCAGTGTGACGGCGCGACGAGCCGCGACGCGATCGCGGCGGTGCTGCGCGCGGAACTGGGCATCCCCGAGGCCGAGGCGGTCGTCGATCTGACGCTCGCGCACCTCGCGCGCCTGCACCTGCTGGAATTGCCGGTCGACGAGTCGCGCGGCGATCAGATCGGCGCCGACGCGGCGCTGGCTGCTCGGGCGTGGCCTGACGGCGGCGCTGCTTGCCGGCGATCTACTCGATCGTGGCGCCGTCGCCGGTGGACGCGCAGTCCGTGGGATCGGCCGCGCCGACGCTGACGAGCATCTCCCCGAATCAAGGCAGCCTGGGCACCACGGTCACGGTCACGCTGACCGGCACCAACTTCGTCGATCGGTGCGACGACGGTCACCGTCAACAGCGGCGGCGTGACGGCGAGCAACGTGATCGTGAGCAGCGCGACGTCGCTGACCGTGGACATTGTGATCACGGCGACGCGCCACGACCGGCGCCCACACGGTGACGGTCACGACGGCCGGCGGGACGACCGCGCCGCAAACCTTCACGGTCAGTGCGGCGCCGCCGCCGCCGCGCGCCGACGCTGACGAGCGTCGCGCCGAATCAAGGCGTCCAGAGCGCGCACGGTCGCGGTCACGCTGACCGGCACGAACTTCGTCGTCGGCGCGACGACGGTGGCGGTCAGTGGCAGCGGCGTGACGGTCAGCAACGTCGTCGTGAGCAGCGCGACGTCGCTGACCGCCAACTTCGCGATCGGTGCGGCCGCCGCGCTCGGCGCGCGCACGGTGACGGTCACGACCAGCGGCGGCACCAGCGGCGGGCAAACGTTCACCGTCAATGCGCCGGCGCCGGGCGCGCCGACGCTGACGAGCGTCTCGCCGAATCAAGGCGTCCGGGGCACCACAGTGGCGGTCACGCTGACCGGCACCAACTTCGTGGTCGGCGCGACGACGGTGGCCGTCAGCGGCAGCGGCGTGACGGTCAACAACGTCGTCGTGAGCAGCGCGACGTCGCTGACCGCCGACTTCGTGATCGTCGGCGGCCGCCGCGCTCGGCGCGCCGCGCGGTGACGGTCACGACCGCCGGCGGGACCAGCGGCCGGCAAACCTTCACCGTCAATGGCCGGCGCCGGGCGCGCCGACGCTGACGAGCGTCTCGCCGAATCAAGGAACGAAAGGACTCTCGGCGACCACGGTAGCCGTCACCTTGACGGGCACGAATTTCGTCGTCGGCGCCACGACCGTGAACGTGAGCGGTGCCGGCTTGACAATCAATACCGTCGTCGTGAGCAGCAGCACGTCGCTGACCGCCAACTTCGTGCTCGATCCCGCGGCAGCTACGGGTGCCCGCACAGTGACGGTCACGACGGCCTGCGGGACGAGCGGCGGGCAAACCTTCACGATCAATCCCGGTTCGACGACGTTCGCCTTTACGGGCGCCCCGCAGGCCTTCACAGTCCGGCGGGCGTGACGACGCTGACGGTGACCGCGCAGGGTGCACAAGGAGGAAGTGCGGTCGCCCGCTGGCGGCATGGGAGGAACCGTGGCAGCGACGCTGACCGCGTCGTCCCGGGTGAGATCTTGGATGTCTTCGTCGGAGGCCAGGGCGGAACGGGTGCAGGCGCGATCGGCGGGACTGGCGGCTTCAATGGCGGGGCGGCAGGCGGCTCAGGCGGATTCGCGAGCATCGGGACGGCGGCGGAGGCGGCGCGTCCGACATCCGCCGCGGCGGTAGTGCACTGTCAAATCGCGTCGTTGTCGCGGGGGGCGGTGGCGGCGGCGCCTTCAGTCCGGCTCCGGCGGCGCGGGAGGGGGCGTAACGGGTGGCGCTGGCTCCAACATCGGCGTGACCGCCGTGACTGGTGGTGGCGGTGGCACGCAGTCGGCCGGTGGATTGGGTGGGGTCAACCCCGCACGAGTTCCGCGAACGGTCAGCCCGGGGTTTCCGGCACCGGCGGCGAGGGCGGCCCCGCCCCAGCCGGTCTGTCGATCTTGCCGGCGGCGGCGGTGGAGGTGGCGGCTACTTCGGAGGCGGAGGAGGTGCCGCTGGCAACATCAGCACTTTGGGCTCCGCGGGCTGGTGGCGGCGGATCGTCATTGATCGCCGCCTGGGGTCGTGCATACGCAAGGCAATCGCGCTGGCAACGGGTCGGTGACGATTTCGTGGTAGGTCGCGACGCTGTTTGATGTCGCGTGGCCAGACGAGGAGCGATCTGATGTATCCACGACAATCTCCCACCACCCACACGGAAACAACTGGGCGACGAAGCGTCGGTCTACGACTGGGCACGCGGGCAGGTGCACGCCCTCAATCCGACGGCGGCGCGCGTGTGGCGGCAGTGTGACGGCGCGACGAGCCGTGACGCGATCGCGGCGGACGCTGCGCGCGGAATGGGTATCCCCGAGGCCGAGGCGGTCGTCGACCTCACGCTCGCGCATCTCGCGCGCGTGCACCTGCTGGAAGCTGCCGGTTGAGGCGATCGTCTCGACCGGCGAGCGATCGGCCCCGACACGGCGCTGGCTGCTCGGTCGTGGCCTGACCGCGGCGCTCTTGCCGGCGATCTACTCGATCGTGGCGCCGTCGCCGGTGGACGCGCAGTCGGTGGGAGCGGCCGCGCCGACGCTGACGAGCATCTCGCCGAATCAAGGCAGCCTGGGGACCACCGTCACAGTCACGCTCACCGGCACCAACTTCGTGATCGGTGCGACGACGGTCACCGTCAACAGCGGCGGCGTGACGGCGAGCAACGTGATCGTGAGCAGCGCGACGTCGCTGACCGTGGACATCGTGATCGCGGCAACGGCCACGACCGGCGCCCACACGGTGACGGTCACGACGGCCGCCGGGACCAGCGCGCCGCAAACCTTCACGGTCAGTGCGGCGCCGCCGCCGCCGGCGCCGACGCTGACGAGCGTCGCGCCGAATCAAGGCGTCCTGAGCAGCACGGTCGCGGTCACGCTGACCGGCACGAACTTCGTCGTCGGCGCGACAACGGTGGCGGTCAGTGGCAGCGGCGTGACGATCAGCAATATCGTCGTGAGCAGCGCGACGTCGTTGACGGCCGACTTCGCGATCGCGGCGGCCGCCACGCTCGGCGCGCGCACGGTGACGGTCACGACCAGCGGCGGCACCAGCGGCGGACAAACGTTCACCGTCAATGCGCCGGCGCCGGGCGCGCCGACGCTGACGAGCGTCTCGCCGAATCAGGGAACGAAAGGACTCTCGGCGACCACGGTGGCCGTCACCTTGACCGGCACCAATTTCGTCGTCGGCGCCACGACCGTGAACGTCAGCGGTGCCGGCTTGACAATCAATACGGTCGTCGTGAGCAGCAGCACGTCGCTGACCGCCAACTTCGTGCTCGATCCGGCGGCAGCTGTCGGGTGCCCGTACCGTGACGGTCACGACGGCTGGCGGTACCAGCGGCGGGCAGACCTTCACGATCAACCCTGGTTCGACGACGTTCAGCTTTACCGGCGCCCAGCAGGCCTTCACAGTACCGGCGGGAGTGACGACGTTGACGGTGACCGCGCAGGGTGCACAAGGAGGAAGTGCACGGTGGAGAGCCGTCCCCTGGCGGAATGGGGGGAACCGTGGCCGCGACGCTTACGCGTCGTCCCGGGTGAGACTTGGATGTCTTCGTCGGAGGCCAGGGCGGAACGGGTGCAGGCGGGGCCGGGGGGACTGGCGGCTTCAATGGCGGGGCGGTAGGCGGCGTGGGCGGAGCCGCGAGCGGCGGCGGCGGCGGAGGCGCGTCCGACATCCGCCGCGGCGGCTATGTCGTCGCTGGTTGTCGCGGGCGGCGGTGGCGGCGGCGGCTTCTCCGGCGCCGGCGGCGCGGGAGGGGGCGTAACGGGTGGCACTGGTTCACAACATCGGCGCGACCGCCGGGACCGGTGGCGGCGGCGGCACGCAGTCGGCCGGTGGATTGGGTGGGGTGAACCCACCAGCCCCGGGTCGGCCAACGGTCAGCCCGGGGCTTCCGGCACCGGCGGCGCGGGCGGTCCCGCCGGCGCGTCGGTCTTCATCGGCGGCGGCGGTGGTGGTGGCGGCTACTTCGGAGGCGGCGGAGGTGCTGCGGGCGGCTTCACCAATTTGGGCGCCGCGGCTGGCGGCGGTGGGTCGTCATTGGATGCGCCGCCCGGGGTCGTGCATACGCCAGGCAATCGCCCTGGCGACGGGTTCGGTGACGATTTCGTGGTAGTGCCCTGAATCGATCGGATCGACTCGCGGTCGTGCGAGCCGATCCGATCGATTCGGATCCTGATTGGTCGCCAGCGCTGGACGCGCTACCGGCCTTTGCGTCCGGTAATCGGAGGTTCCGGCGGTCCTTCGAGGATCGCCTTGTGTACGAAGCCCGCGAGTGCGGCGCCAACGATCGGCGCCACCCAGAACAGCCAGAGTTGTTGAAGGGCCCAGCCGCCGACGAACAGCGCCGTGGCCGTGCTGCGCGCCGGATTGACCGAGGTATTGGTCACCGGAATGCTGATCAGATGAATCAGCGTGAGCGCGAGGCCGATCGCGACTCCTGCGAAGCCAACCGGGGCGCGTGCGTGAGTCGTGCCGAGGATGACGATCAGGAACATGAACGTCATCACGACTTCGGCCACGAGTCCGGCGGTCATCGAATAGCCGCCCGGTGAGTGCGCGGCGTATCCGTTGGAGGCGAAGCCTCCGGCCAGACTGAAGTCGGCTTTGCCGCTCGCAATCAGGTACAGCACTCCGGCGCCGACGATGCCGCCGACGACCTGCGCCACGATGTACGGCAGCAGCTCGCTCGCGGGAAAGCGCCCGCCCGCCCACAAGCCGACCGAGACCGCGGGATTGAAGTGGCCGCCCGACACCGGTCCGAGCGCGTACGCTCCTGACAGCACCGTGAGGCCGAATGCGAGAGATACCCCGAGCAGGCCGATGCCGACGTTGGGAAACGCGGCCGCGAGTACGGCGCTGCCGCACCCGCCGAGAACGAGCCAGAAGGTGCCGATCGACTCCGCAGCGAGCTTAGGGAACACGGGAACTCCTTTCCTGGATCACACACGAGGCGCGGCAGCGCAAGCGCTCTCCCGCGCCTCTGATCTCAGAGGCATCTACCCAGTTACATACCGCGCGCCGTGAGCAGGAATCAGAGGGCGGCCGGATTCACTAAGGATTTGCGCGTCGTGCGCGCGAATGCGCCGCGTGCGGACCTGCCCGGCCTGCCCGCATATCGGAGGACGCCCGAAATCCCGTGGGAGCCACCAAATGCCGGGGCAAGCTCTGCCGGAGAATTGTTAAATGCCGCGGCCGAATCGAGCCTCCGCCGCCACAAATCGAAGAAACGAGAGCCCAAGCCGAGGGCATGCTGGTTGCACCAGCACATCCGCTTTCCTCGCAGAAAGAAATGCCGATCCATGTCGCCGCTTCGGTTCTCCCGAGCCGCGGGAATTCTGACGAGCGTGCTCGTCAGCGGGCTGACCGTGCTCCTCGCGGCGCAGCAGCCGCTGCGGCGCGTTGGCGGCGCGTACTCGGAACTCGACCAACGCCGCCAGCAACTCGTCAACGACTGGGTGCAGAGATTCGTCAGCGTGACCGGCCAGAGCGTGGCTGCGCCCGCGTTCTACGACGACGTCCTCAGCCTGTCCACGAAGACGACGTTCGAGGCGGTGACGCACGCCCTGATGACGACGCCGCTGACCGACGCGTCGGGACAAACCTTCGGCGACGGCCTGACGCTCATCGAGCGCGTCGACACGGTCAAAGGCGAAATCCCGGGAGCGTCAGGCGATCGCCAGTTCCGGATGTACGTCAGGCTGACCGCGAACGCGCGCGAGCATGATGGAGCGGTCGCGGGAATTCAAGCGCGCCATGGACAACTCCGTTTACCACAAGGGCTATCCCTTCAACTATCGCGAGCGGCGAGGCACGCCGTCGATTCAGGTGTCGGTCGCGCTGGACGGCCGCCAGGCCGATGTGGACGTCGACTATCGATCGTCGATGTTCCCCGTCATGTTGTTCAACGGCCATTTGAGCTCTTCGAACTCGGATGTCCGCGCCGGCAACAACGTCGACCGCCACGACGGGCAGTGGTCGGGGCTTCAGGACTGGTGGCGGAGCTTCTTCGGTGTCGACCTGACGAGTGCGCCGGACGGCGTCGGACGCGACCGCCTCGCTGGCGCTGCCGAAAGTTCCGCGCGCGGGGAAGAAGAATTTTCAGGTGATGGCGCGCGACTTCCTGCAGGCGTGGCTGGTCGAAGGCAACGCCGTGGCGGCCATGGGCTACGTGTCCGAACGCGCCTACGCGTGTCTGGCGGAGGACACGCCCGATCCGTCTGCCTTCGACCGCGGCCTGGCGCCGTATCAGATCATGGTCAATCTGAAAGCGGCGTACGACGCCCTCGGTCCGCACGCCTCGCTCGCAGGCTTGACGACGGGAATGCCGTTGACGATTCCTGGACTCAAGGCGGTGCGTCACGCCGATCAGGCGCAGTATGCGATTTACGAAGTGCGCGACGACGTCGCGGCCAGGTTCGACTGCGCGAGCCGGATGACACCGGGCTCGGCGGCGACCCGGCCGGGCGACGCCGGCGAACATTTCGGCACCGTCTTCCGCATCGCCGGGTCGAGGAAGGACGCCTCGATCGCGTTGCTGTGGGCGAAGGAGGACGGGTATTGGAAGATCGTGTCGTGGCAGGCGGAGCCGGAAGGCGATCGAACGCCGCCGCCGCCGGCGCCGCCGCTGCCACAGGCCGTGCGCGTCAGGCCGGATCTCACGCTCGTGCGCGCGGCCAAGGGCTTCGTGGACGCCTGGATTATCCGCAAGGACTACGACGCCGCGTTTGGATTCCTGTCCAACCGATGCTACGCGTGCTACGACGTGACGCGCGGACCCGACGCCCCGCCGTCCACATCGTCCGATGACGCCGGCCGGAAGGTCCGCGCCAGTCTCGAACGCGTCGGCCAATGGGTGGGCACGACCAATCGACTGGACACGATCATCGAGGCCGGCCGAGCCGCTCCACCCGTCGATTCGCGTGATGGAGCAGCCGTACTCGCGCGTGTTCAGCATGACGAGCTTTCCCACCGCACTCGCCGACGTCGTCGAGTGCGACGCGCGCGCCCGTGGCGCGGTGCCGCCCGATCCCCTGCCGCTCGAATACGGAGAGGCCTACGGCATGACGTTCCGTTTTCGCACGCAGGGAGGCGAGGCGCCGGTCCTGCGCCTGCTCTGGCGGAAAGAAGCCGGCAACTGGCGCATCACGTCGTATGACGTGGAGGTGCCGTAGCGCGCGGATGACAACGCCGGACAGTTACTTCGGCGTGATCTGCGTGATCTTGTTGCCCTGGATGCCCAGGCCCGCCATCAGTCCCTTCTGTCCGAAGATGAAGGCGTAGACGTCCTTGTCGAGCGTCTTCGTCGTCGTGCTCTTGCCCATGCCTTCGTCCACGACGACAATGCTCGGACCGACGCCGACCTCGAAGCCGTTCGCCTTATCGAGCTGACCGACGGCGTTCGCGTTCATGAAGAACATCGCGTAGCCGTACTTCTGGCCTCCGGCCTGCAGACCGAATCGACGCGCCGGTGGTCTTGTAGTAGGCCACCGCCGCGCCTTTCTTCAGCAGCGTGCCCTCGCCGTACTGCCCGCCGATCCCCAGACCGGCCTTGGTGACTTCCGGAAAGACCAGGATGGCCTCCGCCGTCTTCGTCAGCTCCTTGGCGAGCGGCACGGCGGCGTTCAGCTTCTGGAGCGCCGCCTGTGATGCGCTCGTCAGTTTCGCGGCTTCGGTTTTCCCCTTGTCCTGGGCGAACGCTGAACCTTGCGTACACGCCAGCGTCGCGACGGCGAGTGCTGCGACGAATCGTAGTGCCTTCATTTCGTACTCCTTGGTCCGGCTAAAGCCGGACACTACCACGGCAGAAAGACCCGCTGTTCCTCTTCCGTGCCTCCGTGGTGTAGCTTTTTTAGTAAGTCGTGAAGAGCGCCTGTATCTGCTGCGGCGTGCGCTTCTCGAGGAGCGCCAGCGTCAGCAGGATTCGCGCTTTCTGCGGGTTGAGCTCGTCCGACGCGATGAAGCCGAGTTGATCGTCATTGAGCTCGACGTTCCGGCCGACGAGCCCGGTCGTCACGCGCGACGAGCGCACGACGACGACGCCCTTCTTGACCGCCGCCGCCGCCGCGTCCACGCTCGCCTTGTTCATGTTCCCGTTGCCGACGCCGGCGATGACGATGCCCTTGGCGCCGCCCGCCGCCGACGCGGTGATGAGATCGGGCGACATGTCGAGGTCGGCGAAGATGATGTCCACGCGCGGCAGCGTGGTGACGCGGGAGATGTCGAACTCGCTCTGCGTCGTGTGTTTCCAGGTCGGCGAGGTATAGAAGTCGTTCTTGCCGTAGCTCGCCACGCCGACCAGGCCGCGCAGCGGCGACATGAAGGTCTGGACGTCGGTCGTGCTCGTCTTGGTGAGCGAGTGCGCCGCATGGATCCAGTCGTTCATCACGACCAGCACGCCGCGGCCCCGCGCTCGCGGATCGATCGCGACGCCGACCGCGTTGTACAGGTTGATCGGGCCGTCGGCGCTGACCGCGGTGGACGGCCGCATCGATCCGACCATCACCACCGGCTTGTCGGTCTTGACGGTCAGGTTGAGGAAGTAGGCCGACTCCTCCATGGTGTCGGTGCCGTGCGTGATCACGATCCCCTGGACGTCATTGGCGCGTCCGAGCTCGTTGATCCGCTTGGCCACCTTCAACAGGATCTCGAAGCTCATGTCCTGCGAGCCGACGTTGGCGATCTGCTCGCCCTTGATGTTGGCGAGCTGGGTGATTCCGGGTACCGCCGCGACCATGGCGTCGATGCCGACGGCGCCCGACGTATAACCCGACTGCGTACCCGTCGCGGCGGCGCCGGCGATGGTCCCGCCCGTGGCCAGGATCGTCACGTTCGGCTTGGCGGCCTGCGTGCTGGCGATCTGCGCGCTCACTGCCACGCCGATGATCGCCATCGCAACCGCGATCGAGTTCCTGTTGAGTGCGCGCATTCTCATGTCCGTCCCTCCGCTGTGACGCCTTTCGCGCCGGACACCGCATCCCACGTGCCACGGTCACGCCGAGGGGCGGACTGGCGAAAAGGCGGTTACCGCGCAGTTACCGGCGGCGCAAAGGCGGTCAGGGGGAAGAGCGGCGCAGGAAGCCTCCGTTAGCACGGAGGACGCCCGACATGTCGGAGCCGGAAAAAGACCGCCGAATGAGAGTCCGCCTGCTGAGCCCCGCTGCTACACTCGCGGCTCAAGCCGAAACGGCTCGCTGGAGGAATGCATGGCTACGTTCATCCGCGCCAACGCCTGGAACAACGGCGGCACGTTCGCGAACACCGATCTCCTGTGGTACGCGAAGGGAGTTGCGGCGATGCAGGCCCGCCCGCTCGATGATCCGGCGAGCTGGTGGTTTTTCGCCGCGCTTCACGGCGAATACGTGACAGATAGCGAGTTCCCGGGCTGGGGTTTCCTGCCGGGGCCGCCTGCCGTGCCGGTCACGCCGCGACCAGCCAAGAGCGTCCGCGCGAAGTACTGGGATCAATGCCAGCACCAAAGCTGGTATTTCCTTCCGTGGCATCGTGGATATTTGCTGGCGCTCGAAGCGCACATCCGGGCGGCGGTCATCACGCTTGGTGGACCGGCTACCTGGGCGTTGCCGTACTGGAACTATCTGGGCGCGGGCAGCGAGTTCAATATTCCGCCGGCCTTCACAGAGCAGCATCTGCCGGACGGCAGCAGCAATCCGCTGTTTGTGACCGCGCGCTTCGGGCCTGACGGCGACGGCAACATCTTCGTGCCGACTGCCACGGGAATCAATCAACACCCGAACGATCCGAATATCGCGTACGGCCCGGTCACCGGCGAGTGTCTGTCCAACGATGTCTACACAGGCAATGACGTCATGACGCCGCCACCAGGGTTCGGTGGTCCGGCGACCGGGTTCTCGCATGACGGCGGCATGTCCGGCAATCTTGAAAACAATCCACACAACCTCCTGCACGTCTACGTCGGCGGCGGCGCGCCCGATCAGCAGACCTACGGCCTGATGAGCGATCCCGGGCTCGCCGCGCTCGATCCGATTTTCTACGTGCATCACGCCAACATCGATCGGATGTGGGCGACGTGGAACGCCAACCCCGCCAACAAGAATCCTGCGGCGTCCAACTGGCTCAATGGGCCGGCGGCTGCCGGCGAGCGCGGGTTCGTGATGCCCATGCCGGACGGGAGCGCATGGGCCTACACGCCGCAGCAGGTGAGCGATGTCGGTCAGCTAGACTACTCATACGACAGTCTGCCGGCGATGGCGCATGTCCCGGCCGCCGCTGTCCTGGCGGCGCGGCTGAAGGAACTTGGCGCGACGACTGCCGCGGCACAGGTGAAGGAAGGTGCTCCAGTGGCCACCGGTCAGAACGTGGAGCTCATGGGCGCCAATCAGGCAGCCATTCCCATCAAAGGTGCGGGGACCAGTACCTCGGTGAAGCTCGACGCCGGCGTCCGGCGAAAAGTATCCGCGAGCCTGTCACCCGCGTCCGAGGCCGCCGAGCCCGATCGTGTCTTCCTCCATCTCGAAAACGTGCGTGGAACGTTCGACGCCTCCGTGCTCAGCGTCTACATCAACCTGCCGGAGGGCGCCAGGCCGGGCGATCATCCCGAGCTCCTCGCCGGCAGCGTCGGACTGTTCGGGCTGCGCAAATCGAGCCTGGAGGACGGCGCGCACGGCGGCCAGGGCCTGACCTTCGTGATGGACATCACGAAGATCGTGGACACGCTGCATCTGAACAACGCGCTGACGGTTGATGCGCTGCCGGTGAGAATCGTGCCGCATCGGCCGATCCCCGAACAGGCGAATATCACCGTCGGGCGAGTCAGCATCTATCGTCAGGGCCGCTGAGGCATCGGCATGTACGACAGTCGCGAGCTGACCAGGGTCCGCGTGTCGCTGCTGCTTGTTGCGGCGATCGCGTGGGCCTTTCTACTGCTTCAACCTGGTACGCCGATGCACGCTCGAGCGGTGGCGTCCCTCGCCGCGAGCTGGGCGATCATGCTGATCGCGATGATGTCGCCCGCGTTGATCTGGCCGGTCCACCATCTTCGCCTGCGCAGCTTCAAACATCGGCGCGCACGCGCGGTCGCGCTGTTCGCCGCCGGCTACGCCGCGATCTGGATCGCGCTCGGCGGCATGCTGGTGGCGATCGAGCTGGCGGTCATGCGGCTCGCTCCTCACTCATATCGGCCGGCGGTTGTCGCGCTTCTCGTCGCATTGGTGTGGCAGTGTTCGCCGATCAAGCAACGGTGCCTCAATCGGTGTCACGCGCACCCGGAGCTTGCGGTGTTCGGCGCGGAGGCGGATTTCCAGGCGCTTCGCTTCGGCATGACGCATGGCCTGTGGTGCGCCGGGTCGTGCTGGGCGTTGATGCTGTTCCCGATGCTGTTGCCCGGCGGACATCTCGTCGCGATGGCGGCCGCGACGGTCCTGATTCTGGGCGAACGGCTCGAACGGCCGAGAGCGGCACGCTGGGGCGTGCACGGCCTCGGCAAAACCATCCGCATCGTCGTGGCGCAGGCGAAGATCCGGCTGCCGCCGGCCGTCAGCCCTTTCCGGGCACAATCCCAAACCTGATGAGGCTCTCGGCGGTCGCGATCGAATAGCGCCGCCACGCGTACCAGCCAGCTCGGAAGCTCCCGCGTCGGCACTTTCTTCGCTGCGTCTCCAAGGCGTTCGCGGAGGACCGTGGCGATCGCGAGCATCGACATGATGTCGCCCGAGCGGCGATGAAGCGCTCGCCGCGCGCGGCGGGATGGTCATCGCCCGCAGGTGCAGGTCCGCCACGTCGCGCACGTCGACGACGCCGAAGTAGAGCCGGGGGCAGCCGGGCATGCCTTTCATCAGTCGCGTCACGAGCTCGATGGAGGACGAGAAATCGGCCCCGAGCACGGGCCCGAAGATGCCCGCGGGGTTGATCGCGGACAGTTCCAGCGAGCCGCCTTCTGCGGACATGAAGTCCCACGCCGCGCGTTCGGCGATCGCCTTCGACCGCACGTAGGCGCTCATGTCGCCGTCGATGTTGGTCCAGCTCGTTTCGTCGAACGGCGCGGTTTGCGGCGGATGGCCGTAGTAGATCGCGCCACACGACGAGGTGAGCACCACGCGCCTGACCTTGCCGTCGCGCGCGGCCCTCAGCACGCGGAGCACGCCGTCGCGTGCCGGTCGAATCAGCTCGTCTTCGGTCTTCGGCGCGGCCGCGGGAATCGGCGACGCCACGTGGATGACGTAGTCACAGCCGGTCACCGCATCCGGCCAGCCCGCGTCGCGTTCCAGATCGGCAGGAAAGAAGGCGAGCCGTCCGTTCGGATCGACGCCGGCATTTTTCAGCATCGCGCGAACGTCCGGTTCGCGCTTCAGCGAACGAACCGTCGTGCGCACGTCGTAGCCCGCGTTCAGGAGCTGGAGGATGACGTGGCTGCCGACGAATCCTGAACCGCCCGTGACCAGTACTGTGTCCATCTCGGCCTCTTGAATTCCGTCTGTCTCGCCGTTCGCGTGTCTACACATGTATACTTCAAGAAGACGGATATGTCTACAACTGTATAATTATGAGAGGGCACATGAAAAAGCCAGGCGCGCCCCGGGTTCGCCAGCGCAACGCGGCCATGACGCGGGCCGCCATCCTGACCTCGGCACGGGAAGCGTTCGCCCGGGCGGGCTATGACGGCGCCGGGGTTCGCGAGATTGCCAAGGGCGCCGGCGTCACGGCGATGCTGGTCAACCGCTACTTCGGCTCGAAGGAGCAGCTGTTCGCCGAGGTCGTGGCGGAAATCATGACGCGGCCGATCATCCTCACCGACGACAGGTTGAAATCGGCGCGGGGCGGCGATGAGATGGCCGAAACGCTGGTCCGCCTCACGACGGCGGGCGGCGCGCCGCTCGACGGCTTCCAAATCATGTGCCGCTCGGCGGCAAGTCCTCGCGCGGCCGAGATCGGACGCCGGCAGATCGAAGCGCACTATCACAAGGCGTTGGCGTCCGCGCTGCCTGGAGAACACGCCGCCGAGCGCGCGGCGCTTCTCCTCGCGTTCGTCGCGGGCGTCCAGATCATGCGGCAGATGATCGGTCTCACGGCGCTGGCGGCCTGTCCGCCGGCCGTGTTATCGAAAATTCTGGCGCCGGTGTTTCAGCAGCTGTGGGCCGGCGAGAGTCGTTCAACGCGCCGGCCGGGGAAGAAGCATTCCCGTTAGAATGGCGGCCTTATGAACGCCATGACTCGCAGCATCGCTCTTGGAGCGCTGGCGCTGGTGCTCACCGCTTCCGCGCCGCGCGCGCAGTCGGTGGCCGATCGCCAGGCGGAGGCGGGCCGCTTTCCCCAGCGGCCTTTCGTTCGCCAGAATCTCGACACGCTCACGTGGACCGCGACCGAAGGCAACCGGCTCGGCGTGCAGACCGCCGTCATCGAAGGCGATCCGTCGAAGCCGGGATTCTATTTGATCATGAATCGCTTCCCGCCCGGCGTCATGAGCAGACCCCACACGCATCCCGACGAGCGCCACGTGCTGGTCGTGAAAGGGACGTGGTACACCGGCGAAGGACCGGAGTGGACACCGGAGAAGACCATCGGCCTCAAGCCCGGGGACTACATGCGGCACCCGGCCGCGGGCGTGCACTGGGACGGCGCGCTCGACGAGGAGGTGTTCGTGGCGATCTCGGGATACGGACCGACATCTGCCAGGGTGGTTGACGGCGGAGAGCTCTTCGGACGATCGCGGCCCGCGAGATAAGGTCTAAGCCAACCAGCCGCCCCGGAATCCTGCCCGGCGCAGGCCCGCCGCGACAAAACCGCAGCTCCGCATCAGCCGCCAGATCAATCCCGAACGATAGTTCTCGATCATCAGGATGACCGGCCCCTGATCGAGCGCGAAGTGGTTGGGCGAGATCCAACCAGAGCTGCCACGAGCACGACTCGGAAATGTTGGATTGAAACTGCAGACGAGCCCGTACTCGCTATTCATCTTTGGGTACGCGATGGAACAGTGCTGCAGGGTGGGAAGCACGATCTCGGGAGCGAACGGCAGCGATGCGGCGACGGCCCAGGGCGCCAGCGTGCCGTCGTCCGGACCGTGCGGCACGCCTCGCGCGACATATCCAAGGAAGCGCCGTGTGACGCCTCTCACTCGACGCGTCGCCGGGCCTGGACCGTTACTCGCCGTGATGCCCCAGGTGTATTCGCCGTAGTCGCGAAAGTTCTTCGGATTCCGAATCGCGTACTGCTGGTTCACGTAGGTGGCGCGGCGGCTGTTCTCAAAGTAGTCAATCGCCTGCCGGCGCATGAAGGCGTCCTGGATGCCGCGGAAGTCCACCCACAGGTGAGAGAGTTGATGCATGAAGAGCGGAGCGCCGTACAGAAATTCCTGACCGTACATCCGTTTCCAGCGATAAGTCGACGTCCAGGCCAGATAACTCTTCCTGGGCAAAGGGTGCGTCGGCGAGCCAAGGCCGAGCACGTAGAGCATCAACGCCTCGTTGTATCCCTGCCAGTGATAGCGCAGGAAGCCCGTTTCCGGCTTCCATCCGTGTGAGACGGTTGCCTGACCGTTTCGCGCCCATTGCCAATCCACGCGCCGATACAGCGCGTCAGCGAGCCTTCGCACCTCGCGTTCGTCGTCGGTTTTCCCATCGAAGTAGGTTGCGGCGGTCAACGCGCCGGCGATCAGGATGGTCGTGTCGATCGTCGACAGTTCGGAACGCCACACGCGCCGACCGGTCGTGACATCGAGGAAATGGTAGAAGAAGCCCCGGTGCCCGGTCGCGTCTGGCATCGGACCGTGCGGCGCGCTCCAGAGAGAAACGCAACGTCGTGAGCGTGCGCGCGACCGCCTGCGCGCGGGTCACGAATGAACGCTCGACCCCGACGGGATAGCTGGAGAGCGCCAGTCCCACTCCGGCGATGCTGGCGGGAATGCCGTCGGCGGAGGTGTTGTCCGGAATCAGCCCATTCGACGGGTTGGTTTCCTGCCAGAAGTATTGGAACGTGTTGCGCTGGAGAGCCTGAAGATCCTCATCGCGGTAGGTGGGAGCCCGCCGCCGCGTCGTGCGCGTCCGCGCGGTCATGACTCCCGATACTGTTCGTCGCTGACGTGCTCCATCCAGTCGACCGTCCTGCCGTCCAATTTCTCTTGAATCGCGATATGGGTCAGCGCGGTCGTCGCCGTCGCGCCGTGCCAGTGCTTCTCGCCCGGGGCAAACCAGATCACATCGCCCGGCTTGATCGATTCGATGGGCCCTCCCCAGCGCTGGGCGTGTCCGCCGCCCGCGGTGACGAAGAGGGTCTGACCCAGCGGATGCGTGTGCCACGCGGTCCGGGCGCCGGGTTCGAACGTGACGCTCGCGCCCACGACACGAGCCGGAGCAGGTGCGTCGAACAGCGGGTCGATGCGGACGGTTCCGGTGAACCAGTCCGCTGGGCCTTTGCCTGACGGCTGCGTGCCACTTCTCTTGATGTCCATCGATTGAGCAGAGTCCGGCTGAAGCCGGACACTACGTACGTGTCAACGCAGGCGAATCAGCTCAGCGAAGCACGTCGCTGGCTTCAGCCTGCTTGATCATCGCGTCGGCGTCCGGCTGCAGCAGATACCGTTCCTGCACGAGCCTGGCCGCTGCGGCGCTGACGACCTTCACGTATTCGGCGTGCGAGTGGTACCGCTCCTCGAGCGACGGCCGCGGGTCGCCTTTGGCGACGCGTTCGGCCTTGGTCTTCGCGAACGGTATGAAGCCGCCGTTGAGGCCGCACGATTGCCCTTTGAGCGGACCCGCTGCGGTCACGTTCCATCCGGTATACGTGCCGAGCGGCGCGGACTCCAGCGGCGACTTGATGCCGGCCACTTCGTTGCCATCCGCATCGATCTTGACGACGAGCTGAGGCAGGGACCGTTTGACCTTCGGCGCCGCCGCCTTGAGAACGCCGGAGGCGTCCTGGTAGTTGAATTCGGGACCGAGATCGTAGTCGAGCAGCGGACGCATCACGGGCGCAGGTCTCCCGGGAACGACCGGAAATCCGAATGCGGCGGTCTGGCGGAACGAGCGTGCCGTCGGCAATCGTCGGGTATCGGCTCGGCGGCATCGCCGCGCCGGTCGTGACCCAGTCGACGAGCGCTTTCGTCAGCGCCGATCGCATGGGCGCGCTCGGCGCGGGGTTCGCCGGCAGCTCGCAGCCGTTGGCCGCCGTCTCCGCGCTGCTGAATCCGCCGCGGCCGCCGCCATGCGTCACGCCGGGGAAAAAGTAGCGGCGCACGGTGTCCGGCAGCGGAATGTCGGCTTTGGCGTCGGTCCCGATCAGCATGAACGACGCGCGCAGGTTCCAGATCTCAGCGCTGCCGAACGTTTCCATGATCTTCGGACACGTGTTCGTGGCGCGGCAGCGATCGAGCAGGCCGGAGGTTCCGCGCCCGCGCGGCGCGTCGTTCCAGTCTTCCCACCAGACCGGCGCTTCGGTGCCAAGCTCGTAGAAGCCGACGTCGCCGCCCGGCAGCGCGAACCGGCGATTCATGTCGAGGACGCGCGCCGCGATGTTCGGATTGCTGCCTTCCCACACGATGCGTCCGGCCTCGTCCTGGTTGAATCCGAGCCTGATGAACGCGCGCAGGAACGTGCCGGACTGCGAGCTGCCCTCCGAGATTCCCCAGCGCACGGCTCCCGCCACCGGATTCGGCGTGCCCGCGTCATCCTTCTTTTCGTAGCGGAAAAACGCGTTGAGATCGCGCGTGGCGGCGAACCCGACGCCGAGCACGAGCGGGTCTTTCACGGTGTACTGCAGTTCGTAGAGGAGAGCGGGATTGAAACCGCTCTTCAAGCAGATGCGCGCGGGATCCGGCGTGCCCGGAAACGGCGTGTTCTCGCAGGTCGCAAACGCCCAGTCGGCGCTCGCGATTTTCACCACGCCGGACTTGACGCCCTCGGCGGTTTCCGAGACCGCGGACACCAGCGTCGCTTTCGACGTGTCGAGCGTCGCGGCCGGATACGGAGACGGCGTGCCGCGCGGAATGATCAGCGTGGCGGTGTTGCCGCTCTGGCCGAGAAGCCGCACGACGAGCGGCCCGGTGATGCTGCTGCCGTCCGGATTCTTCGCGCGGGGTACCTGAATCGTCTGGTTGGTGGCGCTCGGCACGACGTCGCCCTGCCAGCCGCTGACGAGCGAAATGTGTCCCTCCGCGCTCGCCGCCGCCGTGCCGTTGCCGCGATTGACGACCGAATACATCAACACGCCGCTCGCCTTCGACAGATCGATCGGCTTCATCAGCGAGAACGTGCCGACGTACTCGACCTTGCCGCGCGCGTTGCGCGTCGCCAGCTTGATGTCGGTGATGAGGGCGTTCTTCGGATCGGCGGGATCGAGCTCGCCGTAGAATTTTCCGCTCAGCCGTTCGTACGGCGGAGTCGCGCCTTGCGCGCCAGTCGCCGGGGGATCGACACGCTCGGTCTTCGTAATCTCGATGCGAGTCACCCGTGCTTCGGTGACTGCGGAGCAGATACACGCGATGGCAACGGCCGCCAATACACTCTTGACCATCTCGGCCTCCCGGTGCCGGGAGGATAGCACTCTCCGTGCTTTCCAGACGTACGTAGTGTCCGCCTTCAGGCGGACCCGCCGAGTCCGGCTAAAGCCGGACACTACGCCCGTGTCAAACTGCACTAAGCTGCGCCTGGAGAACGGAGGGCATGATGACGAAGACGACGACCGCGGCGATTCTCGTTAGCGCTTTCGCGGCCTTCGCCCAGTTGCCGACGGTCCAGGCGCAGAATGGCCAGGCCGGCCGCGGCGGCGCAGCCGAGACGTGGTGGGTCAACAAGACCAGGGGCGGCGTCTACACCCCTCCGATGCGCCCGCTCTGGAAGTTGTCCGATCTCAAACAGATGCACGCGGGTCAGAACAACTGGCAGGAGCCAATCATCAAAGATCCCGAACAGGATGCGACCTACAACTCCGCCGCGCCGGGCGGCCGGTTCACCGCGCGCCTCCACCCCGACACGCCCACCGTGTTCGTCGTCATCGCCGGCGAGGTGCGTTTCACGGTCGAAGGACAACCACCGGTGACTGCCACGCGCGGATCGATTGTGAACATCATGAAGACGACGCTGTTCTCGTACGAGGTGACGGGGAATCAGAACGCGCTGTGGGTCGAAGTCAATCCCGCCAATTACAAGACGGCCTATCCGGCCAGCGGTCCGCGAGCCGGCGGCGACGAGCGGTGGCCAGACGGTGAAGGTGTCGTTCACGCACACGCCCGGCGCGTACACGCCGCCGAATCAGCTGCACTGGAACCTGTTCGACGATGGGATCGGAAAATGCGCGCCGGCCGCGGCGCGGGTGACGGACGATCACCTGTATGCCAATCCGCTGATTGGCTACGTGAATCCAGCCGACAACAAGTGTCCCGGCGGTCGCGGCAACGCCGGCGGCGGGCCGGCGCAGGCGACGTTCAATCCCGAATTCGACGTTCGGCCACATGCACGCGGGGCCGGCGGAGTGGTGGATCGTGCAGGTCGGCGCGATCAGCGGCAAGTTCGAAAACGTCGGCGAGTTTCACGCGACCGAGGGCGATGTGCTCTACGCCGCGCCGATGACCTGGCATCAGATGGGCGCCGAAGCGCCGTCAGGTCCGTCAGTGCGGCTGGCGATGGGCGGCTATCCGCTCATCAACATGAACAACACGGTGGTGCAGTAACCCCCACGAGGCGCTCTGGAAGAGTCAGTGACTCGCGGGTGGCCGCGAACGGGGCCGCCCCGCCGGGCGCGGAGCCGACCGCCGTGACGAGTGCCCTTCGGCGAGCACCCGGTGGGGCTGTTCGCGGACGGGCCCCGCCAGAGTTCACGAGCCTCTTACGAAGGTCGCCGTCGCTCAGGCCACTCGCGCGCGGGGATGCTTGCGCAGATCGTTCAGGCCGTCCCAGAACACCTTGACGCCGTCGAGCATCGTGATGCCGGCGCTGATGAACGGCTCCTCGCGGAACTTGGCCGAGTCGTAGCACTCGCGCAGCTCGTCCCAGGTGTGCTGTTTGTGCTGGTCTTCAATCTTGTCGTGCCACGTGAAGAACGCGAGCGGCAGATCGGGCACGCTCCTGGCCTTGATCTTTTCGAGACCCGCAATCAGTTCTTTCCAGAATCCGGCGGCCGCCCAGTTCTCGACCGCGAACGAGGCGCCCATCGCTTCGTTGTAGTCGTCGCTGCCATACAGCCTGAACAGCTCATCGCAGAAATGGAGCGTGCTCGGAATGCCGTGGCGCCGCTTGCCGATATCGTCAAATTTCAGACCGAGCGGCTCACCGAAGCGAAGCAGCCATTCGATGTGCGCCGCCTGAAATCGAAACCTGCCGCCATCCACCGTGCCCTCGGTCGAGACCAGCGCCGGGTCGCCTTCACGGTCGTTGTCGCCGGACGAGGCTTTCGTCCCGCTCGCGCCGGCCTTCTCGGGCTTGTTGTAGATGACGCCCAGCTCGTTCATCAGGATTTCTTTGGACTCGCGGGCGGCCTGCAGCGTGTCGGCATTGATGACGCGGTTGAGGGCCGCCAGCAGAAACTGATTCGAAAACACCGAGAACTGCACCGTGAAATCGCGCACGTGATTCAGCGGCATCTCGCCATGCGCGAACCAGGCCGTGTACTCGTTCGACGTCACGACGGGATGCGCCATGAATTCACGTTCGATGGTCTTCTTGAACGCCTCGAAATTCTTGGCCATGAGATCCTCCACTCACTTCAGCCAGCTGAAGGGATATTGCGCATCTTCGAGCGCAACGGCATGGGTCGTCAGCTGCAACGGACGGAACGTATCGACCATGACGGCAAGCTCCTCGGTCCGCGCCTTGCCGATCGAGCCTTCGTAGGTCCCGGGATGCGGGCCATGCGGAATCCCGTTCGGGTGCACGGTCAATGAAGCCGGACGCGACACCCCGGCGCGACATGAAATCGCCCTCGACGTAATAGATGACTTCGTCGGAATCGACGTTGGAGTGGTTGTACGGCGCCGGAATGGAAAGCGGATGGTAGTCGAACAGCCGCGGCACGAACGAGCACACCACGAAGCCCGGTCCTTCGAACGTCTGATGGACCGGCGGCGGCTGATGCACGCGGCCGGTGATCGGCTCGAAGTCGCGAATGTTGAAGGCGAACGGCCAGAGATGGCCATCCCACCCCACGACGTCGAGCGGATGATGCGGATGCACGTAGCGCGCGATCCGTCCCCGCGCCTTGACCCGGACTTCGAACTCGCCCTGTTCGTCGTGCGGCACGAGCGCGTCCGGCGGCCGGATGTCCCGCTCCGCATAGGGCGCGGTTTCGAGAAACTGTCCGTACTGATTGACGTACCGCTTGGGCGGCTCGATGTGTCCGCCGCTGCTTTCGATGACGAGCATGCGCTGGTCGACGCCCGGCTCTGGCAGGATGCGCCAGATCACACCGGTCGGAATCACCAGGTAGTCGCCGGGGCCGTACTTCAACGTGCCGAACTGGCTCTCGAGCGTGCCCGTGCCCTCGTGGACGAAGATCGCCTCGTCGCCGTGCGCGTAGCGATACCAGTACTGCATCGGCTCGCGCGGCCTGACGACCGACAGCGTGACGTCCTGATTGGCCATCAGCGGGACGCGGCCCTGCCACGGCATCGCCCTGGCAGGGAAGCGCGGCGGTGTTCAACAGCCGATGCTGCACCGGGCCCGCCTCGGCGAACGGCACCTGCACTTCGCAGCCGCGATCGATGCGGCTGACTTGTGTCGGGGGGCGCAGGTGGTAGAGCAGCGACTTGGCGCCGGAAAAGCCGCGCAGGCCCATCAGCTCTTCGTGATACAGCGATCCATCGGGCTGGCGGAATTGCGTGTGCCGCTTGTGCGGAATCTGTCCGAGCGTGAAGTAGTAAGCTCATACGAGATTCCCTCGACGCGCCTGCTCCCGCTCGATCGCCTCGAACAGCGATTTGAAATTGCCTTCACCGAATCCGCGCGATCCATGCCGCTCGATGACTTCGAAGAACAGCGTCGGCCGATCCTCGACCGGCTGCGAGAAAATCTGCAGCAGGTAGCCCTCTTCGTCGCGGTCCGCGAGGATCCCCAGTTGCGCCAGCTGCTCGATCGGCTCGTCGATCTTGCCGATCCGCTGCTCCAGGTCCTCGTAGTAGGTCTCCGGCACGCGAAGAAATTCCAGGCCGCGGCTCCGCAGCGCCGTCACCGTTTCCACGATGTCGCGCGTCGCGAACGCGATGTGCTGAACGCCGGGACCGTGGTTGTAGTCGAGATATTCCTGAATCTGCGATTTGCGCCGGCCGGTGGCGGGCTCGTTGATGGGAAACTTGATGCGGCCGGTGCCGTCCTGCATCACTTTCGACATCAGGGCGGAATACTCCGTCGTGATCTTCTTGTCGTCGAAGTGCACCAGCTGCGTAAACCCCATCGTCTCAGCGAAGAACTTCACCCACCGGTCCATTCCTCCCAGCTCCACGTTGCCGACGATGTGATCGATGGCGGCGAGACCGGCGGGAACCGTTTGAATGGGTGGGCAGGGCTCGAACCCGGGTGCGAACGCGCCTGAATAGTCGCCGCGCTCGACGAACTTGATGACGGTGTCGCCGTAGCCCCTGATGGCGGCGTGACGGAGGACCCCGTGCGCGTCGCGGTCTTCGGCTGGCTCGCTGACCCCGACCGCGCCGCGGCTGGTGGTGGCTTCGTACGCCTGGGCCGCGCTCGGGACCTCGAGCGCGATGACGCCGACGCCGTCGCCGTGCTCGAACACGAAACGCGCGACGTGATGATCGGGGCTCAACGCGGCGGTGAGGACCAGCCGGACCTTGCCCTGTTCGAGCACGTAGGAGGCCGCGTCCCGGTCGCCGGTTTCGAGCCCGCGATACTCGCGAGCGGAAAACCCCAGGGTGCGCGCGTAATAGGCAGCCGCCTGCCGGGCGTTCCCGACATACAGCTCGAGGTGATCGACGCGTTTGATCGGGCAGAAGTCACTCATACCGCGCTCCCTCTTGCCGAGCTCGTGATCGAGCCGCACCCAGACTGATCGGAGGATATCGCAACTGAAACGCGCATTCAACGTCACAAATCATCGCGCAATCGCTTGAAATGGTTTCGAATCAGAACTATAACGGGTGCGTCTGCGGTGGCGTGGCGGGCTCGTGAGGAGAATGGATGGCAAAGGCAAAGAAGAAGCACGACGCCAGCGCAGGCCGGATCGACAATTTCGACCGCCGGTTGCTCATCCACCTGCAATCCGACGCCCGTGCCTCGAGCGCCGCGCTGGCTCGGCGCTTTCAATTGTCGGCGCCGGGGCTACAGAAGAGACTGCGGAAGCTCGAGCAACGCGGCGTCATCACCCAGTACGCCACGCTCGTCAATCGGGCCGCCGTCGGCCTGGATCTCCTGTGCTTCGTCCACGTCATGCTGGCGCACCATCGGCCCGACTCCGTGAAACGCTTTCCGGGGCGCATCCAGAAAATGCCGGAAGTGCTCGAGTGTCACTTCCTGACCGGCGAATTCGACTACCTGATGAAGGTCGTCGTCAGCAACCACGATCACCTGGAGCGCTTCCTGTTCGAGAAGCTGATGAAGGTGGACGGGGTCGACCGTATTCGCACCAGTATCGTCATCAAGGAAGTGAAGTCGTCGACGGCGCTGCCGCTATAGATGGTGAACCTCCGCGCTTTTCACTCCGTGTGCTCCGTGGTGCCGTTTTTATGATCAACGACACCCACGATCCGGCGCTTCGCAGCTGGGTCGAATCGGCCAACTCGCCGGCCACCGACTTCCCGATTCAAAACCTGCCCTTTGGCGTCTTTCGGCGGCGCGGCAGCCGCGAGGCCGCTCACATCGGCGTCGCGATCGGCGACCAGGTGGTCGATCTGCTCCGGTGCCGTCAACAAGGGTTGCTCGCCGGTCTTCCCGATGCCCTGCTGCAGGCGGCGGGATCGTCACAGTTGAATCGTTTGATGGCGCTTGGTGGCGAGAGTGCGTCGCTGCTCCGCCGGCGTCTGATGGAGATCCTCAAGGCGGAAGCGCCGCAGAGAGCGGATCTGCTCGTGCCGATCGAAGACGCGGAGCTGTTGCTCCCGGCGGCGATTGGCGACTACACGGACTTCTACGCCTCGAGCTTTCATGCGATGAATGTCGGCCGGCTGTTCCGGCCGGATAACCCGCTCCTGCCCAATTACCGCCACGTGCCGATCGCGTATCACGGCCGGGCATCATCGATTGTGATCAGCGGTACGCCGATTCGGCGGCCGTGCGGGCCAGACGAAACGCGCCGACGAGGCGGCGCCGGGTTTTCGACCCTCGGAGCGGCTGGATTATGAGGCGGAAGTCGCTGCGCTCGTGAGTACCGGCAACGAGCTCGGCCGGCCGGTGGCGATCGACGCTGCCGAGCAGCACATCTTTGGTCTCGCCCTCCTGAACGATTGGTCGGCGCGTGACATCCAGGTCTGGGAATCCCAGCCGCTCGGTCCATTCCTCGCCAAGAATTTCGCGACCAGCCTGTCGCCATGGGTGGTGACCGTGGAGGCGTTGGCGCCGTTCCGTTGTCCCGCCTTCACGCGGTCGGCCGACGACCCGCCGGTGCTGCCGTACCTGTCGCCGGGCCGGACGCGAGGGTTCGATCTCACGATCGAGGTGTTCTTGCGATCCGCGCGAATGCGCGAGGGAGGATTCGCGCCGATGCGGCTCAGTCACGCTTCGTTGCGCGACATGTACTGGACCTTCGGCCAGATGGTGGCGCATCACACGAGCAACGGCTGCAATCTCCGCCCGGGCGATGTGATCGCGAGCGGGACCGTCTCGGGCCCGGACGATCAATCCCGAGGGTGTCTGCTCGAAATCACCGGCGGCTCGCACCCGATCGCGCTGCCGTCCGGCGAATCGCGAACGTTTCTGGCCGACGATGATGAAGTGATGTTCAGGGGGTTCTGCGAGCGTCCTGGCTACGTGCGCATCGGTTTCGGCGAGTGCACGGGCATCGTCCTGCCGGCCGCTTTGCAGTGACGTCTCTGGCGGGGCCCGTCCGCGAACAGCCCCACCGGGTGCTCGCCGAAAGGCACATGTCACAGCTGTCGGCTCCGCGCCCGGCGGGGCGGCCCCGTTCGCGGCCACCCGCGAGCCACGGGTTCTTCAGCGCGTCTCGTTGGACTCTGTCATGTCGCTGCGATCGACCGAGGAAGCTCACTGGCTTCGTGCCTTCGTGCTTTCGTGACTCTGGAATTGCGAAGCTATTTGCGCAGGTCGGCGTCCCAGTTGAGCACGACCGTTGTCGGGGCGATGGCGTCGCGCCCGAGCGTCGCGACAAACAGGAACTTCTGTCCGTCGGTCGATGCGGAGTAACGGTTGCGCACGTTTCCGACGAGGTTGACGCGTCCCGGAAACAGCGACTGCGGCACGCCGGCCTGCAGCGTGTCGCCCAGGCGAATGTCCACCGCCATGAATCGCTGATCCGCGCCGCGGTAGAAAATTTCCTTTCCATCGCCGCGCCACGACGGGTCGGTTCCCCCGGCTGTCGAGATCTGCCACTTGCCGGTTCCCTGCGGAAACGATCGCACGTAAATCTCATTGCGGCCAGACTCGTCGGATCGATAGGCGATAAACCGCCCGTCGGGCGAGAACACCCCGTTGCTTTCGCTGAAGTCGGTGGCCGCGATCGCGATCGGCTTCTTGTCGCCAAACATCGGCAGCACCCAGACGTTCTGGGCGGATTTCGGATCGATCGAGGTGTAAACGAGGTAGCGGCCGTCGCGGGACCAGTCGGTTGCAAATTTCAACTGGTCGTCCTTGAGCAGGAGGGTCTCGTCGCCCTGGCCGTTCGCGGTCTTCGTGTAGAGGTCGCCGGGTCCGCTTCGTGACGAAGAGAAAATGACGGTGTTGCCGTCAGGCGACCACAACGGCACCCGGTTGTTCCCCTGGCCAAACGTAAACCGCGAATTGACTTTCCTCGTCAGATCGCGAATCCAGATGTCGATCTTGCGCGCGGCTTTGTCCGAAAGGTCGAAGGCGAGCCGCGTCCCATCCCGTGACAGCACCGGGTTGGCGTACTCGCCCGGGTCACCCATCGTCTCCAGCTCTCGACCGCTTCGATCGACGAGCGCGAGCCGGCTGCCGGGGTCGCCGGTGCGATAGGCGAGCGTGCCTTCTCGAGAGATCGAGAACGTGGCCAGCCCCACCGAGTCGGTGCCGATGCGTTCCGCCAGCGGCGTCGGATCGCCGAGCGTCTTCATCGCGCTGGGGTCGAATTTCTGCGTCACCAGGGTCTGGTCACGAACAAACAGCAGCCGGTCGGGCGGCGCGTAGGCAAGCTGGGTCTGGGCTGATGCCAGCGTCTGCGTCTCGGATGAATCGATCGACCCGACCCGATAGCTCGAGTCTTCGATCTTCTGGCTCATCGCGAGATACATGAAGTGTTTGCCGTCGGACAGAAACTCCGGCCATCCGACTTGCCCTTCCCCGCGGCCTGGTTCGGCCTTCACTGCGACGACCGGCGTGCCGCCGGCTGCCGGGACGCGGTAGATCGGATCGCTGCCGCGCCCGTCGAACAGGATCACGCCTTCCTGGCTCCAGCTGCCATCGGCGCCGGTGGGCGCGTCGCAGATTTTCTGCGCCGGACCGCCGCTCACCTCGATTTTTTTGAGCTTGCCATCCGCCATGAAGCCGATGAATCGGCTGTCAGGCGACCAGAACGGACGCGCGGAACCCTCCGTTCCGGTCAACGGCTGGGCGGTAAGGGAGTTCAACTGACGGACCCAGATTCTCGTGTTGCCGGTCGGATCGGTCGCGTTGAACGCCAGATAGCGGCCGTCAGGTGACAACCGGGGCGCGCCGACGTTGAAGATGCCGTCGGGATTGGCGACTTCGAAGCGAACGACTCGCGCCGGCGGCGTGGTTCGCGTCAGCGACTTCGCGCCAAGAACACCGGCCGCGATCACTGCCAGCGCGGCGATGCTCCACGGCACCCACGCGATGCGACGGCTCGCCGGCGCGGCAGGAACAACCACCGGCGCCGGTATGCCGACCTGGGACCCGCCCTCGAGGATCCATTGCAGTTGCAGCGCGACATCGTGAGCGGTCTGAAACCGGTCATCAGGACTCTTGGCCAGGCAGGTTCGAATCACCCGGCTGAGAGCCTGTGGTAGCGCGGCGCCGACGTCAGCGGTCAGCGTCGGGTCGTCGCGCATGATCGATCCGATCAGGCTGGCCTGCGTTTTTCCCTGGAACGCCGGGCGGCCGGTCACCATCTCGTAGAGCACGGCGCCGAAGGCAAAGAGATCGGTCCGGGCGTCAGCTTCGCCGCCTTCGACCTGCTCGGGCGCCATGTACTGGAACGTGCCGAGGATCGTGCCCTGCGCCGTGATGCTGATCGGCGTCGTCGGCATCATCGACATGCCGCCGCGCGCCACCGGGCTGGATTTCGCGAGACCGAAATCGAGCAGCTTGGCGCCCGACTTCGTCAGCATCACGTTGCCCGGCTTGAGATCGCGATGGATCACGCCCGCGCGGTGCGCCTTGTCGAGCGCCTCGGCGATTTGAATGGCGATTTTCAGCGCTTCGCTGATCGGCAGCGCGCCGCGCTGCAACCGTGCCGCCAGTGTCTCGCCTTCGAGGTACTGCATGACGAGGAACGAGGTGCCGCGCTCCTCGCCGACGTCGTAGAGCGCGCAGATGTGCGCGTGATCGAGCTGGGAGATCGTCCGTGCCTCCCGCTCGAACCGGTCGCGAAACTGCGGATCGCCCGACAGAGCGTCTGGAAGGATCTTGATCGCGACCGTGCGATCGAGGCGTGTGTCGCGGGCCTTGTAGACTTCGCCCATGCCGCCGGCACCGAGCGGCGACTGAATTTCGTACGGCCCAAACCGTGTCCCCGCCGCGATTGCCATGCGCACCTCGTGTTGTGACTGAGGTGCTGATTATAGTGTTAGCTCTGCCGTTAGCGGCGGCGGTGATCCGAATCTCGTTGAAAGGTGCGCCGTGGCCCTCCGTGTTTTGCGTGCAGTGATCCTCCGTGGTGGCGCTTTTGAAATCAGAACCCGCTTGGCTTGACCCAGAAGCTCTCCCGCCAGACACCGCCGGGCGCGATGCTCTGGAGCTCCTTGTAGACGGCCTTTGTGGGTGAGGTTGAGGGCGTCGCTGATCGCCGCCATCGGTTCGATGCAGATGAAATTGCGATCCTGGGCGGGCTGCGTCGCGTTCCCACGGCCGGTTGTTGCGGCGGCACCAAGGCCCTGGCTGCCGCGTCCTCTGTTCTCCGGATGCGGCGCCCAGACCACGACGGAACGAAAACCGGGACCGAGCACGACATCGAGGCGCTGCGATTTTCCAGTTACCGACATCGTGGCGCGCCCCTGCCCATCGCGTTCCAGATCCGAAAACACATCGTCGAGATTGAAATCATCGAGCACCACCGCGTGCCGATTCGACAACAGGCTGTCGGCAGGTTCTGTTTCACCGGTTGGCACCTTGGTCGGTGCGAGCAGCCAGTGTGTCCGCGCGCCGATCGACACGGTCCAGGCGCTGCGCGGCGAATCGGTCAACTGAAAGTAAGGATGGAACCCGATCGCGACCGGCATGGCCTCGTCGCTCAGGTTCGTGATGGCGGTCCGAACTTCGAGCGCACCGTGTTCCAGCCGGTACGTGAGGTCGATGGTGTGCGCGAACGGCCACTGCTTCATCCACGCCGGCTGGCGGAAGAACTCGAGGCGGCTGGTGACCCACGCCGCATCCGCGTCCGCCTTCACCTCGACGACCTGCCAGCGATCGGTCGTCGTGAGGAATCCGTGGATGGGTATCGCGCCGCGGACATTACCCAGTTCCATGTCGAACGGGTAACGCTTGCCGTTGGCGTAGAACGCCTGCTCGTCGAGGCGGTTCGCCCACGGCCCGACAAACGGAATACCGCTCAGCGCCGGGCGCGCCTTGAATTCCTCGACCGACGCGTACGGCCAGCGCAGGACGTCGTGCCCCTTCACCTTCATTTCGAACGCGATGCTGCCGACCGAGGGAAGGATCGAAACGATCGTCTGGCTGCGCGCGTCCTGAAGCTGCACGACCTCGCCGTTCCGCTGCGCGGAGTACGGCTGCGCGGAAGCGGTGAGCGCTCCGCCGCAGAGAACAATCAGCGCGAGGCAGCAGACGCGCACGTGATGAGTGGTGATGAAAGCCATTTCGATCGCTCTTTGAGACCGAGTGAGACTTTGTCGCGTTGCGGTGGATCGGGCGAAAACGACTGCACCGCTCACACGCGAGACGCCGGGGGAAATCGTTTCTGCCGCGACAGTTCCCGTCCTAATTCTTTTCCGCGACGACAAAGTCTCTCGAGACGGAACTAGCCGCTCGCGGGTGGCCGCGAACGGGGCCGCCCCGCCGGGCGCGGAGCCGACCGCCGTGACGAGTGCTCTTCGGCGAGCACCCGGTGGGGCTGTTCGCGGACAGGACCCGCCAGGCTAGTTGGCGACGCACACTCGGTTCTGTTCACTTCGCTTCCGGCAGCGCGAACGCGTAGATCGTATTGCCCGCGGCAACCGCGACGAACTGGCGGCCGTTCACGGAGTAGCTGATCGGCGATGCGGCCATGCTGGCGCCGGTCTGGAAGTGCCAGAGATGTTTTCCGGTCCGCGCATCGAGCGCCACGAGGTTGCCGTCGCGGATCGCGCCGAACACCACGTTGCCCGCCGTGGCGAGCACGCCGTTGGTCAGCGAACCCTGGAAAATCTTGAAATCCCACATCGTCTTTCCGGTCTCGGGATCAAGTGCCTTGATGCCGGCCGACGCCGCGGGCTCGCCGGGCTTTGGCTGCGCCGCACCGCCTGACGCCGTCGTCCGCCCGATGTACTGCCGGCCCGCCTCGTAGGGAGCGGGCGTGCTGACGTATTGCTGACCGTTTTCGGAGTATTCGAGATACATCCAGCCGGTGACCGGGCTGTACGACGGCGCCTGGAAGTTGGTGCCGCCGCCGATCGTCGGGTAGACGAAGAAACTGCCGCCCGTGCTCGAGTTCGATCCGGGGATCGGACGCGGCCGTCCGTTCTCGTCGAAGCCGCCGTTCCAGTTGGCGTAGACGAACGGTGTGCCCGACAGAAACTTTCCATTCGTGCGGTCGAGGACGTAGAAGTAACCGTTGCGATCGGCGTGCAGCAGCAGCTTGCGCATCTGACCGCGCCAGATGCGGTCGACGAGAATCAGGTCTTCCGCCGAGTCCCAGTCGTGTCCGTCGTTCGGCGTGAACTGATAGTGCCACTTGCGCTGACCGGTGTCCGGATCCAGCGCGACGACCGAGTCGCTGAACAGGTTGTCGAGATCACCGCGCACGGATCGATCGATTTGCGGTCCAGGGTTTCCCACCGTCCAGTACACGGTGTTGAGATCGGCATCGTAGGAGCCGGTCAGCCACATCGGGCTGCCGCCAAGCTTCCAGCTGTCGCCGGGCCAGGAGTCGTGACCGAACTCGCCCGGCGCGGGCACCGAGTACCAGCGCCACAGCCGCTTGCCGGTGGCGGCGTCGTAGGCGTCCACGAAACCGCGCGCGCCAAATTCGCCGCCCGTGATGCCGACGAGCACCTTGTCCTTCACGACCAGCGGTGCGCTCGTCAGGCTGTGACCGAGCATCGAGTCGGCGACCTGCGTTTCCCAGAGCGGCAGACCGGTTCGCGCGTCGAGCGCAATCAGCGCCGCGTCCAGCGTCCCGACGAACAGCCGATGGCCGAGGACCGCGACACCGCGGTTGAACGGATTGATTTCGTACGGATTCCGGACCTTCTGCGGCCGTGCGTATCGCCAGATCGGACGCCCGGTGCGCGCGTCGAGGGCGGCGACCTCGCCGGGCGCCGTCGTGTACATCACGCCATCGACCACGATCGGCGTGACTTCGAGCACGGAAGATCCCGGCATCGGAAACGCCCATGCGGCCTGCAGCTGACCGGCATTCGCCGCGGTCACCTGCTTGAGCGCGGAATAGTGCGTGCCGCGGAAATTGCCCCAGTACATCAGCCAGTTCTGCGGTTCGGCGTCAGCCTTGAGCAGCCGATCGAAGGTGACGCCGCCGGGGATGGCGCTGGGAATTGCGCTCGATGCGCTCGCGGTGTCGCGTTCCCGCAGCGTCGACAGGTAGGCGACGAGATCGTCGATCTCGCCGGCCGAGAGCTTCGTCGCATAGTCGCCCGGCATCAGCGACGTGTTTTCGATCCGCACGTCGGCGAGTTGTTGCTTGTCGAGCAGGTGGAGCGTGCCGGACGCGTCCATCATCTGCAGCGAAAACGTGTCCTCGTTGCGTCGCACGCCGCGGATTTCGCGGCCATCACGGGTTCTTGGCGACGACGACGACCGGCCGCGCGACGCCGGCGCCGCGACCGACCGGAGCGCCGCGGCCTGCTGCCGGCGCGGCAGCGAAGGGCGCCGCGGGGTTCACGATTTTCTGACGAATCGCCTCGGCGCTGGCGCGCGCGACCGTGGAGAGATCGGGCCCGACAATCCCGCCGCGTTGATTCACCTGATGGCAGCTGGCGCAGGCGGCCTTCCCGAAGAACAGCGTTTCGCCTGACGCGCGATTGCCGCGCACCGGCGGCGCGTTCACCGCGGACCGCTCGTCACGCGCGCCGCTCAGGCTTCGAAGGTACGCGACGACCTGCCAGATCTGATCGTCGGTCAGCCCGCGGAACGGCGGCATCTGCGTGCCGGCCACGCCCTCACGAATCGTGCGGAACAAATCGCCATCGTCCGATCCGTGCGCGAAGACCCCGGTGTTGAGCGCCGGACCGCGATCGCCCGTGCCGGCTGGTGCGTGGCAGGACTGACATGCCTGATCGAAGACGACCTGACCGGCGGCGATCGATGTCAGCGGTCGCCGCGAGCGGATTGCGTGAAGCGGTTTGCTGGGCGATCAGCAGGGAAGTCGCGGCGGTGAAGAGGCAGGCGATCGCCCACGCAGAACGACGACACGGACCATCGCTGGCGTCGCATCGCGCGGATTATACGCTTGGCTCTTGAGGTGGAATTGAGTCGGTCGAGATGCCGTATAGCTGATTCCCGTTGAGGCTGAAGCGCGATGGCGCTGTCGTTGCACGCATCACGCCCAGGAGGACCTCATGCGACCACGATGGCTACTCTTCCCGGCGATAGTCCTTATCCTCGTTTCGAATGCCGCAGCGCAAGCAACGTCCCCGTCAGCGCCTCCGGCCACGCAGACGCCGACAACGCAGCCAGTGACGCCGCCGGCGCAGACACCGACACAGCTGCCAGGAACGCCCCAGGCACCGCCGCCGGCCACGCCGACCACTGTGATGCCGAGTGTCGTGCCGCCTCCTGCAACTTCGCCCGACGCGCCATCGCCAGCGCCCGCGCCGGCGACGAACGCAGGCCGCGCCGCCGGCGCGGGGCATTACCGCCTGGAGTTACGGTCGACACGCTCAATACTTCTGTCCAGGGTGAGCCGCCAGCTGACATCCGGGCACTGGGACCGGTCATCTCCGTGAGCGGCTGTCTGCGCGGAACTGGTCTCGGCCATGAAAACGAGACTTTCACGCTCGAAAGTGCGGCGCCCGCCGAGGCGCTGACCGACGCGCAGCCGCCGCAAGGCGTCAACGCGTATCGCCTGCTCGGGATCGCCCCCGATCTCAAGCGCCACGTTGGTGAGCGTGTGGAGGTAATCGGTTTGATTCAGGACGCCGCGGCAACGGATGGATCGGCGCCGTTGGCGCTCGACGTCAAGTCAGTCGTGGCAACGGACAAGTGTCCGCGGCAGCAGTAGTTTCGGCTGCGCTCCCGCGGACGCGAGCGGTCAGTCGAACATGAACGACACGTACATCAGCCGGCCTTCGCGCTGAACCTGCAGCGTCACGGGTGTCCCCGGGGTCACGGTGCGCATGGCATCCCGGAGCGTGGCGAGCGTCGCCACGCGGCGGTTGTTCACGCTGCGGATGATGTCTCGCGGCTGTAACGGCACATCGCGGCCGCCGGCCGCGCGGGCGACGACGATGATGCCGTAGGGATCGCGCAGTCCGGTGGCCGAAGCGGCGAGGCGCGCGTCGATTTCCACGCCGACGATCGAGAGCTCGGGCACCAGGTTCTTTGCAGGGTCAGCCATCAACGACACGGAATCGAAGGTGCTGCGTTCTTCCACCGGCTTGATGCTGAGCGCAATCTGCTTCGTTCCCCTGAGCACGACGAGCTGGACGTTGTCGGGAGTATCCCTGAGACGGAAGGCGTAGCTCACGGTCGGCAGGTTCTCGGCGGGCTCGCCATCCACGGAAACCAGGATGTCGCCCACGGCCAGCCCCCCTGCCAACGCCGGACCGCCGGGCCAGACATCAGACACGATGACGCCGTAGTCTCTCGACAGGCCGAGCGACGCCGCCATGCCGGGGGTGATGGTCTGGATACTCATGCCGATCTCCTGCTTGCGCAGGTGACCGTATTCCTTGAGCTGATGAAACGCGGTTCTCGCCGTCGCGCTCGGAATGGCGAAGCCCAGGCCTTCATTGCCTCCGGACTGCGACATGATGAACGTGTTGACGCCGACCACTTCGCCGCGGATGTTCACCAGCGGACCGCCGGAATTGCCCGGATTGATCGGCGTGTCGGTCTGCACGAAGATCTGCGGCGAGTCGCTGTCCACCTGCCGCGCCACGGCGGACACCAGGCCGTGGGTCAGGCTGTTGCGCAGCCCGTTGGGGCTGCCGAACGCGAAGACCATCTCGCCCTGGCGCAGTTGCGAATAGGTCGCCATCGGCAGCGCCGGGAGTTTGACGCCATCGACTTTCAGCAGCGCCAGGTCGAGCTCCGTGCTGGTGCCGACGATTTGCGCGGGGATGATCCTCGTGCGGGTGGACAGCGCCGTCGCGAGCGTTCCGTCCGCGTTGCCGGCCGGCAGCGCGATCTGGATCCGCTGCGCGCCGTTCACCACGTGCGCGTTCGTGATGATGTAGCCCTCCGCATCGATGACGAACCCTGAGCCGATGGATCGCTGGCTGCCGAGCACGGCGCTCGCGCTGCCGGGGGCGCCGTCGTCGCGCGGGCCGTAGCTGGTCACGAGGATCTGCACCACGCTCGGCCAGACCTTCCGCGTCAGCGCGTCGATCGCCTCGTTCATCTGCAGCAGGGGATCCGGCGCGGCGGTGCGCGGCGCCTGCCCGGCGAGTGCCGGCGACGCCGCCGCAAAGAACAGCGACAACGAGAGGACTGTGCCGATTCGCTGGAATCGGGGCAGCGAACACGACCGGACAGTCATAGTCAGCTCCTCGCGCTGAGAGTGGAAAACGGACCGTCGGTGACCCGCCGCGACGCACCGAGAGAGCGGCGTGGCTGGGCCACCGGTGCAAACTTAGTCGAGCTCGACGGTCAGCGCAATTGCCCTTTGGGGCAGTGCGGCCCGCCTTCTCACCCCTGGTCTTCGACAGGGCGAACCTCGCACTCGCCTTCGAATTCCGGCCAATACTCCAGGTGTATGTCCATGAACTTGCGGGCGTATTCGAGCGCTTCCTCCCTGGACTTCATCTCCATCAGCGCGTAGCCGCCGACGACTTCCTTCGACTCGACGAAAGGACCATCGATCACCGTGATTTTACGGCCGCTGAGGCGGATGCGGGTGCCATCGCTCGTGGGTTTCAGCCCCGCGGTATCGATGATGGCCCCGCTCTTGATGCCGGCGCTGACGAATTCTCCCATCGCTTCGTAGAGTCCGGCGGGAACCTGCTCGTTGCGGTAATCCTCGGTGTGCTTGATGAACATCATGTAACGCATTGTCACGTCTCCTTACCTGCACGTCGAACGAGCCGGCGCTGGATCGACATCGGATCGGCTCCGGGCTTCAGGCTTCAGGCTTCAGGCTTCAGGCTTCAGGCTCCGGGCTTCAGACTGCGGGCTTCAGGAAATACCTGGTCAGCTGCCAGGAGCCCGGAGCCCGGAGCCTGAGTTCAGCCGTCAGGAAGTCGACCACGCGCTCGAACGGGTCGAAGCCGAACGCGGCCGCCACTGACGGCCGCAGGTTGGAGTTGGCGTTGATGTCGTAGAACACCCGCCGCCCATCCGGTGTCTCCAGATATTCGATGCCGCCGACGTCCAGGCGCGCGGCGTGCGACGATGCGCGCCGCGGTTGCGACGGCTTCGCCTGGAACCTCGGGATACGGAAAGAATTCGACTGCCGGTGCCGGGAGCGCCGGTACCACCTCGCACACACCGCTCACCATCGTCCGGGTTGCATACCGGCGACGGGCACAGATTGAAACGGCCGTGTGTCTTCACTCGCATGGCATACAGGAGCTCGCCGCCGAGAAACTCGAGCCGCACGATGCCTTGATCGGGGTCGTGCGGCAGATATTCCTGGAGCAGGAACAGATTGTCCGGGAGCCAGATCCCGGGATCGTTCGCGAAGATCGCCTCGACCTGTTCCAGCGAGTCAACCACCTGAATGCGTGCGCCGCTGCCGCCCTGATCGGGCTTGAGCAGTGCCGGCCACGTCAGCTCGGACTCGTATCGGCGAAGCGCCGACGGATCGTTGAACGTGATCGAGCGGGGCGTGTCGATGCCCAGTTTGTGCACCAGCGTGGCTTGCGCGCTCTTGCTCAACTCCAATGCGAAGACGTCGGCGCCGTTCAGGACGCGGGCGCCCGTCAGTTCGAGTGTCCGCATGTAGGCGAGCGCCAGCGGAACCGCCCGCGCGTGGCCTCTCACGTACGCGCTCGGGCTCGCCTGGTTGAAGTAGAGACGCGCGGACGGCGCCTCGATGTTGCTGAAGGCGGCATGCTTCAGATCGAACGGGGCATAGCTCACGCCGCGGCGTTCGAGCGCCTCGAAGAGCGGTTTCTGCCACTCCGGGTGTTCGTGGAGAACGACGAGGTCCGGTTTCATCGGCTCGATCGTGCCACAACGCGAGAGCGCAGGGCGGCCGGCCCCATTGTCGATGAGGTTGTCGAGCCCGCGTCGACGAGTTCCGTGGTCGGCTAAGTCGTTGAATCTTCCCCTTTCCGGCTCTTAGTTGCGCTATCCTGCCCGGCGCGTCATGGCGCCTGGAACAATGAAACAGGCCAAACGCCTGCTGGTCGTGGAAGACGACGTGGCGATCGCACGCGTCCTGCACGACAACCTTGTCTACGAGGGGTTCCAAGTCGAGCGCGCGGCCGACGGCAGGGAAGCGCTCGCCAAGGCGGAAACCTTCATCCCGGACCTGGTCCTCCTCGACTTGATGCCGTCCGGACAATCGGGCTTCGACGTGTGCGAGCAGCTGTGCAGCCGCCCGCATCGGCCCGCGGTCATTGTCCTCACCGCGCGGTGCGAGCAGGGAGACAAGGTTCGCGCGCTGAACCTCGGCGCTGACGATTACGTGACGAAGCCGTTTGCGCTCGACGAGTTACTGGCGCGTGTCAACGCCGTCCTGCGCCGCAGCCAGCCACAGCTGGGGGCAATCGCGATCGGCCCGGTCGTCGTCGATTTCCGCAACTCGCGTGCTCACAAGGGGACTGCGGACATCGATCTGCGGCCGCGGGAAATTCAGATTCTTCGTCATCTCGCGGAGCGGCAGGGCAAAGTCGTCAGCCGTGAAGAGCTGCTGCGCCTGGTGTGGGGCTATGACACAGTGCCGCTGACGCGCACCGTGGACATCGCGATTGCGCGGCTGCGGCGGAAGATCGAAGCCGACCCACATCACCCGCGGTATCTGCGCACCGCACACCGCGACGGCTACACCCTGACCCTCACGTAGGCGACCTTCTCGCGCGAGCGTCGGCGACCGCAGTAGGTCAGGAAGCCGCCGATGATTTATCATCGGCGGCACTATGGCGCCAAAAAGAGTCGCGGCATGAGCGTGACGGTTGTAGCGATCGCGGTCGCGGCCGTTCTCGCCGTGATCGTGTTCGTCGTCGCACGCGGCAGAAAACAGCAACAGAGCGAATCGGACGCGGCGACGGCCGCGCTCGGCATGGAGCCGGTCAGCGCGCTCGATCCGGCGCTGACGGCCGCGATCATCGCGCTGCATCGCCCGCCTGCGGCCGGCCCCACCATCAAGCAGACCTGGTCGCTGACCCGCATCTATCGATATCCGGAGTCCGGCGCGACCTGCTACTCCGTGACGGTCCATCTCGAACAGGAGAGGGAAGTCCAGCGGACGGGGACCGCACACCGCTTCGAAACTCGCGACGCTCGGATCGTGGCCGTCGTGGCGCCCGCCACCCTGAAGGCGCCGCGGATGCACCTGATGCCGCGAGCGATCATCGACCCGGCCGCCGGGGCGCTGGTGAAGATGGCGGCCGAGGCCGCGAATGCGTTGACGGACGAAGCGGCCGAGCAGAGCGGCGATCGCGTCGAGTTCGCCGACGATGCCGCGTTCGAGCGCCGGTATCTCGTGCTCTCACCGGAATACGGTCCCGCGCGCGCGTTCCTGGATCCGAAACGCCGGCAGGAACTTGCCGCCCTCGACGGAGTCCAGATCAGTCTCGAGGGTTCGCTGATGCTCGTCTCGAGTCCCGCGGATGCGATTCGACACCGGGATCGCTCGCTCGAGGAGTCGCTGCGCGCCGAACTGGAGAATGCCCGGCGCGTGCTGAAGATATTTGGTCAACCTGCACGTTCGGCGTAGCCGTCAGTTCGCGACGCTGAACGGCACGGATGCCATCTTCCGATCCCACATGATGGCCAGGCGGCCGCCTTTGGCCGTCATGTCCAGAAACTCCCAATGAAGCTGATCGTGCGAGTAGGGCAGTGCGTCGAGCGTCATCGGCACGCGCACGAGATCCTTGTCCGGCGTGTAGTCGAACGCTCCGTATAACGCGGTCTTGTCGTTCGTGTCGTAGCCCTTCGTCTGTGCAGGCCACGTCGAGATGATGAAGGTCCATTTCTCGCGCGCCAGCTCGATGAAGACCGTGTACTGGCCGGCCGGGACGATGGTGCCGCCGAACTGCAGGGGAACTTCGGTGAACAGGCGAGTCGAGACGTTGGCGCCCGCGCGCCAGACCGGCGCACCATCGTTGAGAAACTCCACGAAGTCGTCTGCGCCGAAGAGATCGCGGCCCCGCTTGAGCGGACGGCCGTAGACGATTTCGATGCGCTTGCCGCCGGTGGTGCCGACGCGTTCATCGACGCGTCCGCCGATCTCTGTAACGGAGCGTCCCTCCGGGCTGAGGACTCGTCGTTCCGGCGCCTGACCGCGCAGCGCCACGCCGAGGAAGAAGACAACCAGGACACCGAACAGGAGAACGTTCAGCGCGCGGCGCGGGAATGTTTCGCAGGTGAAGCGGCCGCATCGACACCGGAATTATGTCCTGGACGCGCCCCGCCCTATAGGACCAAGAGACGACAAAGCTTTCGGCGACAGATTTTCCCTCCCCACTTCCTAACAAACTGCGGCGTGTCACCGCGACATTTGTAACGGAACCTGTCACACGAGGTAAGAGCTTGCAGAGTGCAACCCGTCGTTTCTTCTGGTCGATCATCGTGCTTCTCGCAATCGCCGGTATTGCGTCGGCACAGGATGGCATCACGATCGCCGGTGTCGTCACCACGCGCGCCGACGGCATCCCGGTTCCGGGCGCCCTCGTCACGGTCGTCGGCGTGAACGAATCAGCCACCACCGACGCGAATGGACGGTATACGCTCCAGGTGCCGCGCTCGACGGTGCGCGCCGGTGAGATTCAAGCTGAAGGTGGACGCCTTTGGCCTGCCCAGCGAAGGTGGTTGACGTCGCCGTCACCGGTCCGCTGCTCGAGGCTGACGTCGCGCTGACGCTCGGGTTTACCGAGCAGGTGACGGTTGGCTCGCGCGTGGCCGGCGCGGAAACGAAAAAAGCGGTGCCGGTCGACATCATCACGCACGAGCAGATCGCGTCGAGCAGCTACACGGAGACGGCGCAATTGATGGAGTCGATCGCGCCGTCCTTCAACTTTCCGCGGCCGACCATTACCGATGGCACCGACACGGTCCGGCCGGCGACACTGCGCGGCCTCGGCCCCGATCAGGTGCTCGTCCTCATCAACGGCAAGCGGCGTCATCAGAGCGCGCTCGTGCACGTGAACGGCAGCATCGGCCGTGGATCGACGGGCGTGGACTTGAACGCGATCCCGCTGTCGACGATCGATCACATCGAAGTGCTGCGTGACGGCGCGTCGGCGCAGTACGGTTCAGATGCGATCGCGGGCGTGATCAACATCGTGCTCAAGGAGGGCGTGGCGCCGCCGACCGTGACGGCGAACGCAGGCCGGTCGGTGGGATCCTTCGCGGGCAACCAGTGCACTCCCGCCGGTCTGTCGTGCACGACCGGCAGCGACATCGACTTCGCCGACGGGAACCTGGCCGACGTCGGTGGATCGTGGGGGATCGCTGCCGGCAAAGGGAGCGTCACCGTCGCGGCCGAGTATCGGCACCACGATCGCACCAACCGGGCGTCGTTCGATCCGCGCGATCAGATCGTGGCCGGGGATGCTGGGACCAACGCGGTCGCGGAGCCCAACCATCGCTGGGGCGATCCCGACACGCGCGACACGATGACCTTCCTGAACGCGAGCGTGCCGCTGAACGCATCCGGAACCCGCCTGGCCTATGCGTTCGGCGGATATAGCCGGCGCGAGTCGAACAGTGCCGGGTTTTACCGGCGGGCGCTCGATAAAAACAACTGGCCGCAGATCTATCCGCTCGGGTTCCTGCCGGTGCTCGAGCCCACCGTCGTCGATGCATCGGGAACTGCAGGCATCCATGGCGCGCGCGGAAATTGGAACTACGACTTCAGCGGTGAGTACGGGCACAACAGCTTCGCGTTCACGATCGGCGATACGTTGAACGTGTCGCTCGGCCCGACATCGCCCAAGAGCACGTTCGACGCCGGATCACTGATGCTGAATCAGGTTGTCGGCAACGCGGACGTGAGTCGGGCCGTTCCGATCCGCGGCCTTGCCGCTCCCTTGAACATCGCCTTCGGCGCCGAGTATCGGCGTGAGAACTACCAGATCCAGGCGGGAGAGCCTGATTCGTATCGCGATGGCGGTGTTCCCAACCAGTTCGGCGGCCGTGCGGCGATCGGCGCGCAGGTGTTTCCCGGATTCCGTCCCTCGAACGAGGTGAACACGTCGCGCAACAGCGTGGCCGCCTACGTGGACGCGGAGGGGGACATCACTCAGTGGCTGCGAATCGGTGCGGCCGGTCGCACCGAACACTACAGCGACTTCGGCGGCACCATCGATGGCAAGCTGACGGCGCGGGTCCAGCCCACCCAGTACTTCCTCGTGCGCGGATCGATCAGCACCGGGTTCCGCGCGCCGTCGCTCGCCCAGTCGTTCTTTTCGTCGACCGCCACAAACTTCCTCAATCTGGGCCAGGGCCTCGTGCCGGTGGAGTCGCTCACGCTGCCGGTCGACTCGCCCGCCGCGCAGGTGCTCGGCGCCCCGCCGCTCAAGCCGGAGAGCTCGCGCAATGTGGGCGCCGGGGTGGTGATCACGCCCGTGCCGGCGCTCGAAGTGGCGGTCGACTACTACCACATCGCCATCGACGACCGCATCGTCTTGTCGGGGAACTTCACCGCCGCCCCGATTGTGGAGCTGCTCGCGCCGTTCGGCGCCAACAGCGCGCGGTTTTTCACGAACGCGATTGACACGCGGACAAACGGAGTGGACCTCACCGCGAACTACCGCATCGCGCTCGCCACGGGCGCCGTGCGCCTGCGAGCCGCCTATAACAACACGAACACCGATATCGTCGGCACGGTCGCGACGCCGCCGCAACTCGCGGCGTATGCCTCCGTCCTGTTCGATCGCATCGAACAGCGGCGCATCGAGTGCGGACAGCCGCAAGACAACCTGCGGATCGGCGGCGACTGGCGCGGCCGGCGCTTCGGCGTGGATCTCAACCAGGCCAGGTATGGCGCGTTCTGCAGCTTCACACTGAGTCCAGCCGACGATCAGGAGTACGCGCCGAAGTGGTTGACCGACGTCGAAGGGTCGTACCGCCTCGGCGGCTATCTCCTGGCGATCGGCGCGCAGAACCTGTTCGACGTGTTCCCGGATCGCAATTCGACCGTGAATTCGTTCAACGGCATCCAGACGTTTCCGAGCCAGTCGCCGTTCGGTATGAACGGGCGGACGCTCTACGCGCGGCTGCGGTGGACGTTCTGATTCGGCTGACCGCTCTCTGGTCTTCCGACGGGTTATCGTCCCGGCGGCGGTCCCGGAGGGCCGAGGATGATGAAGCCTGAGCGCTTCGCGATCGGCGCGAGTTTCGCGATGTCCGGCGGCGGTCCTGCGTGGGGTGGCGGCAGTACCCGTTCGGGCGCGGGCTGACCGACTTCGCGCAGGAATCCTTCGAACTGCATGGGGGCGAAGCCGACCAGCGCGCGCGTCGGGCTGGGGCCGGCGCCGATGAAGGTGTGCGGCACGCCCTTGGGCCCGAAGGCGAACCCGCCGGTCGTCAGATCGAGGCGGGTCTCGCCGACGTAGAAGGTCAGGTTGCCGTCCAGCACGTAGAACCACTCGTCTTCTTCGGGATGGACGTGCCACGGGGAGCCGAGCCCGGGCGGGACGACAATCTCGAGCAGGCCGTAGCCGCCGCTGGTGTCGGCCCGGCCTATCTTCACGGTCTGCAGCATCCCGAGGAGCCAGAACGCCTCCCCTTCGTCTTGCGCGAGCGCGTAACCCTGAGCGGCACGATCGGCAGTGGCTGGCGACATCACACCCTCCTGACTATCCGGTTAAACGACTATCGTAGAAACGACTATTTCGCCCTCAAGATCAGCGCGCGTTCGCCACCGTCCTTCACGGAAAGGTCCCGAGCCCGGAGATGACGTGTTCGAGCAGTTGTCCCAGCTGCTTGAGCCTGGCCGCGCCAAGATGGCCGATCATCGCTTTCGGCATGCGTTGCGCGTGTTCGTCCAGTTCCCGCAGCAGTTCCCGCCCCTTGCCGGTGATCCCCACTTCGACGACGCGGCGGTCCTGGCGGCCGCGAGAGCGCGTGACCAGGCCCTGCCGGCTGAGACGATCGACCAGGCGCGTGACATCCGGATCGCGTGAGACCATCCGGCCGGCGATATCGCCGCAGGCCAGCGGGGTCGGATGACTGCCGCGCAGGATGCGCAGGACGTTGTATTGGTTATTGGTCAGGCCGGCGTTCGCCTTGAGAAACTTGTCCCATGGCTCGAGGATGCGCGCCGCGGTGATCAGCAGGCCGAGAAAAACTTCCTGCTCGCTGGATGCGAACGGGCGCTTCTGTTTGAGTTCAGCGGCAACCACTCCGGCCATTGCGCACGGAACGATACTCGTTTAAACGACTATCGTCAAGAGGGATATTTCCGGATGACGCGTCCGGCGCGGTTGACCTACGGCAGCGCGGCGATGAGGGTGGCGTCGCTGGACCGGCTGGTGGAACCGCTCGCCGCCACGACGCCGTGCTCCGGCGCTTCGGCGACGCGGGCGGGCAGGCAGACGATGAACCGCGCGCCGCCTTCCGGCGGGCTTTCGATCCGGATCCCGCCGCCCATCAACTGACAGAAGCGCCACACCAGGGCGAGGCCGAGGCCGGTGCCGCCGTACTTGCGGGAAGTCGACGCATCCGCCTGGACGAACGGTTGAAAGAGCTTGGCCTTCTGCTCGTCGGTCACGCCGATCCCGGAGTCCGTGACGACAAACTCTATCCACTCTGCGCCGCCGATCGCCCGGCGTTCGACCTGAAGACAGATGCGCCCGTGGCTCGTGAACTTGGCGGCGTTACTGAGCAGGTTGAAGAGAATCTGACGGACCTTGGTCGCGTCGCGTCCATCGATCCAACCGCTGGATCGCACACGACGTCGAGCGTGTTGCCGTTCTTGCGGACCACCGCGTCGATCGCCTTGACGAGGTCGGCGACCACCTGCGTGACGTCGAAGGTGTCGAGATCGAGCCCCATCTTTCCGGCTTCGATCTTTGACAGATCCAGGACGCCGTTGATCAGTTCGAGCAGATGCTTGCTGGCGATTTGCACCTTTCCCAGATCCGCTTCGTCGCTTTCACGTCCGTCCGCCACGGCGCCCTCGAGCAAGAGCTCGCTGTACAACGTGATCGCGTTCAGAGGGGTCCTGAGCTCGTGGCTCATGTTGGCGAGAAACGCGCTCTTGGCGCGCGTCGCGGCCTCGACCTCCTGCTGGCTCACGCGCAGTTGCGCGACCAGCGCAGCCTGCTCGCTGGCGAGGCGCGTCTGTTCCCGGTGCGATTGCTCCAGCCGCGCGGTGTGACGCGCAATCTGCCACAGCTCTTCCGTCCCGCGGAGGCAGGACATCACGAGGACGACGTCCTCGAAGACGACCCACGCCGCGTGCTCGATCCAGCGCCACTGGCTGGCGACCAGCACGCCGTAGACCGACTGCGGCCAGAAGATGCCGCGCAGCAGGTGATCGGCCGCGACGACGATGGTCGCGGGGACGAGGACGCGCCAGTCACGGTAGAACGCGAGAAACGCCAGCGACCCGAATACGTGGAAGTGCGTTTCGATGCGCCCCCCGGTCAGATGAATGAGCAACGCGCCCATGAGCATCTGGGCCACGGCGATGGTGTGCCGGGTGGACGCCTCGCCGGGCCGGAACACCGCGAGCAAGACCGGGAACGTCGTAATCGCGCCGCCGAGGAACACCGCCGCCCACACGTGCACGTGGATCTGGCTGGCCGCGCCGTACCACACGCGCGGTGAAACCCAGATCGCGAAAATGATCCCGGCCACCCACTGCACGCACATCAACTGCGCCAGCACGCGATCGGTGCGGCGGTAGAGCCGTTGCTGATGGTCGCGAAAGATGGCGTCGGCGCGCGCCGGATCGTCCTCGACGGTTTGCGGCGCAGAGGGCGGCGGCGCGAGGGTGGCGGGCGAACTAGGAGCCATGAGGCTTCGGCGCCGTCCGGATTTGATCCGGCGGCGCAAACAACCCACAGCCGAAGACCGGCGGCGGTCGCCTGAGGCTGTCCGCCGCCGCCGAGGAGCGCTAAGAGCGATTCGAAGCCGGCGTTGTCGCCAACGTGCCCTCGCGCCCCGGTCATCCCGCCGCTGAACAGAAGATTTCCGTCCTTGTCGTAAAGAACCGTCTGCCCCGACGTCTCTGCACGGAAACGCTTCGACTCGAGAGGCATCATCGTCGCGGATCGCTGTCACGCTCGGGATCCTGGCCGCGTCGCGCCAGGTGCTCGAAGCCTCCCAGTCGCTTGCCGCTTCTCGCGGCTGGATGAAGACGACGACCGCGTTCGCGCGTTGCCGGCTGCGCGCCATCAGCTCGGCGAGTTCGGCCAGGCTGGCCCGCGTGCAGTCGCACTGCGGGTGGGCGAACATCACGAGCGTGGGCCGCACGGTGTCCGGGGTGATGCGGCTTTGCGCCGGCCACCGCGCGGGCGCCACCGCCGTCGGCCCGGGCCGGTTGGCGAAGGCCGCCATCATCGCCAGGCCCGCCACAACGCTACCCAGCCAGGTCAGTCCCAGCGCGGTCCACAACCACCGCTTCACGTTATTGCTGACGGTGACCACGTTCTCTTGATCACAACCATCGGCAGCGCGCCCCATTCCTCCGATCGGTTTGACACGGTTGTGCACGGATTGTTTCGCGCCGCGTCAAGTCCGGCGGCGTCGTGTCGAATCAGAAGAGGGCTCTCGCCCGCAGGCGGAACCGCGTGAACGGACTCGATGAAACGCATTCTGATTGTCGAAGACAACGAAATGAACCGCGAGGTGCTGTCCCGAAAACTGGCGCGCAGCGGCTACGAGGTCCTGCTGGCCGCCGACGGTCGGCAGGGGATCGAGCGAGCGCAGACTCAGGCGCCGGATCTCATCCTGATGGACCTGGGTCTTCCGGAAATCGACGGATGGGAATGCGTCCAGCGTTTGAGAGCTGATGACGCGACGCGCCCGATCCCGATCATCGCGCTCACTGCGCACGCGATGGTCGGCGATCGTCAGCGGGCGATCGACGCAGGATGCGACGACTTCGATACGAAACCGATCGACTTCGCCGGGCTGCTGACCAAGATGAACCGGCTGCTCGACGCGGTTCCCGAGGCCACGTAAATGGAACAGTCGATCGCCACGCTTCTGCTCGTCGACGACGAAGCCATGAACCGGGATGCGCTGTCGCGACGGCTCGATTCGCTCCGGTTATTCGGTGCTGCTCGCGGAGAATGGCGAGCAGGCGCTCGAGATGGTCGGCGCGCACCGCATCGACCTGATACTGCTCGACGTGATGATGCCGGTCCTCAGCGGCACCGAGACGCTGCGCCGCCTGCGCGAGTCGCACTCGATCTCGGAACTGCCGGTCATCATGGTGACCGCGAAGGACGGCTCCCGCGACGTCGTCGAGGCGCTCGATCTCGGCGCCAACGACTACATCACCAAACCGATCGACTTCTCGGTGGCGCTCGCCAGAATCCGGACCCAGCTGACCTCGCGGCGTGCCGATCCGCTGACCGGCTTGCCGAACCGCGTGCTGTTCATGGAGCGCCTCGATCAGTGCATGGCGAGGAGCCGTGATACCGGCCACCACGGCTACGCCGTACTCTTTCTCGACGTCGACCGCTTCAAGATCATCAACGACAGCCTTGGTCATGTGGCGGGAGACGAGCTGCTCGTGGGCATCGCGCGGCGGCTCGCGCAGTCGCTGCGGTCGACCGACACCATCAGCAGGCTGAGCGGCGAGCCCACCCTCGCGCGGCTCGGCGGCGACGAGTTCATCGTCCTGCTCGACGGCGTGCAGACGGCCGCCGATGCGAGGGTGGTCGCCGAGCGGCTGGTCGCGGCCGTGGCGAGCCCGTTCGATCTGCTGGGGCGCGACGTCGTGATCTCGGTCTCCCTTGGCGTCGTCATGGGCGCGGAGCGATATCGCCGGGCGCTCGACATGGTTCGCGATGCCGACACCGCCATGTATCGCGCCAAGAATCTGGGCAAGGCGCGCTGCGAGGTGTTCGACACGTCGATGCTGGCGGCGGCCGAGGAGCGCCTGCAGGTCGAAACGGATCTACGGCGTGCGGTCGAGCGGAAAGAACTGGTCGTCCACTACCAGCCGATCGTCGCGCTGGCCGGCGCCAGGCTCTGTGGCTTCGAGGCGCTGCTACGCTGGCAGCACGCCACGCGCGGCCTGATTCCGCCGGCCGCCTTCATACCCGTCGCCGAAGAGACCGGCCTCATTGTGCCGATTGGTCTGTGGGTGCTCGAAGAAGCCTGCCGCCAGCTGCGCGCCTGGGAAGCAGAATTTCCCGAATGCGCCAGCCTGACGATCAACGTCAATCTGTCGCCGCGCCAGTGTCTCGATCCGCACCTGGTCGAAGATGTGACGCGGATCCTCGCGGCCACCGGGCTCCCGGCCCCGCGCCTCAAGCTGGAGATCACCGAGAGCCTGCTGCTCGAAGATTCGGAATCTGCCGTGGAGATTCTCACCGCGCTGCGCTCGCTCGGCGTTCAGCTAGGGCTCGATGATTTCGGGATGGGCTACTCCGCGCTCAGTTATCTGCAACGGCTTCCAGTGCAGACGCTCAAGATCGACCGTTCGTTTGTGGAAGGCATCCAGCATAGCGGCAACGTCGAAATCATCCGCGCCATCGTGTCGCTGGCCGCCGGCCTGGCGATGGACGTGACCGCAGAGGGCGTCGAAACGGCCGACCAGGCGAACCGGCTCAAGGATCTGGCCTGCGAGTTCGGGCAGGGCTTCTACTTTTACAAGCCGCTCACGCGCGAACGCGCCCACGCCGTCCTTCGAGAGCATCAGTGGCCGGTCGCGGCCGTGGGCCTTGAGGCTGAGTATTAAATAAATCAAGTATTGACTTGAAATAATCAATTATTTAGCCTATCATGTCTCCATATTCATTATGGGACGTGATTGGCAGGAACTCACCAAGCTCGTCGGGCAAGCCCCCATCGAAATCGAGCGCGTCCGGCTGGTCGAGACCGGCGTCGCGATCGAGGGACCGTTCACCCTGCCCCCGCTGGCGCAGCTCGCCGGCGAGGACCAGGTCTTCGTCGCGGCGTTCGTGCGCTGCCACGGCTCCATCAAGCAGATGGAGCAGTACTTCGGCGTCAGCTATCCCACCATCAAAAACCGGTTGAACAAGATCGGCAGCCAGCTGTCGTTCGTGGAAATCGAACAGGGATCCGGCAGCGACTCGTCCGCGCCGACGCGGAGCGATGTCCTGGATCAACTCTCGCGGGGCGAGCTGACGGTCGCGCAGGCACTCGAACGGCTCAAGGAGAAGTGAGGACACGCCATGACTGAAGAGACACGCAAGGTGCTCGAGATGTTGTCCAGCGGCAAGGTCACCGTGCAGGAGGCCGAGCAGCTGCTGCAGGCGGTTGGCGCGCCGGGCGCGACCGCGGGCGCGACGACGGAAGAGCGGAAGGCGGATCCGAAGTATTTCCGCATTCTCGTCAACAAGCCGGCGCGCGAGGGCAAGAAGGCGGAAGCCGTGAACATCCGCGTGCCGATGACGGTCGTGCGCGGCGGGCTGCGGCTCGGCGCGTTGGTCCCCGGCCTGCTGGGCAAAAAGAAAATCGCGCTCGACAACGGCGCCGAGATCGACCTGTCGAAGGTGACCTACACCGACCTCGAAGCGATGATCAAGGACATCGGCGAGCTCACCGTCGACGTCGACGGCGACGCGCAGGTCCGCATCCGCTGCGAATAACCGCGGGCGCTAGGTGAGCGCCAGGTACTCGTGAACGAATCGCACGACCATCGATCCTTCACCGACGGCTGACGCGACGCGGTTCATGGCGCCGGCGCGAATGTCGCCGGCCGCGAACACGCCGGGCGCGCTGGTCTCGAGCGCCATCGGCTCGCGCCGCTCCTTCCAGAGACGCGCGTGGCCGGCCTCCGCCGTCAAATCCCGGCCGGTGATCACGAAGCCCTTGGCGTCGCGCAGCACGCCGGCCGGCAGCCAGTCGCTGCGCGGCTTGGTGCCGATGAACACGAACACCGCATCGATCTCTTCCACTTCGCTTTTGCCGTCGTCCTGCTTGAGCGTCACGCGTTCGACGTGGCCGTCGCCCTCGACCCGTTCGAGCTCGGTGCAGGTTCGCAGCCGGATGTTCGGCGTTTTCCCGATCTGATCGATGAGGTAGTGCGACATCGTGTCGCGCAGCGAATCGCGCCGCACCACGATCTGCACGTCCTTCGCGTAGCGGGCGAGATGCATCGCCGCCTGGCCCGCCGAGTTCCCGCCGCCGACGACGAGGACGCGGCGGCCGCTGAACGCCGGCGCCTCGGCGGTCGCGGCGCCGTAGTAGACGCCTGCGCCGGCGTGCTCCGACACGCCGGGCGCCGGATGCTCGCGATACGCCATGCCGGTCGCGGCCAGCATGGTGCGCGTGACGATCTCCCGCCCGTCGCTGAGCGTCAGGTGCTTGTATCCCGCGTCGATCGACACGCCGGTCACTTCGAGCGGCACGAGGAATTCCGCGCCGAGCCGCTGGGCCTGTGTCACGGCCCGGCGCGTCAGCTCGCTGCCGCTGACGCCGGCGGGAAACCCGAGATAGTTCTCAATCCGCGAACTGGTGCCCGCTTGTCCGCCCGGTGAGTGCCGGTCGAGCAGCAGCGTCCGGAGTCCTTCCGACGATCCGTACACCGCCGCCGCGAGGCCGGAGGGACCGGCGCCGACAATCACGAGGTCGTACAGGTCGAGCGCCGCCGACAGCGATCGACCGAGGCGTTCGGCCACCTGCCGCGGTTCGGGATTGCGGAGCGCCGTTCCATCCTCGAAGAAGAGCGCCGGCAGATCGGCGGGCGCGATGCTGGCCGCATCGAGCAGGCTTTGCGTGTCCGGAGTCCGCGCCGACATCCAGCCAGTGATACGGGATGAGATTGCCCGCCAGGAAATCCTTGATCGCGTGCGATCGCGGCGACCACTGATGTCCCACCAGCCGCAGTCCCTTGGCCTCGGGCAGGTACTCGGCCTGCCAGGCGTCGAGCAGATCGTCGATCACCGGAAACAGGCACTCCTCCGGCGGATCCCACGGCTTCGACAGGTAGTGATCGAGATGCGCGACGTTGATCGCTTTGACGGCGGCGTCGATGTCCGAGTACGCGGTCAGCAGCACGCGGCGCGCCAGCGGATACACGTCGCGCGATTGCGCGAGCACGTCGGTCCCCTGGATGCCGGGCATCCGCTGATCGCTGATGATGATGGCCAGCGAGTCGCCGCGCGCCTTGAGCTCGCGGATGGTCGAGAGCGCTTCCTCGCCGGACGCCGCGCTGATGATCGTGTAGGACTCCCGGTAACGGCCGCGGAGATCGCGCCGCACCGCCGCCAGCACCTGCGCGTCATCGTCGGCGACGAGAATGACCGGCTTGTTCACGACGGTGCCCCGGCGCCGTCGGTGTCGGCGAGCGGAAGCGAGACGCGAAACTCGGTTCGCCCGGGCGCCGTCTCGACGTCGATCTCGGCGTCGTTGTGGGTGACCAGGCGCCGGACGATGTCGAGGCCGAGGCCGGTGCCTTGCCCGACCGGTTTGGTCGTGACGAACGGCTCGAAGAGATGCGAGCGGATTTCAGGCGGAATGCCCGGTCCGTTGTCGATGACGCGGACGACCACGCGGTGGTGTTCGCAACTCGCGGTGACGTCGACGCGTCCTGCGTCGGGAACCGCATCGAGCGCGTTGTCGATCAGGTTCGCCCAGATCTGATTGAACTCGCTGGCGAAGCCGCGCACGCGCGGCAGATCGGGTTCCACGGTGACCGTGACCGCGACCGACTTCGATCGCGCTTTCGCTTTGAGCACGGCGACCGTGTTGGCAAGCGCGGACCGCAGATCCACGGGCTCGGCCACCGTGGCCTGGTCCATGTGGGTGAATCCCTTGATGGCCGCGACCAGGCCGGAGATCCGCTTCGCGGCCTCCTGGATCTCGGCGGCGATCGCCGCGAACCGAGCAGCCGGCGGCCGCCGAGCGGAGAACCGCGCCGAGCGCCGGTCCGCTGACCGCCGCCGCGACGCGATCGAGCGCCTCCATCGTCACCGACGATCTCGGCGAGCGGCCCGGCGACCGCGCCGTCGACGCCGTGATCGGCGAGCCAGTCGGCGATCGCGTCTTCGCGCTCGCGCCTGCTGGATGGGCGACAGCACGCCGGCCGGACGGGACGGCGAGACAGGACAACCGCACTTCGTCCATGGCGGCGAGCTGCGCACCGGTCAGCGGCGCGCCGCCCTGGCCGAGCGCGCGCGTCGCCTGCTCGGCTTCCTCCAGCCGATCGCCGAGCAGCGAGGCGCTGCGTTCGATCGCCGACGCCGGGTTGTTCAGTTCGTGCGCCAGTCCGGCCGACAGCTTGCCGAGCGAGACCATCTTCTCGTCGTGCAGGCTGCTCGACGTGAAGACCCGGGCGCGATCGAGCATCTTGTGCACGAGGATCGACGTGATCTCGTGACAGTCGCGAATCATCTCGGCGAGGTCGTCGCGCGGGACGACGAGAATCTCCGTCGGTTCCTGGGCGAGCGAGTCGCCGGGCGGGCCGACCAGGCGCGAATAGGGCAGCATGCCGGTGACGTCGCCGGCCCGCGACTCGAGCACCTTGTGCCGCCCGGCCCCGCGATCGACAAAGATCGCAATGTCGCCCGTGAGCACGACGAACAGGCCCGCGACCGGGATGCCTCTCGGGCTCAGCACCTCGCCCTCGTCGAGATGGCGAAGCGTGCCGTGCGCGACCAGCCACGCGAGTTCCTCGCGGGGCGCGGCGCCGAGGGTCTTGTGCTCGGCGAGCCGATCGATGAGATCGACGGCGCTCATCTCTGCGCTCCCTGATGAATAGCCATGGAAGGAAAGCTCGCGATGTTACCTCAGGTGACCTATCGGAAGGTGCCTTGCACACACCGTCGCCCACCTGTTGCCGGACAGTCAGAGAGGCTATATTACCGAACTCAGGTTGGGCTGACGTGCGCGCGACAACCCTTCACGCACGCGATTCGGAATCCAATCGGCCGGAATCACCCGTTTTTGCCTTGCTGCGCGAGACGGTGGGTGTCGATCCGCGCGCCCTCGCGTGCTTTCGCATCGCGCTTGGTGCCGATCTCCTCTACGAGATCGTCGGCCGGTCGGTCTCGCTGACGGCTCATTTCTCGGACGCCGGCGTTCTGCCTCGCGACAGCTTTTCGCCCTTCTGGAGAATCGTCCCGTCGCTTTTCTTCCTGAGCGGCGACGTTCGCGTTCAGGCTCTTCTCTGTCTGGTTGCGGCCGTTGCGGCGCTGATGTTGATCGCCGGGTATCGCACCACGGGCGCGACGGTCGCCAGTTGGGTTCTGTACCTGGGTATGGTGGACCGGAATCCGCTCATCAACAGTGGCGGCGATCATCTCTTGCGATATCTGTTGTTCTGGTCGATGTTCGTTCCGCTCGGTGCCGTGGCGTCAATCGATGAGCGGTCGAAAGAGCGCCGGGGTGCCGTGACGCCACGCGATCGCCGGGCGCTGATCGTGACGGGCGGTGTCGCCGGGCTAAAGCTACAGATTGTGTCGGTGTATCTGTTCGCTGGTTTGCACAAGCTGCAAGCTCCGGCGTGGCACTCTGGCGTGGCGGTGACGCGGGCGCTGCAAATGTATACGCGCAGCACACCATTTGGTCTCTGGCTGCTCGCCTTCCCGAATGCGCTCGCGTTCGCGACGCATATCATCCCGTGGCTGCAAGTCATCGGTGCCGTCCTGCTCCTGGTGCCGTTCCGGAGCGGACTGCCGAGCACACTGATCGTCAGCGGTTTCACGATATTTCAGCTGATGCTGGCGTTCACGATTGTGCTCGGCAACTTTCAGCAAGTGTGCATCCTGATGATGATCCCGCTCCTTCCGCCATGGTTTTGGGATCGATGGACGAACGGCACTACAGCGTCTCGATCCATCAGCGAATCGATCAGCCGTCAATCGCCGACGAAGGGAGCTCGTGCAGTGCAGGGAGTCGTCGGAGTCATTGCGGCGTATGTGTTCGCCATGAATGCGGGACAGTATGTCGCCGAACAGATCGCACCCGGCCATGCCACGCTCCCCGGCAGACCGGAGCGAATTGGATCGGTGCTCGGGCTGGATCAGTCGTGGCGCCTGTTCCTGCTGCCGGAAATCGATCGGCAGTTCGGATGGATTGTTGCGCGCGGGACGCTTGCCAACGGCGCCCGGATTGACCTTCTGTCCAACCGGCCGGAGAGCGAGTGGAATATTCCGCCACGGTTCTCGCCGATGCGGTTTTTCGACTGGAGGGAACGTCTTTATCTCAATTCGCTGATACGCTTTTCGCCCGATGATCCGCGGATGAAAGCCGTACGTCCAATACGTCTGTTCGGACTGGAACGCTCACCACCCCGAGTCGAGCCACTTACGCGCGCTCGATGTCATTTTCATGGCGGATGTGCTCCAGCCGAACGGGGAGCTGCGAGGTGTCCGTCCGTTACGCCTGTGGAGCGGGAGCGGATTTGACCGCTCCTGCACCGGCCTGTCAAGGACGCCCGACCTGTGAGCTATTCAAGTCCCCGACGAAGGTCTCCAGGCTCACATCGGTGATCTGCGTGCCCAAGAAACCAGGTGATTCCGCTGCCGTTCACCGGCGCCGTCCGCGATATCCGGGCAGGAACCCGCGGCGGTTCGAAGACAAGTACAAAGAGCTGAACCCCGAGCGGTACGCCTCGGACGTCGAGAAAATTCTCGCGTCGGGCAAGACACCCGCGGGCACGCATCGCCCGATCATGGTGGATGAAGTGCTGCGCTGCCTGCAGCCCGCGCCGGGCGAGGTGGCCGTGGACTGCACGCTCGGCGGCGGCGGCCACGCCGAGGCGATCCTCCAGCGCGTCCAGCCGGGCGGACGCGTGATCGGGCTCGACGTCGATCCGCTCGAATTGCCGCGCACCGAGCTGCGCCTGCGCGCGGCCGGCTTCGGCGAGGACGTGTTCGTCGCGCGCCACGGAAACTTCGCCGGCCTGCCGCAGGTGCTGGCGGCGGAGGGAGTCGCGGCGGCGGATCTCGTCCTCGCGGATCTCGGCGTGTCCTCGATGCAGATCGACAATCCCGCTCGCGGTTTCAGCTACAAGGAGCCGGGGCCGCTCGACATGCGGATGAATCCGACGCACGGTGAGCCCGCGTCGCAGCTGCTGGCCCGTCTCAGCGAGGACAAGCTGGCGGCGCTGCTGACGGAAAACGCCGACGAACCGCATGCCGCGCTCATTGCGAGCCTGCTGAAACAGCAGCCGGCCGCCACCACCCACGCCGTCGAACGCGTCGTGCGCACCGGACTGACCGAGGCGCTGCCGAGACTGGCCAAGACCGACGTGAAAATGTCGGTCCGCCGGACATTCCAGGCGCTTCGCATCGCCGTCAACGGGGAGTTCTCCGCGCTCGATGCGCTGCTGCGATCGCTGCCGCAATGCCTCGCGCCCGGCGGGCGGGTGGTGATGCTGACGTTTCACTCGGGCGAGGACCGGCGCGTGAAGAAAGCATTCCAGGCCGGGCATCGCGCCGGCGTCTACGCCGAGGTCGCGACCGAAGTGATTCGCTCGACGAAGGAAGAAACATTCGCGAACCGCCGCGCCTCGGCCGCGAAGCTGCGCTGGGCGGTGCGCGCGCGCTGATCGGCGATCCGCGCGCGCTTATCCGGCTTTTCGCACCACGGGCTGCGTATCTTCGTCGTCTTTCTCGCGTGTCCCGCTCCCGGGCGTTTCCGGCAGCCGGTAGGTCGCCACGATCGCCGTCACGTTGTCGCGCCCGCCGTTCTCGAGCGCTCGCTGCACGAGCTGTTCGCACGCGTTGCTCGAGCGCGTCGACTCCCGCAGGATCCCGGTGATCGTTTCGTCATCCACTTCGTCCGTCAGGCCATCGCTGCAGAGCAGCAGGCGATCGCGATCCTCGAGCTGCAGCCAGTCGGTGTCCACGTGGACTTCCGTGCGCGATCCACCGAGCGCATTGGTCAGCGTATGACGATGGCGCGATGTCGGCGACGTCGCCGGCGTCAAGCTGGCCGACGTCAACGAGCAGCTGCGCGTAGGTGTGGTCCCGTGTGAGGCGGTGCAGTTCGTCGCCGCGGAGCAGGTAGGCGCGCGAATCGCCGACATGGGTGATCAGGAGATCGCGGCCGAGGCTTCGTGCGGCGGTCAGCGTCGTCCCCATGCCCCGCAGCGCCGGCTCGCGCTGGCCGCGCTCGATGAGCATCGCGCCGACTTCCTGAATGCGCTGGCGGGCTCTCTGTTCGAGCTCGCGCGCATGGTCTTCGTCCGCTTTGAAAATCCAGTCGGGGACGTCGAGCGCGAGGCTGATCAGCGCCGAGATCGCCATGCGGCTGGCGATTTCTCCTGCCCGGTGCCCGCCCATGCCGTCGGCCACGACCATCACGTAGTTCACTTCCTCGGTGTTCTCCGGCACGTCTCCGGCCGGAAGGCTCGTGACCAGCGTTTGCAGCGTGCGGCCGAGCCTCGTGACGAAGTACTGATCCTCGTTGTTCGTGCGGTGGTAGCCGGCGTGTGACTGCGCGCTCACATCGATCCGGACTTGCGAAGAAAAGGACTGGCCGGACGTGGCGGCGGCCGGCTGGGCAGCGGACGTTGAAGTACGTTTGGCCATAGGTCGCTCGATAAGTATCAGTCGGTTTCGCCCGGCGCGCCGCGGCGTTCCTTCTAACACTCGTCAACGCGGAGGCCCGCGGACAATGCGAATTCGGCAACAAACCGCGAAGCGGCGCCGGACCGGGCGCTATACTCCCGGCCATGACAAGGAACAGGCGGCCGGCGATCGTGGTCTTCGCGCTGCCGCGCCAGTAGTTCGTTGACCGCCTCCCTCGTCGCGGCTGCCGGTCGTCGTCGTGCTCGACAACGTGCGCAGCCTTTACAACACCGGAGCGTTTTTTCGGACTGCCGACGGCTGCGCGAGTGGAGCGGCTGGTGCTGTGCGGCATCACGCCGCGCCCCGACCAGGGCGAGAAACAGCGCCGCAGCATCGCCAAGACCGCGCTCGGCGCAGAGCTGACGGTGCCGTGGGAATATCAGCCCGACGCGGCGACCGCGCTTGCGTCGTTCGTGGAGGCCGGATATCACGCCGTCGCCGTCGAGACGTCGCCGGACGCTGTGGCGCTTTACGACTGGACACCGAGCTGGCCGGTCTGTCTCGTGTTCGGACACGAGAAGGACGGCGTGGCGAGCGACGCTGGCCGAGCGCATCGAAACCCACGTCCGCATTCCGATGCTCGGACAGAAGCGATCCTTGAATGTCGCGACCGCCGCCGGCGTCGTGCTCTATGAGCTGCTGCGACGCCGGCTCCACGCCGGATCGTGAGACGTTCTGCCGGGGACGCCGCTACTTCTTGCCGATATCCGATTTCTCCGCGGCCGCAATTGTTGCGTCGGCGTCGGCCTTCAGAATGTAGCCGGCCTTCAGATTCTTCTCCGTTGACCTCTTTCACTGCCGCGACATAGGCGGCGTGCGTCGGATAGAGGCTCGCGAGCGTGGCGGCGTCGAAGTCGGTGTGCGATCCGTACAGCCGGCAGAAGCCGGGACCGGAATTCTGCCCGGTGTTGACGCCGGTCGGGACCGCGTGCTCGGCGAGACGAATGCCGCCGAGGGCGTTGCCGCGATCGTCCCGGACGACCACCGCAGGCGGGCCAACCGACGATGTTTCGATCGGCGGCGCGGTCGGCGGCAGCGTGCCGTCCTTGACCCACTTCTGCAGATGATCGAACGCGGCGTTCATCACCTGATGGAACGGCACGTGGCTGTACGGCGGCCGATCGCAGGGGCTCGCCGCCCCCATGTTCGCGGCCGCGCCGCGGCCTGATGCAGCAGGCGCCGGCCGGCGTCGTGGCGGCGGCCGCGCCGCGAGCGCCACCGCGCGCGCCGCCCGGATTCGATCCCGGCGCGACGGGACTGCCGTCGCGCTGCGTCAACTTGCGCGAGCTGGCGACGAACTGCTGATCGACGTGCGAATCGCCGGCGACTTCCCACGCGCGGAAATTCGCCGAGTCGGGCTGCCGGACCGCGGCCTGACTTCCGAGGACGTCCGTCTCGGACGACAGCTTCCAGACCTTCAGGCTGCCGAGATCGGGACGGATACGGCCGCCGCCGCCGTGCACGACCACCGCGTCGAAGATCGGCGCGAGCGGGTGCACCGAATTGACGTAGGTGGCGAGACGTCCCGCGGACTGTGAATGGCCGGTCGCGAACACGCGCTGCACGCGCAGGCCGCCGACGATGCTGGCGCCGGCGGGCGCGCGGACCGCCTGGGTCGCTTGCGCGAAGATGTCGTACGACAGGTCGTCGTTGGTGATGGCGCCCTGCTCGGTGACGTCGAGCGTGCCGTATCGCGCCGCGCTCCACACCTTCAACGCTTCCACGCCGACGCGCTGCGCGCGAGACGCCAACCCACACGTAGCCGGTGCGCATCCAGTAGTCGTGGGCCTGCAGCCAGTCGATGTCGAGGTCGTGTCCCGGCGTGACGTTGTTCCACTCGATCACCGCGGTGCCGTTGAACGCGCCGCCGCGCTCGGACGCCGGACGATGACCCGCGTTTTGTAATGATGGCCGCCGTCAACGATCGTCCCGGTCGCGCCGGCCGGCGTCGTGTAGCGGTTGGCCGTGCCTTCGAGGAAAAACTCCTCCTCGACGTAGCCGTACTTCGCGAGGTCGTCAACCGAGGCGGAATAGATGTAGTCGTGCGAGGGATCGCCGGGCGCCACCGTGGCTTTGATCGGTCCGGTGACCGTTGGCGCCGGCACGGCGGCGGCGGCTAAAGAATCGTCCCGGTGAGAGCGTCAGCGCGAACGGGAGCAGTGCGGCAATTCCGCCGCCGAAAAGCAGGCGCGAAAGGCGAATACGAGTGCCATTCATGACAACCTCCTGAAAACGCCCGATGATTCGAGAGATATTAGCCGCCTTTCGGCTCCGCGGCCCGCGCCGATTCGCCGGCGCGCGCGGCCGCCGGCAGAGTACAGTGGGTTGTCCTCCAACGAATATCCCCTCGAACCCGGTCGTCATCTGTATCCCGCCTGAGGATCCACATTGGCGTCAACGCAGGAAGTGCGATCACATGCAGCTTCGCGTCGGCTACGAACTTCTCTACGACTGCCCGCAGCCCACGCCGATGATGCTGATGTTGAACATTCATCACAGCCGGGCGAGCGATATCGTCGTGCCCGATTGCCTGATGACCGAACCTTCCGTGCCCTTGACGTTCTATCGTGACGCGTTCGGCAACTGGTGCACCCGGCTGGTGGCCCCGGCCGGACCGGACGCGGCTGTCGGCGACGGCGATCGTGAACGACCCGGGCATCCCCGAGTTCGTCGCGCTCTCGGATCGCCAGCACGCGGTTCCCGATCTTCCCGAAGAGTGCCTGCTGTTTCTGCTCGGCAGTCGATACTGCGAAACCGACCGGCTGTCGGACGTCGCCTGGTCGCTGTTCCAGCACACGCCGGGCGGCGCGCTTGCGCGTCCAGGCGATTTGCGACTACGTGCATCAGCACATCGCCTTCGGGTATGAGAATGCGCGATCGACGAGAACGGCATGGGAAGTGTTCTCGGAGCGCAAGGGCGTCTGCCGCGACTACGCGCACCTGGCGATCGCGTTCTGCCGGTGCATGAACATTCCGGCGCGCTACTGCACCGGCTACCTCGGCGACATGGGCACGCCGCCGCCATATGGCCCGATGGATTTCGCCGCCTGGTTCGAGGCCTATGTGGACGGCCGCTGGCAGATCTTTGACGCGAGGAACAACGTCCCGCGAATCGGGCGCGTGCTCATCGCGCGCGGACGCGACGCGACCGACGTCGCGATCAGCAACGCGTTCGGCCCCAACACGCTGGTCGGCTTCAAGGTCTGGACGGACGAAGTCGTCGAGCGGCGCACCGCTTGAGCGCCGCATGCGCCTGCTCACCGTGCGGCATCGTCACGGTCTACCGCTACGCGGAACCGGTCAGGCTCGGCGAGCATCGGATGATGTTCCGTCCGCGCGAAAGCCACGATCTGCGCCTGGTGCAGACCAGGCTCGATATCCTGCCGGTGCCCGCCGATCTCCGGTGGCTGCACGACGTCTTCGACAACTCGGTGGCCATCGCCGTCGTTCGATGCCGCCGCCACGCTGGAACTGCGGTTCGACAGCACCGTGACGCTGGAGCATCTCGAGACGGCGCTGCCCGACTACGCGCTGGAGCACGAGGCGCGAACCTATCCGTTCAACTACTCCGCCGAGGACGATCCGGACCTCGTGACGGCGCGGGCCCGCCACTACCGCGGCGATGAGGTCAGGGAGTGGGCCGGCCGTTTCCTGTCGCCGATCGGATCGACCGACACGATGGGGCTGCTCCAGGCGATGACGTTCGCCATCAAGAACGACTTCGTCTACGTGCGGCGATCGGAAAAGGGCGTGCAGCCGCCCGAGAAGACGCTGCGGCTGCGCTCCGGCAGCTGCCGCGATTTCGCGCTCTTCATGATGGAAGCCGTCCGCTCCCTCGGGCTCGCGGCGCGATTCGTCAGCGGCTACATCTTCGTGCCCGACGACGATCGAACGGCCACGGTCGGCGGCGGCGCCACCCACGCCTGGATGCAGGTCTACCTGCCGGGCGCGGGCTGGGTCGATTTCGATCCGACCAACAGCATCATCGGCAACCGCAATCTGATCCGCGTCGCCGTCGCGTGGGACCAGGGGCAGGCATTGCCGCTCTGGGGAAGCTACATCGGCGCCGCTTCGTCATTTGTCGGCATGGACGTTCACGTGAGCGTGTCCGAAGCCAACCGTTTCGCCTCCGCGCTCCCGCTGCCGGCATCTTCGGCGAGCTCATAGCGGCGTCCCATCTCAGTCAGTCGGTAAGGTGACGCGGGCGATGTCGGCCTTCACGAAGTCGCTGCGGCGCCTCGCGAAATCGACCAGCGCGGTCACCGACTGCTCGAACTGATCGTTCGTGAACGGCTTGTTGGTGTCGGCGTGCGCCAGATCGCGAATCTGACCGTACTCGCGGTCGATCTCAGATTCGAGCCACCCTGTGCCGTCAGCGCGCGCGGGATCCGGAGTATTGACCGCGACGATGCAGTCGCGCAGCGCGTCCACGAATGCGCCGGCGACATCGGGAAGAGCCAGCGCCCGCGCCATCAGGCGATTCTGGACTGCCGGCGGCACGTCCAGGATGTTGTGCCACACCGAGGCCTCGGGACCGACGCTGAAGGCGTCGCTCTTGTCCCAGGGCAGCAGCGTGAAGAGCGTCTTGTCCTGCCGCCGGTACATATAGAAGTTGTCCATCCCCCAGTTGCCGAGCACCCCGTCATCGTCGGCAATGAATGCTTCGACCGCGACGAAGCGCACGAACGCTTTCAGGTCGATGTAGGGTGCGATGGCGGTACGGAACGCCGCGTCGCTCGACAGGTTGATCGCTTCGACCCAGCGCTCGATGGTCTCGGGCTGCGGATCGCTGCTGCGTGTTTCCGGCGAGAACGGTGTCGGCACGTAGAGCGCGGGATCGCCGCCTCGATACTCGAAATAGAACGGCGCGGCTCCGGACGGGTAGTCGTAGCTGTAGAAATATCCGTCGCTCTCGCCGAAGATCCGCTGCAACAGCGACTTGTCCATCGATTCGACGATGGTGTAGAGGCCGGCGTATTCCTTGTTCACCCAGAACCGCGCGTACACCTCGCGCGGCGCCGGCATGCCGAGCCGCGTGTAGAGCAGCATGCCGAGGCGTTCGTGCATGTTGGACGGATCCTGCGTGTTGTTCCGGAGCACGAGCGACTTGAGGCCGAGGAGCTGCTGGCCGGATACGTACTGGCCGAAGTCCACTTTCAGTCCGGGCTTCACGCCGCTGCGGCTGCCGGATCCGCGTGATTTGATTCCGGCGTTGCGTACGACGACGTCGTCGATCGCGACATCGGCGGGGTAGTAGGTGTCGTCGAGATAGTGATCCTTGAGCGCCTGCCAGTCGGTGGGATTGATGCGCAGTTCCACGTCGTGGACGGACGAATCATCGAACAGTGTGTCAACGCTGCCGAGGTGGAGAGGCGCGGCTGCGACGATCGGTTGGGCGCGGCTCGTCATCGTGGTGCTCATGACGAACGCCGCGGACATTAGCGCACACGCAAAAGTTGTATGAAGAGCACGCTTGTTCAGCATGCCAGGCGAGGCGGAGCAAACGTGGTACCGAGCGAAGGTTCCTTATGTCGATTGGCGCGCTGTTGAAAAGAACCGGGCGAATCATTCCGGCCGGGCGTGACCGGATCGAGATATGTCCGCGCCGGGAGACTTGGTCGAGGACAGTATCGCGTAGACTCTTCGCGGCTGCGTGTTAGTCGTGTTGATGTGGTCCGCGTAAACTCAGTGACATCTTCGTCGTATCTTTTTTATGAATAGCTGGCTCAGTGCGGCGATCCTTGGCCTGGTGGAGGGATTGACCGAGTTCATCCCGGTGTCCTCGACGGGGCATCTTCTCATCGCGGAACGGTGGGTCGGCCATCGGCCCGACTGGTTCAACGTCTTCATCCAGGTGGGCGCCGCCCTCGCGCTGCTGCCGTTGTTCTGGGGGAAGCTGGTCGGACTCGTGACGAACCTTTCGTCGCCCGCGGCGCGGGGCTATCTGATGAAGCTTGCGACCGCCTTCCTTCTGACGGCGGCCGGCGGCCTGGTGCTCGATCGGATGAACTTCAAGCTGCCCGAAACCGTGGGGCCGGTGGCGTGGGCCACGCTCGTCGGCGGCGTCGCGATCATCGGCATCGAGCGCTGGCGGAAAGGATTCGTCGGCATCCCGGAGGTGACCTGGGGTCTCGCCGTGGCCTGTGCGGTCGCGCAGCTCGTGGCGGCGGTTTTCCCGGGCACGTCGCGTTCTGGCGCAACCATCATGGTGGCGATTGCCCTGGGTCTCGCGCGATCCGAAGCCGCGGAATTCTCGTTCCTGCTCGGCATGATCACGCTGACCGCGGCCGGCGGCTACAAATTCCTGGGCGCCTGGCGTCACGGCGAAGTGGTGGGCGCCAGCCTGACCGACACCTCGATCGCCTTTCTGGTGGCGGCCGCCTCCGCGTTCCTGGTCGTCCGCTGGCTGTTGAAGTTCGTTCGCGGGCACTCGCTGAGCGGCTTCGGGATCTACCGGATCGCCCTTGGTATCGCCCTGTTGTTGTGGGGCGGCCAATAGACCCGCGCCGGCCGTGACGTTAATGCGGCATTAATGGACCTGTCACGTTGCTCTGGCTAGACTGGCGGACGCTCATCGGTGTGTGAAGCACAGCATTTGTTCAAGGAGAGCGTTATGCGACGGTTCATGATTGCCGGGCTCGTGCTCCTCTCGACGTCGTTCGCGCTCGCGGCGACGACCGGCTACAAGGTTCAGAGCGAGATCAAGATCGGCGGCGAGGGCGGCTGGGACTACCTCACCGTCGATGCGGCGGCGCGCCGGCTCTACGTTTCGCACGCGACCCACGTGGCGGTCGTGGACATCGATACGTTGAAAGTCGTCGGCGACATCCCGGACACGCCCGGGGTGCACGGCATTGCGATCGCGCCGGAACTGAACCGCGGGTTTGTCAGCAACGGCCGCGGCAACAACGTGACGATCTTCGATCTGAAGACGTTGAAGTCGCTCGGCCAGACGCCGACCGGCGAGAACCCGGACTCGATTCGATATGACGCGGTCTCGGGACGCGTCTTCACCTTCAACGGCCGGACGAACAACACGACGGCGATCGACGCGAAAACCGGCAAGGTCGCCGGGACGCTCGCGCTCGGCGGCAAGCCGGAGTTCTCGATCGCCGACGGCAAGGGCATGGTGTTCGTCAACATCGAAGACACCAGCGAAATCGTCGAGATCGACGCCGCGAAACTGACCGTCGCCAAGCGCTATTCGCTGAGCCCCTGCGACGGGCCGTCGGGGCTGGCGTTCGACGCGAAGAACCGCAAGCTCTTCTCCGTGTGCAGTAACCGCGTGATGGCGGTGTCCGATCCGGATACCGGCAAGGTCGTCGCCGACACCGGCCATCGGCGCCGGCTCCGACGGCGTCGCGTTCGACCCCGGCACCGGATATGCGTTCAGCTCGAACGGCGACGGTACGCTCACCGTCGTGCAGCAGGCGGGGGGCAAATGGGAAGTGCTCGAGAACATCGCGACCGAGCGCGGCGCGCGGACGATTGCCGTGGACGAGAAGACGCACCGGTTGTTCGTGCCGACCGCGAAAACCGCGCCGGCGCAGGGCAACGCCCGTCCGACCTACCTGCCCGACACGTTCAAAGTCCTGGTCGTCGGGAAATGACGATGGGGAGACGACGAATTGCTGCCGGGTGTGTCGCGCTCGCCTGCAGCGTTCTGGCCGGTCGAGCCGGGGCGCAGACGGTGCCCGGGCCGCCGCTGACGCTCGTTTTGCCGGAGGGGCAGGCGGCGCCGCCGCTCGTCATCACCTGGCTGGACGCGCTCGAGCGCGCCCGGGCCAACGACGCACAGTTTCAGTCGGCGATTACCGACGCGAAGGTCGCCGGCGAGGAACGCGCGCAGGCGCGTGCGGGACTCTTCCCGGCGATCAGCGCGACGACGCAATACCTCGGCACGCAGGGCGACACGCCGCTCGCCACCGGACGCTTCGTCTCGAACGACGGCGTCAACATGTATCGCGCGTGGCTGGTCGCCCACCAGGAACTGTCGCCGAACATGCTGACGCCGGTACCGCCGCGCCAGCGCGGCGGAAGTGCTGGCGGGCGCGAAAGTCGACATCGCGCGCCGCGGCCTGACCGTCACGCTGACCCAGCGGTACTACGCGCTGGTGACCGCCGAGCGCAAGTACGCCACCGCGCAGCAGGCCGTGCAGCAGGCGCAGCGCTTCTTCGACATCGCCGGCCAGCAGGAGCGCCTGGGGCAGGTCGCGCGCGCCGACACCGTCAAGGCGGAGATTCAATTTCGCCAGCTGGAACAGGCGTACCGCGAGGCCGCGCTGCAAATCGAGAACGCGCGGCTGCAGCTGGCGGTGCTGCTGTTCCCGGCGCTGAATCAGAACTTCACCGTGGTGGACGATCTGACGACGGCGCCGCCGCTTCCGCCGTTTTCGGAGGCGCGATCGCTGGCCGAGCACGACAATCCCGATTTGCGCGTGGCCATGGCGGCGCTGCGCGTCGCGGAGCAGGATGTGCGCGGCGCCAAGAACGCCTTCCTCCCGACGCTGCTGATCGACGCGGACTACGGCATCGAGGCCAACGAGTTCGCGCTGCACAGCGTGGCCGTGGCCCAGCCCGAGCTTGGGGTCCTGCCGAATCTCGGTTACTTTGTCACCGTGAACCTGTCGGTGCCGATCTGGGATTGGGGCGGCCTGCGCAGCAAGCTGCACCAGAGCACGGCGCGCGCGGCGCAGGCGCAGGTGGAATTGACGCAGGCGCAGCGTCAGCTGGTCAGCAATCTCTACTCGCTCTACAACGAGGCGCTGGCGGCTCGCGCGGCCTCGGACAGCGCGCAGCGGATTGCCGATCTCGCCGCCGAGAGCCTGCGCCTGATCAATCTTCGCTACCAGGCGGGCGAGTCCACGGCGCTCGAAGTCGTGGATGCGCAGAACACGCTGGTCCAGACGCGCGACGAATACGATGCGGCGCTGATTCGCTACCGCGTCGCGATCGCCGCGCTGCAAACCGTAACAGGGACGTTCTGACCGATGCTGAGACCGAGACGCGCCGATCGACGCTGGCTGGCCGCGGTGATCGCCGCGTGGTGCGCGACCGCGTGCGGGGCGAAGCCCGAGGAAGAAGCCGCGCCGGTCGTCACGATCGACGTGGCCCCGGTCCTGAGCTCCGACATTCAGCGCACCATCCGCGCGCAGGCGCTCATCTACCCGCTGCAGCAGGCGGCGATCATTCCGAAGATCGCCGCGCCGATCAAGAAGGTCTATGTGGAACGCGGCGCGCACGTGCGCGCCGGGCAGCTGCTGCTCGAGCTCGAGAACGCCGACCTGGCGGGAACCGCCCAGGAGAACGCGGCCGCGTATCAGCTCGCGCAGGCGACCTACGAGACCACCGCGCGGGCGACGGTGCCGGAGGAAGCCCAGAAAGCGGAGCTCGACGTCCGCGCCGCGAAAGACGCGCTCGACGCGCAGCAGGCGGTCTTCAACAACCGGCAGCAGCTGTTTCGCGAAGGGGCCATCGCGCAGAAGGAAGTCAACGACGCGCAGGTCGCGCTCAGCCAGGCGCGCAACCAGTACGAGATCGCGCAGAAGCGGCTTGACGATCTGCGCGGGTTCGCCGGCGACCAGGCGCTCAAGGCGGCGGCCGCGGAGCGCGATCAGGCGCAGGGGCGCCACGACACGGCGCAGGCGCAGCTGTCGTACTCGCGGATCACGAGCCCGCTGAACGGCACGGTGACCGAACAGCCGATGTACCCGGGCGAGACGCCGCAGAGCGGCAGCCCGGTGATCACGGTCATGGATCTCTCGCAGGTGATTGCCCGCGCCCACATTCCACCCGCGGAGGCGTCGGAGCTGGCGGTCGGCAACGAGGCCAGCATCATCGGCCCCGACGGCGCGCCGATTCCCGGCAAGGTGACGCAGATCAGCCCCGCGCTCGACGCGGTCGGCACGACGGTCGAAGTGTGGGTGCAGGCGGCAAACCCGGGCGAGAAACTCAAGGCCGGGCACCAGCCTGCGCGTGGAGATGATCGCCAGGACCGTTCCCGGCGCGCTGGTGATTCCGCAGGCCGCGGTGGTGACGAGCTCGTCAGGATCCACCTCGGTCATCGTCATCGATCCGGAGAACAAGCCGCACAAGAAGAGCGTGACGGTCGGCATCCGCGACGCCGGCAAGGTGCAGGTCACCGACGGCCTGGAAAGCGGGCAGCGCGTCGCGACCACCGGCGCCTTCGAGCTGGCCAAGCTGGATCCGGAAGTGCTGGCCAAGACCACGGCGCAAATCCAGCCGCCCAAAGAAGAGGAAGAAGAAGACGACACGCCCTAGCGCGTGCTCCCGATTCCTCCGCATATGCCGCCCATCGCCGAAGAGCAGCCCGATCGCTACTGGTTTGCACGCCACTCGACGTCGATCATTTTCCTGATCGCCGTCCTGACGATTGTCGGCCTCTACGAAGCGCTCAGCATTCCCGTCGCCGTCTTTCCCACGACCAACTTCCCGCGCATCATCATCGGCGTCGACAACGGCGTCATGCCGATCGAGCAGATGGAAGTCACGATCACCCGTCCGCTCGAAGAGGCGATCCGGATCGTGCCCGGCCTCGAGGACGTGCGCTCGACGACCAGCCGCGGCTCGGCGGAGATCAACCTGTTCTTCGACTGGAACGTCAACATGCTGGAGACGCTGCAGCTGGTTGACGCCGCGGTCTCGCGGATCCAGAGCACGCTGCCGGCGACGGTCCAGATCGAAACGCACCGGCTCGACTTCGCCAGCTTTCCGATCATCGGCTACAGCCTGACGTCCGAGACGGTTCCGCAAACCGACTTGTGGGAGCTCGCCACCTACGAGATCAAGCCGCGCCTGAATCGCCTCAGCGGCGTCGCGAGCGTGCTGGTCCAGGGCGGCCAACGCCCCGAATTCCACGTCACCGTCGATCCGGCGCAGATGCTGCGCACCAGCGTCGCGATCGGCGACGTCGTCGGCGCGATCAACCGCACCAACATCATCGATTCGCCGGGGCTCCTGAATCGCAATCATCAGCTGTTCCTCGGGCTGGTGACCGCGCAGGTGCACACGCCCGAAGAGATCGGCGACATCGTGATCAAGAGCGTCAAGGACACGCCGGTGCGCATCAGGGACATCGGCAGCGTCGCGCCGGCCGTCGAACCGATCTACACCGCGGTCTCGGCGAACGGCAAGCCGGCCGTGCTCCTCAGCGTGAATCGACAGCCGGAAAGCAACACCGTGCAGGTGGCCGACGAAGTCCACCAGGAGATGGCCAGCATCCGCCCGACGCTTCCGGCCGGTGTCGAGATGCGCCCCTTCTACGATCAGTCGGGCATCGTCACCGAATCGATCGCGAGCGTGCGCGACGCCATCATCATCGGGTTGTTCCTGGCCGGGCTGATCATCTGGCTGTTCCTGCGCGACTGGGGCACGGCGGTGATGACCGGGCTGGTGGTGCCGGTCACGATGGTCGTGACGTTCATCGTGATGAAGATCCTCGGCCAGACCTTCAACCTGATGACGCTCGGCGGCCTGGCGGCAGCGGTTGGCCTGGTCATCGACGACAAGATCGTGGTCGTCGAGAACATCGTGCTGCACCGCGACGGCGGGGAAGGGCCGCTGCAGGCGACGGCGAGCGCCCTCAAGGAACTGACCGTTCCGCTGATCGGATCGACGCTCACCCCGATCGTGGTCTTCCTGCCGCTCATCACGATCACCGGTGTCACCGGCGCGTTCTTCAGCGCGCTGGCGATCGCGATGAGCGTGTCGCTGCTGGCGTCGCTGGTCCTCGCGCTGGTGTGGACCAGCAACCTGAGCACCCGCCTGATTCGACGCGGCCAGAAAGGCGCGTCCGCCGCCGCCCTCGCGGTGCCGCCCGTGCCTTCAACCGGCTCGGAACAGGAACACCACGCGGCGGAGCTGCGGCACATGATGGCGGTCGAGGAAGCGTCGCTCGGCCACGGGCTGTTCGGCCACGTGCTCGTGGCCTACGAACGCGTGCTCCGGCGATCGCTGAAGCATCCGGGCGCTGCTCGCGGCCTTCTGCCTGATGCTCGTGGTCGCGTCGTACGGCTGCTACCGGCTGCTCGGCAGCGATCTCCTCCCGGCGTTCGACGAGGGCGGCTTCGTCCTCGACTACGTCATGCCCGCCGGCAGCTCGCTGCAGGAAACGAATCGCGTCCTCAGCCACGTGGAAGCGATTCTCCGCGAGACCCCCGAGGTCGAAAGCACATCGCGGCGCACCGGCCTCGAGCTGGGGCTGGCCGCCGTCACCGAACCGAATACCGGCGACATTGCCGTCAAGCTGAAGGACGCTCGCAGCCGCAGCGTGGACGATGTGATCGCGGACGTGCGCGCCAAGGTCACGCATGCCGAACCGATCCTGGACGTCGAGTTCATCCAGGTTCTTCAGGACATGATCGGCGACCTCACGGGCGCTCCCGAACCGGTCGTCGTGAAGCTGTTTTCGCCCGATCCGGATCTCTTGAGCACGTGGGCGCCGCAGGTGGCCGAAGCGCTCGAGAAAGTCACGATTGGCGGGAAAACGCCGGTGGTGGACGTCGAGGACGGCATCGAAAACACCACGAGCGGTCCGGCGGTCGTGTTCACGGTCGATCCGCAGGCGACCGAGCGCGCCGGCTTCACGCCCGAAGAGCTCGGCACCATCGCCGTCGCCATGGTCGAAGGCGAGCCCGCATCCGCGCCGGTCATCGTCGGCGATCGGCCCTACACGCTGCGCGTGCGCTATCCTCCGGCGAGCCGCTCGTCGCTCGAGGCCATGAGCAACACGATGCTGGTCAATTCGAACGGCGCGACCTCCACGCTGGGTTCGCTGGCACGCGTCGACGAACTTCCCGGCCAGGTCGAAGTGCGGCGCGAGAACCTGCAGCGGCTCGTCGAGGTGACGGCGCGGCTCGAAGGCGTGGACATGGGCACCGGCGTGGCCGCGGTGCAGAAGGCCGTGGCCGACCTGAAGCTGCCGCCGTCGATCCGCGTGGAATACGGCGGCACGTATCGCGAACAGCAGAAATCCTTCCGCGATCTCGAGCTGGTGCTGATGCTCGCGGTCGTGCTGATTTTCCTCGTCCTGTTGTTCGAGTTCCGCTCGTACACGCCGCCGATCGCCATCCTGTCGTCGGCGATTCTCTCGACGTCAGGAGTCTTCCTCGCGCTGCTCGTGACCAGGACGACGTTCAACGTGTCGTCGTTCATGGGGCTGATCATGGTCATCGGCATCGTCGCCAAGAACGGCATCCTGCTGCTCGATGCGGACGAGAAGTTCAGGGCGATTGGGTTTTCGGCGGAAGAGGCCGCGGTTCAGGCGGGACGCCGCCGGCTGCGGCCGATTGTGATGACCGCGCTCGCCGCAGTGGCCGGCATGCTGCCGCTCGCGCTGGCGCTCGGCGCGGGCTCTCAGATGCTGCAGCCGCTCGCCATCGCGGTGATCGGCGGCATCCTGATCTCGATGGTCCTCTCGCTGATCGTGACGCCGGCCGCGCAGTACTTCATGACGAGGAGCACTGCGCTGATGCGGTCCGGCTAAAGCCGGACACTACGACGTCACCTGTAGTGTCCGGCTAGCCGGACCGTGACTCACTTCATCGCGAAGACGATCTCTGCGCTGTCCTTTCCGACCGAAGGATACCCGTAGAAATTCCGGCCGTGCCAGGTGACCGAGCGGCCGATGATGATGCCGACCGCCGCGCCGAACGCCACGTCGCTCGCGAAATGCCGGTTGTCGACGCAGCCGCGACATGGCCACGTAGGTCGCGACCAGATAAGTCGGGATCCCGGCCTTGTAACCGAGATGCTGCTGCAGGATGGTCGCCGCATCGAAGGTCATGGCGGCGTGGCCGGACGGAAACGAAAATCCCGCCTGCTTGGTGCCGTCGGGATTGAGCGGTCGATCGCGACGCGCGATCTGCTTGCCGCCTTCCACGATCCCCTCGGTGAGCAGCGCGCCCTCGATCTCGTCCATGCCAAGGTGCTCCAGCCGCGGATGTTTCTTCCACCGGCCCAGCCCGTAGGCGGTGAATGCCGAGCCGAGAATGAACGGCGTCGAGCCGATCACCTTGCCGGCGACGAAGAAGTCCCGACGATGAGCTCGTGAGGAGTGCTCATTGATGTCGTCGTCGGCCGGGTGGACGGCGAGCGCGAGCGCCTGTGCCCGCGGCGAGCCAATAGACCGTATTCAGCCTCGGAATGTGTTTCAGGTCATCGACGAGGTTGTGGCCGAGCGTCGGAAAGAAGGCGCCACTCGGCTTGGCGGCTTCTTCTCCCGCGGCGGCGGGAGGTGACTGCGGCGGCTGCGGTGACCCTGGTGGCGGCGGACGCGGCGGAAGGTCCTGGGCCGCGCCGATCCGCGGGTGCAGGAGCAATGCGACGAGCGCCGAGCAAGTCGTCAGGCGGCGAATACGGGACATTGTCCGAGTCTAGCCAGCCGCAGATGAATGGGGAATGAATTCGTCGCGCGACTGGTGACTTCCGGTTCACGTTCACGGCACATGAGTTGGCTATCGTTCCGGCACCATGAGCCACTTCTTCGCCCGACTTTCGATGTTTCGCTCAACGATTTCGATCGGTGCTCCTCCTCACCCTGGCCGGCGGCGGCCTGGGCTACGCGCAGACGGCCGACAGCATGGCCATCGCCGGTGTCGTTCTGGATCCCGATGCGAAAGCTGTTGTCGGCGCGGTCGTCATGGCGCGGAACGAAGCGAGCGGCGCCCTCCAGACGACGGCGACGGACAGCCGGGGCCATTTCTCCGTGAATGTCGCGGAGGGCACTTACACCGTCGAGATCGCGGTGCCGGGGTTCGAGATCGTCACGCGGAACGGGCTCAAGCCGGCGCCGGCGGCGAGCGTACAGGACGTGTCGATTCAGCTGACGATCGCGAACATCTCGGAAACGGTGACCGTATCGGTCGCGCTTCCGGCCGCGGCAGTGGCCGCCCCTTCGCAGGGATCGCTCACCGCAAGGTCGGCGCAGTCACTTATCAGCAACGAATACATTCGCAACTACACGTCGCCGGTGTCGGATTACAGCCAGGTGCTGCAGATGGCGCCGGGAACGTTCAGCGTGAGCGCGAACGGCCCGGGACTGAGCGATACGAAGACGTTCTTCCGCGGGTTCAAGGACGGCTACTACAGCATGACCTACGACGGGATCCCGTTCAACGACACGAACGATCCGACGCACCACTCGTGGGTGTTCTTTCCGGCGCAGACGATCGGTTCGACCGTGTTCGAACGCAGCCCCGGTTCGGCCGCGTCGATCGGACCGTCAACCTTCGGCGGCTCGGTGAATTTCCTGTCGCCGGCGATCGGTCCGCTGCAGACCATCGACGGCACGGTGTCGTACGGTTCGTTCAACACCAAGCTGCTCGACCTGGGATACGACTCGGGCAAGTTCGCCAGCGGCAAGATGCGCCTGACGGTCGAAGGACACCAGATGACGTCGGACGGCTACCAGACGTTCAACTATCAGGATCGGAAGGCGTTTTCGGCGAAGTACACTGTACGCGATCACCGAGAACACGCAGTTGACCGCGCTGACATCGGTCGTCGATCTCCACGCCAACACGCCTGATCACAAGGGCTCGACGCGGACCCAGCTCGCCACTTACGGCGACAACTTCCTGCTGACCGACGACCCGAATTCGCCGCTGTATTACAAGTTCAACTTCTACCACATCCCCACGAACTTCGAGTACGTCGGCCTGAAGTCCAACCTCGGACACGGCTGGTCGATCGACAACAAGACGTACGGGATGCGCTACTACAACAAGCAGGACTTCAACAGCCCGACGACGATCTCGCCGGTCAGTGCGACGGACAAGCTCAATAGCTACTGGAAGGTCGGCAACCTCCTGCCGATCACGCACGTGTCGAAGACCGGCGTCCTGCGCACCGGGCTGTGGTCGGAATACGCGTCCACCGATCGCTACCAGACGCCCTACGATCCGCGCACCGGCGTCCATGCGCCGCTGCCGAATTTCCACGAAATGTTCGGCACGACGACCTTGCAGCCGTACGCCGAATACGAGCTGCAGGCCACCGGTCGCTTGAGAATCACGCCGGGCATCAAGCTGGCGCATTACAAGCAGGACTTCACGCAGCTGGCCGACGCCAAGACCGTCGGCAATCTGAACGGCGCGCCGTTCGTGAAACACGACGTGACCTACGACACCTGGCTGCCGTCAATCGACGCGCACTACCTGCTGCAGGCGGACTGGTCGGTCTACGGCCAGTACGGCAAGGGGCAGAACATTCCGCCGACCAGCATTTTCGACGTCAAGGGCGCGCAGGTCGCGACGCTGCCGGAGCCGACACTGACCGACACCTATCAGGTCGGCACGGTGTGGAAGTCGAACCGCGCGACGCTCGACGTGGACGCGTACCACATCAAGTATCAGAACGATTATTCCTCGGCGACCGACCCCATCACCGGCGACACGAACTGGTACGCGAACGGCTCGGCACTCACCAAGGGCGTCGAAGCCGAGAGCACGATCCTCATCGGCCACGGCGTCGCGGTCTACCTGAACGCCACCAAGGGCAGCGCCACTTACGACGACACCGGCCTGTGGGCCCAGAACGCGCCCAAGGATACCGAGACGCTTGGTCTCACCTATAACCGCGGTAACTGGAATCTCGGCTTTTTCAACAAGCGGGTCGGGCAGATGTACAACGACAACGGCGCCATTCACCAGGCGTTCGTCATCGATCCGTTCAACATCACCAACCTGTTCTTCAACTACACGCTGCGCGGCTCCTCACGCTTGTCGCAGTCGCGAATCCGCCTCGCCGTGAACAACCTGATCGACAGTCACGCGCTGACCGGCGTGCCCAAGGGCGGCTCGGTCAAGTCCACGTCGGCGAATCCGGACCCCAACGATCTGCTGACGTTGATGCCGGCCCGCAGCGTCTCGGTGTCGATGACGGTCGGGTTCCATCCCTAACGGGAGGCGGTTGTCATCGGCGTGTCATCTTGGCACTGCTACAATCCCGGCTTTGTCCGGCCGGGGTTCGTGCAGGCCCCCTGCACGCGCCGTCTGACCGCGTCTGATCATGAATGAGGGCACTATGATGAAACGCCTCTTCGCCGCGGTGATCTGTCTCGCGACTGCGATCCTGGCCGTGCCCGCGGTTGGACACGCCCAGACATTCAAGACCGAGAAATTCGACATCAAGGGCGACGGCGGCACCGACTATGTGGCCGTCGAAGCGGCCACGGGCCGTGTCTTCGTCTCGCGCGGCACGCACATGATGGTCGTCGAAGGCGCCACCGGAAAGGTGCTGGGCGACATCCCGAACACGCCCGGCGTGCACGGCGCCGGCATCGCGACCAAGGCCGGCCACGGCTTCACGACCAACGGCGGCGACGAGACGGTCACGATGTTCGACTTGAAGACGCTGGCGGTGCTCAGGCAAATCAAGGTCGGGCCGGGCCTCGACGGGATCATGTACGACGAGCCCGACGACAAGATCATCCTGACCAATCACAGCCGCCCGATCGGCACGCTCACCGCGCTCGATCCCAAAACCGGCGACATCGTCGCGACCGTTGAACTGGAAGACACCGCGCCCGAAGGCGCGGCCGCCGATGGCAAGGGCCATATCTTCGTCAACAACGAGAGCAAGAACACGATCCAGGTGATCGACGTGAAGACGTGGAAGGCGACCGCGTCGTGGCCGCTCGCGCCGTGCCAGGGGCCGACCGGTATTGCCTACGACAAGGCGTCCGATCGCATTTTCTCCGGCTGCAACCGGACGTCCGTGGTCGTCGATCCGAACAGCGGCAAGATCGTCGCGACCATCGCGAACGGCACGCGCGTGGACGCGCTCGGATGGGATCCGGTGAAAAAACTGATCTACATCCCCAACGGCGGCGAGGGCAACGTCACGGTCGCGCGGCAGGACTCGCCCGACTCGTACACGGTCGTGGCGACCGTGCCGACGTTTGCCGGCGCGAAGACCATCACGGTCGATCCGGTGACGCACAACGTGTATCTCTTCCAGCCCGAGCGCGGCCCGGCACCGCCGCCACCTCCCGACGCGCCGCCGCCGGCACCCGGAGGCGCCGGCCGAGGCCGTGGTCCACAGGGCCCCATCGTGGCCTCGTGGTTCATCGTCATCAAGCAGTAGCGGGCTAGAAGCCGACCGTGCAGATCGAATAGAAACTGAAAATCGGCGACGTGATCGGACGGCCGTACCAATACGTCTGATAGAGCTCCGAGGTCTTGAAGTTCTCGATGAGATTCAGTCCGAGCTCGCGCGCCAGGATCCGGATATCGCGAATGCCTGACAGCCACGGCGCGCCCATGTCTTCAAACGCTTCGACCAGGCGTGTGATCCCCGCGTCGCCGGTCGTCTTCGCGATCACCGATTCCGCCATGTAGTCGAAGGACAGCCGGAATCGCCTGACCGATAACCGCAGCTCCGTGAGAATGTGTTTGACGGTCGCCAGCGGCAGGTACATCGTGTTGCCTTCCCAGATGAAATACGTCGGCGCGGCAAAATCGAAATCGTTTTGCTTCAACAGATCGATCAGGCCGTCCGCCACGTAGTCGCCGGGAATGAACTTGACGTCCGCGCCAATGCCGCGATGTTGGTAGCAGGTCCGCTTCAACATCAGCGTCGCCGCGTCGTCGATCTCGAAGTACTGCACGCCGTCTGCCTGTTTTCTTACCGCGCGCGTGTCGAGGCCGGCGCCAAGGATCACGACCTGGCGGAACTGCGAACCGAGATGCTGGTCGAGCATGTCGTCCAGGTATCGGGTCCGCAGTTTCACCATGTCCTTGACCGGCGGAAATCTGGATGCGACCTGTCCCGCGGCGTAGCGGCTGGCTTCGCCGAGAAACAGTCCGACGACGGGGTCGCGGTAGAGCGGCGCCACGGCGTGGTTCTCTTCCGCCCGGAATTCCGCGACGACGAACGCCGTTCCGCTGACATCCTTGATCTGCGACATGCGAATCTCCGAAAGAGCGCCGGGCCGTTAAAGCGTGGTGATGCCGTCGATGGGGCTGATGTCTCCGACGAAGCGCAGCAGATCGGCCATCGTGAAATCACCGGGCGTCTTCGACGGCAGCTCCGGCTTCCAGTCCTTGCCTCTGAGCGACAGAAACGACGACGGGTCACCCTGCACCAGTCCGACGAATACTTCCGAGACGATCGCCGCGCCGACCGGACCGAGACGTTCGCCGCTGCTCCGCTGCTCGGCTTCCTTGAGGATGTAGTACCAGAGTGGAGTACGCAGGTGCAGGCCGTGCTTTCTTCGCCACCGCGCCGTCCGTTCCGCTCGCGATCTCGTCGGGCGTGAGCGGATTCGGAATCTTCATTGCTGCGGCGACGGCCTGTCCCGACGGCAGCCCGAGCAGGACGCCCCGCTTCAGATTGCGAAATGGCAGGCTCCCGCCGCCGCCCGGCAACGTGTGCAGCGTCGGCACGACGAAGGGATCGATCCGGCGCGAGAGATTGAGCGGCACGCCCTCGGGATTCGGCGCCGCCACGGTGTGGAAGCGGCGCCAGTCGATGATCCAGTTGCTCGGCAGCACCGGGACTGGTGTCGGCGCGGTCGGCGGATTGGGCGCCAGATCGCCGACGATGCCGCCGGACAGCCCGGTAAACCGGAACAACAGTTGAAGGGTGGCCGGCGCGAGACCGCCTGGCGTGAAGATGCGGTTGTGGCTGTACGCCTCGCGCACCATGCTGTGACCGAGGCGGTACGCCGCTGCGGAGAATTCCACCGGAATGAACGGCTGCTTCTTGAAACGATAGAAACGGCGGCCGCGCTCGAGGATTCTGGCGACGATGCCCTTTTCGGTGACGCGCTCGACGAAGTCGTGCAGCACCAGCCACTGGTAGTGCCACGTCACGATCTGCCGCGCTTCCATGAAGATTGCCGAAGCCGGCCGGCCCGCCGCGGCCAGCTGATCGCAGACCTTGTTGTGAAACTTCAACAGCGCGATATGCGTTTGGGCGACGACGAGGTTCTCGTCGTTGCGATGATCGCCAACCAGCGCGAAGCCCTCGGGGCCGCGCGGCAGATCGTTGCGGTGATCGCCGGTGACGCCGCCGGCCGCCACGTTGATGTTCTTGCCGACGAGGAGCTTCGGGCCGGGATTCTTTCCGTCGGCATCGCCCGGGTTGCGCGCGTAGAGATGCCGGCTGCCGTCGGGGCCCAGCCCGTAGACCGAATCCAGATCGAGCGCCGGCGTGCGGAAGTTCTTGACGGCGGTTGGATCGGACTCTTTTTCGCCGAGGGCGGTCAGATCCAGCGTGATGTCGTGATCGACGAACTGGCCGAGATACGTGAAGCCGGCCGGAACGTTCGCATTGTCGCCGGCGCTGCCGGCGGGATCGGCGTCCGTCATCGCGTCGGCGAGTTCCTGCAGCGGCCCGTCCTCCACGGCGAGCGGACCGAGCTCCGGGAAAATTCTGCCGAACATTCCCGGTTCCTGGCCGGCCTGCGCGTCGAGCGCCTCGCGCGTCGGCTGGCGCCCTGCCGTGCCGTGGCCCGGCCGGATGCTCGGGGTTCGTGTCACTTCCTGTAGGTCTTGTGCCATCGCGTGCTCCAGGAATGTTCGCGGGATGAACGGGTTGGACGGCGTTCAGACGCCGTTGCCTGATAGGACGCGGCCGGCGAAAGCCTTTCGGCGAGCGAGCGGTGTAGTCGTGTCCGGCTTTAGCCGGACTTCGGCAGGTCCGCCTGAAGGCGGACACTACGTAGGCAGGTAGTGGACCGTCAGCGGGTGCCGTCCAGGCTGGCCCACTCGCCAAACTGGATGAAACTGGCCCAGTAGTACGGATGCTGGCGGCCGTTCCGCTTCAGCATCTCGAGCTTGGCCTGGCGCAGCGCGTCGCCGCGCCCGATGCCGGCTTCGAGCCCGGCGTAGTACGCCGCCATCGTTTCGCGGCTGCTGGCGTCGCTCACCGGCCAGAGTGCCATGACGAGAGTCTCGGCGCCGGCCAGCACGAATGCGCGCCGCAGTCCGTAGACGCCTTCGCCGTTCCTGACTTCGCCGATGCCGCTGTCACAGGCCGAGAGCGTCACCAGCTGTGTACCCCACAGGTTCAGCGCCGATGCCTCGAGCGCGGTGAGAATCCCATCGTCGTGCGATCCGTATTTCAGGTTGGCGCCGGCCAGCGCCAGACCGGATCGCAGCAGCGGATTCTCGACCTTCTGCTGCAGGAAGAATCCATGCGAGGCGATGTGGAGAATGCGGGGCGCCTCGAGGTGCGCCATCGCCGCTTTCGTCGCGTTCTTCCCCGTCAGCAGCGTCGCCCCCGGGAAGAGCGCGTTGATGGCGCGCGCTTCAGCCGCCGTGCCCGCGAGCGGCGCGAAGTACATCGACGACAGATCGTCGGCAAACTGATGCGCCGGCGGGACGACGCTCGTCGTCCCGGGCTCGCCGAAGAGCGGATCCGCCACGATGACCACCGAATCGTTCCGGCTGGCGGCGGTCACCTGCAGGCGCAACAGGTCGCGGCCGCTCGTCAGGTAACTCGTCGCGTAGCGTTCGATCAGGTATCGGCCGTCCTCGTCGACGAACGCTTCGAACGGCACCAGATTGAGAACGCCATCGGGAGAAATGAGCAGCCGCGTGGCGTCGCCGAGCGACGCGCGCAGCGGACGCATCACCTGCTCGTCCAGGTCGCGGGCGCGCATTGGCAGATCGGTGCGCGCCGGATCGCGCAGCGCCTGGCGCAGCACGTCGACCATCTCATCGATCGCCCTGGCGTCGCCGAGGTCGTGCCCGATCGGCGCCCCATGCTTGCGGACGACGTATGCCGCATAGTGCGGCGGCCCGTACGCCTCGGCGTTTCGCTCGGCCGACGGATAGAAGGGGCGGAAGACCGCGAATTCGACCAGCGCCGCCTCGTCGGGCATCGCCGCCTGCACGGCCTCGAGCGTGACCGGCTGCAATTGCGCGCGGAAATCCGCGCTGCGCATGCTCAGCTCCGCTTCGAGCAGCTCTTTTTGCGCCTCGACTTCCTTGATCGGGTTCTGACGATCGTCCGGATGCGCGCCGTCGGACGGGCTCAACGCCAGCCGCGCGAGCTTCGCGGTGGTCGTGCGCAACTGATCGAGGAGGCTCTGGTCTTTCGGATCCGCGACCCGCTGCCGCACGGCCGCGAACGTATCGGTCATGGCGTCGAGCACCCGCCCCTTGCGTTGCAGGAGGACGAGCGCCGCGAGCGCATTGGCGTCGGGATCGCCGGCCGCCTCCGAGAGACTGAGCGAAATCGTGCGGTCCGTCCGGTTCGACACGCTGTTGACGAACGCGAGCTTCTGCCGCTCCGATCCGACGGCCAGGTTGAGCGCGAGCTGTGTTTCGACGATGGCGTCGGTACGCCGCTGAAACGCGATCGCGTGCTCGATGTCGCCGGCCGAGGCGTAGGTTCGCGCGATGTTGCCGACGACGTTCAACGTGCCGGAGAAATAGGGGCCGCGCGCTCTCTCCCAGATGTGCAGGGCGCGGAAGTAGGTCTCGAGCGCCTGGTCGTCGTGCCCGGTCGAGTGCAGCACGTTGCCCAGGTTGTTCAGGAGCGGCGCCACGTCCGGATGCTCGGGCCCCATCAGCCGTTCGCGGATGGACAGCGCGCGCGTGTCGTACTCGACCGCCTTCGCGTAGTCCTTGCGCTCGCGCGCGACGATGCCGAGGTTCTGGTAGTCGATGCTGATGTGATAGCTCTCCGTGCCTTCGAGCCGTTCGGTGACCGCGAGCGCGCGCTCGAAGAAATCCTGCGCGCGCGTATAGTCCTCCCGCTGCCGGTAGACGTCGCCGAGGTTGACCAGCAGTCCCGCATACCGCTCGCTCTGGGTGTCATCGATCTTTTCGAGGATGCCCAGCGCGCGCCGGTCGATCGTCTCGGCCGTCTCCAGATCGCCGGCGTCCGCGCGCAGATTCGCTTGCGTCGTGAGGCAGACGGCGAACCACGGATGATCGGCGCCGAGCGTCCGTTCGATCACATCCATGGCGCGCTGCAGCATCGCTTCCGCCTTCGGACCCTGGCCGGCATGCTGCTGCAGGAGCGCGAGTCGCGACTGCGCCATCGCCGGGTAGGGATGCTCGGCGCCCCATGCGTCTTCGAGGATCGCGAGCGCACGCTGATACAGCGCGCCCGCCCGGGAATCGTCACGGGCTTCGAGGGCATTGCCGGCGAGCTCGAAGACCAGGATGCCGACGAACGGGTCGTCAGCTCCGCGCAGCGTCTCGGCGATGGCGAGCGCCCGTTCGAATCGCAACCGCGCCTCGGCGAATTGCGCCACGGACTCGAATCGGGCCGCGGCGGTGCGCAGCGCCTGCGCCTCCTGCAGCGACCGATCCGCCTCGCTTGCGGCGTGACGGCCCTCAATCCGGATCGCATACGAGGCCGCGACGGCACCGGGGCCGGGCGTGATCGCCACGACATACGTACCGCTCGTGTCGGCGACGAGGTCGACCTGCTCCTCGCCCTGACGGCGGATCTCGGACTGAAAATTCGCGATGACGCTGCCGTCCGGCCGGCGGGTCTGCGCGATGACGTCGATCCCGCGCTGTTCGACGATCACGCGCACGCATTCGTCTTTCGCGAGCGCGAGCTGATACAGATGCTCCTGGCGCGGGCCCAATTCGCGCTCGATCGTCAAGCCTGCCTCGAGCAGCGCGGCGTGATCGGCGGCCTGCGGCGCAGGCGCCGCGTGAAGACGGTCCGAGTGCCCTGCGAGCACGCCGCCGCCGCACAGCATGGCCATGAGCGCCGTCCGGAAGCGCGTGCGCAACAACATCAGCCGTTCAGGGTGAATCGAGACATCGTTCGCGCGCTATCGCCGCACCACCTGGAAGACGTAGCTGCCGATCACGTCGGCACTGCCGGCGGCCGTGATGCCATTGAGCTCGAGCGAGTAGTACTGGGTTTTCAGGACGGTGGAAGGAATGAGCAGGGCAATCGTCGGAATGTCGTCGATGATGCTGGAGGTGATGCGGCCGCTGCGCCAGACGATGCGACTGCCCGCCGGATCTTTCAGCGCCACCTCGTAGCGGCTGAAATCGCCCGGCTCGAGTCGCAGCTCGAGCGCCACGCGATCGAGACCCTGCGGGACGGCGAGCGTCGCGATCGGACCGGCGCCGCGCGTTTGCGGCAGCAGGACGAGCGCAACGGCCGGGAGCGCACGTGACGTGCTCCGCCCCAGGTTCGGCTGACCGCGCCGGCGCGGACGCCGATCCATTGCCGGTCTGCGGGACTCGAACCTTCTCCAGTTCGTTGAGGACGCTGTCGTTGACGACACGCTGATCGCTCAGCTGCCGTTCGAGATCGCGCGCTTGATTGGACAATGCGGTGCTGGCTGCCTCGCGCTTCGTTCAGCGCGCCGCGCAGGCGGACGTCCTCGTACAGCGCTCCGCCCGCAAGGAGAACCAGCGCGGCGGCCGCAGCAAGTCTCCAGACCCAACCCTGGCGCGGCGGCATCGACTGATTCGCCGGAAAGCCCGCTGATGAAATCCGGTTGCGCTCCGACCCCGGCGGCCGGATGTGATTGCGCCCGGCACCCGCGCCGGCCGTCCCGATCCCTCGATCGACGACGCGGCGAAAGCTGCGGGCGAACTTCACCTTCCGGCGGCGGTGCTCCGACGCAAGGTAGAACGATTCGAACCGCTCCAGCGTGTCGCCGGTGAGCGCGCCGGTCACGTAGGCGTCGATGAGGTCGTCTTCGACGACGCGCAGCCGCCACGCGAATTCTTCGTCGGCGATGTTCAACTCGTCCAGCCGCTCGGCTTCCTCGTCCGGAAGGAGGCCCAGCAGGTAGCTGACAAGTTGATCCTCGGGACCGGGTTCATGTAACGGGGTCATGTCTTATCCTGCTTCGCGCGATGCGCCTTCACGGGTTCACGTTCGCTGCGCGCCACAAGTCGCACAGCTCATCCTTATAGGACGAAATACCCATGAATCCGTCATCGTTCTTTTCGGCAGGCTTCCACGCACGATTCGAGCGTGTTGCGGATGCGGCAGGCACGAATGCCGAGGGCATTCATCGTGATGCCCAGCCGCTTGGCCATTTCCCGGCGGCGCTCGATTTTCTGACCCCGTCCGTCGCGGTAGTACTCGACGATCAGTTCGCGCTGCTCAGCTGACAGCGTATGCAGGCAGCGCTCGAGACACTCGAGACGCTGTTCCTGCGTGTCATCCGGCGCCTTTGTCGAACGGCGCCAGCCGTTCGCCCTGCCTCGTTGACGCGCGGAAGGCGGGCTGTTCGACCAGGCGGACATGGCGCTGCTCGCGCCGGATGTCCTCGAGCAACACGAACTTGGCGACGACATAGCAATAGCGCGCGGGCGGCTTCGTGGCGATCGCCCCGTCCTTCTGCAACGTCTTGCTGATGCGGTTGAGTGTCTCGTCAGCCAGCTCGTCCGCCGACTGCCGATTACGCCGATCGAAATACGAAACAAGTCGGCGGTGCATCTCGAGATAGGTTTCGCCGTTGGAGTCGGCGCCGTCATCCAACCACTCGAGCAATCGATCGAATGCGAGTTTCGTAAATCGTGGTTCTTCTCGAAAGACTTCCTGTGTGAGCCCGTACACGTTAGTTCTCTCTTTGTGACCGCCTGCTTGTGAAAAGTTTCAAGAAACGGAAAGACCGTTGCGCGCGACTAAGCGCACGCGGCATATGAGTGCAACTTGAGGACCAATTTCGGCCACCGTCAGATTGACGCTGACAGAAAGGTTTTCCGGTTCTTTGCACTATCAATAGTTACCTCGTAACTGGCGCCGAAATAGTTTTCACGCTTCCGTCCTGTAAAGGTGTAACGAAGCCCGGCGGCGTGCCGGTACCTGACAGAGGGCGTGACTTGTGCAAAACGCGGTTCGGCGGCAGCTTTACGCGGTGCTGTTATTCCAGACGGTCGTGCTGATGGCGGCGGCGCTGGATGTCATCGCGAGATCCGGCGCAACACCGGCGCGCGTCGTAGCAACGCAGTCCCGGAAAACGCTGGCGCCGATGATCGGCGTCGCCACGCGACCGCCGATGCCAGCGAACGATCAGTGCCGCCCGCGCCGCTGCGGTCCCGGGCATCCGTATCCGCCGTCGCGTGTTCGCGTAGACGTCGTCTTCGATGAATCGATATCGCCGAAGCTGCAGGCGACAGCGATGAAGGAGGTCGCCGGCATCTGGTCGGCGTACGGAGTGGACGTCCAGGCGGCCGGGGCGGGCGAGTCCGGAAGGAACGGCGCGATCAGGCTGACGGTTACGATCGCCGAACATCCGGATCCGCAAGGCGTAATCGGTACGCTCGGCTCGATCGGGTTCGTCGACGACGTGCCGGAACCGGCAATCGTCATGTATCCGAACACCATCGCGACCCTCGTGTCCGACGCGCAGTTCGGTGGCTTCGATCTGCACACGCCGTCGGCGTTTCGCGATTTCCTGCAGGCGCGCGTCTTTGGACGAGCCCTCGCGCACGAGATCGGACACTTTCTCCTGCGCTCGCGCCGTCATTCCGCATGCGGGACTCATGCGGGCGATGCATCGGGCGAACGATCTCGTCGCGGCCAACCGCCACCGCTTCGAGCTCACCACCAACGAAGTGACGCGGCTCGAGTCCGTGACGTCGTTTCTTCAGTCATCTTCGGCGGTGAATCGGCCATGAAGACTCATATGCTCGACGATGGACGGATCGCGCTGCCCAACGGCTGTCTCGTACGCATCCGGCCGCTGCAGCGCGGCGAGCAGGGAGCCGTGCGCGAGTTGTGCGCGCGGTTGAGCCCGCGCACGCGCTACTTCCGGTTCCTCCTGCAGATGCCGGTCCTGTCGGAGTCGCTGGTGCAACTGCTCGCGGACGTGGACGACCCGCGGCGGATGGCGTTCATCGCCGAACTCGACGCCGCGCATGGCGGCGACGTCGTCGCACTCGGAAACATCGGCGCCAGCGGTGACGACCGCGCGGAAGTCGGGCTGGTCGTCGCCGATGCCTGGCAGCGCCAGGGCATCGGGAGCGCGCTCGCGGCCCGATTGCTGCACGCCGCCGAAGTGCGCGGCTACCGGCGCTTCGTGGTAGACGGCCTCCTGAACAATCCTGCCCTGCGGCCCCTCCTGAATCATCTGGCGGACGTCGTCTCGACCAGCACGCGCCGCGGCGTGTCCGAGATCACCTTCGTCCGCCGCCGGACCGCAGCCTGAACTGAAACACGTCAGGCTGCGTCCAACCCGGCGACCGGATCGCGGGAACAGGTGTAGGCGAGTGTTATTTGCCGGCGGCCGGCGCCGCAGGCAGGATGGCCGGCACTGCGCTCTGCGACTCGACCAGGCGGCGCGCCTCGTAGTTGACGACCACCGCGTCGCTGCGGATCGCCGTCAGATAGGCGGCGCGCAGCAGCTGCTCCTTGCGGCCGCGCAGCGTGTCGGTGATGCGCTCGCGGACGCCCGGTGTCGAGAGGTCGCGTTGTCCCGCCAGTTCGTGCGCGATCACCGCGATCAACGTGTGGCCGCCTCCGGCGCTCGCGATGTTCACGCTGCCCGGCGCCTTGTTCAGCACCGCGTCGCGGAGCTGGGGCGGCGCCTGCTTGAGCCTCGACACCGGCACGAATCCCAGGTCACCGCCGCGCGGCGCCGACTGCGGATCCTCGGAGTAGCCGGCCGCCAGGTCGGCGAACGACGCGCCCGCCTTGAGCCGCTCGACCAGCATCTGCATTTTCGCGTCCGCCGCCTGCGGCGTCGTCGCATCGTCGCCGCTCCGGTTGGTGATTTGCGCCTCGCGCACCGGCGTCACGACGATTTGCGCGATGTGATACGACTCTTCCGCCATGTTGAACTGCGAGCGATTGGCGTTGAAGAAGTCGGTGATCTGCTGATCGGTGACGAGGATCTTCGCGCCGACCTCGTGATCGATCACCTTTTGCGCGAGCAGCTCGCGCCGCAGCCCTTCGCGCATGTCCGCCGGCGTCACGTTGCGGCGGGTCAGCTCCTGCGCAAAGGCGTCTTCAGGGATGTTTTTCCGGGCGTTGTCGTAGGCCGTGTCGAGCTCGGTCGTCGGCACTTCGAGCTTCAGGGCGGCCGCCTTCGACAGCAGGATGTCCTGAAGGATCATGTCGTTCAGCAGACCGAGCTTGGCGGTCAGCACTTCTTCGTCCGACGGCGCCTGCGACGCCTCCTGCGTGCGGCGGTACGCCTTGTCCACGTCGTCGCGCGAAATCTCGCGGCCGTCGACGACCGCCCACGTGTCCGGCGACACCGGCTTGACCGGCGCGGCCGCCGGCGTCGATCGGCAGGCTGCGGCAAAGCAGACCGCGCCAAGCATGGTCAACATGACGAAGCGGTGACCCAAAGTGGTGGACGCGCACGAACCTCGAATTAGACATGTCCCAGCAGCGTACCATCACCGCAGCGTCGGATGCACGTAGCCGGCGGGCAGGACGCGATCGCCGTCCGTGCGCATGCTCAGGTACGTGATCTCGTCCTTGATCTCCGTGAAGCCATGCATCACGCCGGCGGGGATGATCACCACGTCGCCGGCGGAAATCTGGCGCGTCTCGCCGCCTTCGAACGTCCCGGTGAAGCTGGGGCCGACGGCGATCCGGACGATCTCTCCGTCAGCCGGCTGCTCCCGGCGATTGGCGACGCGCACGCCGCTGATGAAGGTGCCCGATCCGGACATGACGTAGTAGATCTCGGTCACTTGCGAATGGCCGATCCCGCTCGCCGCCGTGGCCGGCGTCGTCGGCCCGCGATGCAGCACGCCCACGGCGACGTTGTAATTGCCCATCCCCACGACTTTCATCTGGCGGTCGGTCGCGCCGCCTTCGCTTCCGACGTATCGAAGGACGGACTGGATATCCGCTTTCGAGATGAACGTGGACGTGGTCGGCATGCGGGACTGCGAGAACGCGACGGTTTGCAGCGAGAGGATGACGGCGGCAATCGCTGCGGGCACTGCACGGTGCATGGGGATTCTCCTCATTTGGTATCGAACCGGATATTCAGCCAGGTAATCGACTGCGACTGCTTGACGCCGTGCGGCACACCGGCGGGAATGAACACGACATCGCCGGTCTTGATCACCCGCTCGACGCCGCCGGTGATGGCGCTGCCGCTCAAGTCGCCGTTGGCGTTGGTCCTTGCATCGACGAGCGTGCCGCCGGTCACCAGCGTGCCGGACCCTTCGCGGACGACCCACACGTCGGCAGTCTTCGGGTGGACGAGCGCGCTTTCCGAGCCGACCAGCCGCCGGATGTTGACGTTGTAGCGCCCGCCTTCGATCAGCCGCATCGTCGGAATCTTGCCGGCGTCCATCTCCTTGAACGTCGCCTCGAGCTCCGCGAGCGTGAAATCGGCCGCGCGGTCGGTCGGGCGCGACCTGACGCACGGGCGGACCACCGGCCTGCTGGCCGATCGCGATGCCGCCGGCCGACGGCAAAAGCAATCGCCGCGCTGAGCGCCGTCATTTTCACGAGATGCATCGTCGCCTCCTGTGAGCCGCAAGGCTACCGGGCATCGGCAGTCGCCGTCTGCCGGAAGCCGGAGCGCCAGATATTCGCCCGAGTAATTCCCGCCGCTGATGGCGACGACGATGTACTGGCGTCCGCCGGTCATGTACGTCATCGGCGATCCTGACTGCGGCGCCGGCATGAGCACCGCGCCGACTTCCTTGCCGGTCGCCTTGTCGTAGGCGCGCAGCATCGCGCCGCGCGGATGCGACGGCGGTCGTCGTGAACTGTGTTTCGCCGACAATCGCCAGCGTGCTGGTGACGAGCACTCCGGGCGTGCCGCCCTGCCCGGTGCGCGGGATGTTCATGCCCTTGAGCATCGGGTGATTGCGCACGACGTCCGGCGTCTCGCCGTTCGGCACCTGCCAGACGATTTCGCCGCGATCGAGATTGACGGCGTTCAACAACCCGTAGGGCGGCTTGCTGAGCGGCAGTCCCTGCACGGTCAGCACCGGGCCTTCCGCCGCCGGTTGCGGCGTCGCATGCGGCCGGCTTCCGCGCGGTCACCGCGTCGGCGCCGACGTCCTCGCCCGGGCCGGCGACGTAGCGGTACCCGGTAATCGCGTTGCCGCTGACGAAGTTCATGTCGGAGGCATCTTTGCCCGGCGACGGAATCAGTCCGGTCGCGGCGTTGACGCGCGCTTCGGAGCTCATGAAAAGCGTGTGCGTCCGTGGATCGAAGGCGCCGCCGGGCCAGTTCGTGCCGCCCCACAGCCTGAGCGTCGCGAGCGGTCCTTCGGCGCGGCTGACGACCGGCGGCGTGAAGATGTGTCCGAGCTTGTAGCGCGACGCGATCTTGACCGCTTCGGCGCGCAACGCCGGCGTGAAGTCGATCAGCTCGTCCACCGTGAGCTCCTGTCGATCGAAGGCGGGCGGCTTCGTCGGAAACGGCTGCGTCGGCGAATACCATTCGCCGGGCACGTCGCCTTTCGGAACCGCGCGCTCCTCGATCGGCCAGACCGGCTGACCGGTGGCGCGATCGAAGACGTAGATGAACGCGGACTTCGACATGATCGAGACGGCCTTGATCGGCCGGCCGTTGACCTCGATGTCGGCGAGGATCGGCGCCGTCGAAATATCGAAGTTCCAGATGGTGTGGTGAACCAGCTGGTAGTGCCACTTGCGCGCGCCGGTCTTGAGATCGACGGCGACCAGGCTGTCGGAAAACAGGTTGTTGCCCGGACGATGGCCGCCGTAGTGATCGCCGGTCGGCGATTCGACCGGCAGGTAGGCGAGCCCGAGCTCTTCGTCCACGCTGATCTGATTCCACACGCCGGTGTTGCCGTTGACCGCCCAGGAATCGTTCTGCCAGGTGTCGTTGCCCACCTCGCCGGGCCGCGGAATCGTATTGAACGTCCACAGCAGCTTGCCGGTTCTGCGCGTCGAACGCGGTCACCATCCCTTTCGTGTTGTTGTGCGTCTTCGGCGTGTTGCCTTCGCGAAACGCCGAGCCGACGAGCACGACGTCGTTGGCGACGGCGGGCGTCGCGTGCAATCCGATCTCGCCGTTGACCAGATCGATCGGCTGGCGGTTGCCAAACACGGCAAAGCGTTTGAGATCGACGCTGCCGTCGGTGCCGAACGCGCCGACCGGCCGTCCTGTCTTCGCGTCGAGTGCCACGAGCCGATAGCCGGTCGTCACGTAGAAGATGCGCTCGTCGCGTCCGTCGCTCCAGTACGCCACGCCGCGGCCCGACAGTTGCCGGGGCGAGGCCGCGCCGCGTGCGCCTTCCGGCAGGCTGTAGATCCAGCGCAATTCGCCGGTGGCCGCGTCGAGGGCGACCACGGCGCGGCGCGTGCCGGCGGTCGTGTAGACGGTGCCGTTGACCATCAGCGGCGTGCCTTCGAGCTTGTACTCGGGCACCGGGCCCAGGCGGTCGGTCTTGAAGCGCCAGGCGACTTCGAGCGAGCTGAAATTCGACGCGTCGATTTGCGAGAGCGGGGAATAGTGGTGCCCGCGCGTGTTGCCGTGATAGGCGGTCCACTCGCCGTCCCTGGCCGCCGGCCGGCCGGTCTGCGCGGGGACGGCAACATGCCAGGCGGTCAGCGACGCGATCAGGATTGCCGCGAACCGCGGAAACGACTTCAGGTTGCTCGCCATGTTCTGCCTCTCCCTTGTCTCCGCGGTGGACCGTTTCGCCACGTATTCTGCAACAGACTCCCTCGCTCTGAACCGGGACACGTGCCATTGTTGCGGCCCGCTTGACGGCGTTTTGGGGATAGGAAAGGATCCGACCGTGAACCGGCCGTTTTCTCTTCGCCGCCGCGACCTCCTGGGTGCCGGCGCCGCACTCCTTGCCGTTGTGCTCTCGACTGCCGGATGTTCCTCCTCGCCGCCGCCGGCCGCGCCGCCTCCTCCGAAGCCGGTGCTCTGGGGAGAGATGAAGCCGGTCGTCTCCGTCAAGGAGCTGATGAAGTACATGATCGATCCCATCGCCGACAACATCTTCAATGCTGTCGGTACGGTGGCCACCAAGCAGGGGCTGGTCGATACGGTGCCGAAGACCGACGAAGACTGGGAAAAGATCCAGGTCGGCGCCGTCGCGCTGGCCGAAGGCGCCTATCTCCTGAAAGTGCCTCGTCCCTTCACGCCGCCCGGCGTCGAGAACAACAGCAGCGGCCCCGACGCGGTGGAACTCTCGTCGGCGGCGATCACGGCCAAGGTCGAACGCGATCCGGTGGAGTGGAACGCGCGGATCGAGGCGCTGCGCAACGTCGCGCTCGAGGTCATGGACATCGTCAAACGAAAAGATGTCGACGAGCTGTGGGACGCGGGCGAGAACCTCGACACCGCGTGTGAGAATTGCCACCGCAGCTACTGGTATCCGGGCGAGAACGCGGAGTTCTACCAGAAGCTCCGCCGACCGCATGGAAGAATTCCGCGAGCAATCGCGAAAGGGACCGAAATGAGGATCGGATCGAGACAGATGATCCTTGGCGCCGCGGCCATCATGGTCGCGCGGCTGATCGGCGTCGGCCAGCACGCGCTGGCGCAGGCGCCTCAGGCCGCGCCCGCCGGCAGACCGCCGCTGGTGGACGACGTCTTCAAGAACGTGCAGGCGCTCAAGGGGATCGGCGTCGACGACTTCCTGCTGACGATGGGGATCATGTCGGCGGCGGTCGGATCCGACTGCGTCGGCTGCCATCCGTCGGCCGGCACCGACCACGTCGACTGGGCGCTCGATACGCCGAGAAAGCGGACCGCGCGCCGCATGGTGCTGATGGTGACCGCCATCAACCGCGACAACTTCAACGGGCGGCAAGTGGTGACCTGCTGGACCTGTCACCGCGGCCGCGATCGCCCGGTGATGACGCCGACGCTCGACACCGTGTACGGCGAGCCGACGCTCGAGTTCGACGACGTGCTCACGCAGGCGCAGGGCGTGCCGACGGTCGATCAGGTGCTGAACAAGTACCTGGGACGCGATCGGCGGGCAGCAGCGGCTGGCCGCGGTCACGCAGCTTCGTGGCGACCGGAAAGAGCGTGGGCTACCGCGGGTTCGGCGGCGGCGGCGTCGTGGAACTCTCGGCGCAGGCGCCGGACAAGCGCGCGACGCACATCAGTTTCCCCGAGTATCCCGATCGCGGCGTGAGCGTCAGGACCTACGACGGACGTACCGGCTGGATCGCGACGCCGCTTGCCGTGGTGCCGAAATACGAGCTCGGCGGCAGCGAGCGTGACGGCGCGAGGCTGGATGCGATGTTGTCGTTTCCCGCGCAGATCAAGCAGGCGCTCACCGATCTTCGCGTCGGTCCGCCGACGACCATCGACGACAAGGACGTCACGGTCCTCCAGGGCAACGGTCCGAACGGCGCGCTGGCGACGCTGTACTTCGATGACAAGTCGGGCCTGCTGGTCCGCACCGTGCGCTACGGCCGCTCGCCGATCGGCCGGGTGCCGACGCAGGTGGACTATTCCGACTATCGCGACGTCGGCGGCATCAAGTTTCCGTTCCACTGGACGTTCGCGTGGCTGGACGGACGGGACACCTTCGAATTCAGCGACGTGAAGCTGAACGTCCCGATCGATCACGGCGAAGTTCGGCCAGCCGGACATCCCCGCGAAATAGCGATGACTCGTGCTCGCGGCGGGAGTCCTCGCGGCGTTCGGTGCGGTGGCAGTCGCCGCCGGGCAGACGCAGGCGCCGCCGGGCGCCACGACGCCGGCACGTGCCGACGCCGCGTTCGCGGCCTTCTACGCGGCGCAAACCGCTCACGGAGATTGCCGCAGCATCCGATCAGATCGCCGCGAGCGGCATCGGCTTCGACGAAGCCTTCCAGCGGCTCCGGCAGGGGCGCACCTACGCGCGCGACGTCCAGCGCGGCGTCGTTCAGGGCAGCTATCGCAGCGAGGCGGGCGAGTATTTCTACTCGCTCGACGTTCCCGAAACCTACGATCCGGCGCGCAAGTACCAGGTGCGCGTGCAGCTGCACGGCGGCGTCGGCCGCATCGACGACAACCGCCCGCGCGAGTCCGGCCCGCAGGGCCGGCTGGCCGGCGCCGAGCAGATCTACGTCCTGCCGTACGCGTGGAAAGACGCGCCGTGGTGGACCGGCCGCCAGGCGGACAACCTGCGCGCCATCCTCGATCGCGTGAAGCGGACCTACAACGTCGACGAAAACCGCGTGGTCCTCTCCGGCGTTTCGGACGGCGGCACGGGCGTGTACTACATGGCGCATGCGGAACACGACGCCGTTTGCGAGCTTCCTGCCGCTCAACGGTTTCATCATGGTCCTCAACAACGAGAGGCTCGGACACCGACGGCGATCTCTTCCCGAACAATCTCGTGAACAAGCCGCTGTTCGTCGTCAACGGCGGCCGGGATCCGCTGTATCCGACGAGCGTCGTCGATCCCTACATCGCGCAGTATGAAGGACGGGGGAGTGGACGTCGACGTACCGGCCGCAGCCGAACGCGGCGCACGACACGTCGTGGTGGCCGGAGATCAAGGAACCGTTCGAGTCGTTCGTGGCGGCGCATCCGCGGCAACCGCTGCCCGATCGTCTGAGCTGGGAAACCGGACCGCCGAATCTTCCGCGCCGCGCGCACTGGCTGGTCATCGATCGGCTCGCGGCCAGAGCGGCCGATGATGCCGTCCTGCCGGACGTCAACCGGATGAAGACGCCTCCGTCACTCGACTTCGGCATTCGCGCCAGCGGCGCCCGCATCAACCGCGTGCTCAAGGGTTCGAATGCGCAGCAGATCGGCTTCCGATCCGGCGACGTCGTGCTCACGATCAACAGTCAGCCGGTTTCTGCCGGCACTGAAGTCGCGGAAATCCTGCGCGGCTATCCGTCGGGCCGGCCGGCGTTGTTCACGGTCGCGCGCGGCAGTGAATCGGTCAGGCTGACCGGCAGGTTCGCGCCGGCGGTCCTGCCTGGCGTCGCGGACGCGATGTTTCCGCCGCAGGCCGACTCGGGGCGCGTGGATCTCGTTCGCTCCGGCAACAAGGTGGAGGCCACGACGAGGGGCGTGGGCGCGTTCACGCTGCTGCTCTCGCCCGATCAGTTCGATCTGACGCGCGCCGGTGACGGTGGTGGTGAACGGGAGGACGGTCCACGACGGGATCGTCCGGAAGGATCTGCGAACCCTGCTCAAGTGGGCCGCGGCCGACAACGATCGGACGATGCTCTTCGCGGCGGAACTACCGATCCAGATACGCGTAACGACAATCAACCGCAGAGATCGCAAAGACGCAGAGATCTTCTAGGTCAAATTCTGCGATCTCTGCGAGCTTTGCGTTGATCGTCGTGGACTATCGCTGCGGTTCGTCGGTCCCGGCGAAGATCTTCGTGCCGTCGGGCAGCGTGATGTCGGTGGCGTTGGCGAATTCCTTGCCGTTCTTCGCCGCGAAGCCCTCGACCTTGATCACCGCGCCGACCTGCATCGAGCTCTTCTTCCAGCCGCGGCGCAGCAGCGCGTTCGGCGGCCCCATTTCGATCGCCCAGTTGACGACCTTGCCGTCCTCGCCCTTGACGTCGATGTAGACCCACGCGTGCGGGTTCTGCCCACTCGGCCTTGGTGATCGTGCCTTCCAGCTTCACCGGCTTGTTCTGATCGAACTCCGCCGAAAACGCGTGATGCGCGCCGAGCGTGGCGACGCCCAGCGATGACCGCGAGGCCGATCGTCGAAATGATTCGCCGCATGATTCATTGCTCCAGTGTAGCGCAGAGGCGCTGGTGCGCTCGTGCCAGCCGTCTATGGGCACGTTGACCCGGATGCCGCTGATGTCGGTGTTGGTCATGAGCAACAGGTTCTTCTCGTTCCCCTCGAAGCAGGCGTACTCGACCGGCACGTAGTCCTTCGGCGCCCTCGCGAACGCATACCACGCGACCGTCCACGGCTGCGTGAACACCTTCTCGTCGGTGATCTTCGCTTCGTAGTGGATGGTGTTCGCGTCGATCGGCGTGTAGCGCTCGGTCACGCGGTAGCGATCGCTGTGCGGAATCCCGTGGCCGGTGGTCAGCGACTCCGCCGGAATGCCGGGCGTCGCGGACGACCGCGCCGATGACCCAGTTGTTCTCGAGGTTGTTCGTGAAGTTGGTCACCTCGACGACCAGCGAGTTGCCTTCCCAGTGGCCGCGCGACACGCCCATCGCCTTGCGGATCGCCGGATCGAGCGCCGGACGTCCGTCGAGCGGAATCGTCCGATAGAGATGGCTCTGTTCGTAGAAGATGACGACGTAGCCGGGCTTCTGGAAGATCTGGTAGCCGACGACCGGCGCCGGAATCGTGCTGCGCGGCACGCCGGGCGCCAGGCAGAGCACGCGGCCGTCGAGATGCTCGACCTTCTCCTGGTTGGCGATGATCTCCTTGCGCTTCGCCAGCGCCTCGGGCTTCAGCGGAATCTTGCCGTCGGCCGGATCGACGCCGGCCGGCCGGACGATCGCGCCCTCGGGCAGCTTCGGCCGTTCGTTCAGGCTGTAGGAGAACTCGCCGTTGGCGCGGTTGGCCGGGCGGTTCGCCATCGGCGCGAGCGGCGTCTCGACGCTGCGCGGCAGCGGGATCGCGACGTAGAGGCCGGAGATGTCGGGCTGACCGTCCGGCGTGCGCGGCGGCACGTAGCGTGCTGACCGGGCGTGGTGTACGGCGGATAGTTGGCCGGGGCCGGCGCGGCGCCGCGCCGCCAGCGGCCCGCCGGCGGCGCCGCGCCGCCCTGCTGTGCGGCCGGCGACAGCGCCGGAACCAGCAACGCGAGGGACAGCAGTCCGAAGAATCGAGTCATCATAGAGATCCTCATGAAGATCCTTCTCCATCCTTACTCTTACGGCTTGCCCGCTGACTGCTTGAACAGCTTCTCGTAGATGTGCTCGGCGCACTCGTAGTCCAGCAGCTCGAGGTTCTTCTCCATGCGGCGATAGAGGATCATGTTGATCTTCCACGGCCGCGTGAACACCTTCGGCATCGTCGATCGTCACTTCGTAGTTGATGTGCGTCGCGTCGGTCGGCGTGAAGCGCTCGACCACCTTGAGCGCATCGCTGTGAAAGTTGCCCGCCTCGTCGAACCAGGTCTGGTCGCCGAGGCTCACCGTGTCGATGACCAGCGTGTCGCCTTCCCAGCGGCCGCGCGCGTCGCCCATCCAGAAATCGAGGTCCTCCATGATGCGGCGTCGCGTCCAGGAAGACCGTGCGAGTGCGCGTGCGCAAACTCGTAGGCAATGCCGATGTGCCTCGGCGTCTGCGTGATCTCGAACGGGAAGGGCAGATACGTGGCGCGCGGCACGCCCGGCAGGTAGCACTTCCGGAGCGGGTCGGCGGTCATGCGGTTCTTGAAGTTCTCGTTGCGCTGCGCGAGCGCCGCCGGCTGATACGGAATCGCGCCGCCCTCGACCACGCTGAATCCGGCCGGAACGCCTTCGCTGGCGGAGTGCGCTTCGAGGTTCCAGTGCGCGGTCGTCGACGGCCTGCCAGATGCCGTTCAAATCAGGTTTGCGGTCAGGTGTACGCGGGCCGTTGTAGCCAGCCGCGGCCTGCGGCGCCGGCGGCCGGGCCGGTGCGGCCCCGCGCTGCGGTGCGGCTCCTCGCTGTGCCTCGACGGCAGACGTCAACCCGACGGCCAGTACGATCGCGACGGTCGCGCCTGCTCCCACGGTCCGGTTCTTCATGCTGATTCCGCTCCGCCTCGAAAGGGCATTCCCGAACAGCGGAAGTCTACCTCAGGGCCCTTCCTCGTGGAACGCTAGTCTCGGCCCAGCAGGCGGCCGACAATGCGCCGATTGTCGGCATGTGCACGGCGACGGTGGTCGCGCCGGCGGGGACACCAACCCCGCAGGTTGGTGCAAACCCGTCAACGGTGAGGCAGCGGGACCGCCTGGGTGACGCGCCGGTTTCGATCGAATGGAACGCCGATGCATAAATCGGCAACGGCAGCGTGCTGGCGCGCGGACAGGACACGTCGAACTCCGCGACCAGCACCTCGGCATCCGCCTGGCGCCGTTCGACGCTGCAGCCGGTCTGCATCCAGCGCTCGGCGATCCGCGCCCTCAGTTCCGCGGTGGGTGGTGCGGCGGCCGGCTCCTGTTCGCGGAACCCCGAGAACGTCAGATTCGCGAGCGAGACGGTTTCGGTGTTCGGCAATCGCGGATCCTGGATCGGCACGAAGGCGCCGCTGCCGGCCATCATCCACGCCGCGGTGGCGCCAAGCACGACGAGCCGCGGCTGCTCCGGCAGGAGCGCATCCGCGAGACAGACGAACGAGAGAATCATCGCCGGCGTGATGACCGCCAGCAGACGCCACGGAAACTGAATATAGATAGCGCCGGGAAACATTTCGTAGAAGGGGTTCGTGACGCGCAACTGCAGGAGCAGTGCGATCGCCATGACGATCAGCGGCGGCAACATCCGCCGGAACACGTCACGGCGTGACTCCGTTGCGCCAGGGCTTCGCCGGTCGCACGACGAGATACACCACGAGGAGCGCCCCGAGCGCCAGCATCGCGAGATCCAGCTGCAGCGACAGGCCCGATACCGTGTGGCCGAATTGCCAGTGGCGATCCCAGAGATACCAGGTGAACGGGCGGAACTGATACGCGGGGCGGAACGGCGGCGTGAGAATCCGGCTGAATTCGTACGCCGGCGCGATCGTCGCCAGCATCGCGACGGACGGACCGACCAGCGCGGCAAACCACACAACCGCGGGCCATGCGGTGCGCGGATTGGCCAGCGTCCATGGCGCGGTGCCGGTCGCCGCCATCAGAAGGAACGTGACGGCGAGCAGCAGCCCGACGTAGAACGCCATCACGAGATGTCCGAACCACAGCAGCGCGAGCGTGATGCCAAGGCCGATCTTCACCCGGCCCTCGCGCAGCGACACGACGAAGTAGAACAGCACCCAGGGCACGAGCATCATGCCGGCGAATTCGGCGACCGCGCCGCGCACCAGCCAGTCCGTCACGGTGTAGTTCGCGGCGATGAGCGAGACACCGGCGACGACCGCGGCCAGCGTCGTCGCCTGCAGCGCCCGCGCCGTGGCGAACATCCCGCACGCGCCGATCGTGAGCAGCAGCGCCAGCGCTGCGACGTTGGCGAACTTCAACGATCCGATCGCGAGCGCGAGAGGCGCCGCCAGCAGGTAGTACAGCTTGTGGTAGACGAGCGGGAACGGCGACCCGAAGCCGTAGGCATCGACGCTGCACCAGATCGGCAGCGGATCGCCGGCCGCCCAGTGGCGCGCGTAGATCAGCGTCCGCTGCAGGACTCCCGGTCCCTCGTGCGAGAACGGCCAGCCGGTCTCGCGCCAGACCGGCGCCAGCGTCGCGACCGCGGACAGCAGAAACAACAGGACGATCAGGATCGATCGAGCGCGGGTTGTCAGCAGGACGACATCTTACAAGGTCGGGCTGCCGGGCCAAGCAGGACCCCGTATTGAGCCGCGTCCGCGAATCGATCCGGAAATCTTATGGATCCGGCCACCGCTCAGGGCAGCGTCCCCGGAATGCTGCAGCCCATCGGCATTCGGACGCGGATGCATCCGGATTGCGCGGCGCTCCTGCTGGCACGGATCCGGCAGGTTGCCAACGAATGCGCGCGGGACACGCCGTGGCGACGGTCTTTGTCGCCACCCTCATGTTGGTTGCGCCGCGGACTGGTGCCGCGGTGCGCACGCTGTCCCGGTCCGATCTTCGCTGGATCAATAGGGTTTCCTTCGGCGCCGACAGCGCCACGGTCGACGCGTATCAACGGCTTGGTCGCGAGAAATTTCTCGAGGCTCAACTGAACCCTCCGGACAAGGATCCGCCGGCGCTGGCCGGCCGTATCGCGGCACTCGCGACGCTCGGGCGGTCCGCCGAGGACGCCGTCAAGGCGACCCGGCTCGAACAACAACGCATCAACGGTCTTCCGTCCGAGGAGGACAAGCAGGCGGCGCGCACGACGCTCAATCAGTCGGCGAACCAGATGGTCTACGAGACCAGCGAACGTCACTTGATGCGCGCGTTGATGTCTCCATCGCAGCTGCGCGAGCAGCTGACATGGTTCTGGATGAACCATTTCAGCGTCTTCTCCGGCAAGGCGAACATCCGCTGGGAGCTGGCCGACTACGAGGAACAGAGCATCCGCGCCCATGCGCTCGGCACGTTCCACGATCTCGTCATGGCCACGGTGACGGCGCCGGCGATGCTCGAATACCTCGACAACGCGCAGAGCTCCGCCGGGAAGGTGAACGAGAACTATGCCCGCGAGCTGATGGAACTCCATACGCTCGGCGTCAGCGGCGGCGCCAGCGGATCGAGTACACGCAGCAGGATGTCCAGGAGCTGGCGCGCGTCCTGACCGGCGTGGGGCTGAATCCGACCAACGACACGCCGAAGCTGCGCGAGGATCAGCGCGCGCTCTACGTGCGGCGCGGACTCTTCGAATTCAATCCGGGCCGCCACGACACAGCCCCGAAGACGGTGCTCGGCACACCGATCGGCGGCAAGGGATTTGGCGAAGTCGAAGACGCGATCGCGCTTCTTTGCCGCCAGGAGGCCACGGCGCGCTTCATCAGCGGCAAGCTCGCGACGTATTTCGTGGCTGACGAGCCGCCGGCGGGGCTCGTCGATCGCATGACGCGCACCTTCATGAAGTCCGGCGGGTCAATCGCCGGCGTCCTGCGCGTCATGTTCCTGGATCGCGAGTTCCAGGCGGCGCTCGCGGCGACGGACCACGGCCTGACAAGCTGACAAGTTCAAGGATCCGATGCAGTTCGTCGTGTCGTCGCTGCGGCTCGCCTACGACGGCAGAACCGCGGCGATCACCAACTACCGTCCCGCGATCGGCTGGCTGCAGCAGCTTGGCCAGCCGCTCTATGGCCGGGTCACGCCGGACGGTTATGCGCTGACCGAAGCGGCCTGGACGAGCTCAGGCCAACTGGTCCGCCGCTTCGAGATTGCGCGCGCCATCGGCAGCGGCAACGCCGGCCTCTTCAACAGCGACGAGACGCCGGCGCAGCCGGGGCCGAACATCGGATTCCCGATGCTGACCACGCGGCTCTTCTACGACACCCTCGAACCGTCGCTGGGCGCGCGCACGCGCGAGGCGCTTCGCGTGACGGCTTCGCAGCAGGAATGGAACACGGTCCTGCTCGCCTCGCCGGACTGGATGCAACGCTGATCTCAGGGAGACACGGACCATGACGCTGTCACGTCGAGACCTCCTGAAGCTCGCGCTCCTCGGCGCGGCGCATCCGCTGCTCCCGGTCCGCGGCATCGTCTCGCAGGCATTTGCGGCGCCGGGCGCCGGCGACGCGCGGTTCCTGCTGGTGTTTCTGCGCGGCGGCTACGACGCCGCCAGCGTCGTCATTCCGGTGGGCAGCGATTTCTATTACGAGTCGCGGCCGACGATTCACATCCCTCGTCCTGATGCGGCGAATCCGCGTGCGGCCATCGCGCTCGCGCGGCCGGGCGACGCCGTCCTGTGGGGCCTGCATCCCGCGCTCAAGGACTCGATGATGCCGCTGTGGCAGAAGGGACAGCTGGCGTTCGTGCCGTTTGCCGGATCCGAAGATCTGTCGCGCAGCCATTTCGAAACACAGGACAGCGTCGAGATCGGCATGCCGATCGTCCGGACCGGCGCGACGCGCTCGTACGGATCGGGATTTCTCAACCGGCTCGCCGCGGCGCTCGACGGTGGCGCCGCTCCGGTGGCGTTCACCGATGGCCTGCCGATGGTCATGACCGGCGATCTCGTCGTGCCGAACGTATCCCTCAAGGGAACCGCCAAGCCGCCGTTCGACGATCGGCAGACGCGGATCCTCGCCGGGATGTACGAGGGCACGCGTTTCGAACCGCTCATCGCGGAAGGCTTCGATCTGCGGAAGACCGTCGCGGAACAGGCCGAGATGATGGCCAGCGGCGGAACCAGCGCCGAGATGATCGCCGCCAATCGCAACGCGATGACCGCCAAAGGCTTTGAACTCGAAGCGCGCCGCATGGCGGGCCTGATGCAGGACAAGTTCAATGTCGCGTTCATCGACGTCGGCGGCTGGGACACGCACGTCAACCAGGGCGACGCACAGGGACAGCTGGCCAATCTGCTCACCAGCCTGGGTCAGGGTCTTGCCGGCTTCGCGGAACAAATGGGGACCGCGTGGAACCGCACCGTCGTCGTCGTGCTTTCAGAGTTCGGCCGGACGTTCCGCGAGAACGGCACGCGAGGCACCGATCACGGGCACGGCAGCGTGTACTGGGTCCTCGGCGGCGCGTTGCAAGGCGGCCGCCTCGCCGGCGATCAGATCGTGGTCGGTCCCTGCGACCCTGAACCAGAATCGCGATTTCCCGGTCATCACCGAATACCGCGCGCTGCTGGGCGGTCTCTTCAAGCGCATGTACTCGCTGGATGCGACCCGCCTGGCGAAGGTGTTTCCCAACGCCGTGCCGCGCGATCTGGGCGTGTTGTAGGGTCGCGCCCGGCGCGACTGTCCGCCGCCACATATATTTCTCCCGCCGGTTAACTTTTCCTCGCTTTGTCGTTGTCACTAACAGCAATACTCTCGGTTATCGCGCCCGGACGCCCGGGCGCAACACTCGGAGGTGAGGGTGTGGCATGGAACGACATGGCGCAGGATCCCGACACTCGTAAGTGGACGGTCATGGTGTTCATGGGGGCAGACAACCCGCCAGGTCAAGCCGACCTGACCCAGGCCGCCGAAGTCGATATTCAGGAGATGAGGGACGCGCTCGCCGCCGGGGCGGGCCACCCGCATCGCTCGCTCGAGATCGTCTATCAGCTTTACGGCAAGACTGACGTCACACGCCAGCACCTGGGCGTCGATCCGGATCCTGTGCCAGCACCCGCGAACGCGCGCAACGCCACGGACGGCAGTGGTTTGCTCGATTTCATTGGCTGGGCGCTGAAGAAGACCGATCATCAACCGACCGATCACGCGATGCTCGTTTTGTGGGGCCATACGGAGCGGTTCGCGATCGGCGCCCGGGCGGTCAAAGGGGTTGCCGATGCCCTCGACTTCGGCGAGCTTGCCACTGTGCTGAAGCGGATCGAGTCGGAGAGACAGGTGGAGGAGTACCGGCAGGCCTTCGGCGGTTCGCTCGATATCATCGCGTTCGACTCGTGCGACGCGTCCACTATCGAGATGGCGGTCCAGCTGAGCCCGTTCGCCAAGTATCTGCTCTCGACGCAGGTCGGCATGCCGCTTCCGGGTTTTCCCTACACGCGTATTCTCGAGCGGCTCGCGGACCCCAAGGGACGGCTCATGGGCGCGGCGGAGTTCGGATCGTGGGCGGTACGCCGTCATTGCGAGTTCTACAGCGCGGATGGACCGAATCAGAACACGGTCACGATGACGCTGCTCGACCTGCAACAGGCGGAACAAGTTCAAGTCCGCGCCGAGCGGCTCGCGCGTAACCTGGGGCGCGCGCTCGCGGCCGGCTCAGAGGACGCCGATGTGATACGGCGCGTGTTCCGTTCGTCGCGGGCGATAGACCGTCAACCCAAGCCTTATGTGGACGCGGCGGACCTTTGCCTGGGTCTGCTTCTCCATTGTGAAACTCCGTCGGTGAGAGATGCCGCCCAGGCGCTCGGTGATTTTCTGCTGAGCCCGAAACCGGTCAAGCCTGGCGACAGCAAAACCGGCGAAGGTCGCGCGTTCGTCGTGGAACACGGCCGGAACGCCTGCTCGACGACACGGTTGAATGGCGTCAGCTTGTACGCCCCGCACGTCGCGGGGCCAGGATTTGATCTCGCGGGCGTGAGTGCTCGCTACAACAAGTTCGAGTTCGCGCAGACCACACTGTGGGGAAATCTCGTGACTGCGCTCGCGCAGCCGTAAAACTTCGCCTGAAGGCATTTCTCGAGGAGGACGCATGTCGAAGGATGTGGACAAGGGCGGCAAACGGCAATGCCGGTATCGCTGAAAGATGTCGATTCGAAAGGCGGCGCGGCGCCAGACGTTGTGACCGACATCATCGGCAGGGCCGCGGAACTGGGCGGCTGGCTGATTGTTTCGTTCATCGCGCCAGTACCGCCGAGCCCTGTCAACGGGCGAGGGGCGTCGACTTCGTTCATGAAGCAGATCGCCGATGTGGCCAAAGAGGCCGATCGAGCGGGACACCGCGGATTCCCGCGACGTCAGCACGCTCGTCGAGGCGCAGAAGAAGGCCGTCGCCCGACTGGAACGGATGGCCGCAGGCAAGACGCTCAGCCGCGACGCGTAACTCGAAGTAGTCTAGTGACATGCTCGTCCTGCTCTTGTCGCTCTCCATGGCGGCGGGCGCTGTTCCTGCGCAAGGCGCGTCAGGACAGGACGACCATGTCCCGCGGATCCTGGCGTTAATCGAAGCCGGCCTTTATCAAAACGCGGAAGCGGTAGCCAGCGAGCACCTGCACCATGTCATGGACGCAGCGGGAGCTGAGTCGATTGCCGCTGTCGATGCATCCGACTTGTACATCCGCACGCAAATCCTCAACGGAAACGGCGGGCTCCCCGCCATCGCGTCGGCTGCCAACGCACGCTGCAGCTGAGGGAACGGCTGCTCGGCGCCACTGCACGAGAAGTGGTGCCGTCACTCGTGAACTTGGGACAGATCCTTTTCATCGCCGGCCGTTATCCGGATGCCATTGCTATCTTCCAGAGAGGCGTGGCGCTCGCGCAGACAGGTCCTCGTGTCACATCGTCCGACCTGATCGCTGCGCTCGACGGCCTCGGTCGTGTGCTCGATCGCGCCGGCCGCCAGGACGAGGCGCTGGTCGTGCTCCGGCGATGCGTCGCCCTGGAAGAGGCCGAGCAGGTCTCGGATCGGGAGCGAGCGAAGACACTTCAGGCGCTCGGGGCGGCACTGCAGACCAAGGGCGCGTACGGCGAGGCACGCGTTCAACTTGAACGGGCGATGACGCTGCACGACCAGGCGGGCGCTCCGCACGCAGCCGCGGTCGATACGGTCGTGCAACTCGGAAATCAGCTCTGGTTCGAGGGAAAGCTGATCGACGCGCGTGTTACCCACGAGCGGGCGGTCGCGCTTGCCGGGCAGACGCTGCAGCCCGACCATCCAACGACCGCCCTGGCGTTGAGAAAGCTGGCGGCAGACGCGCTCGATCTGGGTGATGTGGTGGCGGCCCGATCGTCTTTCGAGCGTGCGCTGGGGATTGTCGAGCGTAGCCTCGGACCCGGATCATGTCGAAGCCGCCGCGGATCCTGAACGGCCTGGCTAATTCGAACATGCAAGCCGGCGACTATCCGGCGGCGCGTCGCCAATACGAGCGCGCATTGGTCATTGCGCGGGCGCGGTTCGGTGAGCGCCACGACTGGGTCGCCACGTTCATTCACAACCTGGCGCTGGTCGATACGAGCCTCGGCGATTTTGCCGCGGCGCGGCGCGAACATGCGCGCGCGATCGCGATCTGGGAATCGGTATACGGGCCGGACCACCCGATCGTGGCAGTGGCATTGTCCGAGATGGCCGCCGTCTGGCGGAAGGATGGCTCTCCATCGGCGGCAATTCCTCTGCTTCGAGCGCGCGCTCGCCATCCGCACCCGAAGCCTCGGCCCGGACCATCGCGACGTGGCTCGCACGCTGGCCGATCTGGCGTCCACGCTCGACCGTGTTGGGCAGACCACGCGTGCGCGCGAATCTGGTCGCGCGTGCGCTGGATATTTTCGACGCGATGCCTGATCCACCTGCACTGGATCTGGCGGCCGTCCTGACGCTCTCGGCGGAACTGCAGGTTCGCGCGGGCGAGCTATGAGTCGGCCGCAGATCGGCGTATGTCCAAAGCGCGTGACATTCGTGTGGGTTTGCTTGGTCCGTCGCATCCACTGGTCGCTGAAACAGAAGCGGGTCTCGCGCTGGCCAGGCGGGCGTCGGGCGATCGAGCAGACGGGTTTGCGATCGGCGGCGACTGCGGAAGCGAGCGGTCGCGAACATCTACGCCTGACGCTGCGGTATTTGCCCGAACGCGAATCGCTGAACTATCAACGCAACCGCCCGCGCGGCCTCGACCTGATGCTGTCGGTGGCGATCGGCGCGCCGGATCTGGCGGCGCCGGCGCTCGACGCGGTCATCCGCAGCCGGGCGCTCGTGTTCGACGAACTGATGAACCGGCGGCGGGTCGAAGAGACGGAGGCATCTTCGCTCGTCGCAGCGGAAAAACGGCTCGACGCGGCTCGCCAGCGCGTCGCCAACCTGATCGTCCGCGGCTTCAACAGCGGCGACGATGTGGCGCGGCAACGATCGGTGCTGGACGCGGCGCAACGCGAGAGCGAGGAAGCCGAGCGGAACCTGGCGGCCTCGAGTGCCGTCTTCAGGGCTGAACGCGAACGATCGCAGATCGGCCTGGCCGACGTTGAAGCCGCGCTGCCCGCGGACACGGCGCTCGTCTCGTTCCTTCGATTCGACCGTGTCGTGTACCCGGCGCCGCAGCCGGCGGGGAGTCGTGCCATGGCGTCGATGCGGCGCACGCCGTCCTATGCCGGCTTCGTCCTGCGGCCGGGACGCCAGCCGGTGGTCGTCGCACTCGGGTCGGTAGACGAAATCGATCGACTGCTGACCGAGTGGCGCGCGCAGATTGCTTCCGAAGCCGGAGACGAGGCGATTGGCGACACCGGGCCGTCGCGCGCCGCGGGTGTCCGCTTGCGGCGGCGGATCTGGGATCCGTTGCAGGCGGCGATCGGCGATCCGCGGCGCGTCTTCATCGTGCCCGACGGGGCAATCAGCCTCGTACCGTTCGCCGCGCTGCCGGTTGGCGTGCGATCGTTTCTGATTGAAACCGCGCCGAGACTGCACTATCTGACGGCCGAGCGCGACGTGGACCATCACCTCGAGCCTTCGGCTGTCGGCAAGGGGCTGCTCGCGATCGGCGGCGCCGCTTTCGGATCGCGCCCGGCGACCGCTCCGGCGTCCACCGGCTGCGCCGACGTGACCGGCCTTCAGTTCGAGCAGCTCGATGGGTCGCTCGAAGAGGCGCGGCAGATCGCGCGCATCTGGACGTCAGCGTTCCACGACCCGGGCTCGGCGCGAGTTCTGTCTGGCGATCAGGCTCGCGAGGAGACATTCAAGCGCGATGCACCCGGATCGCGCGTGCTGCACCTGGCGACGCACGGGTTCTTCCTGTCAGGCGACTGTCAGGAACAAATCCGCGGGACGCGGTCGGTGGGCGGACTCGTTTCTGCGCGACCAGCGGGCCCATCGTCGCGACCCCAAAACGACACCTGGCTGTCGGCGCTCGCCTTCGCGCGCGCCAACGCCCGCGCCACGGTCCGCGGCGATCAGGCTGACGGAATCCTCGTGGCCGATGAAGTGGCGGCGCTACAGCTGACTGGCGTCGAGTGGGCCGTGCTCTCCGCGTGCGATACGGGTCTCGGCCGGCCAGTTGCCGGCGAAGGCGTGCTTGGATTGCAGCGCGCGTTTCAGCTCGCCGGCGTGCGCACGGTGATCATGACGCTGTGGCCGGTGGACGATCGCGCAACCGGTGCGTTGATGCGCGAGCTGTATACCGAACGTTTCGTCAAAGGGCTGGCGAGCGACGAAGCGATGCGCGGCGCCAGCCTTGCGGTGCTGCGCGCCAGGCGCGCGGAAGGCAAGAGCACCCACCCGTTCTTCTGGGCGGCATTCGTCGCGACCGGCGACTGGCGCTAGCTGCTGCGACTGATCAGTCCTCCCGGATTCACTATGCTCGAGCCGGTGACGCATTCCACCACGCGCTTCCTGCACGTCGCCAACGGCAGCTGCACGACCGACCTCATTGCCGCGGCGTCGTTACCGGGCCAGTCGTCGATCTGGGCCGATCCGCTTTATGCCGGCCCGGTCCCGGAAAAGCTCGATGACGATGAGCTGATCGAAGTCCGCGCGCGATTTCTTGCGGGACCTGAACACGGCGCGCACGACGTCGCAACCGCGCTGAGAGACTGGCGGCGGGTCATCGCCGCGAGCGATTCGTACTCGGAGCTGGTCCTCTGGTTCGAACACGACCTGTTCGATCAACTGAATCTGATTCAGGTTCTCAGCTGGATCCGCACGCACGCGTCGAATGCGAAGGCCGTGAGCCTGATCTCGGTCGGGGCGTTTCCCGGTCATCCGGATTTCAAGGGACTCGGTGAACTGTCGCCCGGCGAATTGCGGTCGCTGCTCGAGACCAGGCAGCCGGTCAGCGATCAGCAGTTCGCGCTCGCGGCGCGTGCCTGGAGCGCGTTCTGCCAGCCGACGCCGCAGGGGCTGAACGAGCTGCGCGAGGCAGATACCTCCGCGCTGCCGTTTCTCGCGGCGGCGATCACGCGTTTTCTGCAGGAGTATCCGTGGACCGGTGACGGACTCTCGCGCAGCGAACGCCGGCTGCTGGAGCTGGCGAACGCCGGCCCGATCGATCTGCTCGCCGCGTTTCCGCGCATGCACGACGGCGAACGCGCGTACTACATCACCGACACCTCGCTCGACGAGCTCGCCGACGCGTTGTCCGGCGCGTCGCCGCCGCTCCTGGCGCGGACTCGCGGCGAACATCACGACAGCCGGAGACTGCGCGGCTCAGTAACCGTGACGGAATTCGGTCGATCGGTGCTTGGCGGCCAGCGCGATCGCGTTGCGGCCTGCGGCATCGATTGCTGGCTGGGCGGAGTGCACCTGCGGGACGGCGCGGCGCTGTGGCGGTGGGATGACCAGCGTCAGCGCATCACCGCCGCTGCGAGCGGATCAGCGGCCTGACGCCGGACGGCTTCCGGCAAACACGCGGCGCGGATTCTCGACCGCCGACCTTGTTTCTGAGATCGGGCGGAAGCTGGTTGAGAATCGTGACGACTGACGCCCACCGCACCGGCTCGCCGTCCAGCGGGTAGTGCTGATCGCTGCCGATCACGAAGCGGTCCGGAAATTCGCGGATGACATCCAGCCACGCCCGGGAGACCGAGCCGTCAGCCAGGACCGGGTTCTTGCCGATCGACCGCGGGTCGTGCTTGATTTCGAGGTAGAGATTCGGGTGCGCGGCCAGCAGCCGGCGGCTGATGTCCGGCGTCCGGAATCCGGTGTTGTCGCTCCCCAGATGCGCCCAGACGATCGTGGCGCGCGGGTTGTGCGTGAGCAGCCGTTCCAGGGCGCTGATGTTCTCGTGAAGGCTGGCGGCATTCGGCGGCGACTTGAGCGGCGCCGGCAATGCCATCGCCTGCGGGACCGACTCCATGTGAATGTCGATCGGCACACCGTGCTCAGCGGCGATATCCGCCAGCAGGAGATACAGCGGGTGATCCGGCGGCGCGTATTCGTACGGCGTCGCGCCGACGAAGTGCTCCGCCGCCATTTCGCCGAATCCTGACACGCCCAGCCGCAGCAGCGCCTCGGCGCGGTCCTTGAACTGCTGGCGCACCCGCGGCCCGGCGTCGCCCGTGCTCACCGACCGCATGATCATCGGATTCAGGCTGCCGCCGCCGCCGAGTACGCCGATCTTGTCCTTGTGCGCAGCGGCTGCCGGGAGAATCACCTCGGCGTCATAAGCCGCGGGATCGTCGAAACTGAATGGCGGGATCTGCAGGTAGATCTTCGACGCATTTTCACTCGCGGTCGCGCGGAGCACGGACTGCACCGTTCCCTGCGGATCGTGTTCGTCGAAGTGCGTGTGGATGTCGGCGAACGGGACGAGCGCCGGCGCCGGTCAGCGTCGCGTTCGTCTGCGCGGCGCCGGCATGGTAGGCGGCGGGCGCCGCGACCGCGGCGATCACCAGGCAGACCGCGCGCGTGTGGCCGATCACTGCTGCCCGGCGGATGTCGTGGTCGAAGGTACGCGCGTGGCAGGCTGCCAGGCGGGCGTGCCGTCCTCCCACTGATTGTCGGTGATCTGCTGGACGTCGCTGCCGTCGGCGCGCATCACGAACAGCTCACCGTACGGCTGCGGCGCGTCGGTATACGTGCACTCGTCCTTGAACCCCATGCGCGTGCTGGCGAAGACGATGTGTTCGCCGTCGGGCGACCAGGCCATATGCGCGTCGTTGCCCTTGGAGAAGGTCAGGCGCCTGACGCCCGTGCCGTCCGGCTTGATGGTGTAGATCTCGTAATCGCCCTTGGCCGAGCGCGAGAACATGATCAGATCGCCGCGCGGCGACCACAGCGGAAAGTTGTCGTAGCCATCCGTGAGGTTCGTGACCGCTTTCGTCTCGATGTTCATGACGCGCAGCCCTTCGCCGTCCGGTCCGAACGACCGGTACACGATCCGCTTGCCGTCAGGCGCCATCGACGGCAGGCCGTTGTTGTTGGCGCCGCTCGTCAACTCCCGGTAGCCGGTGCCGTCGGCGTTGATGATCGCGATCTGCGCCCCGCCCTCGGTGCGATCCTCGGGCTTGAGCACCAGCCCGTTGAAGGCGTTGAAGAACAGGTTGTAGACGCCGATGCCGAAGATGATCTGCCGGCCGTCGGGCGACCACTGCGGTCCCATGACGTTGTGCTTCTGATCCTGGTAGAGGAGCTCGGATTTGTTGGTGCCGGTCGTGGCAATCTGCAGGCTGGCGCCGAGGGTGCCGGCCGGCCGGCCGGTCATCACGAACTGCGTCCCCGACGGATTGAACGACGGCAGGATGCCGGTCAGCGTCAACTGGTACTGCGGATTCCGGCTGAACGTCTTCAGCCACGTCGTCGGCGGCGCGGTCATCCGCTTGTGAAACACCACGCGGCGGCCATCCGGCGACCACGACGCGGAACGGATCGGGCCTTTCGGTCCTCTTGCGCCGTTCGTGTAGAAGATGCCCGGATCGTCGGTGTCCTTGCGGATGTACCCGATGGCATTGCCCGGCAAATACGACGGGTTCATCTTCACGCCGGGTCCGGCGGCGACTTCCGACGCCGTGCCGGTCGCGATGTCGATCGACACGAGGCGCGTATCGTTGCCGGGGTCGGGCGTCGGCCGCCGGTTCGCCAGCGTCTGCTCCGCGGTCATGCAGTACGCGAGCACGCTGCCGCTGTCCTTCGAGAACTTCGGGCTGCCGCAGAAGTCGCCGTGCGGGGTGATCCGCTTCAGCCCGGAGCCGTCCGGGTGGATGACGTAGAGATCCACGAGTTGCAGGTGTTCCCAGCGGCCGCGTGCGAACGGCAGCGAGCTGCCGCGATCGGACGAGAACGCGATCCAGCGGCCGTCCGGCGACCACGACGGCCGGAAGTCGCCGCCGGGACCCGAGGTCAGCGCCTTCGCCCGCCGCGTCTGCAGATCCATCGTCCACAAATCCGCCGTGCCGGCGGCGCGCGTCGAGACAAACACCAGCTGCTTGCCGTCGGGAGAAAACGCCGCCTGGTCGTCGTATGCCGTAGTGGTCGTGAGCCGCTCGAGGCCGGTGCCGTCCGGTTTCACGCGGAAGAGATCGGCCGATCCCTCGCGATCCGACGTGAAGACGATGGACGCGCCGTCGGGCGCCCATACCGCGTCGTAGTCAATCTGCGACAGGCCGACCAGCGGACGTTCATCGCTGCCGTCAGCAGCCGCGATGAAGAGGCCGATCTGTCCGGCGTTCGGAAAGACCCGCGCGAAGACGATCTTCTGCGGCCCCGTCGCCGCGGCCGCGAGGGCGACGCCGGACACGACGACGAGAGCGACGATCCGGATCACACGACGCATAAGTCCCTCTGTTCCGCGGCGCAAGCGCGCCGATCAGTCGACGATCGCTTGAACGACGGCGTTTTCGAAATCGCCGCGCATCGCATTGACCGGTTCCTGAATGAGCAGGACGGCCGCGAGCTGGTCTTTCCGATCGACCCAGAAATGCGTGCCGAAGGCGCCGGACCAGCCGAAGCTGCCGTTGCCGACGGCGGAGTTGGCTTCGGCGCGATCCATCACGACCCGCACGCTGAGTCCGAAGCCCATGCCCTTGCCGCCGGTGGCGGTTTTCTCGAACAGGTCGCCGACGTGATTCGAGGCCATCTGATCGACCGTACGCGGGCTGAGGATGCGATGCCCGTTCAGCTCACCGCCGTTGGCCAGCATCTCCGCGAACTGGATGTAATCCTCGGCCGTCGAATACAACCCGCCGCCGCCCGAGAAGAGCGTCTTCGTGGCGAGCCACTCGGGCGTATCGATCCGCTCGAGACCGTTGGGCCGGCGCGTGTAGAGCGTGACGACGCGCGACTGCTTGTCGGCCGGCACGACGAAGGTCGTGTCCTTCATCCCCAGCGGATCGAACAGCCGCTGCTTGAGGAATTGATCGAAGGTCTGGCCCGACGCGATCTCGACGATGCGGCCGAGGGTTTCCATGCCGGAGAGCAGGCTGTACTGCCAGACCGTGCCCGGCTGGAAATCGAGCGGGCCCGCGGCGAGTTTCGGCACATACGTCGCGAGCGAGTCGGTGGCAAGGCGCGGTGCGGCGCGCGCGGCGGCGCGATTGCCGACGCCGCTGCTCTCGAGACCGGAGGTATGGGTCAGCAGATCGCGCACGGTGATCTCGCGCGCTGCGGGAACGGTGTAGATCTCCGGTTCAGGCGGCGCCTCGCCGCGTCCTCGCCGGGCGGCCCCGCCCGGCGGGGTCGGCTTGGCCATCGCCACTTGGAGATCCTTGAAGCCCGGAATGAAGCGCGACACCGGATCGGTCAGGCGGACCTTGCCTTCTTCGACGAGCATCAGAATCGCGACGCCGGTCACCGGCTTCGACATCGACGCCATGCGGAAGATCGCGTCCTTGCGCATCGGCGTCTTCGCCTCGACGTCCATCAGTCCCTGCGCCTCGAAATGCGCGACCTTGCCCTTGCGCGCGACGATCGTCACGGCGCCGGTGATCTCCTTGGCGTCGATATATCGCTGCACCATCTGGTTGACCCGCTGCAGCCGCTCGGACGACATCCCGACTTCTTCGGGCCGCATGGCGGTGCCAAGCGCCGCCGACAGCGGCAGAACGGCGAGCATGATGGCGATGGGAATCCACCGGAGGCTGGAGGCAGTCCGCGTAGACATAAGGGCTCCTTGCTGAATGGGGCCGCCAGCGTAACACACGAGCCGGGCCGTCACGCACAATGCCGGAATGTTTTCGGGGGGCGAGGCCTACGAGGGTTCCGTCGATTAGTCCTTCGGCGCGAGATAGCTCTTGCGCCCGCGCGCTTTCGATCCCGCCTGGGTCGCTTTGATACTGAGGCTGTGGACCTTGCCGTCGCGTTTGGATGGTGCGAAGCCGAGCAGATACTGGTTGTGCAACTCGTCGGCGACGCCGGCGAACGCCTGCGCGAGATCTTCGCCGAAGCGGATCTCGATGTAGCCGCCGCCGGTCTCATCGGCGACGCGCGCGAGCCCGGGATCGGGCAGGTCGGCCATCAGCGCCGCCTGCAGGCCGCCCGGACCGATGCCCGGCGTGACCGGACGCGACCGCCGGCTGCGCATCCCGACCGCGTAGATCATCACGTCGTCGCGCCGCGCGCGGTCGATGTCTTCGGACTGGCTGATCGGCCGCTCGCGCAGGCTGAGCGGACCGGTGTCCTTGCCGTCGCTGAGCACCAGGACGACGCGCCGCGCGTCGCCGGCGTCGCCGAACGAATCGAGCGCCTTGTCGATGGCGCGCCAGAGCGGCGTCGGCGCGTCGGGTGAAATATTGCGCGGCAGGTCCGCGCGCATGACCCCGACGTCGTGGGTGAATTCCGCGCTGACGTCGACCTGGTGGCCGAACGAGCCGACCCGCACCATGTCGTCGGGGCGCAGCCGCGCGAACAGCTGATCGCACGCGCCGCGCAGCAGCGGCAGGTTGCCTTCCATGCTGCCCGAGACGTCCAGCATGACGATCAGCCGGATCGGCTGCGGCGTGTGGTCGAAGAGCGTGATCGGCTGGGGCTTGCCTTCGTCGCGGATCTCGAAGTCGGCCTGCGTCAGCGTCGTGACGAGGCGTCCATCTTTGTCCGTGACCGTCGCGAACGCGCGAACGACGTCGCCGGTTCCACGAAATGTGGGCTGCTGCTGTTGTGCGCAGCAGCCACGCCGAACACGCCAAGGACACACGCCGCGAGTGTCCCGTACGCGAGGAAACGCGTCATCACACCACTCAATCTCTTTCCACCAGGCGAGGCACCCTCAGTCATATCATGCCCCGCCCGGGCCGTCACCGTTTCTCCTCGACGAACGCCCGCAGGCGGCCGATCGCGCCGTCCCACTGATCGGAGATCTCATCCAGGCAGCGCCGCGCCTTCTCCAGGCGTTTCGTCTCGAGCTCCCAGATTCGCTCGCGCCCCGATCGCGTGCCGTGCACGACCCCCGCATCCGAAAGGGTCTGCAGGTGCTTGGTGATCGCCTGACGCGTGACGCCGGTGCCCTCGCTCAGTCGTGCGATGGACAGCGGCCCTTCGGTGCACAGCCTGGCGACGAGCGTGAGCCGCGTCGTCTCGCCGAGCGCGGCGAAGACCGGCGCGGCGTCGTTGAACTTGACGGCGGCGCTACGGCTGCGCGACATGACGCTCGATGTTCGCGGCCTGCTGGGTCCAGCCGCCGTCGTTGCTCCTGAACGCCTCGGCGCGGCGCGCGAGCGGAATGCGGTCGAATCCCGATTCGGTGATGGTCAGCAGCGTGCCGCCCGCCGTCTCCTCGAGACGGAACTCGACCAGCGTGGTCGGCTCCTGCGAGTAGTCGGCCTTGGGATCGACGGCATGCGGATGCCAGCGGTACGCGAAGTAGTGCTCGGGCTCGATCCGTTCGACGATCATCTCGAGCGTCAGATGCTCGTAGCCCGGATACGTGATTTGACCGCGCACCGGCGCGCCCTGCGCAAACGGCGAGGTCAGCTTGACCCCGAACCACTCGCCGAACTCCGCGGCGTTGGTGAGCGCGCGCCACACGCGCGCGCGGGGTGCGCGCAGGACGACCTGTCTTCTCGATGCGATCGGTCATGACCGTTGACATATGCAACCTCCAGGTTGCATATGGTAATTGACCCGCCGCGTGCGCGCAACCAGTCGGTTTGCCTAGTGAAAACTGTCAATGTCGGCAGCCGAGCTTGTACAGGGTACTCCGCGTCCTCAACTTTTCGAATAAGCTGCGCCGGTGCGTGCGGCGTAACTCGCGGTGGGGGTCGCCATGAATATTCTCGATGTCATTTCCAACGCGCAGGGCGGAGCGGCGGTGCAGCAGCTCGGAAGTCAATTCGGCCTCGCGTCCGACGAGGCGCGCTCGGCGCTCGAAGCGCTGATGCCCGCGCTGGCCGCCGGCCTCCGTCGCAACGCGGCGAGCGAAGACGGCCTGGACGATCTCATGTCCACGCTCGCTCAGGGCCGACACGTGCAGTACCTCGAGAATCCGGGCTCGCTGGCGAGCGCCGCCGCGACCCGCGACGGCAACAGCATCCTCGCTCACGTGCTCGGCAGCAAGGACGCGAGCATCCAGGTGGCGCAGCACGCGGCGCGGGAGGCCGGCATCACCGCCAGCACGCTGCAGCAGATGCTGCCGCTCGTCGCCGCGATGACGATGGGCGGTCTGTCGAAGCACGCCGCCGGTGCAGATGCCAATTTCTCCGGCCTCGCGAATCCGGAAAGCGGCAGCCTGCTCTCCATGCTCGCGCCGATGCTCGGCGGTCGCGCCGAGTCCTGACAGGTCCCGTCGGAAACGAACCAGAGTCACGAAGACACGAAGACACGAAGGCGTTCTGCCTGGGAGTCTTCGTGACTTCGTGCCTTCGTGTCTCCGAAAACCGGGGCGGTGCGCGGTCCAGTCGATCGTGAAACGATGGACCATGCACGGCGACTTCAATCTCATCCTCACGTTGACCGGTGGTCTGGTCGCCGCGTTCATCGGCGGCTCGATCACTCAGTGGCTCCGCCTTTCTCCCATCGTCGGCTACCTTGCAGCAGGCATTCTGGTCGGTCCCTACACGCCAGGCTTTGTCGCCAATCACGCGCTCGCGGAGCAGCTCGCGGAAATCGGCGTCATCCTGCTGATGTTCGGCGTCGGGCTGCAGTTTCACGTTGACGATCTGATCGCCGTCCGGCGCGTCGCCATCCCCGGCGCGGTCGTCCAGAGCGTGGTCGCCACGGCACTGGGCGCAGCGGTCGCGCACGCCGCCGGCTGGGATTTCGCCGCGGGAATCGTCTACGGCATCGCGCTGTCGGTCGCCAGCACGGTCGTCCTCATTCGCGTGCTGTCGGACCACCGGCAGCTGCACACGCCTTCAGGTCACATCGCCGTCGGCTGGCTGGTGGTCGAGGATCTGATCACCGTGCTGGTCCTCGTGTTGATGCCGGCGCTCGCCGGCCAGTCGCACGACCGCGCCCGCACTGGCCATCGTGCTCGCGCTCGCAAAAGTCGCGGCGCTCACGATCTTCACCATCGTCGTCGGCGGCCGGACGATTCCCTGGTTGCTGACGCGCGTGTCGCGGACGCAGTCGCGCGAGCTGTTCACGCTGGCCGTTCTCGTGACCGCGCTCGGCATCGCCGTGGCCGCGGCAGAAGTGTTCGGCGTCTCGATGGCGCTCGGCGCTTTTCTGGCCGGCCTTGTCGTCGGACGCTCCGAGTTCAGCGTGCGCGCCGCCGCAGACGCGCTGCCGATGCGCGACGCCTTCGCGGTGCTGTTCTTCGTGTCGGTCGGCATGCTCTTGAATCCGGGCGCGATGCTGGCGACGCCGGCCTTGTTCCTGGCGACGCTCGCGGTGATCCTCGTCGGCAAGCCGCTGGCGGCGTTTGCCATCGTGCGCCTGCTGCGCTATCCGATGAGCACGGCGCTGGCGGTGGCGGTCGCGCTCGCGCAAATCGGCGAGTTTTCGTTCATCGTGGCGACGCTCGGCAACCAGCTGGGCATACTTTCCGTCGAGGCCACCAACACGATCGTCGGCGCATCGATCGTGTCGATCATCCTCAATCCGGTGTTGTACCGCGCGCTCGAGTCGTGGGGCGGCCGCGCGACAGCACGCACGACCGCCGTTGAGCACGAGCCGCTCGCGCCGATGGCGGCCCCGCTGTCAGCTGACCATCGCGCGGTGATTGTCGGCTACGGGCCGATCGGCCGCGCCGTGGCCAGGTTGCTGCGGGACAACGAAATCGCGCCCACGGTCGTGGAGATGAACATCGACACGATGCGTGAGCTTCGCGCCGAAGGGATCGACGCGGTCCACGGCGATGCCACTCGTCCCGAAGTCCTGGCGGCGGCCCGGGTCGGACAAGCGGGCAGCTTCATCGTCAGCGCCGCCGGCCTGGCCGATGCCGGCGGAATCGTTCCGGATCACGCGGCTGCAGAACCCACGCGTCCAGATCCTGGCGCGCGCCACCCACCTGCGTGAGGTCGCCGCGCTGCGCGCCGCCGGCGCCGATTTCGTCGTGTCCGGCGAGGGCGAGGTCGCGCTCGCGTTCACGACCTCGATCCTCCAGCGGCTGGGCGCGACGCCCGATCAGATCGATCGCGAACGGGATCGCGTGCGGAGCGAGCTCGTCGATCGGGGGTAGACTGCCAATCAGTTCAACGAATTCAAAGAGTGCGAGCCGATGACCACCCCGTCCCCGATGCGAATCCGCCTCTCCGCGGAGCGGCGAGCCAGCCTGCTGCAGGCGATCAAGGAGTACTTTGCCGCCGAGTTCGACGACACGTTGAGCGACTTCCGCGCCGAAGGACTGCTCGACTTTTTCGTGCGCGAGCTCGGGCCGCCGGTCTACAACCAGGGCGTTCGTGACGCCGCCGGCTTCATCCAGCAGAAGCTCGGCGACATCGAAGGCGACATCTACGAGCGCGAACACCACTGAATCGGTATTCGCTGAGAGGAATCCGGAATGAAGACACGGGTGGTGGTGCTCGGCGCCGGTTTCGGCGGACTCGAGTTGACGACGATGCTGTCGGAAGCGTTCGGTGATGCGATGGATATCGCGCTCATCGACAAGTCGGAGGCGTTCGTGTTCGGTTTTTCGAAACTGGACGTGATGTTCGGGCGAAAAACACCGGAGGCCGTCCGTGTGCCGTATCGCCAGATTCTGAAGCCTGGCGTCCGCTTCCGGCAGGAAGACATCATCGCCATCGATCCCGTCGCGCGCCGTGTCACGACCGACCGCGAAAGCTACGACGCGGATGTCCTGGTCGTCGCGCTGGGCGCCGATTACGATCTGGCGGCGACGCCGGGACTCGTCGAGGGCGGCAACGAGTTCTACTCGATGGCCGGCGCCGCGACGCTGCGCGACATCCTGCCGCGATTCGAGCGCGGCCACGCGATCATCGGCGTGTGCGGCAAGTCGTTCAAGTGCCCGCCGGCGCCGAGCGAAACCGCGCTGCTCCTCCACGATTTTCTGACCGGCGCACGGACGCCGCGAAGCCACCGCGATCTCGGTGGTGATGCCGTTCGGCGTCCCGATTCCGCCGTCGCCGGACACGTCGAAGGCGATCCTGGCGGCGTTTGCCGAGCGCGGGATCACCTTCGTGAAAGACAACCTCGTGAAGTCGCTCGACCCGGGCCGCAAGGTCGCGGCGCTCAGCGACGGGACCGAGCTGCCCTACGACCTGTTCCTCGGCGTCCCCGTCCACCGCGTTCCACACGTCGTCGTCGAGTCCGGGATGGCGGCGCATCCGCACGACTGGGTGCCGGTGAACAAGCAGACGCTCGAGACGCGGTTTCCCGGCGTGTACGCGGTCGGCGACGTCAACGGCGTCGGGACGCCGAAGGCCGGCGTGTTTGCTGAAGGTGCCGCGCGCGTCGTGGCCGCGGCGATCATTGCCCGGCAGCGCGGCGGTCCCGCACCGGCCGGGTACAACGGCGCGGGATCCTGCTACGTGGAGTTCGGGCACGAGCAGGTCGGGCGCGTGGACGTCGATTTCTTCAGCGGTCCGAAACCGACCGGGACGTTTCAGGAGCCCTCGGAAGCGCTCGCCGTCGAGAAGGAGCAGTTCGGCGCCAGCCGGCGCCAGCGCTGGTTCGGGCAGCGCTGAGAGCCCGCCTCAACGCGTTCCCTCGCATTGGTACCTACAACCGAGCGAGATGGAGCGACACATGACACACACCTGGCGAGCGGGTTTGACCGCGTTGATGTTCTCTGTTGGTGCAGCTGCCGCGATGTCCCAACGATCGAAACCAGAATCTCGTCGGCGATGCTTACGCGTTCGACACCACGAACCCGCGAAACACGCTGCGATTCGATCCGGAGGGCGTGACCATGAATGCCGCCGGAAACTTCTTCGTGTCCGACGAATACGGCCCGTTCATCTATGAGTTCACGCTCAATGGACGCATGCTGCGGCGCATTACGGTGCCCAGCAAGTTTCTGCTCGACCCGAAGAACGGGCATCAAAGCGGCGATCTTGACGCCCCCGGCGGCAACTCGCTCGAGCTGTATCCGAGCTTCAACGTGACCGGACGGCAGGCCAATCGCGGAATGGAAGGACTGACGATCACGCCGGACGGCCGGACGCTCGTTGGCATCATGCAGAACGCGCTCCTGCAGGATCACGGCATCGATCCGAGCTTCGATCGGCCGTGTCGGTGAGAACAACCGCATCCTGACGATCGATCTCCTGAACGGCCGCACGCACGAGTACGTCTACGTGATGGATGCCGTCAATCAGGGCCCAGATCTACGCATTCGCGATCGACACGGCCGCCGCGCAGATCACCTATAAGCCGCAGTCGTTCCCGCTCTCGTGTCTGCTGTTCGGCAAATGCTGAGTGCACCGGCCGCTTCAGCGGCCGAGAATGCCCGCGGCGATTCTGTCCGCCTCGGCTCTGCTGAAGTCGCCGCTGATGACCGCTGACGTCGTGATCGCGCTCTTGACCGTGGGCGCGATCACGATCTGTCCGTCCACGAGGATCGCCAGCGGCTTGCCGATGTGACCCTGCGTCGCGCTCCGCATTTTCTCCGCAGCGGCCGGCTTGAACGTCACCGTCACGCCGAATGTCGTCGGCGAACCGCCCGGCGCGACCTGGGCCTGCGCGATGTCGTCGTTCGTGACGACGGCGTTGTCGTGCAGGTAGACCTTGCGACTGGTGCCGGGGACCGGCGCCTCGCGGAGACCGGCGCCCGGACTGTCTTCGGCGAGGCGCACCTCGAAGCGCACCGCGGCGACGACATCCACGACCGCATGCGGCCAGTACCGCGAACCGGCGCCGATCGCGGCGACGAGCACCGCGCCGATCGTCATTGCCATCATCCGCCGCCGCGGCACCTCGCGTTCCGTGCGCGGCGTGTTGAGAACGGCCTGACGGCTCGTGCGCCGTTCCTGAGCACTCGGGCCTGACTCGTAACCGAGCGGATCCGCGTCGCGAAGAAGCTCCGTCGTGGTCTTCATGATCGGCCTTTCATGAACGGTTGAAGAATGCGTTTCAGATCGCGCCGTGCCATCGACAGATGCCAGCGGACGGTCAGCACGCTGAGACCGAGCAGCGAGGCGATGGCTTTGGGTGTCAGCCCCTCGAGCTCGTGCATGACCACGATGGCGCGCCGCCCGGGCCGCAGCACGATCGAGCGCGCGCCAGACGGCCTGCCTGGCCATCAGCATCGATTCCGGCGTCGCCGCGTTGAGCGGCAGGTCTCCGCGCAGTGCCGATGCGTGTCGCCGTCGAACAGCGGTCCTGCGCCACTCGTCGCGGCGGATATTGACGAGGACCCTGACGAGCCACGCCTCTTCCTTCGCCGGACCCGAGAGGGATGGCGCGCAGCGAGTTGGCGGCCCTGAGGAAGGTTTCCTGGACCAGATCGCGCGCGTCTTCGGTGTTGGACGTCAGCCGGCGGGCGAGTCCGTACAGGCGATCTTCGTGCGCATCGAACAGCGCAGCCAGCCGCGCGTCCTGATCGGGCGCCGTGGTGAGCGGCAGGGCGATTGAGGCGGGCTCGGCTCGCATACCTCTATAGACGTTTCAGGGGGTGATAATTTTGGGCTCCGGGCTCCGGGCTCCAGGCTTCGGGCTTTGGGCTTTGGGCTTTAGGCTTTGGCCTCATCATGCCGTCGAATCTCAGCACAGATCCGTCGCTCCCGGAATTCTTTCGCGCGTGCGCCGATGGCCTGCGTCGACGCGATGCGCGAGCACCTCGAGCGTGACCCTGAGCTCGTTCGCGCCCGCACGCCGGACGGCAGTACGGCGCTGCACCTCGCGATTCGCCATCCGAATGCGCTGCGCCTCCTGATCGAACGCGGCGCCGATCCCGACGTGCGCGACACCGGCGACAACGCGAGCCCGCTGCACTTCGCGGCGGCGCAGGGCCTGCTCGAGAGCGTCAGGATACTGCTCGACGCGGGCGCGGATGTGCACGGCAGCGGCGATCTGCACGAGAGCGGCGTGATCGGCTGGGCGGCGCGCCCGGGCAACGAGGCGGTGGTCTGCCTGCTGCTCGAACGAGGGGCGCGTCACCACATTTTTTCGGCGATGGCGACCGGCGATCTCGATCTCGTGCAGCAGGTCGTCAAGGCCAATCCCGAATCGCTGGCCCGCCGGCGATCGCGTTTCGAAAACCGGCACACGCCGCTTCACGCGGTCTTCGCGCCGCCGGATGGCCTCGGACACCTGACCGGCACACCGAACTACGCGATGCTGCAACTTCTGATCGGGCTCGGCGCCGATCTCGACGCGCCCGACGACAAAGGGCGTACACCGTTCGACATTGCGATGCTTCGCGGCGACATGGACGCGATGCGGATCCTCAGAGCCGCGGGCGCGAAGGAACCGGAACAGGCGGCCGGCACGGACACGACCGGGCGGATGGCCGCCCTGGCGGCGTCGATCAAGAAAAGCGACCCGATGTTTTCCGTGGCCGACATGCGCGCGACCGTCCAGTGGTACCAATCCATCGGCTTCACGGTCCTTCATCAGTACGAGGACCACGGCGAGCTGATGTTCGCGAAGATCGGGTTCGGCGCGTGCGAGTTCGGCCTGAGTCCCGGCGGTGAGCCTGGCCCGCGCGACGTGAGCCTCTGGTTCTACACCGATCGAGTCCAGGAGCTGTATCAGATCCTGAAGGACCGGCAGATCCGCGCGGCGCAGGCGGCGCTCGCCGGTTCGAGCGCCGAGCCCGGCGTGCGATTCCTCGAAGACCTCTACTCGCCGTTCTACGGCGGCCGTCAGTTCAGCATCGAGGATCCCAACGGGCTGACGCTGATCTTCTGGCACCCCGACTGGCTGTGAGCTCAGCCCCGCGCCAGTTCGCGCGCGACCTCCTCGAGCCGGTCGTAGCTGATGGCGGCGCCCTTCTCCATGCCCGTGCCGATCACCATGTCGCGCACTTCGAGTGACGGGTAGCGCACCGTCACGGTCAGCCGCGTCTGGTCGCCTTCTTCGGCGAGGGTCGACGTCACCACCGATTCGGCGTCGGGGAACGGCGCGTAGATTTCCGTGAACACGACGCGCTCCGGGGCGGCGATTTCCCGGTAGACGCCGTAGAAGGTGGCGTCGCCGCGCGGGCCCCGGCCGACGAAGCGCCACGCGCCGCCGACGCGAAAGTCGATTTCGCAGACCGGCACCGAATAGCGATCGTCGAGGATGCCCCACCACCGCCGGACATGCTCGGGCCTGGTCATCGCCTCGAAGACGAGGCGCCGCGGTGCGTCGAACAGCCGCGTCATCCGAATCTCTTCGTTCGACGGCAGCGTGGTCTTGAACGTGTCGCTATTTCCGGTGCGGCTTGCGGCCATGTTGTTTCTCCTTCGCGGTCAGCGTTCGCAGGTAATCGTCGAGTTGATCGAGGCGGCGTTCCCAGATGCGCCGATACCGCTCGGCCCACTCGGACACCTCTTTGAGCGGCGCCGCGTCGATCCGGCACGGCCGCCACTGTGCTTCGCGGCCGCGCGTGATCAGGCCGGCGCGTTCCAGGACGCGCAGGTGCTTCGAGACAGCCGGCATGCTCATGTCGAACGGCTCGGCCAGCTCGGTGACCGAGCACTCGCCGGTGGCCAGGCGCGCGAGGATGGCCCGGCGGGTCGGGTCGGCGAGGGCGGCGAACGTCAGCAGTCAGATGGTCGGCGGACATGTGTATTAAACCAATGAGTTAATTAACTCTTTGGTTTAATACATCAGGGTGCCGGGCGATGTCAAGAGGGCAGGTGCGGAGTGCGGGGGTGCGAAGTGCGGGGTGCGGTGCGTGGTGCGGAGTGCGAGGTGCGGGTCGAGTGCGAGGTGCGGTGCGGAGTGCGAAGTGCGTTGCGAGTGCAGTTCGGCGTTGCGGAGCACTGCGCACCGCGCACGCCGCACCTCGCACCGCACCGCGCACTACCGCACCCCGCACCCCCGCACTGTCCTATGAGAGCCTCGCGAGCATCCTCTGGAATCGCGGATCGTCGCGCAGGATGTCGTAGTCGGGATCGTGCTCCACCCAGTCGCGCTTGCCCCAGCCGCGCGCGAATACGCGTTCCAGCAGCTCGAGCGCCTCTTCCTTGCGGCCCGCCTTGGCGTGCAGGCACGCCGCATTGATCAACGTGCTCGCATCGTCCGGGTAGAGCTCGAGCGCGCGCCCGGCCCACGCGGTCGCCCGGGCCGCCTGGCCATCTTCGAACAGCGCGCCCGACCCCAGCGACAGCGCGCGGCCGTCGCTGGGATTGAGCACCAGCATGTGCTCGGCCCGGCGGATGCCTTCGCGCGTCGCCTGCCGCGATTCGTCAGCGCGGCCGAGCATGCGCAGCGACTGACCGAGCAGCATCGCGCTCTGGAAATCTTCCTGGCGGACATCGGCGGCCTGCCGGAAGAGATCGGCCGACCGCGCGATGTCGCCGCTCGCGAACGCCGACCGCGCGAAGTAGTAGTAGGCGTCGAACAGGTTGGGATTGATGCGAATGGCTTCTTCGAACTCGCGCGCCGCTTCGTCGTAGCGGGCGGACAACGACAGGACGAATCCACGGGCGACGTGCGTTTCGGCGATCGCCGGCGCGAGCTCCAGCGCGCGCTGGCTGACGCGTTCCGCGCGGGCGAGGTCGTCTTCCTTCGCGCCGAACCACTCGTAGAGCGTGGCGTGCACCGCCGCCAGGCAGGCCCACGCGGGACCGTAGTCCGCGTCGAAGGCGATCGCCTGCTCGAACATGTCGCGGCTGTGCTCGAGATCGGGCTGCGTCATGCGCGGCAGCGACTGGCGTCCGCGCAGGTAGTACTCGTAGGCCGCGGCGCCGGTCGCCGGTCCGGCCAGCGCCTGTTTTTCGCGGCCGCTCAGCATGCTGCCACGCAGCGATGTGGCGACGCTCTCCGCGATTTCATCCTGGATCGCAAACACGTTGTCGAGCGCGCGATCGAACCGCTGCGACCAGCGGTGATAGCCGGTCGCCACTTCGATCAGCTGAACCGTGATCCGCAGCCGATCGCCGGCTTTGAGCACGCTGCCTTCGAGCAGCGTCGCGACGCCCAGCTGCTGACCGATCGCGTGGATGTCCGCACCGCTGCTGCGAAATTGAAACGACGCCGTGCGGGCGGCCACGCGCAGGCCGTCCACGTGCGTGAGCGCGTGAATCAACGCTTCGGCGATGCCCTCGCACAGGTAATCCTGATCGCGCCCGGGACTCATGTCCGCAAATGGCAGAACCGCGATGGTCGCGAGGTCCGCCGCGGAGGGATGTCCGTCGCCGGCCGCGGTTTTCTGCGCCGGCCTCGCTTCAGAGAGCGCGCGCGACGAATTGATAGCCGCGCCGGTGGCGGGTCTCGATGAACCGCGGCTGCTTCGCATCGTCCGCCAGCGCCTTCCGCAGCTCCTGAATGCACGACGTCAACGCGTCGTCGCTGACGATGGTGTCGTTCCAGACCGCGGCGAAGAGGTCGTCTTTCGACACCGGCTTGCCGGGGTTCGCGAGCAGGACTTTGAGCACCGCCGCCGCCTTCGGCGTGAGGCGGATCTCGTCCTGGCCGGCCCACAGGCGTCCGGAGTCCATGTCGAACCGAAAGGTGCCGAATCGAAGGCTTTGTTCCATCCCGTCTCAATCCCGGAGAAATCCCGGTGTGTTCCCGGGACTTGCGGCCGGCCGGACCACTAACGTTGTGACACAACCGCCGGGCAGAGGCAACGGCGATCAAAGGAGCACGGGATGACGACTGCATTTGGCACGATCCAGCAGCACAACGAACGGCCGTCGGCGGTGTGGAGCTCAGGCGGAAGCGACTACGACGAGATCAGCCGCGGTATTGCCGACGCCATCGAGCACTGCGTCCTCAGGCTGAATCCGCAGCCGGGTGAACGAATCCTCGATCTGTCCACCGGCACCGGCTGGACCTCGCGCCTCGTGGCGCGACGGGGCGCCACGGTCGTCGGCGCCGACATCGCGCGCGACCTGCTCGCGGCGGCGCGCACCAAGGCGCGAGAGCAGGGATTGTCGATCGACTATCAGGTGGGCGACGCCGAAAGCCTGCCGTTCGCCGACGGCGAATTCGACGCGGTGATTTCCACCTTCGGCGTCATGTTTGCGAGCCGCCAGGAAGCGGCGGCCGCGGAGCTCGCGCGCGTCTGCCGGAAGGGCGGGCGCATCGCGCTCACGACGTGGGATCCGGAGGGCACGGTAAGGAAGATGTTCGAAGTGATGCGGCGATACATGCCGCCGCCTCCGACGCCGGCGCCGCGATCGCCGTTCGAGTGGGGACGCGTGGAGCGGGTGCGCGAGCTGCTCGGCAGCCGATTCATGCTTCGATTCGAGAAGGCGGTTTCGTACTATCGCGAGCCGGACAGCGAGGCCGCGTGGAACACGTTCTCGAAAGGTTATGGTCCGACGCGGGCCCTCGCCGAGGGTCTCGACGCCGATCGGCGCGACGCGCTGCGTAACGACTTCATCGCGTTTCACGCGGGCTTTCCGAACCGAGCTCGGCATCTGCGTGCCGCGCGAATACCTGCTGACGGTCGGCGTCCGGTCCTGACGCACGAATCACCAGCGACGCGTCGGACACGAGCGTAGCAGCGGGATCGGTAGCCGACTGGGCGCCGATCCCGCACGCCAAATGTTGAGCCGGTGCGGGCGGATTGACTGTTATCGTAGGAACGGCCGCTGTGCGCGTTCCCCGAAGCATCACCGCCCGTGTTTTCCTGCTTGTCACCTTCGCCGCCGGTGCGTCCTGCCGGACTGCGGTTTCGCCGGCGCCGATTCTTCAACCGGGCGCGCCGGGCGGGACAACGCGGACGATCGACACCGCTCACGCGACTGATCTCTCCGGGGTTCACTTTACTGACGCGGACGTCCGGTTCATGCAGGGCATGATCGGTCACCACGCGCAAGCGGTGGAAATGGTCGCGCTGATACCCGACCGGACCAGCCGCGACGACATGCGTCTTCTCGGCCTGCGCATCGACGTGTCCCAGACCGACGAAATCGACATGATGGAGCACTGGCTCCAGGCCCGCGGCGCTCGCCGTGCCCGATGCGCACGCCCACATGCACGACGGCGGTCTCATGCCGGGCATGCTGTCCGCCGAGGAGATGCAGCATCTCGGGGCGTCGCACGGCGTCGAGTTCGATCGGCTGTTTCTCGAAGGCATGATCAAGCACCATCAGGGCGCGCTGACGATGGTGGAGCAGTTGTTCTCGAGCCCGGGCGCGGCGCAGGAGTCGGAGATTTTCGCGTTCGCGTCGGATGTGGACGTGGATCAGCGGATGGAGATCGGGCGCATGGGTGCGCTCCTTCAGGAGCTTCAACGATGAAATTCAGTGTCACTCGCGTCGCGGCGTACGGATCCGCGGTCTTGCTGCTGGTCGGCGTTGTCGCGGCGCAGGAGCATGCCGACCCGCGCATCGGATTGAAGGCCGGGCTGCGCGATGCCGGCCAGGCCATTCGCAACCTCGAACTCATCGCCAGCATGCCGAAGCCCGACGGCTTCTTCGATCCCAAGGCGCCGGCCGGTCCGCCGACGCCAGCCGAGCGTCCCGCTCCGGCCAACGCGGCGAACGGGGCTGCACCGGACAGTGGTGGTCAGGCCGCGGCAGCGCCTGAGGCGCCGCGACCCGCGCCGGCGTACAACGCCGCCGTGGCGAATGCGATGAACTTCTTCAATTCCGATCTCGCGTTCAGCGGATCGCATCTCTTCATGGGCAGCTTCCACGGCTTCAACAGCTACGACATCGAGAACGGCAAGAACCCGCGTCTCGTGGCGTCGGTCGTGTGTCCGGGCGGACAGGGTGACATGTCCGTGTACGGTCATCTGCTCTTCATGTCGGTCGAGCAGACGCGCGGCCGGATCGACTGCGGCACGCAAGGGATTCCGACCGCGGTCAGCGCGGAGCGCTTCCGCGGCGTCCGAATCTTCGATATCACCGACTTGAAAAAGCCGAAGCAGGTGGCGGCGATCCAGACGTGCCGCGGCTCGCACACCCACACGCTCGTGACCGACCCGAAGGATCCCGCGAACATTTACGTCTACGGCTCCGGGACCAGCACGGTTCGATCGGCGGAGGAACTGACGGAATGTTCCGGCAAGGATCCGAAAGAGGACGCCAACACCGCGCTCTTCAGCATCGACGTGATCCAGGTGCCGCTGGCGGCGCCCCAGAAGGCGCACATCGTGAGCCGTCCGCGGATCTTCGCCGACCCGGCGACCGGCGCCATCAATGGGCTGTGGGCCGGCGGCAATCACGGCGAAGGCTCGCAGACGACGTCGGTCACCAACCAGTGCCACGACATCACGGTCTTTCCGGAAATCGGGCTGGCGGCCGGTGCGTGCTCGGGTAACGGCATCCTGATGGACATTTCCGATCCGGTGCATCCGGTCCGGCTCGATCAGGTGATGGACAAGAATTTCGCGTACTGGCACTCGGCCACGTTCAACAACGACGGCACCAAGGTCGTCTTCACCGACGAATGGGGCGGCGGCACGCGTCCGCGCTGCCGCGCGACCGATCCGTTGAACTGGGGCGCCGACGCGATTTTCGACATCGTCGATCGAAAACTGCAGTTCGCCGGCTACTACAAGATGCCGGCGCCGCAGAGCGATCAGGAGAACTGCGTCGCGCACAACGGCTCGCTGATTCCGGTGCCGGGCCGCGACATCATGGTGCAGGCGTGGTATCAGGGCGGACTGTCGGTGTTCGACTTCACCGACTCGGCGCATCCGGTCGAGATCGCCTTCTTCGACCGCGGTCCGCTCGACGCGAAGCAGTTGATCACCGGCGGGTACTGGTCCACGTATTGGTACAACGGCAACATCTACGGCGCCGAGATCGCGCGCGGGCTCGACGTCTTCCGCCTCAAGACGAGCGAGTATCTCTCGGCGAACGAACTGGCGGCCGCCGTGCTCGTTCAGGCGACGAGTTTCAACGCGCAGCAGCAGGCGCGGATCACGTGGCCCTCCGACAGCGTGGTGGCGCGCGCGTACATCGATCAGTTGAATCGCACGAAGGGGATCGGGCCGGCTCGCGCCGGCGCGGTCACGAGTGCGCTGGAGCGCGCCGATCGCGTCAAGAACACGCGCAGCCGCGAGGCGGAGACCTCGCTGGATGAGCTCACCAGCTTGTCCGCGCAGGTTGATGCGGACGCCCGAGCGGCCAGCGGCCGCGACGCGGTCCGGCTGCACGCGCTGGCGGCGACGCTCACCGCGCGCGCCGCACGATTCCACGCGGGCGCGTAATCGCCTTCTGCTAGCATCTCGGCAATCGAGGTGCTATGCCGCAGCGGCTGACCGTTCCTTTCATCGTCGCCATTCTCGCGCTCCTCGCCACCGGTCACGGCGGCGCGCAGAACCGCGGCGCCGCCTCGGATGACTGGCCGATGTACCGCCACGACCTGGCGGGCACCGGCGCGTCGCCGCTCACGCAAATCACACCCGCCAACGTCACCTCGCTGACGCAGGCCTGGACTTACAGCCTGCAGGGCGAGCCGGCTCCTGCACCGGGAGCGCGCGGCGCGCTCAGCTCGGAAGTGACGCCGATTGTCGTCGCGGGCACCATGTATGTGCCGGCGGCAAATCGAGTCGTCGCGCTCGCGCCCGACACCGGCCGCGAGATCTGGCGCTATCAGGTGTCCGGCGGCGCGCCCTCGCGGCGTGGCGTGGCCTACTGGCCGGGCGCGGCCAACGTGCCGGCGCGCATTGTCTTCACCGTCGGGCGGCGGCTGATCGCGCTCAACGCCGCGACCGGAACGATCGTTTCCGAGTTCGGCACGCAAGGCGAAGTCGATCTCGTCGTGCCCTACAACTCGGTCCCGCTGATTCACGACGACATCATCGTGGTTGGCGCGAACACGCCGCAGGGCGCCTTTGGCGGGATCGGCAACCCGCGCGCCTACGACGTGCGCACCGGCAAGAAGCTGTGGGAGTTCAACGCGGTACCGCAGCCCGGCGAAGTCGGACACGACACGTGGGAGGGCGACAGCTGGAAGGATCGGCTGGGCGTCAACGCGTGGCCGTTCTATTTCACCGTTGATGAGCAGCGCGGCCTGCTGTTCGTTCCGCTCGCGTCGCCGATCGGCGGCGCGTACGGCGGCGACCGCAAGGGCGCGAACCTGTTCGGCAACTCGGTCGTGGCGGTCGAGATCCGGACCGGCAAGTATCGATGGCACTTCCAGACGATTCACCACGATCTCTGGGACGCGGACCCGCCGGCGCCGCCCAGCCTCTTCGAGATCGCGCGGAACGGCACGCGGATTCCGGCGCTCGGCGTCACGACGAAGTCCGGCTACATGTACATCCTCAATCGGGAAACCGGCCAGCCGATTTTCGGCGTCGAGGAACGGCCGGTGGAAAAGAGCAGCGTGCCCGGCGAGCTGGCGTTTCCGACGCAGCCGATTCCGGTGAAGCCGCCGCCGATCGCCCGCGTGCGCTACGCGGCGGCGGATCTGGTGACCGCCGCCGATACGACGCCCGAGCACGCGCAAGCCTGTCAGGAGCTGGTCCAGAGAAACGGCGGCGTGTTCAACGCCGGGCCGTTCACGCCCTGGCTGTATCACGCGGACGGCGATCCGGCGAAGAGCACGCTCGTCTTTCCGGGCGGCCTCGGCGGCGCGAACTGGGGCGGAACGGCGTACGACTCGGCCAATGGGTATGTGCTCGTGGCCACGCAGGACGTCGGCGCGCTCGGCTGGGTGGAGAAGACGAAAGAAGGATCGCCCGCGCCGTACGACAAGGGCGGGCGCGATCGGACGTTCGACGTGCGGATCGGCACAGGCAGCTGGCCCTGCCAGAAACCGCCATGGGGCCGGCTGATCGCGGTGAATACGACGACCGGCGATTTCGCCTGGCAGGTGCCGCTCGGCATCACCGAACAACTGCCGCCGGGCCGCCAGAACACCGGACGGCCGCTGCTGGCCGGTCCGATCGTGACGGCGAGCGGTCTCGTGTTCATCGCGTCCACCGACGACAATCGCTTCCGCGCGCTCGACGTGAAGACCGGCCGCGAACTGTGGACGACGACGCTGGCGCGCCGGGGTAACGCGGATCCGATGACCTACACCGCGCGAAACGGCAAGCAGTACGTGGCCATCGTCGCCACTGACACGCTCATCGTCTACGCGCTTCCGTAATCACAGGTGAGGGATGGCCAAGACACGCGCGAAGCCGGCGACACGCCGATCGACGAAGACCGCCAGCAAGAAAACCGGAAAAAAGTCGAAGAAGAAGCCAGCGAAGGCGGCGAAGAAGAAGGCCGCCGCCAGGCCGCAACCACGGTCGCGCACGACCGAGGCCAGCGGCTTCAAGGTGCTTGCGCAACTCGCGGTCGCCGCTCCATCCGAGCTGACAGACGCGGTGAAGCAGGAGATCCGGGCGGCCTGTCCGGCGCCGCCGAGAGAGATCAAGGACGACATGGACCTCTCTGACGATCTGCGTCTGACCGACGACCTGAAACGCGGCCTCGCCGGCGCGTTTCAGCAGATTGCCCGCCGCTTCAAGCCGGGCGCGCGCATCTCGCTCGATGATTGCGGCGGCCTGACAGACGTGGCGAGCGCGATCGCGCTGGTGGCCAAACGAGCGGGCTTTTGAAGCCCGCTTCCTACTCGCTGCCGCGGACGTGCATGACGTTCGTCGCGTGCGCCCTCGTGCTTCTCGTGGCGTCCGGCGCGTCGGCGGCGGACGAGCCGGAGGGCGCCGCGACTCAAGCCGCGGCGAGCGCGTCGAATGACGTCTGGGCGACGTTCTGGAAGCATCTCCAGATTCGACAGAATACGAACGTCAAGAAGGACATCGCGAAACCCGCGTTCGTCACCCTGACGATTCCAGACGAGGGTGACCGCACCTATCAGATTGGCTTCGGCGCGCTGGCGTCGGTCCTCAGTACCAGCCGGGTCGATCTCGACGCGCTCGTGGACTACCAGCGGAATTCGGCCACCGCCAGCCTGCAGGATGTCTTCAAGGGCGGCGCGACCGGTGAATGGCGCCTCTGGTCGACGAGCGCCAGCGGTCCCGCATCAGACCGCGATCCTCACCTATCGAGGCAACTACAAGAACGACAACGTGAAGAACAGCGAAACCTGGCAGGGCGCGATCGGCTACACGCACCTGTTCATTGGTGCGGCGCAGCAGCGGCCGCCGCCCGGCGAAGGTCTGCGCCCGTTCATCTTTCCGAATCTGCCACGGCCGTTTGGTTCGGCGCTGGAAGTGACCTATTTCCCGCTGCTCGAATTCGAGTTCGATCGCGTGTTCAAAGCCAAGACCCCGGAAGAGGAAGGGCAGGTGACGCGTGCGCTCGGCCAACTGAGCGTGCAGCTGTTACCGGCGCCGCGGCGCTTCAACGAGTTGAAGCAGCAGCTCGAGTTCCTCCTGTCGTATGCCTACCGGCGCGACATCAGGGACACGACGAATGAAACCGACGATCGGCATCCGCTGTTCACCTTCGACGCCAACTACTATCCGGTGAAGGGCGACCGCGGCGATTTCGGCTTCGGTATCAGCTATCTGAACGGAGAGGATCCGGACGAGGGGTTCGAGCGGCAGGCCTACTGGCAGTTCAGCCTCAAGATGCGGCTCAAGTAGCGCCGCGCGCTATTCATCCGCCGGTGTCAGCGCGAGAAACGTCCGCATTCGATCCAGTTCCGCATCGAGCTCTCGGCGGAACGCGCGTTCGCGCGGCGGACGATCCGCGATGTAGCCGATGTCGGCGTTCAGTACGCCGCCTTTGGTCGAGAGGTTGCCCCAGCCGATGACCCGGTCGCGCCAGAGCAGCGGCAGCGCGTAGTACCCGAACTTGCGCTTCGGCGCCGGCGTGTACGCTTCGAATCGATAGTCCCATCCCCAGAGCGCCGTAAATCGATCGCGGTCCCAGACGAGCGGATCGAACGGCGCGAGCAGGCGCACGACGTCCGGCACGTCGCCATCGACGAGACTCTCACCCACTGGCCAGTACCAATCGATCTTGCCGATGCGGACGCTGCTGCAGCCGCGCGCGCGTCCGGATCAGCGCGCGCCCGAGATCGCGTTCCCATTGAGGCACGCCGTAGCGGAGGCGTCTCACGAGAAACGACAGGGTGGACCCGGGGAGCGGCGCGTACTTGTGCACCAGGACGTCGATCAGCCGGTCCATCCTGCGCTCGCGCTCGGCGCGATCCAGCGCCTCGATCGCTGGTTCGCGGATCGCGTAGACGCGGATGCCGCCGTCGCGCCGGGCGATGCGAAGAACGCCGCGATAGTGCAGCTGATTGAGCAGGTGGGTGGTGGCGCTCGACGACCCGCCCCAGTAGTTGGTGACCGTGCCATGCGAGAAATGCGCGTCGACGTCGCGCGGATGGACCTCGCCGCGCTCGCGTACGTACTCGATGAGCGCGCGCTCCCGCTTGTTCCGCCCGGCGATGCGCCGCGCCGCGGCGCGAGGGTGCATCAGCGCCTGGACCGCCCGCGGCAGGAATCCGTAGTTGATGAAAAAGTCCTCCTCGATGGCGAGCGTCGCGTATCGGCGCTCGAGGTCGCCGGCCCGGTAGGCGGGCGCCCGATGGCGCAGCGTCAGATCCTGGGCGCGCGCCGGCGCGCGAATCGGATCGGCCTGCACGAAGCCCAGGGTCTCGACCGCGGTTTGCAGATCGGCTGAGGTGGCGAAGGCGCGCGACACCGCGCTGCGCCGCACCCGGTCGAGATCCGCGTCTTTTTTCACCGGCCTAATTCCCACTTGATGAGCTGCGAGTCGTGATCGATGATGGTCGGGATTTTAGCTCTTCCGATTTCGCATAGTCGGGTCGGCGGGAACACTCAAACATAAGCGCCGCCAGCCCCACGCGGCGGGGATTCTTCCATGTGGATGCTCGTTCAGATCGTCCTGTCACTCGCCGTTCTCCTCCAGGGCGGGGCCGTTGCCCCGCCCGCCTCACCGCCCTCGAACGCAAAAGTCTGGATCGGCCACTACGACGAGTACGAGCACTATCTCCTGACGGCGCCGATCGAACGCTACGAGACCACCAAGGTCGGTGTGACGCGCCCGAAACATGCGTTCTTCGCGCCCGGAGGACTGGCCCAGGGCGCGACGGTCAAGAATCTTCCGCCGCGCTATCAGAGCGGCTTTTTCGAAAGCTACAAGTCCGAGATCGCCGCCTATAAGCTCGATCGGCTGCTCGAGCTCGACATGGTGCCGCCGACCATCGAACGCGAGGTCGACGGCGATCGCGTGTCCGTGCAGCTCTGGGTCGAGGGCATCAAGACCATCAAGGAAATTCAGCAGCAGAAGCTGCGCGCCACGGACACCGACGCGTGGAATCGCGAGGTCTACCGCCAGCGCGTGTTCGACAACCTCGTCGCCAACATCGACAGCAACGCCGGCAACCTCCTCATCGATCGCGACTGGCACATCATCAAGATCGATCACTCACGCTGCTTCGCGACCTCCAAGATGCCGTTCCCGATGACGCGCATCGATCGTCCCTTCTACGCGCACCTGCAGGCGCTCGACGAAGCGGCGGTGACGAGCGCCCTCGGCGATCTCCTCGAACGCGGCGGCGTCACGTCGCTGATGCAGCGGCGCGACGACATCGTGAAGACGTTTCAGAAGCTGATCGACAAGCAGGGCGAAGCGAAGGTGCTCATTCCCTGACCGGCGTGGTGGCGCGGCAGATGACGTCGTGCACGAATCGCAGTTTGTCGATCGCCGGCGTCGAGAGCACGAACGGATAGCCGTCGGCCAGGCCAAGACCGCGGTTCAGGTTGTTCAGCACGTAGGTCAGCGAAAACCAGCTGTCGATCAGCCGATCGAACGGGACGCGCCCGGTCGTCACCGCCGGCGAAATCCGCGGCAGCGCCGGTTCGTCGGGACGCCGCGGCGTCAGCACGATCCCGTTGTCGGCTCCGGTTTCGAGCGTGTCCACCATGTGGAGGTAGTGCGCCCACGTTTCCGCCCAGTCTTCCCACGGATGCGACGTGGCGTAGGCGCTGACGAACTGGGACGGCCAGTCACCCGGCGGTCCCTGGTCGTAGTGCGCCTGCAATGCGGCGTTGTAGTCGCGCTGCTCATCGCCAAACAGTTTCCGGAATCCTTCGAGCTCCCCGGTGTCACTGATCAGACGATCCCAGTAGTAGTGGCCGCTCTCATGGCGCATGTGACCGAGGAGCGTCCGGTACGGTTCGCCAAGCCCCTGCCGCCGCCGCTCCCGTTCCGCATCATCCGCTTCGGCGATGTTGATGGTGATGACGCCGTCCGCATGTCCGGTCAGGACACGCGGCGCGGCCGGATCGATCGGATCGGCCTTGAACTCGAACGTCAGGCCGCGGGACGAACCGTTGCCGCCGTCCGCTTCGAAAAGCGGCAGACCCAGCGCGACCAGCGTGAAGACGAGCCGGCGTTTGGCCGCCTCGACCCGATACCAGGCGGTCCGGTTCTCCGGCGTGGACGTATCCGGAATGATCTTCGTCAGGCGGCACGATCGGCACAGCAGATTGCCGTCAGCCTCGGACACCGCCCAGTTGCACGTCTCGAACTCGAGATAGTTTTGACAGAGCCGGAATCGCTGTCCGGCCACCTGGGGCACCGTCGCTTCCCAGACCTCGCCGGCATCCGGCGGCAGCGACGCAATGGCGCCCGCCTCCGCGATGTACGCCAGCCGCGAGTCGCAGACGATGCAGCGTGAGTTTTCGAAGAAGAGCAGGTGGTTGCAGCGCTCGCAGTGAAAGACCTTCATTCAGTTGTGCGATCGGAGTGTACACCGTCGCCTGATGAGGCCGACACGACGATCAACGCAGAGAACGCTGAGATCGCAGGACCCTTGTGGTGCTCTGCGTCCTTTGCGATCTCCGCGTTCCTTTGTCGTGCCGCTCAGGCCCCGGAAGGGAGTGAGTGGCCGAGCTCGAGCACTGCCGCCGCGATATCCTGCAGCCGCGCGCTCACCTCGCGGTTCAGCGATCGCCGCACGAGATCGTGGACGCGCGCCGGCGCGGGTGGGAGTGCCGTCCAGTCCACGTCGCGCGACATGACGGACGTGATGGTGTCCGGCACGGTTTCGCCCGGAAAGGCCACCCGGCCCGTCAACATCTCGTAGAGAATCGCACCGAACGCCCAGATGTCGGCGCGGCGGTCGATCGGCTTGCCGCTGGCCTGTTCGGGGCTCATGTACGCGGCGGTGCGGAGAACCGCGTCCTGAAATTTCGCCAGCCCGAAGCCGACCTTCACGACGCCGTCGCCGCGCACCTTGATGTTGGCGGGCTTGAGATCGCGATGGACGACGCCCCTGGCATGCGCCGCTTCGAGCGCTTGCGCGATCTGTTTTGCGACGGGCAGCGCCTCGTTGAGCGGCATGGCGCCGCGCCCGAGCCGTTCGGCAAGCGTCGGGCCCTCGACCAGCTCCATGACGAGCGCATGGGCGCCGTCCGCTTCTTCGAGTCCGAGCACATGCGCGATGTTCGGGATGATTCAGCGATGCGAGCAGGCTTGCTTCGCGCCGGAAACGCGCGACTCGTTCGGGATCGACGCCGGTCGAATCCGGCAGAACCTTGACGGCGACCTCGCGATTGACGCGTGTATCGCGGCCGCGATACACCTCGCCCATGCTGCCGACACCAATGAGGGCGAGGATTTCGTACGAGCCGAGACGGTATCCGTTCGTCAACGCCATCGACTCAGACGAAACGATTCGCCTTTCGCATGTAAGAGGTCTAGGAGCTGTAAGACTGGGAACTTGTTAAGGACGAGCTAATCGTAACTCAAACCTCTGCGCGTTCCGACCACCAATGCATTGATGATCGAAAGTCACAACGTTGTTCTTTTTGGCGTGCAGCGACGTTAATGAGAGCGATGTTCAAAGATCCCGGATTTTCGCGTCGAGGCACGTCATGTTGAACAACTATGGACTACTCAAGGGCCGGCCGCTGCGCGGCGTGGCCGGGCGCGGGAGCAGCCCGCACTACCAGATTCACGTCATCGACGACATGACGGAATATCGCGTGGCGGTCAACGTCAAGTCGCAGGAGTCGCCGTCCGAGGTCGAGTTTCTGGTGGACGACGACTTCCGGCATCCGATCACCGACGGCCTCGTCGAAAAACCGCTCGGTTATGTGCAGCTGGCCTCGACGCCCTCGGGCGGCGGCCTCGACTTCATCCGCGGCAACCTGTTCGATCGATCGAAGATGCGGCCGCTGCCCAGCAATCTTCCGGGACCCGACAACGATCTCAACGATGCCGTCGATCGCCACGTGCAGGCCGCGATCGAAGAGGAAGCCGCGTTTGTCTGCGCGTTCGGGCAGCGCTGGGGGCCCGAGCCGACGACGCGCGACAAGATCTTCGGTTTCCTGCCGGGCAACGGGATCCACGACATCCACATGAACCAGGGCAACTCGTCGCGGTTCGTCAAAGACGACGGCGTGTGGCAGGACGGCGGGCTGCTGTTCTTCCTGCCGTCGGTGCAGCGATGGACCGGAATTTTCCTGAAGTTCCAGTCGCAGACCTGGCACACCGACGACACGACCGGCCACGCGCTCGACGGTCCGGGCATGCCGGGTACGGTGGTCCCGCCGCCAGGAGGGGGCGAGCCCGATTTCATGCTGCGGATCGTCGCGGCCCTCGTCAATCCGAAAGGCAACGATCAGGGCGGCGAGTCGGTCACGCTCCTCAACACGATGGCGGAGGACGTGAACCTGGGCGGCTGGTCGATCGCGAACAAGATGAAGCAGCGGTATGTGCTCACCGGCATGATCAAGGCGGGCCAGACGATGACGTTCGTGCTGCCCGTGCAGGTGCCGCTCTCCAACCAGGGCGGGATCATCACGCTCCTGAATGACCAGGGACTCAAGGTCCACGGGGTGAGTTACACGAAGAAACAGGCGGCGGAAGAAGGCCGCGTCATCGCTTTCTAGGTCGTCTTACTTCGCGCTGCGTCCAGTCGAGGCCGGAGCCGATCGCCATCGGCTTTTCAGCGAAGACCTGGAGATCGCCGAGCGCCCGGAGATTCGTCACCGCGGTATCAATCGCCGCATCGAACAGCCGCAGCGACTCCTGGGGCACGTGGCCTTCGGCGTCCATCCGCAGCAGCTGCAACTGATTCAGGCAGTTGTTCACGATGTCCTGCACCGTGCGCATGGTCATGTGCACGACCCGCAGGCGCTCGGCCTGCAGCTGCGCTTCGTGCAGCTGGCGCGCGTCGCTGACGATCGGCGCGACCTGCGACGCGGCGGTGGCGGCCATGCGCACTTCGTCCGCCGTGAACGCGCGCGGATCGATGGTCTGCACCACCAGCACGCCCAGCAGCAGACCGCGATCGATCACGGGCACGCCGAGAAACGAGTGGTAGCGGTCCTCGCCGGCTTCGGGGAAATACTTGAATCGCGGATGACTGGTGGCGTTCGCGAGCACCTGCGGCCGGAGTTGCTCGCCGACCAGGCCGACCAGCCCCTCGGTCAACGGCATCCGGACGCGGCCGATGCTCGACGGGTCCAGCCCGATGGTGGCGGACAGCACGAGGTGCAGACGATCGGGCTCGAGGAGATAGACCGAGCAGACGTCGCTGCGAAACTGACGCTGGATCAATCGTGCGATGTTGGCGAGCGTCTCGGTGGCGTCTCCCGCGTGCGAGACGACCAGCCGGCTGATTTCTTCGAGCGTCCCGAGCAACAGACTTTCGCCAGTGGTCTCCACCGTGATCCCCCGTGTCGACGTCATCCTTTTCGGTGGGTGGCGAAGGGTTCAGTAGGCGTTTGCCCGGAGTGAGCTATGCGTCGCACGGCGGTACACGGAAAAGCCGACAGTCCTGTCGGTTTCCCTGTCAGTGCGCGCTGGTCTGGTCCGTCCCGGGCGTGGAGGCCGACACGATCCGCGTGACCGACCCGCCGGTCGCGTCCAGGAGCACGCGGTCCCCGGTCCGCAAGGCTCGTGTCGCGTGCTTGACGTTGGCGAGCGCGGGCAGCCCATATTCGCGCGCGATGGTGGACGCGTGCGACAGCATCCCGCCAATCTCCACGATTACCCCTGATGCCAGCGTGAAGAGCGGCGTCCATGACGGATCGGTGGCGGGCGCGACGAGAATGGCGCCGCGTTTCATCGAGGCGAAATGCGCCGGATCCAGGATGACGACGACTTCGGCTTCGACGCGGCCAGGGCTGACGCACAGGCCGGCGAGGGTATCCATCCCGGCGGTCACCGCCGCCGGCGTTTGCAGCAGGCGCGCCAGATCCCGTTCGCGCATCAGCGGCGGGAGCTTGAGATCGCGTTCGGCGGCCCGTTCCTTCGCGCTCTGTTCGGCAATCGCGCGCAGACCGGGCCCGCGCTGCGGATCGCCGATCGCCGGGCCGATCTCGTCGAAGGTGAGGAGAAAGTAGTCGTCGCGCTGCAGCAGCCATCCGCGTTCGACGAAGCGGTCGGCCAGCGTCAGGTGGTACTCGCGGATGTAGCGCACGATTCGCGTGAGGTCCGACCGCACCTGTTCGCGCCACACGTAGCGTTGTTTCAGTTCACGCAGCGTGGCGCGGACGCGCGGCAGCAGCGTCCACCGCTGCCAGGCCGTCAGGCGCGCTTCGAATTCCTGCCAGGCCGCCGCCGCGTCCGCCTGCTGCCGTCTGGCCACGGCTTCGAGATCCACCGGCGGACTGTGCAGGTGCTGCTGGACGGCGAAGAGCGCGGCCGCCGGGTTTTCGTGGAGGCGGGGGAGCGCCCAGTCCGATTCATAGCGACCGCGATGTCCGTACTCGTCGAGAAATCGATCGAGCCGGGCGAGAAAGGTCGTCCCGGCGAGACGCGTTCTGAAATCGGTGAATGTGCCGTCATTCGCCAGCAGGTACTCCCGCGCGGCCGGCTCGGCGCGCGCGACCTCGGTCAGCGCGACGAGCGCCACGGCCTGCTTCGTGCTCACCGATCGCTCGCCTGCGGCCAGCTGCGTGAAGACGAGCCGTTCATACGGAAAATCGACCGTCCTGCACGTCTTTCTGAGGAACGTCTCTCGCGAGAGCACCCCGCTCATGAGGAAGACGATCTGAATCGCGTCGGGCGCGAGATCGGACCACCAGATCAGCGTCTTCCAGATGTCCTGATCGGACAGCGACGCCGGATTCACCGCGGTCAGCCTCGCGATCGTCTCGCGCGTATTCTGTTCGTGCCTGCGCATCACCCGTCCGGCTGTCAGATCCATGCGCACGATGCGAAAGAAATCCGGGAGGCACGGCAGGAGGACTCTGAGTGGCGGACGCTTCCCGATTTCGTCGTCGGGGTGGATCGCGTCGGCATGGCCGAGCGATCGGAGCATGTCGGCAGCCGGCGCGCCGATGATGCCGACAACGCGTCGCATCTGGCTCAGATTCATGTACATCCGGCCGAGGAACACGCCGAATATCGGGCCGAGCTCGTCCTCCTGCGCGAGCAGCCGTCCCATGAACTTGCGCTGACCTCGGTTCAGCATGTCGTCGTAGACAACAAGACACTGCCGCGACAGCTGTTCCGGAAACACTTCGACGAGGTTCGCGCGCGTCCACTCCGTGTCCGGTCTCGCGGGTGACGCGATAACGCGCGGGTTGGTCGTGACCGGACGCGATTGCACGATCCAGAACTGGCGGCCGTCGTGACACCACTCGATGTCCTGCGCCGCGCCGTAATGCTGCTCGATGTTCACGAGCAGGACGGCAAGGGCCTGAACCTGCGCGTCAGAAAGTGACGCGGGACCGGGCGCGTTGGCTCCGTCGGCACGATGCGCCGACAGGATGCGGCTATCGCGTTTCTCGACGGTGAATTCGTCGGGCGTGACGAGACCGCTGACGAGCGCTTCGCCCAGGCCGGGCGCGGCGTTGATGACGATCTCGTCGGCGCCGGTCACCGGATTGACGGTGAACGCCACGCCGGATGTTTTCGCCGCGACCATGCGCTGGACGAGCACGCCGATTGCCGGGCCGTTGTCGTCGCCTTCGACACCACGCGCCGCACGATAGGCGGCCGCCTGCGTCGACCGTCCCGAGTCGCGGCACCGCAGAACGTGTTCGGCGATTCGATCGCGGCCGATGTTCAGATACGTCTCGTGAATGCCGGCAAACGAATGTCCGGAGCTGTCTTCGCCGATGCCCGACGATCGCACCGCAAACTGCGCATCGGCCGGTTGCGCCGCCAGCCACGAATCGTCAGTCAGCGAGTGAATTTCCTCCGCGGTGGCGTCGGCGCCGATGGCCAGTCCGTCGGGCACCGGAAATCCGGCTTGCCGGAGGCGCGCACAGTTGTAGGCTTTGCCGCCGACCGAACCCAGGTCGCTGGACAGGATGTGATCGAGAGGTTTGTGCATGGCGTGACGCGCGTTATCGGACGACGAGCTGCGCCTGACAGTCGGGGAGCTGCTCGAACTGGAGCGGCCACCAGCGGCCGAAGTCCGCGTCGGTCGCGGCGAGCGGCAGGACCGGCGGCTGCGCGCCCGGATCGAACACGCCGATCCCGGCGTGTTCCGGAAAGGCCGGGACGAGATCGCCGCGCAGCTTCCAGAATTCCGGCGAGTTGAACGCGACGAAGAACAGCTCTCCACCGTTGGCGGGATCGACGTGATGCGCGAGGCACACCGCCTCGAAGGTCGTCGCCGGGGGCAATTCATCCTGCGCGAAACGCAGGATGGCGTTGGTGTCGTTGACGCCCTGCAGCGCGTCTTCGTATTCGCCGCGCAGGACCAGCGGCAGCGCGTGCGGGACGGCGACCAGGCGGCGTCCGGCCTTGCGCGACAGCTGCTGGAAGAGGCTGTCGGTCAACGCGGCCGGCGGCCGCAGGGCGACGACCCAGGGGTCAGTCGGGTGCGCCGACAACGACCGTCCAGCCGGAGAGCGACGAGCCCTGGATGGTGTAGGGCTCCGAGCCCGTATCCCGAACGACGAGCCAGACGAGGGCGGCGACCACGAGCGTCGCGGTTCCCAGGATGACGAGCGATTTGGCCGACAGGCGCACGCGTCAATCCTACAGAATCTCCTTCAGGCGTTCAGGCGGCCTGGCGAGCACCGCGCGCGCCCCCTTTTCGACGATGGGGCGCTGAATGAGATCGGGATGCGCCACCATCAGATCGACGATCTCATCGTCGGACAAATCGCGGCTGCCGAGCGAGAGCTCCTTGTAGACCGCTTCCTTCGTACGCAGGAGGTCGCGCGGTTTCATCTTCATCTTCCGCAACAGCTCGATCAGCTTCGCCTTCGGAATCGGATCGACGTAGTAGTTGACCGCGTCGAAGTCCACACCGCTCTCTTTCAGGGCGGTGTAGACCTGGCGGCACATCGAGCACGTCGGCTTCTGATAGATGACGATCGAGGACACGTTACTGCGGTCTGCGGAACAGTCCGACGTAGACCGCCTTGCCGAGGATGTGTCCGTTCATCGCCTGGAAGATTTTCGTGCGCGTCTCCCACGCGTCGGCGCCGGGCTGGACGTCGATCTTCGTGTCGAGCGCGTAGACCTCGATCGTGTAGTGATGGAACGGTCCGTTGGCCGGTGCGCCCGGGCCGCGATAGCTGGGGCCGCTGGCGCTGATCTGCTGACTGCCGTCCGGGCGCGTGGCGCCGGCGGCGACGCCTTCCGGCAATCCGGTGGCGGTGCCGGGAATGTTCCAGACGATCCAGTGCACCTGATCTTCCGAGGTCTTGTTGCGCGCGACGTCGGGGTCGCGCATGTTCAGCACGAAGGTCTGCGTGCCGGGCGGCGTGTTCGTCCAGGTCAGCGCCGGGGAGACCTGGTCACCGGCCTGGGTGTACTTCGGCGGAATCTGTGCGCCGTCGGCCCACGCGGTCGTCGTCAGCGCCATCGGTCGAGGCGGCGGGTCCGCCGCGGGCGCCTGCGCTTGCGCGGCTGCGGTCAGCGGGAACGCCGCCAGGGCCATCCATAAAATCATTGTTCGATTTCGCATCGCCATCCTCCGTCACGTCGCAAAATGTGCGGCAGTGAGCATAAGGTCGTCCGCTGCTATTTGCCTAGGGGTCAGACACCCATCTGACCCCGAGGATCGGCGAAATCACTGGCGATCTCGATCCGGCCAGCTGCTAACTGCTGCAAATTTGGGGTCAGATAGGTGTCAGACACCCATCTGACACCCATCTGACACCTGACACTATCTGGCACCCGGATTACGCTAGCAGCGACCCGTGAACCTGATCCTGTTCGATCGCAGTGAACTCCACGCAGACGGCCTCGTCCGCCTCGACGGCGACCGGGCGCGACACTTGATCCGGGTTCTGAACATCGCTCCCGGCCAGGACGTGCGGGTCGGCGTGATCGATGGACCGGTTGGTACGGGCACGGTCGCGGAGGTATCCGAACACGCCGTCCACCTGCGCTGCGCGCTCGGCGACCTCACGCCCGATCGCCCGCGCGTCGACCTGCTCCTCGCGCTGCCCCGGCCGAAAGTCATGCGGCGCCTGTGGCCGCAACTGGCGGCGCTCGGCGTCGGACGGATTATCTTGACCAACGCCGAACGAGTCGAACGGAACTACTTCGACACACACGTCCTCGCGCCGGAGACCTATCGCCCGCTCCTCATCGAAGGACTGCAGCAGGCGCGAGACACGCGCGTGCCGCTGGTCTCGATCCACCGGCGATTCAAGGTCCTGATCGAGGACGAGCTCGACGGCTTGTCGCCGAACACGCTGCGCCTCGTCGCGCATCCGGGCAGCGACCGGACGATCGCGTCCAGCGTCAGCCGCAAGGCGAACGAACGGGTGCTGCTCGCGGTCGGCCCCGAAGGGGGATGGAACGCGTTCGAACTGGAACTCGTCGAACGCTATGGATTTTCACGTATTCGCATGGGACCGCGCACGCTGCGCAGCGACACCGCCTGCATCGCGCTCCTGACCCTCGTTCATCACTACGTCGCCGACGCGTGTTAGCATCGGCTGAGACGGAGGGACCATGGGATTGATCGATTTCATCCGCACGCAGTTCATCGAGATCATCGAATGGACGGATGACTCCCGCGACACGCTTTCCTTTCGGTTTCCCGACGAGGACAAGGAAATCAAGCGCGGCGCGCAGTTGATCGTGCGCGAGTCGCAGGCCGTGCAGTTCGTCTATCTCGGGCAGTACGGCGACCTGTTCGGCCCCGGCAAATACGAACTGACGACCGACAACATCCCGGTCCTCACGCGTCTCAAAGGCTGGAAATACGGCTTCGAATCCCCGTTCAAGGCGGACGTCTACTTTCTGACGACGCGCCTGTTCACCGGGAACAAGTGGGGCACCTCGAACCCGATCATGATGCGCGACCAGGACTTCGGCATCGTCCGCGTCCGCGCCTTCGGCACCTACGACTTCAAGATTGTCGATCCGCCGAAATTCCTGAAGGAAGTCGCCGGCACCGACAATCATTTCCGCCTCGATGAATTTGCCGACGTCATGCGCTCGCGCATCGTCAGCGTCTTCACCGAAGCGATTGCGACCGCAAAAATTCCGGTGCTCGACGTGGCGACGCGCTACAGCGAGCTCGGCGAAGCGCTCCTGCCGCTGATCAATCCGGCGCTCAAGGAGAAGTACGGCCTGGAGATGCCGAGTTTCGTGCTCGAAAACGTGTCGGTGCCGCCCGAAGTCGAAGCGGCCATCGACAAGCGCTCCAGCATGGCGGCGGTCGGCAATCTGAACGACTACGTCAAGTATCAGATGGCGCAGGGCTTCGAGAAGGGCGGATCGGGAGTCGGCGGCGTGGGCGCCGAGATGGCGGTCGGCATGTCGATGGCCCAGCAGATGATGAATCAGCCCGGCGGCGTCATGTCGCAGACGACGCCCGCGGCGGGCGGGGCGCCGGCATCTCCACAGTCCGGGATTCCGGAAACGCTCGGCCCGGCCGATGCGGCGAAGGCGCTGGGCGTGTCGGAAACCGACGTCATTGCCAGCCTCGAGGCGGGCGATCTGAAAGGCAAGAAGATCGGCACGCAGTGGCGCATCACCAGAAGCGCGCTCGCTGATTTCCTCAAGTGAAGCCAGCCTGAACGTGGCCGAGCACGAGCAGCCTGAACCCGACGCGTCAGTCGCAGCGCGCGAGAAGTTCCACTGTCCGGCGTGCGGCGGCGAAGCGCAGTGGAATCCGGCCAGGCAGGCGCTGATTTGTCCCTACTGCGGCGCCGTCTCGCCGGTCACGCTCAAGACGCGCGGCGCGGACACGGTCATCGAGGAGCACGACCTCGCGACCGCGCTCCGCAATATCCCGGACTCGGCCCGCGGCTGGCAGACGACGAAGACCTCGGTCCAGTGTCAGAGCTGCAAAGCGATTTCGGTCTTCGATCCCGACAAGATCGGACAGCGCTGCGAATTCTGCGGATCGACCGCGCTCGTGCCCTACGAGCAGGTCAAGGAGGCGCTCCGCCCTGAATCGCTGCTGCCGTTCAAGATTTCCGAATCGCAGGGACGCGATCTCGATTCGCGCCTGGTACCGCCGGCAATGGCTGGCGCCGAATCGATTCAGCGTGAAAGCGATGACCGATACGGTCAAGGGCATCTATCTGCCGTACTGGACGTTCGACGCGAAGGCGGATGCGGTGTGGAGCGCCGACGCGGGCCACTACTACTACGTCCGCCAGAACAATCGCAATGTCAGGCAGATTCGCTGGACGCACGAGACCGGCCAGCTGTCGCATGCGTTCGACGATGACCTGGTGTGCGCGTCGGTCGGCGTGGACGCGTCGCGTCTGCGGCAGATCGAGCCGTTTCCCACGGACACGCTGGTGCCGTTCGATCCCGGCTATCTCTCAGGATGGACCGTCGAGCGCTATCAGATCGATCTCGTGGGGGCCGCCGAACGATCGCGGCAGCAGATGCTCGGCCAATTGCAGTCGCTGTGCGGCAAGCAGGTGCCGGGCGACACCTACCGCAACCTCGTGGTCGAACCAAACTTCCACGATCAGACGTTCAAGCACATCCTCGCGCCGATCTGGCTGATGACGTACGTCTACGGCACACGCTCGTTCCAGGTCGTCGTCAACGGCGTCACCGGCAAGACCGCTGGATCGCGGCCATGGAGCGCCATCAAGGTCACGCTCGTCGTGATCGCGGCGTTGATCCTGTTCCTGTTCTTCCTCTACCTGCAGAACTAGCTACCGGTGTGTCCTTGAGCCATCGCGCCAGTGAGCTGAGGCCCGCGCCAATCAGCCCGGCGGACGAGACCTCGCTGAACCAGCCCGGATGCTGATCGAACGCGGCGAACGCCGCATCGACTTCCCGTCGTGCGCGTTCCAGTTCCATGGGAAGCGCGGCGAGATCCGCGGCTGCGGGCGGCGCGGCGGCCGCGCGCAGCTGGCTGACGATCGCACCGGTCCGTTCGAGATCCAGCATCGACAGCGGCGATCCGCAGTGCGTGCACGACGCGGTCTGGTTGAGATCGATCGGCGCGCCGCAGTTGGAGCAGTTGACGGTTCTGACGTTGCGCCGCAGGTCTTCGACCTGCTTCGCGGAGAGCGGCGTGATGAAGTCCTTCTCGCGGAGAAAATCGACGAACGACGTCAGCCGGCCGTGGTCGCGCGGACACCTGTAGGTACTGAAACGGCGTGTTGCGCTGCCGGTCATGCGTGAGCAGGAGCGCCACTCTGCACTGGGGACAGCGCGGCGGCGTCGTGCGACCGCCGCCGGCGGCCTGACGTTCGAGCGCCCCTTCGCCGACCAGCTGAAACAGCTCGATGACCGCGCCGGGCGAGAGCTGCAGGCTTTCGCGCGCATCGAACCAGAACACCTGGCACGCGGTGCAGAGATCGATCGTCACCGACGTGCCCAGATGGCCGTCGAGTGTCTTGGCGATCATCGCGGATCCACAGGATGGACAGACCATGCGTGCTGTCTATCGGATCCTGACCCCCTGGGCTTGACGCCGGCAGCTGCCCGCTAGAAACGCAGGCGCTCCCGGCATTTTCCGACCATGACGACACGCGCATTTGTGAAACACCTGAGGCGTGTCATCTGCGCGATCCAATCAAATTATGCGGATGAGGTGAGACATTTTCTTTTGTTTGCAACTCCGACGATTAATGATGGGTGAATGATGCCGACGATCGTTCGCGCCAGCCTGATTATGACGGTCGCACTGTTTTTCGCGTCGCGTCCCGCCTTCGCGCAACTCGAGAATCTCCAGCCGCCGCCGACGCCGCAGCAACCGCAGCCGACCGCGCCCGAAGAGCCGGGGATCTGGACCGGCAACGCCAGCGCCGGCCTCTCGCTGACGAGCGGCAATACCGATACGCTCAGCGTCAATCTGGGCTTCGACCTCACGCGCGATCCAAAGACCCGCAACATCATGAAAGCCAGGGGACTGTATCTTCGCGGCGACGACAACAACGTCGTCACGGCCAATCGGGCGACGCTCTCCCTGCGCGATGAATACTCGCTGACACCGCGGGTATTCATCTTCGGCAAGATCGAGTACCTGCAGGACGAATTCAAACTGATTGACTATCTCGTCGCGCCGACCGGCGGCGTCGGCTTCAAGATCATCGATACCGACCCGACCAAGTTTTCGGTCACGGCCGGCGGCGGTGCGGTCGTCGAAAAGAATCCCGGACAAGATGCGCAGACCGACGGCGCGGTGACGTCGGGCGAGGAGTTCTCGCGCCAGTTGACCGACACCGCGTCCTTTCGGGAAGTGGTGAGCGCGCTCTGGAAGGCCAACGATTTTGCGGATGGCCTGTACGCCTTCGGCGTCGGCATCGCGGCACGGATTTCCGCGCATTCGCAGCTGACGTTCGACGTCATCGACACATTCAAGAACCGCCCGGCGACGGCGGCCACGAAGAAAAATGACGTCGCGGTCGTGACCGCGATCGCCGCGAAGTTCTGAGAAGCCGGCCGCGGGAGCGGCGCGTCCGAGGCAGAATGTCCTCGTGGCGTTTTCACCGTCTTCGCGCGGCCGCCTGACCCGCCGCGATCTCGATCGGTTTCCGTCGGACACGCTCTTCGACCGCGTGGCGCGGGCGGTCTGCCAGGCGGGATGCCTGCCGCGCAAGGAGCTGTACGAGGCGTGGGAGATGGCCCGGCGGGTCCGGAGGCTCTTTCGTGGCGGCCGCATCGTCGATCTGGCGGGCGGCCACGGCCTGCTCGCCCAGGTTCTGCTGCTGCTCGACGCGACGTCACCCGGCGCGGTCGTCATCGATCCCGCGCTGCCACCGTCCAGCGCGCGGCTTCATGCGGCGCTCTGCGAGACCTGGCCCCGACTCTCTGCGCGCGTCTCGTTCCTGCGCGAGTCGCTCGATGCGGCCGACATCGCAGAGCGACGATCTCGTCGTGTCCAGCCATGCCTGCGGTGCCCTGACCGACCGTGTGATTGCCAGAGCGGTTTCGGCGCAGGCGCGGGTTGCCGTCTTGCCGTGCTGTCACGATCTGCGCACGTGCGACGCCGGTGAACTATCGGGATGGCTGGACGGTCCTCTTGCGATCGACGTCGTGCGCGTGACCCGGCTTCAACACCACGGATATCGCGTGTGGACGCAGACCATCCCGTCTGAGATCACGCCGAAGAACCGGCTCATTATCGGCGCGCCCGCCGGAGATTCTCACCGGCCATCACGCGCCGTTCAAGAAACCGCGTCGTAACGCTGACGTCACTGCAGCAGTCGCATCGCCGGAAGGAGCCGTCCGGCCGCGATCGTCACGATCACGATGGCCGCGACGGCGGCGCGCCGGAGGAACGGACCAAACGGCACGCGGAGCGTCCACCCGGCGGGTCGCAGGATGAGGAGGGCGACTCCCATCCACACGAACGTCAGCACGATGTTGATCTCGGCAAACTGCGTGACCTTGAGATGAAGGACGTTGGTGCCGAGGTAGACCGCGCCCGCGGACAGCACGTCGCCCGCCCGGACGAAGAACGTGTCGATGGCCTGCTTGGCCTTGTACTTCTCTTCGCGGTTCGTGCGCAGCCACAGCATCTGGCGCGCGGTGTTCATGATCGAGTAGTCGGTCGCGTTCTCCGCGGTCTTGATCCAGCGCACGACCGAGAAGCCGACGCCGGCGGCGATGATGCTGTAGCCGCCGAGGGCGATGAGCGGCAGCGCCAGCAGCGCACCGCGCAGCCCTTTGTATTTCACCAGGCGCGACGTCACGAACGCCTGCAGCAGCAGGGCGGCGATGTTCACCCAGAACTGGTAGTCGCCGCTGAAGGCGCCGATGTAGGCCTGCTTGTTGAAGGCCGGGTTCGCCGCCGCGAGCTCCGCGACGTGCCCGGTCAGCAGCTTGGCAATCAGGTACTCGCCCGTGGTGTTGACGACATTGAGCAGCACGACCAGCAGCGCGATGAGGCGCAGGTAGTTGTTGGTCAGCACGAGACGGAACCCGCCTTCGGCCGACAGCGCGTTCTGCGCTGCCCGCCGCGCGCGCGGTCTCGCGTCCGTTGATACGCAGATACAGAAGGATGCTGAACGACAGGAGCAGCGCGGAGATCTGGAGAATCGCCTGCGGCGTGAAACCCAGCCGGAAGAGGCGGGCGGCCACGAAGCGATCCGAGCGGCGCGCCGGCGGTCATCCCGATCATGATGATCGGAAACAGCCGCTCGCCCGATTCCTTGCTGTAGATGTCGTTGGCGAACGACCAGAACTGCGCGACCAGCGACATGTTGAAGATGCCGACCCAGATGAAGAACGCCACGCCGATGTACGGCAGGCGCGCGGCGACGCCCACGGCGAAGAGCTCGATGCAGGCGATGAAGAACAGCGTGACGGCGACGAGCAGCCTGGCGCGATTGACGCGCGATGCGACCCAGCCGTAGAGCGGCACGAATCCCATGAGCACCAGCGCCTGACCAGCGGCGGCGTAGGAGCGCACTTCAGCGCCGCCGCCCAGCAGGATGAGCGGCTCCCGCACGGTCTTGATCACCGAGTAGCAGATCAGGAGCAGGAAGATGTTGACGAGCATCAGGACCGCCGTCGCGCCTTCGCCGGGCCGGACGTCGGCGAACATGGAAAGCGTGCGATCCAGCCAGGATTTGCTGCGCGTCTCGGTCGGGGGCATGGCAGTCTCCATCAGAAGGTCCTGCCAGTAACGCGCCGACGGGGACGAAATGCCGCAACGATGGGGCAGGTGGGGCAGGTGGGGCGGGTGGGGCAGGTAGGGCGGGTAGGGCGGGTGGGCAGGAGGAAGAAGAGCGCCTGCGGCCATGCGAAGCCGAGGACACTGGCCAGATCCGAGGCGTCGAGCTCGGCGTCAGTTCGCCGCGGGGGGGGCCCCGCGGCCAGTGAAAAAAGTCCGCGCCTATCAACCGCGATAGTCGTCCGCTCCGCTCGCGGGCGTTCGGTCACGCGCAGCGGACCGGTGAGCTCGGCGAGATGCATTTCCCACCAGCCGCGCGCGGAGTCGTTCCCCCACGTCTGGCCCGAGCGGAACTGCTGCAGGGCGCGGAGCACTTCGGCGGCGTTGCGCGGCCGGCGGCGCGGGTCCTTTTCGAGGCACGCCATGACCAGCGTCTCGATCTCGCTCGGGACCGGCAGCTCCGTGCGCTGCGACGGCGGAATGGGCGCCGCCTGCAGGTGCTGCACGAACATCTTGATCGGCGATTCGCCCTCGAACAGCAGCTGTCCGGTCAGCAGGTAGTACATGACGCAGCCGAGCGCATAGACGTCGGCGCGCTCGTCCACGGCGCCTTCGAGGATGATCTCCGGCGCCATGAACGCGGGCGTGCCGGTCGTCGTGTGCGCGCCGGTCAGCAGCGTGTTCTCCATCGACCGCTGCTTGGTGTGCGACACCAGCCCGAAGTCGAGCACCTTGACGAAGTCGTAGTCCAGCCCCATCCGGCAGACGTAGATGTTGGCCGGCGTCACGTCGCGATGCACCAGCCCGCGGGCGTGCGCCTCGGCGAGCGAATGGCAGACCTGGCGCATCAGGAACACGCACCCGGTCCGCGGGCACCGGTCCGAATTCGCGGACGAGCGACTCGAGGTCGCGGCCGTCGAGCAGCTCCATCACGTAGTAGAACGTCCGATCGTCGGTCACGCCGAAGTCGAAGAGCCGGATCGTGTGCGGCGAGCTGAGCGCCGCCGTCGCCTGCGCCTCGCGCTCGAACCGGCGCAGCATGCTGTGCGCTTCAGTCTCGCTGCTGGCGCCGAGCAGTTCGGGCCGCACCAGCTTGATCGCCGCGCTTCTCGCCAGCAGCTGATGCTGCGCGCGCCACACTTCGCCCATCCCGCCGCGCCCCAGCTTCTCGACCAGGTGATAGCTGCCCATTTCCTGCGCCTGGCGCAGGCGCCGGCCGAGGCGCTCGCAGCACGTGCGACGGCAGGACCGCCACGACCGCGCACGCGTAGTTCGGCGCGAACAACACGAACGTATCGACCATCGACGGCACCGGTAGTCCGCGGAGGTGCGCGAACCAGACGATCAGCGGGTCCATCGACGCAGCGACCACGCTGGTGATCAGAATCTTCCGCGGCGTCGTCGGAATGATCATCGCCGACACGAGAATGACGACGGTGTTCCAGGACAGCTGGGTGCTGGCCTGATCGAGCGGCGGATGGACCCAGCTGTTGAGCAGCGCGACCGCGACCGCGTTGAGCACGATGTACAGAAGGCCGGCGTCCGACTTGGTCTGCGGCGGATGGTTCGCGTACCGCACGTAGAGATACATCAGGACGGACAGGAGAATCGACGCCAGCTCGATGAAGACATTCGAGCGCACGATCCCCGGGATGACCGTCGCCGGACGGATCAGCGTGTCCATGAGCAGCCCGTAGGTCCACAGGCCGCCGCCGACCGCAGCCGTGATCGCGACGCGCTGCACCTGCTCCGACAGGAGCGCGTCCGGCAGACGGCTGGAACCGGTCTGGTCCTTCGGATTCGGCGTGGCGAGATGGGGTTCGATCAGCCGATGCTTCGCCATAAGTCCTCTACGTGCTCAGACAGCCGTGTCCGCCGTCGTGTCGGCGATACGGCGTCGCATTTCTTCGAGATTGAGAAGGACGGAGTGGTTCGAGCGCAGCAGGTCCGCCATGACTTCGTGACGCGGCCGCGAGGTGCGAGTCAGCGGCCGGCGTTCGAGGAACGGCCACAAGCGCTGGCGAATCTGGGTCGGCAGCACGCTCTCGAGATATTCGAGCGCCGTTCCCTGGAGATATTCGTCGTCGGTATGAAGGCTGCGGAACGCGATCTGCAGCGGCTCGCGCTCGAGCACGAGCGACAGCAGCGTGAAGACGTGCGCCAGGCTTTCGCCGGCGCGATCGCGGACGAACTCGTCGAGCGGCGAGGCGTTTTTCGCGTTGTCGAGCAGCCGGCGGCTCTCCCACACGGGACGGCCGACCGCGGCTTCGCGCAGCACCACCTCGAACACCCGCTCCCGGTCGATCTTGATGCGCGGGTTCTTTTCGAGAATCGCCAGGAGCGATCGTGCCGACTGGTGACGGACGTCGAACCGCAGATCGTCGAGGCCGAGCATCACGCCGGCGGCGGCGCGCTCCGACACGCAGATCGAGAACACCCGCGCCAGGCGGCGGCGGACCGTGAAGTCCTGGTTGGGATCGATCAGCGCGTCGGTCAGCTCGCCGATGTGTTCCTCGGCGACTTTCTTCAAGGCGAACATCGCGTGGTTGGCGACCGCGTCCCACGCGAGCAGCGGGATGACGTGCGGCACCAGCGCCGTCGAGATGCCTTCGGCGCGCCCGAGCACGTCGATCACCCGGCCGCGATTGCGCGATCGCAGGTTGATGATGTCGCGTATTTCAGGTTCGAGCGCGCGCGAGCTGTCGCGGGTCGCGTGCGTATCAGGCGCGTGCGGATCGACCGGGCCGATGCCGCCGCGGACCAGCAGGCTGCGCATCATCGATCGGGTGGTGTGGTCGGAGCGTCCCTGCGCAGCGGCGTCCTTTCTGGCGACCGCGCGATTGAACGTGTTGCGCACCAGCGCGATGGTCGTTCGGCTCAACGACGTCTCGTTGGCGTTGGGCGACGGCAGGACGCCGCCGCGATTGATCAGGCTGCTGCCCAGCGTGCCGATATAGCCGCGATTCAGCCGGCTCGCGGCGTAGAGCGCGACGCCGGAGCAGGCGATCGCCAGCGTCAGGATGCTGGGCGCCTGCACGGCCGGAAGCAAGAAGGATGACCATGCGAACCAGGCCGCCGCCGAGCGCGTCGCCGAGACGATCGAACGCGACGTCGATGAGCGACTTGGCCGCGCGCTTCTCCGAGGCGGGCATCGGCGTGTAGAACAGCTCGTAACCCGCGCGGAACCAGGAGCTGCGGAACACCGATTCGCCGCCGCGCGCCACCATCAGGCTCCCGAAGCCGGGCGCGACGAGGCTGCCGAGGCTGCCGATCAAGAGCGCCGCGGACGGCGTGCTGGTCGTCAGGCCGAGACCGAAGCGTTCGAGCACGAGACGGCTCGAAGACGTCTGCAGCACGAACGTGATGAGGCTCGTGACCGCGTAATACAACGCGAAGAAGCGCAGCAGGCTGTCGCCGCGGCCGAAGGTTTCAACCGCGTGCGCCTTGAACAGGTAGTCCACGAGCGCGGCGCTCGTCGTCCCGAAGAGCACGAGCGCGGCCAGGTTGCGCAGATACGGCGTTTCGGCGACCACGCGGATGGCCGAGCGATGCGGGACCGCGTCGGCGCGCGACGAGTCGGCCACCGCGCCCGCCGCGGTGCCGGCGCCGAGGCGCCACACGAGTCCGGCGCACACGAACTGCGACACCGCGAGGACCGGCAGCATGGCCGGCACGCCGAAGAGCGTCGGCGACGCGCTCGGTCGCGAGCGCGCTGACCAGGCCGCCGAGCGTTCCGGCGCCGGCAATCTGGCCGAAATGCTTCTTGGCCGACCGCGGGTCGAAGCGCTCGCTGGCAATCAGCCAGAAGCCGGACGCGGCGATGGGCCCGAACGCTGAAATATGAAGGTAGACGGCGATGGCGGCGGTTGACGGCGCGCTCGCGCCGGAGCAGCCATCAGCGACGAACAACAGGCCGCTGGCGACGAAGAGGCTCGGCACGAGCGTCGCCGGCGCGATGCGGCGGGCGATCTTGGAGTTGATGCCGACCAGGACGAGCGAGCAGACCGATGTCGCGATCAGCATCGCCGGCAGGGCCGTGAAGTCCAGCGACGTGAGGAACAGGGCGTCCCGGGTGGCCTTTCCGCTGATGAACTGGGCCGTGACAGCGGCGGCGCACAACATCGCGGTCAACATCGTCATATGGACATAACGCGCCGGGGACGGCCAAACCCCGCAACAAGCCGGTATCTCGTGTCAGGTCTGGCCTTTAGGGAGGTACTTTCGGCCGTTCTTCGCGGTAGACTGACGTTTTAGAATCGAACCAAAGTGTCGTCTCTTCACCAGCACGCCAAAGACGTGTTTCTCGCGGCGCTTGGACGCCCGGCAACGGAGCGCGAGGCGTTTCTGGCGGATGCCTGCGGCTCGGACCACGCGCTGCTGGAAGAGGTGAAGTCTCTGCTGGCGTTTCACTCCGAACAGCAGAGCGGTGATGGCGCTGCGGAAGAGTCGGGACCACCCACGCCGGGCCGGTCGCCTTTCCGCGACCCGTTCGCGCCCGGCGATGTATTCGCCGGCCGCTACCGAATGATCACACGGATCGGGCGCGGCGGGATGGGCGATGTTTGGCGCGCCGACGATCTCGTGCTCGAGACGCCGGTCGCGCTGAAGCTGATCAAGTCGAGCGGCGAAGACGCGCGGCTGCGGATTCTGAACGAGGTCCGGCTGGCGCGACAGATCACCGATCCCGCGGTCTGCCGTGTGTTCGACGTCGGCGAAGCGGACGGTCAGGTCTTCTTCTCGATGGAGCTCGTGCGTGGCGAGGATCTGGCCACGCTGCTGCGGCGCGTCGGGCGCCTGCCGTCGGAGCGCGTCATCGAGATCGGTCAGCAGCTGTGCGCCGGCCTCGCCGCGGCGCACGCGCAGGGCGTGCTGCACCGCGATCTCAAGCCGGCCAACATCCTCATCGACGATCGCGGCCGCGTCCTGATCACCGATTTCGGCATCGCGGTGTCGCGCGAGGAACCGCAGCGCCACGCGCTGACCGGTACGCCCGGCTACATGGCGCCGGAACAGCTGGTCCACGGATCGCCGCTCACCGAGCGCACGGACATCTACGCGCTCGGACTCGTGCTCTACGAAATCCTCGTCGGCCAGCATCCGTTCCGCGCGGACACCAAGTCGCAGCCGATCCGGCCGTCCACGCGAGTGGCCGACGTGGATCCGCGGCTCGAGCGGGTCATTTTCCAGGCGCTCTCGACCAATCCGGACGAGCGCCCGCAGTCGGCCGTCGCCATGGCGTCGAGCCTGACCGCGGTGACGACCGCGCGCAGCCGCCGAAGGAACTGGCCGTGGCTGGCCGGGGCCGCGGTCCTGTTCGGATTGCTCGCGGTCGGCGCCTCATTCGTGCTTCAGCCGCGCGGGACGGCGCTTTCGGAACAGGACACGATCGTGCTCGCCGATTTTGCGAACACGACCGGCGAGCCGGTCTTCGACGGCACGCTCAAGGTGGCGCTGGCGGTGGCGATGGAGCAGTCGCCGTTCCTCAAGGTGTTCCCCGACGATCGGATCCGCGAGACCTTGCGGCTGATGGACCGATCGCCCGACGAACGCGTGACGCGGCAGATCGGGCGCGAGATCGCGCAGCGCGAGCAGCTGAAGGCGCTGCTGTCCGGATCGATCAGCACGCTCGGCCGCAACTACGTGCTGGCGCTCGAAGCGCTGAACGCGGCCACCGGCGACGTGATGGCGCGCGAGCAGGTCGAAGTGACCAGCAAAGAGGAAGTGCTGACGGCGCTCGGCAAGTCGGCCGCCCGGCTGCGCGAGAAACTGGGCGAATCGCTGGCGTCGGTTCAGAAGTTCGATGTGCCGCTGGCACGCGCCACGACCTCGTCGCTCGAGGCGCTGCACGCCTATTCGCTGGCGCTCGATCAGGGCACGGCCAATCCGCGTGTCGAGTCCATTCCTCACCTGAAACGGGCGATCGAGCTCGATCCCGATTTCGCGCTCGCGCTGGCGTTCATGGCGACGGTGTATTCGAACACCGGCCAGATCACCCTGGCGCCCGAGTACGCGCGCCGGGCCTTCGAGCTGCGCGACCGGGTCAGCGAGCGCGAGCGGTTCTTCATCGCGTTCCGCTACTACCGCGACGCGACGCAGGACTGGGCGCAGGCGCTGGAGTTGTCGAAGCTCTGGGTCGCGACCTATCCGAGAGAAGCGTTCGCGTTCAACAGCTACGGCAGTGCGCTCGCGCGTTTTGGGCAGTACGAACAGTCGCTCGAACCGTTCCGCGAAGCCATCCGGCTCGATCCCAAGTTCGTCGCGCCGTACTCCAACCTGATCACGGAGCTGATCGCGCTCAACCGGTTCGACGAAGCGAAGGCCGTGCTGGACGATGCGGTCGGGAGAGAAGATGGACTTCGGTGCGGCCCGCCGCCTGTCCTACGTCCTGGCGCTGATCGCCAACGACCGGGCGACGATGGAACGCAATGCTGAAGCGTCGGCCAGCGTGCGCGACGCCACGACGTTTGGCTGGCGCGGCCACGCCGCGGCGTTCGACGGCCGCGCCGAAGATGCGCACGCGCTGTTCCGCCGCGGGATCCAGATGGCGATCGACGGCCAGCTCAATGAGGTCGCCGGCCAGATGTCGGCCGAAGACGCGGAAGTCCACGCGATCTTCGGTGAGTGCGCGGAAACCCGCGCCGAAGTGTCTGCGGCGATGGCGTTGAGCAAGGACAATTTCACGCTGGAGCGGCTGCTGCGCGGCCTGTCGCTCTGCGGCGCGCAAGCGGAAGCCAGCGCGATCAACCGCGAGATCCTCGCGCGGTTTCCGGACGCGACGCTGACCACGCGCATCAACCTGCCGATTGCCGCCGCGGCGATGGCGCTCAGCCGGAACGAACCGGCGCGGACGCTCGAACTGCTCGAGCCGGTGTCGCTCTACGATCGCACCCTCCGAGCGGAACTGTGGCCGAACTACCTGCGCGGTCTTGCGTATCTGCAATTGAAGGACGGCGCGTCAGCGGCGACCCAGTTCCAGACGGTGCTCGATCATCGCGGCGAGGATCCCGATTCGCAGTTCCACGCGCTCGCCCGCCTCGGGCTGGCGCGGGCCGCCCGCCTGCGCGGCGACGTCGCAGGCGCCCGCCAGTCGTACGATGCCTTCTTCGACGCCTGGAAAGAGGGTGATCCCACCGTGCCGGCGATGAAAGAAGCCCGCCAGGAATACGCGCGACTGCGATAAACCTTCCGAACGCGTCGCTCGTCCAACGGGGTAGACTCGCTCGAACGCGACATGACCGTTCCTTCCGAGAAACGCGAATCGTTCGTGTCCGGCGAGGTGTTTGCCGGCCGCTATCGCATGATCGCGCGCATCGGGCGCGGCGGCATGGGTGAGGTGTGGCGCGCCGACGACCTCGTGCTCCAGACGCCGGTCGCGCTGAAGCTCATTCTCTCGAACAACCCCGCCGCGAAAGAGCGGATGGTGAAGGAAGTGCGGCTCGCACGCCAGATCACGCATCCGGCGGTGTGCCGCGTGTTCGATGTGGGCGAGTCCAACGGTCAGGTCTTTCTCACGATGGAGCTGGTCGCCGGCGAAGACCTCTCGACGCTCTTGCACCATGTCGGCCGATTGCCGTCAGAGAAGGTCAGCGAAATCGGCCAGCAGCTGTGCGCCGGGCTGGCGGCCGCGCATGCGCAAGGCGTGCTGCATCGCGATTTGAAGCCGGCCAACATCCTGATCGACGACAGCGGCGGGATACACATCACCGACTTCGGTATCGCGATCCTGCGCGCGGAAAGCGCCGCCCACCTGCCGATCGGCACCCCGGAATACATGGCGCCGGAACAGCTGACGACGGGCGCGCCGCTGACGGAACAAACAGATCTCTATGCGCTCGGCCTCGTGTTGTACGAGTTGATCACCGGAGCGCGGCCGCGGGTTTCTGCCGGCGGACAGTTGCCGCGCCCCTCGTCGCTGGCGCCGAACATCGATCCGCGACTCGAGCGTGCCATCGTGCGCGCGACCGCCACCAAGCCGATCGACCGTCCCGAGTCGGCGACCGCGCTGGCGGCTGCGCTGCCGGGCGGCGAGGCGCGAGAATCGTCCGGCTACGCGCCGGGCTCGCGTTCGCGGAAGCGTCTGTGGCTCGCTGGTGCGGTGGTCGCGGCCGTGGCACTCGCGGCAGCGGGCGCGCAGTTGTACTTTTCGCGCGGTGCCAGCGCGCTGACCGAGCGCGACACCGTCGTCATCGCTGATTTTTCGAATACCACCGGCGAGCCGATCTTCGACGGCGCGATGAAGGTGGCGCTGGCCGTCGCGCTCGAGCAATCGCCGTTTCTGAAAGTGTTTCCCGACGAGCGGGTTCGCGAGACGCTGCGCCTCATGGAGCGTTCGCCCGACCAGCCGGTCGATCGCGCGACCGCGCGCGAAGTCGCCCGGCGCGAGCAGATCAAGGCGCTGCTGGCGGGATCGATTGGCCGCATCGGCAGTCACTATGTCCTCGCGCTCGAAGCGGTCAACGCCGAGAGCGGCGACGTGATGGCGCGCGAGCAGGCGGAAGTCGCCGGCAAAGAGGAAGTGCTGACCGGGCTTGGACGCGTCGCCGCCCGGCTGCGCGAGAAGCTCGGCGAATCGCTGGCGTCGGTCGAGAAATACGACGTGCCGCTGCCGCGGGCGACGACCCCGTCGCTCGAAGCGCTCCAGGCCTACGCGCTCGCGCTCGACGAAGGGCGGATGGATCCGCGCCGCGAAGTCATTCCACGGTTGAAGCGCGCGATCGAGATCGACCCGGACTTCGCCATGGCGCAGGCGACGCTGTCCGGGATGTACGCCAACATGGGGCAGTCGGCGCTTGCGCCCGCGCTGTCGAAGCGCGCATTCGATCTGCGCGATCGGGTCAGCGAACGGGAGCGCTTCTACATTTCCTGGCGCTACTACCGCGATGCGACGCAGCAGTGGGACAAGGCGCTCGAGCTCGCCCAGTCGTGGACCGCGACCTATCCGCGCGAGTCGATCGCCTTCAACAGCCTGGGGTTCGCGGCGTTGTCGCTCGGGCAGTACGAACGCGCGCTGGATCCGCTGCGCGAGGCGATCCGCCTGGATCCGCGCTCGATTGCGCCGCCGGAAAATCTGAGCGTCGCGCTGATGGCGCTCAACCGGTTCGACGAGGCGAAACAGGTGCTGCGCGAGGCGCACGGCCGCCAGAAGTACTTCGTGGCGCAGGGGCGGGTGTCGTACCTGCTCGGGTTTCTCGATCGGGACGCGGCCGAAATGACGCGCGCGCTGGACGAAGCGGCGAGCGTGCCGGAGTCGACGTGGGCGGCGAACTGGCAGCCGCGCACGTTCGCGTTTCTCGGGCAGCTCGATGCGGCGCACCGTGCCTTCCGGTCGGGGGTTGAAGCGGTCCGCCAGCAGAATCTCCACGAGATGGCCGCCCGCTTTTCGACCGAAGACGCCGAGTCGCACGCGGTCCTCGGTCAGTGCGCGCCGGTCCGAAGCGAGGTGGCCTCCGGCCTGGCGTTGAGCCGCGACAACTTCACGCTCGAGCGTGCGAGCCGCACGCTGGCGCTGTGCGGCGCCGCCGACGAGGCCTCGCGCCTCATCGAGGAGCTGACGAAACGATATCCCGACGCCATCCTGACGCTGCGGGTACAGGTGCCGGTGGCGATGGCCGCGATTGCGTCTGCCCGGGGCGACTATCCGCGCGTGGTGGCGCTGCTCGAGCCGGTCCGCGCGTTCGATCAGGTGACGTCGGCCGAGTTCTGGCCGCAGTACCTGCGGGGACAGGCGCTGCTGCAACTGAAGGAGGGCGCCCGCGCCCGCCAGGAGTTCCAGGGCATTCTCGAGCACCGCGGCACGGCTCCGGACGGCGTCCTGTATCCGCTCGCGGAGCTGGGCCTGGCGCGCGCGGCCATGGCCACCGGCGACGTCGCGGCGGCCCGCCAGGCGACCCAGGCGTTCCTGGATTTCTGGAAGGACGCGGATCCGGATCTGGCGCCGCTGAAAGACGCGCGCGAGCTGTCCGCGCGTTTGCAGTGATCTGTTGGCTGCTGTTTTGGTGTCATGGGTGTCAGATGGGTGTCAGACACCCATCTGACACCCATCTGACACCGGATATCGAACGCACAATTTGGCGGTCATATGTCAGGAAACGACATTTGTTGAGCTGCACGGTGCGTGTTTAAATGACACCGGCATGGCCACGAAGCGCCCGGCGCCGCCGACCGAACTCTTCCCGCTGATCTACGGCGAGCTGCGCAAGGTCGCGCGCCGGTATCTCGGTCGCGAACGCCAGAACCACACCCTCCAGCCGACGGCGCTCGTGCACGAAGCCTGGATGAAGCTTCAGAACGAACGCGGCGGCGAGTGGCAGGGCCGGACCCACGGGCTGGCGCTCGCCGCGCAGGCGATGCGCAGGCTGCTGGTCGATCACGGCCGGCATCAGAAGCGGCAGAAACGCGGCGGCGGCATGCAAAACGTCGCGCTCGATGATCTCCTGCAGGCGGCGACGACTTCGGGCGTGCCGGTCGAGGATCTCCTGACCCTCGAAGCGGCGCTGACCAAGCTCGAGGCGGTCGATGCGCGCGCCGCACAGGTCGTCATCCTGCGGTTTTTCTCAGGGCTCTCCGTGCCGGAGGTTGCAGAACACCTGCAGGTCTCGTCGCGGACGGTGGAAGCAGACTGGACGCACGCGCGCGCGTGGCTCAAGCGCGAGTTGTCAGGCCAGAACGCGTAGCGTCAGGCTGACGCCGGCGCCATTCGGCCCACGACAGGACGCCCGCGGAATGTTCGCCGCCCGATCGTGAGGAACGAGGCGCCCGCCAGCACACACAGTCCTCCCGCGATCCAGAAGGCCATTCGATAGTCGCCAAGCTCTGTCCGCATCGCCCCGGCGCCGAACGCCGCGAGCGACGCGCCGAGCTGATGGCACGCGCCAATCCAGCCGTAGACGACGCCGGTGTTTTCGCGGCCGAAGGCTTCGCCGGTCAGACGGACCGTCGGCGGCACGGTGGCAATCCAGTCGAGACCGTAGAACACGGCAAACCACCCGAGATGCTGCGCGCCGCTCGCGAGCGTGAGCGGCAGGAACAGGAGCGAGATGCCGCGCAGCGTGTAGTACGCGAACAGGAGATGGCGGCTCGAATAGCGATCGGTCAGCCAGCCCGACGCGGTCGTGCCGACGATGTCGAAGATGCCCATCATCGCGAGCAGCTGCGCCGATTGCACCTGCGGGATTCCGTAGTCGTGGCACGCCGCGATGAGATGCGTGCCGATCAAGCCGTTGGTGCTCGCGCCGCAGATGAAGAACGTGCCGCCCAGTACCCAGAACGCGCGTGATCGCGCCGCGTAACGCAGCGCCTCGACGGGCGCGAGCGCCCGCGCCGGCTGAGGACTGTCCATCCGCTGACCGTATGGGCGCAGGCCCATGTCTTCCGGCCGATCGCGCATGAAGACGAGGACGACGAAAAACACCACGACCGACGCGGCCGACACGATGAGCGTCGCCGTCCGCCAGCCGTGGCGGTCGATCATGCGCGCGAGAACCGGCAGAAAAATCAGCTGCCCGGTGGCGTTGGCCGCCGACAGCGCGCCGAGCACCAGGCCGCGGCGTTCGTCGAACCATCGCGTGGCGACAATCGCCGCAAGGACCATCGAGGTCACGCCGGTGCCGGTGCCGACGAAGATGCCCCAGAGGAGCGTCAACTGCCACTGGGTCCGCATCACGGTGGTCGAGGCGACCGAGATCGCGAGCAGCGTCACCGCGGCAAGAATCACGCGGCGCAGGCCAAACCGATCGATCACCGATGCGGCGAACGGGCCGATCAGTCCGAAGAGGGCGATGTTGATCGCGACGGCCGCCGGAGATCACCGCGCGGTTCCATCCGAACTCGGATTCGAGCGGGACCATCAGCAGTCCCGGCGTCGCGCGAATCGCGGCCGTCACCAGCAGGACGACGAACGTGGCGGCGGCGACGATCCATCCGTAGTGGAAGCGGCGGGCGGAAGCGGCTGGCACAGCACTATGATGCAAGGACCAGGCGTCGCGGACAAAGCAGATTGATCCGGACGAGCGCCCATCCCTGAAAAAGGCATTTCATGCGATTACTCGTACTTGGCGCGGGCGCGGTCGGTGGCTATTTCGGCGGCCGGTTGGCGGAGGCCGGCGTGGACGTCACGTTTCTCGTCAGGCCAAAGCGTCGCGACGAGCTCGACCGCCACGCGCTCCGCGTTGAAAGCCCGCTGGGCAACATCCACATACCAGTTAGGACCATCCTCGCCGAAAGCCTTCGTCCCGACTACGACATGGTCCTCTTCACGTGCAAGGCGTACGACCTCGAATCTGCGGTCGATGCCATCACGCCGGCGATGCAAGGTTCGTGTGCCGTATTGCCGCTGCTGAACGGGCTCGCGCATTTCGACGTGCTGGACGACCGTTTCGGAGCCGCCAACGTCATGGGCGGTTCCTGCCATATCGACGTGACGCTGCATCCGGACGGCGTCATTCGTCATGGCGGGACGCTGCAGCGCCTGACGTTCGGGGAGCGCGATCGTCGCCCGTCGGAGCGCGCACAGAGACTGGCAGCCATTCTTGGACCGACGCGCATCGACTGGGAGCTCTCCGATGACGTCGAGCGCAGCCTGTGGGAGAAGCTGGTGTTTCTCTGCGTGCTCGCGGGGATGACCTCGCTCTTCCGCGGGAATGTGCGCGAGATCATGGCCGCGCCCGGCGGACGCGAGGCGATGCTCCAGTCACTCGACGCCGCGATCGCCGTCGCGACGCATGAAGGACATCCGCCTTCCCCGGAAGCGGTGGACTTCGCGCGCGGGCGGCTGACGGATGCGACCGGCGCCTGGAGCGCGTCGATGATGCGGGACGTTGAAGCCGGCCGTCCGACCGAAGCCGATCCCATCATCGGCTGGATGCTCGAACGGGCACGCCGGCACGGGGTCGAGGCGCCCACTCTCGCGCTCGCCTATACGCACTTGAAGACCTACGAGGCGCGGCGCGCGGCGGGCCGGCTTCCTGGGTCAACGGTCTGAGCCCGCGCCACGTTTTGTCAGTCAGCAGTTCGGAATGAAGATTTTGGTAGATGGATAGAGCAGCGAAGCGCGCAAGTTCTGCCACGGTGTCAGACACCCATCTGACACCTCTGACACCCATCTGACACCTATCCGACCCCCAGGATGTCCGCGGGAGTCGGGATCGGGGGAGAAGGCGGCGAACACCGCCTGCGCACCGGCTCGGGCGCTGGCCATCAACGTCGCGCGGGTTTTTTCCAGCTTTCCGGCGACCTGTCCGCTGGGCCCAATCGGCAGCACGGCGACCTGACCGCCAGGCGTGGTCTCGTTCCACAAACTCGCGACGAGCCGCGAGTACTCCTCGCCGCGCGCGACGTAGCGATCCGCGAGCAGCGCCGACGCCTTTCGCACGCGCGGGAGGATGAACAGGCGATCGAACGCCGACAGGGCAGGGCCGGCGCCGCCGGGCGCACGCGTCAACAAGGTGACGATATGCGTGACGCCGTCGCCCTCAGCCGCGTGGACCGGAATCGGTTCCGTCAGCAGCGCGTCCCAATACGGCTCGCCGCGATATCGATACGGCGGTCCCGCGACAATCGGCATCGACGCGCCCGCGCGTAGGCTGCGCAGGAAATCGTCGCGCCCGTCCCAGGACGAGAACACATGCCGTTCCCCGGATGGCACGTGCGTCGCCAGGATTTTGAGCGGCACCGCGGAACCGGCGACCGCGCCAACATCCAGGCGCTTCCGCTCGTTCATGACCTCGCCAACGAGGTAGTCGAGATCGAGAATCGGCCGTCCCCGCACCATTCGCCTGAAATCCACGAACTGCGCGTTGTTGATGTCTTCGTAGTAGATCGTCGTCCCGAACAGCGCCTGCCGCGCGAGGAGGTACGCGCCGTTCATCGCCCCGGCCGACGATCCGTACACCGCATCGAACACATCGATCAGGCCGAGACGCTGCAGGGCGACCACCATGCCAGCCGACACGACGCCACGCATCGCGCCGCCCTCGATGCACAACGCCACGCGCGCACCATCGGTCCGCCGATCCGGCCGGCTTCCGGTGCGCGCGCGTTCCAGCACGATCCGACGAACCTCACTGGCACGTGACCCCAAGACGGGGAAATTGTACCTGTGCGCGACGCGGCCATCATGTGTTCGACCTCGAGGGCGTTTCGCTTATGCTGAGACACCCCGGCGGCGCTGGCCGCGGGCAGGTGGAGTGACGATGACGAGTGAAACGGTCTCGAAGGCCGGCCGGCCAGTCAACAGCCCGCGGCAAGTCCTGTTCGCGAGCCTGATCGGCACGACCATCGAGTTCTTCGACTTCTATATCTACGCGACCGCCGCCGTCCTCGTATTCCCGCGGCTGTTCTTTCCCGCGTCGGATCCGGCGTCCGCCACGCTCGCCTCGCTCGCGACATTCGCGATCGCGTTCCTCGCCCGCCCGATCGGCTCGGCGCTGTTCGGTCATTTCGGCGATCGCATCGGACGCAAGACCACGCTCGTCGCCGCGCTCCTGACGATGGGCGTGTCGACGGTGTCGATCGGCGCGCTGCCGACCTACAGCACGATCGGCGTCTTCGCGCCGCTGCTGCTCGCGCTCTGCCGCTTCGGCCAGGGACTTGGACTGGGCGGTGAATGGGGCGGGGCGGTGCTCCTCGCGATTGAAAACGCGCCGCCCGGAAAGCGCGCGTGGTATGGAATGTTCCCGCAGCTCGGCGCGCCTGTTGGCTTCTTCTTCTCCGGCGGCGTGTTCCTGGCTCTGTCACGCCTGCTGACCGACGATCAGTTCTTCAGATTCGGATGGCGGATCCCGTTTCTGGCCAGTGCGGTGCTGGTATTTGTCGGCCTGTATGTCCGGCTCACGATTACCGAGACGCCGGTCTTCCAGCAGTCCGTGCACAAGCAGGAGCGCGTCAAGGTGCCGATGGTGGTCGTCTTCCGCGACCACGCCGGGACGCTGGTCATCGGTGTGCTCGTCTCGCTCGCGACGTTCGTGCTCTTCTACCTGATGACGGTGTTCGCGTTGTCCTGGGGCACGACCCGCCTCGGATACACGCGCGAACAATTTCTCCTGATCCAGCTCTTTGGCGTCGCGTGTTTCGCGATCACCATTCCGCCGTCGGCGCTCATCGCGGAACGGGGCCGCCGGATCACGCTGATCTGGGTGACCATCGGCATCGCCCTGTTCGGACTCGTCATGGCGCCGCTCTTCGCCGCCGGCACGCTGGGCGCGCTGCTGACGATGGCGCTGGGGCTGGGACTGATGGGGATGACCTACGGACCGCTCGGCACGGTGCTGTCGGAACTATTTCCGACGGCCGTGCGCTATACCGGCAGCTCGCTCACGTTCAACTTCGCCGGGATCTTCGGCGCCTCGCTGGCGCCGTACATCGCGACGTGGCTCGCGGAGCGCTACGGTCTGCAGTACGTCGGCTACTACCTGTCAACGGCAGCCGCGCTGACGCTCGTCGGACTGCTGCTCTCGCGCGAAACGAAGGACGAAGATCTCCACCGCGCGTCGGCATAGCGCCGTTCGACCCAGATCGAATCGCCGAATTCGTGAGTCCGGTAGCCGCCGATTTCCAGCTCGCGATCCATTCGCGCCAGCACCGCGTCGGCCACGAACGCCCTGAGCAGTTGGTAGTGACTGGTGCCGGGCTCGTGCGTGCCCGACAGGATGACATCGACGACGCGCAGCTGACTGTCCGGGCCGATGCGTTCGTCGGCGACGCCATCGCCGGCATGAACCCGTCCGAATCGCGTGGCGGCGTGTTCGAGGGCTCGCACGACCGTCGTCCCAATCGCCACGAGCCGTCCTCCGACGGCTCGCGTGCGGGCGATCGCCTTCGCCGTCACCGCCGGAATCCTGTATGGCTCGTCGAACGGCAATCGCCGGTCGAGCTCATCGTCGCCGGTCGAGGAGATCCCCGCCGCATGGGTGATCGTCGCGAACCCGACGCCCCGGCGATGCAACCGATCGACGGTCTGCCAGTCGAGCACGAAACCCGCCGATGGCGGCTCGAACGCGACGGGCGGTCCGGCAATCGCCGTCCACACGTCCCACATCGCCAGCCGTTCTGACACGTGCGCGTACTGAATCGGGCGGCCGTGATGGGCGATGCCCGCCCAGATGACGTCGGCTGTTCCGTCGAAATGCAGGACCGCCAGGCGCGGATGGCCGAGCAGTTCGACGACGGTTGCTGAGAGCGGACCGAGGATCAGCCGATCGCCGGCCAGCAGCGGAGGCGGCAGCGCGCGATGTTCGGTTCGCGTCCGGTAGTCGCCTTCGCCGAAAACGATCGCGGCAAAGCGCGACACATCGTCCGGCGACGAGCGCCAGCCGGCCAGCCGGACTTCCACAGGCTGTCCGGTTCTCGCGTGCACACCGGCGAGGCTCGCGGGAATCGTCGCGGCGTCGTTGGCGATGACGAGATCATCCGGCTGCAGCAGCTCGACAAACTCCGAGCGCGAGCGATGCCGGATGGCGCCGTCTGGTTCGACGACGAGCAGTTTCGCGTCGCGCGGACGCTGGATCGGTCGGTCGGCGGCAATCATGGGCGATTCCTCAGTCTGCGACTCTCGCCGGCAGGGCCTCGGCGATCGCATCGAGCAGTTCTCCGGCCGACGTTTCCGGCCGCTTCAGCGAGGCGCGATCCGCGTCGGGCACCGCGAGCGCGTGCATCGGCGTGTCCATGTCGCCGGGATCGATCGAGAGCACGCGCACGCCCTCCTCAGTCAGCTCGAGATCCCAGATCTGACTCAGGTGCCGAAGCGCCGCCTTGCTGGTGCTGTAGGCGCCCCAGGTCGGGTACGCGTTGACGGCCGCGTCGCTCGAGATGTTGACGACCACCGCGCCCGATCCCTCGCGAGCGGATGCGGCGAGCGCGCCAAGCAGCGCCTTCGTCAGGCGGAACGGCCCGAGCAGGTTCGTGGCGAGCGCGCGCTCGAGATCCTCGCATTCCGTATCGCCGAGCGGCACGAGCGGAACGGGGCCGAGATCGGAGGCATTGTTCACGAGCACGTCGAGACCGCCCAGTTCACCGAGGATCTGCAGCGCGATCGGATGGATATCGTCCTTGGCGGAGACGTCGCCGACGATGCCGTGGACGCCGGGCAGTTCGGCGGCGAGCCGCTCGACACGATCGCGGCCGCGCGCGACGAAGGCGACGCGCGCGCCCTGCGACGCGAGGGCGCGGACCAGCGCCAGCCCGAGGCCGGAGGTGCCGCCGGTGACGGCGACGCGCAGGCCGCTCAACTGCGCGACGGCGGGAACGGGCGAAGAATTGGCAGGCGGCATGACGGCTCCTTTTCTAAAGCAAGAACTTTATTTAGTCTGGAGTCTAGATCCGTTCCTTGACTTTGTAAAGCAACTACTTTACAAAGAGTGCATGGCCCGCCTGAAGACCCGGCTCGTCGAGAGCAAGACCCGGCGCCAGCTCGTCAAGCTGTTGAAGATGGAAGGACCGATGGATTCCGCCGCCCTGGCGAAGCGGCTGGGTGTCACGGCGATGGCGGTGCGTCAGCATCTCTACGCGCTGCAGGACGAGAAGCTCGTCACCGCCGAAGAGCGGCCCGTGCCGCTCGGCCGCCCCGCCAAGTACTGGCGGCTCACGCCGGAGGCCAATCGACTCTTTCCCGACGCCTACGCCGAGCTGAATGTCGCGCTCATCGGTGCCGTGCAGGAGACGTTTGGCGCGGCCGGCGTCGGCCGGCTGCTGGAGACGCGGCTCGAGAAGCAGAAATCCGAATACGCGGCGCGCATCGATCGGTCGGCGCCGCTCGACCGGAAACTCCACCAGCTGGCGCGCCTGCGCACCGAAGAAGGCTACATGGCGGAAGTGAAGCGCGACGGCAAGCGCGGCTTCGTGTTCATCGAGAACCATTGCCCGATCTGCGCCGCGGCGACCGCCTGCCAGGGCTTCTGCACGACCGAGCTGGAATTGTTTCAGTCGGTTCTCGGGCCTGGAGTGTCGGTGGAGCGCGGCGAGCACATCGTGTCCGGCGATCGCCGCTGCGCGTATCTCATCGCCGCGTCCTGAGACGCGATCATTTCTCCGTCGATCGGTTCCAGCGATCGGCCACCCAGCGGCCTGCCAGGCGAAGCGCGTCGATGTAGCGGTACATCTCGAAGTGCGTGAACTGGTCGAGCGGCTGGAATCGCACCGGACGGCCCATGGCGATCAGCTGCCGCGCGTTCTGTTCGGCCGGTCCGAACGGCACGACTTCGTCCGCCCGGCTGTGGATCACGTAGGTGGGCATCGTTCCCAGCGTGTCCAGCGGATCGTTGCCGGTTGACGCCGCCATTGGAATCGCCGCGGTGAAGACGTCGGCATGTCGAGAGGCCATGAACCACGTGCCGCGGCCTCCCATGCTGTAGCCCATCACGAGAATTCGACGCTTGATCGATCGGATAGGCGTCGAGCGTCTGACGCACGAGCGCCATGACCGCTTCTTCCGCGACCGGATCGGTCCAGTCGCGTCCTGGACAGTCCGGCGCAATCATGATCGCATGCAGGTCGTCGAGCGCCGGCAGCGCGAGAAACTTCATGAACGAGCTGCCGTAGTAGCGCACGCGTTCGCCGCCGGAATGCAGCACGAGCACCAGCGGCACAGGACGCTGCGGATCGTAGCCGCGCGGCACCGAAATCGCGTAGAGCATGGTGCCGCCGCCACGCATGCCCATGGTCAGCTCGTGCACGCCGCTCGACACGGGAGCGGGCTGATACAGAAGTCCCGTCAGCGCGCCGATCAGCAGCCAGTTCATGCCGCCACGATAGCCGGAGCCCTGGCGCCGTGCAACGCCTTCCTCGATCGTCGGCTACCATTGGGCGATGCGTTTCCGGTGGTGGCTGCTGGCCGTCGTGATGGCGTCGGCGTGTACCTCGTCGACCACGCCGACCGTCCCGTTCAACAAGGCGTTCACGCTCGCGCCGGGCGAGATCGTGGTGATCGACGAGACGTCAATCGGCGTCAGGTTCGTGAACGTACTGGGGGACTCGCGCTGCCCGGCCAACGCCAACTGCATCCAGGCCGGCGACGCGATCGTCTGGATTGAGGTCAATCCGCTGCATGGGCCCGCCAACTACTACGCGCTGCATACCGCCACGCAGCGGCCGATCGTGTTCGAAGGGCAGACCATCTCGCTGGTGCAGGTCACGCCGTACCCATCCAGCGTCGGCGCGATCAAGCCCGAAGAGTATCGCGTGACGCTGCGCATCACGCGCTAGCGATCGGCGCGCTAGCGCGCGTGCGCGAGGCCGTCGCGAGCCACCGTGGAACCGGGCGACAGGCTGAGCGCCTCGGCGAAGTAATTGGCGGCGACACCGCGATTGCCCGCGGCGAGTTCCAGCAAACCAAGATTCGTGTAGGCCGTACTGTCGTGCGCGTCGAACCGCAGCGACGATTCGAACGCCTGGCGTGCGCGCTCCCCTTGACCCAGCCGCGTGTACGCGGCGCCGACCAGGTCGTAGGTCGGCGCGTAGGTGGAATCAGCGGCAATGGCGCGCTCGGAGAGCCGAACGGTGTCTTCCGCGCGGCCCTGGACAAACGCGAGAGCCGCGGCGTAATAGAGCGTTGGCGCCCGGTCGGGCGCCACCGTCTGAAGCCGTGCGACCGTGCTCTCGAGTCCGGCGGCGTCGCCGGCGTCGGCATACAGCGACGCCATTTGTTCGAGCGCGATGGGTCGATCGGCCGGCAACGCGCTGGCGCGAATCGCCGTGTCGAGCGCTTCCTGCGGCAGGTTGATGGCGGCCAGCAGCTTCGAGATGGCGACCTCGGCGGCCGCCGACGCGGCCCGGCCTTCCGTCACGCCGCGGACCCAGCCGAGCGCGTCGCGCGCGCGGCCCGACAGCAGCGCCGCCTTGACGAGACCCTCGAGCGCCGCGGCGTCATTGTGATTCGCGGTCAGCGCACGAACGTAGTCGTCGTACGCAATGTCATAGACATCCGACCGCGCCATCATCGCGCCGCGGTTGCGCCACTCGGCGGCCCCGGCGGCGGCCCGGGCGCGTTCGATCGCCTCCGGAGCCTCGTGTTGCGAGAGCAGGCTGGCGAGCGCCGCGCCGTTCGTTCCGGCGCTCGCATCGTGCAGCTGCCGCGGTCCGGAAAACTCGAGCGCCATCCGGTCATCGTCCAGAAGCGCCGCGCCGGCCGAGTACGTGGCGAGCTCCGCGGGTCCACCGCCAAACAGCGAGATGACGGAGAACGGTTCGACCGCGCCGACCGTTTCGAGATCGGCGGCGACGTGCCCCGCTTTCCAGTTGCGCGCGATGTTGCCGAGCCGCGCGATCGGCGAGGTCGCGCCCCCTGTCCCCGAATCCTTCGAGGCCACCAGCAGCACATCGTCTTCTCCGACGAGCCACAGCGTCCCGTCCGGAAAAACCGACGTGAACGTCGCGACGATCGATCGCAGGTCGGCGTCGCTGATGTTGTAGGTGTGGGCCCACTGGCAGATGAGCCCGCCCGGCGCCAGCCGATCGCGCGCCGCTAGAAAGAATTCGCGGGTGAAGAGCGCGGCGACCCCGGCGATCCAGGGGTTCGACGGCTCCGAGATGATCACGTCGTACTGGCGACTCGTCAGCAGCAGATGCGAGCGCCCGTCGCCCACGATGAGATGTCCGCGCGGGTCGTCGAGCGCGTGGCCGTTGGCGTCGCTGAAGTATCGGGACGCCTCCACCACCTCCGGCGAGATTTCGACCACGTCGGCGCGCGCAATCGGGTGACTGAGCGCGGCGCCCAGCGTGACGCCGCTGCCGAGGCCGACGATGCCGACCTCGCGCGGGTTCTCGTGGAGGAGCAGCGGAAGATGCGCGACCAGTTTCTGCGTCAGCATGTCGCTGCGGTTCGACGCGTCCACCTTGCCGTCGACCGCGAGCGTCAGCGTTCCCGTGAGCCGCTTGACCGACACCGTGGAGGCGGCTCCCTCGCGGTAGTAGAGAAGCGCGCCGGCCTTGAGTTGCGTCTCCAGATCGAGGTTCTTCGGCACGTACGGCGCGTAGAGATACGGGCCGCTCGCAAGAAGCGCGCGATCCCACGGAGAGCTGACGATCATGACCACCGCGGCGGCGACGGCTGCGACCGTGCCCACGAGCTGCGACCGCATCGTCAACCGGCCCCACGCCAGGACCATCGCCGTCGCAGCAATCAGCGACACGCTCGATACGCCGAGCGTCGCCTGAAGGCCGACCCGTGGAATGAACACAAAACCCGCCAGCAGCGAGCCCGCAACGGCGCCGACGGTGTTGACGGCGTAGACCGTCGAAAAGCGGCCGGCTGCCTGCGTGGAGCCGTCATCGATGGTGGCGAAGGCCAGCGGAAAGGCTGCGCCGAGAAAGAACGCCGTCGGCAGCATCAGCGCCGCGGCGAGGAGTGTGCCCTGGCGCAGGAGATCGGCGAACGCCGTCGACGAGTTGGCCATTTGAAACGCGACCAGTTGCGGGACCTGGTGGCCGGCGAGCGACGAGGTCCAGCTCACCGCGATGGCGGCGGCCGCCAGAACGAACGCGAGCCACGCGCCGGGGCTCCGCGATCGACCGGCGATCCACGCGGCGGCAAACGAACCGAGCGCGATGCCGGCCACGACGACCGCGAGCGCCGCCGAGAACGCGTACACCGTCGGTCCCAGCAGCAACGCGAGAATGCGCGTCCAGACGATTTCGTGCATCAGCGAGGCAAAGCCAGAGATGCCGAGCACGAGTGCGGGCAGCCAGATCGGCGCCAACTCGCGCGATCGCCTGACGTCGTCCACCGCTTTCGTTCTCTTGCCGGTCGTCGGTCGTTTTGGCGCGACTTCTCGCACCGTCGTGGGTTGGCCGTGCTCGCGCCGCCTGTCGAGCAGGACGATGATCCGCGACGGCGGTTGCGGCGAGGAGACTCGCCAGCACGCCGATGCGCGTCGTGCCCGAGACGCCGACGGCCGGAATCAGAATGAATCCGGCGAGCAGCGCGCCGATGGTCGCACCGGTCGTGTTCACCGCGTAGAGCGCACCGCTGGCGCGCGCCGGTTCGCGCGCGTCGTTCGCGTACCAGCGGATCGCCAGCGGGAAGGTGGCGCCGAGCGCGACCGCCGGGACGAACACCATCTCGAAGCAGGTGGCGAGGCGGATCAGCGGGAAGAGCAGGCCCGGCTCGCCGTTGCGGTAGGCCCATTTCAAGAGCGGCGTAAGAGCCCTGAGCTCGAACGGCAGCAGCAGCGCGATGATCGCGACGATCAGTTCGAGGACGATGTAGGCCTGAAGACTGCGGCGCGGGGAAAGGCGTGTGGCGAAGATCCCGCCGACGACTCGATCCGACCGCCAGGCCGCCGAGAAATGCACCGGTGACCGCGCTCGCCGCGGCCGTGGTATGGCCGATGTAGAGGGTCAGGAGCCGCGTCCAGCTCACTTCATAGATCAGACCCGCAAGCCCGGAACACGCGTACGCGAGAAGAAACAGCCAGCCCAAGATTCTGAGTCTACCTGAGTCCAAACGCCGCTTCGCCGGGCGGACCGACTGTCATCGATGGACCGCGAACGACGGCGTCATCCCGTGAAACACCGCGAACCGGCGCGCCGCATCTGCGACACCGCGGAGCGCTGCTTTCGAGAGGGGTTCGTACGGCGCGATCCGGACCGCCGCCGTTCCTTTCGTCAGCGTCCGCGTCCAGGTGCCGCGCAGGCGGCCATCGACAATCAGATAGTTCGAGAAGACGCCGCCCCGGTTCGCCGCCTCGCGATCGATGGTGAGCCCGCGGTCTCGATATGCGATCAGGAATTCGTCGTAGACCGGCAGCAGGTGCGCGGGAGGCAAATCGAGTCGCGCGCGGCGACGGAGTGGGGCGCTCCAGTACTGCAACGAGTCACAGGTTTCAGCCTGCAGTGCGCGACCGGCGATGTGAATGCCGCGGCGAGCCTGGGCAACGGTCAGGCCTGACCACCAGACGAAATCGCGCAGCGTCGCCGGCCCGTGGCTCGTGAAGTAGCGCCGCGTGAGCTCGCCGAGCGCTTCGTCGGTCGACCACGACTTTCGCGCGCGGCGTACGCCGATCGAGCAACGTGTAGGTGAACTGATTGCCGCGCCGCGGCCCACTGCAGATCAGCCCTTCGAGCTCCGCGTCCATCATGAGATACGCCAGCCGCGTACTTGGTTGACCGCGCTGACCCTTGGTCGGTCGGGATGCGCGCGCGCTCGAGGATGGCGGCGAGCTCGGCGCGCGTCAGGCATTCGCCGTTTCGTGAGGGCGCGTTCAATGGTCCGGCGGCTGCGCGACAACGTCGCTCGATCGAGCTCGCTGAGGCGATAAACCGGCGCGTTGCGAGCCTGGACGCGCGGCGCCGAGACACCGAGCATCCACTTGATATCTTCGGCCGCCACAAAGTGCCAGGTCGGCCGCAGGATATGCGTCCGCAGAATCGCGCCGTCCGTGATCGCCTGTTCGATCGTGGACTCGCGTCCGTCGGTCATCCGCTGACCGACCGCCCATTTCGCGCCGTGGTAGTCCTGCGCCTGGACCGCTCCAAACCACGCGACGACGTCGGCTGGTGTCGAGAGGCCGGACCGCGACAGTTGCTGGTTCCGCAAGCGGCGGCGGATGAGATCGTCCGAGCGGGATCGTGGCATACAGTGTGCGATCGATGTGTGAACGTCTGTCGATCATAGGCGAGGCGACAAGGAGACCGCATGAACACCATCGAACAGCTGCAGGAAGAGCTCGATCGTGAAGCGACACGATCGCGGCGCACGCTCGAAAACATGCCCGAGGGAAAGCACGACTGGAAGCCGCACGAGAAGTCGATGCCGTTCGGCTATCTCGCCGAGCTGGTCGCGATCATGCCGTCGTGGGTCACGATGGTCATCGGGCGCGACGAGCTGGATCTGAATCCGCCCGGCGGATCGCAGATTCCGCGCGTGCCGCTCAAGACGCGCGCGGACTACGTGAAACGCCTGGACGAGACGATCGCCGAAGCGAAGGCAGTCGTTGAAGGGGACGTCGGAAGATCACCTGCGGACTGCCTGGCGGCTGCTGGTGGCGGGCAACGAGGTGGCGCGCACCTCACGCTATGAAATGATTCGCGACACCATCAATCACCTCGCGCATCATCGCGGACAGATGACGGTGTATCTGCGGCTGCTCGGCGCGCCCGTGCCCGCCTTGTACGGCCCCTCGGCCGACGACAAACGATTTTCGTAGTCTGGCGTTTTCATATGTACGTAGTGTCCGGCTTCAGCCGGACCTCAGGAGTCCGCCTTACAGCCGGACACTACGTACATGGAAACGCACGGAAGCACTACGGCCTGACTTCGAGCTGGTTGTTGATCCTGAAGCTGGACGCCTTCTGCGCGGCGATCTCTTCGGCCCGCTCTTTCTGAGCATCGGTCGGCACGTGGCCCTTCAGGACCACTGTCTTGGAACTGATGTGGGTGTCGACGTTGATGTGGCTGGCGTCCACCGTCTTGTCGGCGATAAGCGCCGTCTTGACATCGGCAGTCTGGGCCGCGGCGTCAATCGTGCGGCCGGTGGTGGCCACCGCATCGCCGACCGCTTTTCCGGTCGTCGCCGCCGCATCGCCGACGGCCTCTCCCGCGGTCTTCGACGGCGTTTTCGACCGCGTGGCCGACGTTTTCGGCGGCGTCCTTCACCGACTGACCGGCCTTCTCGTTCGCCTCCGACGCTTTCTGCCGCGCGTCGGCGGCCGCAGCCTCCGCTTTCCTCTGGTTTTCTGCGGCGTCGCGTTTCAGACCCTCTTGCGTGTTGTCACACCCGGCCAGAAATACTGCCAGAGCCGCCGCTCCGACGAGCGAACCAACGGTTGAGATCGATTTCATCGCGGCCTCCTTACTTCGGCTCGCGCGCGGACACACCCGCGCGCCCTCTTTGAACGAAGCAAGCAGAATGCCGGGACGCGTCCCGGTCTCAGCAATGGCGGGTATGGTTCAGGCGCGTCCGGCGAACTCGAGCGTTTCGGTGTGGACCTTCACGCGCTCGCCTTCCTTGATGAACAGCGGAACGCGGATCTCGAGGCCGGTCTCGAGCGTGGCGCGCTTGGTGACGCCGCCGCTCGCCGTGTCGCCGCGGACGCCGGGTTCGGTGTCCTTGACCATCAACTCGACGTGGGGCGGAAACTGCAGGCCGATCGGATTGCCGTTGTACTTGTGCACCTGAACGAGGACGTTGTCGACCAGCAGCAGTCGATCGTCGCCGAGCACGTCGGCGCGCAGCGTCAGCGTTTCGAAGCTTTCCTGATCCATGAAGTGATAGCCGTCGCCGTCCGAGTAGAGGTATGAGGCGGTGACCTGCACGAGATCCGGGTCCGCGAATTTTTCGCCGGCCTTGAACGTGCGATCGAAAACCGCCCGGGTCAGGAGATTGCGCATCTTCACCCGGACCAGCGTCTGCCCGCCGCGGGCCGTCGGCCGCGAGATTTCCACGTCCAGGCAGTGGTAGGGCGCGTTTTCGTACTCGAAATACATCTTGCGCTTGATGTCGATCGCTTCAATCAGGGCGGCCATTGACGTAATCCTATGCGATATTCTTGGCACGCCAAACCCACGCGCTCACGCGTTTGGGTCCCCGAATCGGTCTGGAGCTCACCATGACGTTTACCCGCACCCGCACCTTCGTCCTGCTCGTTCTGGCCATTGTCGCGCTCTCGACCATCTGGTTCGATCCGGGCCGGACGTCGGCACAGACTGCCGGGCCGCGCCACCGGATGACCAAGATCACCGACACCATCTATCGCGCGGACGCTCCCGGCACGCCGGGCATCAACTCGACGTCGTGGGTGTTCATCAACGACAGCGACGTGCTCGTCACGGACTCCGAAGGGTCGCCGGCCTCGGCGCGTTCGCTGCTCGCGGGAGTCGCGACGATCACCGACAAGCCGGTTCACTACCTGGTGGATACGCACTTTCACATCGATCACGCGTACGGCAACGCCGCGCTGCCCGCGTCGGTGCAGGTGATCGGCAGCGAGTTCACCAGGAAGATGCTGCTCTCGCCTGAAGCGCGCCAGGGGGTCACGTTCCGGAATTTCGTCGATCCGATGCCCGGGCGCATCGACACGCTGAAAAAACAGATTGCCGCGGAAACGGACGCGACGAAGAAAGCCGCCGCCGAGGCGCAGCTCGCATCGGCCGAAGCGACGCTCCAGGTCTACTCGGGCAATTTCCCGCTGCAGGCGCCGACGCTGACCGTGAAGAACAGCATGTCCGTCTGGTCCGGCAGCAAAGAGTTCCAGATCATGTGGCTTGGCCGCGCCCACACCGCCGGCGACCTCGTCGTCTACGTTCCGTCCGAGAAAGCGGCGGCGAGCGGCGACATCCTCTTCAAAGCGACGGTCGGCTGGCAGGGCGACGCGTTCCCGAACGAGCATCCGGCGACGATCGACGCGTTGAAGAAGCTGGATCTCGAACTGATCCTGCCGGGACACGGCGATCACATCCAGGGCAAAGCGAACATCGAGACGTCGATCGCCACGATGCAGTCGTATCTCCGCGAGGAATGGCGCCTGGCTTCGGAGGCGAAGCAGAAAGGGCTGTCGCCCGACGATGCGCAGAAGGGGATGGACCTGACGCGCTTCCGCGACACCTACGGCAACGGCGTGGCGCCGAGTGTCGCCGCCGTCCGCCGCATCTACGACATCATCGACGGCAAAGCGGTCATGAACTGAGAAAAGTTCAACCGCAGAGCACGACGTTCAACCGCAGAGATCGCGGAGGTCGCGGAGACTCAATAGGTACTGATCTCTGCGTGCTTTGCGTGCTCCGCGGTTGATTGATTGCACGCGGTTGATTGAACTACTCCTTGGAGTCGGTCCAGATCGTCCGCGGCGGCGGACCGCTCGTGTCTTCCTTCACCGAGTGTGTGAGCGTTCCGATGCCCTCGATCGTCGCGACGATCTTGTCGCCGGGTTTGAGCCAGATCTGCTCCGGCCTGACGCTTCGCGACATGCCCGTGCCCGACGGACTGCCTGACGAAATCACGTCGCCGGGGAAGAGCGTCAGGATCGACGAGCCCCACTCGATCAGCTCGTAGATGTTGTGAATCATGTCGGTCGATCGCGAGTCCTGCATCGTCCGGCCGTTCACCGTCAGCTTCTGCCCGGTGTCCATCGGCGTCGGGTAGAACTCCTTCGGCACGATCCACGGGCCCATCGGCGCAAACGTGTCGTGTCCCTTGCCGATCAACCAGTCGGGCCCGGCGAATTTCGGCTGCTTCTCCGGCCGCCCGCCGCGATCGGACATATCGAGCTCGATGGTGTAGCCGAAGATGTAGTCCGCGGCCTTGTCCGCCGTGACGTATTTCGCCGGCCGGCCGATGACGACGGCCAGCTCGCATTCCCAGTCGATCTGCGCGCGGCCGCGCGGCAGCACGATGTCGTCGCCGTTGCCGATGACGACGCCTTCCATCGGTTTCATGAAGAGGTACGGCGCCAGGCGATCCTTGCGCCGCGCTTCCGCGACCTGGCGTTGTTCTTCCGGCGTGCCGGTTTCCCCGGCGTGTCCGTAGTAGTTCGCGCCGGCGTTGAGGCTCTTGCCGGGATAGCGGATCGGCGCCAGCGTGCGGACGTCCGAGACGTTGTGCACGTAACTCGGCCGCGACGTCCGATCCAGCATCCGCCCGGTCGTGAGCTGCGCGACGATCGCCTTGATGCGCTCTGACAGCCCCTCGTCGTAGCGCTTGATCAGATCTTTCATGTCGGTCGGCGGGCGCGCGCTGAGGCCGCCGTTGCGTGCCTCGTAGTCCCGGTTCGCCGGCTCGAGCTCGATCACCATCGCATCGTTGAGCACGACGCCGACCGATTCGCGTCCATCGATCGCAAAGGTTCCGAGCTTGAACGGCGTCTCGCGCGACGTCACCGGCGGGGCGGCCGGCCGTTGAGTGAGCACCGCGAAGGGCAGGGCAAGGGCCACCGCAATCAGCCCGAGGCCAAACACCGTGGTCGGGCGCATAGGTCCTCCTGAAATCAGCTGTGATGTTACATGTGTAGTAATGATACTATACGTAATGAAACATGGCTCTAAACATAAGAAATATCGAGACTGAACGACTCGCGACGACTCTTGCGAAGGTCACCGGAGAGACCAAGACCGAGGCCGTGACGCGCGCGCTGAAAGATCGCCTGGCGCGCGTGCGGCGAGAGCGTGCCGGCCGCGGGCTTGCGGACGAACTCGAAGAGATCGCCAGCGCACTGTTCGCGGTTGCCGGTGCTCGACGATCGCCGCGCCGACATCATCCTGGGATATGAGCCACAAACTGTCACTCACTCTTAGGTGTCAGATGGGTGTCTGACACCTATCTGACCCCGAATTTGCAGCAGTTGGCGGTCGGCCAAGCGAAAATGCGAATGATTTTGAAGATCCTGGGTGTCAGATGGGTGTCTGACACCCTGGCAAAAGTTGGATGACATGGTGATCGACACGTCAGCATTGATTGCGATCCTGCAGGACGAACCCGAGCGCTCGGATTTCATTCGCGCGATCGAGGCGGCGGAAGAGCGCGTGATGTCCGCGGCCACGCTGGTCGAAGCGTCGATTGTCTTCGATGCGCGCTACGGCGCGGCCGGAGTGCGCGATCTGGATCTCTTCATCGCGCGCGCCGGCATTGCGATCGTCGACGTCGATCGCGAGCAGGCCGACCTCGCGCGCCACGCGCATGCGCGCTATCGCGGCGGATCGCGCCGCACCGCCTTGAACATCGGCAACTGTTACACCTACGCCCTCGCGCGTTCGACCGGGCAGCCGCTGCTCGCCAAGGGCGATCACTTCACCCAGACCGACGTGCGGATGGCCGACGTCTGGCCCACGTAGTCCGACGGCTGGAGATCGCGGAGAGATCCGCGTTACTGAGGCGCAACGCCCAGGTACGCGCCGCCGGCGTTGACCCAGTGCCAGAATTCGTCCTTGTTCTTCAGGAACGCTCTGTTGAACAACTCCTCGGCCTTCGCACGATCGTGATGGAGCAGGGCGTATCCGCCATATTCGACCAGGCCGGTATCGTCACGCGTGCCGGCCGGCAACGCCTTGTCGAACGCCTGCTGCGCCTGTTCCCACTCGTTGGCTTCCACATATACGCGTGCGACGCGAATCCAGTCGCTGCGTTCCACCTTCTTGCTCGACGTGACTTCGTCGAAAATCCGCTGACCTTTGGCCTTGTCGCCGCCGAGGTACCACGCGCGGCCGACGGCGATGCGCTCCCAGCTGCCGTTCTCCGCAAGCTGCAGCGCGCCATCCAGCAGTTCGGTCGCGGCTGCCATCGGTTCCTTCTTGAAGACATCTCGGGCGAAAAGACAGGTTTTTTTCCCTGCGCCACACCGGCCTGCACGAGCGCGCCGATCGTGAAACATGCGACTCCAAAGGCTGCGACAAATCGTGTGGACATCATGGTCGTTACTCCTGGTTGAGTCTGCGATTCACCGCGAGCTGCCATCATAGACCGCCACGCCGCCGGCATAGACTAGGCTGGTGATCGCGGCGGATGCATGATGGAACGACGGACGTTCTTGCGGTCTTCGCTTCTCGCCTGCGCGGGCATCGCCGCGAACCGCCTTCCGGTCTTCGCGCAACGCGGCGTCGATCCGATCGCGCTGCGGGTTCGATACCCGGATCTGGCGCGGCACTTCGTATTCGAGTACTACCCGTGGTACGGATCCAACCCCTTCAAGCACTGGAACCAGGACGGCCGCCGGCCGCCGGTTGACCTCGCCGCCAACTACGTTCCGCTGCTCGGGGCCTACGATTCGGCGTCCACGGCGGTCCTCGAGCAGCACGCCCGGTGGATCAAGGACTCGGGCGCCGGCGCGATCAACGTGAGCTGGTGGGGGCGGGGCAGCGACATCGACCGGCTCATTCCGTCGCTGATGGACGTGATGGCGGCGCACGATCTGCGCGTCACGTTTCACCTCGAACCGTACCGCAGTCACCGCGCGCTGTCGTATGCCGGCGACATCGAATATCTGATCCGCCGCTACGGCGATCGCCGGCGCTGGGATGCGATGCTGCTATTGACGAACGCTGATGGATCGACCGGACCGGTGTTCAAGTCGTTCCGGACCATCCTGCCGCGCACTGAAACGGACTGCCACGGCCGGACGAGCGAGGTGGCGGACTTCGCCGAAGACGCGGTCTGGCGCGCGCAAACGGATCTCGTGCGCGAGACCTGGGCCGGCGACTTTGCGCACGTGACCCTGCTCGCCGATTCGCTGGATGTCGCCCGCACCGAAGCCGCGGGATTCGACGGCATCGCGATCTACGACAACTACGTGCACCCGGACACGTGGCGGACGCACGCGCAAAACTGTTCCGCCAGGCGTTTGCTCTTCGCGTTCAACGTCAATCCGGGCTTCGACGGGGTCGTCGATGTCTCGCGGCCGGCCGACTCGTGTTACGTGCCGCTGCCGCTCGATCCCGCCGCTGACGCCGTCGACTGGTCGCAGTCCGTCGATCGCGATCGCGCGGCAGCCGCCAGCGAACGCCGCATCATCGAATCGTTCGACGCGACGCTGACGCTCCAGACCGACGCGGACTTGTCCAACGCCAGGCGCGGCTTTTTTCTCATCTATCTGAACTCGTTCAACGAGTGGCACGAAGGCCACCAGTTCGAGCCGATGAAGGACGTCGCCGCCCTGACGCCCGAAGAACGCGCACGCGGCTACCACAACCCACGGATGGCGCTACCGGCTGCGGACGCTGGGGCGGTTGATTGGCGGAGTGGCTGGGACTCGGCCTAACGTTGGGCTCTAGGCTCCGGGCTCCAGGCCTGGGCGACAGGCTTCAGGCCTCGGGGCTCCGGGCTTTAGACTTGTTCAGGCCCGAAGCCCGAAGCCCGAAGCCTAGAGTGAAGCAGCCGATGTCCACCCGTCTCTATCTCGTTCGTCACGGCGCCACGCCGCAAACGGCGGAACAGCAGTTCTCCGGCTCGGACAACGTGGAGCTCTCCGACGAAGGGCGCGCGCAGGCGGCGGCGCTGGGAAAGCGGCTGCGCGATGAGCCATGCGACGCCGTCTACTCGAGCTCGATGGCGCGCGCGATGGAGACGGCGCGCATCGTGTCTTCAGGATGGAATCTTCCGCCGATCGCCGTGAGCGACTTGCGCGAGGTGAGCCACGGTCACTGGGAAGGACTGGGCCACCGTGACGTCGAACAGCAATTTGCCGACGAATTCACGATGTGGGAGGCCGACCCCTTCTCCTGCGGACCACGCGGCGGCGAGACCGGCGCAAACGTGCTGGCGCGTGCGCTTCCCGCCATTCTGCAAATCGTTGCGGATCATCACGGGCAGCGCATCCTGGTCGTCTCGCACAAGGCCACGATTCGCTTGATCCTCTGCGGGCTGCTCGGCGTCGATCCGCGGCGCTACCGCGATCGGTTCGATCAATCACCGGCGTGCCTGAACATCATCGACTTCAAGAATCCGCTCGACGCCCGGCTGATCCTCTTCAACGACACGTCGCACTACAGCAATATCCCGATCAGTTCCTGAGCAGAACTCACCACGAAGACACGAACAGCCTAACCACGAAGACACGAAGGCACGAAGAAAGATCCTTTGGGTCTTCGTGTCCTTCGTGTCTTCGTGGTGAAAGCCGTCTGCGAACTCTGCAGTTGTTCGTCATCCACTGCGCGATGCCACGCCTGGATCTCACCGCAAAAATCACGGTACGATGGTCTGTTGTTCAGCTCTAGCATACGGAGGTGTGAATGTTCGGTTCTCGATTGCGCGTGTTTGTTCTTGTCGTGTCCGCGTCGTTGATGCTCGCTGCTTCCACGTCTGCGCAGACGACGTACGGCGTCCGCGCGGGGTTCGCTGCTGATCCTGATGAATTCGTCATCGGCGGCCATCTTGAAACGCCACTCACGCCGGCCAGCCGTCTGGCGTTGCGCCCCAGCTTCGAGGTCGGGATCGGCGAGAACACGGCGACCCTCTCGGCCAATCTCGACATCGTCTACTGGGCGCAGCTGCCTTCCCCGGCCTGGTCGTTGTATTTCGGCGGCGGACCATCATTCAACGGCGTCCATGTCGACGAGGAGGGAAATGACGTGCACGGCGGCGCCAACGCGATCGCCGGATTCCAGCATGCGAGCGGGGTGTTCGCCGAGTTGAGAGCGGGCGGCGGCGCCGGGCCCGCCGGCCTCAAGGCGATGGTCGGCTACGTGTTCAACTACAAGAAGAAATAGAGTGATGTTCCATACGCAAGACACGACGGAAAGGGTGTACTGAATGAGCGAGAAGAAGATCATTGCTGTCGTCGGCGCGACCGGAGCGCAGGGCGGCGGTCTGGTGAGAGCCATCCTCGACGATCCGAACGGCGGATTCGCCGCTCGCGCGATTACGCGCGATCCCGGCAAGGACAACGCGAAGGCGCTGGCCGGCCGCGGCGCGGAAGTCGTCAAGGCGGATCTCGACGACGTGGACAGCCTGACGCGAGCGTTCACGGGCGCATACGGCGCGTACTGCGTCACGAATTTCTGGGAGCATTTTTCCGCGGAGAAGGAACACCAGCAGGCGAAGAACCTCGCACAGGCAGCCAGGGCAGCCGGCGTAAAGCACGTGGTGTGGTCGACGCTCGAAGACACCCGCCAACTCATGGCCGCCGACGACACACGGATGCCGATGCTGCAGGAGAAGTACCGCGTTCCGCATTTCGACGCCAAGGCCGATGCCGACCGGCACTTTGCCGATTTGCCCGCGACTTACCTGATCACGTCGTTCTACTGGGACAACCTCTACGCGTTCGGCCTGGCGCCGAAAAAAGAAGAAGACGGCGTGTACGCGTGGGCATTTCCGATGGGCGATAAACGCCTGGCCGGCATTGCCGCGGAAGACATCGGCAAGGTGGCGTACGGGATTTTCAAGGCGGGCCCGGCCTACGTGGGCAAGCGCGTCGGGGTCGCGTCAGAGAATCTCACGATTCTCGAAATGGGAGAGAAGCTCTCGCGGGCGCTCGGGATCGGGCCGATTCGCTATCACGCGGTCGACGCCGATGCGTATCGGGCGTTCGGGTTCCCGGGCGCCGACGAAATGGGCAACATGTTTCAGATCTATCGCGATTTCGAGAAGGAAGTCACCGGCGCGCGTGCGCCGGAGCTCGCGAGAAAACTGAATCCGGCGATGCTGACCTTCGATCAATTTCTTGCGAAGTACAAAGAGAAGATCCCGCTGTAAAGGCGGCCGCGACCAACAAGCTAATAAGGGGACGGAATAAATTCCGTCCCCACTTTCAGTCGCTGCGAACGCTATCAGCAACAGCTAGTAAGGGGACAGAACAAGTTCTGTCCCCGCTTCTTAGTTCAGCGACTCGAGGTCGGAACGCGCTTCCTGGCGCGCACGACTCGCTTCAGCCTTCGCATCGACGCTCGGCTTCAGCTCGCGCAGCGCGTCCTCGAGCGTCTTGTGCTCATCCACGACCCGGTTCTTCAACACCATGAACGGCACGTCGGCATTTTTCGCCGCGTGCGCCGTCGCCGCGAACTGATCGGCGCTCGCGAATCCTTCGCCCGCCACGTTCATGTTCGCGCCCGAATGCAGCAACGGCTTCAACTTCCGCTGGAGTTCCGGCGCTGACACCGCGACCGTCGAGACTGCGGGCGCTGCCGCTGCGGGACTCGCGCTGGCGCGCGCGGCCGGCCGTCTTGCCGGCGCAGGCGGCGTGGCCGGCACCGGCGCCGGTGCCGGCTGCACGTCCTGTTGTACCGCGACCGGCTGACTCGCTTCGCGATGCGTGATGTGCGGACCAATCCACACGCCGAGCGCCATCGCACCGATGAACCCTGCTGTGAGGGCGGTTGCTTTGCCGACAGACATTTCTCACCTCCATGCCCAGGCTCTCCGCGAGAACCCGGAGCACGTTGGTACAAAGCAAGAAACGTGACGATCGGAACTCCAATTCCGTCAACCATTTCCATGGATGAGTAAGCCGAAGGCTGAGTAATACGCTGCCGTCCGGATGGAAGTGCCGGTGATCGAGCTTCCTTGAAGCGCCGACTTGACGGGGGTAGGCTTTCAAAACTCATGCAGAAACCAGCTCCCGTCTACGACGTGGATTTCGTGCTCCATCCTGAAGAAGACACCACCCACGTCTTTTTCGAGCACGCGGCGGAGAATCCCTTTCAGGGCAATCCGCCTGCGGTGGTGCCGCGCGTCAACGCGTGGTGGCTCGCCGAGGCCGCGCTCGCGTCGTATCGTGACGCGGCGGACGTGGCGGCGATCTGCACGACCGCGGGGCTCGAATGCGAATCGGTCGCTGCGGGATCGACCGAGGCTCACGTCGCCTACGCCGCCGACCACGTCATCGTCGCCTTCCGCGGCACGCAGTCGGATCAGTGGAACGACATCGTGTCCGACGTCGAGATTGCGCTCGTGCCGTGGCCGACCGGGGGGCTGGTCCACCGCGGGTTCCGGACGGCGCTCGATGCGATCTGGCCGGCGCTGCTCGACACGTTGAACCGGTTGTCAGCCGGCCGCGCCGTCTGGTTCACCGGCCATGGCCTCGGCGGCGCGCTCGCGACGCTCGCCGCGGATCGTTATCCGATCACGCGCGGCATCTGTTCGTTCGGTTGCCCGCGCATCGGCGATCCGGCGTTTGCCGCCGCCATGACCACGAAGTTCGCCATGCGGATGCTGCGCTTCGTGAACAATCACGACATCGTCACGCACGTGCCGCCGCCGTTGTTCGGCTATACGCACATCGATCTGCGCCGCCAGATTGCCCGCGACGGCACGATCTCGAACCACTCGCCGAGCCTGCAGCACTTCTTCTCGACGCTGATTGGCGCCCCTGACCAGTTGCTGCCGCTCATCGAGGGGATCGACGAAGGGGCGTCGGCGTTCACCCCGGCATTCCTTCTCGATCACATGCCGAAGGCTTACGCCATCCTGACCTGGAACGATCACGACGCGCGCCGGTAACGGCGAATGAACTGGCCGGTTTGGGGTCCGGAGGGCGATCACGGTTGCGCGGGCTGCACGGTTTGGCGACAATCAGACCTGTCTCAACTCTCCCGGGAGTCGGGTCGATAAACAGAGCGTGGGAAAGCCTTCAGTCGGCGCGAGATCGACAGTCGGTGTAACGGCGAGGGATGCCGTGTCCCCAACTCTTTCCATTGAGCTCGTCAACCAGCGCAGCGAGATTCCGCGGCTCGCTGACATCGCGTCCCGTTTCGGACGCGCCCACCAGCTTCCTGAAGACGACGTCGCGAATATTCAGCTCGTGCTCGACGAGATGGTCATCAATGTCATCCGCCATGGCTACGAGGACGTGGGCGATCGCGATCGCCATCACATTCACATCAGCCTGACGCTGGACGGCGACCTGCTGACGATTCAGCTGCGCGATCGCGCGCGCGCCTACGACCCGCGCGAGGCGCCGGCGCCGCGATTCGATCTGCCGCTCGAGGAACGGGGAGCCGGCGGGCTGGGCGTGCACATCGTGAAGTCGATCATGGAGACGCTCGACTATCGCCGTGAAGACGGCGAGAACGTCGTCACGATGACCAAGCGTCTGGCGCGCCGCTAACAGGCGATCACGTTCACAGCCAGTCCGGCGCGCGACGTCTCTTTGTAGGACGCCTGCATGTCCCGTCCCGTCTGACGCATCGTCTCAATCGCCTGATCGAGCGACACGCTGTGGCCGCCGTCGGTGTTCATGGCGAGCCGCGCCGCGTGGATCGCCTTCACCGCGCCGACCGCATTGCGCTCGATGCACGGGATCTGCACCAGTCCGCCGACCGGATCGCACGTCATGCCGAGATGGTGCTCGATGCCGATTTCCGCGGCGTGCTCCATCTGCTCGTTCGTGCCGCCGAGCGCGGCAACCAGCCCCGCGGCGGCCATCGCGCACGCGACGCCGACTTCGCCCTGGCAGCCGACCTCGGCGCCCGAGATGGACGCATTGGCCTTGGCCAGCAGTCCAATCGACCCCGCCGTCAGGAGGAACTCGCAGATCTCGTCGTCGCCCACCGCCTTGACGAAGTTCTTGACGTAGTGAAGGACGGCGGGAATCAGGCCGGACGCGCCGTTGGTCGGGGCGGTCACCACGCGATGCCCGGCCGCGTTTTCCTCGTTGACCGCCATCGCCCACACGCTGACCCAGTCGAGAATCTGCAGCGGGTCTGCCTGCGGCGCGGCGGTCAGGTTCTGGGCGAGACGCTGCGCGCGCCGTTTCACGTGAAGGCCGCCGGGCAGTTCGCCGCTCGCGCTCAGGCCGCGCTGCACCGTGTCCTGCATGACCTGCCAGATCTCGAGCAGGCTCGCGTTGACGTCGCGATCCGGATCGAGCGCCTGTTCGTTGGCGGTGACGATTTGCGCGATGGTGAGATCGGCCGATTCGCCGAATGCGAGCAACTCTCTCCCCGTGCGAAACGGGAACGGCACCGGCGCCTCGTCGAGCTGACGGCTCGGATGCCCGGGACCGACGATGAAGCCGCCGCCGATCGAGTAGTAGTCGCTGGTCAGCAGGATGGCGCCGGCCGGGTCGAAGGCCGCGAAACGCAGCCCGTTCGGATGGTCGGGCAGCGACTCGCTGCGAAAAAGGAGGTGTTGGCCTTCTTCGAAGGGAACCGGCACGCGTCCGGCCAGCCGCAGGCGCTGGTCGCGGCGGATCTCCGCGACGCGATCGTGCATCGTGCCGGTTTCGATCAGCTCCGGGCGCTCGCCTTCGAGTCCCAGCATGACCGCGCGATCGGTGCCGTGGCCGCGACCGGTCGCCGCGAGCGAGCCGAAGAGCGTGACGGTCACCGACGCAACCGCGTCAAGCAGGCCGCGCGACGCGAGGTCGTCGACAAACGCCTTCGCCGCGCGCATCGGACCCGAGGTGTGCGAGCTCGATGGACCGATGCCGACCCTGAAGAGGTCGAAGACGCTGATCACTAGCGGGTGGGTTTGAGCTGGATTTCTACGACTTTCTCGAACGTCGTGGGCGCGCCGTTGCGCATAGGCCGGCTTGAATCGCCACGTCTTCGCGATCCGGAGGAGCTCGGCGTCGTACTGCGGATGAATGCTTCGCCGAATCTCGGCGGACGAGACGTTGCCGCGCTCGTCGATCGTGATGACGAGCGTGCCGCTGAAGGCCATCGCCCGATCCACAAGTTGGTCGGGACCCACTGCGGCAGCTGCTGAAAAATCGGCACCGGCGGCGTGATCGAGTCTTGAGAGCGAACCAGAGATCGGTGCATTCGGACTGCCGTCCGCGGGCCGGGGCGCTCGTCGTTTGCGGGGCCGGGGCCGGCGCAGGGGCCGCAGCGACCGGAGCGGCGGCGGGTGGTGGCGGTGCGGCCGCCACGGGTGCAGGCGCGGGCGGCGGCACGGACGCCGCTTTGGCGAGGTCGCGGAAGCCGGTGGCGACCGTCCGGAGATCGGTCAGTGCCGGCGTCAGCTTCAGATCCGGGTCCTCGAGCAGCGCGAGCACCTGGTCGAACTGTTTCGCCGCCTGCGGATCCTTCTTGTCGAATGCCGCTTTCGCCTCCGCGTACCGGCGCTGCACGAGGCGCCGGCAGCATGGCTTTGCGCGTGTCCTGGAAGATCGTGCGGATCCGCGGCGACGCCTGATCGGACAAACGGAAGAAGGGATCGGACGCGATCAACGATTCGATCGCCTTCTTGGCGTCGTCGCCGCGATCCAGTGCCAGCAGGCAGAAGATGCGGTATTGCGCGGCCTCGGCCGCTGACGCCGGAGCGCCTTCGCCCAGGATGCCCTCGAGCAGCGAGAGCGCCTGATCGTAGTCAGCGGAGAGATACAGCTCTTTGGCGCGTGCGAGTGGGCTCGCGCCTGCAGCGGGCGCTTGCGGCTCCTGATTCGCAAAAATTGCAGAACCGCTCAGCAGACAGATGATTGCCGTCGTGACTGCACGACGAAGCATCCGGCGAGCGATCGTCATACGTTCTCGCACACGGTCACCACGCTGCATCGCGTATCGAGTTAACTCGCGGAGAACGTTCAATCTGACGCCGTTCCGGCCTCTTGTCAAGACGGAAAACCCATGCGTGGATTGTGTATCATGCCTGACATTCCGTGTCACAAGACAATCCCGATCTCGATCGGCGGCTGACCGAGCTCCAGGCGCAGATCAACCGTCTCAGTCTATCCCTGCATCTCTGGCACGAGCGCCAGGAACGCCTGCAGCCGGTCGAGAGCCGCCTCAATTACCTCAGCGAACAGTGCTCCGACATCATCGATCGCTGGGCGGTGGCGGGTGAGCGGCAGTCGCAGGTCGTGGGTGAGCTCGAACAGCGGCTCATGGACTGGACGACCGCCGAGGCGCGGACCCAGCAGGATGCCGCGCGCATGGAGGACCTGCAGCGGATCATCGAGCACGAATGGAGCTCGCTCAAAGAGGGACAGGAGGGGTCGGCCAACGAGCTTCGCGATCAGGCGGCAAGGCTGACCGAGGCCTGTGTCGTTGCGGCGACACAGGCGACCAGCGGATTCGATCGGACAGAGGCGCGCCTCGCCGACCTCCAGACCGACATGCACGACCGGTTGACCGAGTTGACCGGGCAGGTGCAGCTCGCGGTGGCTGAGCTTAAGTCGCTCGCGCGTCCGCAAGACGGACCGGCAATTGACGGCCGGGACGGGATCGTGGCCGCTCGACGGCGTCGTGCGCCTGCACAATCAACTGCGCGGCACCGTTGACGGCGCCGCCGCGGACGGCCCGCTGCTGCCGGCGACACCCGAAATGCGCCTGCTGCCCGAGGCGACCGCCGCTCTCGCGGAACGGATCGATACGCTGGAGCGGGCGCTCAACGACGGGCAGGATGAAATCCGGCGCGCCGCCGAACGGAGCGCGCGAACCGGCCGCCTCTGGTGGGCCGCCGTCGTGCTCCTCGCCGCCAGCATCGGCGGCGGCAGCGTGCTGGTCACGCGTCTTCAGCGGCAGGTGGCGGAAGCGACCGCGCGCGTCTCCCAGGCCCAGCAGCAGGCGATGGCTGTCACCGAGGCGGCGAACAAGCAGGTGGTGGCGGCGCGGCAGGACGCCGCACAGCAAATCAGCGACGCGCGCGACACCGCGCTCAAGGCGCAGACGATCAGCGATGTGCTCGCGGCGCCCGATCTCGTGCGCTACAGCCTGGTGGGCCGCGATCCCGGCGCTGGATTCAGCGGGCAGGCGCTGTGGAGCCGCTCGCGCGGCCTCGTGTTCAGCGGATCGCGCCTGCCGGCGCCGCCGCCCGATTCCACGTATCAGATTTGGATTTTGACGAGTACCGATGCGGTGAGTGTCGCGACGTTCGTTCCCGACGGCAACGGCCGCTACACGCTGGCGACGCCGACGCCGCCCAAGGTCGCGCCGCCGATTGCCGGACTCGCCGTGACCGTCGAGCGCTCCGGCGGCAGCGATCATCCGACCGGCATCACGCTGCTCGCGCGAGCCGAATAGCTCTTTCCTACCGGCCCATCGTCGCGCTGACTCGCGCGGGCGCGCCAGCCTTCACGACCACCGTCTCGCGATGTTCGCCAAGCTGTGGATGGCGAAAGATGATTTCGTGCTCGCCGAGCGGCACTGAGAGATTGGCGAGCGGCGTTTCGCCTACGTCCTTGCCGTCGATCGACACCTGCGCCCAGGGCTGCGCGTTGATGCTGATGCGGCCGTCCGGCGCCTTCACGTTGAGCGAGACGATCTGTCCGGCCCTGATCTCCACGGTCTGCCGGGCGCGATAGCCCACCGCGTTGTTGACGAGATCGAGCTGGTGGGTGCCCGCCGTCGTGACGACCGGACCGTCGGCGCTCGATCCCAGGACTTTGTCGCCTTCGAGCACCTGCACGTCGAAGGGCGCGATCAGCCGAAGTCCGCCTGACCGCTGGCGCGCCGCGGCCGCTGCCAGCGCGGTCGCGGCCCGTTCTTCCGCTTCGGTTGGGGCCGTGAGTGCCCGCCGCCGGCGCCGCCGGCGCCTGCGGTGGCTCGGGGCTGCGCGACGCTGATGGAATGCGTGGACGCACCGACATCGAGCTTGAACGGCGTGACGCCGACCTGCTGTCCATCGACCATCACGACGTCGCCCGGAGCCGGTGAGTTGATCGTGACCGGGACCGTCGCCACCACCGGGGCCTGCACTGGCTGGGGCTGGGGCTGGGGCTGGGGCCGCGTCAACAACCGCGCGATAAACCCGGCTTCAACCGCTGCGAGGAGGACGCACCCTGTGGCGATCGTGCGGTAATCAAGGTGCTTGCGCCAGCCCGGCAGCACGCTGCCGTTGCCTTGAGCGCCCTGATCCGTCTGGGGGCTGAATTCTCGCGAGATGTCGTACGGCGACACGCCGCGATTGGCGGCCGACGGCTCGATCATGATTTCCATCTCGCGTTCCGAGATGAATTCGCTCGGCAAATCGAACGACTCCGGAAATTCGATCCCGTCCGTTTCCGGCGGCGGGTCGCCCCGGTCGGCCGCTCGCGTCGAACCATCAGCAAGCGAGTCCTTCATGGTCTCTCCGGTGACAGCGCTGCAAACCCTCTGCCGTGCATCTGCGCGCGCGTTCGAGCCATTGACGGAGCGGCGGCACGAGCGCGGGCTCGCGCCTGCCGGCGCCGCTGCCGCGGCATTTCACGTATCAGATTGGATTTTGGCGAGTACTGATCTGGGTGCGACGCGGTGCGCGAGTCGTAGCTCTTCCTACCGGCCCATCGTCGCGCTGACCCGGGCGGGCGCGCCAGCCTTCACGACAACCGTCTCGCGATGTTCGCCAAGCTGTGGATGGCGGAAGAGGATTTCGTGCTCGCCGAGCGGCACCGAGAGATTGGCGAGCGGCGTTTCGCCCACGCTCTTGCCGTCGATCGACACCTGCGCCCAGGGCTGCGCGTTGATGCTGATGCGGCCGTCCGGCGCCTTCACGTTGAGCGAGACGATCTGTCCGGCCTTGATCTCCACGGTCTGCCGGGCGCGATAGCCGACCGCGTTGTTGACGAAATCGAGCTGGTGAGTGCCCGCCGTCGTGACGACCGGACCGTCGGCGCTCGATCCCAGGACCTTCTCGCCTTCGAGCACCTGCACGTCGAAGGGCGCGATCAGCCGAAGTCCGCCCGACCGCTGGCGCGCCGCGGCCGCCGCCAGCGCGGTCGCGGTCACGTTCTTCCGCTTCGGTTGCGGCCGTGGTGCTCGCTGCCGGCGGCGCCGGCGCCTGCAGCCGCTCGAGGCTATGTACCCGGATCGAATGCGTGGACGCACCGACATCGAGCTTGAACGGCGTGACGCCGACCTGCTGTCCATCGACCATGACGATGTCGCCCGGAACGGGCGAGTCGATCGTGACCGGGACCGTCGACACCACCGGCGGCCTGCACGGGTTGGGGCCGCGTCAACAACCGGGCGATGACCGCGGCTTCGACCGCTGCGAGCAGCGCGCACGCGGCCGCGATGGTCCGCAGATCGACGTACTCGCGCCAGCCCGATAGCAGGCGGAGTTTGCCGCGAATGCCGAGATCCGCCTGGGCGTTGAACTCACGCGAGATGTCGAACTCCGGCTCCGCCACGACCGGTGACGGCAGCGATCACTTTTTCCGTGGCGCGTTCCGCGGTGAATTCGGCCGGCAGGTCGAATGACTCCGGAAATTCGATCCCGTCCACAGCCGGCGGCGGGTCGCCCTGGGCGGCCGCTGGTGTGGAACCGTCCACAGGCGAGTCATGCATGGGTTTCTCCGGTGACGGGCCAAGCGCGCGCGGCTGGGACAGGTATTCGAACGCCTGCGTGCCCGATGCCGGCGGCAGCGCGCCCAGCTCCTGGGCAGCGTCGAGCGCCGATGCGAACCCTTTGCCGTGCATCTGCAGCGCGCGTTCGAGCCATTGACGGAGCGGCGGCACGAGCGTGGGCGAACGCTTGCCGGCGTTCTCCGCGAACTCGTCGAGCAGCGCGTCGAGACGCGTCGCGTAGTCCTCGGGTGTGACACGACGTCCAAGAAGAACCGACAGCGCGACGAGTCCGAGCTGGACGACGTCGGCGTGCCCGTTGAGACGCACCTCGCCGTCGAATCCGGTGACCGCGATGACGCCGAGATCCCGCCACAACTGATTGGGCGACAGCCGCAATTGATCGAGCGCCGCGCCGATGACGTGTTCGACGATGACGACGCGGCCGTCGGGCGTGAGGATGATCCGCTCCGCCGTCAGCACGCCATGCGCGATGCCGCGGCCGTGCGCGTGGAAATCCGCCACTGCGGGCGCCAGCTGGCGAATCAGCCACGTGACGAACGCCGGGTGCATGCCGGCGCGCGGACTGCGGCTCTGGAACATTTCGTAGAGCCGCTTGCCCGGCGTGTGCGTCGACACCAGCGCCAGGCCATCGTCGCCATCGAGATATTCCACGGCGCGCGCCTGGCCGAATGACGGATGCTTGAAGAACGCGAGGCGCTGGAGCGATTCGCGCAGCGCGCGCTCGAATCCCGGCGCGGTCGCGAGCTCCGGGCGGAAGCGCAACAACTCGAGCGACGCGGCGGCCGTGTTGTCGAACATCATCAGCCGGTCGCCGAGGCCGTCGGCCATGCCCTGCGCGTACCAGCTGGCGACCGGAGTCGGCTGGGCCGATTCGGGCGGGGTGGCCGCGGGTGCGCCCACTGGCAAGTCAGACAGTTCCGGCGTCTGAACGGCGTCCGCATCGGCCTTGGCCGCGGCATCGTTCACGACGTCAGAAGCCATCTTACGGGCGCTGTTCATAAGAGACACGTCACCGATCACAAACGACCAGTTACCGCCTGAAAATTAGGGATCGACGAACTAGCATTGTGCATGAAAGCTCTACCGAGTCAAGGTGAACAAACGCATGAGTTTAGCCTTTGTCTGAATATGACAAGATCGCCCCGCGGGGACAGGGAGGGCTATTTGTGAAAGCACCACGATTGGTCGCCGTCGCGATCGCCGCCCGGACAGCGGCCGGCCCGCCGCCGGCGGCCCCGCCGCGAACTGATCGACCCAAACGTGCGCCGCCTCGGCCGCGTGAGCTCGGTCGTCCTGCTGGTTGCAGTCCTCGCGTCGACGGGTGTGCTCGGCATGGGCCAGAGCGCTGACCCCGGTGCCCGCGCGGCGTTCACCGAGGAATTCGTCGGCCCGTTTCCGAGCTGGACGAACGTCAAGACCGCGTACGGCGCGATCGGCGACGGCACGAACGACGATACCGACGCGCTGCAGCGCGCGCTGAAGAGCCTCGGCACGCCGGGGCACTCGCCCGTGCTTTACATTCCGGCGGGGCGCTACCGGTTGACGCGCACGCTGACCCTCGATCACACCATCTACGTCAGCATCGTCGGCGAGGATCCGCAGACGGTGACGCTCGTCTGGGATGGTCCGCCGGGCGGCACCATGCTGATCGTGAACGGCGTCGCCTACTCGCGGTTCACGCGGCTCACCTACGACGGCCGGCGCCGCGCCTCGGTGGCGGTCGAACAGTCCTGGGACAACGTGAGCCCGAATTTCGACACGGGCAACGAATACTCGGATCACACGTTCGTCGATGTCGAGTACGGCATTCACGGCGGATTCCGCGGATACGGGTTCGCCGAGACCAGCATCCTGCGTTCCCGTTTCGTGCGGAACTCGAAGGCGGGCGTCGCGCTGGGCAACTTCAACGCGCTGGACGCGTGGATCTGGCATTCGACATTCGAAGACTGCGCGATCGGCGTGACCAACGAGCCGGGCGCGGGCAACTTCCGCGTCTACGCCAGTACGTTCCGCCGATCGACCGTCGCCGATCTGTTCATGCAGAACACCGGCGCGTTTTCCGTACGCGGCAACTTCTCGATCAACTCGAAGGCCTTCTACGTTTCCGGTACGCCGATCAATCACCCCGCGACGATCGAGATCCAGGGCAATACGATCCTCGATCCGGTCGATCCCGTGGCGATTCGTCTCAACAACCAGGGGCCGGGACTGCTCCTCGACAACGTCGTGCGCTCCCGCCCCGGCGTCCCGGGTCCGATTGTCCGCTGGCGCACGGCGATAGATGCCGACGTCGCCAGCATCGGCAATACCTTCACGGCGGTCAACGCCGTCACGAGCAACGGGCGGCTCATCGCGATTGACGATCGCGTCGTCCGGCAGTCGTCCATCACCGCCGCGGAGCCACGCCCTGCCACGCCGCTGCCGAATCTCGGCCGCCCGGTCGTCGAAGTGGCGGGCGGCGCGAGCGCCGCGGCGATTCAGCAGGCGATCAACAGCGCCGCGCGCTTGAACGGCCGCCGCCCGGTCGTCCACCTGCCGGCCGGCACGTACTCGATTGACCGCACGCTGACGATCCCTGCGTCCGACGTGCAGATGGTCGGCGACGGCCCGTCCATCCTGCGATGGAAGGGCAGTGGCAGCGGCCCGGTCGTCAGGATCAGCGGACCGAGCCGCGTGACGCTGCGCGAGCTTCAGATCGAAGGCGCGAAGTCGGCCAATGGCGTGGTGGCGGACGGCCTCGATCAGGAAGGGGCGCGGGTTTATCTCGAAGGCGTGCAGACGCGCGCGGGCGTCGAGACGAATCTCTTCGTGGATCACCTGAGCCGCGCGAATGTCGAGCTCACCGACTTCGGGCACGCGTATTCGGCGAAAGGCGTATCGGTGAAAGTGCTCGGCGGCGCGGCGACGATTTTTTCCGGCGCCTCGAGCGGCAACATGCTGAGTTACGAGGTCGCCGATGGCGGCGCGCTGCGGCTGCGCGATCTCTGGTACGAAGGTGATGCGCCGGGCGGCTTTGCCTCGATTCACGATCGCGCGACGTTCACGATCCAGGGCTCCCGCGTGGCGATGCCGGCGGATCGACCGAGCGCGTCGTTTCGCATCGCGAACCTGGACGGACGCGTCGCGATTCTGACGACGCACATCGACGATCGCATTGCGGTGTCCGGCGATGGCTCCAGGGCCGAAGTTCTCGGCCTCGGGATCTTTCGCGAGTATCACGAGTCCGGCGTACGTCGCGGACTCGTCGCGGCCCGCCGCGCGCGTGCTGATGGCGAATGCCCGCCAGCGGACGAAAGCCCAGGGTCAGTTCAGCAGGGGCAGCGTGCCGGTTGCGGACATCGGCGCCATGGACGCTGGGCTGGTGCGCCGGGCGATCGCCGGCGCCCGCGATCACTTGCTGCCGGACGCATCCGCGCCGCCGCCGGGCGCCAGCGACATAAGGATGTTCAGGGTCTGGGTGAGCGACGGCCTGAATAATATCCGTCTCACCGGAAACGGCCCCGTCGCGCCGCCGCGCTGAAAAAGCCCGATAGAATGGACTTGATCGCGGCAGGAGGCGGCAAGAACAGTCATGTGGTTCACACGCGCGCGGACACGACGTCGGACGATCCTCACGGTCGGCGCGCTGTTGTGCCTTGGCGGTGTCGCGTTCGCGCAGCGCTTCTTTTTCGGCGGCGAAGAAGGGCGCGATGTGCGCATCCGCAACGGGTCGTACGACGGGCGCTTCACCTTCACCCGTCTGAAATACACCACCGCGCCGGGCGGCTACTGGTATCAGGGGCTGCCCTCGTGGGCGCACGGGTATCCGCTGTCCGAAGACAACCTGATCCGGATCATGAACGAGATCACGTATCTCGGCGGCCGGACGGACGCGTTCAACGTCCTTTCGCTGGACGACGAGGATCTGGCGAAGTATCCGATCTCGTACATCACCGAGGCCGGCTGGTGGACGATGAACGATCACGAGGCGGCGGCGTTCCGCGCCTACCTGCTCAAGGGCGGCTTCGTGATCTTCGACGACTTCAAGATGCCGGGCGAATGGGGACCGGGTGGCGGCGGCTGGGAGACGTTCGAAACGAACATGAAGCGCGTGCTGCCCGGCGCCAAGTTCGTGACGATGGACATCTCGCACCCGATTTTTCACTGTTTCTTCGAGATCAAGTCGCTGACCGATTTTCCGCAGGCCTACAACGCCGGCCAGCCGATCTTCCGCGGCCTCTACGAAGACAACGATCCGAAGAAGCGGCTGATGATGATCGTCAACTACAACACCGACATCTCGCAGTACTGGGAGTGGTCGGGCCGCAACCTCCGGCCGTTCGACGACACCAACGAAGCCTACAAGCTCGGCGTCAACTACATCGTCTACGGCCTGACGCACTGAAAGGCGCGCGCGGTTTCCATCTAGAATGCTGAGTCGCGCATGAACTCCTCGCCGCGTTCGCCCGCTGATCCGGAGAACGTGGAGTTGAGCGTGATCGTCCCGGCCTTCGACGAAGTGGACCGGATTGGCGCGTCCGTGGAGCGCGTCCTCGCCTTTCTCGACTCGCGTCCCTATCGCTCGGAGTTGATCGTGGTGCTCGACGGCGGGCGGCCCGGATCGGCGAACGCCATCGAGGCGGCGGCCGAACGGCGCGGACGCTGTTCCCAGAGTATTGGCCGCGCCTCTCTTCAGGTCATCGACAACGGCCGCAACCGGGGCAAGGGCTATTCGGTGCGTCAGGGCGTCCTGGCGTCGCGGGGCCGTCACGTCGCGTTTGTCGACGCCGACCTGTCGCTGCCGATCGAGGACGCCGATCGTTTCGTGGCGGCGCTCGAGAGCGGCGCGGACGTGGCGATTGGATCGCGCGCGCTTCCGGAATCGAGCGAGGGCGGGGCGCCGCAGCGTCTGCGTCAATCGCTCAGCCGTCTCTTCAACTGGAGCGTCCAGCGGCTGGCGGTGCGCGGCCTGCGCGACACCCAATGCGGGTTCAAGGCGTTTCGCGGCGATCGCGCCCGGGCGGTGTTCCAGGATCAGCGGATCGACGGCTTTGCCTTCGACGTCGAAGTCTTGCGGATCGCGCAACGCCGCGCGTATCGTGTGGTCGAAGTCCCGGTTGCCTGCGAATATCATCCCAGCAGTTCCGTGCGGAAGTTTCGTCACGGCGCCGGCATGCTCCGGGATCTGATCCGCATCCGCTGGTACGACGCGCGCGGCTTTTACGATGCCGACCATTAACGCCAGCAAGCTCGCTGCCGCGGCCGCGGCCCTCGTGCTCCTCGTCTTCATGGTGGCGATCTCGCGCGATTTCGGCTTCACGTGGGACGAGCGCTTCCAGCAGAAGTACGGCGAGGAGGTCTGGGACTACTACCACGGGCAGCTGCCGCGGGCGGCCTTCGATACCGATCTCGGCAACCAGTATCTGTACGGCGGACTGGTCGAAGTGATCGCCGTCGCCGCGCAGCACGCGTTCCACAAAGACACCTACGTGACCCGCCACATGGTGATCGCCGTCTTCGGATGGATCGGCATCGTGTTCACCGGGCTGGTCGCCGGGCGCTGTTTCGGCTGGCGCGCCGGCTGGCTGGCGGCGCTGTTGCTCGCGCTGTCGCCGCGGTTTTTCGGCGACGCGATGAACAACCCCAAGGATGCGCCGTTCGCCGCGATGGCGATCGTCGCGCTCTATTACACGCTGACGATCGACAAGCGGGCGCCGCACCTGTCCTGGTGGCACGCGGCGAAGCTGACCGCGGCGATTGTCCTCGCGATCAACATCCGGCCGCTCGGTCTCGTCCTGCTGCTCTACGCGGGCGGCTGGATCATGGCCATTGCGCTGCTCGAGGCCGTGCGATCGAGCGCGGCGGATCGCTGGCGCCTGGTCGCGATCACGGCCGGCCGGCTGGCGGTCGTCGCGGTGGTCGCGATCCCGGCCGGCACGATCGCGTGGCCGTGGGCGCAGGCGTCGCCGTACGTGCGGCCGATGCAGGCGTTTCTCTTCACCTCGCGCGCCAGCTGGGCGACGGGATTCGACGTCCTGTACGGCGGCGAGAGCCTCGGCGCGGGCAGCATGCCCTGGACCTACGTGCCGCGATGGCTGGTCATGGCGCTGCCGCCGGTGCTGCTCGCCGGTGTGCCGCTGTCGATCCTCGTCTGGCGGCGGGGTCTCGATCAGATGACGGCCTGGGCGGCGCTCGCGTCGTTCGCCGGCGCGCCGGTTCTTCTCGCGTGGTCCGCAACGCCACGATCTACGACGGCATCCGCCATCTGCTGTTCATCGTGCCGCCGGTGACGGTGTTGTCAGCCGCGGGGTGGAGCGCGGCGCTCGACGCGCGAATGCCGCTGCGCGGCGTGGTGGTGGCGGCGCTCGCCGTCGGACTGCTCGAGCCGCTGGTGTTTCAGATTCGGAATCACCCCAACCAGATCGTCTACTTCAGCCCGGTGACGGGCGGTCCCCGCGCGGCGTTCGCGCGCTACGACATGGATTACTGGGGCAACAGCGTGCTGCAGGCGGTGCAGTGGTCGGCCGACGTGGCGAAGCGCAGCGGCATTCCGCTCGGCGTGTCAGGCAACCCGGTCCAGGCGGTCGAAGCCGACGCGGCGCGCTACCGGACGCTGTGGGCCACGCCGCGGAACTCGGTCGATTTTCATTTCGACATCCGGCTGATGCGCGGGCCGCGCCAATCGCTGCAGGAATTCGCGGCGCGTCCGGACATCCTCTACCGCGTCACGACCGCCGACGGCACGCCGCTCTGCGTCGTGCTGCCAGGCCCCGCGTTTCCGCGCGATCGCGCGAAGATTCGCCTCGAGCCGTGATGACGATCAACCGCAGAGTTCGCAGAGATCGCAGAGCTTCGCGACAGGATGCTTCACCACGAAGGCACGAAGGACACGAAAACCTTAAAAGGTTTTGCTTCGTGCTCTTCGTGTCTTCGTGGTGAGTTCAACAAGCTTCAACACGAAGGACACGAAAACCTTAAGAGCACGTTGCGAAATTAGATAACCGGTTTCGAGATAGTACCAACAGACGAGCGAACACGCGAGGGTGAGAAACGCTTCGTGAACGCAGGGACGCCGTTCATAGCGAACGGCCAAGACGGCGGAACCGATGAAGCCAGGCCAAGGGTGCGCTCGACCACCCATCGGGTGCGGCCGAGTCCGGAGCCGTGAGGACGACCGCGCTTGGCGAGCTGGCGAGGCGATCCCGCGCTGACGGAGCTGGTCGCGGTGGCGCTGGGAATCGTAGCCGCGGTCGCCTTGGACCAGCCGCGGTTTGCGCACGGTTGGCACGGCCGCCGCCCAGGGCCGGCATGCGCATCGACGACCGCCAACAACTGCGTGATGTCGTTGCGATTGGCCGCCGTGAAGTGCGCGACGAGCGGAATCCCGTGCGCGTCGGTGAGAACATGATGTTTCGACCCGGCTTTGCGGCGATCGGTAGGGTTCGGTCCAGTTTTTTTCCCCGCGCAACGCGCGCAGCGAGCCACTGTCGACAATGGTGCGCGCCAGATCGAGCTGGCCGCGACGGCGCAACTCGGTGAGCAAGACGGCGTGCAACCGCTTCCAGACGCCCGCGCGCTGCCAGCGCACGAGGCGTCGCCAACAGGTGGTGCCCGAGCCACACCCCATCTCGCGTGGCAACATGTTCCAGGGAATCCCGCTGCGGAGCACAAAGAGAATGCCGGTGAGCACGGCCCGATCGGGAATCGGGGCGCGGCCGCCATACTGCCGGTTCCGTCGGCGGCGTTTGGGTAACAGCGGCTCGATGCGCGTCCATAGCTCGTCGTCGATGACCTGGGCCATGCCCGACCGCCTCGCACTCGGTCAGGCGACCGTCCCAGGTCAGGGATCTCGGTACCAAGAGGTCTCTCAGTTAATTAATTTCGCAACGCACTCTAAGGGTTTACTTCGTGCCCTTCGTGTCTTCGTGATGAGCTTTCGTTGCAGCGTCCTTTTTCTTGATCAACGCGACGAGTCGCGCGGCGCGGCGAGACTGAAGATCAGGTTCTTCGGCGACGGGCCGAACGAGGCCCAGGTGACGACCGGCGTCTGGTTGACGCCCGGCTTCGACCAGTCGCACACGCCGCCCGGGAAGATCGCCTTGAGGCGCGTCATCTCGGCCGGCGTGAACGTCGCGTGGTAGTCCTTCGCATCGACCGGCTTCAGCTGGCACTTGAGGATGTTCGCGGCGAGCGGGCCGCCGGCTTCCTTGCGCGGGTTCGAATACACCGGGTAGAGCGCGCTGCACTTCGACGTCGGCTTGCTGGTGAACGGCAGCGCGTCGGCGATGAACTTCGGCGGCGTCGCCTTGTCGTAGCAGCCGTCGACGGCATCCGCCGGCTTCGCGCGCAGCACTTTCACGCGCTGCGGATCGCTCGACGTGTCGGCCTTGTAGGCGGCCATCCACCGATCGAACAGCTCGCGGCGCCGCGTTGCCGGACACGCTGCGCCACATCACCATGTTGTCGGAATTGCCGCCGTTGGCCTGGCGCACGCCGCTCGCGCAGCGCGAAGTGGAACCAGCCGTAGTGATAGCCGCCGGTTTCGTTCGACGTCGCGTTGTCGAAGATCGGAATCGACGTCAGCCCGCCGTTCGCGCCGAGCATCAGGCCCGCCTGATACGCGCGCTTGATCGCGCCCGGGTCGCCGGCGCTGCGCGCGGCCGTGTAGTTGGCGTCCTGATCGAAGCCGCCGATCTTTTCGTTCAGATCGAGGAACTGCGCGGTCGTGATGGCGCCGGCGTTGAGCGCGTTCAGGCCGTACTGCACGCCGACGTTGTCGAACGGCCGCAGCGCGGCGCCGGTCGCCGGGTTCACGCCGTAGACGTTCCGCGCCGCGTCGAACACGGTCGGCCGCGCGCCCTTCGGGTTCTTCGTCGGGTCGTAGCGCAGCGCCTCGGGCACCGCCGCGTTCCAGCGCGCCGATCTGATAGCCTTCGATGTCCTGCGCGGTCCGGCACCGGATCGGTCCGCTGCGACTGGTTGGCGGCGTCGAGGAACGCCTTCATGCCTTCGATAGCCGCTGATCGCCAGCTTCTGCGCGTCGGTCAAGGCCGGCCGGATTGGTCGCCGTGAAGTAGTGCGTCAGCAGGTGCGCGTCGAGGCCGGACAGGCGATCGCCAGCGCGTCCGGGAACGTCGCGCGGATGTCCACGCCGTCGAAGAGGCCGGGGAACGCGTCGGCAATCTGCAGGCTCGTATACGCGCCGCCCGATCCGCCGGTGCGTCATCGTGTAGACGCGGCACGCCGAACGTCTCGATGAAGTGCTCCTTGCCCATCATCGCCGTTTCGCCGGCGAGGAACGCGTTGCAGCTGTTGGTCGGATGGTTGAGCGTGTTGATGAAGAGCGCGTAGCCCTCGCCGAGCCGCACCGGATCGAGGACGGTCGACGCCCATCGCCGCGCCCTGGATGTACCAGCCGCCGGGGCAGCCGCTGCCGTGCAGCGCCATGCAGGCGGCGGTTCCAGCCCTTCGGCGGCGTGAACGGCGTCGGCGCCGGATCGGTCGTCGGGTCGTGACAGGATCGCGTTCTGATAGATGCCGCGGTTCATCGTGCCGGTCTCGACGCGGACGATGAAGTTGACCGTGGCGCCGCTGGTCGTCGTGGTCTTCGCGACGTCGGCCGGCAGCGTCGTCGGGCTCGGCAGCGGCTTGAACGGCTGCTGCTCGTTGGCCGGCTTTCCGGTCGGCATGTAGACGTACTGCACGACGGTCCGCGCGGAGCAGTTCGCGTCGGCGGCGGTCCGAGCGTCGTGCCGTCAGGCAGCTTGAACTCTCCGTCTGGCAGATGAACGGCTGCTGCCACGGTCCGGAGATGACCGGTCCGGTGATCGGATAGTTCGTCACTTCGAGCGTCCCGCGCGCGCGGCCCGATGCCACGTCGATGACGTTGCGGCCGATCGCGAGTCCGGTGACCACGCCCATCAGCGTATTCGGCGCCGTGCCGGGCTTGAACGCCGCGGTCACGTCGCGTCCGGCGACCGAGACCTTCACCGCGTTGGCGGCCGCCGCCGGAGACAGGACGACGCGCACCAGCACATCGCCGCCGGTGACGCGCGCCGCGTCGGTCGACACGGCCTGAACCGCGATCCAGTTGTCCCGGTCCGGACGGCGGGCTCTGCATCGCCGCGAGGGTGACCGTTCCGAGCAGCGCAACAAGGGCGAGAATGGTTTTCATGTCAGAACTCCGTCGGCTTCAGGCTCCAGGCTCTGGGCTCCAGAGCTTCCGAGCAAAAGCCTAAAGCCCAGAGTCTAAGCCCAAAGCCTAGGGCCCAAAGCCCAAAAGCCTCAAGGCTTTGGACCATCGAACGACCCGGCGATCCGCCTTGAACTGACGGCAACAGTCGTATAGATTTCGGCAGTCTCTTTGTCCGGAATCACGTCTGCAACCATTCGGAGGCTGTTGCAATGAAGCGCTGTCTTACCTTTTCGCTGACGGCCGCCGCGCTCGCCGGGGCGTTTGCCCTGGTGTTCGCGCCAATCTCGCGCCCGGTCCTGGCGCAGAGCCGGGCCACGGCGACCAACGTGCCGGTGATCCCGCACGAATCCGTGCCGAATTTCTTCAAGAACCCGCCGGGAGTCTATACCGGCGAGAACATGGGGATCTCGACCGACTCGAAGGGGAACATCTACATCTATCACCGCGCGTACGAGACGCGGCTCTTTCGAGTACGACGCCTCCGGCAAGTTCGTCCGGGAAATCGGACGCAACAACTACGGCTTCGCCTTCGCCCACTCGGTCCGCGTCGACGCGCAGGACAACATCTGGGCGGTTGACGAGGGCAGCGACATGCTCGTCAAGTTCAACCCCGAAGGCCGCGTCCTGATGACGATCGGCCGGCGCACCGATCCGGTGCTGTCGATCTCGAACATGCCGGGCCAGGGCGCGTTCCACGGCCGCAACGAGAAGTACCGCTTCGGCCGCGAGACCGACGTGGCCTGGGATCAGCAGGGCAACATCTTCGTGTCCGACGGCTACAGCGACGGCCGCGTCGTGAAGTTCGACAAGAACGGCCGGTTCGTCAAGGCCGTCGGCACGCGCGGCGCCGGCAACCTGCAGTTCAACACGCCGCACTCGATCGCCACCGATTTCAAGGGCAACGTCTACGTCGGCGATCGCGGCAACGCGCGCGTCCAGGTGCTCGACAACGACTTGAACTGGAAAGCGAACTACCCGAACGTCGGCAACCCGTGGGCGGTGTGCGTGTCCGGCGGTCCCGGCCCGAAGAATCCCGGCAAGCAGTATCTCTACGTGTCGAACTCGTGGCCCGACAGCGCGCCGGCCGAGCAGGCCGAGTACACCGGCGAGGTCTACAAGATGGAGCTGGACGGCACGATCATCGGCAAGTTCGGCAGGGGCGGCAAGGCGCCGGGCGAGTTCGCGACGATTCACCAGATGGACTGCCGCGATCCCAACGTCATCTACACCGCGGAGATCAACGACTGGCGCTCGCAGAAGATCATCCTCAAACCGCAGGCGCCCGCAGAAGACGAGCGCGAACTAGGAGACCCGATGAATCGGACATTCAAAGCATTTCGCAGCCGCGGCGGTCGTGGCGTTCGGCGCCTCGCTGGCGGCGCAGTCGCGTCCCCGAGATCGCATTCGACAGCAACGCCGATCTGCTCAAGACTGCCGGTCGACACCTTCGTCGGCGAAGTCGGCGGCGTCGGGCAGAACTCGAAGGGACAGATCTTCGTGTACACGCGCACGGGCCATCCGTACGCGACGATTGGGGACAACCGCACGTTCCAGCGCGGCGGCTCGCGCCTGTTCGTGTTCGACAAGATCGGGCAAGTTCGTGCGCGAGTTGGGCCAGGACGTCTACGGCTTCAACGCGGCGATCGGTCTTCGTGTCGATCCGCAGGACAACGTCTGGACGATCGACGAGGTCGCCAGCCAGGTCGTGAAGTTCGACAGCGAAGGACGCATCCTGCTCGTGCTCGGCAGAAAGCCTGAAGCGATCGGCGTCCGCCCGGCGGGCGGCGGTGGTGGCGGCGGCGGACGCGGCGGTCCCGAGGTCGCTCGCGGCGGTCCGCCTCCGGCGGGCGCGGCGCCCGGCGGACGCGCGCGGCGGCACCGGCTGGCGGCGGCGACCCGGAGGCTGGCGGCGGCGCGCGGTCGTGGCGGAGCGCCCGGATCGGGCACGCCCGGCTCCACGTTCAACCGTCCGACCGACGTCGCCTGGGATCGCGCCGGCAACATCTACATTGCCGACGGCATCGGCAACACCAACCGCATCGCGAAGTTCGACAAGGACGGCCAGCTTCATCCGCCAGTGGGGCTCGACCGGTTCGGCGCAACGGTCAGTTCAACGGCGTGAAGAGCCTCGCGGTCGACGCGCAGGGCAACGTCTACGTGGCCGATCTCGGCAACAAGCGCATCCAGGTGTTCGACGGCGACGGGAACTTCAAGTCGCAGTTCGCCAACATCGGCACGCCGATGACGATGTGCATGACGACCGGCGCGACGCAGTATCTCTACATCTCGCACTCGGGCGATCCCGACGGGATGGAAGACGCGACCATCTACAAGGTCGGGCTCGACGGGCAAGGTCGTCGGCAAGTTCGGCTCGGCCGGCAAGCTGCCGAAGCAGTTCGGCCTGGCCAACTCGATCGACTGCCGCAACGAGAACGAACTGCTCGTCGGCGAGATGACCAACTGGCGCGTGCAGAAGGTCTCGCTCAGGGCCGCGCGCTAAGCGGCGACCGAAGCCGGACGACACCCGTTTGACTGCTGGAGCGGCGGTGCGCTGAAGAGCGCGCCGCCGCTTTTTTCTTTCCGGGAAGGAGCGACGCGATGACGCGAGCCGTGTGGACGCTGCTGGCTGGCCTGGCTCTGCTGGGCGGTACGGTCGCCGGTCAATCGCCCGCCGCCGACGAGGCCGCGCGTCTCCTGCGCGGCACCATCGACATTCACGTGCATGCCGATCCCGACAACGTGCCGCGTTCGATCGACGCGCTCGACGTCGCGAAACTGTCGCTCGCCAAAGGCATGCGCGGCATCGTCCTCAAGAATCACTACGAGTCCACCGCCAGCCTGGCGTTTCTCGCGCGCAAAGTGGCGCCGGGGCTCGAGGTCTTCGGCGGCATCGATCTCAACCTCACCGTCGGCGGCATGAACCCGATCGCCGTCGAGCACATGACGCACGTCGCCGGCGGATGGGCGCGGATCGTCTGGATGTCCACGTTCGATGCCGAGAACAACGTGCGCTATGCGAAGGAGAATCGGCCGTTCGTGCGCGTCTCGCGCGACGGCGAGCTGCTGCCGGAAACCCGCGCGGTCATTGCCGCGATCGCCGGCAACCACCTGACGCTCGCCACCGGCCACGTGTCGGCCGTGGAAGGGTTGATGCTGCTGCGCGAGGGACGCCAGCAGGGCGTGGCGCACATGATCGTCACCCACGCGATGAACCCGCCGATCGTGATGACCGTCGCGCAAATGCAGGAAGCGGCCAGCCTCGGTGCGTTCATCGAGTTCGTCGGCGGGTCGATGACCGCCGCCGATGCGGCCGCGCGCGTCGATCGCTTTGCCGACGCCATCCGCAGAATCGGTCCCGCGTCCTGCATTCTCTCGTCCGATCTCGGACAGAAGGGCAATGCGCTGCCGCCCGACGGCTACGCGGCGTTCCTGATGGCGCTCCGCGCCAGGGGCTTCTCCGAGCAGGAGCTGGACGTGATGTCTCGAAAGAACCCGGCCGCGGTTCTGAGGGCCGACGAACCGCGTCCCTAGTGCAGTCTGGATCGAAAATCGGAGTCACGAAGGCACGAAAGACACGAAGGAATTCCTTAATGGAATTTCTTCGTGCTTTCGTGTCTTCGTGGCTCCCTGTCTGTCGGACTAGTGGAACGCGTAGAGGGAAATCGCGCCAAACGTTTCGACGGGGGTCAACTCGGGCCGCGTCTTCAAGGCCTCCAGCGCCTCGGCGGACATTTGATCGTCGTGCACGAACACGTGCGTGACGCCCAGCGTGCGCAGCATGGCCGTGGCGGCGTCGCTCGGAAACGTCTGCAGCACTTCGGCGTGCTGAAAATAGCTCGGCGGCTGGAACCCGCTGTAGCCGTTGACGATTGGCTGGAAGTTCGACGTCGAGTTCAGCATGTACGACGCGTGGAACTGCGCGCTGCGCGGACCCCAGAACGGAAACTCGGCGACATGGATCCCCGGTCCGCGCGGGACGTGCGTGTAAATTGGCGCGATGCCGTAGAAAGGACTGAATGCCAGCGGCGCGGCCAGCGACTCGAGCGACGCGGCCGCGACCAGCAGAATAGCGATGGCCGGCCAGGCGCGTCCGGAAATCATGTTGCGCAGCGTGACGACGCCGAATCCGGCAACCGCCGCGACGGCAACGGTGGCCAGATAGCCAAACCGCGCGGTCCCGCGGATCGCCTGAAGAAGCGGCATGAATCGGAACAACGTCGCGTAACCCGGGAGCGTCGGGCCGAGCGACAGCAGCACGCCGACGCCGCCGAGGGCGAGGCACATGCGCGCGCGCGGATCCCTGAACGCGTTGCCGCGGACGAGCGCCACCGCGGTCAGCAGCAGACCGATCGCGCCGGGAAAGAGCGCCGTGCCCACGAAGAATCGATAGCTCCAGAGCGGATAGTGCAGCCGTGACGGCGTGGACAGGTAGTCCTTCCACGTGCCCGCGTAGAGCGCGGCGTCGTTCAGCGATCGCGTCAGCCCCTGCTCGCGGCTCACGTGGTAGTACGGGCAGGAGGAACGGCAGCAGCACGATCGCGGCAATCGCGGCGACGATCGCCAGCGCTTTGGCGGCCGGCAGGAATCGCCGGCCCCACCAGTCTTCCGGGCGCGCGAGGATCGCCGCCGTCAGCCCGAACACGGTGAACACCAGCAGGTGAATCGAGGCGAGCCCCTGGATCGCCGACCACAGCGCGACGCTCACGGCGTGGCGCGCGCGCGGATTCGACAACAGCCGATCGAGCGCCAGCAGGGCGAGCGGCAGGAACTCGACGTGCTGCGCCTGCATGTGCGGAATCCTGGTGAGCACGTGCGCGTTGAACGCGAAGATCGCCGCCCGAAACCAGACCGGCAGTCCAGCTCCCCGTCCAGGTCCGGATGACCAGGGACATCGACCATCCGGTCAGCGACAGCCCGGCAAGCAGGAGGAGGTTGTAGGCGAGCGGCGGCGACGCGCCGGCCCAGAACAGCGGGATGGCCATCACGCCCTGCGGAATCAGCGGCTCGGAATAGGCGATCGTCCGGCGATCAGGATAGAAGATGTTCCCGTCGAACAGGTGCAGCGGATCGCGCGGCGCCTGGTGCGCGATCCACGACACGATCCATTCGTTCAGCATCGTGTCGCGGTTGTCGTGGCGCGTCCGGTGAGCCGGATCGACGACCATCGGCCAGGTGTGTACCGCCGCCATGACGATGAAAAATGCGAGCGCCGCGAGCCGCGGATGACGCGCGACGGCCGCCCGGTCGCGCCAGGCGATCGCGATCGCCAGCAGCAGCGCCACGGCAAGGAAGAACTTCCCGGCCAGTTCGGCGGCGCGCGCGGAGAGGACTCTCGCCGTTCCCGATCGCGAAGGGCTGAGCGCCCACGCCGGAACGGGCGCGAACGTGCCGGCATTGCGAGCCCACTGCCAGTCGATGGCCAGCGCCCCGCCTTCCTGCGTGTATTCGAGGAGCACGGCGTGCGGTCCGCGTTCGAGCTCGATGTCCGCAGTCGCGGTGGTCGCCTCGTGACGGCCGCCGTTGTCGATGAGCCGCCGCCCGTCCACCGTCAGCACCGCGCCATCGTCTGACGTCAGCGAAAAGCGGTGGCGGCCGGCGCTCACGGCCGAGAGATAGCCAAACCAGCGAACGTGAAACGCGGACGGCGGACCGCCGTACCACCGGGTCAGGACCTGTTCGGTCGTGATCCGTTCATCGATCGTCGAGATGACCGGGCTGCCGCCAGGCTGGTCGCCGGAAAAATAGTCCGCGTGAAGGCCACGCTGAGGACCAAGGACCGTGCGGCCGGCCAAGAGAATCGCCGCGAGCGTGGCGGCAGTGGCGAAAGTTCGAACCAGAAGGCGCGAGATGGGGGAGATGTTAGCAGGGCGGGTAGGGCAGGTGGGCGGGTAGGGCGGGTGGGGCGGGCGGGTGGATGGGGCAGGCTGGGGCGGGTAGGGCAGGTAAGGCAGGTAAGGGCAACTACGTTATGCCAGTCAAGCCCACCGCGTCCTGCCCCATCCAGCCCACCTGCCCTATCCAGCCCACCTGCCCCAATCGCGCCCTAACCGTACGTGCGCCACGAGCGCGTGAGGTAGTCCGCCAGCGTCAGCGCGAGCATGATGCCCAGCCAGAAGACGCTGCCGACCACGACCACGCCCGTGAGGCGCGGGCTGTATTTCACGTGCATGAAGAACAGCACGACGAGCGTCGCCTTGAAGACGGCGATCGCCATCGCCACGACCGTGTTCATCGGCCCGAGATCGACGAACGCCACGGCCACGGTGATGGCCGTGCACACCATCAGCGCGAGGAAGATCGTGTAGTAGATGCGGGTTGACGCGGAGACGAATCAGTGCGATCAGACATGTCGTCATGACACTGGTGACACTGTGCCGCCCGATGAGATAGAGCAGCGGGAACAGGAAGATCCACACGATATCGACGAAGTGCCAGTAGAGACCGCTGATCTCGATCGGGCTCGCGTATTCCTGGGTAATGGTGCCGTTCAACGACCACACGAGCATCCACAGCATGATGCCGAGACCGATGATCATGTGCAGCGCGTGCAGGCCGGTCATCACGAAATAGAGCGAGAAGAAGATCTGCGCGTTCCGGAAGTATTCGGCTTCGAAACTGAAGTTCGGGCCCGGGACGTGATGCTCCACGAACTTGTGGTAGTACTCGACGCTCTTGATCCCCAGGAACGACGCTCCCAGGATCATCGTCACGATCAGGAATCCGATCAGCTTCCGGCGGTCGCCGGTCTGCGCCGCGTGCACGGCCAGCGCCATCGTCAGACTGCTGGTGATGAGGACGGCGGTGTTGATGGTGCCGAGCGTGATGTCCAGTTCGTGGCTGGCGAAGGCAAACGCCTCCGGATACCAGGCGCGGTAAATCGAGTACGCCAGCGAAGAGCCCGCCGAAGAACAGCACTTCGGTGACGAGGAAGACCCACATGCCGAGCGTGGCGGCTTCCCGCTGCTGTCCCAGATCCTCGAAATGGTGCGCGAGCGCCGGATGATGGCTCACGGTGGCCGTCACCCACGTGTGGGTCGGCGAGCGCGTGGGTGTCAGGCGACATGGCCCTCCACCTGCGTCGGATATTCGTAGGCTTCCCAGGTCACGATCGGCGTGTCCTCGAAATTGCTGGTCGGCGGCGGCGAGGTGGTGTTCCACTCCAGTCCCACCGCTCCCCACGGATTGGATCCGGCGATGCGCCCGTAGCGCAGCGACCACATCAGATAGACCATCGGCAGCAGATATCCGAAGCCGAGGATCGACGCGCCGGCCGACGACAGCACGTTCAGCACCTGGAACTCCGGCGGATACGCGTGATAGCGCCGCGGCATGCCGAGATAGCCGAGGATGAACTGCGGGAAGAACGTCAGGTTGAAGCCGACGAAAATGATGGCCGCGGAAATCTTGGCCAGCAGCTCGTTGTACATGCGGCCGCTGATCTTCGGCCACCAGTAGTGGAGGCCGCCGAGATACGCCATGATCGTGCCGCCGACCATGATGTAGTGGAAGTGCGCGACGATGAAGTAGGTGTCGGTGACGTGAACGTCGAGACCGACCGCCGCCAGGAACAGCCCGGTCAGCCCGCCGATGGTGAACAGCCCGATGAAGCCGATGGCGTAGAGCATCGGCGTCTCCCACGAGATCGATCCCTTGTACATCGTCGCCGTCCAGTTGAAGACCTTGACGGCCGACGGAATCGCGACGAGGAAGCTCAGAATCGAAAAGATCAGCGCGGCGTAGACCGACTGTCCGGCCACGAACATGTGGTGGCCCCAGACCAGGAAGCCGAGGACGGCGATGCCGAGGCTGGCGAACGCCACGAACGTATAGCCGAAGACCTGCTTGCGGCAGAACGCGGCGATGAGCTCGCTGATGACGCCCATCGCCGGCAGGATCATGATGTAGACCGCCGGGTGCGAGTAGAACCAGAAGAGGTGCTGGAAGAGGATCGGGTCGCCGCCGACCGCCGGATCGAAGATGCCGAAATGAAACAGGCGGTCCGCCGCGACGAGGACGATCGTGATGGCGATGACCGGCGTGCCGAGCACCATGATCAGCGCGGTCGCATAGTGCGACCAGACGAACAGCGGCATCCGGAACCAGGTCATGCCCGGGGCGCGCATCCGGTGGACGGTGACGATGAAATTCAGGCCGGTCAGGATCGACGAGAAGCCGTTGATGAAGATGCCGAGCGCCGCCGGGATCACGTTGCTGGTCGAGGAGACCGTGCTGAACGGCGTGTAGAACGTCCAGCCGGTGTCGAGCCCGCCGTTGACGATGGCGTAGAGCGTGAACAACGAGCCGATCATGTAGATGTACCAGCTCGCGAGATTCAGCTTGGGAAACGCGAGATCCTTGGCGCCGATCATGATCGGCAGCAGGAAGTTGCCCAGCACCGACGGGATGGCGGGGATGAGGAAGAAGAACACCATCATCACGCCGTGCATCGTGAACAGCTTGTTGTAGGTCTCGTCGCTCACCAGATCGCCGGCCGGCGTGGCCAGTTCGAGCCGGATCAGCACGGCGAAGGCGCCGCCGATGAAGAAGAAGAACGTGACGCCCATCAGATAGAGCAGGGCGATCCGCTTGTGATCGCGGGTCAGCAGCCACGACTTGATGCCGTATCCGTCGTTGAGATAGTGGTGCGGCGGCGCGAGTGTTCTACTGGGCATGGTCCGTGTCCTGCTTCAGCGACTTCACGTACTCGATCAGCTCGAGCAGGCCCTCTTCGCTCACGAGTCCCTGGAAGGTCGGCATGATCGGCTGGAAACCGGCGGTGATCTTCGTGGCCGGCGTCAGAATCGATTCGCGGATGTAGGCCTCGTCGACGATGACGCGATTGCCGGACTGGAGATCGACGGTCTTGCCGAAGAGAC